>NZ_JQFJ01000002.1:0-1200000 GCF_000763945.1 Sphingopyxis sp. MWB1
TAGCGGCAACGGCGGATGGGGCGGCAACGACACCATTCAGCTGGGCGCGGGTATCCTCGCAAGCGAAGTGTCGGTGGCGCAAGCCAACAACGGCCGTGATCTGGTGCTAACCTTCATCGACGGCGGTTCGATCACGATCAAGGAAACGATGGTCAGCGGCGACTATCGCGTTGAAAGATTGGCGTTTGCCGACGGCATGACCTGGACGCATAACGAACTTGTTGCACGTTCAATGTCAATGAATGCCACACAATCTTCCGCTCGTATGAACACATTCGAATATCAAGAGGAGGCGCTGATCGACAAAACCGCATTCAGCGAGGTCGATCCGGATTGGGATAGCGAACATTATCCACAGAGCGTGTTGGACCCCGCCTTCAAATCGATCATAGCAGCGGCACAAATTGTTGAGGCTGCAGCCGCGTTCAGCCCTCGGGTCGCCGGAATGATCCAATGGTCAACGTCTGGCGATCGGGTTCGTATAGATTCTCATGTGTTGGGTATTAGCGAGCGTCGTATCTTTGCCGACATTCAATAACAGACAAGTGCCGCCCGCCATATCGCTTTGGGCGGCACCTGCCGCGCCGCTCATGTTTCACTAGGCCGCGTTGACAAAAGGGATTCCCAATCCGGTCGGTTTCTGATTCAGAGCTGCTTTTTGGGGAGCAGTCATGGGTCGCGGGGATTTGTCGGATGCGGAATGGAGCGTAATCGGGCCGCTGCTGCCATCTGAGCGGGGACGCTGGGCGCGTCCCGCAGGCGATAACCGGCGGTTCCTGAACGGGATGCTTCATGTGCTGCGGGTCGGTTGCCCATGGCGCGACATGCACGAGCGCTATGGCAAGTGGAACTCGGTCTATGTCCGGTTCCGGCGCTGGGCCGAACAGGGCGTGTGGGATGCGTTGCTGCAAACGCTGGTCGATCTGGGGCGCACCGACGACTGGCAGCACATGATCGACAGCACCACGGTTCGCGGCCATGTCTCGGCCGTCGGCGGAAAAGGGGGGGGCTGCGAACGCTTTTGGTCGATCGCGCGGCGGCTTTACGTGCAAGGTCCACGCCCGCTCGGACAATCAGGGACGCCCTCTCGGCTTCCTCCTGACCGGCGGCGAAGCATCGGATTACGCCGCCGCCGAACCGTTGATGAAAATCCCGGTCGCCAAGCCCAGGGCGCTGCTCGCCGATAAAGGCTATGACGGTGACCGCTTCCGGGAAAGCCTGTTGATCCGAGGCATCCTGCCGATCATCCCGCCGCGCTCGAACCGCAAGACCCCCGAACATCCCGACTATCGCCGCTACACGGATCGCAACCGCATCGAGCGCATGTTCGGAAAGCTCAAGCAACAGCGCCGCATCGCCACCCGTTACGACAAATCCATCCTGTCCTTCGAGAGCTTCCTCAACCTCGCAGCCGTCCGGCTATGGCTGAAGTCTTTTGTCAACGCGGCCTAGGCCTGACGTGCTCCCCTGATTGTTACCAGTCAGAAGTAGAGTCCGGCTCCTTCATGATGGTTGATTGATGGGATGGCAATGGTCCTGGGGGCATGCCCCCAGGACCATTGGCCGGCGATCTCGGCGGGGGTTTGCCCACCCAGTTTAGAGTGCGGCCTGACGTGATTATAATCGTGCCGCCAAGCCATGAGCACGAAGCGGGCGTGCGCCAGCGACGTAAACAGGGTCTCGTTGAGGCATTCGTCGCGCAGGCGACCATTGAAGCTCTCGACGAAGCCGTTCTGCATCGGCTTCCCCGGCGCGATATAATGCCATTCGACCTGACGCTCCTGCGACCAGCGCAGGATCGCCGACGAGGTCAGTTCGGCGCCGTTGTCGCTGACGACCATGTGGGGCTTCCCCCGCAGGCCGATCAGCGTCGTCAGTTCCCGGGCAACGCGGATGCCGGATAGCGATGTGTCCGCCACCAGCGCCAGACACTCCCGCGTAAAGTCATCGACGATGCACAGGATGCGGAACCGCCGACCGCACACCAGGCTGTCCGATACGAGGTCGAGCGACCAGCGCTGGTTCGGACCCTGCGGCAGTGCCATCGGCGCTCGCGTGCCCAAGGCCCGCTTGCGGCCACCACGGCGGCGGACCCGCAAGCCCTCCTCGCGATAGATGCGCAGCAGCTTCTTGTGGTTCGGGCGCATGCCCTCCCGCGCCAGAAGATACCCCAAGCGACGATAGCCGAACCGGCGGCGCTCGGCCGCCAGCTCGCGCAGGCGTTGCCGCAGAGCGCCGTCATCCGGCCTCGTCGGCTCATATCTGATTACCCGGCGACTCACGCCCACCAGGATGCACGCCCGACGCTCGCTCAGCCCGTGATGGTCACGGGCATATGCGACGGCCTCCCGCTTGGCGCCGGGCGTCACCATTTTTTGATGTCAGATCCTTCAGCACCGCATTGTCGAGCATCGCCTCGGCCAGAAGCTTCTTCAGCTTCGCATTCTCGTCCTCGAGCGCCCGAAGTCGCCGCGCTTCCGACACGTCCAGACCCCCGAACTTCGCCTTATACTTGTAGAAGGTCGCCGAGCTGATCCCGTGCCGGCGGCATACATCCGCCGTCGGCATCCCCGCCTCATGCTCCTTCAATATCGCGATGATCTGCTCTTCGTTGAACCTGCTTCGCTTCATTGCGTCCGACTCCTTCGCGTCGGACTCTACTCAAAATCGGTCACATTTCAGGGGAGCACGTCAATCGCGGAGAGCCACCATTCGGCAAACCACCCCAAAGTAGACGTGAGCGTCATCTACGGAGGCGTGATCGTGACGCGGCACCGCACGACCTTCTTCGATTTTTCCGCAGCCCGTTCGCAATCAGCAATCGTCTTCTTGTTACGACCCCGCATTTCGGCGGCATCCGATATCGCGCGCCAGTCCAACGGACTCCCCACCTTCAAGAGGCGCACTCCGGCATCCCATACCGACGGCTCACGGAGCGTCCGCATCGCAATCCTCTCAGGCATATGCCAGCTCTCCGGAAGCTGCCGTGCAAGGATTCCGGGCACGATCGCCCACAACAGGCATCCGGCCAGTACTCCGCCACACGCCGCCCATCTCAAATACTCGCGCTGGTACGAGGCACTCCAGGCCGACGCGACGATCTTAGTCAGGTCGCGCATCGCATCGTCATATCGGGTCTCCGCTGCCGCGATCTGCTCGCGGTCTGATTGGCGGGCGCTACGCGCCGCCTGATCCATCCGCTGCGCCATACCTTCGGGGGTCATGGCCATGGCAGGCTTGGCGGCAATCGTGTCCAGCGTATCGGCCACGGCCGCAAGAGACTCAGCCATTTCGCCAAGGGTGTCGCTGTAGTCCGGGATGTCGATGTTGGCCTTCTCGGTCGCGAGATTCTCGACCGCTCGGCGCATCAATGCAATTTGGCTTTCGAGGCGGGTGAACGCGGCCGCGGCGGGGTCCTGAGGCTGAGCGGTCTGGTCGTCGGTCGTCATTCATCCTTCTCCTACATGCCTATTCCAATGCCGAGCGAGCGGGTACGGCCGAGCACGGCGATGTCAGCCAGTTCCTGAGCGATGGGGCGAACCGATCGCATGTCGATGCCGAGCGCCGCCTTCCGAGCGCTGAGGATCGATTCGATCTGCGCGTCGCGTTCAAGGCTCTTTGCCATCGCGCCCATCTGGCCCGATATCTGACGCGCCGCGTCATGTGCCCCCTTGCGGGTAGCCATGTCGCGCTGCTGGCGCAGTTGCTGCCAGCTCTCGGTGAACCGGTCGGCGCGCTTGCCGGGATCGATACGGATTTCGAATTCGAACTGCATCGCGCGGATCGCCGCCCGGCTATCGCCTCGCGCCGCCGATCCGGCCAGGTCGGGTTCCCGCTCGAACGCCGCCGCCAGATCGGCGCGCGCGTGCGGACGAACCGCGTCGAGATCGGCGCCGGCCTTGTCGAGCGCACTGCGCTGGTGCGCGAGCGTGGGATAGCCTTTGGCTGTCATGCGATCGATGTCGGCCTGTGCACGGGCATAGCGTTCGACCGCGCGCGGCAAGGCGTCGGTTCGCGGCGCCTGCTGCGGTTCGATGCTCGCACGCATCACGGTCGGCTTGAACCCTGCGAAGATGCTGCGCGCCTTCTCGGGCACGGCCTTGACGATCTCGGCAACGCGCTCACGGATCATAATCCCGCGCCGCTCGGCAAATACGCGCGCCGGATCGGCCTTGGTATAGTCGCTCGCCATATCCTTCGCGCGCTCGCGCGACAGCGTGCGGGCGAGCTTGCCCTGATCGGCAAAATCGTCCCGGCCGTAATGGAGCGCGAGCCCGTCCCTGTGCCGCGACAGCGCGACATAGGTGCTATGGCTATCCATGCCCGGTGTCGCGAGCACATGGGCGCGATCAACGGTCATGCCCTGCGCCTTGTGGATCGTCGCCGCATAGCCATGATCGATGTCGCGATAGTCCTTGATGTCGAACGCGATCGATCGTCCGTCGTCGGTGCGCACCGCCATATTCTGTTCGCTGACGCGCTCGACCGTGGCGAGCGTGCCATTCTTCGCACCAAGGCTGCGCTCGTTGCGCAGGAACATGACCCGGTCGCCCGAAGCAAAACTGCGGTCGCCGCGCTCGACCTTGATCGCGATATCTTCGCCAAGATCGCCGCTTGCGTGCATCCGGTCGCGCGCTGCTTCGTTGAGCGCGCGCACTTCGTCATTGGTGTGGGTGAGAATGATCCGGCTGGCGTCCGGATGGAGTTTCCGGTCTTTGTCCCATTGCCCTACCAACTCCGCGCGCGCCGCTTCCCTCGTCTCGGCGGCGCACACCATCCCTGCTTCGTCATAGGCGTGGATCGCGTCGCCGGTGCGTCCCGTGGCAAGCTCGCGCGTCGCCTCGCGCTGCCACTCGGCATGCTGACGACGGACCTCGCCGATTTCGGCGGCGCCGTGTCGTTCGTGGAGCGCACGGAACGCGGCGCCGGCTTCGATCGACTGCAGCTGTTGCGGATCGCCGACCAGCACGACCTTGGCGCCAGCATCAGCCGCATGGCTCAGCACCCGCTCCATCTGCCGCGTGCCGACCATGCCCGTCTCGTCGATGACGAGAACATCGCGGGGGCCAAGGAGATCACGTTCCTGCGACCAGCCGTGCTCCATGCTGGCAATGGTGCGCGAGGGAATGCCGCTGCCATTCTCGAGGCCCTCCGCGGCGATGCCGGAGAGCGCAGCGCCGCGAACGTTCAGGCCCGCATCTTCCCAAGCCTCGCGTGCAACCCCGAGCATCGCGCTCTTGCCGGTCCCGGCATAGCCGACGACGATTGTCAGGCCCTGTTCGCCGGTTATATGCGCAAGCGCCGCCTGCTGTTCGCGACCAAGACGCAGGGCGGTCGTTCCGGCGATGTCCTTCCCTCCCTGGAGAGATGTCGCCGGGACCTTCATACCCCGACCCTGTGCAAGCCGCTGAGCCGCGTCATGCAAGCGTTGTTCGGTGTCGATCATGGCGCGCGACGTGAACCGCTCCGCGCCGCGTCCGTCCTGGCCGAGGGCGATCAGATCGGGCGACGAGCGGATCGCACCCAGCACCGCATCATATTGTTCGCGGCCGTTGCTGTGGCGATGCACGAACATAGCGAGATCGCGATCGGTGAACGTCGCTTGGCTGTGCGTGATAGCATCGAGCGCAAGGCTTGGGTTCGCGATGATGCGTTCGCCGTTACGCGCGGCGATCTCGCGATGCTGGTCGATCCGTTCGGCCTCTAGCCCGCGACCTTCCATGCGCGATGCGGCGGCACCAATCTTGTCCTGCGGTTCGAGCGCGATACCTTGCGCGTCGAGGCTACGATGATCGACGCGCGTATCGATATCGAGTTCGGCCAAGCGCTCGTTGACATGATCCGCCCAGCGCTCACGCCACTGCTCGACCATCTCCGTGCGGTTCCAGTCGCGCACCTTCGCGCCGAACCCGACTTCGCCATCGTCGCCGACGACGATCTCGCGCATGGTGAGCATGACATGCGCGTGGGGTTTGGCGAGCCCGTCGGCGCCGATGTCCCAATGGACATTGAGGTCGGCGATCATGCCGCGTTCGACGAACTCGGCAGCCGCAAAATCACGGGCCAGTTCGATGCCCTGCTGCTGATTCATCTCGCGCGGGATTGCGAACTCGACTTCGCGCGATAGCTGCGCATCCTTCCGCTTCTCGAACGCCTCGACAGCATTCCACAGGCGTTCGCGATCGTGCCATTCGTCGGGCGCGTCCTCCGGGAGCAGGACTTCCGAATGCACAACGCCCGACTTGTTTGTGAAGTCATGCGCGCGATCGAGCCGCTCGTCGTGCAGCCGCTCGGCCGAACGATAGGCCGCCGCCGCCACGGCGCTCCGCCCGGCGGCGCGGCTGATGACGTTAACCGAGAGGTGATAGATCGCCATGACGGCAATCCATCTACGCCATGAAGAGCACGTCGGCACGACGTATAAGCGCGCCCTCACACGAATAAATCCGCGGAGGGATTAGGCTGTGCCAGGCTGTCCCGACGACTTTGCTGCGCATCGAACGGCGCATCCCTATGATGGGCGCATCACCCCATCATGGAGATGCGACATGCGCAAACCACGCGATATCGATTCGGAACTGAAGGCGCTCGAAGCGAAAGCGAAGGCCCTAAAAGAACGCCGCGTTCGCCAGCTCGGCGAACTCGTCATTGCCACCGGCGCCGATGCACTCGATGCCGATATGCTGACCGGCGCATTGCTAGGCGCGGCCTCGACGAAAGATGCAAGCACGAAGGAGGGCTGGCGCAAGGCGGGCGCGAGCTTCTTTCAACGAGGGCCACGCAAAGCTGCGGCGCGATCTGATCGCGGTGCAGCGAATGACACGGCGCCTGATGGCCATGCGGCATCGGCTTGAAGCGGTGAAGGCACGAACCGGCACACGCGAATGGCAGGTGAAGCGCCGCGAGCGCACGCGCCAGCTCATCGAACTCGGCGGGCTTGTCGTCAAAGCCGGGCTGGTCGATCTGATCGATGACGATCGGGCGAAGCTCTATGGCGCTTTCCTATGGATGGCCGACAAGCTGCGGAGCGAACAAGGCGAACACGCCGCTGCACTCTGGCAACGGCGTGGCAAACGGGCCTTTGAGGCGGCATCGGTGCAGGCGTCATCATTTTCTTCCGACGGTGACCTTGCGGCATCGCGCTAGTGCGCGCCCCATATGCTTTTCAACCGTCTTGGCGCTGAGCCCGAGTTCGGCGGCGATCTCCGCATAGGTCATGCCGCGCAGCCGGTGCATCAGGAAGATACGCCGCGTCCGCGCGGGCATGGCGAGCAACACGGGCCGAAAGGCGCGCCGCAGATCGATCGATTCGATCCGTCGTTCCTGCTCGGGCGCTACGGGTGCATCGCAGCTTTCGTCGAACGGACAGGCGGTGCCTCCCTCACGCATAATTTTGCGCGCGCGCTCGATCAGCAGATTGTGGGCGATGCGCGCCAGATAGGGGCGCGGATATGCGACCCGATCGAACGCGCCGCTGCGAAGCAGCCGCGTGAAGGCTTCCTGCACAAGATCGGGCGCGGCATCGCGCCCGATCCTCCTGCGGAAATAATGGAACAGCCACCCTCGCTCGGCGCGATAGAAGGCCGCGAAATCGACCCTCCAACCGGGCGGGGCAAGAGATTCCGCCCGTTCGCGAACGTCGGCCGCGTGCTCGCGCCGAAGACATGTCTCGCCCATCATTTCGCGGCCACCGCCGCGCGGCAGAGTGTCAGCGCCCGCATCATATGATATTCGACGGTCTGGACGCAGACACCGAGCCGCTCGGCGATCTCCATGTAGGTCAGATGGCGCATTCGGTGCATGACGAAGACGCGCCGGGTCTTGGGCGGCATGGCGCGCACGGTTCGCCGGTAAAGATGGAACAGGTCGATCGCTTCGATCCGCCAAGTCTGATCGGCGTCGGTTGGCGCGATCCATTCTTCGTCGAATGGAAAACAGACGGGGCGGTTCACCATCTTCCGGCGCGCGCGGTCGATAAGGAGGTTGCGCGTGATCCGGGTCAGATAGGCGCCGTAATTCTCGATCCTTTCCAATTCTTTGCTGCGGAGCAGCCGCGCGAAAATCTCCTGCGCAAGGTCCGGTGCTTCCTCGGGGCCCACCCGTCGTTTGAGATAGCGAAGCAATCGAGGATGCTCGGCGCGATAGACGGTATCGAGCGTTCGGATGATGCCTGTCATGGCCGCACCCTCCCACTCTCGCGGCCACCCAGCGGCGCATCGCGCGAAGCGCGATAGAGGGTGATGCCGGCCTCCAGCCGGTTGAGGATGAACCTGTCGCGCTCCGCTTTGGCGATGCGGATGTCGGCGCGAGAGTAAATCTCAAGATCGACCGCGCAGCGGTCGCCAAGTTCGCGGCAAATGACGTCGCGGGCACGGCGCCAGCAGCATTCTTCCTTGAAAAGCTGATGATTGACGACGACCCAGAGTTCGTAATCGGAAAAGTCGATCGTTCTCTTGTCTTCGTACCAATTTCGCCGCGCATAGGGTCCGATCAGGACGATGCGTTTGATCCGCCCCGGTTCGGGCGCTTGCACTTGGGCTGGTTCGAAGAAGGCGCGCAGGATGCGCGTGACCTTCTCGATCTCGCCCTGCTTGCGGCGAATCAGATGGCCGACACGCGCCATCACGACTTCGCGCGCGTAAACGTCGTTCGTTGGGGTAGACATGATAAGCTCGCACAGCGGCGGTCCGCGCTTCGATGCGCGAATGTGCAAGCGGTGTCCGCTGTGCGCCGCTAATGCGGTCTACAGCAACTGCCCGACCTTAAGGGCCGGACCTGCATGATGCTGGCAGGACGTTCCTCGGGATGGACGCCAGTCATTCCATCCCGTAGACAAGATTATGTCAGAATCCGGGAGTCCCGGCAAGCGGGGCGGCGCAACGCAATTATGCGCGAGCCGCCTTTTCGAGTTCGGCGATCTTGTCAGCGCAGACCTCGTGGACGACGCGGCCGAGTTCTTCGACGCGCTCGCCAAGCCAGGTCAGTTCCTCTTCGCTGATCCGGTACTGACGCGAATACCTTGCCTTCGTATACGCTTCCTTGAGCTTCTGGAACATCGCGCGATCGCGGCGACTGGCCTCGGGCCAGATACCGTAGAGTCGCCGGTCGAGGCCTTCGGCGAGCGACCGAAGGAAGGCGATATTGTGGTTGTACGGCGTGTAATACGTCAGCGTGAGCATCAGTCCTTGGTACAGGCGTTCGGTTGCCTGATGCAGCATAAACGCGGCGTCGCGATGCTCATGCTGGGATAGGAAAAAGAGGAAACCCTTCTGGGCGCTGGCCGCTTGTGGCATCCATTCTTCAAAATACTCTCGCGCGGTATCTAAGGCTTGCTGCGGTGTCTTCGGTTTGGGCGTAGCGAGTCCGTTGCCGTCGGCTTCATAAACGGCAATCCCATCCTTCGCGACCTCCATAAAAAAGACGCGCCCATGCGCGAGCCCGTCGTTCACTTCGTGCAGCGAATGAACGATGAAGTTGACCGGTGTCCTCAGCGTCTTCTCGATGGTGTAGGCGCGGATCAGCCGTTCCTCGGCCTTCGCCCAATAGGCGGCACGGTCGGTTAGTTCCTTCTGGCTGACGATGACGAGAATATCGTAATCGGATTTATATTGGTTCGCCGACAGCGGCGCATCGACCCAATCGCCGCGCGCGTGTGATCCGAACAGGATGATTTTGAGGATGCGGGCTCCCTTGCGGCGCCCGGTCGCATTTTCGGTGGCGGCGCCGAACTCGTCGAAGATGATCTCGACGATACGCTCAAGCTCGCGCTGCTTGGCGGCAGGAAGATGATCGAGGTCGGTTCGCATTCCTCAAGAATCTTCGGGCAATGCCCGTCACTTGGCAAGAACAGATTGCCCGGCGCTTTGCGCCGGGCGAAAAATCTGGAGGGACGAGCAAAGCCGTCCCTCCAATTTGGCCGCTGGGAGAAATCAGGCCGCTTCGCGAAGTTCCGGTTCGGCCTCGACCTGCCCCGGAGCAAGCAGCGACGCAATGCGTTCGCTCCGCTCGACACAGCCGACACCGCCGCGCTCGGTATAGCCGCTCGGCGGAAAGGCGAACCAGCGCGGAAGCCAGCCCTCGACCTTTGCCCGGCCATTGCTGCCAGTGAGACAATCGACGAGGATGCTCCGCTGCACCTTGGCGGTGGCTCCCGCGTTGGCCTCGGCGACGTCAGTGCCCGCTACCTCTGCAACGACAGCATTGAGTAATTGCTTGTCGCGAATGAGGTCGGGCAGCACGGTCGTATCGTTCCAGCATGTCCGCAAATCGGTTTCGGTTACTTGCCCCAGCATATCGACCTCGGTGCCGCCGACGGCAAGCGTCTCGCCCATCACGACGGGAAGGATGCTCATCACCGCCTCATCGGACAGCGCCGCCAAGCGGGCGTACAGACCGGAAACGCCATGATCGCCGTCATAGCCGCCGACGACGGTCGGGGCTTCGGCATCGAATCCAATGAGGTCAAGCACCGACCGCCGCGCTTTGTCGAACGCGGCCTCGCTCGCCGATACCTCGACGCTCTCGGCGATGGCATCGCTCGCCGCGCGCTGCTTCTCGACATCGGTACGCCAGAGGTGCGAGCCGACGATGGCATGGGCGACCATCATGCGCAGCGCAATGGCGGGTTGGGATAGCAAGGATGCGCGCACGGCGGCATGACGGTGAAGGTCGATATAATTGCCGAGCGCCGCATTGACTTCGGGACGCACCGGCTTGTTGGTGTTCAGTTCACCCTTGACCCGCTGCCGCGCTTCCTTGGTGGTGATATAACCCTCGTGGAAGGCGACCTCGCCGCGATGAGTGACGGTCACGAACACTTTGCCACCCTTCTTTTTCGGGCAGCGTTCGTGCTCCCACGTATTGAAGTAGGTGCCGCGTTCCATGACGACGACATCGGACCAGCCGCTGTCGCTGTAGAAGGCGGCCTGCTTCTCGACCTCGGCCATCTGCGCCGTCCAGAAGACATCGGCATCGGCAAAATAGCTGTCCTCGCCGAACAAATCCGAAATCACTTCGCCCGCATAATCGGCAAGGTCGAACATCGCGACCTTCGCCGCAATCGCGCTGCCGCCGAACAGCCATGCTTTAAGCTGGCTTCCGGTCGGCGCATGCTTTTCAGGGCAGTCGACCAGCGCCAGCCATTCGCGCTGCTGCGCCTTGGTGGCAAGGGTCAGGTGGCGCATGGTGACGGCATCGAATTTGTCGGCGCGATACATGGTGCGGATGCGGGGGAGCAGATTGCCGATGGCGAGCGTCCGCTTCACCTGTAACGCGGTGAGTCCAAAGGTCAGGCCGATGTCCTCGATGCTCCGCCCTTCGCGGACAAGGCGGGTGAAGGATTCGCAGCGGTTGACCTCATCGGAGTCCAACCGGGCGATATTCTCGATCAGCGAGGCTTCCAATGCCGCCGCATCGTCCCCGGCTTCGATCACAGCGCAAGGCAGCGGGTCGATGCCATCCTGTTCCTCGGCAACGGTCAGCGCCGCATGATAGCGCCGCTTGCCCGCCACGATCTCGTAGGCCCCGTCTTCCGCTCTCGGCCTGATGATCAGCGGCACCAGAATGCCGCGCGCCCGGACGGACGGCAGGATATTGGTGAGGTCCGGCTTCTTGGTCACTCCCCGCATGTTGGCGGGCGACACAGAGAGGTTGGCGATGTCGATATGTTTGAGTTCCATGACTTGTCTCCTTTGCTCTTCAACCACCGCAGCCCCGGATGAGCGGGGGGAGCGGCGAGAGCGACCGGGGAGGCCCGCCACAAAGGCAGGGCGCACCCGAAGGGTCGAAATGCAATGGAGAACCCCGAAAGGGGTTGCGCACTGCCGGGCGGGCCTCAGAGGAGAGCGACGCTCCCACCGCACGGCCGGAGATCAACGCCAGCGCGCGAACGCGCGATGACCTTCGGGCCGGAGCCAAGCTCCGACCTCTTGCGTCGGCGATCGTCACGGCCGTCAGCCGACGAGACGGCGCGTGAGCGCAGGCTCGGTGGAGCGAAGCGGAATAGAGCGCGGCCATCGCAGATGGGACGCCCGCTTCTCTAGCTGCTCACATAGGGTCCAGGCACAAATGAGCGGCTTTCGATCTTATGGGGTCGTTTCTGCGACATGCTTCCGCAATCGAAGCTGCAGGAACCATAGGTGACACGAGAGGCAGATCGATGCCTCCCCCATTGCGTGAACCGAATCGACTGATGCAAACTGGCTGGTGGCGGGCAGACCATCAATGACGAGGCCTGCGATATGACAAGAACAGATAAAGCTGCACGCTCGTCGAACGGCGCATCCGGCAAAAGGCCAGCCAATTCTTTCCAGGGCTTTCCTATTCGCGCCCTTTGGCGCCGATTGGCGCCTTTTGAGCGCTATTGTTGTCGGGCGCCTGTTTTCGCATCCTATGGTTCGATTGCACCGGAATGCACCGAAGAGACACTTGAAAGGCAGGTGCCGTTTATCGAAATTCGTGCCGAGGGGGCATCGTCAACTATCCGCCAATGGAGATAACCCCATGCCTGCTCCCGATAGAATTCTCCGCCTCGATACCGTCCGTCATCGCACCGGCCTGTCGCGCTCGACCATCTATCGCAAGATCGCCGAAGGCACCTTCCCGAGGCAGGTCAAGGTGAGCGTTCACGGCGCCGGCTGGCACGAGTCCAAGATCAATCGATGGATCGCCGATCCGCCCGCCTACCGCGCCGAGAATGACGATCGGCCCGTCGATGACGGGCCGCTATGAAAAAGGATGATGCACCGCGCTCGCGCCCCATCGCACCCGCCAACGACAACCACATTGTCCCTGATCCGGTCGCCATCGATGCGGCCCTGACGCGCATCGCCGAGGCGATCGGCCGACATATCGCCCGCGAGCATATTCGGGCGCGCTGTGCGGCGAACGATAACGATCCTCAGCCGGAAAAGCCTCGGTCCCCAAAGCATTGACCATAGGGTGTTTGCGCGGGACACTGTCTTACTCGGCTGTGCGGGCCATACTCCCGCCACGCGAAAGGAAGACATGATGATCCGCGCCGCGCTCTATGCCCGCTATTCCTCCGACCAGCAGAATGCCGCGTCGATTGCCGACCAGCAGCGCATCTGCCGCGAACGCGCCGAACGCGAAGGCTGGCAAATCGTCGCCAGCTTCGAAGACGCCGCGATCTCGGGCGCGACCATGATCCTGCGTCCGGGTGTCCAGCGGCTGCTTGCCGAAGCGCAAGCGGGGAAGTTCGATATCGTGCTCGCCGAAGCGCTTGACCGCGTGTCGCGCGATCAGGCCGATGTCGCAACCTTCTACAAGCATTTGCAGTTCGCGCGCGTCCCGCTGATCACGCTTGCCGAAGGCGAAATCTCCGAGCTGCATGTCGGGCTGAAAGGCACGATGAACGCGCTGTTCCTCAAAGACCTTGCGAAGAAGACGCATCGCGGCCTGCGCGGGCGGGTCGAGAAGGGATTTTCCGCTGGCGCGGTCGGCTACGGTTATCGGATGGTCCGGCGCCTCACCAGCGAAGGTGAGCTTGTACGTGGCGAACGCGAAATCGATCCGGTACAGGCGTTGGTCGTCGAGCGCATCTTCCGCGAGTTTGCGGACGGCAAGAGCCCGCTTGCCATTGCGCGCGACCTCAATGCCGAAGGCGTTGCCGGTCCGGCGGGCAAGTCATGGCGCGACACCAGCATCCGCGGCGATGTTCGCCGGGGAACCGGCATCATCAACAACGAGCTTTATGTCGGCGTCCGCGTCTGGAACCACAAACATAGCGTCACCGATCCCGCCTCGGGCAAGAGCGTCACCCGGTTCAACCCGGAATCGGAATGGATTAGGAATGAGGTGCCCGAGCTTCGGATCGTCGCCGACGATCTTTGGGAAGCGGCCAAGCGCCAGCAACGGGCGCTTGCCGAACGCCATGCCGGAATCCGGGAAGCGGCGCAGGCGCGCGCGCTCGTCGGGGCGCGGCGCCCGGCCTATCTCCTGTCAGGCCTTCTCGAATGCGGTGTTTGCGGCGGCACTTATGCCGTGGTCGTCGGCGACCGCTATGGATGCGTCGGCCATCATCGTAGCCGTAGCTGCACCAACAGTCGGACGATCCGGCGCGGTGAACTGGAACGCCGGGCACTTGCCGGTATCACCGAAAAGCTCGTGTCGGCCGACAAGATCGAGGCGGCGGTCGCGGCCTATGCGGCGCACATCAACCGCGAGAATCGCGAGCAGCGCATTCAGGCGGAGGCAGACCGGCGGGGACTGGCACGGATCGACAAGGCTGTCGCGGGCATCATCGCGGCGATCGAGGATGGACTCTACCAGCCCGCCATGAAGGCGCGGATGGACGAACTCGAACGCGAGCGGGTCGAGATCACCGCGCGGCTGGCGGAAGCGCCGCAAGAAGTCCCCGACGTTCATCCCGGCATTGCGGAAATCTACCAGCGCAAAGTCGTCAAGCTCGCCGAAACGCTCGATGACCCCGAAACGCGGCTCGACGCGTCAAGCGACATTCGTTCGCTCGTCGGCAAGATCGTCCTCCATCCGGGCGCGAAGCGCGGCGAGGTGCACGCGACGCTCCACGGCTCGCTCATGGGCATTCTCGACTTCGCTAACGATAACCTGCAAACCGGGGAGCGCCGAGTTATAACATCGGTGCCCCCGGGTTCGCGGGGGTGACAGCCTAGGCCGGCAATTCGCCTTCGGGCCAGGGCCAGGGGCGTTCGCGAAACCATTTGGTGATGATATATTTGCGGCCCTTTCGCACCTTCATCCCGTGATGAAGCGTGTCGGCATTGGGAGTGCCGTCGGGGTTCACATTATTCCACGCCAGCAGCTTTCCCTGTTCGGGCTTGTGCATTTTTCCGGTCGCAAGAAAACGGGTGGCGCCCCCGGCGGGCGGTTCGTTGAGATAGATCATCAACGTCCAGCTGCGCTGCCCCGGAATCGCGCAATAAGTCTGCCAGTCGCTGCCGGCGGGATCGAAATAGTCGGTATGCGCCTTGAATTCCTGTCCCACATCATAGCGCTGCCCCTGCATCGGCTCGCCATAGGGCAGGGGAATGCCGGTGATGTCGTGGAGGCGGACATTCAGCGCGGCGACCAGCGGATCGCGGTGATCGAGATCGCAGGTGGTGCTGGTGCGAAAGGCGGTGTCGCCATTGGGATCGGCGATGGTCGAAGGATGGACGTCGCGGTCAATCCGCTCGATCAGCGCCTCGCACAAATCGACATCGAGAAAGCCCGGCAGGGTGAATTGCTGAAGCCGGGGCGTCGGGGCGCGGCGAATGCCCGGAAGGCGCGCCAGACGGTCGGCGGTGCGATCGGCGCCAGAGGTCGCCATGTCGACAATATGCTGTGCTGCCATGGGCGCCTTTTTAGAGGGGAGCGGGCGCGCGAACAATGCTTGACGAAAGGGGACGCGCCGCTTATCGCCCGCGCCCTGCCGACGGCATATTTGCACGCGGCGCATGGCGATCGTAGCTCAGTTGGTTAGAGCACCGGTTTGTGGTACCGGGGGTCGCGGGTTCAAGTCCCGTCGGTCGCCCCATTTTTTGCGATGATGACGAAGCAAAACGGGTCCGCAGGAAACGGCGTGACTCGCCACCCCTGTTGCATTATTACGCCCTCACGTAATTTTTGAACGTAGAGGGTTCCGCCATGTCCGCTGTATGGGATTTCGCCGATTTCGACGATCATGAACATGTTCATATGTTCCGGGATCGTGCGAGCGGACTGACCGCCGTGATTGCCGTGCATTCGACCCATCTTGGTCCCGGTGCGGGCGGTGTGCGCTATTGGCATTATCCCGAGCGTGCCTCTGCGATTACCGACGCGCTGCGCCTGTCGCGCGGCATGAGCTATAAAAATGCCATGGCGGGTCTGCCGATGGGCGGGGGCAAGGGCGTGATATTGGCCGATGAAGGCCAGGTAAAAACGCCCGAACTGCTCGCGGCCTTTGGCCGGGCGGTCGAATCGCTCGGCGGCGCCTATGTCACGGCCGAGGATGTCGGCGTGAATGATGCTGACATGGTCGAGATTTCCAAACACACCAAGCATGTCAGCGGCCTGCCCGTGGGCAACGGCGAGGTCGGCGGCGACCCGGGGCCTTTCACCGCGCTGGGCGTGTATCTGGGCGTCAAGGCGGCAATCAGGGAAGGGCTGGGCGTCGACGAGGTCAAGGATGTCCGCATCGCCATTCAGGGTGTGGGCAGCGTCGGCGGCAAGGTTGCGCGGCGGCTGGCGTCGGAAGGCGCGAAGCTGACGCTGGCCGATGTCAATCTGACGCGCGCGCAGGCGCTGGCTGAGGAATTGGGTGCCGATCTGGTCGATTCGGCGGCGATCATGGAGGTTGAGGCCGATGTGCTGAGCCCCAATGCGCTGGGCGCCATTCTGACCGAACAGAGCATCGAGCGGCTGAAGGTTCCCATTGTGGCGGGCGGCGCGAACAACCAGCTCGCCACCGCTGCCGATGGGCAACGCATCCATGATCGCGGCATCGTCTATGCCCCCGATTATGTGATCAACGCGGGCGGCATCATCAATGTCGCGCTGGAATATCTAGGGCAGGGCAGCCGCGAAGAGGTGGAAAGCCGGATTCACAAGATTCCGGGCCGCCTCGCCGAGATATGGGCCGAAAGCAAGGCGAGCCAGACCCCGGCATCGGTGGTTGCCGACCGGATGGCGCAACAGTTGATCGGTCGCGGCTGAGGACGGCCGGGGATGCCCCGGCGGCACAATGGGCGACGATAGGAGTGGCGGCGCGACCAGATTGCGCTAAGCCTTCTCGCGATGAAGCGGCATTTATTCTTTGTCGGCGGCTGGCTGTCGCTTGCCCTTGGCGCGGTGGGGGCGGTGCTGCCGCTGTTGCCGACCGTGCCCTTTGTCATTCTGGCCGCTTTCTGCTTTGCGCGCTCTTCGCCCCGGCTGGAGGCGTGGCTGGTGACGCACCCGCGTTTCGGGCAGCATATCGTCGCCTGGCGCGAGAATGGCGCGATCAGCCGCCGGGGGAAGGTGGCGGCACTGCTTGCCTTTGCGTTCAGTATCCTCATGGCCTTGCTGTTCGCCCCCTGGCCGTGGAAGCTGGTGCCGGTGGCAGCGGCGCTGATCGGCGGGAGCTGGATCTGGACGCGGCCGGAGGCCTGAGGCGCGCCGGGAAGGGCGCGGGCAAATTGCTGGACCGTCCGGTTCGGCTCGCCTAAGGACGCGGAACCGATGCACGCCTATGCGAATCCGACCCGTTTTCTGGCGATTGCCAAGCCGCTGACGCCCTGGCTGCTGGTGCTGGGGCTGCTTTTTGTGGCGGCCGGGGCCTTTGCCGGCCTGACGATGGTGCCGGGCGATTACAAGCAGGGCGAAACCGCGCGCATCCTTTATGTTCACGTCCCCTCGGCCTGGCTTGGCATGGGGGGATGGACCGGCCTGGCGCTGGCAGGGCTGGTGCAGCTGATCTGGCGGCATCCGCTTGCCGGGGTGGCGGCGCGCGCGATTGCGGTGCCGGGCATGTTGTTTACGGCGCTGTGCCTCGCCACCGGCTCGATCTGGGGCAAGCCCACCTGGGGCACCTGGTGGGAATGGGACGGGCGCATGACCTCGATGCTGGTGCTGCTGTTTCTTTATGCCGGTTTCATCGCGCTGACCAATGGCGAGCGCGAGAATGAAGCGGGAGGGAGCGTGTCGCGCGGCGCGGCCATTTATGCGCTGGTGGGGGCGATCAACCTGCCGATCATCAATCGCAGCGTCGTATGGTGGAACAGCCTGCATCAAGGGCCGAGCATCACCTTGCGCGGGTCGAGCATCGATGGCGCGCTTTTGTGGCCGCTGGGGCTGACATTGGTTGGATTCTCCCTGCTGTTCGGTGCGATTGTCCTGATGCGGATGCGGCGGATCATTGCCGATAATCGCGTGACGGCGCGGCTGCGGCGCATGGCGGGCAGCGAAGAGGGGGCGCTATGAGCGGAGTGATTACGGGGTCGGGCCAATGGGCCTATGTCGTTGCCGCCTATGCGCTGACGGCGCTGCTGACCGGCGCGGTGCTCTGGCATAGCTGGCGGAGCATGGCCAAGGCGGAAAAGCGCAGCGACGCGCTACGCCGGGACCGGCGATGAAGGCGAAGCATCAACGCCTGATATTGGGATTGCTCGCGCTGGCGGGCATTGTTGGCGCGGGCGTGCTGGGCGCCAGCGCGCTGCGCGACGAGGCCGCCTATTTTCGCACCCCTCAGGACGTGGCGGGCGGCGCGGCGAAGGTGGGCGAGGCGATGCGGCTGGGCGGCATGGTCGCCGCAGGCAGCATCGCGAAACAGCCCGATGGGGTAAGCATCCGTTTTGTTGCCACCGATGGCAAGGCGAGCGTGCCGGTCGAATTCACGGGCATCGTCCCCGATCTGTTTGCCGAAAAAGCTGGCATGGTGGCCGATGGGCGGATGCGCGCCGACGGGGTGTTTGTCGCCGACCGGATTCTCGCAAAACATGATGAACGCTATATGCCGCCGCAGATGGGCGATATGCCCGCGGCGGTGGCAGCGGAAGTGCAAGGGGCGGGGTCCGGTGCGGTTCAGGCGCGCGAGGCGGGGCTGTGATTGCGGAACTGGGCCTTGCGCTATTGTGGATAGCGGCGGCGCTGGCGTGCCTGACGCTTGTTTCGGGCATTTTGTTCCTGCGCGACGGACGCAGCGAACTGGCCTCGACCGTGCGGCCCGCCAGCGTAGCGCAGGGGGTGCTCACCGCCCTGTCCTTTGCCCTGCTGATCGCGCTGTTCGTGCGGTCGGACATGTCGGTCGAGCTGGTCGCGCGCAACAGCAACAGTCTGAAACCGATGCTGTTCAAGATCGCCGGAACCTGGGGCAATCATGAAGGGTCGATGCTGCTCTGGCTGACGATCCTGTCGCTGTCGGGGGGATTGATCGCGCTGTTCGAAAAGCGGCTGCGCGAGGATACGCTGATCGCGACCCTGACCGCGCAGGCCGCGCTGAGCCTTGGCTTTTTTGCCTTTCTGCTCTTTTCTTCCAACCCTTTCAGCCGTTTGCCGGTTGCGCCGCCCGACGGGCAGGGGCTGAACCCGCTGTTGCAGGATATCGGGCTCGCCTTTCATCCGCCGACGCTTTACGTCGGCTATGTCGGCCTGTCGGTGGCGTTCAGCTTTGCGGTCGGCGCACTGGTCACGCGCGAGATTGGTCCCGCCTTTGCCCGCGCGATGCGCCCCTGGGTGCTGGGAAGCTGGATCTTCCTGACCTTGGGGATCACCGCGGGCAGCTATTGGGCCTATTATGAGCTGGGCTGGGGCGGCTGGTGGTTCTGGGACCCGGTGGAAAATGTCTCGCTTCTCCCCTGGCTCGCCGGGGCGGCCCTGCTCCATTCGGTGGCGGTGACGGCGACGCGCAATGCGCTGCGCGCCTGGACGGTGATGCTCGCCGTTGTCGGCTTTTCCATGTCGATGGTCGGCACCTTCATTGTCCGGTCGGGGCTTTTGACCAGCGTGCACAGTTTTGCGGTCGATCCCGAACGCGGCGCTTTCCTGCTGGTGCTGATGGCGCTTTATATCGGCGGGGCGCTGACCCTGTTTGCGCTGCGCGCCGGGGCGGTGGCGGAGGGCAAGAAATTCGCGCTGCTCAGCCGCGAAGGCTCGCTGGTGATCAATAATTTGCTGCTCACTACCATCTTGGCGCTGGTGCTGCTGGGGACGCTTTATCCAATCGTTGCCGAGGCGATGGGCGAGAAAATTTCGGTCGGACCGCCCTATTATAACCGCGTGGCGGGGCCGCTCGCGCTGATCCTGTGCCTGGTCATGGTGGCGGGGCCACTGCTCGGCTGGCGCAAGGATGACGGGCGCAAGCTGTGGACGCGCCTGCCGGTGCCGCTGTTTGCGGGGGGCGCGATCCTGTTCTCGCTCGTCCTGTTTGGTGGGCGGGTCGAGATATTGCCGCTGCTCGGGATGACGGTGGCGGCGATTGTCGCGCTGGCGAGCTTTGCGCCGCTGTGGGGGCGCAATCTGCGCCGGACGCCCCTGCCCGTGTGGGGCATGGTGGTCGCGCATTTCGGGGTTGCCGTGACGCTCGCTGGTATGGGCGCCGAAAGCGCGTTCCTGAAAGAACGGCTGGTTGCGGCCGCGCCCGGCGATATTGTCAAAATTGACGATTTTTCGGTGCGCTTTGACGGCGTTCGTCCGGTTGCTGGCCCGAATTATACTGCGCTCAAGGCGCGGCTGGTTGTCACCGACCCGGGCGGGAAGGCGGTCGTCATGGCGCCCGAATCGCGCATGTTCCCGGGGCTGATGGGGCGCACGCCGGTCGAAACCAATGAAGCCGCCTTGCTGACGCGGCCGGGTGGGCAGCTTTACGCCGTGCTCGGCCAGCCGGTGCCGGGCGAAGGTGCGGGTGTGGCGCGCTATCAACTGCGCCTGTGGTGGAAGCCGCTGGTGTGGTGGATATGGCTGGGCGGCGGCCTGATTGCCTTGGGCGCGCTGCTCGCGCTGATTGGCCGCGCGCAGTGGTTGACCCTGTGGCGCGCGCGCCGTGCGCGCAAGGCAGAGGAGCGTTTTGCACCATGAAGAAACATTGGCTTTTGTTCGTGCCGCTGGCGATTTTGGGCCTGCTGTTCGGCGCCTTCCTCTATCGGCTGACCACCCCGGCCGAAACCCTGGTCCAGTCGCACTGGATCGACAAGCCGATGCCGCTGTTCAACCTGCCCCCCGCGACCGCCGGGGTGCCGGGGCTGAAAAGCGCCGATCTGGCCGATGGCAAGCCGCGGCTGGTCAATATTTTCGCAAGCTGGTGCATTCCCTGCCGCGCCGAAGCGCCGCAGCTGGAGGCGCTGAAAAAAGCCGGAGTGCCGATCGACGGCATCGCCATTCGCGACCGGCCCGAGGATGTCGCGCAATTTCTGAAGGAATATGGCAATCCTTTCGACCGCATCGGCTCTGACATGCAAAGCAGCGTGCAGATTGCGCTGGGGTCGTCGGGGGTGCCGGAGAGCTTTCTGGTCGATGGCAAGGGGATTATTCGCGAACAGATTCAGGGCGTGATCCTGGCCGAGCATGTCCCCGAAATCCTCGCCAAGCTGGAGGCGATGGAGTGAAGGCGCCCGGCCTGCTGCTGACGCTCAGCCTCTTGGCGGCGGCTTGGTGGGGCGGGGCGGGGCCGCTTGCGGCGCAGGATCGCTTGCCGCCCGCGCCCTATGCCTATCAGCAGCTTCGCGATCCTGCGAAAGAGGCGGAGGCGAGGGCGCTGATGGAAAGCCTGCGCTGTCTGGTCTGTCAGGGCCAGTCGATTGCGGACAGCGACGCAGCGCTCGCGGGCGATATGCGGCATGAGGTGCGAAGCAAATTGGCGGCGGGCGAAAGCCCCGAAGCCATTCGCGAATGGCTTGTCGCGCGCTATGGCAATTGGGTGAGCTATGACCCGCCGCTGGATATGGCGACGGCCTTGCTGTGGGGCGGCCCGTTCATTTTCCTTGCGCTGGGCATCTGGCTTGCCTCGCGGCGGTTCATGGGGCGCGGAACGCCCAGCGAGAATGAGGCCCCATGACCTATTTCTGGATATTGGTCGCGATCGGCGTCACCATGGGCGTGATGATCTGGCGGGGACGGCTGGTGGGCGATGCGCGCACCCGGCTGGCATCGGCGATGGTGATTGCGCTGTCAGGCTATGCTTTGCAAGGGCATCCGATGTTGCCGGGAAAACCCGTCGCGGCGCCCGACGAGCCCGAAGGATTTGGCGAGGCGATCCGCGATCAGCGGCGCGGCATGTCGGAACGCTTCGGTCCCGCGGCGCAGTGGCTGGGCATGTCGGACGGCTTCATGCGGACGGGCAAAACCAGGCTGGCCGCGCAAACGCTGGAAAAGGCGCTCGAAAAATATCCCGACAATGTCGATCTGTGGGTCGGGCTGGGCAATGCGCTGGTCGCCCATGGCGGCGGCATGATGTCTCCGGCGGCGTCGCTTGCGTTTGACGAGGCGGCGCGGCGCGATCCCGCGCACCCCGCGCCGCCTTTCTTTGAGGGGTTGGCGAAAGCGCAAAGCGGCGATTTCACGGGCGCGGAGCGCGTGTGGTCGGACTTGCTCGCGCGCAGCCCGGACGACGCGCCGTGGCGGCCCGATCTGGAGCAGCGGTTGACGCAGCTTCGCGCCGTGCTGGAGCCGGCACCGCCGAACCCTTCCGAAGCAGGATGATTTCCATGCTGTTCCAAATGGAACGACTGGGCTAAAGGCCCCGGCATGTCTGCTGAGTCGCAAAAGGCGACGGACCGCGCCATGGGCGCTGCTCCGACCGCCGCCGAAACCGGCCATTATGGCCACGGCCATCAGGGCGACGGCAAATTAAAGCTGGCGGTCGGCGCCGTTGGCGTCGTTTTTGGCGATATCGGGACCAGCCCGCTCTACGCTTTTCGCGAGACATTTGCTGGCCATCATCCGATCGAGCCCGACCGGCTCCACATCTATGGCGTACTGAGCCTTGTTTTCTGGTCGATGATGCTCGTCGTCACCTTCAAATATGTGCTGACGATCATGCGCGCCGACAACAAGGGGGAGGGCGGCAGCCTTGCCCTTCTCGCGCTGATCAGCCGCTCCTCCGAAGGCAAGCGCTGGACGTGGCCGATCATCCTGCTCGGCGTTTTTGCAACGGCGCTATTCTATGGCGACAGCATGATCACGCCGGCCATGTCGGTTCTTTCGGCGACCGAGGGGCTGACTTATGTTAACAAGGGCTTTTCGCCTTATATTGTGCCGATTGCGCTTGCGATCCTGATATTCCTTTTCGCCATTCAGTCGCGCGGAACATCGAAGGTCGGGGCCTTGTTCGGCCCGATCATGCTCTGTTATTTTCTGATGCTCGCGACATTGGGCGTCATGCATATCGCCGCCAATCCGTGGATTATCGTCGAAACGGTCAATCCGCTGAATGCGCTGCGTTTCTTCTATCTCGATGGTTTTACCGCGTTTATCGCCCTTGGTGCAGTGGTGCTTGCGGTGACGGGGGCCGAGGCGCTCTATGCCGATATGGGCCATTTCGGACGCGGGCCGATCGGGCTGAGCTGGCTGGTCTTTGTGCTGCCCGCGCTGATGCTCAACTATATGGGGCAGGGCGCGATGGTATTGGCCGCCGAAGCGGGGCCGCGCGCCGACCTGATCGCCGACCCCTTTTTCCAGATGATGCCCGACGCCTGGCGCATTCCCGTGGTGATATTGGCCTTGCTTGCAACGATCATTGCCAGTCAGGCCGTGATTTCGGGCGCTTTCTCGCTAACCCAGCAGGCGATCCAGCTCGGCTTTATCCCGCGCCTGCGCGTTGAACATACCAGCGCGTCGGCGGCCGGGCAGATTTATATTCCGGTGGTGAACTGGTTCCTGATGACGATGGTGATCATCCTCGTCCTCTTCTTTGGATCGTCCAGCAATTTGGCTGCGGCCTATGGTATCGCGGTGACGGGGGCGATGTTCATCGACACATGTTTGATGAGCGTGGTTCTTTTCACGCTGTGGAAATGGCCCGCTTGGAAAGCGTTGCCGGTTCTGGCTGTCTTCTTCATCGTCGATATCGCCTATTTCGGGGCGAACCTTATCAAGGTTCCCGATGGCGGCTGGGTGCCGCTGGCCATTGGTCTCACCATCTTCACGCTGCTGACCACCTGGTCGCGCGGCCGCGCATTGATGCAGCGTGAGATGGCCGAAGGCGCAATGCCCATCCCGGTGTTCGTCAAATCCGCGGCGAACAGCGCGACCCGCGTGCCCGGAACGGCGGTTTTCATGACGTCGTCGGCGGACGGTGTCCCGCATGCGCTGCTTCACAATCTGAAGCATAACAAGGTGCTGCACGAGCGGATCATCCTGCTCACGGTCAAAATTGCCGATGTGCCTTTCGTGCGCGAAGAAAAGCTGTGTGCGCTGGAGGATCTGGGGCAGGGATTCCACCGGCTTGTGCTGAATTATGGTTTCATGCAGCCCGTCGATGTTCCGGCGGCTTTGGACCGCGTGACCAGCTGTGGCGGCGAGTTCAAGATGATTGAAACCAGCTTCTTCCTGTCGCGCCAGACACTGATCGCCGCCAAGAAGCCGGGTATGCCCCTGTGGCGCGAGAAATTATTCGCATGGATGCTGCGCAATTCGGAAAGCGCGATGGAATATTTCCGCCTGCCGTCGAACCGCGTGGTCGAACTGGGGAGCCAGGTCGCCATATAAGCGGGGGGCGGGGGGCCGGGCTGTCAGCGCCTTTTTTCGCTGCATCCTGTGTTTTGGCAATCCCGCGCGGATGAATAGGGGGAATTTGCCCCTCGTTCATCCGCGCATCTGTGTCAAAGCCCCGCTTCAGGCGCGATATTTCGCCTGCAGAGCGCGATAGGCCTCATGATATTCTTCGGCGAGCTGAGCGACGAAATCGGCGGCGGGGCGGACCGCGCCGACCGCGCCAATGCCCTGGCCCGAGCCCCAGATATCCTTCCATGCTTTCGCTTTGCTGCCGTCGCCAGAGCCGAAATTCATTGTCTTCAGGTCACCCTTGGGCAGATTGTCGGGGTCGAGGCCCGCCGCGACGATCGAGCCGCGCAGATAATTGCCATGAACGCCGGTGAAGAGGTCGGAATAGACGATGTCGCCCGCGCGCCCTTCGACGATGCCTTCCTTGTAGCCTTCCGCGGCATTCGCCTCCTCACACGCGATAAAGGCGCTGCCGATATAGGCGAGGTCGGCACCGCACGCCTGCGCGGCGAGCACCGAGCGGCCATGGGCAATGGCGCCGGACAGAGCGATGGGCCCGTCGAACCAGCTGCGGATTTCCTGCACCAAGGCAAAGGGTGACTGCGTGCCAGCATGGCCGCCTGCACCCGCTGCGACGGGGATCAGCCCGTCGGCGCCCTTTTCCACCGCCTTGCGGGCGAAACGATCGTCGATGACATCGTGCATCGTGATGCCGCCCCAATTATGCACCGCCTGATTCAGCTCTTCGCGCGCGCCGAGCGAGGTGATGGTGATCGGCACCTTCCATTTTTCGCAGGTTGCAAGATCCTGTTCGAGCCGGTCGTTCGAGCGATGGACGATCTGGTTGACGGCAAAGGGGGCGGCGGGCTTGTCCGGATTGTCGCGGTCCCACGCGGCCAGTTCTTCGGTGATACGGTGCAGCCATTCTTCGAGAAGGCTTTGCGGCCGGGCGTTGAGCGCCGGGAAGCTGCCGACGATTCCGGCCTTGCACTGTGCGATTACCAGATCCGGTCCCGAAACGATGAACAGGGGCGAGCCGATAACGGGCAGGCGAAGACGGTCAAAAATCGGGGGCAGGGCCATGAATCACTCTCTCCGGTTGCGGTTTGAAACTGACCTTAACGTAAGCGGAAGGTCGTGCAAGATTGATTGCGAGTTTTTACCTCATTCTTCTGGCCCTTGCCTCACTCTTTCGATCGGATACACAGGGGCGATATCAGCATGCGGCGCCGAAGGGGTGTCCAAGGCTTTCCATACCGTAAACAGGGGACAAGCGTTTATGCCATCGGGCCTTTTTGCTCTGCTTGACGATGTCGCCACGATCACCAAGGTGGCGGCGGCGAGCATCGACGATATTGGCGCGGCAGCGTCCAAGGCGGGGGTGAAGGCCGCCGGGGTTGTGGTTGATGATACGGCGGTCACCCCGCGCTATCTGACCGGTTTTACGCCGGACCGCGAATTGCCGGTGATCTGGCGGATCGCCAAGGGCTCGTTCAAGAACAAGCTGCTGTTCATCCTGCCGGTGCTGCTGCTTTTGTCGGCGTTTGCCCAATGGGCGATCACCCCCATTTTGATGATCGGCGGCACCTATTTATGCTTCGAGGGCGCCGAAAAAGTCTGGCACTCGCTACGAAAGAAAAAAGGCGATCTGGCCGAAGAAGCCGCCATCGTTGCCGACAAGGCGCATGAGGAAAAAATGGTTTCCGGCGCGATCCGTACCGATTTCATCCTGTCGGCGGAGATTATGGTGATCGCGCTCAACGAGGTGCTGACCGAACCCATGCCGATGCGGGCGGCGACATTGGTGGTGGTTGCGATCGGCATCACCATTGCTGTCTATGGCGTGGTCGGCCTGATCGTGAAGATGGATGATATCGGGCTGGCGATGACCCGGGGAGGGTCGGGGTTTCGCAAGGCGGTCGGACGCTGGCTCGTCGCCTTCATGCCCAAATTGCTGGCGGCGCTGGCGGTAATCGGAACGGCGGCGATGCTGTGGGTCGGGGGGCAGATCGTCCTGCACGGTCTGGATGAATATCATATCGGCAATATCGGCCATGGCCTGCATGATATCGCCCAAGCCGTAGCAGGCGGCCTGCCCGGTGCGGGGCTGTGGGAATGGGTAATCAATGCTGCCGGTGCGGGCGTGTTCGGTTTGATCCTGGGCGGGATGGTCGTGGCGCTGCTCCACTTGATACCGGGGCGCAAGGCGGAGCATTGAGGAGGGGCTGCTAGCCCAGCCGATCCCTTAGCGCATAATAGAGCAGTCCCAGCACCGCGAGCGGGGTCTGAAGCCATTTGCCGCCGGGAAAGGGGCGAGCGGGCAGATTGGCGAAAAGGTCGAAGCGTTCGGCAGTTCCCGCCATCGCTTCGGCGATAAGCTCGCCCGCCAGGGTCGTCACGAGCGCGCCATGACCTGAAAAGCCATGGGCATAGAATATATTGCCGCGTCGCCCGACATGCGGAAGCCGGTTCATCGTCACCGCGACCGCGCCGCCCCAGCCATAGTCGATGGGCGCGGCGGCGATCTGCGGAAACAGCTCGGCCATAAAGGGGCGGACAAAGGCGGCGATGTCGCGGGGTGGGCGCTGTGTATAGCGTTCGCCACCCCCGAAAATCAGCCTCTTGTCAGCCGACAGCCGATAATAGTTGAGGATGAAGCGGCTGTCGGAAATGGCGGCATCGCCGGGGATGAGTGCGTCAGCTTCGCGTAGCGGCGCCGTGGCGATATTAAAATTCATGATCGGCACGGTGTAGCGGCCCAGCGCCGGATCAATTTCCCCGATCCAGTGATCGGTGGCGTTGATGACATAGCTTGCCTTCGCGCTTGCCTCCTCAGGCGTCATCCGGCGCTCTTCGATCAGGCGCACTCCTGCGGCTTCGGCCGCGCGGGCGAGGCCGAGGGCATAGTTGAGCGGATGAAAATGGCCACCCTGCGGGTCGCGGATGCCGCCATGATAGCAGGTGGTGGCGACATGGGCGCCCATCTCCTCTGGCGCAATCCGCTCTGTCGCATAGCCAAAGCGGCGTTCGAGATAATCGGCCTCGCGCTGCATGGCGGCAAAGTCCCGCGGGGTCCAGGCGGCCTCGACATGGCCGGATTTGAGGTCACAGGCGATGCCATGGCGGTTGATGCGCGCCTTGACCCGATTGCTGCGCCAGCAGAGGTCGAACAAGGCGTCGGCGCGTTCGCGCCCCAGTTCGGCCTCGATCTGGGAGGCGCTCCAGCGCAGGCCGGGGATAAGCTGTCCGCCATTGCGCCCCGAAGCGCCGAAGCCGATATGCTGCGCTTCGTAGAGGATGACCGAAAAGCCGCGTTCGGCGCAGGCCAGCGCGGCGGCAAGGCCGGTGAAGCCGCCGCCGATCACCGCAACATCGGCGCGCTCTTCGCCCGCGAACGGCCGGGGGCGCCAATCGTTCGCCGTCGCGGCATAATAGCTGTGGTTGAGCGGGTCGGGGGTCATGGACGAAGGGAGCAGGGGCCGCGCGCCGGGTCAGACGCGCATCAGCAGATGCTCACGCTCCCAGCTCGACACGACCGATTGATAGTTGAACAGCTCATAGTCCTTCACCGCAAAGAAGATTTCGAAGAAATCATCGCCCAGAAGATTGCGGACCTTTTTGCAGGACGAGAAGCGGTCGAGCGCAGCCTCCAGCGTGCGGGGCAGGGTGCGCGCGCGGTTATAGGCGCTGCCGGTGATCGGCTTGGGCGGCACCATCCGGTCGGTCATGCCGATATAGCCGCAGAGCAGCGAAGCGATGATGGCGAGATAGGGATTGGCATCGGCCCCCGGCAGCCGGTTTTCGACGCGCCGGTTCGCCTTGTCCGAAATGGGGACGCGAAAGCCGCAGGAGCGGTTGTCTATGCCCCAATGGCCATTGATCGGCGCGGCGCTGTCGGGGCGCATCCGGCGGAAGCTGTTGACATTGGGCGCCCACATGGGGGCGATTTGCGGCATGAAGCGCACCAGCCCTGCGACATAGCTGCGGAACATCGCGCTGTCGCGGCCATTGGCCGTGGCGAACAGGTTGCGACCGGTCTCGATATCGACGACCGACTGGTGGATATGCATCGAACTGCCCGGTTGGCCCGACATGGGATTGGCCATGAAGGTCGCGTAAACGCCATGCTGCCGCGCGACATTGCGGACCACCCGCTTGAACAGAAACACTTCGTCGGCAAGGCGCAGCGGATCGCCATGAAGAAAATTGATCTCGAGCTGTGCCGGGCCCATTTCGTGGATCATCGTGTCGATATCGAGCCCCATCAGCTCGCAATCGTCATAGATATGATCGATGATATCCTCATATTCGTTCATCGCCTCCAGCCCATAGGGTTGACTGGCATTTTCCGACCGGCCCGACTGGCCGGTGGGCGGCGTCAGCGGGAAATCGGGGTCGGTGTTGGGCGAGACGAGGTAAAATTCCACCTCGGGCGCGATGATCGGCCGCCAGCCGCGTTCGGCATAAAGGGCGAGCACCTTTTTCAGCAGCGCGCGCGGGGCGATATTCACCTCGCTGCCGTCGCTGTTGAAGGCGTCGGCGATGACAAAGGCCGTGGGGGTGGAAAAGCCCGGTGCCACCCGGATCGTGTCGGGGTCGGGCACCAGAATGCGGTCGGGGTCCTTGTCCCATATATCGCCGATATCGTCGGGATAATGGCCGTCGATGGTGCAGATGAAAACACTGCCGGGAATGCGGAGCGATCCGTCGCTGACCGACGACAGAAATTTCTTGGCCGGCAAGACCTTGCCGCGCTGAACGCCATTGATGTCGGGAACGATGCACTCGACCTCGTCGATCTTGTGCTCGGTGATCCATTGTTTGAGATTGATCGTCATATGCCCTCGTGCGGGCCGGGCGCCCGCTATGCCCCGCAGCCTATCGTGAAGCGCAGGGCGGCGCCAGTGGCCGCATTGGCGATTGCCACTCTGACAGAGGCTTGGCACATTCGCTTCGCGGGGGCGACAACAGGTGCCGGGATGGCGCCGTGAAATGGAGAGCCGAATGCGCGGGGACAATGACCAGTTGGCGGCCTTTTGGATGCCTTTCACCGCCAACCGCGTATTCAAGACGCATCCGCGCCAGCTCGTTTCGGCGAGCGGCCTCTATTATCAGAGCAGCGACGGGCGGACGATCCTCGACGGCACCGCCGGGCTGTGGTGCAGCAATGCAGGCCATTGCCGCCCCGAAATTACCGAAGCGATTGCGAAGGCGGCAGCGACGCTCGATTTTGCGCCGACCTTTCAGCTGGGGCATCCCTTGCCCTTTGAGCTGGCGCAGCGGGTCGCCGCGCTGATGCCGCCGGATCTGGACCGGATATTCTTTACCAACAGCGGGTCCGAATCGGTTGATACGGCGCTGAAAATAGCGCTCGCGGTACAGCGGGCGCGGGGGCAGGGGACGCGGACCCGGCTGATCGGGCGCGAGCGCGGCTATCATGGCACCGGCTTTGGCGGGATCAGTGTTGGCGGGATCGTCGCCAATCGGCGCAGCTTTGGCAGCGGCCTGCCGGGCGCCGACCATCTGCGGCACACGCATGATCTGGCGCGCAATGCCTTTACGCGCGGATTGCCGGAGCATGGCGCCGAGCTGGCCGATGATTTGCAGCGCCTCGTCGATCTGCATGGCGCCGACACTATTGCGGCGGTCATTGTCGAACCGATGGCCGGATCGACCGGGGTGCTATTGCCGCCAAAGGGCTATTTGCAGCGGCTGCGCGAAATTTGCGACCGGCACGGCATCATCCTGATCTTTGACGAGGTGATCACCGCCTTTGGTCGGCTGGGCGCGGCGACCGCCGCCGAAGCCTGGGGCGTGACCTCCGATATCATCACCATGGCCAAGGGGCTGACCAATGGCGCGGTGCCGATGGGCGCGGTGGCGGTGCGGCGAGGGCTGTACGATCTGGTGATCGACAGCGTGCCGGGCGGGATCGAGCTGTTCCACGGCTATACTTATTCGGGTCATCCGCTGGCGAGCGCGGCGGGACTGGCGACGCTCGACCTCTATGCAAAGGAGGGATTGTTCGACCGCGCGCGCGGGCTGGCGCCTTATTGGGAGGAGGCCGCGCATCAGCTCAAGGGGCGGCGGCATGTCATTGACATTCGTACCGCCGGCCTCGTCGCGGGGATCGAGCTGGAGCCGCGCCCCGGCGTTCCCACGGCGCGCGCGACCGAATTATTTCATGCCGCCTTTGACGCGGGGCTGCTGGTGCGCGCGACAGGCGATACCATCGCGCTGTCGCCGCCGCTGATTGTCGAGCGTGAGCATATCGACCGCATGTTCGCTATGATCGGCGATCTTTTGGGGCAGATCCGCTGAGGAAGCGCGGAGCGCTCGTCAGTCGCCCGCCTTCAAGGGCAGGTTGATCGAGACAATCGTGCCCTTTCCGGGTTCGCTGGCGATGTGAAGCTTTGCCTGATGACGTTCGGCAATATGTTTGACGATGGCGAGGCCAAGGCCGGTGCCGCCAACCGACCGGCTGCGGGCTTCATCGACACGGTAGAAACGCTCGGTCAGGCGCGGCAGATGTTCGGGCGCAATGCCATCGCCCTCATCCGCGACCGATAGCAGCGCCTGTTCGCCCTTGCGCTTCAATGTCACCGTAACCGGCGTGCCAGGGCGGCCATATTTCATCGCATTGGAGATGATATTATGCGCCATCTGGCCAAGCTGCGCGGCGTCGCCTTCGAGCGGGAAGGGCGCTTCCTCGATCCGGGTGACGATATCGGCGGCGCGCTTGTCTTCGCCATCCTTGATCTGCGCGGCGGTCGCCCGCACGATGGCGCCGAGGTCGATCAGTGCGGTGGGCCGGCGAAAGCGGTCGGCCTCGACCCGCGAAATGGACAATAGGTCAATCACCAGTTGCTGCATCCGCCGCGCTTCGCGGTCGATGATGGCAAGGAAACGGCTGCGCGTCGGCTGGTCAGCCTCGCCATTCATATCCTGCAGCGTTTCGACATAGCCGAGGATCGCTGCGAGCGGCGTACGCAGTTCATGGCTGGCATTGGCGACGAAATCCGACCGCATCCGGTCCGCCGCGTCGAGCGCCGAGCGATCGACCAGAAAGATGATCCGTTCGTTCCCCGACAGGGTGGCGGTCCGCATCGTCCAGCGCTGGCCCGAGCGCGGAAAATCGGCGAGGTTGATGACCTGCAGGGCCGCCGCCTCGTCGGGCTGCGACAGATAGTCGGTCGCGGCGGGGTGGCGGATGGCGGTGCGAATATCGGCCCCCACAATGTGGCGCCCCAGCAACTGGATCGCTGCATCATTGGCGATGGTGACGATATTGTTTGCCGTGCCGATCACCGGCTCTTTTTCCTGATCGGCCCAGCGCGCGAAATCGGGATGATGGAGCAGCGACACAAGCGGGGCGTCGGCGCCCTCCGATGCAGCGGCGCCCGGTTCGGGCAGGGATGACGGCAGTGCGGCATGGACGGTGGCGGCAGCCGCCACCCCTGCAAGCGTCAGGATCAGCACGGAAAGCAGGTCCCCGCCCGCCATCAGGGCAAAAATCGCAGCCAGCGCCACCAGCGTCAGCGCGATGATCAGGCTGGAGAGACGATCGAACATCAATGCTGCGCCTTGCATGGTGGCGCCGCTTTCGCAAGCCGCTTTACGCCTGTTAACTTGGGGCGTGCGCCTGTCCCATAGCGGGAATGGCCGGACGGTGGCGGGGGTTTTTCTTTTCCTGTTAACAGGATTGGGCTATGCGCGAAGCCCATGGAAAACAGCGAAACTCCCAACGACGTCCCCGCCGCTGCGGGCGAGGAAGCACCGTCCCGCCGCAAAATGCTGGCGCTGGGGGCTGTCGGCGTGTCGGCGGCGCTGACCATCCGGCCGGCTTTCGCGCAGACGGCGGCATCGGTGATGAATTGCCAGATTCCGGTGCCCGGCCCGCATGGCGTGGGGCAGTATATCGACCGCAACGGCCAGTTGGTTCCGCCGGGAACGAAGGATGCATTTCCCGGTTCGCCGCGGCCTTTTACGGGCGAGGAAGTCAAACGCGCCTTTCGGGGGCGCTCGCTGCCCGGGGCGACTTATGAACAGTCGCAGGCCTATCTGAAATATATCCGGCGCTTGCAGGCGGGGCAGAGCGGCTTTACCTGCTACGCATCGATCCAGATGCCGCGCTGACCCATCGCACCCCCCAATCCTGCGATGCACAAAGAGCCGGCATCGCAGACAAAGGGATAGAGTGTGAAACTAGCTTCGCTAAAGCATGGCCGCGACGGTCGCCTGGTCGTCGTATCCGACGATCTTGCCTGGTATGTCGATGCTACGCAGATTGCCCCGACACTGCAGGCCGCGCTCGACAATTGGGCCGAGGCTGCACCCCGGCTCGCGGCGCTTGCCAATGATCTCAACCATGATGCCATTCCCAAGGAGCGGTTCCACGAACGCGACGCGGCCTCGCCGCTGCCGCGGGCCTATCAATGGGCCGATGGCAGCGCCTATGTGAACCATGTGGCGCTGGTGCGGCAGGCGCGCGGCGCGGAAATGCCCGAAAGCTTCTGGCACGATCCGCTGATGTATCAGGGCGGAAGCGATGCCTTTCTTTCGCCGCGCGATCCGATCCCGCTCGGCGATCCTGCCTGGGGCTGCGACATGGAGGCCGAAGTGGTCGTCGTGACGGGCGATGTTCCCGCAGGCATTGACCCGGCTGCGGCGCGTGAGAAGATTTTGCTCGTCGGCCTGACCAATGACGTATCGCTGCGCGGGCTGATTCCCGCCGAGCTTGCCAAGGGCTTCGGCTTTTTCCAGTCAAAGCCGTCGAGCGCCATGTCGCCGGTATTCGTCACCCCCGATGCGCTGGGCGAACGCTGGAAGGACGGGAAGCTGCACGGCACACTCAGTGTCGATCTCAATGGTCAGCCGCTGGGCCGGGCCGATGCCGGGGTCGACATGACCTTTGATTTCGGGGCGCTGATCGCCCATGCGGCCAAGACGCGCAATCTGGGCGCGGGAACGATCATCGGATCGGGAACGGTCTCCAACCGCGACGCCGATGGCGGGCCGGGCAAGCCCATTTCCGAAGGCGGCCTGGGTTATAGCTGCCTTGCCGAAGTGCGGACGGTCGAAACCATTCAGCAGGGCGAGGCCAAAACGCCCTTCATGAAGGCGGGCGATACGGTCCGCATCTGGATGGACGATGATCGGCACCACAGCATCTTCGGCGCGATTGAACAGCAGGTCGTGGCCGTCTGATCCGGCCCGGTCTCGATGAAAAACAAGGGGGAAGGGCGGCAGGGCGCCGCGCCTTCCCCTTTTTCGTTTGGACTATTGCCCGCCGCCCATCACGCCCGACGACATCACATCGCTGAGCGAGCAGGCCGCCGGACCCAGAATGACGATGAACAGCACCGGCAGGATGAAAAGGATCAGCGGCACGGTCATGATCGCGGGCAGGCGCGCGGCCTTTTCCTCGGCACGCATCATGCGCTCGTTGCGGAATTCTGCCGAAAGGACGCGCAAGGCGCTGGCGAGCGGCGTGCCATATTTTTCGGTCTGGATCATGGTCGTCACCACGCCCTTCATCGCTTCCAGATCGACGCGATAGGCGAGATTTTCAAACGCCTGCCGTCGTTCCGTCAAGAAGCCGAGTTCAATGGACGTGAGGGCAAATTCCTCCGCCAGTTCGGGATAGGCGCGGCCGAGTTCCTTTGCGACGCGGCTGAAGGCGGCGTCGACGGTCAGCCCCGCTTCGGCGCAGATGACGAGCAGGTCGAGCGCGTCGGGCAGCCCCTTGCGAATGGCGTCGGTGCGTTTTTGCCGCTTGTTCTGAACAAACAGGTCCGGAGCCTTGTAACCGAGCAGCAGCGCCACCATCACCGCGCCGGAGCGTTTGAAGGGCGTCCAGTCGGGGAAATAGTTAACGACATAAACCAGAAGGGCAACCAGACCGCCCAGCGCGATTGGCAGCACCATCCGGCCAAAGATAACGGCGACGGCCATATCCTTGGAGCGAATACCGGCCTGCGCCAGCTTTTGCTGCACATCCTTGACCTGTTCCTCTTGCAACACTTGCAGGCGGCCGAGGAAACTGCGCAACTTGTCGGTGGTTTCATTTTTCCGCACCAGGCGCGCGCGACGCTTTGTCGTTGAAGCGGTAATGCCGGCCTTGAGCTGTTCACGGCGCTCGTTCAGCGCCTTGACGCGGCGCGTCATCGGATCGCGAACCGTCATCGCGCCATAGACGGCGATAACGGCGGCAAAGACGCCAACGGCGGAAAGGATGGTCGCCGCCCAGATGACGTCGATGCCGAGCAGCTTGGGACCGGGCTGTGCTCCCGTAAAGGCGCTGAGGAGAAGGTTGATGTTCATGGCCTTTCCCCCTTATATTTCGAAGCTGATCATGCGGGACATGATGAAGACGCCGATGCCCATCCACGTCAGCCCGCCCAACCCTGCGATGATCAACCGATCTTCATAGAAAAAGCCCTGAAGATATTCGGGATTCATCATCCAGACGATGCCAAAGACGAAAAAGGGCAGCGCGCCGACGATATAGGCGGAGGCCTTGGCCTCCGACGACATGGCGCGGATTTTGAGCTTCATCTGAGCACGTTTCCTGAGCACATCCGACAGATTGGCGAGCGTTTCGGCAAGGTTGCCGCCCGTTTCGCGCTGGATGGCGATGGAGATGCAGAAGAACTGAAACTCGGGCGTGCCCAGCATATCCGCTGTTTCCTGCAGCGCGGCTTCCATCGTGTTGCCGATGCGGATGCGTTCGACGACGCCCTTGAACTCTTCGCCCACCGGCCCCGGCAATTCCTGACTGACGACCTGGAAGGTTTCGGTCACGGGAAGGCCGGATTTAAGGCCTCGCACCAGAAGGTCGATGGCGTCCGGAAAGCGGGCGTTGAAGGCGGCCACCCGCTTGTTGATCAAAAATCCGGTCACGGTATAGGGCAGGCCGATGGCGGCCAACAGCCCGATCATCAGGCTGAGCACCGGCGGCGAGCGCATCAACAGCATGAAGCCCGTGGCGAAAATGAACAGTCCCATCGATGCCAACATATATTGGGTAATGGTCCATCCGCGCCCGGTGCGGCGCAAGCGAAGCTCCATCTGGTCCCGCTGCGGCATAAGGGCCGATAGGCCCCCTTCGCCTTTGCGATTGACGGCCTGAATTGTCTTGCGCATCTGCGCTGCCACCACCGCTTCTGCCGAAGCGGCGTGGCGATCCTTGACCGCTCCCAGCCGCCGGCTTTTCGCCTTGGCGGGCGAAGGACCGCCCAAAGCCATGGCGAGCAACGCGAAGGCCGATATGGCAGCGCCGACAATGAGGAGTATCGGAAGGGTCATGGTTGTTATTCGTCCCGTCTCCGGCAACTGGAGGCAGGGCGCCGTCAGCCGCCGCCCGCTCCGTCGCCGCTATTTGGCGCTTTTTTTGCTCCGGCGGCTCAGTCCGGCGAGCTTGCCCAGAAGCGAATTGCCGCCCTTGGCCTGATCCGCGCCCTGCACGCCATTGCTGTCCGATCCGTCGAGAACCAGCTGCATCAGATTGCTCCAGACCTGGCTGGCCTTGGTGCCTTTGCAGATTTCGGCATAGGATTTGCCCAGCTTGGCGGCCTGGCTCATCAACTTGGGGTCAAAAGGCACGACGATGTCGATTTCGCGCTCGATCGACGATTCAAACTCCTTGCGCGACAATTCGCCGACGCTCGTCTGGAATTTGTTCGCGACCAGAATGACACGGGCACTCGGCACATTCTGTTTGAACCAGGACAAGAGCCGAATGGTGTCGCGCGCCGCGGCAAGCGTTACGTCGCTGACCAGAACAATGGTTCCCGCTTCGGACACCAGGTGTGGGAAGGGAATGAGAACCTGTCGCGGAATATCGACAATTGTAACTTCAAAGGCGTTGCGCAGCTCTTCCTCAAGCTGGAAATAAGCCGATCCGTCGGTGAGAACCGGCTGATGAATTGGCGCTTCGGCCGAGAGCAGGCTGAGCTTGTCCGAGGCGCGAACCATGGCGCGTTCGATGAACAGCCCGTCGATGCGGCTGGGATTGTCGATGGCATCGATCAGCCCGCGGCCGGGTTCAAGATCAAGCGTCAGCGCGCCGGTGCCGAAATGCACATCGAGATCCAGCAGTGCTGTCTGGCGGTCGCCTTGTTCGCTCATCGCCCAGGCGAGCGATGTCGACACCATCGAGGCGCCTACGCCGCCCCGTACTCCGACGACAGCGGCCAGATGGTGCGGCTTGTCATCCATCATGTCCATCTGCTTGGGCGCAGAGAGCAAAGCCTGCGCCATGGTGAGCGATTCGCGCAGCTGGTCGAGCGACAGCGGCTTCAGCAGATAATCCTGAATCCCGCTCGACAGAAGGTCGCGGTAAAGGCGTACGTCATTGACCTGCCCCGCCGCGATCACCACCGTTCCGGGTTCGCAAACCTCAGCGAGCGCGTTGATGTCATTGATAGGATCGCCCGATTCCGACATGTCGACGAACAGGATGTTCGGACTGGCGGAAACCGACAGCGATTGCACCGCGTTGCGCAGGCCGCCCTTGTTGCACTTTTCCATCGGCCAGCCCATGTCATTGGCGGCCACGCGGATCAGCTCCAGTGTGTCATCGTCGCAGACAAAGGCGTTGAAAGGGTCGCGTACCCCCGTCGGCTTGAACGGAGCGTTCACTGGCTTCCTCCCCCATTGTTGGTCGTTTCGCCGCGCAGTTCGCCTGCGCCGGTGGGTGTTTTCTCACGATAGGTTTTGATCGCCCGCGTGGCGGCGGCGGGATCATAGCTTTCGTTGCGCGCACCCTTGATCAGATCATTGGGGTCGGCGACCATCGCGGCCAGATTGGCGTTCGTCGCGCAGCCATAGTTGGACGATGTGGCATTATTGGGATTGATCGAGGATTTGCTCGACCAGTCGGGGCAGCCGGGGACATGAGCCGTTGCGCGCGTCACGACGATACGCAAATGCCCCGGCGGCACCGCGCCGGTGGTGACGGGCACGTCCTTGCTGACAAGCAAGCCGCGCCGTGCAAGCATCGCGCGCACCGTTTCCTGGGCGGCATCGCTGCCATAGGTGGAGGTATCTTCGATGGCGATCCGGTCGCCGTAGCGCACGCCCATGGCGTCGAGCCAGCCTTGCAGCCGTCCCTGTTCGCTGGGGCCAAGATCGCCCCCCGTCGCGGCGACGTCGAACTGATAATTTTGCATCTTTACGACCGGCTGGTGCACCGAATCGAGGCTGCGATTGCTATGCGCGCTGCCCGTGCATCCGGCGAGGGTGGTCGCGAAAGCGAGGGCGGTCCAAGTGGCAATATTTTTCATCGTCATGCTCCTGAAAAGCAGCGCATCAGTTAAAGCTGAAGCCCGGCGACACCGCATCGTCGCCGCGCAGCCGGGCGGCATCGCCCGCCGAGGTGTCGAGGCGCGGCTTGGGCCGTTCCCCGCCGGTTTGCCCGTCGCTCGTCTGGCCCACAAACAGCCGCGCGGCATCATTGGCATCGCGATAGGCATCGGTCGGCAGCTTGATCTCGTTCGCCGAGACGGGATTGACCAGATAGGGGGTGACGACGATTACCAACTCGGTCTCGCCGCGCCGGAAGCTGTCGGATTTGAACAAATTGCCCAGGATCGGCACGTCGCCCAGCCCCGGCATCTTGTCGATCGCGCCGATTGAGCGATTGTTCATCAGGCCCGCGATCATGAAGCTTTCGCCCGAACCGAGTTCGACCGTCGTTTCCGCGCGGCGAACGGTAAGGGCTGGGATCTGGAACCCCTCCATTTCGATCGCGCCCTCGGTGGACAGCTCCGAAACCTCGGGCCGTACGCGCAAGCTGATGCGACCGTTCGACAAGACCGTGGGGGTGTAAGCGAGGCTGACGCCATATTTGCGATATTCGATAGTCGTTCCGGCGATGGGGATCGGAAATTCGCCGCCCGCAAGGAAGTCGGCGGTTTCGCCCGAAATGGCGGTCAGATTGGGTTGCGCCAATGTGGCCACCATTCCCGAACGCTCACCCATGTCGAGCGAGGCGATCAGGTCGAGGCCGAACAGGCGCCCCGCACCCGCAAGGCTGCGAACGCCGCTGGGGGTCGTTATCTCATAGGTTCTTCCCGTCACCGGGGGTTCCCCCTCGCCGGGATAAAGAATATTGCCCGCCCGGCGACCACTGAAGACACCGCCAAGAAAGCCATTGCCCAGCGGACCGTCGCGGTCGCGGGTCAAGAGGTTGCCGCTCATTTCCTTCACCAACGAGCGGTTGACCTCGGCAATGCGCACCTGCAGATTGACCTGCAGCGGCGTCGCGGTGCGCAGGCGGGACAGGACTTTGGTTCCTTCGCCGACAAAGGCCTGAACCAGCCGTTCGGCTTCGGCGGCATCGTCGGGCGATTGCACCGTCCCCGTCAGCAGCACAAAGCCGTTCATCGTGTTCGAGGTGATATTGGCATCGGGCATGGCGAGCGAAAGCATCTGGCCGATGGTTTCGATATTATTGCCGACGCGCGCGATGGTCGAATAGACGACCCGCCCGCTGGCGTCGGTGGCATAGATGCTCGTTTCCCCCGGCTTTTTACCGAAAATATAAAGCTGCCGGCTTGATCGCACCTGCACATCGGCCACCTCGTCATTGGCGACAAAAATGTCGCTCATGGCGGTGGGCAGGCTGATCAGCCGGCCCCGACCGACCGACAGGTCGATGCTCTGGTTGGCGTTCTGGGTACCCTGCGCCGCCGCGGGCCGGGCAGGCGCCCCCACCAATGTCGCGGTGACGAGACTTATGGCAAGGGTGCGGGCGAGCGCCGACCCTGCAAGCTTCGCTTTGATGGTCATCTTATTTCCCCCCGACCGGAACTTCGGTCACCTTGTCACCCCGCGTCACACGGACGACCGGGCCGCGCGGCGCTGGCGCCGCGATGCTGGCCGCCGGCATGGCGGGCGCCGACATATTGGCTGGCGCATTGGCGTTTGACTGCTGACGCGGCACAGAGACGCGGCCGCGCACCGGAACCCAAAAGCGCGAAACATCGCCCCCGGTGGTGGCAGAGGAACGACCGCTGGTAGGACGCGCGGCCGCTTCGGCCATCATCTTGCGCTCGGCGGCGCTGCCGCCTTTGGTCGGCACGCTTACCTCGCCCGAGGCAATGGCAGCGTCGAGTTCACCGGCGCTTTCGGCCAGCGGCCGCAAAGCGAGCGACAATTTGCCCATATTCTGGGCGACGGCGATTTTTTCGGCGATTTCCGGGGTTGCTTCAAGCGTCACCGAACCAAAGGTCAGAACCTCGGTTTTGCCTTCCTCATTCGCGGCATTATAGCGCTGATCCGTCGCGAGGACGCGGACATTGCGGACAATGGTTTCGGCGGTGAAAAGCTGATCATCCGGATAGGAGCCGCCTTCCTTGACCTCGAGTTCCTGCGCGAGCACGACATCGACGCGGTCGCCGGGAAAGACAAAACCCGCCACGCCCTGTTCGTGCGAGACCTTCACGGTTACAGCGCGCATGCCGGGACCAAGGGCGGCGGCGAGGAAGCCGCGATCATCCGGGTGGACGAGTGCCCCCTGCGTCAACGGTTGGCCTGCCGTGATCGGGAACCGAACGACCGTTCCCACCAGCGCCTGCGTATCGGTCTTGTCCTTCAGGAAATAGGCGCTTTCCACCAACTCCTTGGGCCAGGGCTGAAAGCGAAAGCTGTCGGGGCCGATAATCGTCCCGGTCGGCAATTGCCGTGTCGCCACCAAAATCATCGGGCCATCGATCTGCGGCGCGGCTGCAGCGCGCGCTTCAGGCGCGGAAGAGCCGCGCATCATCATATTGACCCCCAGCGCGGCGCCTATGGCAATCACCAGCGCGCCAGCAATCAGTATTAATTTTCGCGTATCCATGACGATTAGTCGCCCTCCTGCACCCACCAGAGATGGCTGAGCCTGCCCTCAGCTCGCTCCGATAGCCTCAAACTGGTTAAAATAATGTTGGTGAAGCGCCCAAAGTCCGGCGGCGGCAATCGCCACGCCGTACGGCACTTGCTGTGACATGGCCGATGGACGCCATTTATGCTGGATCAACAGGATGATCGACAGCAGCCCCCCGGCAATCGCCATGATGGTAAGCGTCGGCAGCATCAGCGGAAGCGAGACCCATAACATAACAGCCCCGATCATCTTGACGTCGCCGCCGCCCATCGCGCCGATTGCAAATAATCCCAGGAAAAGCAGAAACACCGCAAAGGCCGCCCCGGCCTGCATGAGCATGTCGGGCCAGGGGGCAAGCCCGCTGGCGACCCAGAAAAGGGGCGCGAGTGCGGCCATGGCCAGGTTGAGGCGGTTCGAGATGGTGCGCGATCGCACGTCGCTGATCGCTGCCGCGATCATCAAGGCGGCCAGCGCGGTCATAAGCCCCAGTGCAATCCATTTACTGTCCATGACAAAGGGGTTAGCGACTATGGCTTACCAAATAGTAACCTTGTCTTTCCGCGCTTGGCCTTGCAATCGCGCGGCAAGCCGATATGCGGCGACGCATGACCGACGCCCCGTCCGCAACGACCGACGTGCTGATCGTCGGCGCCGGGATTGCCGGCGCCAGCCTGGCCGCGCAGCTCGCCCCCTATCGCCGGGTGATGATGATCGAGGCGGAGGATATGCCGGGCTATCATGCCACGGGCCGCTCGGCAGCTTTCTGGCTGGAAAGCTATGGCGGCGTTCAGGTGCAGCCGCTGACGGCGGCTTCCGGCCCTTTTCTCGCACACCCCGATCCTGAATTTTCGGACCATCCCTTTTTGCTGCCGCGCAGCGCGCTCATCATCGGGCGCCGCGAGGAACGATCGGCCGTCGATGCTTTTGTGGAAGAATTTTCGGGGCGCGGGGTCGATGTGGCGCGCTTGTCCACCGATGCGCTGCGCCAGCAGGTTCCGGGCCTGCGGCCCGAATGGACCGAGGCAGCGCTTGAGGCCTCTTGCCGCGACATTGATGTCGGGGGCCTGCATCTCGCCTATCTGAAAGCGGCCCGAAAGACCGGGGCGGTGCTCGCGACGCGAACAGCGCTGCTTTCGGCCCGCCATAACGGACGCCATGGCTGGACCGTGGAAACGGGGCAGGGACGCATTCATGCCGCTACTCTCGTCAACGCTGCCGGGGCTTGGGCCGACCATGTCGCCCGCGCTTGCGATGTGGCGCCGATTGGCATCCAGCCCTATCGCCGCACGGTGGCGCAGATCAGATTTCAAACGGCGGTTCCCGCCAGCCTGCCGCTCATCTCCCACATTGGCGGCGAATTTTATTTCAAGGGCGAGAGCGAAGGGCGCGTGTGGCTGAGCCCACATGATGAAACCGCCTCTCTCGCTTGCGATGCGGCGCCGGAGGAAATGGACGTTGCGCTCGCCATCGACCGGCTGCAGCAAGTGGTCGACTGGCCGATTGCGGCGGTTGAGCGCAAATGGGCGGGACTGCGCAGCTTTGCACCCGACCGTTTACCTGTTTTCGGCCTTGATCCGCATCAGCCCGATTTTTTCTGGTGCGCCGGACAGGGAGGCTTTGGCATTCAGACCGTGCCTGCCATCTCGGCGTTATTGGCCGAGCAAATGGGCGGTGCTCCGGCCCCAGCGGCCATAGGGGCAATTGATGCCAGGCCTTTTTCGCCCCTGCGTTTTTCTGGTTAACTATCGATACTTGCAAGCGGCGTCTCAAGGCGTAACATGCGCCTGTCCCGTCATTCCGGCGGGTGCGACCAATGGAGAGACCCATGGCCCATTATTTCGAGATCAAGCAGAACAAGGCGGGCGAATATGTCGCCTATTTCAAATATAATAGCGAAACCATGTTCTGGACCGAGGGCTATTCGAGCAAAGCCTCTGCCTTGAACGCAATCCAGTCGATCAAAACCAACGGTCCCAGCGCCGAAACGCGCGAAGCTGAGTAAGGGGGCCGAATAAGGGGGAGGGGCGGACGCTGCGGGCGTCCGGCCCCTTTCAACCCGGTCAGCCGCGCGCGATTTGCAAGGCGGCGTCGCTGGCCAGTTGGTCGGCCAGCTCATTATCGCCATGCCCGGCATGACCCTTTACCCACAGCCATTCGATCCGGTGCCGCTTGGCTTCGGTCAGCAGGCGCTGCCACAGATCGGCATTGGCCACGGGCTTCTTCGCGGCGGTTTTCCAGCCGTTCTTTTGCCAGCCATGGATCCATTTGGTGATGCCGTCGCGGACATAGACGCTGTCGGTCGACAGTTCGACGTCGCAGCTTCGCTTGAGCGCAGCCAGGGCTTCGATGGCACCCATCAACTCCATGCGGTTGTTGGTCGTGTCCTTTTCGCCGCCCGACAGGGTTTTGACCACATCGCCCCAGCGCAGCACCGCTCCCCAGCCGCCGGGACCGGGATTGCCCTTGCAGGCGCCATCGGTCGCGATGACGACCTTTCGGGTGGGCGCATCCGTCATGCGAGGCCGTCGAACAGGTCGGCGGCGTCGGCCTGCTGATAGCGTTTCAGGCGGTTGAGAAAGGGCAGCGGGTCCTTGCGCGTTACCAGCGCATCAGCAGGCGTGTGAAGCCAGTCGTGGGCGCGCGTCAGCAGGAAGCGCAAGGACGCGCCGCGCGCAAAGATCGGCATGGCAGCGATTTCGGCGTCGGTCAGCGTAACATCGCTTGCATAACCGCGCATCAATCCTTGCGCCAATGCAGGGTCGCAGCTCTGCCCGTCGTCGGAGAAGGTCCAGGCCGCATGGGTGACGGCAAGGTCATAAGCGCGAAAATCGGTCGCCGCGAAATAAAAGTCGATCAGGCCGGTGACCCGGTCGCCCAGCATCAGCACATTGTCGGGGAACAAATCGGCATGAATGACATGGGCAGGAAGGCCGCTCGGCCAATGCGCGTCCAGATAGGCGAGCTCGTCCGTCACAATGGCGTCAAGGCCGGGCAAAACGCTATCGAGATCGCCCGCCCCCGCGGCCACGGCGCGCCACTGGGCATGGCCCATGCTATTGTCGCGCGCGCCTTCATAAGCGGCCAGCGCCTTATGCATCGCGCCTAGCGCCGCCCCCGCCGCTTCGCACTGCGCTCCATTGGGGTGGGTCAGTGAAATGCCGGGCAGAAACTGGATGATGCAGGCCGCGCGATCTGAAATGCGCTGGATGGCCTTGCCCTCGCGGTCGGCGATCATGGCGGGGACGGGACAGCCGGACCGGGCCAGATGGGCAAGCAGATCGACGAAAAAGGGTAGGTCGCCTTCGCTCACCCTTTTTTCATAGAGGGTCAGGATGAAGCGTCCGCCGCTGGTTTCGAGCAGGAAGTTGCTGTTCTCGACGCCCTCGGCAATGCCCTTGCACGATTGCACGGTGCCGATGTCATAGCGCGCGACGAGCGCGGCGAGATCGTCGGGATCGACGCTGGTGTAAACGGCCATGGATCAGGCCGATTCCGCTTCCAGTCCGCGCGGAAGCTTGAAGATCATCTTTTCTTCGGCGGTGACGACGACTTCTTCCTGCATCGGTCGGTGGGCGGCGACCGCATCAATGACTTCGCGCACCAAGGTTTCGGGTGCGCTGGCCCCGGCGGTGATGCCGAGTGTGGCGATATCGGCGAGCCATTCGCCGCGAATATCGCTGCCGCGCTGCACCAGATGGGCCGGCGTTCCCATACGCTCGGCGACTTCCACCAGGCGGACGCTGTTCGAGCTGTTGGGCGCACCGATAACGATGACGCGGTCGCAAAGGCCGGCAATGGCTTTCACCGCTTGCTGGCGGTTCGATGTGGCGTAGCAAATATCCTCACCGCGCGGCCCGACGATGTCGGGAAAGCGATGATGGAGAGCGGTGATCATATCGCGCGTGTCATCGACCGACAGGGTGGTCTGGGTGAGGTAGCTGAGTTCGACGCCCTTGGGCGGGTCGAGCCGGGCGACATCATCGACCGATTCGATCAGCGTCATCGCGCCTTCGGGCAATTGGCCCAGCGTGCCGATCACTTCGGGATGGCCCGCATGACCGATGAACAGGATATGGCGTCCGGCCTCATGGGCGCGTTCGGCCTGCCGGTGGACCTTGGACACCAGCGGGCAGGTCGCGTCGATATAATCGAGCCCGCGTGCCTCCGCCTTGGCGGGAACCGCCTTGGGGACGCCATGGGCACTGAACACCACGGGAACGCCGTCAGGCACTTTGTCGAGCGATTCGACGAAAATTGCGCCTTTTGCCTTCAAAGAATCGACAACATAGCGATTATGAACGATTTCATGGCGAACATAGACGGGCGCGCCAAAGCGTTCGAGCGCCAGTTCGACGATGCGGATCGCCCGGTCGACCCCCGCGCAAAAGCCGCGCGGGGCGGCGATCAATACCCGAAGATCGGCCTTTTTGTCGCTATCGGGGCGGCTGGTGGCGAGCGGAGCGTTCATGATCGCGCGCTCTAGCGCAGGCGGGCATATGGGGTAAAGCCGCTTCGTCCCCGTTGCGCCGCGTTAATCACACCGATAAGAAGCAGCGCGCATAAAAACCCCTCGCTCCTTCCGCGCTATTTTGGAAAGCCGATCACCATGAAGCCCATTTCGCCGACCGCCCCTCGCAAATATATGGCCATGCTGCTTGCGCTGGGATCCGTCGCGGTGGTGAGCGGCTGCGCGCGCGACAATGATATCGACCTGTCCTCAGGCGTAGGGATCACCGCGACGCGCGGCGTCTGCCCAGCGGTGGCGGTGCCGCTCCATACCGGGGATGTAACCTTGTTCAACCCGGCGACAAGCCGGGATGCTGCGGCCATTGATGTGGTCGCGTCGATCACCAATATAACGCCGCAGTGCAACGATGAGGGCGAGAAAATCTATCAGCTCGCCAGTTTCGATGTGGTGGCAACCCGGCGCGAAGCCGGGCCTGCGCGTACCGTCACCTTGCCCTATTTCGTTACGGTTGTGCAGGGCGGAACCGCGGTTGTCGCCAAGCGCGTGGGACAGGTAAATGTAAGCTTTGCCGAAGGGCAGATTCGTGGGAGCGGAAGCGGGCAGGCGTCGGCTTATGTCGATCGCGCTGCGGTAACTCTGCCCGCCGATGTACAGGAACGAATTACGCGCCGCCGTCGTGCGGGCGATCAGGATGCCGCCGTCGATCCGCTGAGCATTCCAGAAGTGCGCGCAGCCGTGCGCCGGGCGAGCTTTGAATTGCTGGTCGGATTTCAGCTGTCACAGGATCAGCTCGAATATAATGTGCGACGATAGAAGATAGCGGGGGCGCACGGGCTGCGCTATCCGCTTATCATGCGCGCCACACCGCGAAACCGTGGTGTGGGGCTTTTCGCGCGCGCCTGGCTGAGCTAGGGCGCGCCCGCTTTTAACATGCGAAGATAGGTCTTTTGCCGTGACCCTTTTCAGCCGCTTCTCTGATCATATCAATGCCGCTCTCGACCAGCTTGTCGCGCGCGATGTTCTGCCCGAGGGATTGGAGCGCAGCGCGATCAGTGTGGAGCCGCCGCGCGACGCAGCGCATGGCGATATTGCCACCAATGCCGCGATGGTACTGGCCAAGCCCGCCAAGACCAACCCGCGCGCGCTTGCCGAGCAATTGGTGGGCGAGTTGAGCCAGCTGGACGAGGTGGTTGAAGCGGGCGTCGCCGGACCGGGTTTCATCAACCTTCGTCTCGCCGATCAAAGCTGGCGCGCGGAACTGGAGCTGATCCACGCGCGCGCCGCCGATTATGGCCGCTCGGCGACGGGCGACGGGCGGCGGGTGAATGTCGAATATGTCTCGGCCAATCCGACGGGGCCGATGCATGTCGGCCATTGCCGCGGCGCGGTCGTCGGCGATGCGCTCGCCGCGCTGCTCGAATATGCCGGGCATGAGGTGATCCGCGAATATTATGTCAATGACGCGGGCGCCCAGGTCGATGTGCTCGCTCGTTCGGTTCATATGCGGTATCGTGAGGCGCTGGGTGAAGATATTGGGATGATCCCCGAGGGGCTTTATCCCGGCGATTATCTGAAAGCGGTCGGAAACGCGCTCGCCGCCGAATATGGCGATATCTATGTGAATGCGCCCGAGGGGGAATGGCTTGTGCCCTTCCGCACCCATGCGGTGGCCGCCATGATGGACATGATCCGCGCCGATCTCGCCAAGCTCGGCATTCATCATGATATTTTCGCTTCCGAGGCTGAATTGCAAGCGGCGGGCAAGCCCGCGGCCGCCGAGCAATGGCTCCGCGAACAGGGGCTGGTCTATGATGGCGTGCTGGAAGCGCCGAAGGGCGAGACGCCGGAGGATTGGGAGCCTGTTGAGCTCCCGCTGTTCCGTTCCACCCAATTCGGCGACGATCAGGACCGGCCGATCAAGAAATCGGATGGCAGCTGGACCTATTTTGGCGCCGACCTCGCTTATCATTTCCAGAAAGCCGAAAATGCCGACGAATTGATCGATATCTGGGGCGCCGATCATGCGGGCACGGTGAAGCGGATCAAGGCTGCCGTCGCGGCGCTGACCGGTGGCGCCAAGAAATTCGACGTCAAACTGGTGCAGATGGTGCGCCTGCTCAAAAATGGCGAACCGTTCAAAATGTCGAAGCGGGCGGGCAATTTTGTCACCCTCGCCGACGTGGTGGATGAAGTCGGCAAGGATGCGGTGCGCTTCACCATGCTGACGCGCAAGGCCGATGCCCAGATGGATTTCGACTTTGCCAAGGTGGTCGAGGCTTCGCGCGATAATCCGGTTTTTTATGTTCAATATGCCCATGCGCGCATCGCTTCGCTGAAACGCAAGCTGGTCGAGGCCGGGGTCGCGGCGGCAGAGCCCGCGCCGGAGCGGCTGGGCGAGGAAGAACTGGCGCTCGTCAAGCTGCTCGCCCAGTTTCCGCGCATCGTCGAGGCGGCAGCAGCGGCGCGCGAACCGCACCGTATCGCTTTCTATCTGGGTGATGTGGCCGCGGCTTTTCACGCCTGGTGGAATCTCGGCAATGATCGGCCCGACGCCCGTATCATTTTGGCAAAGGACCCTGAACTGACCGCAACGCGCCTTTATCTGGCGGACGGAATAGGGCAGGTTATTCGAAACGGGCTGAGCCTGATGGGGGTGGATGCGCTCGAGGAGATGCATTGATGGCAAAGAAACAGGATGCGACGGGCGAGGAACAGGATCTTGGCCTGACCGAAGAAGATCGACTTCCCTGGCTGGAGGCCGCCGATGATTTTGAGGAAGAGGGCGAGGTTTCGCCCGTGCGTTTGCTGGCGATGGTGCTGGGCGGCCTGATTCTGATCGGCGCGGTGCTGGGCGGCCTGTGGTGGATCCAAAATGGCGGCACGCGGGGCGGACAGGGCGAATTGATCGCCGCGCAGCAGGGCGATTACAAGGTCGCGCCGACCGATGACGCTGCCCGAACCTTTGAAGGCGAAGGCGACGCAAGCTTCGCCGTGAGCGAAGGCGGCGCCCCGGCAGCCAAGGTTGATCCCAGCCGCATGCCCGAAGAGCCAGCGGTGTCGCCGGAAGCGCAGGCGGAGGCTGCCGCAAAAGCAGCCGAGGCCAAGCCTGCAGCGGCAAAGGCGAAGGAAAGCGACACGGCGGAAAAGCCCGCGGCGAAGATGGCGGCAGCGCCCGGAACCATTCAGCTTGGCGCGTTCAGCAGTGAAGGGGCGGCGAACAAGGCCTGGGCAAGTTTGTCAAAGCGCTTCACCTATCTCGGCGAGTTGAATCGCTCCGTTTCCCCGGCCAAGATTGATGGCGGAACCGTCTATCGTCTGCGCGTATCCGCAGGATCGGGTACGAAGGCGGCAGAACTGTGCGGAAAACTGCGGGTCGCCGGGGAGAATTGCGTCGTCGTTCGTTGATTCGGCTCGTTTTGCCGCAGAAAGCTTTGGCGCCTCCTTTTCCTTGTGGCATGGTCATCTTTTGATGAGCGGCAGTGGGGTGTCGATGGAGGTTGAGACAGAATGATACCCGCAATTTTCGGACTGTCCGGTCCGGTGCTGACCGATGACGAGCGTGCTTTTTTCCGGGATTGCCGTCCGGCGGGGTATATATTGTTCGGGCGCAATATCGAAAATCGCGACCAGCTTCGCCGCCTGACCGACGACCTGCGCAGCCTGGACGGGCGCGATGCTACCCCGATTCTGATTGATCAGGAAGGGGGGCGGGTAGCCCGGATGAAAGCGCCTGAATGGCCCGATTTTCCGTGCGGAGCGGTCTTTGACGCGCTGTACGAGCGTGCGCCCGCGAGCGCGATCGAGGCCGCGCGTCTGAACGCCATGGCGCTTGCCGTCATGCTGGCGGAAGTCGGCATTACCGTCGATTGCCTGCCGCTGCTCGATGTGCGCCAGCCGGGGGCAAGCGACGTGATCGGCGACCGCGCGCTGGGCAGCGAGCCGATGCGGGTCGCCGCGCTGGGACGCGCCATTCTGAGCGGATTGCGCGCGGGCGGCGTGGTCGGCGTGGTAAAACATATCCCCGGCCATGGGCGTGCGCTTCTGGATTCGCATAAGGACCTTCCCCGCGTTGCGGCCTCGGACCAGGAGCTGCAAACCGATCTTGCTCCTTTCGCGGCCCTGCGCGATGCAGCCATGGCAATGACATGTCATGTTGTGTTTGAGGCGTGGGACGCCGAGCGGCCCGCTACGCTGTCGCCCTATATTATCGAAACGATCATACGCCAGCGCGTCGGTTTTCACGGCCTGTTGATGACCGATGATATCGACATGAAGGCGCTGTCGGGCGAGATACCGGAACTGGCGGCGCAATCGCTGGCCGCTGGCTGCGACATTGTTCTGAACTGCTGGGCCAAGATGGACGATATGATCGGCATCGCCAAGGCGGTGGGCCCGATCAGCAGCGTCTCGCGCGCGCGGCTGGACGGCGCGATGGAGCGTATTTCGGGGGGGAAAGATGCCCATGAATTTGCCGCGCTTGTCGATCAGCGCGACGCGCTGTTGACGATAGCCTGATGGGCTGTTGAGCGGTCTGTGGAGGATGTGCCCCTCAGCTTTGATGTGACAAACGCCGGATTATCGGCGGAGCGCGAAGATGCGCTGCGTGTCAATCTGGAAAGCTGGGAGGGGCCGCTCGACCTGCTGCTCACCTTGGCGCGGGGGCAGAAAGTCGATCTGCGCCAGATTTCCATTTTAGCGCTGGTCGAACAATATCTGGACTTCATTGCCGAAGCCCGCGCGCTGAAGCTGGAGGTGGCGGCCGATTATCTGGTGATGGCGGCCTGGCTCGCCTATCTGAAATCGGCGCTGTTGCTACCCAAGGACCCGTTGGAAGAACCGTCGCCTGACGAACTGGCCTTGCGTCTGCAATTGCGGTTGCAGCGGCTGGCCGCAATGCGCGAAGCGGCGGCGCGCTTGATGGCGTGCGACCGGATCGACCGCGATATATTTCTGCGACCCAAGCCGGAGGGGCTACGCGATGTGAAGGTGCGGCGCTGGGATGCCAGCCTTTATGACCTTTTAGCGGCCTATGGACAGGTGAAGGCGCGCAGTGAGCCGGTGGTGCATATGGTGGCGCGGCGACCGGTGATCACGCTTGACGCGGCGCTGCATCATCTGGAACGGATGATCGGAACGCGGCTGGACTGGAGCGCGCTCGTCGATTTCCTGCCCGCCGATTATCAAGGGCCGCTGCGTCGATCGGCCATTGCATCAAGTTTCGTCGCTGCCCTGGAACTGGCGCGGCAAGGACGGATCGACCTGAAACAGGAGGCGGCCTTCTCGCCCCTTTACTTGAAAGCAGCGCCAGCATGAACGAGATCGACGACAGCGAACGCGCCATCGAAGCAATGCTTTTTGCGAGCGACGCGCCACTTGATCCGCGCCAACTGGCAGCGCGAATGGACGGGGCGATGACGCCGGGCGAGGTAAAGGCGATTGTCCAGGCGATTGCCGCGCGCCATGCGGGGTCGGGCATCGAACTGGTCGAACGCGGCGGAGCGTGGCATTTCCAGACGCCCGCCGATCTGGCCCATCTGCTGCGCCGCGAACGCGAGGAGCCGCGCAAATTATCACGAGCCGCCTCTGAAGTGCTGGCGATTATCGCTTATCATGAACCGGTAAGCCGGGCGGAAATAGAAGCGATCCGCGGCGTGCAGACGTCGAAGGGAACGCTGGATGTGCTGATGGAGGCCGAATGGATTGCGCCGGCCGGTCGGCGTGAAGTTCCGGGGCGCCCGCTCATCTACAAGACCACCGACGTTTTTTTGCAGCATTTCGGACTTAGCAGCCGCAAAGACCTGCCGGGAATCGATGATTTGCGCGCGGCGGGCCTGCTCGATCCGGTCTATCTGGCTTTTGAAGAGGCCATGGACGAGCGGGACCTAGTAAAAGACGAAGAAGGCGCCTAAATGGGCGCTTCAAGGAGATAGGAAATGGGTAGCTTCAGCATCTGGCATTGGCTGGTGGTCGGGATTCTTATCCTGCTGCTCTTTGGCAAGGGCCGTTTTTCGGACATGATGGGCGACGTTGCCAAGGGCATCAAAAGCTTCAAAAAAGGCATGGCCGACGATGAAGAAACGCCGCCTGCCGCGCCCAAGCAGATCGAAGGCCAGCGCAGCCCCGAAACGCCCGCGCCCAGCCCGACCGCCGATACCAAAACCCACTGATCGCGTCCGCGCCCGGGGGAAAGTCTGATCCATGCTCGATGTTGCGCCCACCGAGTTGTTGCTCGTCGTGGTGGTGGCCTTGGTCGTCATTGGCCCCAAGGACCTGCCCAAGGCGATGCGCTTTGTCGGCAAATGGATGGGTAAAGCGCGCGGCATGGCGCGGCATTTCCGGTCCGGCCTCGACACGATGATGCGCGAGGCGGAACTAGAAGAGCTGGAAAAGCAGTGGCGCGAGCAAAATGAAGCGATCATGCGGGAGTTTCCCCGTATTGACGGAGACGCAGCGCCGCCGATGATCCCCGCGACCGCCGTGCCGCCCGCTCACCCAGGAGACGAAAATCCGCCCCAGCCGGGCGCTGCTCCTGCACCCACAAAGACCGTGAAAACCGAACAAGCGGACGCCAAGGACGCCAATCCCTCGCTGACGCCCAAAGAAGACAAGCCGCTGCCATGAGCGAGGAAGCCCGGCTTACACCCGAGGATGAGGAAGGCGCAGGCGGAAAAATGCCCCTGCTCGACCACCTGATCGAGTTGCGTTCGCGCTTGCTTAAATCCTTAGTCGCTATCGCCATAGCTTTTGGTGTCTGCCTTTATTTTGCGCGGCAGATTTTCGCCGTCCTCGTTCAGCCGCTCGTCCAGGCCGGGCAAGGCAAGCTCATTTACACCCAATTGTTCGAGGCCTTTTTCGTCGAGATAAAGGTGGCGCTGTTTGCGGCCATGATGATCGCATTTCCAGTGCTCGCCAATCAATTGTGGAAATTTATCGCGCCGGGACTCTATCGGCAGGAAAAGAGGGCGCTTTTGCCTTTCATTTTGGCGACGCCCATATTGTTCGGCATTGGTGCGAGTTTCGCCTATTTCATCACCATCCCCGTCGCGCTCAAATTTCTGCTCGGCTATCAGGGGGATATTGGCGGGGTGACGCAGGAAGCGCTGCCGTCGGTCGGCCATTATCTCAGCTTTACCATGCAGTTCATCATGGCGTTCGGAATCGCGTTCCTGCTGCCGATCCTGCTGATGCTGATCGAGCGGGCAGGGCTGGTAACGCGCGATCAACTGGTCTCGGCGCGCCGCTATATGATCGTCGGCGCTTTTATCATCGCAGCGATTTTTACGCCGCCTGATATTCTGAGCCAACTGCTGCTCGCCGTGCCGTTAACGCTATTGTACGAACTGTCGCTGCTGGCGATCTGGTTCACGCAGCGGCGACGGAAAAAAGGCGCCGAAACGACGCCTGAATAGGTCCGGAAACCGTAGTTTCCGGCGCGGGAAAGAAAGGCGAGGCCCGGTCTGGACAAGACCGGGCGGCAGGATCAGATAGCGCGATCGGCGGCTTCGCCGACGGATTCGACGTCACGCCCGACGCCCTTGATCGTATTGCAGCCTGCAAGCAGAGCACCTGCCAACAGGGTCAGGATAACAGCGCGAAATCCAGTCATATGTTTCACCTCTTCCCCCGTTTTAAGGCAATATGGCCCGGCGCGCTCGAGGGGGGGGGAGGGTTGCGGGCCGGGCCAATGTTGCTGAGCAGCGCTGCGGGGGGCGATGATCGCTGCTCAATCCCCCAACGAGCGGGCTTCTTATAAGGTTCCCCAAGATCCACCGGCAAATGTTGTTTTTTTCAAAAGCAGCAGAAAAGGCATCGCTCAGCCGTTACAGCGTGGTCAGGCCGCTTGCCACCGCCAGCCCCAGAAATGCCAGAAAACCCATGGAGTCGGTGGTCATGGTCACAAAAATCGAGCTGGCAACGGCCGGGTCCTGATCGAGCTTTTCCAGAAGCAGCGGAATCGCGACCCCGGCCACCCCGGCGACGAAAATATTGACGACCATTGCCGCCGCGATGACCACCCCCAAGCCGGGATTGGAAAACCAGAGCGCGGTTGCGGTTCCGGCGATCAGCGCAATGGTCCCGCCATTGAGCAAGGCAATCTTCATTTCGCGAAAAATGGAGCGCCAGCTGTTCGAATCGGTGAGCTGGTTCATGGCGAGCGCGCGCACGGTCACCGCAAGCGTCTGGGTGCCGGCATTGCCGCCCACGCCCGCCACGATGGGCATGAGGACGGCGAGCGCCACCATCTCCTCGATTGCGCCGCCAAAAAAGCCGATAATCGAAGAGGCGACGAGCGCGGTGCCGAGGTTGGCGATGAGCCAGCGAACGCGCGCGCTGTAGGTTTCGCGGATTGGCTCGTTGATATCACCTTCGCCTGCGCCCGATAGGCGCAAAATATCTTCGCCCGCTTCTTCCTGAATAATATGGACGATGTCGTCGACGGTGATCATGCCGACGAGCCGCCCCGCATCGTCAACGACCGCAGCGGAGATGAGCGCATATTTCTGAAAGCGCAGCGCGACCTCTTCCTGGTCCATGTCCACCGGGATCAGCGTCTGTTCGCGTTTCATCACATCGCTGATGGCGATGTCGCGCGGAGTGCGGAGAATCCAGCTGAGCTGGCACGTGCCGACCGGTCGATGCATGGGGTCGACGATATAGATCTCCCAGAAATCGGTTGTCATATCGCCGTCTTCGCGCAGACGGTCGATGACATCGCCGACGGTCACATGTTCGGGCACCGCGACATATTCGCGCTGCATCATGCGGCCGGCGGTTTCCTCCGGGAAAGACAGCGCATTCTCGATCGCGGCGCGATCTTCGGGCTCCATCGCGCGCAGCACCGCCTGCTGCTCGTCAACCTCCATATCCTCGATGATCGCAACGGCATCGTCAGTATCGAGTTCAGCGGCGAGTTCGGCGACTTGTTCGGGCGCAAGAAGGTCGAGCAACTCCTCGCGGACATAGTCATTCATTTCCGCCAGAACGTCGGCGGACAGCATGTCGCCCAGCACGGCGGCCAGAAGCTGCCGCTCGTCGCTGTCAGACAGTTCGAAAAGATCCGCGATATCGGCCGGATGCAGCCGCCCTATTCGTTCGCGCGCCTCTTCATGCTGTCCCGCTTCGGCATGAGCGATCACGATGCGGACGAATTGGGGCTTTAGCCGGTCGTCTTCGTCCAGTTCGGTCTCGGGCGGAGGGGCGCTGCGCGCCTCTTCGGCCGCGTTGTCGCTGATGTCGCGGGGAGGCAGGGAATCTTCGCGTTCGTTCATCGCGCTTCTCCCTGATCAATATGCCGTTCCTGGCGCCTCCCTAGAACCAGCGGGCGCGCATGGCAACGCCGCAGCGGTGGGCCGCGCGCAAATTTCCGCGTGGCATATGCGGCGCGGGTCGCTATGGCGGCGCAAATCCAATTATCAGGAGCTTTTCATGTCCGACCAGACGCTGACCCTCAGCCTTTCCACCGGCGATGTCGTTATCAAGCTGCGCCCCGACCTCGCGCCCCAGCATGTCGAACGCATCACCCAGCTCGCCAAGGAAGGCTTTTACGATGATGTCGTTTTTCACCGCGTGATCGACGGTTTCATGGCGCAGGGCGGTGACCCGACCGGTACGGGCATGGGCGGCAGCAAGCTGCCCGACCTTCCCGCCGAATTTAGCGCTGAACCGCATGTGCGCGGCGTTTGCTCGATGGCGCGCGCGCAGAATCCGAACAGCGCGAACAGCCAATTCTTCATCTGCTTCACCGATGCCCGCTTCCTCGACAATCAGTATACGGTCTGGGGCGAAGTGATCGAAGGCATGGAAAATGTCGACGCGCTGCCCAAGGGCGAGCCGCCGCGCGAGCCCGGCAAGATCGTCAAGGCGACTGTATCGTAATTTGGCGTCGCCCCCGCGAAGGCGGGGGCCGCCATCCACGGCTGAGGTCGCCAGCGGCCACCGCCTTCGCGGGGGCGACGGTGGTTTTTCAGCGGCTTTTCTTAGTCTCTTTCCGAGCCTTTTTCAGCGGCTCATTCCTCCAGAAAGCCGTTCAGCCGTTCTGCGGCGGCGATCCAGTCTTCCTTGAAGGCTTGCACGACCTGCCCCGCGCTCATCGCTTCATTCATCAGACCGACGCCCTGGCCGACCCAATAGGTGGCGAGCGCCTTTGCGCCTTCATGCCCGCCTTCGGATAATTTATCGACCTTGCGAAGCGCGGGTTCGCTGACCAGCGATTGCAGCGGCATGGGCAAAGCCTTGGGCGCGCCGTCGGCTTCCCAGGCATCGGTCCAGGGCGAGCGAAGCTGGCGCGAAGGTTTGCCGGTGCGGCTTTTCGAACGCACGGTATCGCGCGCACTGGCGGCGAGCATCTTGTCCTTGACCACCGGGTTCGTCTCCGCCTCTGCCGTCGTCAGCCAGACCGATCCGCACCAGGCGCCATGCGCGCCCATCGCCATGGCCGCCGCCATCTGGCGCCCGGTGACGATGCCGCCCGCGGCGAGGATCGGCGTATCCGCGCCGATGGCGCCGAGCGCGGCGGCGACTTCGGGGACGAGCACCATCGTCGCTACCTCGCCGCAATGGCCGCCGGCTTCACCCCCCGCAACGACGAGAATATCGACCCCGGCGCGGACCTGCGCCAGCGCATGATCGCGCGTGCCGACGAGCGCGGCGACCGGGACATGATGGCGCTTTCCCAGTTCGAGCATCAGCGGCGGGGGCACGCCGAGCGCATTGGCGATCAGCCGGATCGGGTGACGAAAGGCGACGTCGAGCAGGCGGGCGGCGCCGTCGGCGCGCATATTGTCGCCGAAACTCTGGCGCGCGGCCATGGCGCTGTCGAGGTCGCCCGCGTCAATATCGTGGCGCGCGAGCAGGTCGGCGGTGAAGTCGCGGTGGCTTTGCGGGATTTGCGGCCCGGTGGCGGCAGGGGCGGGCGCTTCGCCCTTTCCGGCGAAGCTGTTGGGGACGATGAGGTCGACGCCATAGGGCCGGCCGTCGATATGCGCGTCGATCCACGCCAATTCTTCCTCCAGCCGTTCGGGCGGCAGGGCGGCGGCGCCGAACACCCCCATGCCCCCGGCTTTCGACACGGCGACGACGACGTCGCGGCAGTGGGAAAAGGCGAGGAGGGGAAATTCAATGTCGAGCATTGTGCAAATGGGGGACCGCATATCTTGCCTTTCCGATGGTGCCAAAGGTGTTACGCGGCACCATGTCAGCGTCAGTTTACGTAAACGTCAAGTTGATTTGCACGGGTTGATTTGCGCCGTCGCTGGGGTATCGCATGCGGCCATGAGCGATTTTTCCCTGCCCGGTTTCGACCTTTCCGCCTTTGTCCGCGCCACTTTGGCCGAGGATCTGGGGGCGGAGGGCGATATCACCTCGCTGGCGGTGATCCCCGCCGACGCCCGTTTCGAAGGGGTGATGGACAGCCGCGATGCGATCATCGTTGCGGGATTACCGATTGCCGAAGCCTTTTTCCGGGCGCTCGATCCCGAGATGGAGATCGAGATATTGGCGGAGGAAGGCGCAGCGGTTCCGGCAGGGGCCGATCTGATGCGACTGTCGGGCAATGCGCGCGCGATGCTGACCGCGGAACGTTCGGCGCTGAACACGGTGCAGCATCTGGCGGGCATTGCGACGATGACGCGCCAATATGTCGATGCGCTGGCGGGCGGCGCGACCTTGCTCGACACGCGCAAGACGATCCCCGGGCTGCGCGTGCTCGAAAAATATGCGACGCGCATGGGCGGCGCGACCAATCACCGCATGGGATTGTGGGACGCGGCGATGATCAAGGATAATCATGTCGCGGTCGCCGGATCGGTCGCCGAGGCGGCGCGGCGCGCGGTCGCGGCGGGGATCAAGGATATTATCGTCGAGGTCGATCATATCGAACAGATTGAGCCTGCGCTCGGCGCCGGGGCGACCCATTTGCTGCTCGACAATATGAATGTCGAGCAATTGCGCGCGAGCGTCGAGCTGGTCGCAGGGCGCGTGCCGACCGAGGCGTCGGGCGGGGTCACGCTGGAAACGATTGGCGCGATCGGCACGACGGGCGTGACCTATGTGTCGGTCGGGCGGCTGACCCAGTCGGCCCCGGCGGCGGACATCGGGCTTGATTTTGCGCTGGCATAAGCGGGCAGGCAAGGGCGCGGCGCGTGCGCTGTGCGCGGCGCTGCTGATCCTCTGCCCCGCGACGGCGCTGGCGCAGGCCAAATCCTGCGTCGTTCCCGACCGCACGCCCGTCCCCCGGCTGGAAAAACCGGGGCGCGGGGAAAAGGTCCGCAAGACGCCGATCACCAGCTATCTGCTGGCATTGAGCTGGTCGCCGCAGCATTGCGCCGGGGTCCGCAACCCCAAGGGCGCGCGCGACCGTTTCCAATGTTCGGGCGATTATGGCCGCTTTGGCTGGGTGCTCCATGGTCTGTGGCCCGAAACCGACCATCCGGGCTATCCCCAATGGTGCCGCCCGGCAAAGACTGTGCCGCAGCCGGTGCTGCGCCGCCATTTGTGCATGACCCCGTCGGCGCAGCTGTTGCAGCATGAATGGGCCAAGCATGGCACCTGCATGAGCCCGAACCCCGCCGCCTATTTCCGGGCATCGCAAATATTGTTCGACGCGGTGAAATTTCCCGACATGAAGAAATTGTCCGCGCATCCGCAGACCGCGGGCAGCATCCGCGCCGCCTTTGCCGCCGCCAATGAAGGCATCGGCCCGGCGATGATCGGGGTGACGGTGGACGGCCAAGGCTGGCTGAAGGAAGTGCGCCTGTGCCTTGGCGCGCGAATGCGACCGCAGCGTTGCAAGCCCTTTCAGGCGGGCGCAGGCGACCGGCGGCGCGTGCGGGTGCGGCCCCCGGTTTGAGCCGGGGGGCTTTTGCGGGCGCCGATGGGCGTTTTGACGTGGCGGCTCCTTTCGCACCCATCCCATGTCATTGCGAGGTCGGCGAAGCCGACGGAAGCAATCTCCAGCGCGCGTTCTGGCATGGCCGATAGCGGGAGATTGCTTCGCCCGGCTGCGCCGGGGTCGCAATGACGGTTGGGGGAGTGCGCGAGGGCGGCTGCATCAGGATTCGCGCAGAGGCGCAGAGGGCGCAGAGATAATTTTGTTCGCGCGGAGACGCGGAGACGCGGAGAGATGGTTTGTTCGGTCGTGGGGCGCTCATGGTCGGGGCATAGGTTTAGCCAATGTGACCGATTTGGAGCGGCTCTGCCGCTCCGATCATTTTCTCCGCGTCTCCGCGTCTCCGCGTGAACCCTCTCTTCTTTCCTCTGCGTTCCCTGCGTCTCTGCGCGAAACTTGTGACGGCGTCGGGGTTCCACGCTTTGGGGCGTGGATACTGAAACAGATTCCGCATGATGGAAGATGGGGGCGCAGGAGGAAAGCGGGTCCCGGGTCAAGCCCGGGATGACGAAGCGGGTCAAGCCCGGGAGGGTGAGGGGTTCGACGCGGCGCTAAGTTTTGGCGGGGCTTTCGTCCCGGGGCGGGACGGATGGAGCGTTGACGCATTTTTAACCTTATCGCTTCGTTAACTTCGTCCTAGCCTTTGGGCATGGAGTCGCACGAACACCCCGATATTCGCGAGCGCATCCGGGCGCATGGCGCGCGGCAACTGGTGATTGCGCGGATGAGCGCGCCAGCCGACTGGGAGGGCGAATTGCGCCGTGCGCTGGCCAGCGAACGCGCGGCGACAATGCGCCCCTGGGGCAGCAAGGATGCGTGGCTGTTCGTCCAGAGTTTCGCTATTTTCTTCACCGCGACGATGATGTTTCTGATGTGAAGATCGGCGCCCAAGGCTTTGGGATGTTTTTGTTTCGCGCAATGACGAGAAAGGGGCGGGCCCCTAATCGCAGGCTTTGTGTAGTTTCCAGGCGAGGAGCGCGGATACCACGCACATGCCGGCGACCATCATCAGCGTGTCGTCGATGGTGAGGCCCATGCCGATCAGCAGGCTGAGCAGCAGCGCGGCGGCGACCATGAAGGCCGAGTTGACGATATTGTTCGCCGCGACGGTGCGCGCCGTCTGGGACTTCGCGACGGTGGTGGTCAGAAAGGCATAGAGGGGGACAACGAACATGCCCCCGGCGATGGCGATGCCGAGCAGGTCGAGGATGATGCGGTCCCCGGCGGTGAGCGCGAGAAATTCACGCCATCCCATGAGGTCGCCGCCGATATGCTGCCAATTTTTGACCGACCACCAGAGGTCGAGCACGAAAAAGCCCATGACGATGACCGACCCGGGGGAGAAGCGCGCTGACACCTGCCCCTTGAGCAGCCGGTTGACGACGATCGAGCCGATGGCGACCCCAACCGAGAAAATGGCGGTGAACAGCGTCGCAACCGTATTGTCGGCGCCGAGCGCATTTTTGACGAGCGGGGGGAATTGCGCGGCGAGAATGGCGGCGATGGCCCAGAAAAAGCTGATCGACAAAATGGCGAGGAAGAGGCGCGGGATATGCATCGTCGAATTGACGAGCCGCCAGGAGGAACGGAAGATGTTGAGGTCGATCACCAGCCCTTCGGCCTCTTTTTCCGGCGGAGCGGGGGGGACATAGGAGGCGGTCAGGCGGCCGATGACCGCGACGATCAAAATGCCGATGATGGCGACGGGAGGCGAGGCAAGGCCGCCGACGATGGTGCCGCCGAGGATCGCGATATAGGTCCCCGCCTCGACCCAGCCGGTGCCCGCGAGCACCTCATCCTCCTCCAGATGCTGGGGCAGAATCGCATATTTGATCGGGCCGAAGAAGGTCGAATGCACCCCCATGGCAAAGAGGGCGAGCAGCATCAGCGGCACATTGTGGAGCCATATGCCCAGCGACCCGGCGATCATGATGACGATCTCAGCGCTTTTGATGAGGCGGATGATGCGCGTCTTGTCGCTGCTGTCCGCCAATTGCCCGGCGAGCGCGGAAAAGAGGAAATAGGGAAGGATGAACAGCCCGCCCGCGAGCGCGTTGAACCAGGCCTCGGTCTCCGGATCCTTGTAGATCGTGAAAGTGACGAGGATCACCATCGCCATCTTGTAGAAATTATCGTTGAAGGCGTTGAGAAACTGGGTCGCGAAGAGCGGCAGGAACCGGCGTTGCTTCATCAGCGCAAAGGAACCGGTCATGTCAAATCCACTTTTAAATCACCAACAAGGATAATCGCCTGTCCCGGGGGGCAAAGCGGTTGTCGCGCGGCGGGCTTATCGGCTAGGGGTGGCAGGGTCAAAACCAATTTCGGACATTGAGGCCATGCGGAGGCCGCACGCGCGGGACTAAGGGGATTATGCTCAGCCTTCCCAATATTCTGACCATGTCGCGAATCCTGGCGGTTCCCATCCTGCTTTTCCTTTTATGGCCGGGGGTGGGCGAGGGTGTGCACCAGCCCAAACCCATTGATTATGCCCTGGCCTTTGTCCTCTACTGCCTGATGGGCATTACCGATTATTTTGACGGATATGTTGCGCGCGCGCGCGGAACGGTGTCGCGGCTGGGGGTGTTTCTGGACCCCATTGCCGACAAGATCATGATTGCGGCGGTGATCCTGCTGCTGGTGTTTACGCGCGATATTGCGGGATGGCATGTGATTGCCGCGCTGATCATCCTGCTGCGCGAGATTATCGTGTCGGGCCTGCGCGAATTTCTGGCGACGCTGCAGGTGTCGATGCCAGTGACCAAGCTGGCCAAGTGGAAAACCACCTTTCAGATCGTCTCCTTTGGCGCGCTGATCCTTGGCGGGGCCTTGCCCGCGATGCCGTGGATCGAGAGCGTGGGGCTTGCGACCTTGTGGGGCGCGGCGGTGCTGACGCTGATCACGGGCTGGGACTATCTGCGCGTCGGCCTGAAACATATGGATTGAGGGAGGACGCCGCGGATGCTGCGCCTTTGCTATTTCGCCTGGGTGCGCGAGGCCATGGGCGTGGCGGAGGAAGAATTGCGCCTTCCCGATGATGTTGCAACGGTCGGCGCGCTGATCGGCTGGCTGGCAGGGCGCGACGCGCGCGGCGGTCAGGCCTTTGCCGAGCCCGCGCGCATCCGTGCGGCGGTCGATGGCGAGATGGTCGGCGCCGATCATCGGCTCGCCGGAGCAGGCGAGGTGGCGCTGTTTCCGCCGGTGACGGGGGGATGATCCGCGTTGCGGTCGGGGCCGCGCCGGTCGATGTCGCGGGCGAAATGGCGCGGCATGATGCGGGCGGATATGGCGCGAGCGCGAGCTTTGTCGGCCGGGTGCGCGGCGATGGCGGGCTGACCGAACTCTATCTGGAGCATCATCCCGTGATGACGCCGCGCGGGCTGGAAAAACTGGCGGCGGAAGCGCAGCGGCGCTGGACGCTGTCCGCGCTGACGCTGATCCACCGGGTCGGGGCGATGGCGCCGGGGGAGACGATCGTGCTGGTGCTGGCAAGCAGCGCGCACCGCGCCGAGGCGCTGGCGGCGTGCGAATTTCTGATCGACCGGCTGAAAACCGACGTCATGCTGTGGAAGCGCGAGGCTTTTGCCGACGGGCGCGTGCGCTGGGTCGAGGAACGCGCGGGCGATCAGACGCGCGCGGCGCGGTGGGAGCGGGGCGCTTAAGCCAGCGTTATTGGGGGGGCGATAGCTGGAGATTGCTTCGCCCGGCTGGTGCCTGGCTCGCAATGACGGTGGAAAGGGGGCGCCGCCCTAATCCCCCTGATGCTTGCGGAAAATATCGGCGAGCATGCGAAATTCGTCGGCGCGCGGGCTGCCCTTGCGCCAGACGAGCGCGATGGTGCGCCAGTCATGCTGCGAATCGAGCGGGCGCGTGTCGATGTCGGTATGGTCGAGAATGCCGGCCTCAATCGCCATTTGCGGGAGCATGGTGATGCCAAGGCCATTGTCGACCATCTGAACCAGCGTGTGGAGCGACGTGCCCATCATGCGGGCGCCCGCGCGCAATTCGGGGCGATTGCAGGCGGCGAGCGCATGATCCTTGAGGCAATGGCCATCCTCCAGCATCAAAAGCTGGGCCGGGTCGAGCTGGTCGGCGCTGACCATCGCGGGCAGTTCCTCCGCCTGATCGCCGGGGAAGGCGACGAACAGCGCATCTTCGAACAATTTTTCGGTTTCGACATCGCCGCAGGCATAGGGAAGCGCGAGCAGCACGCAATCGACCAGCCCGTGATGGAGCGATTCGCAGGCCTGCGCGCTCGGCTCTTCGCGGAGAAACAGTTTGAGCGCGGGGCGTTCCTGGCGGAGCCGGGGGAGAAGGCCGGGGAGGAGAAAGGGGGCGATGGTCGGAATGACGCTCATCCGCAGCTCGCCCACCAAAGGCGCGGCAGCAGCGGCGGCCATATCGGCCAGTTCCTCCGCCTCGCGCAGCACGCGGTGCGCCTTGTCGACGATCGCATTGCCCAGCGTGGTGAAGCGCACGACGCGGCGGGTGCGTTCGACGAGCGTCTGGCCGAGCAACGTCTCCAGCTCCCTGATGCCTGCGGACAGGGTGGATTGGGTGACATTGCAGGCATCGGCGGCGCGGCCGAAATGCTGATGATCGTGCAGCGCGACCAGATATTGCATCTGTTTGAGCGAAGGCAGGTAATTGTGCATCGATCGGATATAGTGATGGAAAGCGGTATTTTGAATAAACATGTCGATAAATGGTAGCGAAGTTTCATTGCGAGCGCTTTCAGGCATGTTATGTGACGTCATAAGCTCAATATGGCTTGCAGGGGGACTATGGCGATTTCGCGTTTTCTGATCGGCGGCGTCGCGAGCGCCTTGCTGCTGACCGGCGGGCTGTTCCTGTGGCAGGGGCATAGCCAGACCGCCGAGGAAGTGGAGATTCCCGAACCGCCCCCGCCCTTGCCCGCCATTCCGGTGGCCGCCGCCGACGCGCCGAAGCGCGGGCCGGCGCCGCCCGAACTGCCCTCGGCCAAGGAGGCATCGCGCGAGGAACGGCGCTTCAACCGCTATGACCGCAACCGCGATGAACGGATCACGCGGATCGAGATGATGTCGACGCGCACCGCGGCGTTTCGCAAGCTCGACAAGGATGGCAATAATCTGCTGACCTTCGAGGAATGGGCGGTGTCGACGAGCGACCGCTTTGCAGGCGCCGATGCCGACAAGTCGGGCGATTTGACCCGCGCCGAATTTGCGACGACCGCGCCGAAACGGAAGCCCAAGCCGACGTGCCGGTGTTGAGGGGCGGAAGTTTTTGGTGTGCAAGGCGCCATTGCGGGCCGGGCGAAGCAATCTCCTGCCAAGGTTCCGCGCGATGTGGTTTCGCACGAAGCCACAAAGCCACAAAGGCGCGCACGCCTTCTCCGCAGGTCGGGCGCTTCCCCTCGCCATCGGGGGCTTGACCCGGTTCGTCATCCCGGACTTGATCCGGGACCCGCCTTCCTCCTCTCGATCATCCATCTTGTTTCGGCATTTATGGCAGAGCGCGGGATAAAGTTTCGCGCAGAGCCGTAGAGGGCGCAGAGAAAAAAGAGGGGTTCACGCGGAGGCGCGGAGACGCGGAGAAAAACGGAGCGGCAGAGCCGCTCCATATCCGTCACCGTGCGAAAGGCCGAGACCCCGACCATGAGCGCCCCCCTCCCGAATAAACCATCTCTCCGCGCCTCCGCGTCTCCGCGTGACCAAAATATCTCTGCGCGCTCTGCGCCTCTGCGCGAATTAACCAGCCACCCCTCTCGCGCCAGCCAGCCGCGTCGCCCGTAATTCCCATGTCCCGGCGCGCGCAGCTTGTCAGTCGGGACGGGCGCCGGGTGGGGGTGGCCTTGGTGATCGGGTGGCATTCGGGGGCGTCGCCATGACGTTGGCGTGGGAGGTGGACCCCGGATCAAGTCCGGGGTGACGAGGGGAGGGGGTGGGTTGACCCGCGGATCAAGTCCGGGGTGAGGAGGAAGGAGAGGGCGTGGCGGGCGAGGGGGTAGCTGTCAGGCCGCCTTGCTCTCCGCTTGCTGGATCCACTGGGCGAGGGCTTCGCCGGCGCGCTGGGTGTAGCCGAGTTTGCGGTCCTTTTTGCGGACCTGCTCCGCGAGCGGGGGGAAGAGGCCGAAGTTGACGTTCATCGGCTGATAATTTTCCGCATCCGCGCCGCCGGTGATGTGGGTGAGGAGCGCGCCCAGCGCGGTTTCGGGGGGCGGCGGTGGCAGGGTGCGGCCCGCCAGTTCGGCAGCGGCAAAGCGCGCGGCGATCAGGCCGATGGCGGCGCTTTCGACATAGCCTTCGCAGCCGGTGATCTGCCCCGCAAAGCGGATATGCGGCGCCGATTTCAGGCGCAATTGTTGGTCGAGCAATTCGGGCGAGCGGATGAAGCTGTTGCGATGTAGCCCGCCAAGCCGCGCAAATTCCGCCTTTTCGAGGCCGGGAATGGTGCGGAACAATTCGACCTGTGCGCCATATTTGAGCTTGGTCTGAAAACCGACCATGTTCCACAAGGTACCCAGCGCATTATCCTGCCGAAGCTGGACGACGGCATAGGGCCAGCGTCCGGTGCGCGGATTGTCAAGGCCGACGCCCTTCATCGGGCCAAAGCGCAGCGTTTCGACGCCGCGTTCGGCCATCACCTCGATGGGCATGCAGCCTTCGAAATAGGGTGTGTCCTTTTCCCAATCCTTGAAGTCGGTCTTTTCGCCGTCGATCAATCCCTGGACGAAGGCATAATATTGATCCTTGTCCATCGGGCAGTTGATATAATCCTTGCCATCGCCAATCGGGCCGACCTTGTCCCAGCGGCTGGCCATCCACGCAATGTCCATGTCGATGCTGTCGCGATAGACGATGGGGGCGATGGCATCGAAAAAGGCGAGCGCATCCTTGCCCGTCGCTGCGCCGATGCTTTCGGCAAGGCTGGCGGCGGTGAGCGGGCCGGTGGCGACAATGGTGAGGCCTGCGTCGGGCAGCGTGTCGATGCGTTCGCGCACGATGGTGACATTGGGATGCTCCGCCAGCGTACGCGTCACTCCGCCCGCGAACAGGTCGCGGTCGACGGCGAGCGCCGATCCTGCGGGAACCTTGGTCGCATCGGCCTCGCGCATGATCAGCGAGTTCAGCGCGCGCATTTCGCGGTGGAGCAGGCCGACGGCATTGCTGTCGCCATCATCGCTGCGAAAACTGTTCGAACAGACCATTTCGGCAAGCGCATCGCCCTGATGCGCCGGGGTCATGTCGCCGCCCCCGCGCATTTCGGAGAGGCGCACACGCAAGCCCGCTTCGGCCAACTGCCACGCGGCCTCCGACCCGGCGAGGCCGCCGCCGATGATGTGAATATCGTAGTCCATTTACCGTTTCCGTTGACAGCGATGAAAGCGACGGCGAGCAAGGACGCCGATCAGCCGATGTTTGGGCGCCTGTGACATGTTGCGCGGCAGTTGGCAAAGGGGGGATGATGAGCGGAGCGGGTGATGTGGCGGGCTGGGACCGGGCGCGCTGGCTGTGGTGGGCGGCGCTGGCGGCGGGGGCGAGCTATTTTATCACGGTGCTGATGCGCTGGGACGGACCGCTGTTTCATCTGTGGAAGGCGAGCGGCGTGGCGCTGCTCGCTGCATGGGCGGCAGTGAATGCGCGCGGCGACAAGGCGGCGATGCTTGATGGACGGTTGATCGCGGCGGCGCTTGCCTGTGGCGCGCTGGGCGATTGGCTGCTCGATGCGCGCGGGATGGTGCAGGGCGGCGCGGCCTTTGCCGTGGGGCATGGGGTGGCGATTTTTCTTTACTGGCGCAACCGGCGCGCCGCGCTGGCACCTTCGCAGCGGGCGCTGGTGGGGCTGACCGTGCCTTTGGCGCTGGTCATCGTCTGGGCGCTGGCGCGTGGGGCACCGCCCGAACTGGCGGCGGCGGCGATTGGCTATACGGCGATTGTCGCTGTCATGGCGGCGGCGGCATGGGCCAGCCGTTTCCCACGCTATCGCACCGGCGTGGGCGCGATGCTGTTTTTGCTCAGCGATTTGATCATTTTTGCCGGGGAAGGCGGGGCGATGGCGCCCGATTTGCGCGCGTGGCTGGTGTGGCCGCTCTATTTCGGCGGGCAGGCGCTCATTGCCTGGGGGGTGGTGAGCAGCTTGTCGCGCGAGGGGGCGATTTGATTCGCGCAGAGGCGCGGAGAGCGCAGAGATTTCCTGTTCGCGCGGAGACGCGGAGAGGTTTAACCAAAGAGACATATTGAGCGGCTTTGCCGCTCCTCTCTTTTCTCCGCGTCTCCGCGTGAACTTCCCTCTTTCTTTCTCTGCGCTCTCTGCGTCTCTGCGCGAAACAAAGGACATGCAACGGACGAAGGCTGGAGATTGCTTCGTCTCCCGGCTTTGCCGGGCTCCTCGCAATGACGTTGCAGGTTAAAGGGGCGGGGTGGGCCGTGCGCCACCCCGCCTGTCGTTGATCAAAGGCCGTCGAGGCCCTTGCTGACGAGGATATTGACCGCGACGCGGCGGTTCTGGGCCTTGCCCTCGGCGGTGTCGTTGCTCGCCGCCGGATCGGCCTCGGCCATGCCCGTGGGGGTGAGCATGCGATAGGGTTTCCAGCCGCACGCCTGTTGCAGATGATTGACGACGCGGCCCGCGCGTTTTTCGCTAAGCTGTTGATTATATTCAAGCGGTCCGGTGCTGTCGGTATAGCCGACGACGAGCAGCAGCGCATTGTCGATGGCATCGGCAGCGCGCGCGGTTTCGCATAATTGCTGTTCAGCGCCGGGCGACAGGGCGGCCTTGCCCGTGTCGAAATGCACATGGGTCGTGCTTTTGATATTATATTGGTCGATGTCGCCCAGACGCCCGCGCAGCGCCTCGGTCGCCGCTTCCTGCGCGGTGAAGCGCTGGTCGGTGCCATTGTGGATCATCGCGGCGGTTTTCATATCCTTGCTCTTGAGCTCGATGCGGTCGGCGACCAGCATTCCGCTTCCCTGCCGCGTTTCGACCCGAACGGGCAGGCCGTTGAGGAGGGCATTGGCGCCGAGCTCCTTGCTGCTGAGCCCCAGAAAGCCGCCGCTGGCCTTGATCTGGGTGGCATCGTGCAGCGTCACCACGGCGCGGTTGCCGTCGGCAGTGGTGATTTGCAGCGCATTGCCGCTGCGCGCCGAAATAATCCCTTCCAGCTCTGGCCCTTCGGCCATGGCGGCGATCATCGCCGCATCGGCTTCGGTCGAGCCATAGACGGTGGTCATCACCTGTTCGTCGGCCCCTGTTTCTTCGGGTTGGGCCGCCATGCCGCCCGCCGCCGGCATCGCCAGCGTGGCAAGGGCAAGCATGGCCCCGGAATATTTGATCGTGCCGCTCATTAACTTCTCCTTCGGCTAAATTGCCGCCCCACAGCAAGCGGGCAGAGCTGTTCAGATCAACCTTGCTGGCGGATGAACGGGGCGGGTGGAGCCGGGGGGCGGACGGATCGTTCGGGGCGATTTTGGGGTGAGGTGATGCGGTGCGTGGGGGAGGGTGGTGTGGGCCTCTCTCAAACATGTCATTGCGAGCGACGCGAAGCGGTCTCCCGCTAACGGGCCTGCCAGAAGGCGTGCTAGAGATTGCTTCTCCCGGCTTCGCCGGGCTCGCAATGACGGTGTTGAGGCGGCGGAGTGGTCAGCTATCGGCCTGGCGGGTGGCGATCACCGCGGACATGGGCAGGTCCGCGTAGAGGTGCGGGAAAAGCGCGCCGCCGCGGGAGGGTTCCCAGCGGAGAGTATCGCCGAAGCCGGTAAGGTCGACTTCGGCGATGACCAGATTTTGCTGGCCTGCAAAATGTTTGGCGAGCGTGCCGGGAAGCTGATCGGCGGTCGAGAGGTGGATATAGCCATCGGCAATATCCACCGGCGCGCCGCGAAAATGCCCGTCGCGCTCGAACGCCGCCCACTGGTCTGCCGTCAATATCTTGAAGGCGGTACGGGTGGTCATTCGTTCGGCGTTTCGGCTTCCGGGGTTTGGGACGGCGGGGTTTCGGGCGCGGTTTCGGCTACACCCTCGGTGCCTTCGCCCTCTTCCTCTTCGTCGCTTTCCTCGATGAGCGCGGCGGAGACGACATGCTCATTCTTGGCGACGTCGAACAAACGCACGCCCGCCGAGCCGCGCCCGATGACGCGCAGGCTGTCGAGACCCATGCGGATGAGCTTGGCCTGATCGGTGACGAGCATCAGCTGGTGCGCCTGCGTTGCCGGGAAGCTGACGACAACGGGGCCGTTGCGGGCGATATTGTCGATATTGGTGATGCCCTGACCGCCGCGACCGGTGCGGCGATATTCATAGGCCGACGACAGCTTGCCATAGCCATTGGCGCAGACGGTAAGAATGAATTGTTCGCGCTCGGCGAGTTCGGCCATGCGCTCATCGCTGAGCGTCGGTTCATTCTCATTATCCTTCCACGGCGCGGCGCGCAGATAGGCCTCGCGCTCGTCGCTGGTCGTGCCGACCTTGTGGAGGATCGAAAGCGAGATGACGGCGTCGCCTTCCGCGAGCCGCATGCCGCGCACGCCGGTCGAGTTGCGGCTTTGAAATTCGCGCACATCCTCGGCGGCAAAGCGGATCGCCTTGCCCTGGCGGGTGGCGAGCAGCACATCGTCGCTTTCGTCGAGCAGCGCGACGCCGATCAGCCGGTCGTCGGCATCATCGCCTTCGAACTTCATCGCAATCTTGCCGTTCGAGGGGACGTTGGTGAAGGCGTCCATGCTGTTGCGCCGCACGCTGCCCTTTGCCGTGGCGAACATGACGTGGAGCTTGCCCCATTCATCCTCATCCTCGGGCAGCGGGAGGACGGTCGAGATGGTCTCCCCCGTTTCGAGCGGGAGCAGATTGACCATCGGGCGCCCGCGCGTCGCCGGGCCGCCTTCGGGAAGGCGCCACACTTTCATGCGGTAAACCCGGCCAAGGGTCGAGAAGAAGAGCACCGGCGTGTGCGTCGAGGTGACGAACAGCTCGGAGACGACATCGGCATCCTTGGTCGCCATGCCCGCACGGCCCTTACCGCCGCGCCGCTGCGCGCGGAAGGTATCGAGCGGGGTGCGCTTGATATAGCCGTCCATGGTGACAGTGACGACCATATCCTCGCGTTCGATCAGATCTTCATCGTCGATGCCATCGGCGGCAGGCGCGATGAGCGTCTTGCGCGGGGTCGCAAATTCGGCGCGGACCGCGACCAGCTCCTCGCGCATCACGCCGTAAAGCTTGACCCGGTCGGCCAGGATCGAGAGCAGTTCCTCGATCACCGTCGCCAGTTCCTTGAGCTCGTCGCCGATTTCGTCGCGGCCGAGCGCGGTAAGGCGGTGGAGGCGCAGCTCGAGGATCGCCTTTACCTGCGTTTCGGAGAGGCGATAGACGCTCGCCTCTTCCATCTCGCCCTCAATCGCTTCGACCAGCCGGATATAGGGAGCGATTTCGCCGATCGGCCATTCGCGCGACAGCAGCGCCTCGCGCGCCGCGGCCGGATTGGGCGCGCCGCGAATGATGCGGACAACCTCGTCGAGGTTCGAGACCGCGACGACAAGGCCGAGCAAGATGTGCGCCCGGTCGCGCGCCTTCGCCAGCTCATATTTGCAGCGGCGGGTGATCACTTCCTCGCGGAAGGTGATGAAGGCGTTCAAAATATCGGGCAGCGCCAGCATTTCGGGGCGGCCGCCGCGAATGGCGAGCATATTGGCGGGGAAGCTCGACTGGGCGGGGGTGTGGCGCCAGAGCTGGTTGAGCACGACATCGGGGGTCGCATCGCGCTTGAGGTCGATGACGATCCGCACGCCCTCGCGGTTCGATTCGTCGCGGATATCGGCGACGCCCTCAATGCGCTTGTCGCGCGCGGCCTCGGCGATTTTTTCGACGAGGCCCGATTTTCCGACCTGAAAGGGGATGGAGGTGAGGACGATCGAACGGCGGTCGCCGCGCCCTTCCTCTACATCATGGGTCGCGCGCATCATGATCGACCCGCGCCCGCTGTTATAGGCGTTGCGCGCGCCGCCCTGGCCCAGAATCATCGCGCCGGTCGGGAAATCGGGGCCGGGAATGATCTGCATCAATTCCTCGACCGAAAGCGGCGCGCCGCCTTCGAGCTGGCGGTCGATGGTGGCGAGGCAGGCATCGACGACTTCACCGAGGTTATGCGGCGGAATATTGGTCGCCATGCCGACGGCAATGCCGCCCGCGCCATTGACGAGCAGATTGGGGAAGCGCGCGGGCAGAACCGTGGGCTCTTCGCGGCTGCCGTCATAGTTGGGCTGGAAATCGACGGTGTCCTTGTCGAGATCGCCCAGCAGCACCATCGCCGTTTTGGCGAGGCGCGCCTCGGTATAACGCATCGAGGCCGGGGGATCGGGGTCCATCGAGCCGAAATTGCCCTGACCGTCGATCAGCGGCACGCGCATCGACCAATCCTGCGTCATGCGCGCGAGCGCGTCGTAAATCGCGCTGTCGCCATGCGGGTGATAATTACCCATCACGTCGCCGACGATCTTCGCCGATTTCTTGTACGGACGCCCCGGAACGAAGCCGCCTTCCTGCGCGGCATAAAGAATGCGGCGGTGAACCGGTTTCAAGCCGTCGCGGATATCGGGCAGCGCGCGGCTGACGATGACGCTCATCGCATAGTCGAGATAAGAGGTCTTCATCTCGTCGACGATGTTGATCGGCGAAACACCATTCTCCGACGGCGGAATATGCGAATTTTCTTCGGTCAAGACCCGGCCTTTTTCTTCTTTTCAGGAGGTGGTTCGGGCCTAGCCCAACCCCCGTGCAAATGCCAGCGATTCGGACGGTTTTGAGAGGTTTTTTTGGCGATACACGCGCTGGTCGCTTTTGCCCTGGGGCCAGGGCGGGCGGCGGCGTCATGGCGCAATATCGCCGCTTGCCAATCCGTCATCACGCCCTAAAGGTCGCGGACGATGAAATTCTGCCTGCCTGGGGGGTGCCGGTGGCCTTGATCGCGCTGGTCGGCGCCAGTGAAATATTGCCTGACGGCGGTTTGCGCGCGCTTGTCCATGTGGCGGGCGAGGCGCTGATCGAGCGCCAGGCGGTGCGGCTCGCCGATGCGGGGGTCACCCATATGCTTGTCGCCGTGGGGACGGTGCCGGGCGAATTGCTTGCGACGTGCGACCGCATCCAGCGGCGCGGCATGAAGGTGACGCCGGTGCGGACCGCCGCCGATGTTGCCGCGGTGGTCAGCGCCGACGACCAATTGCTGCTCGTCGCCGACGGGCTGCGCGCCGGCGGCACCCATTATGCCGCCATCGCCAAAAGCGCCGCACCCGCCATATTGGTGACCGGCGATACGCTGTTGACCCAGGGATTTGAGCGGATTGACGCGACGCGGCGCTGGGGCGGGCTGGCCAGCGTGTCGGGGCAGATGGTCGCTGACCTGGCCGCCATGCCGGGCGAGTGGGACATGATGCTGACCCTGCTGCGCCTTGCGGTGCAGGCCAGCGCGCGGCGCCTCTATTGCGAACCCGCCCTGTTCGAACAGGGGGAGATTGCGATTGTCACCGACCGGCCGACGGCGGTGCTGATCGAGCAATCGAGCCTGCAACAGGTCGAATATGGCGGCATGGGGCTGGGCCGGTCGGCGGTGATGATGCCGCTGGTGCGGCTGATGGGGCCGGTGCTGGTGAAATCACCCGCCACCGCGCGCTATCTGCCGTGGATTACCGGGCTTTTGTGGATCATCGTCGCGCTACTCGCGGCCAGCGGGCTGGCGGCGGCGGGGGCGTTGGTCGCGATTGTCGCCGGGTTGGGGCTGGCGGCGATGCGTTTCCTCTCGTCCTTTCGCGCCGAAAGTGCGCGGCAGGACCGGATACGCCACTGGATTCGCCGTTTTTCCTGGCTGCTCTTGGGCAGCTTTCCCTGGCTGCTGTCGCTCGGCGGGCCCGCACATAAAATGCCGCCTTTTGCCGAGGCGGCGCTTGCGCCTTGTCTGGCGGCAACCATATTGCTCGCGCGTGCCCTCTATGAGGATGGCGGAGAGAAAAGGCGCTTTCATTGGCTGCTCCCCGATGCCGATCAGGCCTGGCTGATGCTGGCGCCCGCGCTGCTGTTCGGGCTGGCGCCGCTGATGTTCGCCATATTGCCGCTGCTCGCGCTGCTCCAGATTTTGCTGTGGCAGCGGCTCGCACGCCGTCCCGATCCCGAAATTGCGAAGAACAGCAAGGTTTAGGCGGCATTAACGCTCGGCTGATAGGGCCAGCATTGCATGAGTGAGATTCTCGCCCCGACCGGCATGGATATGCCGTCGCCGACCCTGTCGGCGCGCCTGCGCGAATTGGGCGATTTTTTTGCCGCGCCGGGGGCGGAACGGCTGACCGAAGAGCAGCGCGCGCTGTCGCTGGCGATTGCGCGGCGGCTGGTGGCGGCGACTGCGCGGCGGATCGACCGCGATTTCGACAGCGCGGCGCTTTGGACCGACTGGCTATATGGCGGCCTGCCCGGCGGCGATCGGCTGGCCTATTTCTGCTTTGCGCGCGGCGAAGAACATCGCTGGCGGGCGCGTTCGGCGTGGACGAGCGAGCCGGCCGGGAGAGCTCCGCCAGCGGAGGCGGAAACACAGCCCGATGCGACGGTCGCACCGCGCGAGGCGGAGCAAAGCGAGGCGGATGAACGCGAGGGGCGCGCCTATCTGGCGTTGCAAATCGCCCACCGCGCACGCTTCGACGCCGCAGGGCAGCCGACGCTGACCGCGCATGACCTCGACAGCGGCACTTATCGCGCGCTGCTCAACGACATGGCCGGATGGCGGCTCGAACGGCTGGGCGGCGACCCGGCATTGGCGCGGCAATTGGGCGACCATGTGCGCGCCGCGCTCGACGAACAGACGGCCGGGGCGGGCATTGATACCGCGGGCCGCGCCTATCACCAGTTGCTGGTGACGCGGGGGCGGCTGCGCGCGGCCGCCCATGATGCGGCGGAGCGGCATGACTGGCCCACCCTGATCGCTTTGCTCGCGGCGGCGCGTGACCGGCTCTATGCCGAGACCAGCCTTGCCCTGATATGCGCCGATGGCGACGATCTGGCGCGGCTTTGTGCGCCGCTGGAACTGGACACAGGCGCTTTGGCACAGGTGGAGGCATCGCTTGCGCGTCTGCCCGCGCGCGCCGTGGGTGCGGGAAGCAGGACATGAGCGAACCCCTCATCCGGGGGCGGGTCGACCGCAGCGGCGCGCTGGTTGCCGCCGATGCGCCGCTGCTGCGCTTGCAGGAACGGGCAGGCGCCACCATCGGTCAACCGCTGGCGCTGCCGCACCTCGCGCGGCTGATCATATTGGCGATGCGGCTCGACCGCGAAATCGCGCGGCCCTTTGTTGCGGCTGATGAGCGCAGCGATATTCATGCACTGGTCCATATCCGGCCCGATGCGCGCGGCGCGGACCTTGAAATCAGCGACTGGCAGACCGAACCGTCTCCACCCCCCGTGGCTTCCAGCGCGGAGGAGAGGGGAGAGGACGGCCCCTTGCCTTCGCCGCAGGATTGGACGTGGGAATGTGACGCGCAGTTGCGTGCGATTGCGCTGCGTGCAGGCGAGGCGGCGCCGCCGGTTCCGGCCGAATGGGCAGGGCAATCGCTCGCCGAATTATTCGAATTGCAAGCCGACAAGGATGGTCGCTTCCCCTTGTTGCAAGCGCTGGCGCAGCAGCGCGAATTTGCCGATCAGCATGTACGCGCCGGGGATGATCCGCGCACGCATATGATCCTGTCGGGCGTGCCGCTGTTCGACGCGCGCGGCGGATTTTCCGGCTTTCGCGGAATCGCGGTGCCCGGCGAGCCACTGGCGCAAAGCCTGTCGCCCGTTGCAGAGGAGGCATCTGCGCCGGTCACCTCCGATCCGGCCTTTGGCTCCCTGCCGCTGTCCGATCCCACTTTCGGCCGGCGGATCGACGGCGCGCTGCGCGGGCCGCTCAGCCGCATCATCGCCACCGCTGAGACGATTTCGGGGCAGTTCGATGGGCCGATCCGGTCCGACTATGCCCGTTATGCCGGGGATATCGCCCACGCGGCGCGCCATTTGCTGGGGCTGGTCGATGATCTGGCGGATCTGCAGAATATCGAACGTCCGGGCTTCAAGGCGGCGGCTGACGAGATTGACCTCGGCGACCTCGCCCGGCGCGCGGTCGGTCTGCTCGGCATGAAGGCCGAGGAAAAGGGCATTCGCATCGACGCGCCGAAGACCGACGACAAAATGCCCGCGTTCGGCGAATTTCGCCGGGTGCTGCAGGTGCTGCTCAACCTCCTTGGCAATGCCGTGCGCTATTCGCCTGAAAATTCGCAAATATGGATTCGCGTTGATCGTGAGGGGGACCGGGCGATGGTGACCGTCGCCGATCAGGGGCAGGGAATTGCCGTCGATCAGCAGGATGCGGTCTTCGAAAAATTCGAGCGGCTGGGGCGCACCGACAATAGCGGATCGGGCCTTGGCCTTTATATCGCGCGTCGTCTGGCGCGCGCCATGGGCGGGGATCTGACCGTCGACAGCGCGCCGGGGCAGGGCGCGCGCTTCACGCTGAGCCTGCCGGCGCGGGATGGGGAATAGGGGCGCATAGCGGAGTCTTGCGTGAGCGACGTCTGGTCCCGTCCAGAAAAAGGCGGGCCCCGGGTCAAGCCCGGGGTGACGGACTGGGCGTAAGCCCGGATTTTCGCGCAGAAAAAAGGGGCCGCTGGGGCCCCTTTTCCTTTTCATGTCTGCAGGCGCTTAGCGCTTGTCGACCGGCACGAAGGGACGGTGCGTCGGGCCGGTGTAAAGCTGGCGCGGGCGACCGATCTTCTGCGCGGGGTCCGAAATCATTTCGTTCCACTGCGCGACCCAGCCGACGGTGCGGGCGAGCGCGAAGAGAGCGGTGAACATCGTCGTCGGGAAACCGATCGCCGAAAGGATCACGCCCGAATAGAAATCGACATTGGGGAACAGCTTCTTTTCGATGAAATAATCATCGTTGAGTGCCATTTCCTCAAGCTGCAGCGCGACTTCGAACACGGGGTCGTTGACCTTGAGCGCGTCGAACACTTCGCGCACCGTTTTTTGCATCACCGTCGCGCGCGGGTCGTAATTTTTATAAACGCGGTGGCCAAAGCCCATCAGGCGGAACGGGTCGTCCTTGTCCTTGGCGCGCGCGATATATTCGGGGATGCGTTCCGGGCGGCCGATTTCGCGCAGCATGTTGAGCGCGGCTTCGTTCGCGCCGCCATGCGCGGGACCCCACAGACAAGCGATGCCCGCCGCGATGCACGCAAAGGGATTGGCGCCCGACGAGCCCGCGAGGCGGACCGTCGAGGTCGACGCATTTTGCTCATGGTCAGCGTGAAGAATGAAAATCCGGTCCAGCGCCCGCTCGACGGCGGGGACGACTTCATATTCCTCGGCCGGGACGCCGAAGGTCATACGCAGGAAATTTCCGGTATAGCTGAGGTCGTTGTTCGGATAGATGAAGGGCTGTCCTACCGAATATTTATACGCCATGGCAGCGATGGTCGGCATTTTCGCGATCAGCCGGTGGCTGGCAATCATCCGCTGGTGCGGATCGTGAATTTCCGTCGAATCATGGTAGAAGGCCGAGAGAGCGCCGACGACGCCGCACATGATGGCCATCGGGTGCGCGTCGCGGCGGAAACCGCGATAGAAAGTCGCAAGCTGTTCATGCAGCATGGTGTGGCGGGTGATGGTGCTGTCGAACGAGGCAAGCTCGTCGGCGTTCGGAAGCTCTCCGTTCAAGAGGAGATAGGCGACTTCCATGAAGCTCGAATGTTCGGCGAGGTCGCCAATCGCATAGCCGCGGTGAAGAAGAACGCCTTCGTCGCCGTCGATATAGGTGAGTTTCGATTCGCAGCTCGCGGTCGAGGTGAATCCGGGATCATAGGTGAAGGCACCCGTCTGGCCGTAGAGCTTGCGGATGTCGATGACATCGGGTCCCACCGTTCCCGAGAGGACGGGGCTGTCGATAGTCTGGTTGCCCAGAGTGATTTTGGCATTTTTCTCGGTCATATTCATTCCCCTGATCTGACGGAGGGTGAGACTGTGGCTACGCCCCTGCCGGATAATTGTGCGCTGCGTCAAGTCGCGCCAGGCTGGCCTCGCGCCCCAAGAGGAGCAGCACGTCGAAGATTCCCGGGGAAATACTGCGGCCTGTCAGTGCCGCGCGCAGCGGCTGGGCCAATTTGCCCAGCCCCAATCCGGCGGCTTCGGCCTCTGCCCGTACCGCTTCTTCGAGCGTTTCGGCAGTCCATTCATCGAGTCCGCGCAGCCGTTCGGTTGTTGCCGCGAGCAGCCCTTCGGGCGCATTTTGCAGCAATTGCGCGGCTTTTTCTTCCATTTGCAGCGGCAATTGTTCGAAAAGGAACAAGGCGCCATCGCCAACCTCGATCAGCGTCTTGGCGCGCGGCTTGAGCGCGGCCATGGCGCGAGTGAGGAGCGCCTTTTCTGCATCATCGAGGCTGCGGCCCAGCTGATTTTCGATCCGCGGGGCGGCGAGCGCGGCGAGACGTGCGTCATCAGCCTCGCGCAGATAATGGCCGTTCAGATTTTCAAGCTTTTTAAAGTCGAAGCGCGAGGGCGAGCGGCCGACATGGTCGAGGTCGAACCATTCAATCGCCTGGTCGCGGCTGATGATCTCATCATCGCCGTGCCCCCAGCCGAGGCGGAGGAGATAATTATTCACCGCTTCGGGAAGATAGCCCATTTCGTCGCGATAGGCATCGACGCCGAGCGCGCCATGGCGTTTCGACAGCTTGGCGCCGTCGGCGCCGTGGATCAGCGGGACATGGGCATAAACGGGTTCGGCCCAGCCCATCGCGCGCAGCAGCGCAATCTGGCGAAAGGCGTTGTTGAGATGATCATCGCCGCGAATGACATGGGTGACGCCCATGTCATGATCATCGACGACGACGCTGAGCATATAGGTGGGGGTGCCGTCGCTGCGTAGCAGGATGAAATCGTCGAGTTCGGCATTTTGCACCGTCACCTCGCCCTGCACCCGGTCGCGGATCGTCGTCGCACCATCCTGCGGCGCGCGCAGGCGCACCACATGCGGCGCGGCGGGGTCGCCGTCGCTCCGGTCGCGCCACGGGCTGCGGACGCGGAAGGGCAGGCGCTTTTCCTGCGCCTCTGCCCGCATTGCGGCGAGTTCATCCTGCGTCAGATAACAGCGATAGGCCGCGCCCTTTTCGAGCAAGGCGGCTGCCACCTCGGCATGGCGGGGTGCGCGGGCGAATTGGAAGACGGTGTCGCCGTCCCAGTCGAGATCGAGCCAGCGCATCCCGTCGAGAATCGCTTCAATCGCGTCATCGGTCGAACGCGCGCGGTCGGTGTCCTCGACCCGCAGCAGGAATTTGCCGCCATGATGGCGCGCGAACAGCCAGTTGAACAGCGCCGTGCGCGCGCCGCCGATATGGAGAAAACCCGTGGGGGAGGGGGCGAAACGGGTCACGACATCGGCGCCGGTCGCCTCACGCGGTTCTGCAATATTGGTAGGGATTTCAGTTGCCACCGACGGGTCTTTCACTCAGTTTGAAAATTCCGGCCAATCTGGGCGCCGGAAAGGGATCGGGGCAGCCCCTAGCATGGCGACAAGGCAGCTTCAAACGCCCATTCGCGCGCGGGCGGCGCAAGCGCGCGCGCGCATGGTCGCGCGCGTTCTGGACGCGCTGGAGGCGCGACTGGAGCGCGAGCGCGAACGCATCGGCCTGTGGCTGCCAATTGCGCTGGGCGCGGGGATCACGGCCTGGCTCGCGCTGCCCACGCGCACGGCGTGGATCGGGCTGCTGTTGCTGCTCGGCGCGGGGGTTTGTGCCGGGCTGCTGATCGGCTGGCGGCGGCGCAGCGGGCGAATGCTCGTCATCGGATGCGCGGCGATGGCGGCGGGATTGCTGCTGATCTGGGGCCGCGCGCTGTGGGTCGCGGCGCCAGTGCTCGCCTGGCCGGTGACGACCGAATTTTCCGCCGGGGTCGAACGGGTGCAGCCGCTGCCCGCGCGCGGGCAGATACGGCTGTGGCTGCGCCCGATCGCGCGCGCCGACCTGCCGCCGCGCCTGCGGCTGACCGCGCGCAGCGAACAGGCGGTGGGCATCGTTGCGGGCGAATATATCGGCCTGCGCGCGCGCTTGATGCCGCCGCCATCGGCGAGCCTGCCCGGCGGATATGATTTTGCCCAGCGCGCCTGGTTTGACGGGATAGGCGGCGTCGGCACGATTTTCGGCGACATTGCCAGCGCCAAGGGGGCGGGCGCGGCCGAAGCGCCGCTTCGCGCGCGGCTGAGCGCGCATATCCAGGGCGAGGTGGCGGGGTCGGCGGGCGGGGTCGCATCGGCGCTGGTGACGGGCGACCGGGGCGCGATTGACGAGGCCGATGAGGAAGCGATGCGCCGGTCGGGCCTCGCGCATCTGTTGTCGATCAGCGGGCTGCATGTCACCGCGGTCGTGGGCTTTGCGATGTTTTTCGCGATGCGGTTGCTCGCGCTCAGCCGCCGGCTGGCGCTTGCCGGGCTGGTGCTGCCGCTCGCGGCGGCGGCGGGGGCGCTTGCGGGAGGCGGCTATACCTTGCTCGCCGGGGCCGAAGTGCCGACCTTGCGGAGTTTTATCGCCGCGACGCTGGTGCTTATCGCCTTTCTGATCGGGCGCGAGGCCTTGACCCTGCGGCTGGTTGCGGCGGGGGCGCTGATCGTCATGCTCTTCTGGCCCGAGGCACTGGCGGGGCCGAGCTTCCAATTGAGCTTTGCGGCGGTGACGGCGATTATCGCGCTCCACGAAAGCGCCCCCATGCGCGCCTTTCTGGAGCGGCGGGACGAGGCGCGGATCAAGCGGCTGGGGCGCGGCATTGCCGGGCTGTTCGCGACCGGCGCGGTCGTCGAGATTGCGCTGACCCCGATTGCGCTTTTTCATTTCCACAAGGCAGGGCTTTATGGCGCGCTCGCCAATATCATCGCCATTCCGCTCACCACCTTTGTCATCATGCCCGCCGAGGCGCTCGCGCTGCTGTTCGATGCGGCGGGGCTGGGCGCGCCCTTCTGGTGGGTGGCGGAAACTGCGCTCAACCTGCTCATCATGCTGGCGCATGGCGTCGCGGGGGCGCCGGGCGCGGTGACGACGCTGCCGAGCTTTCCGCCCTGGGGCTTTGCGCTGACGATCGGGGGCGGACTGTGGATGTTGTTATGGCGAAGCGGCTGGCGCTGGTGGGGCGCGGGGCCGCTCGTCCTGGGCATGGGCGCGCTGCTGCTACAGCCGCGCCCCGATCTGCTCGTCACGGGCGACGGGCGGCATATTGCCGCGGCGCAGCCCGATGGCAGCTATGCGATGCTGCGTGCGCGGGCGGGCGATTATGTGCGAAGCGCCATGGCCGAGACCGCCGGGATCGACACACCGCTGACGGCGCTGGCCGAGCTTTCCCATGCCGAATGCAACCGTGATCTTTGCCGCTGGGCGCAGCGAAGCGGGGCGGGGGAGGCGGCGGAGAATGCGCGCATCATCCTTGTCGCCCATGGCCGCGACCGGATGGAGGCGGAGGATATGGCGGCGGCCTGCGCCGCGGCCGATGTGGTGATCAGCGAACGCTGGCTGCCGCGATCGTGCCGCGCGCGCTGGCTGACCATCGACCGCGACAGCCTCGCGGAAACGGGCGGCCTTTTATTTTATCTGGGCGCGACGCCGCGGGTCGTCGCGGCGCACCGGGTGCGCGACGATCATCCGTGGCGCAACCCCCAGCAACTTAGTGGTAACGACGAAGCAGTCCCGAAAGCCGACCTTGCACCATGACGCGTTCGGCGGGGTAGCGCTGCGGCTCATAGGCGCTGTTGGCGGGATCGAGCCGGATCATCGCGCCTTCGCGGCGGAAATATTTGAGCGTGGCATTTTCGCCATCGACGAGCGCGACGACAATTTCCCCCTCGCGCGCGGTATCGGCCTTTTGAATCAGCGCATAATCGCCGTCGAGAATCCCCGCCTCGACCATCGAATCGCCCGATACTTCGAGCGCATAATGGTCGCCCGAGCCGAGCAGCGCGGCGGGAACCGAAAGCTGTTCATGATCTTCAAACGCCTCAATCGGCACGCCAGCGGCGATTTTTCCGTGCAGCGGCACTTCAATAATATCATTCGCCGCCACGGGGCGCAGCGCGGGCGCGGGCTTGCGGAGCGGGACGATATTGTCGCTGCCGCCAGCCGGGGCAGGAGCTTTTGCTGCGTCGGGGAGCTTCAGCACCTCCAGCGCGCGGGCGCGATTGGGCAGGCGGCGGAGAAAGCCGCGTTCTTCCAAAGCGCTGATCAAACGGTGAATCCCCGATTTGGATTTCAGCCCCAGCGCTTCCTTCATTTCCTCAAACGAAGGCGAAATGCCGCTGTCGTCGAGCTTTTGCTGGATGAAGCGGAGCAGCTCATGCTGCTTGGCGGTCAACATTGGTCGTTCTCCACGATGCCATTACCGGACATAAGGGGAACGATAGTGGAACGAAGCGCGATTTGTCAAGCGATGCCGATATAGGGTGCCATGCTGCCTGCGGGCGCCGGGGGAGCGCCGATCTCCCGGATGAGCAGCGCATCAGCCTCGGCCAGCGGGCGCGTCTGGCCGCTATCCTGGCTGGTGAAGGGCAGAAGGCCATCATCGGTGAGGCGCGCGCGCAGATATTCGCGGCGGGCTTTTCCGGGGCCGAGCGGCGCGGCGAGCGGGGCCTGGCGGATGCGGGGCAGCGGATCGGCGGCCCCGGCGAGGTGGCGCGCGAGCGGCAGCAGGAACAAGGTCGCAGTGACAAAGGCCGAGGCGGGATTGCCGGGGAGGCCGAGCAGCACGGCGTCGCCGATGCGGCCTGCGATGAGCGGCTTTCCGGGGCGCATGGCGATTTTCCAGAAATCGAGGGTGCCGCCCGCATCGGCGAGCGCGCCCGCGACATGATCATGGTCGCCGACCGATGCGCCGCCAATGGTGACGATGATGTCATGGCGGGAGGCAAGCTCTGCCAGCGCGGTGGCGAGCGCGGCACGGCTGTCGGGCACGCGGCGGCTTTCGCCGAGGATGACGGGGAGCGGGGCGAGCATGGCGGCGAGCATAATGCCGTTGCTGTCGGGGATCTGGCCGGGGGCGAGGGGCGTGCCGGGGGCGACAAGCTCGTCGCCGGTCGCGAGTATGGCGATGCGCGGGCGGGCGCCGACGGCGAAGCGCGCGGCGCCGCCCATGATCGCGGCGGCGATGGCGCCGGGAGTGAGGCGGGTGCCGCGTGCAAGCAGCCGGTCGCCGGTGCGGAAATCGCCGCCCGCCGCGCGGACATGGCGGCCCGCCGCGCCGGGGCCTTCGCCGCTGAGGAGGAGGTCGCTGCCCTTGGCGGTGACATCTTCCTGCACGATCACTGTGTCGGCGCCCGCGGGCAGCATCGCGCCGGTGAAAATACGGATCGCCTCGTCGGGTGCCAGCGCGGCGGTGGGGGCGGTGCCAGCGGCGACTTCGCCCGCGATGCGCCATGGCCCCGGCATATCGGCAAAGCGGATGGCATAGCCGTCCATTGCCGAGAGCGGAGCGGCGGGCTGGTCGCGCGCTGCTATAACATGGTCTGAAATATAGCGGCCAGTGGCTTCAGTTACCGCGATTTCTTCGGGCGGAAGCGGCGGGCGGGGGGGGGGGGGGCGCGTCTGGGCTTGTTCGACCGCGAGCAGCCCGCTCATGCGGCGCGCCAGTCGCCCGAGCGCCCGCCGCTCTTTTCGAGCAGGCGAATGTCGCCGATCACCATCGCGCGGTCGAGCGCCTTTGCCATGTCATAAAGGGTGAGCAGCGCGGCCGAGGCGGCGGTGAGAGCCTCCATCTCCACCCCCGTCGGGCCGGTGGTGGCGGCGGTGGCGGCGACCGAAAGCCCGTCTGCTTCCCACGCGAAATCGACGCTGACCTTGCTGAGCGCGATGGGGTGGCAAAGCGGGATGAGGTCGGCGGTGCGCTTCGCCGCCATGATGCCCGCGATGCGCGCGGTGGAGAGCACATCGCCCTTGGGGGCATTGCCGCTGCGGATCGCTTCGAGGGCGCCGGGCGACATGGTGATGCGTCCGCTGGCCACCGCGCGGCGCTGCGTCGCGGGCTTGGCCCCGACATCGACCATATGCGCGGCGCCGGTTTCGTCGAGATGAGTCGGGCGGGTTGTCATGGCGCGGGAGCGAAGCACGGGCGCGGCGAGAAAGGCAAGGGGGGAGTGTGCCTTTCGTCGTCATCCCGAACTCTTCGACAGGCTCAGGACAGGCTTGATCCGGGATCTATTTCCACCGGCGCTGCATGGATCCCGGATCAAGTCCGGGATGACGAAGGGAGGGGAGAAGGCTGGCCCTATCCCTCTAGCAGCGCCCTGGTTGCCGCCGTGACGTCATGCTGGCGCATCAGGCTTTCGCCGACGAGGAAGGCGTTGACGCCGCTTTGGCTGAGGCGCTGGCAGTCGGCGTGGGCCGCGATGCCGCTTTCGCCGACGAGCAGGGCGTCCGCAGGCACGCGCGCGGCGAGGCGTTCGGTGACCGCGAGATCGGTTTCGAAGGTGCGAAGGTCGCGGTTGTTGACGCCGATCAGGCGCGACTGGAGTGCGGTGAGCGCCCGGTCGAGTTCGGCCTCGTCATGCACCTCGACCAGCACGTCCATGCCGCGTTCGATGGAGGCGGCCTCGATCTCGCGCATCATGCTGTCTTCGAGCGCGGCGACGATGATCAATATCGCGTCGGCGCCGATGGCGCGCGCTTCGGCGACCTGCCAGGGGTCGATCATGAAATCCTTGCGGAGCACGGGAAGGTCACAGGCGGCGCGCGCGGCGACCAGATAATCCTCATGCCCCTGAAAATATGGCGCGTCGGTGAGCACCGAGAGGCAGGCCGCGCCGCCAGCGGCATAGGCGCGGGCGTGGTCGGCGGGGTCGAAATCGGCGCGAATCAGGCCTTTGGAGGGTGAAGCTTTCTTGATTTCGGCGATGAGGGCGAATTGCCCGGCATCGATCTTTGCCTGAAGCGCGGCGCGAAAGCCGCGTGGCGGGCTGGCTTCGCGCGCGGCGCTGTCGAGATCGGCGAGGCTGCGCGCGGCGCGGCGTTCGGCGACTTCCTGCGCCTTGGTATCGAGGATCCGGGTGAGGCGGTTCATTTATAAGCGATCCAGCAGTTGAGGAGCGCGTTGGCGAGCCCCTTGTCAATGGCTTCGGCGGCTTCCTCCACCCCTTCGGCGACCGTTTCCGCCTCGCCCGCGACGATGAGTGCCATGGCGGCGTTATAAAGGACGGCGTCGCGATAGGGGCCGGGCTCGCCCTGAAGCAGCGCGCGCAGGGCCCTCGCATTATAGGCCGCATCGCCGCCGCGAATGTCCGAAATGGGGCGCGTCGGCAGGCCGCCGTCGGCGGCGTGGCTGCGCTGCATCTGCACCCCCTGCGGGGTGACAACGGCGACTTCATTGCCGCCCGCGAGCGACAGTTCGTCAATGCCTTCATCGCCGCAGATGACGCGTGAATGATCGGTGCCCAGCCGGTGCAGCGCCTCGGCATAGACGGGGACATAGGCGGGCCGCGCGATGCCGATAAGCTGGCGCGTCACCCGTGCAGGGTTGGCGAGGGGTCCCATCAGGTTGAAGATGGTGCGGCGCGCGAGCGCACGGCGGATCGGCATGATGCGCTTCATCGCCGGATGGCGGGTGCCCGCGAAAAGGAAACAGATGCCGAGATCGGCGAGCTGTTCCTCGGCCATGCGGTCGGCGCGCTCCATGTCGAGGCCCAGCGCCTCCAACGTGTCCGCCGCGCCCGATTTGGAGGAGGCGGCGCGATTGCCATGCTTGGCGACCGGCACGTCGCAGGCGGCCACGACAATCGACACGGCGGTCGAGACATTGAGCGTATGATGCCCATCGCCCCCGGTGCCGCACACGTCGATCGCGCCTTCGGGAGCTTCGATGGCGATCAGCCGGTCGCGCATCGCCTGCGCCGCAGCGGCGATTTCGACCATGGTTTCGCCGCGATCCGACAAGGCGACGAGAAAGGCGCCGACTTCTTCATCGCTGCCACCGCCGTCGAGCATGGTGGCAAAGGCGGCCTCGGCCTCGTCATATTCCAGAAACTGCGCGGGGTCGGGAAAGGGCCCGAAACGGCTCATGCGGGCTTTCTTTCCTTTACCGGCAACCCCGCGATCCGCAGGAAATTGGCGAGCATGGCATGGCCATGTTCGGTGGCAATGCTTTCGGGGTGGAATTGCACGCCATGGATCGGCAGTTCGGCATGGCGAAAGCCCATGACCGCGCCGTCGTCGCTGGTCGCATTGATCGCGAGACTGTCCGGAATATCGACGACTTCCAGACTGTGATAGCGGGTCGCGGTGAGCGGCGAGGGCAGATCGGCGAACAGGCCCGTGCTGTCGTGGCAAATGGGCGAGGTTTTGCCGTGCATCAAATGGCCGCGCTGGACGGTGCCGCCGAAATGCTGGCCAATCGCCTGATGTCCCAGACACACGCCGAGCAGCGGGCGCCGTGCCTCGGCGCAGGCGGCGACGAGATCGAGGCTGATCCCGGCTTCGTTGGGGGTGCAGGGGCCGGGCGAGATGAGAATGGCATCGGCGCCGCTGGCAAGGGCTTCGGTGGCGGTCAGCGCGTCATTGCGTTCGACACGCACCTCGGCCCCCAGCTCGATCAGATAATGAACGAGGTTGAAGGTGAAGCTGTCATAATTGTCGATGACGAGGATCATGCGCTGGCCCTAATCCTTTTGGCCGTGGCGGGGAAGGGCGGGAGCTGCTGTTCCGGCAGGGATATGGGCGCGCAGAGAGCGCAGAGGATTTGAAAGATTATTCGCGCGGAGACGCGGAGACGCGGAGAAGAAAATCCGGGCCGACAGGCCCCTTTCTCCATCAGCACTGCGTTGTGATGCGACGTGGAAAGGGGCACGCGCCTTGATCACTGTCCGTATCCCGGTGCGCCAGCGAGCCGGACCGCTTCGCGGGCGGCGGCGAAGAGGGCGCCGGCCTTGGCTTCGCATTCGCGCTGTTCATAGGCGGCATTGCTGTCAGCGACGATGCCCGCGCCTGCCTGCACATGCATTTCGCCATCCTTGACGATGGCGGTGCGCAGCACGATGCAGCTGTCCATATTGCCGTCGGGCGCGAAATAGCCGACGCCGCCGGCATAAGGTCCGCGCGCCTCGGCTTCGAGTTCGGCGATGATCTGACAGGCGCGCACCTTGGGCGCGCCGCTGACCGTGCCCGCCGGAAAGCCCGCGAACAGCGCGTCGATGGCGTCCCTGTCCGGCGCGATGCGGCCGATGACGTTCGAGACGATGTGCATCACATGGCTGTAAAATTCGACCGTATAGCTGTCAGTGACGGTCACGCTGCCGCCGGTCGCGGCGCGGCCGACGTCGTTGCGGCCCAGGTCGAGCAGCATCAGATGTTCGGCGCGTTCCTTGGGATCGGCGAGCAGCGATTCGCGGTTTTCGGCGTCCTCTGCGCTGGTGCGCCCGCGCGGGCGGGTGCCTGCAATCGGGCGGATGGTGATTTCGCCGTCGCGCACGCGCACCAATATTTCGGGCGACGATCCGATGAGGGCAAAGCCGGGGAGGTCGAGGAAATAGAGGAAGGGCGATGGGTTGATCCGCCGCAGCGCGCGATAAAGATCGAACGGCGGAAGGTCGAAGGGCGCCGAGAAACGCTGCGACAGCACGACCTGAAAAATATCGCCTGCGGCAATATATTCCTTCGCCGTGCCGACCATCGCCGCATAATCCTCCGGACGGGTGGCCGGGGACGGGACAATATCTTCGGGCAGCGCGCTGGTTACGGGGCGCTGCGGCTGTGCGCTGCCGCTCGCGAGGCGCGCAGCGACGCTGTCGAGGCGCTCCTGTGCCGCCTCGATCATCCGGTCGATGGCGCCACCGGCGTCGGGCCAGATGGGCGCGATCAGGAAAAGCTCGTCGGCGAGCCGGTCAAAGACGAGGATTGTGGTCGGACGCACGAACACCATGTCGGGCAGGCCCAGTCCCTCGCCCGGCGCGCGCGGGATATGTTTTTCGGCGAGCCCGATGGTTTCATAGGCGAAAAAGCCGACCAGCGTTGCGAGCGCCTTGGGCAAAATTTCGGGCACGTCGAAACGGCATTCGGCGACGAGGGCGCGCAGCGCGTCGAGCGCGGGGGGCGCAAGGTCGGCAAAGGCGCCGCGGTCAGCGCGCCAGTCGCGGTTGATGCGCGCGGCATCCCCGCGCACTTCGAACATCAGATCGGGGTCGAGACCGATCAGGCTGTAGCGCCCGCGCGTCTCCCCGCTTTCGACCGATTCGAGCACCCAGTCGCCGCGCCCCGGCTCGATAAGCTTGAGCGCCGCCGAAACCGGGGTCTCGACATCGGAGATCAGCCGCTGCCACACGACCGCGCCGCGCCCCTGCGCCAGCGCCTCAAGCGCGGCGGCCTTCCCCTCGAGGCTCATCGCGGCGCTATTCGACAACCGAATTGGTGCCGGTGAGTTCGCTGCGAAGCTGACCGACCAGCGACTGGTTGATCTTGACGCCCACGCGGCGCTTCGCCTCGGCGATCAACTGCGCCACCAATTCATTGCCAACGGCCGGGGCGAGCGGGCCGGCGATAGCCTTCACGCGCTCGCGGTCGATTTCCTTGGGGTCCGGGCGCTTCACTTCGGTCAGCGCGATGACCATCCAGCCCTGATTGCCGGGGATTTCGAGCGTCTTCACACTGCCTTCGGCCATGGAAAAGAGCAGCGACAGTTCGGGCGGGACTGGTTGGCCGTCGCGGCCCAGATCGGCGCGGCGTCCGCCAATGGGCTGGACCCGGCCGATATTGTCGGGGCCAATGTCGCGCACCGTCTGAGCGAGCGTCTTGCCGCCTTCGACCGCCTTGACGAGGGTGCGCGCCTTGTCGCGAGCGAGTTTCTGCCCTTCGGCAAGCTGCCAGTCAGCAAGAAGGTCGGCGCGAATTTCGGCAAAGGGCGGGGGTGCGGCAGCGATGATCGACTTGACCGCAAAGACGGCAAATTTCTCATTTTCCTCAATGGTGGCAAGCTGGCCTTCGCCTTCGCCCGAAAGCTGGAAAGCCTGGGTGAGCACCGGCGCCAGTTCGGGGGGCAGGGCGTAGCCGGGCTTGTCAGGGGCTTGGCCGCTCGCCAGCAGGGCAGGCGTTTCGACCAGCTTGAGATTGCGATCGGTCGCGACTTCCTCGAGCGAGGCGCCGCCGTTCACTGCGTCCTGCAGCGCGTTATAATAATCGACAATCGTTTCATTCGCCTTTGTCTTGGCGAGTTCGGTGCGGATTTCGGAAGCGGCATCCGCCTGGCTGCGCGCGGGCACCGACTTTACATCCTCCACCCGGGCCACGACCCAGCCGAGCCCGGTCTGGAGCGGGCCGAGCACCTCACCGCGCTTTGCGGAAAAGGCGGCCTTGGCGGCATCGGCGCTGCTTGTGGCGGCATAGGCGGAGCGGGTCAGCTCATCGGTGGTGGCCGCCGAAAGACCCGCTGACTGCGCCGCAGCGGCGAGCGAGGTTCCGCCCCGGACCTTGGCCGCAATGCTGTCAGCGGTTTTCTGGTCGGGCGCGATCACTTGCGCAAAGCGGCGTGTTTCGCGCGCTTCATAGCGGGCGGCGTTATCCTTGTAGAATTTCGCGATCTCGGCATCGGTCACCGCCGGCACGGGAACTTCGCTGCGTTCGAAAACCGCATATTGCAGCACGCGCCGTTCGGGGATGGTGAATTTGGCGCGATTCTGGTCGAGATATTTGCGAAGCGTCGCATCGCCCGGATCCTTTTTTGGCGCCAGCGGACGGGCCGGAATGAACGTCGCCTGCCCCCGGCGTTGTTCGAGGAGGAGGGCGGCATAGGGTTCGGCCATGGCGACTGCAATGCGCGGCATCGAACCGATGGGCATCACAATCTGTTCGGCCAGAAGCTGTTGGCGAATATCGCGGCGAAAGGAAGCTTCGTTGATGCCATTCTGGCGGAGGAAATTTTCAAAGCGCGTCTGGTCGAACTTGCCCGAGACCCCGGCGAACACCGGCAGGTCGGCGATCTGACCATCAATGAGCCGCTTGCTGACCCCGAAACCCAATTCGCCCGCAAATTGCTCGAACGCCGCCCCTTCGACGAGCTGCGCGAGCACCTGATCGACTCCGCCCGATTCGACAAAGGCCGCCATGGTCAGCGTCGGCTGTTCCTGCCGCGCCTGATCATAGGCAAGGCGGACGCGTTCGCGCAGTTCGCCGACGCCGATGTCGGTATCGCCGACGCGCGCGACATTGGCGCCGCCAAGGCCGCCAAAGGTCGAATTGCCCGTCACATCGCTGAGCGCGAAGGCGACGCCCACAAGGACGACAAAGGCGAGGGCGAAAAATTTGCCGAGCGTGGAGCTGAAAAGGCGGCGAATGGCAGTGATCATATTCTGGCTAATCTCTCGGGCAAAGCGCGGCGAGGCGCGGTCGAGCGTTGCTTTAGGCGCGCGGGGGCGGTGCATCAAGGCGGGAATGCGGCTGCGCTGGCCGGGGCGGCGATGCTGGCAGCAGGGACGGGCGGGGGCGGAGCCCTTGCCACCGCCGCGATTCTCCCGCTAGGGGCCGGGCCAGATTTCAACAAGGAACGAGCAGGAGCAGAGGATGGCGCGGCGCAAATATGTGGTCGGCAATTGGAAGATGAACGGCCTGGCGTCGGCGCTGGACGAGGCGCGCGCCATTTTTGAAGGCGCGGCTGCTCATCCGTCGGTCGATGTCGCGCTGTGCCCGCCCTTCACGCTGATCGGCGCGATGCATGCCGCCGCACCCGATGCCGCCGTGGGCGGGCAGGATTGCCATAGCGCCGATGCGGGCGCCTTTACGGGGTCGGTAGCTGCCTCAATGTTGGCCGATGCCGGGGCGACGCTGGTGATCGTCGGGCACAGCGAGCGCCGCGACGGATGCGGCGAAACCAATGCGGAGGTGAAAGCCAAGGCCGAGGCCGCGCTGGCGGCGGGCCTCTCGGTGATCCTGTGCGTGGGTGAGCCGCGCGAAGTGCGCGAGGCGGGCGGCGCGATTGACCATGTGCTGGCGCAGGTGCGCGAATCGCTGCCCGATCAGTTCGATCGCACACGGCTCGCTATCGCCTATGAGCCCATCTGGGCGATCGGCACCGGTCTGGTACCCACGGTGGAGGATGTGGCGGCGATGCACGGGTCGATCCGCGCCGCGCTGACCGAGCGGATTGGCGCGGGGGCCAATGAATTGCGCCTGCTTTACGGCGGTTCGGTCAATGGCGACAATGCCGCCGAACTGCTGGGCGCGGGCGATGTCGACGGCGCGCTGGTCGGCGGCGCCAGCCTGACGGCGGCCAAATTCCTGCCGATTGTCGCGGCGGCGGCGACACTCGCGGGTTGAAGCGACGACGCTTCGCCTCTATGTGCGCGGCGGGCGCGACCCGATTGAGGGCGCGCAAGTTCGGGAAAATTCGATGTCTGGTCTCTTCACCTTTCTGCTTGTCGTTCAGGCGCTCGTAGCCGCCGCGATGATCGCGGTCATCCTGATGCAGAAGTCGGAAGGCGGCGGCCTGGGCGTCGGCGGAAGCCCCGCGGGCCTGCTTTCGGCGCGCGGCGCGGCCGATTTCATGACCCGCGCGACGACGGTGCTCGCCTGTATGTTCGTCGGCCTGTCGATCCTGCTCGCCGCCATGGCGGCTTCGGGGAAGAGCGGCTCGACCATCGACACCTCGCTGTCTAAAAGCGCGCAGCCGCAGAGCGGGGGCAGCGAAACCCCGTCGATCCTGACTGGTCCGGCAGAAACGGATCCCGCAGCGGCGCCTGCTGCCGCGGAGCCCGCCATCGCGAGCGATGATCCGCTGGCTGCGGCGGCAGCGGCAGCGGCGGCACAGGATGCCTCGGCTGCGGGCGCTCCCAAGGCGCCGCCCACCAAGTAAAAGGCCCCACGGCCCCATTCACCCCGCAAGCGGCGGAAATATTTTCCGCCGCAAGCGATTCGACGGCTTGCGCCGTCCCCCTCCTATTGAGTAAGTCTATCCTCCCATGGCGCGGTTCATTTTTATCACCGGCGGCGTGGTCTCCTCCCTTGGCAAAGGTTTGATGGCGGCTAGCCTGGCGGCATTGTTGCAGGCACGCGGATATCGCGTGCGGATCCGGAAATTCGACCCTTATTTAAACGTCGATCCGGGCACCATGTCCCCCTATCAGCATGGCGAAGTCTATGTGACCGATGACGGCGCCGAAACGGACCTCGATCTGGGTCATTATGAACGCTTCACCGGCGTGGCCGCGCGGCAGAGCGACAATGTGACCTCGGGCCGCATCTATCAGGATATCATCGCCAAGGAACGGCGCGGCGACTATCTGGGCGCAACGGTCCAGGTGATCCCGCACGTCACCGATGCGATCAAGGATTTCGCGCGCGCCGATACCGAAGATCTGGATTTCGTCCTGTGCGAAATCGGCGGAACGGTCGGCGATATCGAATCGCTGCCCTTTATCGAGGCGATTCGTCAGCTGCGTAATGAAGTCGGCCGCGACCAGGCGATTTCGGTGCATGTCACGCTCGTCCCCTATATTGCTGCGGCAGGCGAACTGAAGACCAAGCCGACCCAGCATAGTGTGCGCGAACTCGCCTCGCTGGGCGTGCAGCCCGACATCTTGCTGTGCCGCTGCGAAAAGCCGCTGCCGGAGAGCGAGCGGGCCAAGATCGCCCAATTCTGCAACGTCCGCAAGGAAGCGGTCATCCCCGCGCTCGACGCCGACAGCATTTATTCGGTGCCGGTCCAATATCATGGCGAAGGGCTGGACAGCGAAGTGCTCCACGCCTTTGGCATCAAGGATGCGCCCGAACCCGATTTGTCGCGCTGGTACGACATCATGGACCGCAAGCTTCACCCCGAAGGCGAAGTGACGATTGGCGTGGTCGGCAAATATGTCCAGCTTCCCGACGCCTATAAGTCGCTCAATGAAGCGCTGGTCCATGGCGGCATGGCGCACCGGGTAAAGGTCAATATCCGCTGGCTCGACGCCGAATTGTTTGAACGCGACGAGGATCTGGCCGCCAATCTGGAGCCGATGCACGGCATTTTGGTGCCGGGCGGCTTTGGCGAACGCGGGTCGGAGGGCAAGATCGCCAGCGTGCGCTTTGCGCGCGAACGCGGCGTGCCTTTCTTCGGCATTTGTCTTGGCATGCAAATGGCCTGCATCGAGGCCGCACGAAACACGAGCGGGCTGGAAAAGGCATCGAGCAGCGAGTTCGGTCCGACGGACGAGCCGATTGTCGGCCTTATCACTGAATGGATGAGCGCCGAAGGCCTGCAAAAGCGGGGCGCCGACACCGATCTGGGCGGAACGATGCGCCTTGGCGCCTATGAAGCCAAGCTGTCGCCCAACAGCCATGTCGCAAGCGTCTATGGCGCGGAGACGATCAGCGAGCGGCACCGCCACCGCTATGAAGTCAATGCCGCCTATCGCGAGAAATTGGAAAAGGGCGGGCTGGTCTTTTCGGGCATGTCGCCCGACGGGACCCTGCCCGAAATCGTCGAGCGCCCCGACCACCCTTGGTTCATCGGCGTGCAATTCCACCCCGAACTCAAGTCCAAGCCCTTTGACCCGCATCCGCTGTTCAAGGGCTTTATCGAGGCGGCGGTGAAGCAGAGCCGGCTTTTCTGAGGTTGGCCGAACCGTAGGGTGCCGACACTATGTGCTGGCTCGATCTCGATTTATTCGGGGATGTCAGCTAGCCTGAGGGATGGCATGTCGATGACAATGCAAAACCCTTTTCTCTTCCTGATCGCTCTTTTTTCAGGCTGCGTGGTGCTTTGGGGTTTGAGCAAGGGGGCCATGCCGTTCCCGCCAATATGGATCGAGCGTGATAAATACCCGCTTCTATACGGCGCGACTGTGACGACTTGGTCCGTCCTCTGCATTTATTTCCTGATAAAGGCTTTCTGACGCAGGTCCTTTAAAGTGCTGCCGGAATCACAACGCCCGGGCCTTGCCTTTGCAAAACCCGGGCGCCTGTGACGAACACTCGCCATCCCCCTTTGGTGCAGACCGGCGAAGGATCTGCACTCCCTGGAACCGGGCCTTTGGGCCGCATTTGTGCCAGAAGCGATGGGCTAAAAGGCTGAAGGGGCTTTGTCACCCGTGCGCGCGCAATTGCCGAAGATTTTGCGCGGCGCTGTGACCTAATGGCAACAATATTTGCGAATGAGTCGCAGCTGTGGAGGCGTTGCTGCGGCTCCAAAAGCCCGTGATGGCCATTGCCAGCCGCCCCGCCGCTTCGTAAAGCAGCCGCATGATCCCGATGCGCGATGCGCGGCAAAGGCCGGTTCTTCCATGATTTTGCGATCCTATGAGCGTGCGATTTTCAAGCGCTACCTGCTCCCGCACCGGGGCGAAGGCTTTATCTTCGTCGCTGCGGCCTTCAGCTTTATCGCGGTGATGCTGGGCGTGGCGGCGCTGGTCATCGTGATGAGCGTGATGAACGGGGTGCGCGCCGATCTGTTCGACAAGATCGTCGGACTCAACGGCCATGCGGTGATTCAGGGCTATGGCGGGCGACTCGACGATTGGCGCGATGTGCTGAAACAGGCGAAGGCGACACCCAATGTCGTCTCCGCAACCCCGCTGATTGAACAGCCTCTGCTCACCACCTTTAACGGGCGAGTCGAGGCGGTGCTGGTGCGGGGGATGCTGGTGTCCGACATTCGCCGCAACGATGTGCTGAACGGGAAGGTTTTGCAGGGCAATCTGAACGCGCTGACTCCGGGGTCGAGCAATGTTGCGATCGGCAGCGAACTCGCCCGCAATATCGGCGCGCAGGTCGGATCGGATATCACGATCATCAATCCCGCCGGGCGCTCCACCCCCTTTGGTACGGTGCCGCGCCAGATCAGCTATCGCGTCGCGGCGATTTTCGAGATTGGCGTCTATGATTTCGACAAGGCCTATGTCGTCATGCCGATGGAGGACGCGCAATTATTGCTGCTGACCGGCGATCAGGTCGGGATGATCGAGGTCAAGACCACCGACCCTGACAAGGTGGGGACGATATTGGCGCCCTTGCAGGAAAAATTGGCGGCGCAGGCGGTGGTGTCCGACTGGCGGTCGATGAACAGCAGCCTGTTCGAAGCCCTGACCATCGAGCGGGTGGCGATGTTCGTCATCCTGTCGCTGATCATATTGGTGGCTTCCTTCAATATCATCTCTTCGTTGATCATGCTGGTGCGCGCCAAGACGCGTGACATGGCGATTTTGCGCACCATGGGCGCGCCGCGCGATGCGGTGCTGCGTATTTTCATGGCGATCGGCCTGTCGATTGGTGTTGCCGGGACTTTGGTCGGTCTGGCGGTGGGTTTCTCGCTGCTTTATTTCCGGCAGGGCGTGCTGCGCGGGGCGGAGATCATCACCGGCCAGCCCTTGTGGGACCCGTCGATACGCTTTCTGACCGAATTGCCGTCGAAGCCCGATCCGGCGGAGATCATCGGCATTGCGATTATGGCGGTGGTGTTCAGTTTCCTCGCGACGCTTTATCCGGCGCTGAAAGCCGCCAATACCGACCCTGTGCAGGTGCTGCGCTATGATTGATGCCACGCTGGAACTGGTCGATCTTCGCCGCAGCTTTGAACAGGCGGGGGTACGGATCGACGTGCTGCGCGGAATCGACGCCACGCTGCATCGCGGAGAGATTGTTGCGCTGCTGGGCCCCTCGGGGTCAGGCAAGTCAACGATGCTGCAGGCGGTGGGTCTGCTCGAAGGCGGATTTGAAGGCACGATCCGCATCGACGGCGAGGATGTCACCCGGCTGAGCCAGGGTGACCGCACGCGCACACGGCGTGAGAAGATCGGCTTCGTTTATCAATTCCACCATCTGCTGCCCGATTTCTCGGCGCTGGAAAATGTCGTGCTGCCGCAGCTCATTCGCGGCGCAAAACAGGCTGACGCCGAAGAACGCGCCGCCGACCTGCTCGCGCGGCTGGGGCTGGGCGAACGGCTGCACCACAAGCCCAGCAAGCTGTCGGGCGGCGAGCAACAACGCGTCGCGGTCGCGCGCGCGCTGGCGAACCGCCCCTTGCTGGTGCTTGCCGATGAACCGACGGGCAATCTCGACGAAGCCACCGCCGACCGGGTGTTCGACCAATTTGTGCAATTGGTGCGCGACCATGGATCGGCAGCGCTGGTCGCTACGCATAACGAACGGCTCGCGGCGAAGATGGACCGGGTATGGCGGCTGCATGAGGGGCATATCGCCTGAGGGCGGGACATTTTTGAACCGTCATTGTGAGGCCGGCGCAGCCGGGCGAAGCAATCTCCAGCGGGCTTCTTGCGCGGGCGATAGGGGGGGGTGCTTTGTCACCCGGACAAGTCCGGGCTCCTCGCAATGACGGGGTGGGGTCGCGAGGGGGCGCGGCTTTCCCCAATCGGCCCTTCCCCGAATCGTCACATATGCCTAGCGTCGCCCGCATGGCCTACAGCCCCTTTGTCCCCTTGCGTCTATTTTCCAGCTACACGATGCTCGAAGGGGCCATCGACCCCAAGGATATTGCCAAAGCGGCGCGCGAGCGCGGTTTTCCGGCGGTGGCGGTGGCCGACCGGAACGGGCTTTATGGTGTCATGGCCTTTGGCGATGCGTGCAAGGGCGCGGGGGTGCAGCCGATTGTCGGCGCGCTGCTGAGCGTCGCGCGGCCGGGGCAGCGGCTGGCCAATGGTGCGCCGCTGATCGACTGGCTCGCCCTCTATGCGCAGGATGCGGTGGGCTATGACAATTTATGCGCGCTGGTGTCGGCGGCGCATCTCGGGCGCCCGGTCGAGCTGGAGCCGCATGTCGAGCTGTCGGCGCTGACCGGGCGGACCGACGGGCTGATCTGCCTGACCGGGGGCGGCGAAGGCGCACTCGCCCGGCTGCTTGCCGATGAGCAACAGGCGGCGGCGGAGGATTATGTCGAGCGGCTGGAAGCCTTGTTCGGCGACCGGCTTTATATCGAATTGTCGCGGCGCGGCGACAAGGTCGAGGAAAGGGCCGAAGAGGCGCTGATCGGCATGGCCTATGCGCGCGCGCTGCCGCTGGTCGCGACCAATCCCGCGCAATTTGTCGAGCCGCAATTTCACCCCGCGCATGACGCCATGCTGTGCATCGCGCAATCGGCCTATGTCGAAAGCGAGGATCGCCGGGTGTCGAACCCCGAAGCCTGGTTGAAATCGGCCGAGGCGATGGAGGATGCTTTTTCGGACCTGCCCGAGGCGATCCGCAACACGCTGGTCGTCGCGCAGCGCTGCGCCTTCATGGCGCCCAAGCGCAAACCGATCTTGCCGAGCCTTGCAGGCGACCGTGAGGGCGAGGCGGCGCAATTGAAGGCCGATGCCTACGCCGGGCTGGAGGCGCGGCTGGCGCTTTATGACGACCTGTCGGACGAGGAGCGGCAGGCCTATATTGAGCGGCTCGACTTTGAGGTCGATGTCATCACGCAAATGGGCTTTCCCGGTTACTTCCTGATCGTCGCCGATTTCATCAAATGGGCGAAGGCGCAGGATATTCCGGTGGGGCCGGGGCGCGGTTCGGGGGCGGGGAGCCTTGTCGCCTGGGCGCTGACGATCACCGACCTCGATCCGCTCAAGCTGGGCTTACTGTTCGAACGCTTTCTGAACCCCGAGCGCGTGTCGATGCCCGACTTTGACATCGACTTTTGCGAAACGCGGCGCGGCGAAGTGATCCGTTATGTGCAGGAGAAATACGGGCGCGATACGGTCGCGCAGATCATCACCTTCGGTAAGCTGAAGGCGCGCGCGGTGCTCAAGGACACGGGACGCGTGCTCCAGATGAGCTATGGCCAGGTCGACCGGCTGGCAAAGCTGGTCCCCAACCACCCGACCGACCCCTGGACGCTCGAACGCGCGCTCAACGGCGTTTCGGAGCTGATGACCGAATATAAGCAGGATGACGGCGTGCGCCGCCTGTTCGACATGGCGCGCCAGTTGGAAGGGTTGCCCCGGCACAGCTCGACCCACGCCGCCGGCGTGGTGATCGGCGACCGCCCGCTCGACCAGCTTGTCCCGCTCTATCGCGACCCGCGGTCGGACATGCCGGTGACGCAGTTCGACATGAAATATGTCGAGACCGCGGGGCTGGTGAAGTTCGACTTCCTTGGCCTCAAGACGCTGTCGGTGCTGAAAGAGGCGCGGCGGCTGCTCGCGCTGCGCGGGATCGACGTCGATCTCGACACGCTCGGCTGGGATGATCCGGGCGTGTATGAACTGCTCCAGCGCGGCGACACGGTCGGGGTGTTCCAGCTGGAATCCGAAGGGATGCGGCGCACGCTGTCGGCGGTAAAGCCGACCAATTTCGGCGACATCGTTGCGCTCGTCGCGCTCTATCGCCCGGGGCCGATGGATAATATTCCGCTGTTCGGCGCGCGCAAGAACGGGCGCGAGCCGATCGCCTATCCGCACCCGCTGCTCGAAGGCATCCTCGCCGAAACCTATGGCATCTTCGTCTATCAGGAACAGGTGATGCAGGCCGCGCAGATATTGGCGGGCTACAGCCTCGGCGGCGCCGACCTGCTGCGCCGCGCGATGGGCAAAAAGATCCAGGCCGAAATGGACGCGCAGCGCGAAACCTTTGTCGCGGGCTGCGCCGAGCATAACCAGATCGACGCCAAGACCGCGAACGAACTGTTCGACTTGATCGACAAATTCGCGGGCTATGGCTTCAACAAGAGCCATGCGGCGGCCTATGCGCTGCTCTCCTATCAGACGGCGTGGCTGAAGGCGCATTATCCGCACGAATTTTTCGCCGCGTCGATGTCGTTCGATAGCCACCAGACCGACAAGCTGTCGGTCTTCATTGACGACATGCGGCGGCTCGACATCGCGGTCGCACCGCCGTCGGTGAACGAGAGCGAGGCCGATTTCTCGGTCGGACGGACCGAGGAAGGACTGGTCGTGCGCTATGCGCTCGGCGCGCTGAAAGGCGTGGGCGAAAAGGCGATGGAGGCGCTGGTCGCCGAACGGCAGGCCAAGGGCGACTTTGCAAGCCTCGATGATTTTGCGGGGCGCATCGACCCCAAAATGCTCAACCGCCGCCAGATTGAGGCGCTGGCGGGGGCGGGGGCGTTCGATTGTGTCGAGCCCGACCGGCCGCGCGTTTATGCTGGGGCGGAGGCGCTGCTCGCCTGTGCCAACAGCTCGGCGCAGGAACGCTCGACCGGGCAAGGCGGGCTTTTCGGCGGCGATGTCGATCTGGCGCCGGTGCTGCAACTGCCGACCGCCGAACCCTGGACGCTCGCCGAACGGATGACGCGCGAGAAAGAGGCGTTCGGCTTTTATTTCTCGGCGCATCCGGTCGAACAATATGAGGCAATATTGGCGGCGCGCGGCGCGCGCACCTATGGCGATATTTGCGCCAATGTAGACATGACGCCGGGAACGCGGGTGCCGATGGTGATGGCGGCGATGGTCGAAAGCGCGCGCGCGCGGGTATCGCAGCGCGGCAACCGTTTCCTCAACCTTAGCCTTTCGGACCGCAGCGGCCAGTTTCAGTCGAGCTGCTTTGACGAAGGCGCGGGCAAGGTGCTGGAGGCGCTGGCGGGTAATGGCGGCTGCGCGCTGCTCAATGTCGAACTGGACTTGATGGAGGGCGAAGAAACCCCGCGCGTGACGGTACGCGGCGCGCAGTCGCTTGCCGATATGGCGGCAAGCGCGGCACTGGAGCTCCATTGCCGCGCCGAAACACCCGAAGCCGTGACGGAACTGGCGGCGCTGGCCGAATGGCGGGGCGATGCGCGCGGGAGGATCATCCTCGCCACCTTTGACCCGGAAACCGGGCGGGACATTCACGTGATGCTGGGCCGCAATTTTGTCTTGGGCCCCGACCTGGTTTCGCGGCTGGAAGTGGTGGCGGGCCTGTCGGATACGCGGCTGTCGCTCTACACCCCCCGCGATTTTCGCGTCCGTTAAGCGGCTGCCCCCCGGTTACACTTGCGTCAACGCTCATCCTCGCCTTATCCCTAGGGTAATGAAAAAGGAGAGGATGACCGATGTTCGGAATGCAGAGCCAGCCGCTGCTCGTTACCAGCCTGATCGACCACGCGGGGCGCGAGCATAAGGATCGCGAAATTGTTTCGCGCTGGGCCGATGGCAGCCAGACGCGCACGACCTGGGGCGCGGTGGGCCGCGATGCGCGCCGCTTTGCCGCCGCGCTCGTCAAGCTGGGGATGAAGAAGGGCGACCGTATCGCGACGCTGGCGATGAACCACGCTCATCATCTGGTGAGCTGGTATGGCAGCGCGGGCATGGGGGGCGTGCTCCACACGGTGAACCCCCGGCTGTTCGATGAACAGCTGGTCTATATCATCAACCATGCCGAGGATCGGCTGCTGTTCCTCGACGGCGCTTTCCTGCCGATTGTCGAGCGGCTGCGCGATCAATTGCCGAGCGTCGAGCATTTCATCCTGTTCGATGCCCCCGCGCAGGAGGGATATCTCTCCTATCGCGACCTGATCGACGCCGAGGATGCAAGCTTCGAGTGGGTGGACCTCGACGAGCGCGATCCGGTGGGGCTTTGTTATACCAGCGGGACGACGGGCAATCCGAAGGGGGTGCTCTATGAGCATCGCTCCAACGTCATCCACGCGATTACCGAGGTGCAGCCCGATGTCATCGGCCTCTCCAATCGCAGCGTGATCATGCCCATCGTGCCCATGTTCCATGCAAACAGCTGGGGCGTTCCCTTTGCCGCTGCCGCCGTGGGCGCGAAGCTGGTCTTTTCGGCGACCAATGATGCCGAGGGGCTGTGCAAGCTGATGGAAGACGAAGGCGTGACTCACAGTGCGGGCGTGCCCACCGTCTGGATCGGCATGTTCGCGCATATGGATGCCACCGGTGCGGGCTATGGCAAGCTGCAACGGGTGATCATCGGCGGATCGGCGGCGCCGCGCGCGATGATCGAACGCTTTATGAAAGCCGGGATTACCGTCAGCCATGCCTGGGGCATGACCGAAACCAGCCCCATCGGCACCATGGGCAAGCGCCCGTGGAACTGGGACGAAATGAGCTTTGACGAGCAGGTTGATATCGTCTGTCGTCAGGGCTGCCCGCCCTTTGGCGTCGAGCTTCGCATCGTCGATGACGAAGGGCGCGAACTGCCGCGCGATGGCGAAACCAGCGGACGGCTGCAATGCCGCGGGCCGTGGATCGTCCAACGCTATTTCAAGGGCGAACAGGATGCCGCCGATGCCGATGGCTGGTTCGATACCGGCGATGTCGCGGTGCTGCACCCCGATGGCGTGATGCAGATTACCGACCGGGCCAAGGATGTGATCAAGTCGGGCGGCGAGTGGATCAGCTCGATCGAGCTGGAAAATGCGGCGGTCGGCGCGCCGGGGGTGCAGGAAGCCGCCGCCGTTGGCGTCTATCACCCTAAATGGGACGAGCGCCCGCTATTGCTGATCGTCAGAAAACCGGGCGTGGAGACGAGCGAGGCGGCGATCGTCGATTATCTGAAGGACAAGGTCGCCAAATGGTGGCTGCCCGATGAAGTGGTGTTTGTCGCCGAACTGCCCCACACCGCGACGGGCAAGATACTGAAACGCCAGATCCGCGAGGATTACAAGGATTACAAGCTGCGCTCGCTGGCGGAGGCGTAAGGCGGCTTCACAAGAAAGGCGGCTCACAAGACAGGCAAATCGCCGCCCCCGCGAAAGCGGGGGCCGCTGCCGATCCGTTGCAAGGGTGCGGACCCTCTCGCTTCTTGGGCGAGCGCATCTCAAGGAGTGGATCTCAAACTGTCTCTTGCCCTTAAATAGAAGCAAAAGGAATATTTAAGTACGCTCCCTATTTGTCGATTGTCATTTCCGATATTTCTATATAGCGAAATATCGACGATCTGGGGGGCGTATGAAATTTACTCTTCTGAAGAAAAGCCTTTTATTCGGATCAGTCGCACTGACGGTGTCGAGTTGCGGCGGTGGTGGAAGCCCGTCTGGCGGAAATACGGTGACGGTACCACCCACGCCAGCCCCAACACCTGCGCCTACGCCAACGCCACCTTCCCCATCTTATGCGACCGCGTTTGATTTCAGCGGCGACCGCTCCTTTAACTCGCCGATGGCCAAGATATATCATGTTGAGCGCTACACAAGCGATGCTCCGCCTTATTATAGTTTGGAATCTTCAGGAGGAGATATTTTCGGGCGGAATTTTCAGCAGTCGAAATTCGCTTATGCTCACGCTTCCGAAACGTTTTCGATATCTCACGAAGGTACGACCTCTGCTTTCGGGCCTTCTGACCTATATCGAAAAGATGAGGGAACACTCCATTTTCTGCGGAGGGTGGCCAATACCCCTGAGAGCGACCAGCTATCTCTCTATAAGCTTAGGCTTATGAAATTTGTCGCGTTGGGAACTCAAGAAACCCGTGCAGCGGCTCGGGAACCGGGGCAGTCCGCCGGCCTATTGGTAACGACGCGCTATTTTTTATGGGGTGTGCCCACGCTTGCCAGCGACATCCCTAAATCTGGCAATTTCAGTTATCAGCCCGAACTCGTCACTTCTGCTCCATATGGACCGGATGGAGGGGGGGCATTCGCGGTCAATTCGGGCAATATTCAGATAAGTCAGGGAATGGCCCGGATCACTGGCACCTTGGACATTGCCCAAGTGTCATGGATAACAGGCACAGAGCAGGAAAAGGGACAGATCACGCTTTCCGGCACGGTCAAACCCGATACCAATGAGATTAGCGGCAGTATATCCGGGGCCACCTCACGGTATATTTTTACGGGGGAGTTTGCTGGCCACCTGTACGGGCCGCAAGGATCAGAACTGGGGTTAGTCGTTATTCTCAGGCGACAACTCTTGCAAGATGGGAGCAGCAGTCCGCCCATCGTAGCCGTTCTTGTGGGTCAGCGATGATTGCCTTCGAAGAATTCATAAGGCCTCGTTAAAGTCAAAACAGCTCCATCTGCCCATCGCGTTCGGGCGGGCGGAAAAGGTCGCAGCGTAGCGGCGGGAAGCTTTTGTCGAGGCCATGTTCGCGCGCCGCGCGCTTGACGCGGGTGCGGATGAGCTGGGCCCAGATGCCGCGTCCCTTCATCCGGGTGAAAAACTCCGGATCATTGTCGCGCCCGCCGCGAATATCCTGCACCATATGCATCACTTTGTCGGCGCGGTCCGGATAATGGGCGTCGAGCCAGGCGCGGAACAGCGGCGCGACCTCGTGCGGCAGGCGGAGCAGGATATAGGAGGCGCGGATCGCGCCCGCCTCTGCCGCTGCCGCCAATATCGCCTCAATCTCATGGTCGGTGATCGCGGGGATGATCGGCGCGATATTGACCTGCGTCGGCACGCCTGCATCGATCAGCGCCCGGATCGCGGCGAGGCGGCGGCGCGGGTGCGGTGCGCGCGGTTCCAGCGTCCGGGCGATGGCGGGATCGAGCGTCGTTACCGATATGGCAACCCCGACCAGATTGTCGCGCGCCATGTCCGCAAGCAGGTCGATATCGCGCAGCAGCCGGTCGGACTTGGTGGTCAGGATCAGCGGATGGCGCGTTTCGGCCAGCACCTCGATCACCGAGCGGGTGACGCCCCATTCGCGCTCGATCGGCTGATAGCCATCGGTATTGGTGCCGATGGCAATGGGGGCGACGCGGTAATTGCGCTTCGCCAGTTCGGCGCGCAGCAGCTTCGCCGCATCGGGCTTGGCGAACAGGCGGCTTTCAAAATCAAGCCCCGGCGACAGGTCGTGATAGGCATGGGTGGGCCGCGCAAAACAATAGATGCAGCCATGTTCGCAGCCGCGATAGGGGTTGATCGACCGGTCAAAACCAATGTCGGGCGAAACATTGCGCGCGATGATGCTTTTGGGACGCTCGGCCGTGACGCTGGTGCGAAGCGGCGGCGGGGCGCCGTCGATGCTTTCCGCCGCGTCGAGCCAGTCGCCATCGGCCTCATGCGCCAGCGAGCCGGTGCGGGTGGGGCGCAAATTGGTCGGCGCGCCGCGACCAGAGACAGGGGGCAGGGGCTTGGCTTGTTCCACTCATATAGCGTAGCGAGTTGGCAGGAACAAATCAAGAACACTTAAGGGTGGAAAGAAGCTCTTCTTCGTCATGCCGGACTTGATCCGGCATCCATTGCGTCGGCCTCCCTGGACCCCGGATCAGGCCCGGGGTGACGAAATGAGGGGGATTATTCCATCAACCGCGGCATCAGGTCGACGAAGTTGCACGGCCGATAGCGGCTGTCGAGCTGCGTTGCCAAAATGCCTTCCCAGGCGTCGGTAACCGCGCCGGTCGAGCCGGGGAGGGCGAAGATATAGGTGCCGCGCGCGACGATGCCGCAGGCGCGCGACTGGATCGTCGACGTGCCGATCTTCTGATAGCTGAGCCAGCGGAACAATTCGCCGAAACCTGGAATTTCCTTGCCGTCCAGGCGGTGGAGCGCCTCGGGCGTGACGTCGCGGCCGGTGAGGCCGGTGCCGCCGGTGGTGATCACCACATCGACTTGCGGGTCGTCGATCCAGTTATGGAGGCGCGAGACGATAAGGTCGGTTTCGTCCCGAATAATGGCGCGCGCGGCGAGAATATGCCCCGCGCCGGTGAGCAGCTCTTCCAGCCTGTCACCCGAACGATCCTCGGCGGCGCTGCGGCTGTCTGAAATGGTGAGCAGCGCGATGCGGACCGGCTTGAAGGGGAGGGCGGGGTCGATGGCCATGTCAGCGGGCCTCCATATCAGCGGGTGCCGTTACCAGCTCCCGCGCCGATCAATTTGCATGGCCCCCGCCGACATAGGTCAGGCGGATGCGGTCCTTGTCGTCGGGAAAGCGCGGCCATTGCCCCTGCGCCAGCGCGGCGCGGCTGTCGGACGGCTTGCCCTGCTGCGCTTCATACATCCAGTAGTTGCGGAGCACGATGCCGACATAGCCCCGCGTTTCCCAATAGGGGATGGATTCCATGTAAAGCAGCGGGTCGCCATTGTCGCGGATTTCGCTCTGCCAGCGCGCGACGGGAGTGGGCCCGGCATTATAAGCGGCGATTACCTTGGGCAGCAGGCCGCCGGTGGCGGGATCGCTGCTGAGATGCTGAAGATAGCGCTGGCCCAGCTCCATATTGACCTCGGGCGTTTTGAGGTCGCTGAGCGCGGCGCGGATTTCGCCGTCATTCCAGCGAACAATGTCGCGCGCGGTGCCGGGGCGCACCTGCATCAACCCATAGGCGCCCGCCGAACTGACGACCTGCCGCCGGAAGCGCGATTCCTGCAGCGTATGGGCAAAAACCAGCGCGGGATCGACCTTCCACCCGCCGACCGGCTCCCATTTGGGCTGCGGATAGCGGTTGGCTGCGGCAAGCTGGCGCCCGTGCGGCGTGTTGTGCGCCAGATAAAGCTGGGTTTCGGGCAGGCTGAGCGCCTGCGCGAGGGCGATCAGTTCGGCATGATCGTCAGCATTGCCGATCCGCGCCTGATGGCGCAGCGCCTCATCGGCATAGCCTTCTTCGCCCAGTTCGGCGAGCGCGATGGCCATGCGGACATTGGGGTTTTTCTGGAGCGCGCGCCATGCGCTGCGGTCGGCGCGCAGATTTTCACGCTGTTCCTTGACCTCGACCGCCAGTACTTCGGTGGCGAGTAGGCCGTAAAAGGTTTCCTCATTGGCAGCGGCGGCGCGCAGGCGCGGCTGCACCAGCGCGGGCTGTCCGACGGCGATGGCGGCGCGGGCGGCCCAATAATGGCCCGCGGCGCGAATTTCGCTGTCGGCCCCGGAGCGCGCCACCCGGTCAAAGGCGGTGAGCGCGGTGCGATAATCGGCAAGCCGCCAGGCGGCGAGCCCCTGCACCCAGGCGCCTTGCGCGGCCCAGGGGCCGCCATTCTGCACGCTGTCGCTGGCAAGGCGCAGCGCATTATGGTCGTCATTTTCAATATAATAGGACCAGGCGACTTTCTGCGTCCATTCCGCGCGCGCCTCCGGGCTGAGCTTGTCGATCACGGCATTGAGTAGCGTCTCGGCCCCCGCCGGATCGTCATTCTTGATGCGGTCGGGGATGGAGGTGGCAAGCCCAGCCGCGAAGGGATCGCTGACGCCGTCGGCATTCAGGCGGCGTGGGGCGCTGCCCGCCCAGGCGAGCCGGGTTTCGGGCGGCAGTGCAGGCAGGTCCACCGCGCCGCGCCGCGCAGCAAGGCGCGAAAGCTGCGCCGCCTGCGGCAGATAGGGTGAGCGCGAGAGGATCGGCAGCAGGTCGCTGATCTCCGCGCGGGGACTTTTGGCGTCGAGCCAGAGTTCGGCGCGCAGAAAATCATTGAGCAGCCCGTCGCGATCCTGATCCAGCAGCGCGCGCGCCTCGTCCCAGCGCTGCCCGCGAATGGCGGCGAGCGTATCGCGGTAAAGCTGCCGCTCCTTTGACGACAGGATCGTCGGCACACTTTGCGCGCTGGTCACCAGATCGCGGTCGCGTGCATCGGCGGCAAAGGCAGGCGAGGCTATGGCGAGAGCAGTCAAAAGGCCAAGCTTGGCGAGACGGGGGGAGATTTTGGGCATGAACTAACGTTCCCGGTTGAACAGTTTCAGGCTGTCCCAGGCCGCTGCCTTGTGCGCGGGCCGGGCAAGCAGCATCGCGGGATGCGCGACCGCCACACAGGCCATGCTGCCGCCATATTGGTTAATATCGAGTAATTTGCCGCGCGCCTCGGCCAACGGGGCGTCGGCGGCCATGCGCGTGATGTCGCCGCCGATGAGCAGCAGGCGCTGCGGCTTGGCCAGCGAGAGATGGTGGGCGAGCAGCCGTTGCAGTTCCGACCGCTCGGCGGCGGAGCAGCGTCCGCCCGGCGGGCGGGTCACCGCAAGGCTGGCGATATAGCATTCGCCGCGCGTCTGGCCGATGGCGGCCAGCATCGCGTCGAGCAGTGCCCCCGCCTTGCCCGCAAAAAGCTGTCCGTCGCGCTGGTCATCGAGTTCAGGCCAGGCGGTGAGCAGCATCAGCGGCGCGCCGGATTCGCCAACAGGCAGCACGCGGCGCGCATCCCATTGCGCGCCCGGTACATCAGGGTCCTTGGCGAGCCATTGCTGAAATTCGGTCCAATCGTCCGGAAAAATGACGGGGGCCTTGGGCGCCTTTGCTTCGGGCGCTTCGCGGGGTTGCAGCGCGGCGGGAAGCGGGGGCGGCGCAACCTCTTCTTCGATGACCGGCTTTTTCCTGCTTGCCGCAGCGTCATTGGCGGGCGGCGGCGTCAGCCAGCCTGCCGGCGTTTCGCCGACCAGCGCCTCGACGCCCGCCAGCGACCACCAGTCGCAAAGGCTTTGTGCAAGCCGTGCTGAACTTTGTCCGCCCATGAAAATGTTCAAACAGGCGGTTGACGGCCACGTCAATTGGCTGTCATCGCAATATCTGACAGAAGGAGTGCCGGGCGCGACGAACGCGAGGCACAGGGACGGCAGAAAGGTGTTTGACGTGAGCGAACGGGAATCGATGCCCTATGACGTGGTCATCGTCGGCGCGGGTCCGGCGGGGCTTTCGGCGGCGATCCGCCTCAAGCAGCTGGCGAATGAAGCGGGCAGCGAATTGTCGGTCTGTATCCTTGAAAAAGGGTCCGAGGTCGGCGCGCATATTCTTTCAGGAGCCGTGATCGACCCCAAGTCGCTTGACGAACTGCTTCCCGAATGGCGCGAGTCTGGCTGCCCGCTCGCCGAAGTGCCGGTGAACGATAATCAGCATTGGGTTCTGACGAAGAAAAAGAAATTCAGCCTACCCGAATTTATCTCGCCCGGTTTCATGCACAACAAGGGCACTTATACGGGCAGCCTCGGCAATTTGTGCCGCTGGCTCGCCGAACAGGCCGAAGGGCTAGGGGTCGAGATTTTTCCCGGATTTCCCGCGGCGGAAGTCCTTTATAACGAAGATGGGTCGGTCAAGGGCGTCGCAACGGGCGACATGGGTGTCGCACGCGACGGCAGCCACAAGGCCGACTATGCGCCGGGGCTCGAACTCCATGCGAAATATACTTTCTTTGGCGAAGGGGTGCGCGGCCATCTGACTAAGCAGCTCAAGCCCCAATTCGGCCTTGATGCCGATTGCGAGCCGCAGGTTTATGGTCTTGGTGTCAAGGAATTGTGGGATATCGACCCTGAACTTCATGCGCCGGGCCGCGTCATCCATACGCAGGGCTGGCCGCTCGATGAAAATTCGAACGGCGGCGGTTTCCTCTATCATCAGGCCAATGGCCAGGTGGCGCTGGGTTTTGTGACCTGGCTCAACTATCGCAATCCGCACACTTCGCCTTTTCAGGAAATGCAGAAGTGGAAGACGCATCCGGAGATTGCGAAAATCCTGAAGGGCGGCAAGCGCGTCTCCTATGGCGCGCGCGCGATCAGCGATGGTGGTTATCAGTCGGTGCCCAAGCTCGCTTTTCCGGGCGGCGCGCTGATCGGCGACAGCGCCGGTTTCCTGAACGTCCCGCGCATCAAGGGCACGCACACCGCGATGAAATCGGGCATGATGGCCGCCGAGGCCGCCTTTGCGGCGGTGACGGGCGGGCGGAGCGGCGACACGCTCGACGCCTATCAGGCCGCCTATGACGATAGCTGGGTCAAGAAGGAGCTGAGCGTCGTTCGCAACGTGCTGCCGCTCGTTGAAAAATATGGCGATCTGGCGGGCACCATCTTTGCGGGCATGACGATGTGGCTGGAAAATCTGGGTATTCGCGTGCCCTTCACGATGAAGCATCACCCGGACAATACGACGTTGTATCGCGCCGATATGATGCCCAAGCCCGATTATCCGAAGCCCGACGGCGTGCTGACCTTTGACCGGCTATCCTCGGTGTTCCTGTCGAACACCAATCATGAGGAAGACCAGCCCTGTCACTTGCAGCTGAAAGACCCGTCGATCCCGGTCGAATATAATCTGCCGCTCTATGACGAACCCGCGCAGCGCTATTGCCCGGCCGGCGTTTATGAAATCGTTGGCGAAGAAGAGGGCGATCCCAAATTGGTGATCAATGCGCAGAATTGCGTCCATTGCAAAACCTGCGATATCAAGGACCCGACCCAGAATATCAACTGGGTCACCCCCGAAGGCGGCGGAGGCCCCAATTACCCCAATATGTAAGATTGCCGTCACGACATTGGCCGCGCTGGCGCTGACCGCTGCTGGCGCGGCGCAAGCCGCGGAAAATAATCAGGCCGCCCTTCACGCGCTGGTGAAAGCGCGGCTGGCCGAAGAAGAGGGACGCCCGGCGGCGGCCCTTTCGGCGCTTTCCACGCTGGAAAAAGCAGCGCCGGGCTTGCCGGGGATCGACGGGCGATTGCTGGAACAGGCGATCAACGCGGGCGACCTGAAAATGGCAAAGGCCTCGGCCGAGCGACTGTGGCTTCGCGGTGAAGCGCGTTTCGATGTGCAGCTGGTGCTGATCGTCGATGCCATGCGCCGGTCCGACTGGAAGGCGGCGCAGGCCTATGTCGATCATCGGGGCGGCGCGCCCGGCAGTGAAGCGATGGCGCAGTTGATCAACCCTGTGCTCACCGGCTGGATCGGGGTGGGCGCACGGCGACCGCAACCCGAAAGCGCGCTGCGCGATACGACCGGTCCCGCCACTACGCGGCCTGAATTGCAGATCGAAACCGCGCTGATCCGCCTTGCCACAAAGCGACCGAAAGCTGCGGTTCCTATTGCGGACAAGGTGGCACTGGATGACCGGATGAGCCGTCTCATCGCCGCACGGCTTGCCGCGACGCTGGCCGACAGAGGGGAAGGCGAGGCAGCGGACCGGCTGCGCCAGCGGATAGCAGAGGCAGCAGGGCAGGATGACACCATGGGGATGCTGCCCGATCAGGTTATCGACAATCCGCGCCGGGGCAGCGCGCATTGGCTGGCGATGATCGGCGAGCTTTTTGCCCACACCCCCAATGGCGGGGGCGGACTGCCGATATTATTTACCCGCGCGGCCGTCTGGCTGGATGAAGAGGATTGGGCGGTGCGCGCGGCACTGGTCGAAGCGCTGGCGCGGGCCGAGCGCAGCGAAGCCGCCGTCGCCTTTCTGAACGAGCAAAAGGGCGGCCTACCCCCCGTGCTGCAAATGCGCCGCGCCGAATTAATGGCCGATGGGGGCAGGGTGGCAGAGGCCGTACGGATCGCCGAAGCGGTGGTTGCCCCCGCGGATACGCCGCGCAGCCTGTTGCTGCGCTTTGCCGACCTGGCGCGGCGCGGTGAAGATCCCGCCGTGGCCGCTCGCGCCTATCAGCGGCTCGACGCCGTGCTGGGCGAGGGGGCTGGGGATGCGGCGCTCCGTGCAATGCTGCTGATCGCCCGCGCCGATCTTAAATTGCGCGTCGATGACTGGGCGGGGGCAGAGCCGCTGATGGAACAGGCGCTGGTGCTGCGTCCCGGCGATGCGACCATCCTCAACTATGTTGGCTATTCGGCGCTGGAACGACGCAAGAATGTGGAACAGGCGCTGGCCCGGATCGAGGCGGCGTGGCAGCTGGAACCTGACAATGCCAGCATCACCGATTCGCTGGGCTGGGCCTATTTCTTGACCGGACGCGAGGAGGAGGCGGTGGCGCTGCTGGAAAAGGCGCAGCAGGGCGAACCCGATAATGGCGTGATTATTGAACATCTGGGCGATGCTTATTGGCGCGTGGGTCGCCGTTTTCAGGCGCGTTACAGCTGGCAGGCCGCCGCGCTGGTCGCCGATGATGAGCGGATGACCGCCCGTTTGGAAAGCAAATTGCGCGACGGGCTGACCCCGGCCACCGTGGCGCCATGACCGATCTCCACCTCGTAAATACGGCGGAGGGCGAGATGCACGCTACTGCATGGGCAAAGGTCAATCTGGCGCTGCATGTCCGCGCGCGCCGCGCCGATGGCTATCATGAGATTGAAACGCTGTTCGCCTTTGTTGATAGCGGCGACACCCTCACCGCGCGCGTGGCGGATTCCGACGCGCTGACGGTCGAGGGCCCTTTTGCCGAGGGGCTGGAAACCGGCGACGATAATCTGGTGCTGCGCGCGCTGCGCCTGCTGCGCCAGCATTTCGGCGAAGCGCGCGTGCCGCCTCTGGCGCTGCGGCTGGAGAAGAATCTGCCGGTCGCGGCCGGAATTGGCGGCGGATCGGCCGATGCCGCGGCGCTCGCGCGATTGGTGCGCGCGCATTTCCTGCCCGACACATCCGAAAGCGCGTTCGCCACGCTCGTCGGGACGCTGGGGGCCGACATCGCCGCCTGCGTCGCGAGCCGCAGCTGCCTTGGCCGCGGAACGGGCGCGACGCTCGCGCCCCTGCCCGGTGCGGGGGTTGGGGGCATGCCGATATTGCTCGTCAATCCGCGTCAGCGCGTGGCGACCGGCCCGGTTTTTGCCGCGTGGGACGGGATCGACCGCGGGCCGCTTTATATCGGCAGCGACTTGCGCGCCGAACTGATCGGCGCGCGCAATGATCTGCAGCGGCCCGCGACCGCCGAATGTCCCGCCATCGCCGATGTGCTGCTCGAATTGGGCGCGCTGGGGCCATGGCTCGCGCGGATGTCAGGATCGGGCGCGACTTGTTTCGCACTGTTCGATGCGCCAGCCCAGCGCGATGCGGCGGCGGCGACCTTGGCAGAATTACGCCCCGACTGGTGGCAGATGAAAGGAGTGTTACGATGAGCGAAGCATGGCGGCAGATTGGAACGCCGCGCGCCGGGGGAATTTTGCTGATCGGCGATCATGCTTCGGCCCATGTCCCCGATGACATTGAATTGGGGATCGACCCCGCCTTGCTTGCCGAACATATCGCCATCGACCTTGGCGTCGCCGAAGTCGCCGCGCTGCTGATCGAAGGCGGCGCGGTCGATGCCGCCATTTTGGGCGGCGTGTCGCGGCTCGTCGTCGATTGCAACCGTGAGGAAGAGGCGCCGGGGCTTATCCCCACGGTCAGCGATGGCCATGCCATCCCCGGCAATGCCCTCGATCAAGCGGGTCGCGAGGCGCGGCTGGCGCGCTTCTTCCGTCCCTATCATGCGTATATCGAGCAGGTGATTGCCGCCGCGCGGCCCGCGATGATCCTTTCGCTCCACAGCTTCACTCCCTCGCTCGCGAGCGACCCCGAACAGCAACGCCCATGGCAGGCCGGGGTGCTCTATAATGAGGATGGCCGGCTGGTGGCGGGGGCGATTGCGGCGCTGGAAGAATGCGGGCTGATCGTCGGCGACCAGCTTCCCTATTCGGGCAAGCTGCTCAACGCGACGATGAACCGTCATGCCGAGGCGAATAGCATCCCCTATGTCGGCATTGAAATGCGGCAGGATCAGGTGAGCGATGCCGATGGACAGCGCCGCTTTGCCGACTATCTGGCGCATATGTGCAAGAATGTGGCGTTGAAACTTCCCCAATAGCCGTGTAGACGCGCTTCCAGCACATAGTTTATGAAATAAAATTACTCGGAGCCTGTGAAATGCCTTCTTATCGTTCGCGCACGACGACCCATGGTCGCAATATGGCCGGTGCGCGCGGCCTGTGGCGCGCGACGGGGATGAAGGACAGCGATTTTGGCAAGCCGATCATCGCGGTGGTCAACAGCTTTACCCAGTTCGTGCCCGGCCATGTCCATCTGAAAGATCTGGGCCAGATGGTCGCGCGCGAGATTGAAGCGGCGGGCGGAGTCGCCAAGGAATTCAACACCATCGCGGTCGATGACGGCATCGCCATGGGCCATGACGGCATGCTCTACAGCCTGCCGAGCCGCGACCTGATCGCCGACAGCGTCGAATATATGGTCAATGCCCACTGCGCTGACGCGATGATCTGCATCTCCAATTGCGACAAGATCACCCCGGGCATGTTAATGGCGGCGATGCGGATCAACATTCCGGCGATCTTCGTCTCGGGCGGCCCGATGGAAGCGGGCAAGGTGGTGCTGAAGGGCAAGGAGGTTGCGCTCGACCTCGTCGATGCGATGGTCGCCGCCGCCGATGAAAGCTACAGCGATGCGGAAGTCGCGGCGATCGAGCAAAATGCCTGCCCGACCTGCGGGTCGTGCAGCGGCATGTTCACCGCCAATTCGATGAACTGCCTGACCGAAGCGCTGGGCCTCTCGCTCCCCGGCAACGGATCGCAGCTGGCGACCCACGCCGACCGCAAGCAATTATTCCTGCGCGTCGGCGCGATGATCGTCGAAATGTGCCGCCGCTATTATGAAGAAGATGATGAAAGCGTTCTGCCGCGCAACATCGCCAGCTTCGAAGCCTTTGAAAATGCGATGAGCCTCGACATTGCGATGGGCGGATCGACCAATACCGTGCTTCACTTGCTGGCTATGGCCCAGGAAGGCGGGATTGATTTCACCATGGCCGACATCGACCGCCTGTCGCGCCGGGTGCCGTGCCTGTCAAAGGTCGCCCCGGCGAAAAGCGATGTGCATATGGAGGATGTCCACCGCGCGGGCGGGATCATGGCGATTTTGGGCGAGCTCGAACGCGCCGGGCTGCTCCACGCGCATCTGCCGACGGTGCACAGCGCGACGCTGGGCGATGCGTTGAACAAATGGGACATCAGCCGCACCAATGATCCCGATGTCCAGAAATTCTACCTCGCCGCGCCGGGCGGGGTGCCGACACAGACTGCCTTCAGCCAGGACCGCCGCTGGGACAGCCTCGACCTCGACCGCGAAAATGGCGTCATCCGCTCGGCCGATCATGCGTTCAGCAAGGATGGCGGCCTCGCCGTCCTGTCGGGCAATATTGCGCGAGACGGCTGCATCGTCAAAACCGCGGGGGTCGATGAGAAAATATTGAAATTCTCCGGCCCCGCCAAGGTGTTCGAAAGCCAGGACGCTGCGGTCGCGGGCATTTTGACGGGGCAGGTGGTCGAGGGCGACGTCGTCGTCATCCGCTATGAAGGGCCAAAGGGCGGCCCCGGCATGCAGGAAATGCTCTATCCGACGAGCTATTTGAAGTCGAAGGGGCTGGGCGCGGCCTGCGCGCTGATCACCGACGGACGCTTTTCGGGCGGAACCTCAGGTCTGTCGATCGGCCATGTCTCGCCCGAAGCGGCCGAGGGCGGGGCGATCGGCCTCGTTGAAAATGGCGATCGGATCGAGATCGACATTCCCAACCGCAGCATCGAACTCATCATTTCCAGCGAAGAAATGGCGGCGCGCCGCGCGGCGATGGAAGCAAAGGGCGAGGCGGCGTGGCAGCCCGAAAAGCCCCGGCCGCGCAAGGTTTCGGTTGCACTTCAGGCCTATGCTGCGATGACAACCAGTGCGGCGCGCGGCGCTGTCAGGGATTTGTCGCAGCTTAAAAGGGGGTAAAGTGGCCGGATGGAAGGGGGCGGCGTGGATCGCGCCGATGTTGCTGCTGGCGGGGTGCGAACAGGCCCCTGATAACCAGACCTTGGCCGAAGCAGAGGCGCGCGGCGCACAGGCTGCGGCGGCCAATGGCCGCATCGACTGCGCGCTCGAAGGCGCCAAGCTGTTCGATCGCGATTGCAGTCTGCAGGAAATCTCGGGCCCCGAAGGCACGGTGCTCCTCGTCGGGCGTGACAATGTCGGCTATCGCCGCCTGCTCATCACCAAGGACGGGCGCGGCGTGATCGCGGCCGACGGCGCCGAAGAGGCGAAGGTGGCGATCGTTGGCGACGGGCTGATCGAAGTCACCGTCGGGCCCGACCGCTACCGCCTGCCCGCCAATACCGGGGGCGGGAAATAGGTGCCCCAAGGATAGGGCTGGAAGCGGCCCCGATCCTTGGGATCAGGGCCGCGTCATATCAGTTTAGCAACAATATCCCCGGCATTAGGGCGCAGGCACTTCCTCGCTTTCGCTGGCTTCGCTTGCCGCCGGGGTGGGGACAAGGTCGCTCACGCCGGGAAAGTCCATGCGCGTCATCACCTGTCCCGCGCAGCTATAGGTCGCGCCATTTTCGATCCTGGCCTCGACCATATTGGCCTCGGCATCCGGCTGAAACTGGGCGAGCGCCCCGCGCGCCGCCTCGAAATGGCGGGCATAGCCCATGCCGCTGAAGCGTTTGCCGGTGGAAAGGGACACGTCCACAAAGGGCGTGGCATCGGTGAAATAGTTGAATTTCCCGGCCTTCACCTCAAAAGCGGGGGCGCCGAAGCAATTGGTCGTATTGGCGGGCACCTTGGCGATGCTGTCGGTCTGCAAAATATACCAGCCCGGCGTCAGCTTGACGATCTGCAGCTCATAGGGCGCCTTTTTGTCCTTGCTGGCAACGCTGACAAAATAGGTGGTCCGGTCGCCTTTCTTCTTCCAGTCGCGCGGTTGATAGAAAAGATCGCCCTTGTCGCGGTCGAACCGCCGGATTTCGATCAGCGCGGACCGCCCCATGCTGCCTGCATCATTGCGACGAAAAGCCAGCACCAGAGCGCCTTCATCGTCGCCAAGCCTGACCGGTACAGCGGGATCGACCTTCTTGCCCAGATAAAGGCTGGGCGGCCTCGTGAGCGCGGCATCCATATTCAGCCGCTCGTCGGAAACCGGCGTGAAGTTGGTCATTTCGGTAATCTCGCCCTCAACCTCTTGCGCGCCGACCATCGTCGCAAAATAGCTGTCGCGTTCCTCGTCAGACAGCGCGGCGATTTTGGCCGCCTGTTCGGAGGGAAGCTCGACGAGGCGCCAGCCCTTGATCAGCAGGCAATTGCGGCGATTGGCGCGCCGCATCTGCCCCTCGACAATGGCTTTGCCGATGGCAGCGCCGATCCCCGAGGCGGCCCCGGCAGCCAGCGGGGACAGGGCGGAGTTATAGAGGTTCGGATCATATACCGGCACCGATCCCGCCGGGGTTTTGGACCCGCGCGCAATCATGCGGCAGGCTTGCCAATCGGCATCATATTCGGCGCGCGTTGCACCGGGTTTGTTATAAAAACGGCTGTCCTTCAAGTCACGGGCCGCATCCTTGGCGATTTCTTCCGCCGAATCGTCGCCCTTTTCACTTTCCTGCGCGCACAATGGTTGAACGAATAGGGCCGCAGCCGAGCAGCCCAGCAATATCTTCTTCATCTCTTCTTGTCCCCCAACGTCCCTCGATAAGCCGAGAGCCCCTCTTTGTCTGCCGCGCCGAAAAAAAATCGTCAATCGGCAAATAAACATAAAGTCACGCAGGCCAGATTTCTCAGTAAAATGAGCAGGGAAGGTCCGATGGACAGCCAAAAATCTTACGGCTCCGCCTTCTCACCTTTCCCCAAAAGGTCTAGGCTGGCGGCATGACCATCCCGGCCGGCGCCCCCATTTTGACGAGCGATGCGATGCGCGCGGCGGAGGCGGCGTGTGCGGAGTCGGGCCTCTCGCTCGCCGAGTTGATGGAGCGTGCGGGGGCGGCGGTGGCTGATCTGGCGTGGCGCATCGGCGCGGGGGCGCCGGTGCTGATCCTGTGCGGGCCGGGCAATAATGGCGGCGATGGCTATGTCGCGGCGCGGCGGCTTGCGGAACGCGGGGTGGCGGTGCGCGTTGCGGCGCTCGTCCCGCCCACAACCGACCTGGCGCGCGCCGCCCGGGCACGCTGGACGGGCGCGGTCGAGGCGCTGGCGCCGGGAATGAAGGGCGCGCCGCTGGTCGTCGATGCGCTGTTCGGCGTGGGTCTCAGCCGTCCGATTGCGAGCGAGCTTTCCAAGACACTGGAAGGTCTGGAAGCGCGGCGCATCCTCGCGGTCGATGTGCCGAGCGGGGTTGATGGCGATGGCGTCGAGCCTTGGCGCGCGCCGCTCAAGGCCGATGTCACGCTGGCGCTGGGCGCGCTCAAGCCCGCGCATGTACTGCTTCCCGCCGCGCGCGATTGCGGGACGGTGCGGCTCGCCAATATCGGCCTGTCCGCCGACGCCCGCTGGCAGAGCCTCCCTATCATCAAGCCCTCCGCTCCCGACGCGGCGGCGCACAAGTTCAGCCGCGGCATGCTACTGGTGCGCGGCGGCGCCATGCCCGGCGCAGCGGCACTGGCAGCCGGCGGCGCCGCACGCGCGGGCGCGGGCTATGTCGTGCTGAGCGGGGCCGGGGCGCAGGTGCCCTTTGCCGCGATCATCGCCGAGGATGGCGCGGCTTATGGCGCGCGGCTCGGCGACAAAAGGCTGGGCGCGGTGGTGATCGGTCCCGGCCATAACGCGGGCGCGGCGCTTGGCGCCGATGTCGCGGCGGCGCTGGACAGCGGCAAGGCGCTCGTCCTCGATGCCGCCGCGATAGAGGCCGCGCTGCCGCGACTGATCGACGAACGCGGCCAGCACCGTGCGATACTCACCCCGCATGAAGGCGAATTTGCGCGCGCCTTTCCCGGCCTCACGGGCAGCAAGATCGACCGCGCCTTGGCGGCAGCGGAACAGAGCGGCGCGGTCGTCATCTACAAGGGCGCCGACACGGTGATCGCCGCTCCCGATGGGCGGGTCGCGGCGGCATGGCCCGGAACCCCCTGGCTGGCGAGCGCGGGGACGGGCGATGTGCTCGCGGGGGCGTGCGGCGCAATGCTCGCGCGCGGGGAAGGGGCTTTCGACGCCGCGATGGCGGCGGTGCGCTGGCATATCGCGCGCGCGGCGCGTATAGGCCCCGGCCTTATCGCCGATGATCTGATTGGGACATGAGATGAATGACAGCGCGCTGATCGAGCGCATCGCCGCCCGCGGAGACGGGGTGACGGGCGATGGCCGCCATTTCGCGGGCACAGTGCCGGGGGACCGGATCGCTGCCGATGGCACAATCCTGCCCGGTCCCAATCGCGCCGAGCCTGTCTGCCGCCATTTCGGCAAGTGCGGCGGGTGCCAGCTTCAGCATGTGGCCGAAGCCGCGCTCGCCGATTTCGTCCGCGACCGGGTGGCGGGCGCGCTCGCCGCGCAAGAGGTTGAGGCGCAGGATATTTTGCCCGCGCATCTCTCGCCGCCGCAAAGCCGCCGCCGCGCGGCGCTGACCGCGCTCAAAACCGGCAAGCAGGTGGTGCTGGGCTTTAACGCCGCGCAGAGCAACCAGATTGTCGATATGCGCGAATGCCCGCTGCTGCGGCCCGAATTATTCGCGCTGGTCGCGCCCGTGCGGACGCTGCTGGCGCAAATCGCGCCGCAACGCCGCCCGGTAAAGGTCAAGATGCAGATGCTCGACCAGGGCGTCGAACTCATCCTCGAAGGCGTGCGGGCCGAGGGGCTGGACGCCGCCATGGCGCTCCAGGATTTCGCGGGCGCGCACAATCTCGCGCGCTTCGCGGTCGATCAGGGGGATGGGCTGGAAACGCTGTGGCAGCCCGAACCGCCGACGATGCGCTTTGGCGCCATCATGGTCGAGCCGCCGCCCTTTGCCTTTTTGCAGCCGACCGAAGCGGGGCAGGCCGCGCTGGTGAGCGCGGTGGAGGAGGCCATCGGCGATGCCGGCGCGGTCGCCGACCTGTTCGCGGGCGTCGGCACCTTTGCGCTGTCGGTCGCCGACGGGCGCAGAATCTATGCGGCGGAGGGCGCGCGCGATGCCATCGCCGCGCTCGCGGGCGCGGCGAACCGCGCGCAGGCGCTGGTCGCGACCGAGCATCGCGACCTGTTCCGCCGCCCGCTGGTCCCTGCCGAGCTTGACCGGTTCGGCGCGATCATCCTTGATCCGCCGCGCGCCGGGGCGGAAGAGCAGGTGAAACAGCTTGCCGCCTCCACCGCACCGGTCATCGCCTATGTCAGCTGCAACCCCGCGAGCTTTGCCCGCGATGCCAAGCGGCTGGTCGCGGGCGGCTATCGGCTCGACTGGGTGCGCCCCGTCGGCCAGTTCCGCTGGTCCACCCATGTGGAACTGGCCGCGCGTTTCAGCCGAAGCTGACGGCGGCGATCCTAGCCGCCAAAGACAAAGGCGCCGACCGTGCGAAGGCAGAGCGCCAGCAGGACGAGGCTCGCCAGCGCAAAGACCGAAAAGCGCCACAGCACCCGGTTCACCGTCACCTGAATCAGGCTGTGAACGATGCGCAGTGCGACATAGGCCCAGGCCAGCTGCGCGCTGATCCCGCCGCCCATACCGCCGATGGCGAGCGCCAGCGCGACGGCATAAAATACCGTCGGCTGTTCCATCAGATGATTGTAATTATGCGCTTTCCATTGGACCGAGGCGGGCAGCACGCCTTCCAGATTCTGCCCCGTTCCGCCGGTCGCCTGCCACACGTCGAGCTTAGCCTGCTTCATCGCGGGAATGCGGGTGGCGTAAAGCCACAGCCACATGATCATCGACCACAGCGCCAGAACGGCGACCGGCGCCAATATCGCCTGATTGTCCATCATCGCCCCCTCAGCCCAGCGTCGCGATCACGGCGAGCAGCGACAGGATGAACAGGCAGATGGTCGAAAGCAGGAAAATGCCAAAGCGGACGGGGACGCGGTTGACCGTCGCCTGCCAGAGGCTGTGGACGATCCGCAATATGACATAGGCCCAGGCGAGGCCGACGGTCAGGCCGGTCACCCCGCCCGCCAAATGCAGGAAGATGATCACGGCATAGAAAAGCGTCGGCTGTTCCAGCAGATGCGTATAATTATGCGACTTCCAATTGACATTGGGGGGCAGCACCCCTTCGAGGTCGGCGCCGCGTCCGCCCGGTGGGGCGGCCTTGAGATCGACCCCGGCCTTCGCCATCGCCGAAAAGCGGGTGGCTGCCACCCACAAAAGCATGATGAGGGTCCAGAGCGCCAGCACGGCACCCGGCGCAAGTAAGCTGTTCGACATAATTCCCCCTTTATTGTTACAGCGCCCCGTTGGGGTGCAGAAGGGGGATGCTAGGGCGCGCGTTGCAAGTTGCAACCGCCTATATCATCCAGCGCGGCGACGTTGGCGTCCGCTGGATAGGGTCAGGCCGCGGCGGGGGTCAGCGGGGCAGAGCTTTTCTGCGTCTCTTCCGGGGTCAGCGCGGTGATGAAATCATCAGCCCAGCCGAGCACGTCGGCGTCGCGCACGACGCGGTACAGCTTTTCCCAGCGTGCCTTGCGCTCGGCGAGCGGCATATGCAGAGCGGTCCATATCGCGCGCGTCACTTCTTCATGGTTGAGCGGGTTGACGAGCAAGGCGTCGGTCAACTGCTCCGCCGCCCCCGCAAAGCGCGAGAGGATCAGAACGCCGGGATCTTCGGGGTCCTGCGCCGCGACATATTCCTTGGCGACCAGATTCATGCCGTCGCGGATCGGCGTGACGAGGCCGATTTTGGCCGCGCGGTAAAAGCCGAAAAGCTCCGCCCGGCCAAAGCCCCGGTTCACATAACGAATGGGGACCAGATCGACGTCGGAATGCGCGCCATTGAACTGACCGGTCTTGCGTTCGAGAGTGGCGCGTATCTGGCGATAGGATTGCACATCCTCGCGCGATGGCGGCGCGATCTGGATATAAAGAAGCTGGTTCACCATATCCTCATGGCTGGCGAACAGTCGCTCCATCGCGTCGATGCGTTCGGGAAGCCCCTTGCTGTAATCGAGCCTGTCGACCCCGATCACCACCGTGCGGTTGCGCGCGCTACTTGCCAGCCGTTCATAGGCGCGCTTTGCTTCGTCGGTTTCGCCCAGCGCCAGAAATTCGCTGTGGTCGATGCCGATGGGAAAGGCGCGGGCGGTGGTCACATTGCCCTTGTGGCGAATGGTGCCGGTCGCCTCATCCACCTCGGCATGCAATTCCTTGCGGCAATAATGAAGGAAGCTTTCGAGCCATTCGACCGACTGAAAGCCGATGACGTCATAGTGCAGCATCGCCTCCACCAGCCGCTCATGATAGGGCAGCGATACGAGCAGACGCGCGGGCGGCCAGGGGATGTGCAGAAACAGCCCCAGCCGATTATCGAGACCGTGCGCGCGCAACCGTTCGCCCAGCGGCAGGAAATGATAATCCTGCACCCAGATGATGTCCTCTTCCTCGACCAGCGGGATCAGGCTGTTGGCAAATTGCTCATTAACCCGCTCATAGCCGCGCCCGAATTCATTCTCATATTCGGCCAGGTCAATGCGGTAATGGAACAACGGCCAGATCGTCCGATTGGCATAGCCATTATAATATTCCTCGACGTCATGGGGTTCGAGGTCGATGGTCGCGGTGGTGAAACCGTCGGCGCGCTGCATCGTCAACTGGCCGGTAAATTCATCGACTTCCTTGCCTGACCAGCCGAACCATATGCCGCCGCGCGCACGCAGCGCCCCGTTCATCGCGACGGCCAATCCCCCTTGCGCGCCCGCGGCGCCGCGACCTTTGGTGACAGACACACGATTGGAAACAACGATTAAACGGCTCATCGGACGGTATCCCAGCTGCGCGATAACAGCCCCGCGCAATTAATTATTCCTACGAGCGAATAAGTCTGGGGAAAGTTCCCCCACAGCTCGCCCGTTTCGAAATCCAGATCTTCGGAAAGCAGCCCCGAAGGGGTGCGATGCGCGAGCATGGTTTCGAACAATTGCCGCGCTTCCGTGGTGCGTCCGCAAAGATGGAGCGCCTCGATCAACCAGAATGTGCAGATGTTGAACGCCGTTTCGGGCTGGCCGAAATCATCTTCGCTGTCATAGCGTAGCATATGTTCGCCCCGGCGTAGTGCTTTTTCGATCGCGGCAAAGGTGGCCTGAAAGCGCGGATCATCGGCGCGGATGAAACGCAGCTCGACCATCTGGAGCAGGCTGGCGTCGAGATGGGCGTGGCCAAAGGCCGCGCCATAATGGCCCTCGGCCTCGCTCCACGCCTCGCGCTCGATGGTCGCGCGGATCGCGGCGGCGCGCTCGATCCACAATTTCTCGCGGTCCCTGCGCCCGATCCGTGCCGCCACATTGGCCAGTCGGTCGCACGCCGCCCAGCTCATCACCGCCGAATAGGTGTGGACAAGCTGCCGCGTGCGAAACTCCCACAGACCCGCGTCGGGCTGGTCGTGCATTTTCCACGCGACCTCGCCGACGCTTTCGAGGCTCTCGAAATCCCGTTCATCGGCAATGCGAAACAGCCGCTGGTCGAAAAAGCCCTGCGCGGTGGGCAGCACAATCTGGCCATAGGCGTCATGCTGCACCTGATGATAGGCGGCATTGCCGACGCGCACCGGTCCCATGCCGCGATAGCCGGGCAGATGATCGGCGGTGCTTTCGTCGAGTTCGGCGACCCCCATCACTGAATAAAGCGGCTGGATCTGCCCGCCCGCCGCGCGATCGACGATGTTTCGCAAATAGCCCAGATATTTTTCGAGCACATCGAGCGCGCCCAGCCGGTTGAGCGCCTGCACCGTGTAATAGGCGTCGCGTATCCAGCAATAGCGATAGTCCCAGTTGCGCTCACTATTGGGCGCTTCGGGGATGGAGGTCGTCAGCGCGGCGACAATCGCGCCCGTTTCCTCATGCTGGCAAAGCTTGAGCGTGATCGCGGCGCGGATTACCGCATCCTGCCAGTCCATCGGGGTTGCGAGGCCGCGCACCCAGCTGCGCCAGTAAAGGTCGGTGGCTTCTTCCATCGAGCGGACGGCCTCCAACACATTGCCGGTGAAGGGCTCGTCGGGTCCCAAGAAAAAATGCAGATCCTGCTCGACGCGAAAGGCCCGCCTTTCCATCACATAGCCGACGGGCGCATCGGTGGTCAGGCGAAGTGGCTGGGTGCCGACCAGATAGCGGATATGATTGGTGCCGCGCGTGGTTGGCGCCACCTCCGTCCCATAATCGCGCATCGGCGACAGGTTCATCTCCAGTCGCGGGTTGCCGGCGATGGGCCGAACAATGCGGACATAGGCGACGGGGCGATACATGCGGCCCGCGCGTTCGAAACGCGGACAGAAATCAATGACATCGACCGCGCTGCCATCCTCAGCCTCCAGTCGGGTAATCAAAATCGGGCTGTTGCGCCGATAATGCGGCGTTGCCTTGACCTGCCCCGCGAGACGAAAGCGCCAGACCCCCTGATGCTGTTGTTCGCCGCCCAGCAGTGCACAGAACACCGGGTCGCCATCGACGCGCGGCACGCATCCCCACACCAGGCCTGCCTCCCCATCGATCAGCGCGCTGACCTGGCAATTGCCGATGGGCCAGAGCGAGAGCGAAGTTACAGCGTCAGCCATTGATGCACCTCTGTCGGATTGTTCAGTCGATATCGGGCCGCGGTGGGCCGGTCGTGCCCCACCAATATGCCATAGCCGGCATCGGCGGAGGCGGCGGCAAAGCCATCCTCGTCGGTAATGTCGTCGCCGATAAAAATCGGTAGCGCGCCGTGAAAGGGCGCGCTCGTCATCAAGCTCGCCAGCGCCGCCCCCTTGTTCGCGCCGCGCGGCCCCAGTTCGACCACCATCTTGCCCCGCCGCTGCGCCAGCCCCTCGCGTCTTGCAATTGCTTCCATGACCTTAAAGACGGATGGCGCGGCATCGGGTTCCTGCCGGTAGTGAAGCGCGATGCCATGCGGCTTGGCTTCGAGCAGCAGGGCGGCGTGTGCACCCAGCAGCGCGTCGAGCTCGGCGCGGCTGGCGGCCGAGAGGACAAGATCGGGGCGATCCGCACCGCCGATCTCGGCCCCGTGCGAGCCGACGATCATCAGTCCCGGCACATCGAGATAAAGGCTGATATCGGCCACCGCGCGCCCGCTGACGATGGCAACGCGGCCCTCCAGCGCGGCGCACAGCGCCATCAGTCGCGCCGAAAGCTGATGGTCAACGGATATGCCGTCGGGCGTATCGGCAATCTCCACCAGAGTGCCGTCAAAATCGAGGAAAAGGGCGAGCGGATGCTGTGCCGCCAGCGCGTCGAGCGCCGGCGGGGGAGCGAGGTGCGTTCTATTGTGCATTGCGGCAAAAGCTAAGCCGCCTCAGCAGGATGTCAACCGCCGCTTGGAAAACGGCCCATATTCGCTGTCCACCCCAAGCCGTCACGCCTAAGCCGTTCCTCCCGAAACCGTCATTGCAAGCCCGGCATAGCCGGACGAAGCAATCCCCAGCCATCGTCCCTCAAGGAGCGCGGGCTGGAGATTGCGTCGTCGCCCGGACCAGTCCGGGCTCCTTGCAATGACAAATTTCGAAAGCGTCCTGGTGCCAACAGGCCTCAGAACAGCTTGGTCACCGTCGCGCTGCGGCGTTCCTGTTCCTCGACCTCGCCGGTGTAAAGGCTCGCCATCGGCTCATCCTTCACCACATGGGTTTCCTCGGCGCCAAAGCCGTTGAACTTGGTCCGCATCGCGCAGCCATAGGCGCCCAGCATCCCGATCTCGATAAAATCACCGGCCTTGATGTCGGCGGGCAGGTAAAAGGGGCCTGCCATATGGTCGAGATCGTCGCAGGTCGGGCCGTAAAAGCTGAACGGCACCAGCTCGACGCCCTCATCCTCTTCACGCTGCAGCGCGACGGGGAAGCGCCAGCCGACATGCGCGGCATCGAACAGCGCGCCATAGGCGCCGTCGTTGATATAAAGCTCGTCGCCGCGCCGCTTTTCCACGCGCACGATCAGCGAGCTATATTCGGCCGACAGCGCGCGGCCCGGCTCGCACCACAATTCCGCCGAATAGCTGATCGGCAGGCTTTCAAAGCTGCGGTGGATGGTGTCGAAATAGGCCTCCAGCGGGGGCGGCTCCATACCGGGATAGGAGGAAGGAAAGCCGCCGCCAACATCGACGATATCGACCGTGACCGATGCCGCGACAATCGCCGCGCGCACACGCTCCATCGCCTGGGCATAGGCATGGGGGGTCATCGCCTGGCTGCCGACATGGAAACAGATGCCAAGCGCGTCCGAAGCCTGGCGGGTCGCCATCAGCAATTCGGGCACATCTTCCGGCTCGGCGCCGAATTTGGCGGCAAGGCTCAGTTTCGAATGATCCGACGAAACGCGCAGGCGAACGAGCAGGTTGAGATCCTGCGCGCCTTCGGTCGCGCGGACGATCTTTTCCAGCTCTTCCATCGTGTCGAGCGAAAAGGTGCGGACGCCATATTTCCAATAGGCATCGGCAATCGCTTCCTCGGCCTTGACCGGGTGCATGAAGCACAGGGTCGCTTCTGGAAGCGTGCGCGCAACCAGCCGCACCTCGGCGATGGAGGCGACGTCATAATGGGTAACCCCGGCATCCCACAGGACGCGCAACAGGTCGGGCGAAGGATTGGCCTTCACCGCATAAAGAGTCGTTCCGGGAAAGCGATCGATAAAAAAACGCGCTGCGCGCCGCGCGGCATGCGGGCGGACAAGCGTGACAGGTTCGACCGGCGAAAGTGCCTGAATCAGCCCGTGGGCGCTATTGTGCTGGAGCAATGCAAGGGACCCCCAAAGGTTAAGTTAAACGACAAAGGCTGCCTTGCGGTTATTGGAAGTCCCCCTGGGGCAGCGGGGTGCGCATATATGGGCGGGGCCCCCCCCTGTAAAGACCCTTTCCGGGCCTTTTTCTGCGGAAATTTGCGGGGCCCGCGCCATGAAATAGCGAAAAAATGCCTGAAAACGGCAATTTGTGGCCCCGGCGGTTCGGGATGGGGGCAGGGGCGGGGGGATGTAACATGGGCGCCTCCTTTTGGCATCATCACTTTATGCGACGCCCCGCCCGCCCTTTTCGTTGCTTTTGCTGCGACGAGTCGCTGCCAAAGGAGCCAGGAATCAGCTCAGTCGCATCTTGAAATCCGCATAGTCAAACCGGCGTATCTCGGTCAGTTCGTCGCTTTCGCTGTCCCACAGCCAGATGGAGGGCAGGGGAACGCCGTTGAAGCTGTTGGTCTTGACCATTGAATAATGCGCCTGGTCCAGAAAGGCGAAGCGCTGGCCGACGCGCGCGCCGCCCGGCAGGCGGTAATCGCCGATCACATCGCCCGCGAGGCAGGACGGCCCGCCAAGCCGCACCGTGGGTCCTTCGGCTTCCTCGCCCAGCATCGCGGGGCGATAGGGGGCCTCGATCACATCGGGCATATGGCAGGTCGCCGAAATATCGGTGATGCCGATCGCGACGCCATTGTCGAACAGGTCGAGGATTTCGCCAACCAAAATGCCGGCGTCGAGCGCCACCGCCTCGCCGGGCTCGATCATCACCTCGCATCCGGTCGCCGCACGTACCTGTTTCAGAAAGGCGACCAGTTCATCGACCTGATAATCGGCGCGGGTGATATGATGGCCGCCGCCGAAGTTCAGCCACTTCAATTGCTTGAAAAAGGGACGCAGCATCGGCGCCACGGCCTTCCATGTGCGTTCCAGCGGCGGGAAATCCTGCTCGCACAGGCTGTGCATATGGATGCCGTCCACGCCTTCCATATGTTCGGGCAAAAGCTGGGTGATGGGAAAGCCCAGGCGGCTGCACGGTGCGGCGGGGTCATATTTGGCGACCTCGCCCTCACTGTGCATCGGATTGATCCGCAGGCCGATGTCAAAGCTTTCGCCGCCCGCGCGCAGTTCATCGAGCAGTGGGCGGAAACGGGCGAGCTGGCCGGGCGAATTGAAGATCAGATGATCGGACAGCCGCGCGATTTCCGGCAGGTCGTCGGCCTTGTAGCCCGCGCAATAGGTGGCAACCTCGCGGCTGCCATCCGCTCCCGTATATTCCTCGCGCCCCAGCCGTGCTTCATACAGACCTGAGGCGCACACCCCGTCCAGATAATCGGCCACGGTCGGGCCGAGCGACCACATGGAAAAGGCCTTGAGCGCGGCGAGCACCTTCGCCCCCGACGCATCGCCGACCTGCCGCAGCAGCGCCAGATTGGCGCGCACTTTCGCGGCATCGACGACAAAGGCGGGCGTCGGCACGCGCGAAAGATCAAATCGGGCAAAGGCTCCGGGGTCGCCGGCACGTGTTTCCATTGTCATAAGGTCCTGAAAAGGCCATCTTCGGCCAGATGAAATCGCTGCAAAAATAGGAAGATTGCCGCAATCGGCAAGGGGAAGCTTCAATCGGCGGCGGGGCCGATACGCTTTTTCAGGCGGCTGAGCGCGGGCGGGGTAATGCCGATATAGGCGGCGAGATCGGCCTGGCTGATCCGCGCCGCGAGCGGGCCAAGGCTTTCGAACGCGCGGCGATAGCGCGCCTCGGCGGGCAGGCAGAGCAATTCATATTCGCGCGCCTCCTTGCGCCGGGCATAGGCGGACAGAAAGGCGATGACGCCATTGGCCAGCGCCAGATCGCCGAGCGCCGCCGCCTCGACCCTGGCATAGGGCAGGGCGATCAGCGTCGCCGCTTCCAGCGCGATCAGGCTGAAGGTCGCCGCCCCTTCGCCACTCGCCGCGACCATGCTGCCGATCACCGCCCCCGCAGGGACAAAGCTTTTGACATGTTCGCGCCCGTCAGGCCGCAGATAATAAGCTTTGAGCAGGCCGCTCTGTACCAGAAACAGCCGGTCGCAATCCTCGCCCTGCCGGAAGAGATGCTCCCCCGCGCTCACCGCCAGCGCCGCGCCATTTTGCCGGATAAAGTCGTACAAGGGGGTCAACTTAACCTCGATCAATTACAGCGCGCCGCCGCCGGGCAAAGGGGCATTTCCCTTCAACAGCGAGACCCGGATTCGATGAACATCACCAACCAGCATATCGTCCTGACCGGCGCTTCGTCCGGCATCGGACGCGAAATTGCAACCATGCTCGCGCCCGATAACCGGCTGACCCTGATCGGCCGCCGCGTGCCCGAAGGAATCGAGCCTGCGCCCCACCGCTTCCTCGGCGCCGATCTCGCCGATGCCGCAGCGGTGCGGGCGGCGGCGGCGGCAGCAATTGCAGACGAAGGCACCGCCGTCGACGGGCTGATCAACTGCGCCGCCATCCAATATACCCCGCGTCTGACCGATGCCGATTTCGATCCGGAGCGCTCGATTCGCGAAATCGCAGTCAATCTCACCGCGCCTGTCTTGCTCGCCGCCGCCTTGCTCCCCGCGCTGCGCCGTGCACCCGCCGCCTTTATCTGCAACGTCAATTCAGGCCTCGCGCTCGTGCCCAAAAGCGAATCCGCCGTCTATTGCGCGACGAAGGCGGGGCTGGACAATTTCTCGCAAGGCCTGCGATTACAGCTTGCGGGCACCTCCATCGCCGTCCTTCAGGCTTTCCTCCCCCTCGTCGATACCCCGATGACGGCGGGACGCGGGCGCGGCAAGATGGACGCGGCGACAGCGGCCAAGGCGATATTGCGCGGAATCGAAAACCGCCATGCCGACAATGATATCGGCAAGGTCGGCCTCTTGCGCCTGCTCCGCCGCCTCTCGCCGGCGCTCGCGTCGCGGGTGATGCAGGGGGCGGCGCAATGAAAAGCCTGCTCAAGCTCATGGCGGGTCTCGCCGCCCTTTTTGCGACCACTTTCATCATTGGCCGCCTGCTCGGTCTCTTCACCGCCGACAATATTCGCGGCTGGCTCGATGCGGCGGCCCAATGGTCGGCGCCGACCGTCGCCATGCTGGTGATATTGCTGCTTTTCGCCGATCTCTTCATCGCCGTGCCGACGCTGACGGTGATGCTGCTTGCGGGTTATTTCCTCGGCTTCCTCCCCGGCTTTGCCGCCGCGCTCACCGGTTCCTGCCTAGCTGCCTTTGTCGGCTATGCCCTCGGCCGTCGCTATGGCACGCGCATCATCGCCCGGATCATCCGCGATCCCGCCGAGCGCGCGCGGATCGACGCCGCCTTTGCCGATCATGGCGGCGCGATGATCCTGCTCGCGCGCGCCGCGCCAATCCTGCCCGAAGTCACGGCCAGCATGGCAGGCGCGACCGTCATGGCGTTCCCGCGCTTCGCCTTGCTCTATCTCGCCGCGACCATTCCCTATGCCGCGATTGCAGCGTGGGCCGGGTCGGTGAGCACGCTCAGCAATCCGATGCCCGCCATTTACGCAGTGATCGGCCTCTACGCCCTCTTCTGGACCGCAGGCTTCCTCTATCGCCGCCGCACGGGGCGCCAGATGCTCTAGAAATCCAGCGGCGCGTCGAGTTCCTTCACCTGCCACGGCAGGCCATGTTTCATCAGCATGTCCATGAAGGGATCGGGGTCCATCTGTTCCATGTTGAACACACCTTCGCCCGCCCATGTGCCCGTCACCATCATCGCGGTGCCGATCATCGCGGGAACGCCGGTGGTATAGCTTACCGCCTGATTGCCCGTTTCGGCATAAGCGTCCTCATGGTCGCAGATATTATAGAGATAGAGCGTCTTTTCCTTGCCATCCTTGCCAAGGCCGGTGGCGATGACACCGATATTGGTCTTGCCCTTGGTCGTTTCGCCCAGGCTCGACGGTTCGGGCAGCACGGCCTTCAAAAACTGGAGCGGAATGATTTCCTTGCCCTCATAGATCACCGGGTCGATCCGCGTCATGCCGACATTCTGCAGCACATTGAGGTGGGTGATATAGGCATCGCCAAAAGTCATCCAGAAACGGATGCGCTTGATTTCGGGCAGATGCGTTTTCAGGCTCTCAATCTCCTCATGATACATGAGGTACATATTTTTCGGGCCAACCTCTTCGAAATCAAATTCCTGCTTCACCGACATGGCGGGAGTTTCGACCCATTCGCCATTTTCCCAGTGACGCGCGACCGCGGTGACTTCGCGGATATTGATCTCGGGGTTGAAGTTGGTTGCAAAATGCTGGCCATGGTCGCCGCCATTGCAGTCGAGAATGTCGAGCGTGTCGATCCGCTCGAAATGATGCTTCTTCAGCCAGGTGGTGAAAACGCTCGTCACGCCGGGGTCAAAGCCCGATCCCAGCAGCGCCATCAGCCCCGCTTCCTTGAACCGGTCCTGATAGGCCCATTGCCAATGATATTCGAACTTCGCCTCGTCGCGCGGTTCATAGTTGGCGGTGTCGAGATAATGCGCGCCGGTGTTGAGGCACGCCTCCATGATGTTGAGGTCCTGATAGGGCAGGGCAAGGTTCACCACATGGGTCGCGCCGATTTCGCGGATCAGCGCGGCGGTCGCGTCAATATCATCGGCGTCGATCTCGGCGGTCTTGATGACGACTCCGGTGCGGCTTTTCACCGATTCGGCGATGGCGTCGCATTTGAACTTGCGGCGGCTGGCGAGAGTGATGTGGGGGAAAATATTGGCGTTCATCGCCATTTTATGGACCGCCACCGACCCGACGCCGCCTGCGCCGATCACCAGAACCTTGCTCATCGAAAAATCTCCTGTCGCGGCGCGCGCCGCCTGCTAATCTGGCCCGCCATATAGGACCAAGCCATGACAGAACAAAGCCCCCATCCCGCCGCCGGTTCCATGCGCGCGCCCACTGCCGGGGGCGTGGCGCGCGCGGCGGAAAAAATTGCCGAAATTCTCCCGCCCACACCCTTGTTGCCGCTGGAGGTCGATGGCCGCACCATCTGGTGCAAGGCCGAATGCCTTCAGCCCGTGGGTGCGTTCAAGATTCGCGGCGCGTGGCACCGGCTGACCGATTTGAGCGCGGAGGAAGCCGCGGCAGGGGTCGTCGGCGTTTCCAGCGGCAATCATGCCCAGGGGGTCGCCTGGGCGGCGAAGCGGCTGGGCATAGCGGCGACCATCATCATGCCCAGCAATGCGCCGCGGATGAAACTCGACGCCACCCGCGCGCTGGGGGCCGAGGTCATCCTCTATGACCGCGTCAATGAATCGCGCGACGCGATCGCGGCGGAGCTTTTGCGCACGCGCGGCGGTACGCTCGTCCATGCCTATGGCGATCCCTGGATTATCGAGGGGCAGGGGACGACCGGCATCGAGGCCAGCGCCCAGCTTGCCGCGCGCGGGCTCGGCTCGCCCGACCGGATCGTCGCCTGTTGCGGCGGCGGCGGCTTGTCCGCGGGCCTCGCGCTCGCCTGCCCCGACGCCGAAATTATCGCGGTCGAACCCGAAGGGTGGGACGATGTCACCCGCTCGCTCGAGGCGGGGCGCATTCTCGCGGTCGAGGATCTTGCCTATCCCACCGAATGCGATGCGCTCCAGACGCCGCAAACCTGGCCGATCAACTTTGCGGTGCTGCAGGCGCGGGGCGTGCGCGGGGTGGCGGTGACGCGCGAGGAAGTGCGCCACGCGGTGCGCGTCGCCTTTGAACGGCTGCACCTCGTCGTCGAGCCGGGCGGCGCGGCGGCGCTCGCTGCGGTGCTGGCGGGCAAGGCTGGGTTCAGCGACACTATGCTTGTCACTTTGTCGGGCGGGAACATCGACCCGGCGCATTTTGCCGAGATTTTGCAGGCGCGCTGAGTTTCAAACTGACATGATGCCCCTTTATACAGGGTATCGAAAGCGGGAGATTGATTATGAAATGGCACGGACTGATGATGGGCGCGGCCGCAGCGATGCTGCTCGCGGGCTGCGAAAAGGCCGAAGCGCCTGCTCCCGACGAAACGGTGGCAGAGGTGGAGAGCGAAGCCAGCATGCCGGCGGCCGAAACAGGTGCCGAAGGGCATAAATTCGCCGACTGGGCCGGGCGCTGGATCGGGGTGGAGGGCATGTATGTCGACATCACCCCGACCGAACCGGGCCAATATGCGCTCGCCATGCAATCCGACCTTGATACCAAGGGCGAATATCAGGGCAGCGACAGCGAAGAGGGCATCAAGTTCGAACGCGGCGGCGAAAACCTCACCCTGCGCGCGAGCAATGGCGATGCCATTGGCCTTAAATATCTGGCGGGCAAGCAGGACTGCCTGATCGTCAAGCCCGGCGAAGGCTATTGCCGCGACTGAGCGGGCGCTTGGCAGGTTGATGCACCCCGGCGAAAACCGGGGTGCACGCCGCATAGCGCCGCCCCCTCCGGCCTCTGGCCTTCGCCGGGACGCCCATAATCTGTCGTCATTTTGTCACCGAAAGGACGCGGGAATCGCAAATTGACCTGCCATGCGCAGCCCTAGGGGACTTATTTTTCCGGGGTGCACATGATGGCCAGCCTGCCCAATCGCATGATTGCAACTGCCGTCGTCCGTCAGGATGGCGCGCAGAAACAGCGAATGCTCGACCGCGCCTTTGCGCTGGCGTTCAAGGGGCTGGTCTATGCCCAGATATGGGAAGACCCGCTGGTCGATATGGAGGCGCTGGCGATCCAGCCGGGGCAGCGGATTGCGACCATCGCCAGCGGCGGCTGCAATGTCCTCTCCTATCTCACTGCTGATCCGGCCGAGATCGTCGCGGTCGATCTCAACACCGCGCATGTCGCGCTCAACCATCTCAAACGCGTCGCGGTCCAGCGCCTGCCCGATTACCCGAGCTATCGCCGCTTCTTCGCCGACGCCGACAGCAATGCCAATATCGCCGATTATCGCCATTTCATTGCACCCCATCTCGACGATGTCAGCCGCCGTTATTGGGAGGGGCGCGATCTTGCCGGGCGCCGCCGCATCAACGGCTTTGCCCGCGGCGTCTACAAGCGCGGGCTGCTCGGCAATTTCATCGGCCTTGCCCATTTGCTCGCGCGGCTGCACCGCGTCGATCCGCGCGCCTTTCTCGAAGCCAAAAGCGTGGAGGAACAGCGGGCGATTTTCGACGCGAAATTCGCGCCCTTTTTCGACCGCAAGTTCATCCGCTGGATGACCGACCAGCGTTCCTCGCTCTTCGGCCTTGGCATCCCTCCGGCGCAATATGATGCGCTGGCGGGGGGCAAACCCATGGCGGACGTGCTGCGCGCGCGGCTCGAAAAGCTCGCCTGCGATTTTCCGCTTCAGGATAATTATTTTGCCTGGCAGGCCTTCGGACGCGGCTATGGCAAGACGCCCGCTGCGCCGCTGCCGCCCTATTTGCAGGCCGATCATTATGCCGCGGTCAAGGCGCGCGCCCATCGGGTGACGATGCTTCACGCCAATATGACCGACATGCTCGCGGCCAGCGATGCCGCCAGCTTCGACCGCTATGTGTTTCTGGACGCGCAGGATTGGATGAGCGACGCGCAGCTCACCGCGCTCTGGGCCGAAGTGACGCGCACCGCGCGTCCTGGCGCGCGCGTCCTCTTCCGGACCGCCGCGGAGCCGAGCCTCTTGCCGGGACGCCTGCTTGCTGCCTTGCTCGACCGCTGGGACTATCGGGCCGAGGAATCGCGCGATTACACCCGCCGCGACCGCTCGGCCATTTATGGCGGCGTCCATCTTTATGTGCTGCGGGGCGCCTGATCATGGCGGGGGGGCATGGCGAACTGATGGATCGCGTCTATCGGACGCAGCGGCATATTTATGACCTCAGCCGCAAATATTATCTGCTGGGGCGCGACGGGCTGATCGCCGATCTGGCGCCGCCGCCGGGCGGCGCGATATTGGAGATTGGCTGCGGCACGGGGCGCAATCTGGTCGCGGCGGCGCGGCGCTGGCCGCAGGCGCAATGTTTCGGGATCGATATTTCGGAGGCGATGCTGGAAACCGCGCGCGCTTCGATCCGCCGCGCCGGGCTGGCGGGCCGGGTGACGGTCGCGCGCGCCGATGCCTGCGATTTCGATGCCGATGCCTTGTTCGGAAGGGCCGCCTTCGACCGGATTTTCATCAGCTATGCGCTGTCGATGATCCCCGACTGGAAGGCCGCGCTGGTTCAGGCGGCGCAGCATGTCGCCCCCGGCGGGCGGCTCGAAGTTGTCGACTTCGGCCAGCAGGAAGGCCTGCCTTCCTTGTGGAAGCAGGGCCTCTTCGGCTGGCTCTCCCAATTCCACGTCGCCCCGCGCGCCGAACTCGGCCCGCTCATCGCCGGATTGGCAAGGGAAACCGGCAGCGCCGGCTATTGCCGCAGCCTCTATCGTGGCTACGCCCTGCGCTGCGGCCTCGTGCGATAACCCCGTCACTTTCGTCATCCCGGGCTCGACCCGGTTGGTCATCCCGGGCTCGATCCGGGATCCAGACGAGCCAGCAAGGTCGGGCAATATCCGTCAACCCCGCCGCACCAAACGAACGCTGCGCGGCACCTTTGCCAACATCCGCTCCGTTTCAGGCGGCCTTTTGCAGTTGCAATTCCAGCCGATCCCAGATTTCGACCAGCGCCGCGGTCAAATCGCGCATCATCGCTTCGTTATGCGCCGGCCCCGGCGTAAAGCGCAGCCGCTCGGTGCCGCGCGGCACGGTCGGGAAATTGATCGGCTGCACATAAACGCCATATTCGGCGAGCAAAATATCGCTGATCTTCTTCGCCCGCACCGGATCGCCGACCATCAGCGGGACGATATGCGTCGTCGAATCCATGACCGGCAACCCCGCCTCGCGAAAGCTCTGCTTGAGGAAAGCCGCCGCCGCCTGCTGCGCCTCGCGCTCGACGCTCGACTCTTTCAAATGCCGTACGCTCGCCAGTACGCCCGCAACGAGCACCGGCGACAGGCTGGTTGTGAAGATGAAACCGGGGGCATAAGATCGGATGACGTCGATGATATTCTTGTCGGCGGCGATATAGCCGCCCATCACGCCAAGGGCCTTGCCCAGCGTGCCTTCGATGATCGTCACGCGGCTGGCGGCCTCGTCGCGGTCGGTGATGCCGCCGCCGCGCGGGCCATACATGCCGACGGCGTGAACCTCGTCGCAATAGGTAATGGCGTTATATTTGTCGGCCAGATCGCAAATGGCGTGGATCGGCGCGACATCGCCGTCCATCGAATAGACGCTTTCAAAGGCGATGACCTTCGCCGCCTCGGGATCGTCGGCGGCCAGCATCTCTTCCAGATGGTCAAGGTCATTGTGGCGCCAAACGCGCTTTTCGCAGCCCGAATTGCGGATTCCCGCGATCATTGAGGCGTGGTTGAGCTCGTCCGAATAGATGATGCAATTGGGCAAAAGCTTGCCCAGCGTGCCCAGCGTTGCCTCGTTCGAAATATAGCCCGAAGTAAAGAGTAGCGCGCCTTCCTTGCCGTGCAGGTCGGCCAACTCATGCTCCAGATCGACATGATAATGGGTATTGCCGCCGATGTTGCGCGTGCCGCCCGATCCTGCGCCGACATCGTGCAGCGCTTCTTCCATCGCGGCGACGACCTTGGGGTGCTGCCCCATGGCGAGATAATCGTTCGAGCACCAGACGGTGATCGGCTTGGGGCCATTATGCCCCGCAAAACAGCGCGCATTGGGGAAAGCGCCCTTGTTGCGAAGAATGTCGATAAAGACGCGGTAACGGCCTTCTTCGTGGAGGCGATCGATCGCCCTGGCGAAAATATCGTTGTAATTCACTATGGCAGCCCCGCGGATCTTATCGGCGTGCGCCGCTTCCTCCAGCGACGAATTTGGCTCCCAATAACTTCGAATATGGCCGAAATCCAGTGCAAACGATTCGCAAGCCTGGGTCAAATTGTCTCAATGCTGCCGATCCCATAGGGCGCAAGCGTCGCCAGCGGCGGCGGCGGACGACCCGCGCTGCGCGTGAAAACGGCGATTCCGGGGGGCGCCCGGTCGGGCCAGACGCTCCCTTCGGTCAGATGGGCAACGCGCCGGGAAATGCCCTCCGCCCCGTCGATCATCGTCACGCTGTCGCCCAGTTCGCGCTGCAATTCGGCCTCCAGCAAGGGGAAATGGGTGCAGGCGAGCACGAGCACGTCCATGGCCGCGCCCTGCGGCTGTTCGCGCAGGCCCGCTACGGCGCGGGCCACGACCGCCTGATCGACGATGCCGCCGTGCAGCTTGGTTTCGGCTGCCGTTACCAATTCGGGGCTTCCATGGCGCAGGACGCATTGGTCCGCCGCAAACCGGCGCGAAAGATCCTCGACATAGGGTTGGCGCACCGTTGCCTCGGTGCCGAGCACACCGATGACGCCGCTTTTCGAAAGCGCCGCCGCCGGTTTGATCGCGGGAACGGTGCCGACGATCGGCAGGTCGAGCGCGGCGCGAATATGGGGAAGGGCGATGGTCGAGGCCGTGTTGCAGGCGATGACCGCAAGCCGCGGTTGATAGCGCTCCACCAGTCGTCCCAAAAGGGCAGGGACGCGGGACGCCAGCTCCGCCTCGCTTTTCTGGCCATAGGGCAGGCCGGCATAATCGGCCGCATAGACGATGGGCGCCGTGGGCAGCAGCGCGCGCGTCGGCCCCAGTACGGTAAGACCGCCGAGGCCGCTGTCGAAAAACAGGATAGGCGCGTCAGGGGAAGCAGAAGACATGGACGATGCGCGTAGCATGGCGGGGGATGAGGTCAATCGCGGGAATGCCGTGCTCCCGCGAAAAGCCTCCCGCCAATGCCGGAATCCGTTGATCGGGGGCGGCAATCGCGCCACAGTGGGGCGAAACAGCGGGGAACCGGAATGACCGTCTATCTTCTCATTTTGGCCGTATATCTGATCGGCTCCATCCCCTTTGGGGTGATATTGACCCGCGCGATGGGCGCGGGCGACCTGCGCCAGATCGGTTCGGGCAATATCGGCGCGACCAATGTGCTGCGGACGGGGCGCAAGGGGTTGGCGGCGGCGACCTTGCTGCTCGACGGTGCCAAAGGGGCGGTGGCGGTGCTGCTGGCGCGGCATTTCGCTCCGGAGCTGGGTAACGACGGCGCGATGATCGCGGGGGCGGCGGCGATGATCGGCCATTGCTATCCCGTCTGGCTGCGCTTTCGGGGTGGCAAGGGCGTCGCCACGCTGGGCGGCCTGGCGCTGGCGCTCGCCTGGCCCTTGGGGCTGATCTTTGCGGTCGTGTGGATTGGCACTTTGCTCCTTTCGCGAATTTCTTCCCTTGGCGGCATGACGGCCGCAGTGGCGGCGCCGGTTGCCGCGCTTGCGCTGGGCTATCCCGCCTATGCCGTGGGCCTCGCGGGGCTGGCGCTGATCGTCCTCTGGCGCCACCGGGCCAATATCGCCCGGCTACGCGCCGGGACGGAACCGCGCGTTGGCGGCAAGAAGGATGCTGCATGACGGCTGACGAGCGGCTGGCGCGGCTGCGCTTGATCCGCACGCCGCAGGTCGGACCGGTAAGCTGGCGTCAGTTGATGGCGCGCTTCGGTTCCGCCGAGGCGGCGATTGAGGCGCTCCCCGAACTCGCCGCGCGCGGCGGTCGGCGCTTGCGCGTGGCCCCTGCCGCCGTGGCGGAGCAGGAGATGGCGCGCGTCGCCGCGCTGGGTGCACGGCATATTTTCTGCGACGAGGCCGATTATTCCCCCTTGCTCCGCGAAATCGAAAGCGCGCCGCCGGTGCTCATCGCGCGCGGCGATGCGGCGATACTGCACCGTCCCTGTGTCGCCATCGTCGGCGCGCGCAACGCTTCGGCGGCGGCGTGCCGCTTTGCCCGGCAACTCGCCAGCGATCTGGCGGTCGAGGGGGTGACGGTGGTCAGCGGGCTGGCGCGCGGCGTCGATACAGCGGCCCATGTCGGCGCGCTGGGCGGCGCGACCGTTGGCGTGATCGCCAGCGGGATCGACGTCGCTTTTCCGACCGAAAATGCAGCGCTTCAGGAAAAGCTCGCCAGCGAGCATCTTCTCCTCGCCGAACAGCCGCCGGGCACCGAGCCGCTTGCGCGCCATTTTCCCTCGCGCAATCGCATCATCGCGGGCGCCGCGCAGGCGACGGTGGTGATCGAGGCCGCCCCCAAATCGGGATCGCTGATCACCGCCCGCCGCGCCGCTGACTATGGCCGCGAGGTGATGGCCGTGCCGGGATCGCCGCTCGACCCGCGCGCGCAGGGCTGCAATCTGCTGATCCGCGAAGGCGCGACGCTGATCCAATATGCTGCCGATGTGCTGGAGGCGCTGAACCCCATCGACCCTCGCATGATGCGCGAAACGCCCCGCGAATATGCCTTCGCGCCCTTGGAAGCGGCGATGGCGGACGCGCCCGTTGGCGAAGCGGAGCGAGAGGGGCTCGCCGCGCTCCTTGGCCCAACCCCGGTGGGCGTCGATGAGCTGGTGCGCCAGTCGGGCCAGCCTCCGTCCGCTGTGCAGCTCGTGCTTCTGGAAATGGAACTGGCGGGCCGGATCGAACGGCATGCCGGGGCGAAGGTCTCGCTCGCCTGATCCATCCCCCTTGCAGGGCGGCTTCCCAAATCCCTCTTGACGGCAGGGCAGGGCGCCCCCAACCCTCGCGCGTATGTGTAAGGGTTCCCAAGGAACGGATTTTCAATGCAATTGGTAATTGTCGAATCGCCGGCCAAGGCAAAGACGATCGAAAAATATCTGGGCCGCGATTTCAAGGTTCTCGCCAGCTATGGCCATGTGCGCGATCTGCCGCCCAAGGACGGATCGGTCGATCCCGATGACGGCTTTGCGATGCAGTGGCAGCTTTATCCCGACAAGGCGAAGCGGCTGAAGGAAATTTCGGATGCCGCCAAACAGGCCGACCGTCTGATCCTCGCGACCGACCCTGATCGCGAAGGGGAAGCGATCAGCTGGCATGTGCAGGAATTGCTGCGCAGCAAAAAGGCGCTGCCGGCCAAGGTCGATCGCGTCACCTTCAACGCCATCACCAAACAGGCCGTGACCGATGCGATGGCGCAGCCGCGCGGGCTCGACGATGATCTGATCGACGCATACCGCGCCCGCCGCGCGCTCGATTATCTGGTCGGCTTTACCCTGTCGCCCGTCCTGTGGCGCAAGCTGCCGGGTGCGAAATCGGCGGGGCGCGTCCAGTCGGTTGCGCTGCGCATGATCGTCGAGCGCGAGCGCGAGATCGAAGCCTTTGTCGCGGTCCAATATTGGTCGGTCACCGGCCTTTTCGAAATGGGCGGAACGCCGTTCAAGGCGCGGCTCGCGCGCTGGCGCGGCGACAAGATCGAGCGGCTGACGATCCAGAGCGAAGCCGACGCGCGCGCTGCCGAAGCCGATGTGAAGGCCGGCCATTTCACGGTCGAGGGCGTCGAAACCCGCCCGCTCACCCGTAACCCCCCGCCGCCCTTCACCACCTCCACCTTGCAGCAGGAGGCCGCGCGCAAGCTGGGCTTTTCGGCGAGCCACACGATGCGGATCGCGCAGGGCCTCTATGAGGATGGTGCGATCACCTATATGCGTACCGACGGCGTGCAGATGGACGGCAGCGCGATCAGCGCCGCGCGGCGCGCCATCGCTGACCGCTATGACGGCGGCTATGTCCCCGACAAGCCGCGCCAATATCAAAGCAAGGCGAAAAATGCGCAGGAAGCGCACGAAGCCATCCGCCCCACCGATTTTTCAAAGGACAAGGCGGGAAGCGGCGATCATGCGCGGCTCTATGAACTGGTCTGGAAGCGCGCGCTCGCCAGCCAGATGGCCTCGGCGCGGCTGGAGCGCACCAGCATCGATCTGGTCGATGGCACGGGCAAGACGATGCTTCGCGCGACGGGCCAGGTGGTGAAATTCCCCGGCTTCCTTGCCCTATATGACGAAGGGCGCGACGATGCGGGTGAAGAGGATGATGCGCGCCTGCTTCCTGCCATGGCCAAGGGCGATGCCCCGGCCAAGACCGGGGTGGAGGTCGAAGCCCATGAAACCCAGCCGCCGCCGCGCTATTCGGAGGCAAGCCTCGTCAAAAAGATGGAGGAGCTCGGCATCGGGCGCCCCTCGACCTATGCCTCCATTCTTCAGGTGCTCAAGGACCGCGCCTATGTGACGGTGGAGAAAAACCGCTTCATCCCAGAGGAAAGCGGGCGCCTGCTCACCGCCTTTCTGGAACGCTTCTTCGAACGCTATGTCCAATATGATTTCACCGCCGGGCTCGAAGAAGAGCTCGACGATGTGTCGGGTGGCCGCGCGCAGTGGCAGGCGGTGCTCGATCGCTTCTGGCGCGATTTCAAACCCCGCACTGGCGAGGTGATGGAGCAAAAGCCGTCGGAAATCACCGCGGCGCTCGACGAATTTCTCGGCCCCTATCTTTTCCCGGAGAAGGGCGACGGCAGCGACCCGCGCGTCTGCCCCAGCTGCACCACCGGGCGGCTGGCGCTGCGCGGCGGGCGTTTCGGCCCCTTCATTGCGTGCAGCAATTATCCCGATTGCAAATTCACCCGCAAATTCGCGCAGCCGGGGGGCAGCGATACTGGCGATACCGGCCCCGAAACGCTGGGCACCGATCCCGACACGGGCGAAGAGGTGACAAAGCGCAGCGGCCGCTTCGGACCCTATGTGCAATTGGGCGAGGGGAAGGAGGCCAAGCGCGCCTCCATCCCCAAGGATGTTGCGCCCGAGGATTTCGATCTCGACTATGCGCTGCGGCTGCTCAGCCTGCCGCGCGAGATTGGCGTGCATCCCGAAAGCGGAAAGCCGATTCTGGCAGGGCTGGGCCGCTATGGCCCCTATCTGCTCCATGACGGCAAATATGCGAAATTGTCGGGGACTGCCGAAATTTTCGAGATCGGGATGAATGCGGCAGTCGTCCGCATCGCCGAGGCCGCCGCCAATGGCGGACGCGGCCGCACCAAGGCCGAGCCGCTCAAGACATTCGGCGCCCATCCCACCAGTGGCGGAGAAATCAAGCTGATGGCGGGCCGCTATGGCCCCTATGTCACCGACGGTACCACCAATGCGACCTTGCCCAAGACAATCGAACCCGACGCGCTAACTGAAGAGGAAGCCGTCGCGCTGATCGATGCCAAGGCCGCCAAGGGACCGGCAAAGGGCAAGAAAAAGGCGCCTGCCAAAAAGGCTGCGGCGAAAAAGGCTCCCGCCAAAAAGGCGGCAGCGAAGAAGGCGCCTGCCAAAAAGAAGAAGGCAGAGGAAAAGGCGGCGGAATAGGGCGCGCGGGGGAACCCGCGTCATTGCGACGAGCATAGCGACGAAGCAATCTCCAGTCCTCATGCCATATCAAGGCGTGGACTGGCGATTGCGCCTCCCTCTCCGGGCGCAATGACCGCTGCCACGAACAAGCTGTTCCGCCTTCCTTTTCAGCGGGATGACGCCCTGGTTTGAATATGATAGCCTCCCCTTTAAATTGGGGAGGCTTTGCTTATGCGTTCATTGCTCGCCGTCTGCGCCGCGTCGCTTCTGGCCTTCGCCGCGCCAGCATCCGCCCAGCAGGTCGGATCGCTTGTTTCCGCCGATCCTGTCACCGACACGCCGCCGGGAATGCAGGCGTGGCGGATACGCTATTGGACGAGCAATGGCGCCGGCGCGCGGCAGGAGGTGACGGGCATGGTCGTCGCCCCGCGCGAAGCCATGCCGCGCACCCCGCGCCGGGTGATCGCATGGGCGCATGGCACGTCGGGCGTAGCCGAAAAATGCGCGCCGTCGAACAGCCCCGGCTTTTACGAGGCGACCCCGGGCCTCGCCGAGATGATCGCGCAAAATTACGTCGTGGTCGCGCCCGACTATCCGGGGCTGGGCAGCAAGGGGCCGCACCCCTATCTGATCGGGGTCGATACCGCCTATTCGGTACTCGACGCCGTGCGCGCCGCGCGCTCTGTTTCGGGCGCAGCTGCGGGGGATCGCTTTGCCGTGTGGGGCGAATCGCAGGGCGGGCACGCCGCTCTGTGGACCGCCGCCACCGCGCGCGGCTATGCGCCCGATCTGACCCTCGTCGGCACCGCCGCCGCCGCGCCGCCGACCGATCTTCCCGCAAACATGCGGCAGGCGAGCGATGCCAATGCGCGTGCGATGCTCCTCGCCTTCACCCTCTATAGCTGGTCGCAATATTTCGGCTATTCACTCGACGGCTTCACCAACAAGACAAACCAGGGCGTCATTCGCCGCCTTTCGGAAAATAACTGCATCGAATTGCACAACAAGCCGAAGCTTGGCACGATTCTCGGCATATTGGCGGTGCGGCAGGCGATGAAACGAAGGGATGTTACGCGGCTTCAGCCCTTCGCCGCGACGATGCAGGCGAACAGCGTCGATCCGGCCAGCGTGCCGGGACCGCTGCTGATCGCACAGGGGAGCAAGGACACGATCGTCGCCCCCGCCGTAACGCGCAGCTTTGCCAAGGCGGTGTGCAAGCGCCGCACCCCGCTGCAGTGGATCGAGGTAGAGGGCGGCAGCCATACCGACAGCGCGCGCGGCAATGCGACCGGGCAGACGCTGGACTGGATCACCGCGCGCTTTAATGGACAGGCGCCGCCCGACGATTGCGGACGCTTTTGATCTCCGCAAAGCGGCAGGGGCGCAGGAAAGGGGGGTAGGCGACCCGGGCGCCTCAATCCACCCAGTCAAGCCCCATGTCGCGGTACACGCTGCGGTCCTCGTCCCAATTTTCCTTGACCTTGACGTGCAGGAACAGGTGGACCTTGCGCCCCATCAGCTCTGCGAGCTCGGCGCGCGCGCGGGCGCCGATTTCCTTGATCCGGCTGCCGCCCTTGCCAAGCACGATCGCGCGCTGATTGTCGCGCGCGACATAAATTTGCTGGTGAATTTCGGCGCTCCCGTCGGGACGCGTCTTGAACAATTCAGTCTCGACCGTTGATTGATAGGGCAGTTCTTCGTGAAGCTGGCGGTAAAGCTGCTCGCGCGTGATTTCAGCCGCCAACATGCGCTCGGGCGCATCGCTCACCTCATCTTCGGGGAAGTGCCATGGCCCCTCGGGCATCAGGGTGGCAAGGTGCGCCTTGAGCTGCATCACCCCGTCGCCGCTGCTTGCCGCAATGAAAAATGTTTCATCAAAGGGCAGGCGCTGGTTCAATTCGGTGGCGATGGTCAGCAGCTTGTCTTTCTTGACCAGATCGACCTTGTTGAGGATCAGATATTTCTTCTCGGGCCGCCCCGCGACGCCTTCCAGCACGCGCTCGACGCGGCCCGTCAGCTTGGCCGCGGCATCGACCATCACCAATATCGCCTCGGCTTCTTCCAGGCTGCCCCAAGCGGCTGCGACCATGGCGCGGTCGAGGCGGCGATTGGGGGCAAAAATGCCCGGTGTGTCGATCAGGACGATTTGCGCGTCGCCTTCCATCGCGACGCCCATCAGCCTTGTGCGCGTCGTCTGCGCCTTGGGGCTGACGATCGCGACCTTCTGGCCGACAAGGGCGTTGACGAGCGTCGACTTGCCCGCATTGGGCGCACCGACTACCGCGACGAAACCGCAGCGCTGGGTCATTTTTCTTCTTCCTGAATCAATTTGTCGAGCAGGGCGGCGGCTGCCGCTTTTTCGGCGGCCTGTTTCGACGCGCCTTCGCCGGTGGCTTCGGCGAGCTTGCCGATGGTGGCCGCGACCAGAAAGCGCGGGGCATGATCGGGGCCTTCGCGCCGCACGATGCGATATTCGGGCGGGCGCCGTTTGCGCGCCAGCGCCCATTCCTGCAGCGCCGCCTTGGGATGTTTGGGCGCCGCGACCTGCCCGTCGATCATCTCGCCCCATTGGGCAGTGATAAAGGCGCGCGCCGCCGCTTCGCCGAGATCAAGCCAGATGGCGCCGATCAGCGCCTCCAGAACATCGGCGGCGATATTGTCGCTGTGCCGCCCGCCATCGCTGACCGCCTGGGCGCCGAAGCGGACATGGGCGTTAAGGTCGAGCCGCCGGGCAATGCGCGCGCAGGCTTCCCCCGAGGCCAGCGCGTGCAGCCGCGAGGATAATTCGCCCTCGCTTGCCTTGGGAAAGCGGCGAAACAATTCCGACGCGATGATCAGGCCCAGAACGCGGTCGCCCAGAAATTCCAGCCGCTGATAATCGCTTTCGCCGCTGCTCCCATGCGTCAGCGCCTGGTGATAAAGCGCTATGTCCTGCGGGCGCGCGCCGATAATCGCGGTCAGGGCTTCGCTGGAGATGGCTGCCTTCAAAAAGCTTCCCCGATACGGTCCCAGCGGGTGGCGGTAAACCAGCTGACGGGGTTGAACCAGCTCGCCGATCCGTCGGTCGAGAACATGCCGACCAGCGCGTGACCCACCAGATTTTCTTCGGGCACAAGGCCGATGCCCTGATTTTCAATCGCCGGGAAACGGCTGTCGGCGCTGCGGTCGCGATTGTCGCCCATCATGAACAAATGCCCCTCGGGCACGGTGATCAGCGGCGTGTCATCCTCGGCAATGGGCATCAGGTCGAGGATCGCATAGCTGCGACCGCCGGGCAGCGTTTCGCGGAACTGCGGATAGCGGCACTGGCGCTGGCCCGTCGCGGACACTTCCTCAAATTCGGGCGCGAAACAGGGCAGCGACCCCGTTGCGCGCGCCGCATCGATCATATTTTGCGTCACCGGAATGACGAAATCGGCCATGCGCTCGCGTTTCAGCGGCTTGCCGTTCAGCCAGACAATACCATCCTTCAGCTGGATCGTGTCGCCCGGCAGGCCGATCACCCGCTTGATATAGTCATTGTCGTTGAGCGGGGGCGCTTTGAACACCGCAACATCGCCGCGTTCGGGTGTGCGCGGAAAAATGCGGCCAGGGATCAGCGGCACACTGAACGGCAGGCTATATCGGGAATAGCCATAAGCCATTTTATTCACGAGCAAATAATCGCCGATCAGCAAGCGCGGCTGCATCGATTCCGACGGAATGTTGAAAGGAGAAAGAAAGAAACTGCGAAACACCAACACCGCCACCGCGAGGAGCGCAAGGAAGCGCACGGTGTCGACCGCTTCTTCCTTTGCGGAAACGGGGGCGGAGCTGGGTTTGTTGTCGGCGGTGGCGCTGGCGTCTGTCATGCCCATGGCATTGGCGATGAATAGGTCTGCGCGTCAAGCAAATATCGGCCAGCGATGCTGGCAAGGCGCTGATGGCTCGCCTATGGATCGCTCGACGATTTCCGTTCGCTTCCGCGCGGGGATGCTGCGGAGCAGAACGGTGAAGGGAACTCGTTCCGCCCCGGCCCATTTCGGAGGCGAGTAACAGAAGGAAGACCGATGACGGACGCTGCTCAGGCCTGGCAATCACTGGCCGATTGGAAACCGCAGAAAATCGCCGACCTGATCGCGGCGGGACCGGAAGCGCGACTGAACTCCCTTGTTCGCACCATCGCCGACATTCGTTTTGACTTCACCAAAACCCATTTGGATCAGCCCGCCATCGGCTTGTTGTCGGATCTGGCCGAAGCGCAGGATTTTGCCGGTCGTCGCAAGACGCTCTTTTCGGGCGGCATCGCCAACCCGACCGAAGACCGGGCGGCGGAACATAGCGCCGAACGCGGCGAAGGCGCGCCCGAATCGGTGCATCGCGCGCAGGCATTCCACCAGCGCATGCGGATGTTGATCGACGCGATTGAAGCGGGCGCTTTTGGCGAGATACGGCATTTGCTGCATATCGGCATCGGCGGTTCGGCGCTTGGCCCCGACCTGCTTGTCGATGCCTTGGGCCGTAACAGCGACCGCTATGATGTGGCGGTGGTTTCCAATGTCGATGGCGCCGCGCTGAGCGAGGCTTTCGCCAAGTTCGATCCGCAATATACGCTGGTGGCCGTCGCCTCCAAAACCTTCACCACCACCGAAACGCTGCTTAACGCCGCTTCGGCGCGTCAGTGGCTTGAAGAAGCGGGCGTGGATGACCCGACAGGCCGCTTTATCGCGCTGACGGCCAACCCCGACAAGGCGATGGAGTGGGGGATCGACGAAACGCGTATCTTGCCGTTCAATGAAACGGTAGGCGGGCGCTATTCGCTCTGGTCGTCGATCGGCTTTCCCGCCGCGCTGGCGCTGGGGTGGGAGGCTTTTGCCGAGCTGTTGGAAGGCGCGGCGGAGATGGACCGGCACTTCCGGCTGGCGAATGGCGCCGACAATGTCTGCCTGCTCGCCGCCTTTGTCGATCAGCTTTATGCCAATCGGCTCGATTGCCAGACGCGCGCAGTCTTTGCTTATGACGAGCGGCTGCGCCTGCTTCCCGATTATCTGCAGCAATTGGAGATGGAATCGAACGGCAAGGGCGTGACGCTGGACGGCCAGCCGCTGGGCCGGGCCAGTGCGTCCATCACCTGGGGCGGGGTCGGCACCGACGCGCAGCATGCGGTGTTCCAGCTTCTCCATCAGGGCACCCATCTGGTGCCCGTCGAATTTCTGGTTGCGCGCGAACCCGATCATAATCTGGATCTTACCCATCATGACACGCTGGTCGCCAATTGCATCGCGCAGGGCGCCGCACTGATGACCGGACGCGCCAGTGAAGATGGCGCGCGCCATTATCCGGGCGACCGGCCCTCGACCACCATATTGCTCGACCGGGTCAGCCCGCGCAGCCTTGGCGCGCTCATCGCCTTTTACGAGCATCGGGTGTTCGCCAACGCCGTGCTGCTGGGCATCAATCCCTTTGACCAGTTCGGGGTCGAGCTGGGCAAGGAGGTCGCCAAGGGGCTGGGCGAGGGCAGCATGGAATTTGATCCGGCGACCCAGGCCCTGATGGCGGCGGCGCTGGACGAAGGGGTCTGATCGCAAAATTCGATTGGCAAAGCTCGATCGGCTGACCACATAGGCGTCTGCCAACCAGCAGGGGCTTATCCATGAGTAAATTTGACTTCGACCTGTTTGTCATCGGCGCCGGGTCGGGCGGCGTGCGCGCAAGCCGCGTGGCAGCCTCACATGGCGCGCGCGTCGCGGTCGCCGAAGAGCATCGGGTCGGCGGCACCTGCGTTATCCGCGGCTGCGTGCCCAAGAAGCTGCTCGTCTATGGCGCGCATTTTGCCGAGGACCTGAAGGACGCGCGCCAATTTGGCTGGGACGTTCCCGATTGCAAGTTCGACTGGGACCGGCTGCGCGACAATGTGCTGAACGAGGTCACGCGGCTGGAGGGTCTTTATGGCCAGACGCTCGAAAATCACAAGGTGACGCTGTTCAAGAGCCGCGCGACGGTGACCGGGCCGCAGCAGGTAACGCTGGCGGACGGGCAGACGATCAGCGCCGAACGCATATTGATCGCGACGGGCGGCTGGCCCTTCGTCCCCGAATTTCCCGGCAGTGAATATGCCATCACTTCGAATGAAGTGTTCCATCTGGGTAAGTTGCCCAAGCGGATCGTGATCGCGGGCGGCGGCTATATCGCCAATGAATTTGCCGGCATTTTCAACGAATTTGGCAGCAAGGTCACCATCGTCAATCGCAGCGATACGATTTTGCGCGGCTATGATGAGCAAATCCGCGACCGGTTGCTGCAGATTTCGATGACCAAGGGCATCGAGTTCAAATTCAACGCCCCCTTCCGGTCTATCGAGAAAAAGGATGACGGCTCGCTGACCGTCCATCTCGATAATTGCGACCCGATCGACGCCGACGCGGTGCTGATCGCCACCGGCCGCGTCCCCAATACCAAGGGGCTGGGGCTGGAAGACGTCGGGGTCGAACTGGATGAAAAGGGCGCGATCAAGGTCGATGAAGCCAATCAGTCATCGGTTCCCGGCATCTATGCCGTCGGCGACGTGACCGACCGCATTCAATTGACCCCCGTCGCGATCCGCGAAGGTCAGGCCTTTGCCGACAGCGTCTTCGGCGGCAAGCCCACCACGGTCGATTATCGCAATGTGCCAAGCGCCGTGTTCAGCCATCCGCCCATCGGTGCGGTGGGCATGACCGAGGCAGAAGCGCGCAACACGCTGGGGAGCATCCGTACCTATACCAGCGATTTTCGCGCGATGAAAAATGTGCTCGCCGGACGCAATGAGCGCGCGCTGTACAAGATGATCGTCAACGCCGCGACCGATCAGGTCGTTGGCCTCCATATGATCGGCCCCGATGCGCCCGAGATTTTGCAGGCGGCTGCGGTCGCGGTAAAGGCGGGGCTGACCAAGGCGGATTTCGACGCGACCGTCGCGCTGCACCCCAGCATGGCCGAAGAACTGGTGCTGCTGAAATAGCCTGCCTCAACCCGAATTCCCGTTCGTGTCGAGCGAAGTCGAGACAGGTTGGGCCTGCCTTCGACTTCATGCGTCTCGACTTCGCTCGACACGAACGGAGCTTGGTGTAGCTCCCCTCGCTTCACCCAATCCGGTACGGCACCACATCGCGCCGGTCGGGATCGACCAATATCGGCCGGTCGCTGGGCGGAAAGGCGCGCTGGTCGCAGTCGTCGCGCGGGCAGATGCGGCAGGAGGGGCCGATGCGGGTTGCGGCCTGCGGGGCAGTGACATCGACGCCATCGGCATAGACGAAATCGGCGGCATATTGCGCCTCGCACCCCAGGGCCACGGCATAGCGGCGCGGGGCGCGGGTATAGCTGCCTGAGGCTTTGACCAGCCCCTTTGCCATGGAAACATAGCGCAGCCCATCGGGGGTTTCGGCAAGCTGGAACAGGATGCGGTCGGGGATGGCCGCAGCTTCATGGACGATCCACAAGGGGCAGGCGCCGCCGAAGCGCGCAAATTGCAGCCGCGTGGCGCTGTGCCTTTTGGTGATATTGCCTGCCATATCGACGCGGCAGAAGAACATGGGAATACCGCGCGCGCCGGGGCGCTGAAGCGTCGACAGGCGGTGACATGCCTGTTCGAAACTCACCCCATATTCCAGACGCAGCCGGTCGATATCATGCCGCAAGGCACGGGCGCTGGCGCGAAAGGCGCTGTAAGGCATGAGCAGCGCGCCCGCGGCATAATTGGCGAGGCCCACATGAAGCAATTGCCGTGCAGCAGTCGTGCGAAGCGGCGTGTCCTCGACCACTGCACTTATTTCCTTGGCCAGCGCAAGCGCGGCAAATTGATGCGCGAGCTGAAAGCGGCGGCTTTCGGCGGGCTGCGACGGGTCGATGACCAGATGGCGCATCGTTGCATCGAAATCGCGTAGCGCCTGCGCCTGCCGATAGACGATGGAAATGCCGAGCGCATCGCGCAGCCGCCGTTCGATCGTCTCGATCGGCGGCGAGGCGGCGGAACCGCGAAGCTGGCCCGCAAGCGCTTCGGCGGCGCGGTCGATGCTGTCGACATAATTGCCGGCATCATGGAACCAGTCGCGCACCTCTTCCCATGGCAGACGGCTGCCCTCAGCCGTGCCGCCGGTCAGCGCCTCGTCAATCATCTGGAGCCGCTGACCGGCGCGGCGATAGGCGGCATGGAGCGCGACAAACTGGTCGGCAAATTGCGGCTGTTGAAGCGCGGCGCGTTCAAGCTGGTCGGGGGGCAGGGGGGCTGCTGCAAAGAGCGGGTCGGCGGCGGCTTCGCGCAGCGCGGCGGCGCGCCGGTCGCCCGTCTCGGCGGCGACCTCCTCCCACTCCAGCGGGAAGAGCTTTTGCAGGCGGCTGAGCAAGGCGGGCGTCAGCGGGCGGTCGTCATGCTCGATCTGGCTGAGATAGGAGGGCGAAATGCTGAGGCGGGCCGCGAAATCGGCCTGCTTGATACCGCGGCTTTCCCGAAGTTGGCGAAGTTGCCGCCCAGCGTAGAGTCGAAGCTGCACCATCGGCGGTAACATAATTTGCAAAGATGAACTTCGCAACTTTGCAAATTCGCATTTGCATGGCGGGGCGGGGCGGGGCAGATGGGAGGCGGAAACAAGCTGGAGATGTGCATGTCCGCCAATATCGCCGAAATGGAACGCCGCCGCGCCGCTGCTGCCGTGGGCGGGGGGCAGAAACGCATCGACGCGCAGCATGCCAAGGGCAAGCTGACCGCGCGCGAGCGGCTCGACGTGCTGCTCGACGAAGGCTCGTTTGAAGAGCTTGATACCTATGTCGAGCATGACTGTGTCGATTTCGGGATGCAGGAACAGCGGATTCCCGGTGATGGCGTGGTGACCGGGTCGGGGACGATCAACGGCCGGCTCGTCTACGTCTTCAGCCAGGATTTCACCGTGTTCGGCGGCTCGCTGTCGAAGCGCCATGCCGAGAAAATCTGCAAGGTGATGGAAAAGGCGATGCTGGTGGGCGCGCCGGTCATCGGGCTCAACGACAGCGGCGGCGCGCGTATCCAGGAGGGCGTGGCCTCGCTCGGCGGCTATGCAGAGGTGTTTCAGAAGAATGTGCTGGCATCGGGCGTGGTGCCGCAGATCAGCCTGATCATGGGCCCGTGTGCGGGCGGCGCGGTTTACAGCCCTGCGATGACCGACTTCATCTTCATGGTGAAGGATTCGAGCTATATGTTCGTTACCGGCCCCGATGTTGTCAAAACGGTGACGAACGAAGTGGTGACGCAGGAAGAGCTCGGCGGCGCGATCACCCATACGACCAAAAGCTCGGTCGCCGATCTGGCATTTGAAAATGACATTGAGGCGCTGCTCGCGGCCCGCGATTTCTTTGATTACCTGCCCGCAAACAACCGCAGCGGGGTGCCCGAGCGGCCGACCGCCGACCCCTATGACCGGATCGAGGAAAGCCTCGACACGCTGATCCCGCCCAATGCGAACCAGCCCTATGACATGCACGAGCTGATCCGCAAAACCGTCGACGAGGGCGATTTCTTCGAGGTGCAGCCCGCGCACGCCGCGAACATCATCTGCGGTTTCGGGCGCATCGAAGGGCGCACCATCGGCATTATCGCGAACCAGCCGCTGGTGCTCGCGGGCGTGCTCGACATCAATTCGTCAAAGAAAGCGGCGCGCTTCGTGCGCTTCTGCGATGCGTTCGAAATCCCGATCGTCACCTTCGTCGACGTCCCCGGCTTCCTGCCCGGCACGGCGCAGGAATATAATGGCATCATCAAACATGGCGCGAAGCTGCTCTTCGCCTATGCCGAGGCGACGGTGCCCAAGATCACGGTGATCACGCGCAAGGCCTATGGCGGCGCCTATGACGTGATGGCGTCAAAGCATTTGCGCGGCGATCTCAACTACGCCTGGCCGACCGCCGAGATTGCGGTGATGGGCGCGAAGGGCGCGGTCGAGATCATCTTCCGCAAGGATATTGGCGACCCCGAAAGAATTGCCGAGCGCACGAAGGAATATGAGGACCGCTTCGCCAACCCCTTCGTCGCGGCGCAGCGCGGCTATATCGACGAGGTGATCTACCCGCACTCAACGCGGAAGCGGATTGCGTTGGGGCTGCGAAAGCTGCGGAACAAGCAGTTGGAGAACCCGTGGAAGAAGCATGACAATATTCCGCTTTAGGCTCTGTTCGTCATGCCGGACTTGATCCGGCATCCATGAAGACAGCGCAGGAAGAATGGACCCCCGGATCAAGTCCGGGGTGACGAAAGTTGGAGAGAGTTCGACATGAGACTAGGCCGCCTCAATCACATCGGCGTTGTGAAGCCTGCCATTGCCGACTTGCTGCAACGTGGCGGTGCGCTGCCAACAGATTTGGAGGACTGTCAGCATGGCCAAATATGAAGCATTGATCGAGTGGGAGGCTTCGCCGTCCGATGACGTGGCGGGCGGCAAATATGGGCGGGGGCACCGCTGGACTTTTGACGAGGGTGTGGTCGTCCCGGCGTCATCGTCGAAGCATGTCGTGCCGCTGCCCTGGTCGCTCGAAGCTGCCGTGGACCCCGAAGAGGCGCTCGTCGCCTCGGCTTCGAGCTGTCACATGCTGACCTTCCTCTATATCGCGGCGAAGGCGGGATATCCCGTGCGCTCCTATCGCGACGCTGCGGTGGGCACCATGGCCAAGGGCGAAGACGGGCGGGTCCAGATTACGCGGGTCGACCTTTTTCCCGAGATCGAGTGGCAGGGCCCGGCTCCCGATGCGGAAACATTGAGTAGACTGCACCATGACGCCCATGATCAATGCTTTATTGCCAATAGCGTCAAGTTTCCGATCGAGGTCATGGCATGAAACTAGGCCGCCTCAACCATATCGGCGTTGCGACGCCGTCGATTGCCGACAGCATCGTCTTTTACCGCGATGTGATGGGCGCGACGCATATTCATGAGCCTTTCGACCTGCCCGAACAGGGGGTGAAAGTGTGTTTCGTCGATACGCCGACCGACAGCGGCATGAATGGTACGCAGATCGAGTTGATCGAGCCGCTGCCCGGCAATACTTCGATTCAGGGCTTCCTCGACAAGAACCCGGCGGGTGGTCAGCATCATCTTTGTTACGAGGTGCCCGACATTCACGCCGCCAAGGCCGAGTTTGAAGCAATGGGCAAGCGCGTGCTTGGCGAGCCGCGGATCGGGGCGCATGGGACGCTTATTTTCTTCGTCCATCCCAAGGATATGGGCGGGGTGCTGACCGAGATTATGGAGACGCCGAAAGGCGATCATTGACGTTCATTCATCGTCACCCCGGACTTGATCCGGGGTCCATTATTCCCGCGCGGAAGGATGGGATGCCGGATCAAGTCCGGCATGACGAAAAGAGAGTAGAGATTATGATCGACAAACCCACCATCGCCGACTGGCAGGCCACCGCCGAGAGGGAGGTGAAGGGCCGCGACCTCACGTGGCACACGCCCGAGGGGATCGAGGTCAAGCCGCTCTACACCGCCGAGGATGTGACCACCGACCCGGGCCTTCCCGGTTTCGCGCCCTTCACGCGCGGGGTGAAGGCGTCGATGTATGCGGGGCGCCCGTGGACGATCCGGCAATATGCGGGCTTTTCGACCGCCGAGGAATCGAACGCATTTTATCGCCGCAACCTCGCGGCGGGGCAAAAGGGGCTGTCGGTCGCCTTCGACCTCGCGACGCACCGCGGCTATGACAGCGACCATCCGCGCGTCGTCGGCGACGTCGGCAAGGCGGGGGTCGCGATCGACAGCGTCGAGGATATGAAGATCCTGTTCGATGGCATCCCGCTCGACAAGATGTCGGTTTCGATGACGATGAACGGCGCGGTGATTCCGATCCTCGCTTTCTTCATCGTCGCGGGCGAGGAGCAGGGGGTCGAACGCGCGTTGCTCGACGGGACGATCCAGAACGACATTCTGAAGGAGTTCATGGTCCGCAACACGTACATCTATCCGCCCGAACCCTCGATGCGGATCATCAGCGACATTTTCGGTTACACGTCACGCGAGATGCCCAAATTCAACAGCATCTCCATCTCCGGCTATCATATGCAGGAAGCGGGGGCGACGCAGGTGCAGGAGCTCGCCTTCACCATCGCCGACGGCATCGAATATGTGAAATATGGCGTCGCCTCGGGGCTCGACATCGACAAGTTCGCGGGGCGCCTGTCCTTCTTTTTCGCGATCGGCATGAACTTCTTCATGGAGGCGGCGAAGCTGCGCGCGGCGCGCGTGCTGTGGCACCGCGCGATGACCCAGCTCGGCGCGCAGTCCGAACGCTCGAAAATGCTGCGCACGCATTGCCAGACGAGCGGCGTCTCGCTGACCGAGCAGGACCCCTATAACAATGTCATCCGCACGACGATCGAGGCGATGGCGGCGATGCTCGGCGGCACGCAGAGCCTCCACACCAATGCGCTCGACGAGGCGATTGCGCTGCCGACCGATTTTTCGGCGCGGATCGCGCGCAATACGCAGATCATCCTGCAGGAAGAGACGGGGATGACCAATGTCGTCGATCCCCTGGGCGGTTCCTATTATGTCGAGGCGCTGACGCAGGAACTGGTCGACAAGGCGCAGGCGATCATCGACCGCGTCGAGGCCGAGGGCGGCATGGCAAAGGCGGTCGCGGCAGGCTGGCCCAAGGCGATGATCGAAGAGGCCGCCGCCGCGCGGCAGGCGCGGGTCGACCGCGGCGACGATGTGATCGTCGGGGTGAACAAATATCGGCTGAAGGACGAAGACCTGCTCGAAACGCTCGAGGTCGACAACACCAAGGTCCGCGAGGCGCAGGTCGCGCGGTTGGGCAAGGTAAAGGCGAGCCGTGACGAGGCGGCATGCCAGGCGGCGCTGAAGGCGCTGCGCGATGCCGCCGCGGCGCCGCAGTCGGTCGAGACCAATCTCCTCGCCCATGCGGTCGAGGCAGCGCGCGCGCGCGCGACGCTCGGTGAGATTTCGGCGGCGATGGAAGAGGCGTTCGACCGCTATGCGACCGTGCCGACGCCGGTGAAGGGCGTCTATGCCGCGCCCTACAAGGACGACACCCGCTGGGCGCAGGTCGTCGACGGGGTGAAGGCGGTCGAGCGGCGGCTGGGGCGCAAGCCGAAATTGCTCGTCGCCAAGATGGGGCAGGATGGCCATGATCGCGGCGCCAATGTGATCGCATCGGCGTTCGGCGACATGGGCTTCGACGTCGTGTCGGGTCCGCTGTTCCAGACGCCCGAGGAAACGGTGGTGCTGGCGCTCGAGAATGACGTCGACGCGGTGGGCGCGTCGAGCCTTGCCGCCGGACACAAGACGCTGATCCCCGAACTGATCAAGGGGCTGAAGGCTGCCGGACGCAGCGATATCAAGGTGATCGCGGGCGGGGTCATCCCGCCGCAGGACTATGATTATCTGCGCGACGCGGGCGTGCAGGGCATTTATGGCCCCGGCTCCAACGTGGTCGAGTGCGCCGCCGATGTGCTGCGCCTGCTCGGCCATAATATGCCGCCCGCCGACGAAAGCGAGGCGGCCTGAGAGCCGGAGGAATTATGAGCGACCACAAGCCCGAAACGCTGGCCATCCATGCCGGAACCGCGCCCGACCCGACGACGAAGGCGCGGATCACTCCGATTTACCAGACCGCATCCTATGTGTTCGACGATGTCGATCACGCCGCGCGCCTGTTCAATCTGGAGGAATTCGGGAATATTTATTCGCGGATCATGAACCCGACCAATGGCGCGCTGGAAGGCAAGATTGCCGCGCTCGAACGCGGGCAGGCGGCGCTGGCGGTGGCATCGGGCCATGCCGCGCAATTCCTGACCTTTCACACGCTGATGGAGCCGGGCTGCGAAATCGTCGCGGCGAAAAAACTCTATGGCGGCTCGCTGACCCAATTGGGACAGAGCTTTCGCAAGATGGCATGGACCACGCGCTTCGTCGATGCCGATGATCCGGCCAATGTCGCCGCCGCGATCAACGACAAGACGCGGGCGGTCTTTATCGAAAGCCTCGCCAACCCCGGCGGGGTGGTGCAGGATATCGCGGCCATCGCCAAAATCGCCCATGATGCGGGCGTGCCGCTGATCGTCGACAATACGATGGCGACCCCCATGCTGTGCCGCCCCATCGAGCATGGCGCCGATATCGTCGTTCATTCGGCGACCAAATTCCTCAATGGCCATGGCAATGCCGTCGGCGGGGTGATCGTCGACGCCGGAACATTCGACTGGGCCAGCCATGGCAAATATCCGGCGCTGAGCGAGGCCAATCCCTCCTATCATGGCACGGTCTTTACCGAGGCGTTCGGTAATCTCGCCTTCATTCTCGCCGCGCGCACGCTGGGCCTGCGCGATCTGGGCCCCGCGCTGGCGCCGATGAATGCCTTTCTGGCGCTGACCGGCATGGAGACGCTGGCACTGCGGATGGAGCGGCACTGCGCCAATGCACTTGCGCTCGCCGAATGGCTGGAAAAACATCCGAAGATCGGCTGGGTTTCCTACGCCGGCCTGCCGGACAGCCCCTATCACGCGCTTGCCAAACAATATCTGGGCGGACGCGGGGGCGCGGTGTTCACCTTTGGGCTGAAGGGCGGATATGATGCGGGGGTGAAGCTTGTCTCTTCGGTCAAGCTGTTCAGCCATCTCGCCAATCTGGGCGACACCCGCTCGCTGATCATCCACCCGGCCTCGACCACCCACCGCCAGCTTTCCGGGGCCGAACAGGCAGAGGCGGGCGCCGGACCCGATGTGATTCGCGTGTCGGTGGGCATTGAACATATCAACGATATTATCGCCGATCTGGAACAGGCGCTGGAGACGATTGCATGACCGAGGAACTGATCCGCACCGACTGGAGCCGCGAGGAAATCGCCGCGCTGTTCGACCTGCCGTTCGATGAACTGATGTGGGAGGCGCAGAGCGTCCACCGCCGCCATCACGCGCGGGGCGAGGTGCAGCTTTGCACGCTGCTTTCGATCAAGACCGGCGGCTGCGCCGAGGATTGCGGCTATTGCTCGCAGAGCGCCCATGCTGACAGCGGGGTGAAGGCGACGAAGCTGATGGATGTGCGCGCGGTGCTGCAGGCGGCGGCGCAGGCCAAGGATGCAGGATCGAAGCGGTTCTGCATGGGCGCCGCGTGGCGCAACCCCAAGGATCGCGACATGCCCGCCATCGTCGAAATGATCGAGGGCGTGCGCCAGATGGGCATGGAAACCTGCATGACGCTGGGGATGCTGACGCAGGAACAGGCGCAGCAACTCGCGGTGGCGGGGCTCGATTATTATAATCATAATATCGACACCAGCCCGGAAAATTACGAAAATATCATCTCGACGCGCACCTTTCAGGACCGGCTCGATACGCTCGAACAGGTGCGTAATGCGGGGATCAACGTTTGTTCGGGCGGGATCGTCGGCATGGGCGAGACGCGCGCGGATCGCGTCGGATTCATCCATGCGCTCGCGACGCTCGAACGCCATCCCGAAAGCGTGCCGGTCAATGCGCTGGTGCCGGTGAAGGGCACGGTGCTCGGCGACATGCTCGCCGACACACCGCTCGCGCAGATCGACGAAATTGAGTTTGTCCGCACCGTTGCGGTGGCGCGCATCACCATGCCGCGCTCGATGGTCCGCCTGTCGGCGGGGCGCGAGAGCATGTCGGATTCGACGCAGGCGCTCTGCTTCATGGCGGGCGCGAACAGCATCTTCACCGGCGACAGGCTGCTGACCGCGGCCAATGCGGGCGACAGCAAAGACGCCGCGCTGCTCGCAAAGCTGGGGATGCGACCGATGGAGAGCGAAGAGCCGATGCGGATGGAGGCGGCGGAGTGAAGTTCGAACTTCCATCGTCAGTGCGCAAATTAGTCGCGGCAAGAAATGAACTGAAAGCCCACTTCTCGGACGTCGATTTGCACTTCACCTTTGATGGAAATTTGGTCGGCGATTTGGGTGAGGCCGTTGCGGCTGAACTCTACAAGCTTAAGCTAACTGGACGGAGCAACGAAGGCGTGGACGGATATGCGGCAGACGGTCGCTCCGTACAGGTAAAAGCGAGCGGTACAGCGCGAGGGGCGGCCTTCAGATTAGTCGAAACAAAGGCAGATCATCTGCTCTTTTTCCATTTCAACTACGACGAGTGCTTTGGCGAAGTGATCTACAATGGCCCGGAAGAGCAGGTGAGGAAGTCTCTTCCTGAAACTTGGGTGGGTCAACGAAGTGTAAGCGCAGCCACCTTTCGGCAGCTCAATGCCCTCGTGAACGATACCGATCGTCTTCCAATGCAAATGCCGAGGGAAAATTGATGTTTTCTAAAATCCTGATCGCCAATCGCGGTGAAATCGCCTGCCGCGTCATCAAGACCGCGAGGGCCATGGGCATATCGACCGTTGCCGTCTATTCGGACGCCGACGCGCGCGCGCCCTTTGTGGCGATGGCGGATGAGGCGGTGCACATCGGGGCTTCGCCCGCGTCCGAATCCTATCTGATCGCTGAGAAGATCATCGCGGCGTGCAAGGAAGCCGGCGCCGAGGCGGTGCATCCGGGCTATGGATTTTTGTCCGAACGCACCAGTTTTGCCGAGGCGCTGGCGAAGGAAAATATCGCCTTTATCGGCCCGCCGGTGAAGGCCATCGCCGCAATGGGCGACAAGATTGAATCGAAGAAGTTGGCGAAGGAAGCAGGCGTCAATGTCGTCCCCGGCTTTGTCGGCGAAATCCGCGATACCGACCATGCGGTCGAGATAGCGAATGACATCGGCTATCCGGTGATGATGAAGGCGTCGGCTGGCGGCGGCGGCAAGGGGATGCGGCTCGCCTATAGCGAGCAGGATGTCCGCGAAGGCTTTGAAAGCGTCAAACGCGAAGGGCTGAGCAGCTTTGGCGACGACCGGGTTTTCATCGAGAAATTCATCCTCAATCCGCGCCACATCGAGATCCAGATTCTGGGCGACCAGCATGGCAATATCCTCTACCTCAACGAGCGCGAATGCTCGATCCAGCGCCGCCACCAAAAGGTGGTCGAGGAAGCCCCGTCGCCCTTCGTCACCCCCAAAATGCGGAAAGCGATGGGCGAGCAATGCGTCGCGCTGGCGAAGGCGGTCGGCTATTATAGCGCCGGCACGGTCGAACTGATCGTGTCGGGCGCCGACCCGACGGGCGAAAGCTTTTACTTCCTCGAAATGAACACGCGGCTCCAGGTCGAGCATCCGGTGACCGAGGCAATTACCGGCATCGATCTGGTCGAACAGATGATCCGGGTGGCCGCAGGCGAAAAGCTGGCGATGACCCAGGATGATGTGAAAATCGACGGCTGGTCGATTGAAAATCGCGTCTATGCCGAGGACCCCTATCGCGGCTTCCTGCCGTCGACCGGGCGGCTGGTGCGCTATTCGCCCCCGGTGGAGGGGTGGAGCGACGACGGCGCGGAAAATGGCCGCCGGGGCCTTGCCGGCGTGCGCGTCGACGACGGCGTATATGAAGGCGGCGAGGTGTCGATCTTTTACGACCCGATGATCGCCAAGCTGATCACCTGGGGCGAAACCCGCGATGAAGCCGCGGATCTGCAAGTCGCCGCACTCGACCGGTTCGAGATCGAAGGGCTGGGCCATAATATCGATTTTCTGTCGGCGATCATGCAGCACCCGCGCTTCCGCTCGGGCGAATTGACGACGGGCTTTATCGCCGAGGAATATCCCGAAGGCTTTCAGGGCGCCGAAACGAGCGACGATGTGGTGCGCGCTCTTGCCGCCATTGCGGGCTTTATGGCGAGCGCCCATGCCGACCGGGCACGCCGGATCGATGGGCAGCTGGGCGACCGCCTCGCCCCGCCGGGCCATTGGCAGGTGGTGGTCGATGGCCGCGACCATGCGGTGAAGGTCGGCACCAAATATATCCAGGTCGATGATGAAAAGCTGGAACTGGCGCTCGAATATACCCCCGGCGACCGCCTGGTCATTGCCGAACTCGACGAGAGCGAATTGGCAGTGAAGGTCGCCAGAACCCGTACCGGCTGGCGCATGACGACGCGCGGACGCATACATGAGGTGCGGGTGCTGCCCGCCCATGTCGCGCCGCTGGCCGCGCACATGATCGAGAAAGTCCCGCCCGACCTTTCGAAATTCCTTATCTGCCCCATGCCGGGCCTGCTGGTCGCGCTGTATGTCGGGGAGGGCGATGCCGTCGAAGCTGGTCAACCGCTCGCAACCGTCGAGGCGATGAAGATGGAGAATATCCTGCGCGCCGAGAAGACGGGCGTGGTGAAAAGCATCAATGCCGCCGAAGGCGACAGTCTGGCGGTGGATGCGGTGATTTTGGAACTGGAATAATGGTCTGTGCTTCGTCATTGCGAGGGACGCAGCGACGAAGCAATCTCCAGCTATCGGCATTTGGGCCGATGGCTGGAGATTGCTTCTCGCGGCCCTTGCCGGGCTCGCCCTGACGGAATTGGAATATGCACCTTCACCACGCCCCCGATACCCCCGCCGCCGATCCCATCGCCTTCGACGATTTCCTGAAGGTCGATATCCGCATCGGCACCATCATCGAGGCGGAGGATTTTCCCGAGGCACGCAAACCCGCCTTCAAGCTGAAGATCGACTTTGGCCCCGCGATTGGCGTTCGGAAGAGCAGCGCGCAGATCGTCGCGCGCTATGCTCGCGATGAGCTGGTGGGGCGACAGATCGCCGCCGTGGTCAATTTTCCGCCGCGCCAGATCGGCAAATTTATGTCTGAAGTGCTGACATTGGGCTTCGCCGACGAAGAAGGCGCGGTGATCCTCTTCGCCCCCGACCAGGCGGTGCCCAACGGCTCGCGTCTGTTTTGACCGCTTTGACCGCAGACACAGGTCTGCACCGCCGCCGCGTTGACGGCGCGCCTTTACTGAATGGGATGATTATGAATTACCGCTTTCCGATGCTCGCCCTCGCGCTGTTTTGCGCGCCCTTCGCGGCGGCGAGCGAAACCCCGGCTGTCCCCTATGCGGTGAGCGTGACGCAGGACGCGGTCTATGGCGAGGGCGCGGTGACGACACCCGGCGGCAAGCTGACCGAGCGGGCGCTCAAAATGGACGTCTATCGCCCCGCACGGGACGGCAAGCTTCTGACCGACCGCCCCGCCGTCGTGATGATGTTCGGCGGCGCCTTTCATCGCGGCTCAAAAGGGGCCGAGAATTTCGAGGAGGATGGCGCTTCCGACAGTTCGATGGCCGATTATTGCACGCGTTTCGCGCGCGCAGGCTATGTCTGTACGGCGATCGAATATCGGCTCGCCCCCGAAAATCCGCAACTGACGCATCAGCCTGATCCCGGCCATCTGATGCCGCGCGAGATGATGACGGGGCCTGCCGCGACCGGGCGTGTGGAGCTGGTGCGCCAGCGCATGGGCCTTCCCCCGCTTGACGACGCCTCGCGCGATGCCCTGTGGCGCAGCTATCTTGCGGCGAGCGAGGATCTGGTCACCGCCGTCCATCATTTGCGCGGCCATGCAAAAAAATGGGGGGTGGCCCCCGACCGGATCGCCATCGGCGGCTTTTCCGCCGGCGCGATCAGCGTGGTCAACGCAGCCTATGGCATGGGCGCGCCGGTGCGCGGGGCGATCATGTTGTCGGGCGGCTTTGGCGCCTATGACCTGCGCCAGACGGTCCAGGGGGACATGCCGCCCGCGCTCTTCTTTCTGGGACAGAATGACCTTGGCGGCATCATGGCCGGAACGCGTGCCGCCATCGGCGTTCTGAAAGCTGCCGACGTGCCGGTCGAAAGCGCGTGGGTTCCGGGTTTCGGCCATTTTTATCCGATGGGTGCGGTGAGCCTCGGTAGCGACATGAGCCGCGCGACGGTGGAGCGCCGCATCCTCGACTTCCTCGACCGGACTATCGGAGAGGAAGCAGAGGGTAAGGGCGCGCGTTAAGCCGCTTTCTCGTCCAGCAGCGCCACCGCCCGGATCCAGCCCGCGCTCGCGCGTTCGATCTTCACCGGAAAGCAGGACAGCGTCCAGCCGGTCGGCGGCAGCGCGGCCAGATTGGCCAGCTTCTCGATCTGGTAATAGGGGCGGATACGCCCCGCCTTATGCCCTTCCCAGATGATCGACGGGTCGTGCGTTTCGGCCCAGCGTCTGGCGGTGTGACTGAACGGCGCGTCCCAGCTCCACGCATCGGTGCCGACGACCTTGACCCCGCGTTCGGTCAGATAGAGGGTCGCCTCCGCGCCCATGCCGCAGCCCTGATCGGTGAAATTTTCGCTGCCGTAAATCGCGCCCGACTGGACGAGCACGATATCGAGCGGCTGAAGATCGTGACCGATGCGCGCAAGCTCCGCCTCCACTTCGCCTGCGCTCACCACATGGCCTGCCGGGCGATCCGAAAAATCGAGCTTCACGCCGGGGCGAAAGAAAATGTCGAGCGGCGCCTCGTCAATGCTGGGGGCGGGGCTTTGGCCTTCATCGGTGGTCGAATGAAAATGCCAGGGCGCGTCCATATGCGTGCCATTATGGGTGGACAGCGTCAGGCTCTCGACCGCCCAGCCTTCGCCATCGGGCAGATCCTCTTTACGCAGGCCGGGGAAGAACATCGCGATCTGCTCCCAGGTGCTGTCATGGGTCATATAGGTGATTTGCGGCCGCATCACCGGCGGGTCGGATATGACATCATTGGTGATGGGGATGGACAGGTCGATGAATTTCATGGCGACCAGTCTGCCACGTGCCCCGGCTTTCGCCAACAAGTCTTGCGCGGCGCCGCAACTGCGATAGACGTAGGGTAAGCGCTGCATAAGGCACAGGACATAAGGGCGAGAGCGGATGGCTTCTCGCTGAGGGAGACGAGATGAGCGAACAGGCTGCCGCCGCCGATGCGGGCGCGGTTTATCAACCGACCGCGAAGGATATTCGCATGGTCATCGCCGCATCATCGGCGGGCACCGTGTTCGAATGGTATGATTTCTTCATCTATGGCACGCTGGCAGCGATCATCGGCAAGGCCTTTTTCCCCAGCGACAATGCCACGCTGGAAATATTGCTCGTCTGGGCGGGTTTTGCCGTCGGCTTCGGCTTTCGTCCGCTCGGCGCCGTGCTGTTCGGCTTTCTCGGCGACCGGCTGGGACGCAAATATACATTTCTGGTGACCGTGACGCTGATGGGCATAGCGACCGCGGGGGTCGGCATGATCCCGTCGGCGGCGACCATCGGCATTGCGGCGCCGATCATCGTTATTCTGCTGCGTATCTTGCAGGGACTGGCGCTCGGCGGCGAATATGGCGGCGCTGCCATCTATGTCGCCGAACATTCGCCGCCTGGAAAGCGCGGCTTTTACACCAGCTTTATCCAGGCGAGCGTCGTCGGCGGCTTTGTCCTCAGCCTGATCGTCGTCCTGGGGTGCAAGGCCTTGATGCCCGACGCCATCTGGGAAAGCTGGGGCTGGCGTGTGCCCTTCCTGCTGTCGATCATCCTCCTCGTCATATCCTTGTGGATGCGGATGAAATTGTCCGAAAGCCCGGTGTTCCAGGCGATGAAGCGCGAGGGTGAGCTGGCGAAAAACCCGCTGAAGGAAAGCTTTACCTATCCCGGCAATCCGCGCCGCATCTTCATCGCGCTGTTCGGCATCGCCGCCGGGCTGACAGTCATCTGGTATACGGCGATGTTTTCGGGCCTGTCGTTCCTCAAAGGGCCGATGAAGGTCGACGACACCGCCGCCGAAATCATCGTCGGGCTGGCGGCGGCGCTCGGCATGGGCTTTTTCATCTGGGCGGGCCGCCTCTCCGACCGGGTGGGGCGCAAAAAGCCGATCGTCTGGGGCTATGGCGCGACCCTGCTGCTGCTCTTTCCGCTCTTCTGGCTGATGGGCAGCGTCGGCAATCCCGCGCTGACCGCCGCCGCCGAAAAGGCGCCGGTGACGGTGACCGGGTCGCAGTGCAGCTTCGATCCCTTTGCCGAGCGGCAGGAAACCATCTGCGGACAAACGCTGGGCGAGCTGACGAAGCTGGGGGTCCCGTACAAGATTGCGGCGAGCGACACGCCTTTCGATACGGTGCAGGTCACCATCGGCGACCGCGAAGTGGCGAGCGAAGACCCCGCGCTGCTCAAACCGGCGCTGGAGGCGATGGGATATGATTTTGAAAAGCAGATCCCTGCGCCCTTGGGAATCGCCGTCATCTTCATCGCGCTATTGGGGCTGAGCGCGCTGTCGGGCTTTACCTATGGTCCGGTTGCGGCGCTGCTCGCTGAAATGTTCCCGCCGCATGTGCGCTATTCCTCGCTTTCCATCCCCTATCATCTGGGGACGGGATATTTTGGCGGCTTTCTTCCGCTGATCGCCAGCTTCATCATCGCCAAGACCGGCGATGCCTATGCCGGGCTCTGGTATACATGGGGGGTGGTGCTGATGGCTTTCCTCGTCACCGCCTTCATGCTGCGCGAGCCAAAGGAAGGGGAGTGGGACAAGCCGGCGGAGGCTTAGCCCTGGCCTCATAACTCTCCCCTTGGCGCGCCTTTCAAAAGGCGGCTAGGTGACGGGCATGATCACCATTCCGTCCCCGCTTCGTCTGCGCCGCGATTCTGCGGCCCTTGTGTCCAACTGGCGCTGGCTCGCGGCTCGCGGCAATGGCGCAGCCTGCGGCGCGGCGATCAAGGCGAATGGCTATGGCCTTGGCGCCGCCTGGGTGATGGACCATCTCGTGCCTGCCGGATGCCGCGACTTTTTCGTCGCCACCTGGGCCGAGGCCGCGGCGCTGATGCCCTTGCCCCGGGGCGTCTCGCTTTCGGTCCTCCACGGCGTGGGTGAAAGCGACATGGCGGCCGCGCGCCTGCTTCCTGCACGCCCCATCCTCAACAGCGTCGAACAGGTGGCGCGCTGGCGGACGGGCGGGGAAGGGCGGCCGTGCGACGTGATGGTCGATACCGGCATGAACCGGCTGGGGCTGCGCGTCGAAGAGGCGATGGGCGGGGCGCTCGACGGGCTAGCCATCCACACACTGCACAGCCATCTCGCCTCCGCCGACGAAGACAGCCCGCAAAATGAACAACAGCTCGCGGCCTTCCGCGCGGTGCGGGCGCATGTGCCCGCGCAGCGTTACAGCCTTGCGAACAGCGCGGGCATCTGTCTGGGGCCGGACTATGCGTTCGACCTGATGCGCCCCGGCATCGCCCTCTACGGCGGCATCCCCCGTGCAGAGGCCGAAGGGCATATCCGGCAAGTCGCCTATCCCGAGGCACGCGTCCTCCAGATGCGAACCGTGCCCGCGGGCGAAACCGTCGGCTATGGCGCCACCTGGACCGCACCGCGCGACAGCCGCATCGCCATCGTCAACATGGGCTATGCCGACGGCTATCTGCGCTGCCACGCCGGCCATGGCGGCGCGACATGGAAAGGCTCGCCCCTGCTCCTCGTGGGCCGCGTGTCCATGGACCTGCTGGCCTTTGAAGCGAGCGGGACCGACGGGATGAAAGACGGTGATTGGCTGAGAGTGGATTACAATCTTGCCGCTCTGTCGAAGCGAAGTGGTTTGTCACAATATGAATTGCTGACGGGATTGGGGCGACGGTTTGATCAAGGTATTAGGTCATAGAATTTTCATGGAAGGAGGAGGTGCGAAGCCCCCATGGGTCAAAATTATGGCGCCGTATCCAACGTGTGCAGATCCATTTAATACCCCGACTGACCGGCTGGCCTGCATGACGGCTCGGTAAATCCACATCTCCGTTGGGATGAGTGTTGGCAAAACATATCATATCGCCTCTTCTGCCTTTGATGGACAGTTGGATGCGGCAAAGCTGGTTTCTCCGCCCTGATAATCGTCATTGAGATAAGCAATGGCAGTGAACGCTCGTTGGTTGATTTCGCCCGGAAGGCAATCATGATGCTCTCGATATTGTTCTCCGGTCACATAACGAAGGATGGCAAGTGGCTCCCCTGCTTCTATCTGGGTATTGGTGGCGAGAGCTATTCGCATATTAATGGCATGGATCTCGAGATCCTGTTGCAGTGGGCCGAGGATTGCGCCTGAGGAGGTGCGAATAGGATCCGGGCGCTGCTGCCCGGTTTGAGGGTCCACTATGATCGACGGAGAAAGGTGAGGCGAAGCCAAGGTGATGAGATGTTCGCATTCCAGAGGCGTGAGAAAACCGGAATAATGCCGTACTGGCGCTTTGTCATGCACGCGCAACCGTGTTTGTGCTTCTGGTTTGGGCTTGCCCTCGGCATCGAGTTGCATGGCATTGAGAAGAGCCAGTTGTGCCTCGGCTTCTTTGTCACGATCGGCTATATTTCAAATATTTGTCTCGCCTGATTCCAGCTAGGTTTGCCGCCTGCGCCTAGCGCTACAAAACTGCGTGACGCTTTGCTGCCCACAGTCGCCTAATCGGGACGCTCGATCAAATAGCGTCCGTGCTAATCCGAAATTCCGTTGGACAGGATAGCCGTAGACTAGCCAGCGTCCGAGTTCCTACAATGCTTGGGGATCTCCTTGCTCTGCTGCATACCGCAGAAGAGTCAGGGCTTGCTCCGGTCGATTGTTATTTAAGAGCCGGATGGCACGAGGTGTCGGTTCGTCCATTTTTTGTCACAAGATAAGAGATAAAAAGAAAGGGTGGAAGGCAAGCTTCCACCCTAAGAATATTATATGAGTTTTAAAAGCGTGCGCGGAATCCCGCGTACAAATTGCGGCCACGAATGCTGTAGATTGCTGCGGCTCCCGCTGTGCCGGTCGATCCCAAAGGAGGCTGCTTATCCAAGATATTGTCTACCCCCAAGGTAAGTTGGAAATCTCGACCAAAGCCAGCCAGGTTCTTCAGATTCCATTGTAGTCGTACATCATGATAAATGACGCTTGGGTATGTGCGGATATCTGAATAGTCCGAATTGACCGGGGGACATCCGTTCGTAGTGCAGGCGGATGGGAGCTCGTTAAAGTCCTCATATGCATTCACGAACATGGGTCCGATATAATGCATGCCATATCCGAAGGTAACGTTCCCGACCTCTAGATCCACATCCCACCGGAACTCATTCTTGGGATCGCCAAGCTCACTCAGGATGCGGTTTTCAAAGTCAGGAAGTGACGGGTTCTCGAAGTTGCTATTCTGCAGCCCATGCACGAAGATAACGGTTGTATCGAGCTTTACGGCGTCGCTCAGGGCAGTCCGATAACCAAAATTGACATCGATCCCCCGTCGCACGCGCTTCGCAAAATTCAGCGGTGAGGAAAGGAGCGAGTTCGCCAAAATCTGCCCCGGTTGCTCGCCCAGAGGGCCGGTGCCTGGCCCCCGCCAGCGCGAGAAATTGCCGCATAGCGGGTTATTCAACGTTGGTTGGTCGTAACACCCATTTGCAATGGCCTGGGCGGTCAAGGAAACGATGACATCGTCGACTTTGATGTCATAATAATCGACACTTAATGACAGGCCCGGGATGAAGCGAGGCGCCAAAATCGCTCCTACTGTCAGCGATTTGGATGTTTCCGAAATCAACTCGGTGTTGCTGCCGCTGACAATCGGTAACGAGTAGGTTGAGGTTGGCAGTCCTGCGAGCAGGGCAGAGCCCAAATCTGCGAGACAGTTAGCCTGCCGATTGGGGTTGTTGCCGATGTTGTTCGAATTGCAGGGATCCTGAAAACCCGGCGCGAAGTTAGGCACTGCAGGGAAGCCCGTTTCGGACACGTTAGGAGCACGCACTGCTTTGCCATAGTTGGCGCGCAGGCGAAGATCAGGAATCGGTGCCCACGTTGCACCCGCGTTATAAGTCCAGACGGTGCCTGCATTGCCCTTATAATCTGAAACACGTCCTGCGCCTGTGACGGTTAATTCATGAGCGAAAGGGATGTCCGCCAAAAGTGGAAGGCGAATTTCTCCGTAAGCCTCTTTGACTTCGAAGGCCGGTGGGTCGAACACCCCAACATTAACCGCATTGGTAGCTCCGCTAACAATGAAGGGGTCATTAATATATTTCGCTCGCTCTCTGCGATATTCGCCGCCTAGGACAAAACCAATAGGCCCGCCAGGAAGGGAAATAAATTCACTCGTGTCTCCGTTGACGAATCCGAGTATATCTATCTGCTCCAAGCTCGCTTTATTTGTTGCGTTGTACGTGAAGTATTTTGCAGCAGCTGAGTTGTCGGCGGCGCCAAAAGGATTGTATGGAACACAGGCAGCGATGTCGCTCGCCAAGCGTGCAGCACCGTTCGCAGCGGGAAATGCATAGGCCGCCGCTGGGTCAAACTGTGACCGGCATTGAATTTCGCCCGTAGCCGGGTTGCGGCCCGCGTCCAGGGACAGCAGGAACCTCTGTCGATCCAAATAGCCGTAAGTTACAGTGGTTTCCTTGAATTTACCGTAGTTTGCGGATAGCTCGTAACCCCAATCATCGTTGAATGACCCTCGAACGCCTGCGACGATACGATATGTGTCGCGACGAAACTCTTCGTCACGAATGCCGGAATCAGCCAGCTGTCGCGAGGTAACGAAGCGATATGTTCCCGCGTTGATCGCTGCTATGTCGGCCGCATTGAGCGGACCGCCCACCCCTTGCCCTTCCCGTGAGGAACGGGTGAAGGAGCCGGAAACGCCTGTCACATTACAGGATGCGGTCAGGCTGGTGTTACAGCCTGAAGCTAGGATGGCATTTGCGATTGTGGCTCGGTCGGCAGGGTGAAGAAACGGGTTGTCGAGACGAATTCGTTCGCGCAGATCGAATTGGCTAAATGTGCCTTGAATAAACGACGGCCCGGCGTTTGATCCCAAAGTGTCGACACGATTCCACTTTGCTTCAATAAACGGCTCAAAACCTTCGCTGACGGTGAAATGAGCCAGAGCGTTGAAGTTCAAGCGCTGCTGATAAGGAAGCACCGAAAGCAATTTATCCTCGCGGCCGGTTTGGCCGTTGCCGCCGATGATGCCTCCAATAATTCCCGTACTGAAACGGCTGCCCGTTTGAGGGGTCAATCGCCCATCTGTTCCAAAAATATATGTGCAATTATAGGGCAGGCCTACGGATGCCCCGGAGCCCACTCCGCCTGCTCCATTCGTTTGGCCCAAACCTGTTCCACAGCCTGCGATAGACGAAGGTTGAGTAATCGGCACAAGGCCTTGACGATGAATGGAGGCACTACGCAAATCGCGGAAAAAGGCTCGATCTGGAAAGCCGTCTGAGCCGTTGGGTAAGCCGGAAGGGTCCACATCGATTATGCCCAAGCCATCCTGTCGGCGAAATGCGGGAATATCTGATCCAAATACGCGTTCCTGATGAGCGTATTCGGCATGGAGGGTGATATTGCCCCGATCATCCCCAAAATTGCTCCCGAACATAATCGAGGCATATTGGTTTGCGCCGAAGCCTTTATCGGCGATTCCAACTTTGCCGCGAAGTTGCAGACCTTCAAATTCTTTACGTAGAATGAAATTAACCACGCCGGCAATGGCATCGGATCCGTAAACAGCAGAATTGCCTCCGGTGACAATGTCGACACGCTCGATAAGGTCGTTGGGGATGCTGTTGACGTCCGGCGATACAGCGTTACTCAAAATGTCGGCTGGAACATGGCGGCGACCGTTTACCAAGACCAGTGTGCGCTGAGTTCCGAGGCCGCGGAGATCCAGCAGGTTCAAGCCGGCGATTCCTACTCCCAAGCCCGGGTTTTGTTGAGAACGGGTATTTCGCAACTGAGGCAGGTCGTTTAGTGCGTCGCCTATATTGCTGTTGCCTTGGCTGAAAAACTGCTCTCCGGTGATTGTCGTAACAGGGACGTTCGTCACCAGATTAGGGGTTTGGATACGCGATCCGGTCACCACGATCATGGTTTCGGGTGCTGAAGCGGTTTCCTCTGCGGCCCCTATTTCTTCTTGGGCCATCGCAGGGCTTATGCTGAACAGGGCAAGTGCCAGGGCGGAGCCCTGCACCAATAGATTGGTCTTTCTCATGTTGATGTTCCCCGTGCCGTTCGGAGTTGATTTGAACGGACAGCACATGAGGAATGCAGATTTTCAATCTTGGCAATAGGGTTAATTCAGGCGGGTGATAATCTTGTAACGATAGCGTAAAAATGTGATATTTTTGCTACAGGCTAACTTTCCTTTTGGCCTCATCGATCGGCAATATTATTGCGTCTTAATGAACGTATATTGCTGAAAATGAAGCAGCAGTTTCCTTCGGACCCTGTTGTTAGGTTTCAAGGGAAACTAAATTGCTTTACGCCGCTTTTTCGCGTGAGGGTGGGGGCTGCGGGAGAAAATCTCTAGCGCTTCCTGTAGTGGGGGCCTCGCTGCTCATATTTCCATGATGGCAACCGCCCTTCTTTCTCTACTTGCGAGGAGCGAATCGATGCCCATCGCCTTGGCGGGAGGATGTTGCGACGCGTCATAAACTGGTGCTAAGGCCGGGCTTTGGAAAGCTTAAGCGTATCTAGAGCCAAAAGGAGAGTGATTACGATGGCCAAGGCGAAGGCGCACCCGGATGGCGAAGCCGTCGTTATCAAAAAATACGCGAACCGGCGGCTCTATGATACCGAACGCAGCTGTTACATCACGCTTGATGATCTGGGAACGATGGTGCGGGACGGGCGCGAGTTTCGGGTGGTCGATGCGAAGAGCGGGGAGGATATTACGCATAATGTCCTGACCCAGATCATCATGGATACCGAAACGCGCGGCGAAACCTTGCTTCCCATATCGTTCCTGCGTCAGATCATCGGCCTGTACGGCGACAAGATGCAATCGATGGTTCCGCAATATCTCGAAGCCTCGATGGCGGCGTTTCACAAAAATCAGCAGGATGTGCGCGCGGCCTTTGAGGGCGCCCTCGGCGCCAATCCGCTTGCTGAAATGGCGCGGCGCAATATGGAATTGTTCCAGCAGGCGGCGGGCGCCTTCATGCCGGGCGTTGCGGCCAATCGTTCGCAGGATGCGGAGATTGCCGCGCTGAAGGCCGAGATTGCCGAGCTGAAGGCCGAGCTGGCGAAGCAAGACAAATAAGGGCCGCGTGCCCTCCATTACAAACGGAAACACAGAACGATCATGGTCAAACATGCGCTTAGCGTAACGCGGCAGGCCGATTTTGCCGCCTGGTATCAGCAGGTAATTGCCGAAGCCGACCTCGCCGAGGAATCGGGGGTGCGCGGCTGCATGATCATCAAGCCGTGGGGATATGGCATTTGGGAACGCATCCAGTTGGTGATGGATGCGCGCATCAAGGATGCCGGGGTCCAAAATGCCTATTTCCCGCTGTTCATCCCCTTGAGCTTCTTTGAGAAGGAAGCCGACCATGTCGATGGCTTTGCCAAGGAAATGGCGGTCGTCACCCACCACCGGCTGATCGCCGACGGAAAGGGCAAGCTGATCCCCGACCCCGAGGCAAAGCTGGAAGAGCCATTGATCGTCCGCCCGACCTCCGAAACGGTGATTGGCTCCGCGATGAGCCGCTGGATACAAAGCTGGCGCGACCTGCCGCTCAAGGTCAATCAGTGGGCCAATGTCGTGCGCTGGGAAATGCGAACGCGCATGTTCCTGCGGACCAGCGAATTTCTGTGGCAGGAAGGGCATACCGCGCACGCCACCCGCGAGGATGCGATGGAAGAGACGCTGCGCGCGCTCGAAATGTATCGCGCCTTTGCCGAAGATGTGCTGGCCATGCCGGTGATTGCGGGCGAAAAGCCGGAGAATGAACGCTTCCCCGGCGCCGTTGCCACCTATTCCATCGAAGCGATGATGCAGGACGGCAAGGCGCTGCAAGCCGGAACCTCCCACTATCTCGGCACCGGCTTTGCCGAAGCGGCGAATATCCGCTTTCAGGACAAGGACGGTGGGCACAGCCTCTGCCATACGACAAGCTGGGGCGTCTCGACCCGGATGATCGGCGGCGTCATCATGACCCATGGTGATGACGACGGGCTGCGCTGTCCGCCGCGCATCGCTCCGCATCAGATCGTCATCGTGCCGATGCTGCGCGACAATGAGGAGGATGCGGCGATCCTCGATTATTGCCGCGCGCTGGAAAGCGAATTGAAGGCGCTCAATGTCTTTCGTGAACCGCTCCGCGTCCTGCTGGATGCCAGCGCCAACAAGGCGCAGGCAAAACGCTGGGGCTGGGTCAAGAAGGGCGCGCCGGTCATATTGGAAATCGGACCGCGCGATGTGGCGGCGGGCAAGGTCGCCGCGATCCGCCGCGACCGCTTGTACAAGGAAGATGGCAAGCTCAACACCGCCTTCCTGACAAAAGAGGAATTTGTCACCGGCGCGGCGGCCATGCTGGAAGCGATTCAGCAGAGCCTTTATGCCGAAGCGAAGGAGCGGCTTCACGCCAATATCCGCCGCGACGTCACCGACCTTGCCGCGCATTTCGCGGGCGAGGAAAAATTTGCGGGCTGGGTGGAGGTGCAATGGGCGCGCCCCACCGGCGACGTGCTGGACGGGATCGTTGAGCAGCTCAAAGCGTTAAAGCTGACGATGCGAAACACCCCTCTCGATGCAGCCCCCGCCGATGACGCCTGCTTCTTTACCGGCGAGCCTGCGGTGGAACGGGTGCTGATCGGGCGGACCTACTGAGGCAGGCGGTGGACGGGATCGCCATCGTTGCTGCCGTCGGTGAAGCCGAAATTGCGACCGTCGCATCGCTTTTTCGAGATTATGCCGCGTCGCTCGATGTCGATCTTGCCTACCAGAATTTTGACGCGGAACTTGCCGGTCTGCCGGGAGAATATGCGCCGCCCCGCGGGTTGCTTCTGCTCGCACATGATAGCGATGGCACACCTCTTGGATGTATTGCCTGCCGCCCTCTTGACGATCGCATCTGCGAGATGAAGCGCCTGTTCGTCGCGCCGGCGGGACGCGGGCGCGGCATCGGCACGCTTCTCGTGCGGCGGCTTTTTTCCGCCGCCCGCGAGGCGGGATATGCCGAGATGCGGCTGGACACGCTTGCGTCGATGGCGGCGGCGCAGGCGCTTTATCGGGCCGAAGGGTTTGAACCCACAACCCCTTATTATGACACGCCGATTGCGCGCACGGTCTTCATGCGCCGCCCTCTCGCTTAATTGCCCGTTTCCGCTTAAAGGGGGGACTATGCCCTCTTCCAGAAAAGCTTCGCGCAATTCCACAAAGGCTGCGCCGACCGGTTTGCCTTCGCCCGATGACATTCTTCGCTTCATCGAACAAAGCCCCGGCGCCGTCGGCAAGCGGGAGATTGCCAAGCATTTCGCCTTGCGCGGCGCCGACAAGATCGCGCTGAAGGCGTTGCTCAAGGATATGACCGACGAAGGGCTGGTCGATATGGCGCCGGGGCGCGCCTTCCACAAACATGGCGGACTGCCCCGCGTCACCGTGCTGCGCGTAGCGTCCGTGGAGGGCGATACGGTCTGGGCCGTGCCTGAGCGTTGGGAAGGCAGCGCGCCGCCGCCACGCCTGCGCGTGATGGAAAAGGGCCGCCGCAACGCGCTGGGCGTCGGAGATCGCATCCTTGCGCGCACCGAGGAGCGCGGAAAGGGGCATGTCGCCCACCCGATGAAAAAGCTTCAGGCCGGGGGTGAAACGATCATCGGCGTGCTGGTCACCGATACCGGGCCGGGCGGCAAGCCCATGACCTGGCTGCGCCCTGCTGACAAGCGCGCGCGGTTCGATTTTGCCGTCGCCGATATGGGCGATGCCGCCATCGGCGACCTCGTCCGCGCCGAATTGTCCGGGCGCGGCCCCGCGACCAAGGCGCGGGTGGTGGACCGTATCGGCGATCCTTTTGCCCCGCGCTCGCTCAGCATGATCGCCATCGCCCGGCACGAAATCCCCCATGTCTTTGGCGAGGACGTCATCGCCGAGGCCGAGACGGCGGCAAAGCTCTCCCTCTCGCCCGAAGGGCGCGAGGATCTGCGCCATCTGCCGATATTGGCCATCGACCCCGCCGATGCGCGCGACCATGATGATGCGGTGTGGGCTGCGCCCGACGACGATCCCGCGAACAAGGGCGGCTGGCACGCCATCGTCGCGATTGCCGATGTCAGCTATTATGTGCGCGCCGACAGCACGCTCGACCGCGAGGCGCGGCGGCGCGGCAACAGCGTCTATTTCCCCGATCAGGTGGTGCCGATGCTGCCCGAAACCCTGTCTGCCGGCGTCTGTTCGCTGAAGGCGGGGGAGGACCGGGCGGCGATGGCGTGCCATCTGGTGATCGACAAGCAGGGTAGGCTGGTGTCGTGGCGCTTCACGCGGGCGCTGGTGCGGCTTCACGCCAATATCGCTTATGAACGCGCGCAGGCGGCCTATGACGCGGGGGAAGCGGACGCGGGTTGGGACGAGGCCGTGCTGCCGGCCTTGCAGAATCTCTGGGGCTGCTGGAAATTGCTCGCCAGGGCGCGCGATACGCGCACGCCGCTCGACCTAGACCTGCCTGAACGGCAGGTGATGCTCGACGAGGCGGGCAATATCGCCGAAATTCGCGTGCGCGAACGGCTCGACGCGCACCGGCTGATCGAGGATTATATGATCGCGGCCAATGTCGCGGCAGCGAAGGCGCTGGAAGCGAAGAAGTCGCCGGTCATGTACCGCATCCACGAGCCGCCGAGCCGCGAAAAGCTTGTCAGTCTCAAGGATTATCTCGACACATTCGACCAGAGTTTCGCGCTGGGGCAGGTGATCACCCCGGCGGTGTTCAACCGGCTGATCGACGGCTTTGCCGGTGACGACCGCTTGCCCGAGATCATGCAGGCAATCCTGCGCAGCCAGACGCAGGCCTATTATGGCCCCGCCAATGCCGGGCATTTCGGCCTTGCGCTCGGCAGCTACGCCCATTTCACCTCGCCGATCCGCCGCTATGCCGATCTGATTGTTCACCGCGCGCTTGTCGATGCGTACAAGCTGGAGGTGCCGGGCAAGCCCAAGGGGCTGCCCGAACGCACCGGGCTGGGCGAGGCCGACCGCAAGGGGCTGGCGCGCATCGGGGAGGCGATCAGCGCGCTCGAACGCCGCGCGATGGAGGCGGAGCGCGAAACGGTCGATCGCTATGTCGCGGCCTATCTTGCGGGCAAGGTGGGTGAGATTGTGCAGGCGCGGATCACCGGGGTGCAGCCCTTTGGCTTCTTCGCGACGGTTGACGGGCTGGGGGGCGACGGCCTTGTCCCCGTCTCGACACTGGGCAGCGAACGCTTCTATTATGACGAGGCCGCGCGCACGCTCGACAGCGAACATGGCCGGGTCAGCTATAGCGTGGGGCAGCGGCTCGAGCTGCGGCTGATGGATGCCAATCCCGTCAGCGGCGCGCTGCGCTTCGAACTGCCCGACGCACCCGAAGGCGGCGCGCGCTCCCGCCCGCCGCGCCGTGACGGAAAGGGCAAGCATGTGGTCGGCCGCCGCGGGCGTCCCGGCAATGTCCGCCACCAGGGACGGCGGCGCTAGGACCCGGCGCATAGCTATGCGGGTTGCTTTGTGCCCGCCGGACGACATGGCTGCGCCAAGGGACAAAGAGTGAGAGGGATGCGATGAGCGAAAAAATCGTCACGGTGGATATTGGCGGAACCCATGCGCGTTTCGCTATCGCCGAAGTCGAGAAGGGGCGCTGCGTCGCGCTGGGCGAGCCGACCACGCTCCACACCGATGATCATGCCAGCTTTCAGACCGCGTGGCAGGATTTCGAGCAGCGTCAGGGCGGTACTCTCCCGCGCGCAGTCGCCATTGCCATCGCCGGGCCGACGCGCGGCGATGTGATCCGCTTTACCAACACCCCCTGGATCATCCGTCCCGCGCTGATCGGCGAAAAGCTGGATGTCGACCGCTATGTGCTGGTCAATGATTTCGAGGCCGTCGGCCATGCGGTGGCGCGGGTCGATGATAGCTATTTCGAGCGGCTCGCCGGTCCCGACGAGCCGCTGCCCGTCGAAGGCACGATCAGCGTGATCGGGCCGGGCACCGGGCTGGGCGTCGCGCATATCTGGCGTGATGAAAACAGCTACCGCGTCCAGGCGACCGAGGGCGGGCATATCGACTTCGCCCCGCTCGACAATATCGAGGATGCGATATTGGCGCGGCTACGCAAAAGGCATCGCCGCGTCTCGGCCGAGCGTGTCGTCTCCGGCCCTGCCATCGTCGACATCTACGAAACGCTGGCCGCGCTCGAAGGACGGCCGGTGACCCCGCTGGAGGACAAGGAAATCTGGACCCGCGCGCTGGAAGGGCGCGACAGTCTCGCCGCCGCCGCGGTCGACCGCTTCTGCCTGTCTCTCGGCAGCGTCGCGGGCGATCTCGCCCTGGCACAGGGGGCAAAGGCCGTCGTCATCGCGGGCGGCCTCGGCCTCCGCATCCGCGACAGCCTGATCGGCTCGGGCTTTCCCGAACGCTTCGTCGCCAAGGGACGCTTTGAACATTATATGGCGAGCCTGCCGGTCAAGCTCATCACCCATCCCCAGCCGGGTCTCTTCGGCGCCGCTGCCGCCTTTGCGCGGCAATATGGGTGAGTGCGGGGAGAGCTGACTCATTGACACATATCTTACTCCCGTTAATTATACCTTGTATAATTAACGGGAGTATCCTGTGGTAACTGGACATATATTCATCGCCTCGAGCCTCGATGGCTTTATCGCTCGTGAAAACGGGGACCTTGATTGGCTTCTCAAATATGAGGGAGCAGGCGAGGATCATGGCTATGACGCCTTCATCCAGGATATCGACGTCATCATCATGGGGCGGGGCACTTATGAAGCGGTGCGAAAAATGGGGCCCTGGTTCTATACCCGCCCTGTCACCGTCCTGTCGGCCCGGCTTGCACAGCAGAAGGTGCCGCAGGAATTGCAAGGCAAAGTGCGCTTTTCGGACGAGACGCCAGCCGATGTCATGGCGAGGCTGAGCGACGAGGGTGCGCGCCGCGCCTATGTCGATGGGGGAGCAGTCATCCGCTCGTTCCTCGAGAATCAATTGATCAGCGACATGGTTCTCACGCGCGTACCCATTTTGCTCGGTGCGGGGCGTCCTCTCTTTGGCGGGGCTTCTCGCGATGTGGCGCTTGTTCACAGGGAGACCAGGTCCTTTCCGTCCGGTCTCGTCCAATCGCGCTATGAGGTAGAAAGGTGACGACCCGGCGGCGGGGGCGGCCCTCTGCTGATGGTCAGGCTGTTTCCCCCGACGCCATTGTCGCGGAGGCGTTGCGGATACTCGATGCCGAAGGTCTCGATCGTTTGACGATGCGCGCGCTGGCCCAGCGGGCAGGCGTCAACCCCATGACCATTTATCATCATTTCACCGACCGGGACGGGCTTATCAAGGCGCTGGCGGAAAGGGCCTATGCCCATCTTTCCGCGCCGCCCAGCGGCAGCAGGCAGGACAGGGTGCGCCACCTGCTTGGCGGATATTATTCCGGAGTCGTTCGCTATCCCGATTTGACCTTGGCGATCTTTGCGCGGCCTACATTATTTCCCGATCGCGCGCGGGCGATCACCGGCGCGCTGGCCGATTTGCTCGGGGAACATGGCGGCCAGCCTCGCTGGACCCATATATTGATTGATTACACCCACGGTGCAGCTCTCGCGGCAGCGCATCGAACGGTCGAGCCGAGGGATCACGCCTCAAAAGAGGCCCTGCGCGAAGACTTCGACGCCGGGCTCACCGAATTGTTGGAAGCCTTTGCCCAGTCGGCGGAGCGGACGACAACAGCATAACGCGGCGGGCGAGAAATCAAGATAAGCCGTGCTTGGCGGAGCGGGTGGGATTCGAACCCACGATACGGTTTTGCCGTATACTCACTTTCCAGGCGAGCGCCTTCGACCACTCGGCCACCGCTCCGCATTGCACTGGAAGGCGCGCCCTAATGGTTTCGCGGGGCTTTCGCAAGTCGCTTGGGCGTGGCAGACAGATGCAATGATCCATCGCCTTCTTGCGGCCTCCATGGCCCTCGCGCTCGCTCTTCCCGGCCATGCAGCCGAGAGCGGAGTTTCACCTGCCGAAATCGTCGCCACCGCGCCCGCTGCGGCCTGGGTTACGATTGCGCCCAAGGATCTGCTTGTGATGGATCTGGCACCGGATGCGGCGGGTAAGGGGCGCCAAGTTGTCATCCAGTTGATGCCCGCACCCTTCGCCCGGGGATGGGTCGGCAATATCCGCAAGCTGGCCGCTGCCCATTGGTGGGATGGCATGGCGATCACCCGCGTGCAGGATAATTATGTCGTCCAATGGGGCGACCCCGATGCCGAGGACGCGGCCAAAGCCAAGCCGCTGCCCAAGGATTTGGCGGTGATGGGCGAGGGGGACTATGTCGTCGCAGGCGCGCCACCTTCGCGCGGCCCGGAGAAGGACGCCTATGCCGCTGCTACCGGCTTTTATGCCGGCTGGCCCATCGCCTATGACAAGGAGGGGCAATGGCCCGTACATTGCTATGCCATGGTTGGCGTGGGCCGCAATTTATCGCCCGACACGGGAACCGGCGCAGAGCTTTACACGGTGATCGGCCATGCCCCGCGCCATCTTGACCGCAATATCGCGCTGGCGGGGCGGGTGATCAGCGGGATTGAGCATCTCTCCAGCCTGCCGCGCGGCACGGGGGCGCTGGGCTTTTATGAAGATCCGGCGGAACGGACAATGATTCGCCAAATTCGTATGGGAAGCGACTTGCCACAGGCGGAGCAGCCGCAACTGCAATATCTCTCGACCGAAAGCGCCAGCTTCACGCGCTATGCCGACGCCCGGGCCAATCGCCGGGATGCCTTTTTCATCCGGCCCGCGGGCGGCGCGGATATATGCAATATCCCGGTTCCGGTGCGCGTAACCCCGCAATAGCGGCGTGCGGGGACCATGGAGGATTTCACTGTCACGACCCGGCTCTGGCGCTGGCAGTCGGCGAGCGGGCCGGGGGCGTGGTTCTTCCTCACCATCGACGGGGAGGCGGCTGACAACATCCGCATGGCAGCGCTGAGCGGGCAATGGCTGGAAAAGCGGCGCGGGTTCGGCTCGGCCAAGGTGCAGGCGTGCATTGGCGCGACGCGGTGGAGCACGTCGCTCTTTCCGCACAAGCAGAGCGGCGGCTGGCTGCTGCCGGTCAAGGCGGCGGTTCGCAAGGCAGAGGGGCTGGCCGAAGGCGCTGCGGTGACGGTGACCGTCAGTCTTTAGCGCTGTTTTCGGCCTCGGCATCGCGAGCCTGCGCCTTGCGCTTGCGCAAATTGGCGCGGAGGGCTTCGGCGAGGCGTTTTTCGCGTTCTTGTTCGCTGGGGGCGGGTTTCCTGTTCACGCTGCGGCAATCGTGTGAAAAAGCATTTTCGTCAAGCCTCACGCCTTGACAGGCGAGGGGCGTCCCGCCATAGGCCGCGCCTGTCCGGCGAACTTATGTCGCCCGGCTTTCCGGCGCTGCTGTAGCTCAGTGGTAGAGCACTCCCTTGGTAAGGGAGAGGCCGCGAGTTCAATCCTCGCCAGCAGCACCACTTCCCGTTTTTGCAAAAGTTTCTTTCTCCCTCTTGCGTTCAAACGATCTCTCCATAAAGTCACTTAATGACACCGGTTACCAATGGGGAGAAGGCCATGACCATCAAAAAGGACATTTCGCGCTGGGCGTTGTCGTGCACGGCCGGATTGCTGCTGCTGGCTCCTTGGCACCAGGGGGCAGCCCAGGAGAAGGCTGCGGAGCTTCGAGTGGCACAAAATGGACGGCATTTGGTCGCCGCCGACGATGTTCCCTTTTTCTATCTCGCGGACACCGCATGGGCGATGTTCCATCGACTGAACCGAGAAGAGGTTGATGCCTATTTGAAGGATCGCGCAAAAAAGGGCTTTAATGTCATTCAAGCTGTGGTTCTGGCCGAGCTGGGCGGAATAACAGAGCCCAATTCTTATGGCGATATGGCGCTGCTGGATGGAAACCCTGCCACGCCCAACCCTGCATATTTTCGTCACGTGGACTATGCCGTTCGACGTGCGAACGAGCAGGGATTAGCCATTGGGTTGCTGCCGTCGTGGGGGCGCTATTGGCGGGATGGAAAGGAGCAGATTTTCGATGTGGAAAGCGCCGAAATCTTCGGAGAGTATCTGGGGAAGCGATATCGCCATGCCAATCTGATCTGGATATTGGGCGGCGATTCCAATGTCCGCTCTGCCAAGGAACGAAAAATTATTGATGCCATGGCCCGTGGATTGCGAAAAGGAGATGGCGGGCGGCATTTGATTAGCTTTCATCCACGAGGTCCCGGCTTGGCTTCCAAGCAGCTTGGCGATGCAAAATGGCTGGATTTTTACATGAGCCAGTCGTCCCATGCCGCCCGTGATCTGGATACCGGACTGTACATCGAACATGATCGTCGAATGCAACCCCGACGTCCGGTTATTGACGGCGAGCCACGCTATGAAGGCATTCCTGTGGGCTTTTACAATCAGGGCCATGATCCCAGATTGCGTTTCGACGACACTGATACGCGGCAAGCGGGTTGGTGGGCGCTTCTCGCCGGGGCGGCGGGGCATAGCTACGGGAATAATAATGTTTGGCAGATGTGGACGACGGCAAGGGAGCCCGCCATCGGAGCCAACCGCCCCTGGATCGAAGCCCTGGATGATCCAGGGGCCCGCCAGGCCGGATATCTGCGTCGCTTTGCAGAAGCGCATGATTTTGCAAATTGGGAGCCCCGGCAGGACCTCATTCTTGATGGTTCCCTGTCTGGTCCGGCCAAAATTCGTGCGGCGCGAGCCCGCGATGGGCACCGTATTATCGTCTACTCCCCGCGCGGAGAGCCGTTTACGCTCGACTTGGGAGAGGTGAATGGGGCCATGCACAATCAATCGTGGTTTGATCCGCGCTATGGCGTTTCCTACAAATTTCGAACAGAACAAAGCCATGGAATCCAGGCCTTTGTTCCGCCTTCATCGGGGCGCGGGCAGGACTGGGTTCTAGTGCTGGAGAGCCAATAGGGGGTTCGCCCCCTATGATAGCTTGGAACGCAGTCCGCGCATATTCTGCCCTACTGATCAGATTTTAGCCGCCAGCAGCCAGTCGTGGAACAGTTTGACCGCGGGTTGGCGGAGCGCGCGGGGGCGGCAGACGAACCAATAGCTGTAGGGGCTGTCGACATCATGGTCGAACAGGCGGACGAGGCGCGGGTCGTGGGCATCGTCGAAATGATGGCCGTGCATGAAGGCCACGCCAATGCCCTGCGCGGCGGCTTCGAGCATCAGCGGTCCCGAATCGAAATAGTCGGTCGCGGCGGGCTCCAGCCAGGGCATGCCGACCGCCTTTTTCCATTCGAGAAAGGTTTCGGGCATTTCGCGGTGGAGCAGGATCGTCACCCGCTGCAATTGTTCCGGGACGGTGATCGGCCGCTCGCCGTCATCGAGCGTGCGCGCGGCGATGGGGAAAACCTTGTCCTGATCGAGCCGCGCCGCATAAAGCGCCGGGTCGATCGAGCGGGCGAGGGTGATCGCCGCGTCGATCCCGTCGCCAAGCCGCGCTTCGGCATGCGACAGGGTTTCAATGTCGATATGCAGTTCGGGATGCGCGCGGCGAAGCTCGGGAAGGCGCGGAAACAGGCGCTGCTGCGCGAACAGCGGCAGGATATTCAGCCGCAGGCGCAGCGTCGCGTCGGGGCTGGACGCCTTTTCGATGACGCTGCGCAGATCATCGAGGATCGGCCATAGCTGCCCTTGCAGCTCGCGTCCGGCCTCGGTCAGGCTCAGCCCATGGTGATGGCGGTTGAAAAGCGGGCGGCCGATCGCATGTTCCAGCGTCTGGATACGCCGCGACAGGGCGGGCATCGACAGGCCAAGCTCCAGCGCGGCCGCCTTGACCGTGCCGTGGCGTGCGACCTCCAGAAAGGCCTCCATGCTGCTAAGGGGTGGAAGTCGTGCCATATTCCCGTCCTGCGCGATGATGGCATGATGCGCGCGGAACCGCCACAGGAAATTGTGCATTGCATCATGAAAGTGGAATCGCTGGGGGGTCGTAAAAGCAAATTGATCACCCTATCTTTCCGATATTCATAGCATTTCGCAGGAGAGACGCCTTGGCCGACGCGGCGACAAAAGAAAAACAGGTGAAACTGCAGGTGGCGAATGCCCGGGCCGAGGAAAGCGGTGGGGGCGTTGCGCGCATTCCCCGCGCGGTCATGGCCGAACTGGGCCTGGCCGAAGGCGATGTTGTGCAGATTCGCGGCAAGCGCGACACGGTCTCACGGGTGATGGCGCCCTATGCCGAGGATGAGGGGCTGAATGTCATCCGCCTCGACGGTCTGCAACGCGCCAACGCCGACGCCGGTGCGGGCGATATGGTGGTGCTGAGCCGGGTCGACATGCGCCCCGCGACCCGCGTGACCTTTGCTCCCGCACAGCAGAATCTGCGCCTGCAAGGCTCCGCAATCGCTCTGAAACGCAGCTTTTTCGGTCGGCCGCTGGTTGCGGGTGATGCGGTGGCGACCGCGGGGCAACAGCGCCTGCCCTCGGGCGATATGCCCCCGCAGCTTCGTCAGATGCTCAACGCACCGGCCTATGCCTTGGCCGAAGTGCGTCTGCTCGTCGTGTCGGCGGCGCCCAAGGGCGTCGTCTATATCGACGAGAATACCGAGGTAGAGCTGCTTCCCGAATATCAGGAGCCGCAGGATGCGCGGCGCACCGATGTCACCTATGACGATCTGGGCGGGCTGGGTGATACGATCGACCAGCTTCGCGAAATGGTCGAACTGCCGCTGCGCTATCCCGAACTTTTCCGCCGGCTGGGCGTCGACCCGCCGCGCGGGGTGCTGCTCCATGGGCCGCCGGGAACGGGCAAGACCCGGCTGGCGCGCGCGGTCGCCAATGAAAGCGACGCGCAATTTTTCCTGATCAACGGCCCCGAAGTCATGGGCTCTGCCTATGGCGAGTCCGAAAAGCGGCTGCGCGAGATTTTCGAGGCCGCGGCCAAGGCGGCCCCTTCGATCCTGTTCATCGACGAAATCGATTCGATCGCGCCCAAGCGCGGGCAGGTGCAGGGCGAGGCTGAAAAGCGCCTTGTCGCCCAGCTTTTGACGCTGATGGACGGGCTGGAGCCGCGCACCAATCTGGTCGTCATCGCCGCGACCAATCGCCCCGATGCGATTGACGAAGCGCTGCGGCGGCCGGGCCGCTTTGACCGCGAAATCGTCATCGGCGTTCCCGATGAAAGCGGGCGGCGCGAGATTTTGGGCATCCACACGCGCGGGATGCCGCTTGCGGAAGATGTCGATCTCGCCGAGCTCGCGCGCACGACCTTCGGCTTCGTCGGGGCTGATATGGCGGCGCTGACACGCGAAGCCGCGATTGAGGCGGTGCGGCGCATCATGCCGCGGATCAACCTCGAAGAAGGAACGATCCCGCCCGAAGTGCTGGAAGAAATCCGCGTTACGCGCGCCGATTTTCTCAACGCGCTGAAACGGGTGCAGCCCTCTGCCATGCGCGAGGTGATGGTGCAGGCGCCCTCCATTCGCTGGAAGGATATTGGCGGGCTCGACGATGCTCGCGACAAGATGATGGAAGGGATTGAGCTTCCGCTCAAGCATCCGGAGGCCTTCCGCCGCCTCGGCATTCGTCCGGCCAAGGGGTTCTTGCTCTATGGGCCGCCAGGAACGGGGAAAACCTTGCTCGCCAAGGCGACCGCGCGCGAATCGGACGCCAATTTCATCGCGATCAAATCATCGGACCTTTTGTCCAAATGGTATGGAGAGAGCGAGCAGCAGATTGCGCGCCTGTTCGCGCGCGCCCGCGCTGTTGCGCCGACGATCATATTCATCGATGAGCTGGACAGCCTGGTTCCCGCGCGCGGCAGCGGCGCGTCGGGTGAGCCGCAGGTCACCGAGCGTGTCGTCAACACCATCCTGGCGGAGATGGACGGGATAGAGGAAATGCAGTCGGTCGTCGTCATCGGCGCGACCAACCGCCCCAATCTGATCGACCCCGCCTTGCTGCGCCCCGGCCGGCTCGATGAGCTGATCTATGTATCGGTCCCCGATAAGGGCGGTCGGCAGCGCATCCTTGAGATCCATACGGCCAAAATGCCGCTGGCGGACAATGTCGACCTGCCGGCGCTCGCTGAAAAGGCGGATCGTTTCACAGGGGCCGATCTGGAAGATCTTGTGCGCCGGGCCGGGCTGGCAGCGCTCAAACGCTCCATGGACAGCGAAACGGTGACCATGGAAGACTTTGAATCCGCGCTCAAGGACACCCGCGCATCGGTGACCGAAGCGATGGAACGCGAATATGAAAAAATCCAGGGTGAGATCAAGCAGAAGGCGCGTAGCGCCGATCCTATCGGCTTTTTCGCGCCCGGCATGCTGAAGCCCGTGCGCGAGCAAAAGCATGAGCCGGAGGAAGCGGCGAAGAAGGAGCGCTGATCCTTGCTGTCAAGCTGGGCGGGCGGCGTGGATTATCCGCCGCTCTCCCGCTTGGCCTGTTCATGGTGGCGGATCACTTCCTCGATAATGAAGCGCAGAAATTTCTCGCTGAACTCAGGGTCCAGATCAGCTTCGCGGGCCAGCGAGCGCAGTCGTTCGATCTGACGTTCCTCGCGTCCGGGATCGGCGGGGGGCAGTCCTTCGCGGGCCTTGAGCTCGCCTACCGCCTTGGTCACCTTGAATCGTTCCGCCAGCATATAGACGAGCGCGGCGTCGATATTGTCGATGCTCTGACGATAATGGCTCAACTGATCCTGCATGACGGTGCGGCTCCCTTTTTGCGCCGCACGCTTGGCACCGACCAGGGGGCGGTGGCAAGCCGAAAGTCATTGCAAAATCCTCCCCGCTTGGCCAAGGCGAGGCCATTATGACTGCCGAAATTCATCAGCTCCACGGCGACCGCCCGCCTTCGCTCGAACCGATGATGGCGCTTGTCGCCGCCGATATGAATGAAGTGAACGCGGTCATATTGGACCGGATGCAGTCCGACGTGCCGCTGATCCCGGAACTCGCCGGTCATCTGATCGCCGGGGGTGGCAAGCGGATGCGCCCGATGCTGACCCTCGCTTGCGGCAAGCTGCTGGGCTATCCGGGGCAGCGCCATTGCAAGCTTGCCGCCGCGGTCGAGTTTATTCACACCGCGACGCTGCTTCACGATGATGTCGTCGATGGCTCTGACCTGCGGCGCGGGCGCAAGACGGCGAATATCATCTGGGGCAACAGCGCCTCGGTACTCGTCGGCGATTTCCTGTTCAGCCGCGCCTTTGAGGTGATGGTCGAAGATGGTTCGCTGAAAGTGCTCAAGATACTTTCGCGCGCCTCGGCGGTCATCGCCGAGGGCGAGGTCAACCAGCTTTCGGCGCAGCGCCGCATCGAAACCAGCGAGGATCAATATCTCGCGATCATCAATGCCAAGACGGCGGAGCTTTTCGCCGCCGCCAGCAAGATAGCCGCGGTTGTCGCTGAACGCGACGACGCGACCGAGGCGGCGCTCGACGCCTATGGCCGCAATCTCGGCATCGCCTTTCAGCTTGTCGATGATGCCATCGACTATGTCTCCGACGCTGAAACCATGGGCAAAGGCGTTGGCGATGATTTTCGCGACGGGAAGATCACCCTGCCGGTGATCCTCGCCTATGCGCGCGGCACCGCCGAAGAGCGCGAGTTCTGGAAACAGGCGATGGTTGGCCACCGCTCGTCCGATACGGATCTCGCCCATGCGACCGGCCTGCTCCACAAGCATGGCGCCATTGAAGATACACTCGCCCGCGCGCGCCATTATGGCCAGCGCGCGGTCGATGCCATCGGCACATTCGGCGCAAGCCAGGCCAAATCGGCGCTGACCGAAGCGGTCGCTTTTGCGGTGGCGCGCGCTTATTGAGCCTTCATCGGGGGAAGGGGAGCAGGCGATGAGCATGGGACCGGCAGCCTCCAGCCCCGATGCCTATATCGCCGCGCTGTCGGGGTGGCAGCGCGACCGGGCCGAAATGATGCGCGCGGCGATCATGGGTGCGGCCCCCTTTGAAGAAACCATCAAATGGACCAATCTGGTGTTTCTGGCCAAAGGGCCGTGCATCTTGATCCGTGCCGAGGAAAGCCGCGTGCTGCTGGGTTTCTGGCGCGGCATAAGGCTGCGGGGGCTCGACCCGCGGATCAAGGCCAGCGGCAAATATGAACTGGGCAATCTGATCCTGACCGAGGAGATGGTGGTGACACCGGACAGCGTCGCTGAGCTTGCCGCCGAGGCCTTTCGCCTCAATCAGCAGCTTGGCGATCCGACGGCGCTGCGCGCATGAAGGCGCTACCGATTGATGCCGTGTTGCCCGATGTGGCGGCAGCGCTGGCCCTGAAACCCAATGTCGTGGTCGTGGCGCCGCCGGGCGCGGGCAAGACGACGCGCATCGCCCCGGCTTTGCTCGATCAGCCCTGGTGCCGCGATGCAGTCTGGCTGCTCTCGCCCCGCCGCCTGTCGGCGCGGGCGGCGGCGGAGCGCATTGCCGAGGAAATGGGCACGGATATTGGCGAAACGGTGGGCTATGCCACCCGGCTCGACAGCAAACAGTCGGACAAGACGCGCCTTTTGGTGATGACGCCGGGTCTGTTCCGCAATCGCATCCTCGCCGACCCGGAGCTGAAGGGCGTCTCGGCGGTGCTGTTCGACGAAGTGCATGAGCGCAGCCTCGACAGCGATTTCGCGCTCGCCCTTGCCATCGACGCGCAGCAGGGGCTGCGCGAGGATCTGCGGCTGGTCGCCATGTCCGCCACGCTCGACGGCGCGCGCTTCGGCGCGCTGCTCGGCAATGCGCCGCTCGTCAAAAGCGAAGGGAAAAGCTGGCCGCTCGACATTCGCTATATCAGCCGCCGCGCCGAAGACCGGCTGGAGGCGAGCATCCTTGGCGCCGTGCGGCAGGCGATGGCGGAGGAGGCCGAGGGCGATATGCTCGCCTTCCTGCCCGGCGCGGCGGAAATCGAACGCGCGGCGAATGCGGTGGAGGAGGCGCGGTTGCCCTTGGCCGTCCACCGGCTTCACGGCCAGATCGACCCCGCGCTGCAACGCAAGGCGCTGCTTCCCGACGCGCACGGGCAGCGCAAGCTGATCCTCGCGACCAGCATTGCCGAGACCAGCCTGACGATAGAGGGCGTGCGGATCGTCATCGACGCGGGCCTGTCGCGGCGTCCGCGTTTCGACAAGGCGGCGGGCCTTGCCCGGCTCGTCACCGAACGCGCGAGCCAGGCCTCCGCCACCCAGCGGGCGGGCCGCGCCGCGCGGCAAGGGCCGGGGGTGGCCTATCGTTTGTGGGAAGAGGCGGCGACAGCGGGAATGCCGCCGTTCGACCCGCCCGAAATCCACGAAAATGACCTGATGCCCGTCGTTCTCGACTGCGCGAGCTGGGGTATTATCGACCCGCGCCAGCTTGGCTGGCTCGATCCGCCGTCCCCGGCAGCAGTCGCGGAGGCGAAAAAGCGGCTGCAGGGGATCGGCGCGCTGGGCGAGGATGGGCGCATCACCCCCGCGGGCCGCGCTCTCGCCTCCATTCCCTTGCCCGTGCCGCTCGCGCATATGCTGATCGAGGCGGGCCGGGCCGGTCATGCCGATGTGGCGGGGCGGCTCGCGGTATTGCTGACCGAGCCGGGGCTGGGCGGGCGCGACGTCGATATCGAAACGCGGCTTCAGCGGTGGCAGGGGGGCCGGGGCGGGCGCGGCGCAGCAGCGGCGCGGCTGGCGCAGCGGCTTGCCAGACTCGCAGCACAGGTCGGAGGCGAGCAGGGCTCATTATCGGCCGATGAGCGGTCACCCGGCGGCTGGGTCGCCACAGCCTGGCCCGAGCGGGTCGCGCGCAAACGCGCCGGGCAGGACGGCGAATATCTGAGCGTCGGGGGACGCGCCTATCGGCTCGATCCGCTCGACCCGCTGGCACGCAGCGAATGGCTCGCCATCGCCGATGCCCAAGGCCATGCGGCGGGGGTACGGATTCTCGCGGCGGCGGCGTTGACGGCGGAAGAAGTGGAGGCGCTCTTCGCCGACAATATCGTGCAGCATCACGCAAGCCTTTATGATGCCGACAGCGACCGGGTCGACCATCGGCGCGAGCGGCGGCTGGGCGCTATCGCCCTGTCGCGCGGGCAGGCCCCGCGCGGCGATCATGCCGAGGAGGATGTCGCGGTTCGCCTCGCGGTGGTGCGCGCCAAGGGGCTGGGACTCATCGAATGGGGCGCAGAGGCGCAGGCGCTGCGCCAGCGTGCCTCCTTTGCCGGGCTCGACACGCTGTCCACCGCCGCACTCGCCGACAGTCTCGATCTGTGGCTCGCACCGCTTTTGCCCCGCTGCCGGGGGCTGCGTGACATTGGCGACCGCGCGCTTGCCGATGCGCTTGCGGGGCTGCTCGACTGGCCCGCGCGGCAATTGCTCGAAAAGCTGGCGCCCGCCGATTATGCGACCCCGGCGGGCAGCCGGCACCATATTGACTATGGGGCGCCCGGCGGGCCGACGGTCAGTGTCCGGGTCCAGGAACTTTTCGGGCTGACCCGCCACCCCATGGTGGGTGATCCGCCGGTGCCGCTCGTGCTCGCGCTGACCTCGCCCGCGCATCGCCCCATCCAGACGACACGCGACATCGCCAGTTTCTGGGCCGGAAGCTGGCGCGAGGTCGCACGCGAAATGCGCGGCCGCTATCCCAAGCACAGCTGGCCCGACGATCCGGCGAACGCCCGGCCCACGCTGCTGACAAAGGCGGCGCAAGCGCGGCGCGATGCGCGATAAGCCTCTTTCCGCGGGCGCCGCAAAGGGCTAAGGGCCGCATATCGACATGAGCGTGAGGATGATGATGAAAGCGCGTATTTTCCAGAAGCCCAAAAATGCCATGCAGTCTGGCCGTGCCGGCACGCATCGCTGGATTTTGGAATTTGCGCCTGCCGAAGCGCGCAAGCCTGATCCGCTGATGGGCTGGGCAGGAAGCGGGGATACGCGGCGACAGATTCGGTTGAGCTTTGCCAGCCGCGACGAAGCCATGGCTTATGCTGAACGTTATGGCATTTCGGCCGAAATCATCGATACCCCGCCGCGTGCGCTGAAAATTCAGGCTTACGCCGATAATTTTCGGTGAATTAAAAAGGGCGCCTCAGGCGCCCTTTTTGCTTTGCCGGTAGCTCTAGATGGCCAGCCTGCTGCGGGCCCGTCCGGGCGGCTCAGCCTTCACCTTCGACATCGGGTTCCAGCAGCTTGTGCAGATGCACGACGACATACTTCATCTCGGCGTCATCGACGGTGCGCTGCGCGGCGGCGCGCCATGCTTTTTCAGCGCTTTTATAATCCGGAAAAAGACCAACGACGTCGAGTGCCCCCAGGTCTACAAAATCCAGACCTTGAGGGTCGCTGACGCGACCGCCGAAAACCAGATGCAGCTTGCTCATTACTTTCTTCCTTGACGTAAGGCGCGGGGGGAGGAGAGGGCAAAGCCCCTAACAGCGCCGCGCCGTTACGGCAAGCGGGTCAGTCTTCGCGCGATCCCGACCCCTTGGGCAGAAGCGAGCCCAAAATGGCACCCACCGCAATCGCGCCCGCGAGCAGGGTCAGCGGCTGCTCATGGGCGACCTGCTTCAGCTTGCTGTTCGCGCGCTTGGCCTGAACCTTGCCTTTTTCCAGCGCCTGGGCGGTGGCTTCGCGGGCGGTCTCGGCATGTTCGCGCCCTTTTGCGGCCAGCTCGCCAGTGGCGACGCGCGTGCGGTCGGCCAATTCGCTCGTCGCGGCGCGGGCGCGGCCATAGCCGTCCTGAATGCGCGCGCGCGCAGCATCGGCGGTCTGGCGGGCGGTGTCGGCGGTGCGCTCGGCCAGTTCGCTGGCCTTGGCGCGGGTGTCGCGGGCGGTTTCACCAAAGGGTTTCATGTCACTTTTCCTCTGCATATTGTGTCATATCATCATCCGAAGCGGGGCTAGCCTCCGCCTCTTCATCTTCATCACCGAAGGCCGGTTCATCCCCTTCCTCGGCTATATCCCCTTCCTCTTCGCCCGCCCTATCGCCGACCCCGAAGAAGGCGGCGACCCCGTCGGCCCATTCGCCCATTTTCTGCACCGCTTTCGGGGCATGTTTCTGGATCGGCTCGCGAAATACCCAGGCGAGCCCGGCTATGGCAGCCAGCGTCAGCGGGACGCGGTGCGCGCGAAATTCCTCATGCACGATATAGGCAATATCCTCCGCCGTTTCCTCGGCCCGGCGCTTGCCGCGATCGAGCAGCGCCTGCGGGCGAAAAGCGTCGCGCGTGGCGGTCGCCCGGCGGCGAAGTTCGGCGCGTTGCAGCATCGAGCGCCGCGCGGCGTTGATCAGGCGGGCACGTGATCCCGGCATCAGTCCGGCTCCCCTTCCTGTGAAAGATCGCGTTTCAGCGCGATCCGCACATCGTCGACGCCCTCCTTGGCGCGCCATCCCGCGAAAGCGGCAATGGCGAGCAGCAGGCCCACCACGATCAGCGTGGCGAACAGCGGGCCGACATGCGGGATCAGCGCCAATATCGCGCCAAAAGCGACGGCGAGCAACGCCACCAGCAGCGCGCAGGCCGCCACAAAACCCCAAGCTGACGCCCATTTGACGCCATAGCGCGCAAGGGCGACCCGCGCCTCGAGCAATTCCAGTTCGGTTTTGGCGGTTCTCGACAGATCGTTCACCAATCCCTCCACCATCGAATCGAGGGGAGAGAGCGGCGGGGAGGAAGGCGTCTGCTTTCCGGGGGCAAAGCCATGGCTCACCCCGTCAAAAGCGGCTCCTTCACTGGATTGCGAATGGTCCTTTGGTTTCGTTGACAAGATGTGATCAGTCGTTGCTCGATCCACCCTTCAACATGCGCGCAAGGACAAAGCCCAGCACGGCGGCGGCGCCGGCGGTCACCGCCGGGTTCTTCTTGACCATATCGCGGGTCGAAGCCGCGAGTTCGTCAAGATCCTTCTTGTCGAGCGTCGAGGCGAGGCCGGCCACCGTGCTGGCGGCGGTGCGCGCATAATCGCCATATTGCTTGCCAAATTTGCTGTCGACCGTGGCGGCGCTGTCTTCGAGCAGCTTGGCGAGGCTTCCGACCGTTTCGGCGGCCTTGTCCTTGCCCTTGGTCGCGGCATCGCGGGCCGCGGCCGAAGCCTGGTTTTTCAGCGTGGTCGCATCTTCCTTCAGCGACGCCGCCTTGCGGCTGGCTTCGGCCTTGATCGTGTCGCGCGTGGCGGCCAGTTGATCGCGAATGGGGCTGTCCTTGGCGGCGCTTTTGACACTGGCGGGCTTGCGCGCCGGCGCTGCCTTTGTCGCAGCGGCCTTGGCGGGGGCTTTGGCGCGGGGAGCAGCTTTCTTGGTGGCGGGAGTAGCGGCCTTGGCCATAAGGGTTATCCTCTTCTTCATTTGGGGGCATCGCCAAAAGGGGAGGCGGCGTCCCGATGCATTTATCAATATATAGCAGGGCGCGCGCTTTGGTTCCATAGGCGCACGAAATTCCTATGCGTCTTGCCTTGCGCGCGCTGCGCCGATAACAGGCACGCGCCTTTTCAACCGCCCCCACACGGGGGCGTCAGCAGGACAAGATCATGACCGCCATCATCGACATTCACGGCCGCGAAATATTGGATAGCCGGGGCAATCCCACGGTCGAGGTTGATGTTCTGTTGGAAGATGGCAGTTTTGGCCGCGCCGCGGTGCCTTCGGGTGCCTCGACGGGCGCGCATGAGGCCGTCGAGCTGCGCGATGGCGACAAGGGGCGGTATCTCGGCAAGGGCGTCACCAAGGCGGTGGCTGCCGTCAATGGCGAAATCGCCGAAGCGCTGATCGGCTTCGACGCCGAAGACCAGCGTGACCTCGACAAGATGATGATCGACCTCGACGGCACGCCCAACAAGGGCCGCCTCGGCGCCAATGCGATTTTGGGCGTCAGCCTGGCAGCGGCCAAGGCGGCGGCGGATGCGCGCGGCCTGCCGCTTTACCGCTATGTCGGCGGTGTCTCGGCGCGCACCTTGCCCGTCCCGATGATGAACATCATCAATGGCGGCGAACATGCCGACAACCCCATCGACGTTCAGGAGTTCATGATCATGCCCGTCGGTGCGGGCAGCATCGCCGAAGCGGTCCGCTGGGGCGCCGAGATTTTCTACACGCTGAAAAAGGGGCTGACGCAAAAGGGTCTCGCCACCGCAGTCGGTGATGAGGGCGGCTTCGCCCCCAATCTGGCCTCGACCCGCGACGCGCTCGATTTCATCGCCGCGTCGGTCGGGCAGGCGGGCTTCAAGCTCGGCAGCGATGTCGTGCTCGCGCTCGACTGCGCCGCGACCGAATTTTTCAAAAATGGCAAATATGAAATCAGCGGCGAAAATCTCTCGCTGACGCCCGAGGAAATGGCCGAATATCTGGCCGCGCTCGTCAATGATTATCCGATCCGCTCGATCGAGGACGGGATGGGCGAAGATGATTTCGCTGGCTGGAAAGCGCTGACCGACCTGATCGGCGATAAATGCCAGCTTGTCGGCGACGATTTGTTCGTCACCAATCCCGTGCGCCTTGAACAGGGCATCAAGGACGGCCTCGCCAATTCGCTGCTGGTGAAGGTCAACCAGATCGGCACCTTGTCGGAAACGCTCGATGCCGTCGATATGGCGCACCGCGCGCGCTACACCGCCGTCATGTCGCACCGTTCGGGCGAGACTGAGGATTCGACGATCGCCGATCTCGCGGTTGCGACCAACTGCGGCCAGATCAAGACCGGCAGCCTCGCGCGCTCCGACCGGCTTGCCAAATATAATCAGCTCATCCGTATCGAGGAGGAGCTGGGCGATATGGCCTATTATCCGGGCGCATCGATTTTCGCTTGATCGCATTGCCGGGGAAAAGCGGCTGACGCTGCTTGACGCCCCGAATCACTTGTGATTCAAGGGGCCTATGACGCAGCGCCATAAAATCCGGAAATCCCTGGGGCGGGCCATGGGCCCCACCCTTGCGCTGCTCGCGGTGACGGCGATGCTCGGCTATGCCATATTCGGCCCCACCGGCCTTTATGCCTGGGGCGAATATAGCCAGTCGGTCGAGAAAAAGAAGATTGTCCTCAGCAAGTTGACCAAGAAGCAGGGCGAGCTGCAAAATCGCGTCAACTTGCTCGACCGCAACCGCGTCGACCCCGATCTGGCGGAGGAATATGTGCGCGAAAAACTGGGCGCCTATCACCCCGACGAGGTGATTATTCCGATGGAGCCGGAGCCCAAGCCCTGACCCGTTGATGTCCTTGTCAGGGCAAAACGGGCTTTTCGACGCGTTGAGACTGGCTTGAAAGGCGCGGAAACGCGCGGGCCTGCCTCTGCATTCGTAACCGCTTCACTTCAAAGCTAGGCAGGCGTTGCCAAGCGGGGCGGGGCGGTCTTATAGGGGCCATGCCGTAACGGCTAGATGCAAAGGAAAACACCTTGGCCAAAGCACCTGCGCGCAAAAGTGACGCGCCAAAAAAATCTGTTTCCACCCCAGCTCCCGCGACCAATCGCGAACAGCCCCGCGACCCCGCGCCCTATGAGGCGACGCCGGAGGAGCTTGAAAAATTCTACCGCGAGATGCTGCTCATCCGCCGCTTTGAGGAAAAGGCGGGTCAGCTTTACGGCCTCGGCCTGATCGGCGGCTTTTGCCACCTTTATATCGGTCAGGAAGCCGTGGCGGTCGGCCTTCAGTCGGCGCTCGACGGCGACAAGGACAGCGTGATCACCGGCTATCGCGACCATGGCCATATGCTCGCCTATGGCATCGATCCCAAGGTCATCATGGCCGAACTCACCGGGCGCCAGGCCGGTATTTCAAAGGGCAAGGGCGGCTCGATGCACATGTTCAGCGTCGAGCATAAATTCTACGGCGGCCACGGCATCGTCGGCGCGCAGGTGTCGCTCGGCACCGGTCTTGCCTTCGCGCATAAATATCGCGGCGACGGCGGCGTTGCCATGGCCTATTTCGGCGATGGCGCGGCGAACCAGGGCCAGGTCTATGAAAGCTTCAACATGGCCGAGCTGTGGAAGCTTCCGATCATTTTCGTGATCGAGAATAACCAATATGCCATGGGCACCAGCGTCAACCGCTCCTCGGCGGAGGACCAGCTTTACCGCCGCGGCGAAAGCTTCCGCATCCCCGGTATGCAGGTCGACGGCATGGACGTGCTCGCGGTGCGCGGCGCGGCCGAATCCGCCCTTGAATGGGTGCGCGCGGGCAAGGGGCCGATCCTGCTCGAGCTCAAAACCTATCGCTATCGCGGCCACTCCATGTCCGACCCCGCCAAATATCGCAGCCGCGAGGAAGTGCAGGCGGTTCGCGACAAGAGCGACGCGATCGAAGGGCTGAAAAAGCTGATGGTCGAGGCCGGTATCGGCGAAGATCGCATCAAGGATATCGACAAGGAAATTCGCGCCATCGTTGCGGAATCGGCGGACTTTGCAGAAAGCGCCCCCGAACCCGACTTGTCTGAACTTTATACCGACGTGCTGGTGGAGCAATATTGAGATGGCGATCGAACTGAAGATGCCGGCGCTTTCGCCGACGATGGAAGAAGGTACGCTCGCCAAATGGCTCGTCAAGGAAGGCGATGAGGTCAAATCGGGCGACATTCTCGCCGAGATTGAGACCGACAAGGCGACGATGGAATTTGAAGCGGTCGACGAAGGCACGATCAGCCAGATATTGGTCGCCGAAGGCACCGACAATGTGAAGGTCGGCACCGTCATCGCGATGATCGCGGGCGAGGGGGAAGACGCCGCTGCGGCGCCTGCGCCTGCACCAGCCAAGGACGAAGCCGCTCCTGCTCCCGCGCCCGCGCCAGCGGCCCCTGCCGCTGCCAACGCGGCCGAGCGCCCCGCACCGACCCAGCGCGCCGCCGATCCCGCCATTCCCGAAGGCACGGCGATGGTGAAGCTCACCGTCCGCGAAGCCTTGCGCGATGCGATGGCCGAAGAAATGCGCAGCGACGACCGCGTATTCGTGATGGGCGAGGAAGTCGCCGAATATCAAGGCGCCTACAAGGTCACCCAGGGCCTGCTCGACGAGTTTGGCGCGCGCCGCGTCATTGACACGCCGATCACCGAACATGGCTTTGCGGGGCTGGGCGCCGGGGCGGCCATGGGCGGCCTGCGTCCGGTCATCGAGTTCATGACGTTCAACTTCGCCATGCAGGCGATTGACCACATCATCAACTCGGCGGCGAAGACCAATTATATGTCGGGCGGCCAGATGCGCTGTCCCATCGTGTTCCGCGGTCCCAATGGCGCGGCTTCGCGCGTGGGCGCGCAGCATAGCCAGAATTATGCGCCCTGGTATGCGAATGTCCCCGGCCTGATCGTGATCTCGCCCTATGACGCGGTCGACGCCAAGGGGCTGCTCAAGGCCGCGATCCGCAGCGAAGACCCGGTCGTTTTCCTCGAAAATGAGCTGCTCTACGGCCGCAGCTTCGAGGTGCCGGATCTTGAGGATTATGTCCTGCCGATCGGCAAGGCGCGCATCATGCGCGAGGGCAGCGATGTCACCATCGTCAGCTATTCGATCGGCGTCGGCCTCGCGCTCGAAGCCGCCGACACGCTGGCGGGTGAGGGCATTGAGGCAGAGGTCATCGACCTTCGCACCCTGCGCCCGCTCGACACCGCAACGGTGCTCGAAAGCCTGAAAAAGACCAACCGCCTTGTGGTGGTTGAGGAAGGCTGGCCGGTTTGCTCGATCGCCAGCGAATTGGCGATGGTCGCGATGGAGCAGGGCTTTGACGATCTCGACGCGCCGGTTACCCGCGTGTGTAACGAGGATGTGCCGCTGCCCTATGCCGCCAATCTCGAAAAGGCCGCGATTGTCGACACGCCGCGCGTGATTGCTGCGGTGAAGGCGGTCTGCAATCGTTAGTGCGTCGCCCCCGCGAAGGCGGGGGCCGTCATCGGCCCGTCGCTTCAATGCCGCATGATCCGCCCCCGACCCCCGTCTTCACGGGGGTGACGGGGGACGTCGGCAGCCTCCCCGACATTCGCGACCCGCGCGTGATGGTCGCCGTGCCGCGCGACCGCCGCGCGGCGATGGCGGCGCTGTGGGCGCTGGCTGAGCGGCTCACGACGCTGCTCATCGACGCGACCGAGCCGCTGATCGGCCAGATCAAGCTCGCCTGGTGGCGTGACATGATGACAATGCTCGCGAGCAATCCGGACGCGCTTCCGAAGGGCGAGCCGTTGCTCGCCGAATTGCAGCAGCATTGGGCCGGGTGCCAGGGACTGGATGCGCTGGTCGACGCGGCCGAGGCAATGCTCGTCGCAAATGAACTGGCGGAGCGGCATGACGCCGCCCTGGCCTTCGGACGCGCGCTCTTCACTCTCTCGGCGGACAGGGCGGGTGATGGCGCGCCGCTCTCGCCGCCATGGGCGCTGCTCTGGGGCGCGATGCTGCAGGGCGAGGAGAACGACGCCCGCGCGCTCCTCGCGGCGGCAAAGGCGGCGCCGAAAACCCCCCGCGCTCGCTTTCGCGGCGCGCGGGCGCTGTTGATGCTCGATCGCTGGGCCGCCTCTATTGCGGCGCATGACGGTGCGCGGCGCTGGCGCGGCGAAGGCCTGCTCCTTCTCCGGCTCGGTTTGTTCGGCCGCTGAGTTGCGGACGGATTAAGTTGCGCCGGGGGTAGAAATGCCTCCACCGAACATCTATCTTGTTCGCTACGCTTAAATCGCAGGGGAAAATGCGATGTTTAATGGCCTGATCGCTTATCTGGATTCGATCAAGGCGCGCGATCCCGCCCCGCGGACGCGCTGGGAAATCCTCCTCTATCCGGGGCTGCTGGCGGTCGGGATGCACCGCATCGCGCATTGGCTGTTCGAAGCCGACATGTTCTTTCTTGCCCGGCTGGTGAACCATATATCGCGTTGGTTGACGGCGATTGATATCCACCCCGGTGCCAAGATCGGTCGCCATCTGTTCATCGACCATGGTTTCACCGTGATCGGCGAAACGGCGGAGATCGGCGACAATGTCACCATTTACCAATGTGTGACGCTGGGCGGGACTGATCCCGCCAATGGTGTCGGCGGAAAACGTCACCCGACCTTGTGCGACGATGTGATCGTCGGGTCGGGCGCGCAGATATTGGGGCCGGTTACCGTGATGGAGCGCGCCCGCGTCGGCGCCAATGCCGTGGTGACAAAGGATGTGCCCGAAGGGGCGGTGATGGTTGGCATTCCGGCCCGTTCCACTCTGCTCGACGCTAGCGAATATTCGCGGGACTTCGTCCCCTATGGCACGCCCTGCAATGAAACATTCGATCCGGCGACACAAAAGGTCGAGATTCTGCAGTGCCAGCTTGAGGTCATGCAGAAACAGCTCGCGGCGCTGATCGCTGAACGCGAAACGGCGGAGGAGGGCGAGGCACCAGCGCGTAAGGGAGGGCGGAAAAGCGCCTGATGGGGACCGTCACACCCTGGCCCCATCCCGGGCGGGCCACCCCCCAACAGACCGGATTTGACCGGCAGGAACTGCTCCGCATCCTCGACCTTTACGGGCGCATGGTCGCGGCGGGTCGCTGGCGCGATTATGCAATGGACTTTCACCGCGACGTCGCGATCTTCTCGGCCTTTCGCCGCGCCGCCGAACGCCCCGAATATCGCATCGAAAAGCGCCCCGCGCTGCGCCACCGTCAGGGCATGTGGGCGCTGGTGTCCGAAGCCGGGGCGATATTGAAGCGCGGCGACGATCTGGCAAACATCCTCGCCCCCGTCGAACGCAAGCTGTTGAAGCTGGTCGAGGATTGAATATCCTTCCCCCGCTCGCAAAAGCGAACGGGGGAGGGACAAGATGCCTCAACCCAGCGCCTGAAGCGCCTTCATCACCACCATCGACTGTTCGCTGCCCGACTGGGGGATGATCTCGCCCTTGCGGTCGATGATCTTGTCCCAATGCTCCGCAATGGCTTCGGGCGTGCGCTCGCCTTCGGGAAGCGCGATGCCCGGCGTCGCGGTGACATAGGCGGCGTGATAGGCGCCTGCGCCCGCGCCGATGATCATATTGGTCGGCGCATCCTCGCTCACCAGATAAAGCGCGGCGGGAACGACATTGTCGGGGGTGAATTTCTCGAACAATTCGGGCGGGAAAATATCTTCGGTCATCCGCGTGCCTGCGACCGGCGCGATGGTGTTGCAGCGGATATTATATTTGGCGCCTTCGAGATGCAGCGTCTTGGTAAAGCCCGCGAGGCCCAGCTTGGCCGCGCCATAATTGGCCTGGCCGAAATTGCCGTACAGCCCCGTCGACGATGCCGTCATCAGGATGCGGCCATAGGCCTGTTCGCGCATCAATTCCCAGCACGCCTTGGTGACATTGGCGCTGCCCATCAGATGGACCTTCACCACCAGGTCGAAATCCTCCATCGTCATCTTGGCAAAGCTTTTGTCGCGCAAGATGCCGGCATTGTTGATCAGGACATGGACGCCGCCCCATTCTTCCTTCGCCTTGGCGACCATTTCTTCCATCTGGCCATATTCGGTGACGCTGCCGCCATTCGACATGGCGGTGCCGCCCGCCGCGCGGATTTCCTCGACCACCTGCAGCGCAGCGTCCGAATGGCCGGTGCCGTCGCGTGCGCCGCCCAGATCGTTGACGACAACCTTTGCGCCGCGCCGCGCAAGCTCAAGGGCATAGGCCCGGCCCAGGCCGCCACCGGCGCCTGTGACAATGGCAACGCGGCCGTCAAAATTGATCGTCATCTTTGTCTCCCCGAATGCGAGTCCCTGAAAAACAGGTTTTACGATAAAACGCGATTGTCCTTAACGCGTCGTCCCCGCGACACAAGGGGGAGAGATAATATTGGCCGCTGCAATATAAATGTCATTCGTCTGACGCCAATTTGTCATCATATATCCATAATGGCGACCGCGAAATGTCACCAATCCGCAATGGAGCGATTGTTCATGCGCCTCTTTCTGACTGCCGCCCTGATGGGCACCACTTCGCTTTGCCTGTCTTCCCCGGCGTTCGCCCAGCCGATGAGCGCAGAGGAGGCCGAGGCGCTGCGGGGCGAACTTGCCGCGCTGAAGGCGCAGGTCGCGGCGCTGGAGGAGCGGCTCGATCGGGCGGCCGATCGGCCTGCGCCTGTCGCATCCGTTGGCATGGCGCCCGCTTCCACCCCTTCTGCCGTCGCACCCGCCGCGCAGGCGCGTCCTGCTACCGAGATCGGCTGGAAAGGCGCGCCTGAGTTGAAAAGCGACAGCGGCTGGAGCTTCAAGCCGCGCGGCCGCATCCTGATCGATGCCGGACATGTCAGCGCGCCGGAGGGGATCAGCGACCCCGCGCTCGGCTTTTCCAACGAGATCCGCCGCGCGCGCTTGGGCGTCGAAGGAACGATGCCCGGCGGCTTCGGCTATAAGCTGGAGGCTGATTTTGCCGAAGGCGACGCCGAACTGACCGACGCCCATCTGACCTACAAACATGGTCCGTTCAAAATCACCGTGGGCCAGCATAACAATTTCCAGGGCCTCGAAGAATTGTCGAGCAGCAACGACACCAGCTTTATCGAGCGCGCGGCCTTCACCGACGCCTTTGGTTTCGAACGCCGCATCGGCGTGTCCGGCGAATATGGCCGGGGCGATATTCTGGTTCAGGCGGGGGTCTTTACCGATAATGCCAGCGATCTTGGCGACAGCGGAAACTCGTCGGTCAGCCTCGACGGGCGTCTGGTCTATGCGCCCAAGCTGGGCGAGACCCAGCTGCATTTCGGCACCTCGGCCCATTGGCGCAATCTGGGCGATACGGTCACCTCGGTTCGCTATCGCCAGCGCCCGCTGGTGCACAGCGCCGATATCCGCTTTATCTCCACCCCCAGCATCGGCGCCAAGGGCGAACGCGGGCTGGGGGCAGAGGCGGCCTTTATCCGCGGGCGCTTCCACGGCGCGGCAGAGGCTTTCTGGCAGACGGTCGAACGCCCTGGACAGGCGGACCCCACTTTCTTTGGCGGCGCCATTGAGGCGGGTCTTTTCCTTACCGACGATAGGCGCGGTTATCGCGACGGCATGTTCAAGGGCGTGAAGGTCAAGAACCCCGTCGGCAGCGGCGGGCTTGGCGCATGGCAGGTCAATTTGCGCTATGATCGGCTCGATCTCGACGATGCCGGCATCGATGGCGGCAAGCAAAATGGCTATATGGCCTCGCTGATCTGGACGCCGATCGATTATCTGCGTTTCATGATTAACTATGCGCGGCTCGACTATCGCGGCGCGGTTATTCCGGCGGGAACCGATCGTAACTATGGCGTCGATGTGGTTGGGATGCGCGGACAGATTGTCTTCTGATCGCCATTCGCAAAGCATAAAAAACGGCGCGGCTCTGCGGGGTCCGCGCCGTTTTTTATGAAGGGGCGGCAGGGAGTTTGCCGCCCGGAGCTTTGACCCTAAATGCTCTACCCCGCATCGAGCGCATAGCCCGCCGAGCGCACCGTGCGGATAATATCGCTGGTGCCGGGCAGGTTGATCGCCTTTCGCAGGCGGCGGATATGGACGTCGACCGTGCGAAGCTCGATATCGCTGTCCTGGCCCCACACGCTGTCGAGCAATTGCCCGCGTGAAAAGACGCGGCCCGGATGCTCCATGAAATGGCGCAGCAGGCGAAATTCGGTCGGCCCCATATTCACAATCTGCCCCGCGCGCACGACCTTGTGCGCCACTGAATCGAGCTCGATATCGGCATAGCTCAGCATTTCGCCCGCAAGCGCAGGGCGCAAGCGGCGGAGCACCGCCGACACGCGCGCTACCAGCTCGCGCGGGCTGAAGGGTTTGGTGACATAATCGTCGGCGCCGGTTTCCAGCCCGCGAATGCGATCCTCTTCCTCGCCGCGCGCGGTGAGCATGATGATCGGCACATTCGCCGATTTGGGATTGCGGCGCAGGCGGCGGCACACTTCGATGCCGGGCAGGCTTTCGATCATCCAGTCGAGCAGGACGATGTCGGGCACCCGTTCTTCGACCAGGACCAGCGCCTGTTCGCCATCGGGGGTCTGACGGACCGAGAAACCTTCGCGCGCGAAATGCCAGACGATGAGCTCGGCAATCGCCTCATCATCCTCGATCAGCAACAGGTCGGGCTGGGGCATCAGCCTTGCTCCTTCTCCGCGGTCGCCGCTTCCTCGGGGGTTTCGCCGCGCTCGCGCTCCTCCATCCGCTCGCCGGTGACGACATAATAGACCATCTCGGCGATGTTGGTCGCATGGTCGCCCATGCGTTCCAGATTCTTGGCGACGAACAGCAGATGCGCGCATTCCGAAATCAGCTTCGGATTTTCCATCATGAAGGTGACGAGCGTGCGAAAAATGCTGTTGTAGAAATCATCGACATTCTTGTCGCGGACCGTCACGCTGACGGCGAGTTCGGCATCGCGCGCGGCAAAGCTGTCGAGCGCGTCATGGACCAGTTCGACGACGAGGCTCGACATTGACATCAGCACCGGGATCGCCTCGATCGACCGGGTCTGGTCCATCAGCGCAACGCGCTTGGCGATATTCTTGGCATAATCGCCGATGCGCTCGACGACCGACACGATTTTCAGCGCGGCGATCATTTCGCGCAGATCGTCGGCCATCGGGGCGCGCAGCGCGATGGTCTGGACGGCAAGCTGTTCGACTTCGGCTTCCAGCGCGTCGATCTTCTTGTCGTCGCGCACGACCTGGCTTGCCAGTTCCTGATCGCCCTTGCTCAGCGCGGTCATCGCCTGCAGCAGCGCCTGTTCGGCACGGCCGCCCATTTCGCTGATCAAACCGCGCAGGCGATTGAGATCCTCGTCGAAAGCCTTGACCGTATGATCGTTCGTAACTGCCATTGCTTTGTCCTTTAAAGTCCGTTCCAACCCCGTTCGCGGAGAGGAGGGGCCATATTACCCATAGCGGCCGGTGATATAATCCTTGGTCCGTTCCGCCTTGGGATTGGTGAAAATATCGGTCGTCTTGCCATATTCGACCAAGGTGCCGAGGTGGAAAAAGGCGGTGCGCTGCGATACGCGCGCGGCCTGCTGCATATTGTGGGTAACGATCACAATCGCATATTTGCCGCGCAGTTCGTGGATCAATTCCTCGATCTTCGCGGTCGCAATCGGATCGAGCGCCGAACAGGGCTCGTCCATCAAAATCACTTCGGGATCGACCGCGATGGCGCGCGCAATGCACAGGCGCTGCTGCTGGCCGCCCGACAGCGCCGTTCCGCTTTCGCCCAGCCGGTCCTTCACCTCTTCCCACAATCCCGCGCGGGTCAGCGCGCGTTCGACGACCCCGTCGAGATCGCCCTTGTTCGGCGCCAGCCCGTGGATGCGCGGGCCATAAGCGACATTGTCATAGATGGATTTGGGAAAGGGATTGGGTTTCTGGAACACCATCCCGACGCGCGCGCGCAATTGCACCACGTCCATCGAGGGGGCGTAAATATCCTCGCCGTCCAGTTCGATCTTTCCTTCGACCCGCGCGCTGGCAACCGTATCGTTCATCCGGTTGAGCGAGCGCAGAAAGGTCGACTTGCCGCAGCCCGACGGGCCGATGAAGGCGGTGACGAGATCGGTTCCGACGTCGATCGAAACATCCTTGATCGCCTGTTTTTCGCCGTAGAAGACATTGACCCCCTGGGCCCGCATCTTGGGATCGGCGATGTGCAGTTCATCTTGGGTCATAGTCATATCGTCAGCTTCACCAGCGTTTTTCAAATTTGTTGCGAAGATAGATGGCCAGCGCGTTCATCGACAGCAGCACGACGAGCAGCACGATGATCGCGGCCGAGGTTTTCTCGACAAAGCCGCGGTCAACCTCGTCCGACCAGAGGAAAATCTGCATCGGCAGCACGGTCGAGGGCGAGCAGAGCCCGCCCGGAACGTCACCGATAAAGGCGCGCATCCCGACGAGCAGCAGCGGCGCGGTTTCACCCAGCGCGCGCGCCATGCCGATGATCGTCCCCGTCAAAATGCCGGGCAGGGCGAGGGGGAGGACATGGTGGAACACCACCTGCACCGGGCTTGCGCCAACCCCCAGCGCCGCGTCGCGGATCGAGGGCGGCACCGCCTTGATCGCATTGCGGCTGGCAATCACGATCACCGGCATCGTCATCAGCGCCAGCGTCAGCCCGCCGACCAGCGGGCTTGCCTGACAAATGCCGAACCAGTTGATGAACACCGCGAGCGCGAGCAGGCCAAAGATGATCGAGGGCACGGCAGCCAGATTGTTGATCGACACTTCAATCAGGTCGGTCCAGCGGTTCTTCGGCGCATATTCTTCCAGATAAAGCGCCGCGAGTACGCCGGTGGGAAAGGCGATGAGAAAGGCGATGAGGATCGTCAGCACCGATCCTTTCAGCGCGCCCCAGATGCCCGCGACGGCGGGATCGGTGGCATCGGCATTTTTGAAGAAGGGCCAGTGAATGCCCGTCGACAATTTGCCGTCCTTTTCCAGCGCCGCGACCTTCTGCCCCAGCGCGCCCTTGGCGCCTTCCTTGGCGGCAATATCGACGCGGCTCGACGCGGGCAGTTCAAAGACCGTCTCGCCCTTCAGCAAGTCGGGGTCCGCCTTGATCGCGCTGCGTACTTCCTTCCACGCATTTTCGCTGATCAGCGCCGACCCGTCCGCGCCCAGCGCCTCGTCGGCGGCAAAGGCGACAATGTCGGCCAGCCCCGCATTGGCGATCATCTGGTCGGCGTCGGGATCGTCGAGCCGGTCGGCATCGATGGTCAGCGGCATGGCCGCAAAGTCGATCGGCACGGCAACATGCGTATAGGTAAAGCCGCGCGCGCCATTGCCGACCATGACGAACAGCAGAAAGGCAAGGAAGGCGCCCGACAGCAGCACCGCGCCCAGCCCCATCAGCTTGAAGCGGCGTTCGGCGGCATAGCGGCGGGCGATCCGCGCCTGCATTGCGCTCGCCTTCCAGTCGGTGGGGGCGGTTTCGCTATTCATAAGCTTCCCGATATTTTTTGACGATCCGCAGCGCGACGATGTTGAGCAGCAGCGTGACGAGGAACAGCACGAGGCCGAGCGCAAAGGCGGCAAGCGTCTTGGCGCTGTCAAATTCCTGGTCGCCGGTCAGCAGCTTGACGATCTGCGCGGTCACCGTGGTGACGCTGGCGAAGGGATTGGCGGTAAGATTGGCAGACAGACCCGCAGCCATGACGACGATCATCGTCTCGCCAATCGCGCGGCTGACGGCGAGCAAAATGCCCCCCATCACCCCCGGCAGCGCGGCGGGGATCAGCACCTGGCGGATCGTCTCGTTCGGCGTTGCGCCCAGCGCCAGCGACCCGTCGCGCATCGATTGCGGCACCGCATTGATGCTGTCGTCGGCCATCGAGGAGACAAAGGGGATGATCATCACCCCCATGACGATACCCGCCGCCAGCGCGCTTTCGGTCGAGGCATTGGGGATGCCGATCATCACCGCAAATTCGCGCATCGCCGGCGCGACGGTCAGCGCCGCGAAATAACCGTAAACAACCGTCGGGATCCCGGCGAGAATCTCCAGGCACGGCTTTACCCATTTACGCACCGTCGGCGCGGCATATTGGGTGAGATAAACCGCGGTCATCATGCCGATGGGAATGGCGACGATCATCGCGATGATCGCCCCGATCAGCACCGTGCCCCAGAAAAGCGGAATGCCGCCAAAGGTGCCCGCGACCGCCGCGCCGCTTTGCGGGTTCCAATGCGTCCCGAACAACAGCTCCAGCGGCGAGACCAGCTGAAAGAAGCGGATCGATTCGAACAACAGCGACAGGACAATGCCAAAGGTGGTGAGGATCGCGACCAGCGACGCCAGCAACAGCAATCCCATCACGATCCGCTCGACCCGGCTGCGCGCGCGGAAATCGGGCTTGATCCGGGTAAAGGCATAAAGCCCGCCCGCCAGCGCCAGCGCCAGCATCGCCGCCATGCCGATCATGCCATAATGGCGCATCGCCTGGGCATAGGGTTTGACCAGCGGCGCGGCGCCCGCCATCCGCACCATATCCTGCTTGCCCTGCGCGACGGAGCGCGCATCGGCCAGCATGGCGGAGCGTTCAAAGCCAAAGGCGGGAAGCTGCTGCGCCGCCTCGCTCTCCAGCACGCTGTTGGTGATCAGCGCGGGCGACACGCTGGTCCATATGGCAAGGAAAATCGCGGCAGGGGCAAACAGCCACAGCGCGACATACCAGCCATGATATTGGGGGCGGGAATGCAGCTTGGTCTGCGCGCGGCCAGCCAGCAGGGCGGAACGCGCCCGACCGGCAAGCCATCCGATCAGGCCCAGCCCGGCGACCAGCAGCAAAAGAGCGGCGGGATTGAAAGTCACATGGTCCTCGTCATGGCGCCCTGTCAAAGCGGGGGCACGTGGCAGTTTGATGACTCGGCGTCATAATTCAACAGCCGTCATTGCGAACCCGGCGCAGCCGGGCGAAGCAATCTCCAGTCATCGGCCTTGCACAAGGCGTCCGGGCTGTGGATTGCCGCGTCTCCCGGCATTCGCCGGGCTCCTCGCAATGACGCACGCGGAAAAATCACAAGGCAGACCGGGCAGGCCTTCACCCACCCGGCCATTCGCCCTGATTACTTCAGCTCCGAACCGCTCAGCGGCGTCATATTCTTCGCATTGGCCGCGGCCTTAGCGGCCACATCCTTGGGCGCGGTGATCAGGCCCTTGTCGGCCAGATAGCCGCCCTCGGCGCCGCCCTTCAGAAACTCTGCGACATATTCGGCAATGCCGGGGATCACGCCGACATGCGCTTTCTTCACATAGATGAACAGCGGGCGCGAACCGGGATAGCTGCCATCGGCAATCGCGTCATAGGTCGGCGCAACGCCCTGGATCGGCACAGCCTTGATCTTGTTCTTGTTCGCATCAAGATAGGAAAAGCCGAAAATGCCAAGGCTGGTCGGATTCTTGTCGAGCTTGGAGATGATCAGATTGTCATTCTCGCCCTGCTCGACGTAAAAGGGCGCACCGCGCAGCCCCGTGCAGACCGCTTCATGCTTGTCCTTGTCGCTGTCTTTCAGCGCCTTCATCTCGGGATTGGCGTCGCACCCGGCGGCCAGGATCAATTCCTTGAACGCATCATAGGTGCCGCTGGTGGAGGGCGGGCCAAAGACGGAGATCGACACGGCGGGAAGCGCGGGGTTCACGTCCTTCCACGTCTTGGCGGTGTTGGGCTTGCCATAGGGATTGGCAGCCAGCGCCTTGTACACATCTTCTTCCGACAGCTCAAAGCCGGGGCCGCGCTGCGCTTCGCCCAGCGCAATGCCGTCGATGCCGACCTGAATTTCGACCACATCGGTCACGCCATTGGCCTGACAAGTGTCGAATTCCTTCTTCTTCATCCGGCGCGAGGCGTTGATGATGTCGGGCGTGTCGCCGCCGACGCCCTGGCAAAAGCGTTCAAAGCCGCCGCCAGTGCCGGTGCTGTCGATCTTGGGCGTCTTGTTCCCCGTCGCTTCGGCGAATTTCTCGCCGACCGCGGTGGCAAAGGGATAGACGGTGGAGGAGCCGACCGCGCTGATATAATCCCGCGCGGCGCCGCCCTGCGACGCCTGGTCCTGGCACGCCGAAAGCGCCAGCGCAGAAGAGGCGGCGAGGGCGGCAAGAGCGAATTTCTTGACCATGAAACTATCCTGTCGGGGGCCGTGACCAAAACAAGCCGCCCCCCCTGTCCGGCGACTCGCTGAGGGCCATTTGGGCGTTTTGTGTGACGTGTTTGTGACAGCGAGTGTCATGGAAGTGTCATGATTTCAATTAGCGCAGCATTGTGTTTGACTTGGCCTGCAAAGCTCGTCTCGTTGATAGTTTAGTGTGAGGTGAGCACATACAATTACCTATTTGTCGATTGTTTGTGGAATCTGCTTCCATTTAGGTGCTAGACATGTAGGGGATAATTCGATAGCGCCCGAATGGGAACATAAAGAGAACATTTGGCTTGTAGAGGGAGCGCACATGGACAATCGAGCGGTAGCGCTGAAGCTGATTTTGGACAGGCTGGAGATAGGCGACATCTCCACAGTTGATCAGCGGATGGAGGTTCAGAAAGCCGTTTACCTGGCACAGGCGGCTGGAGTCCCCTTGGGGTATACATATGGCTGGTACATTAAGGGGCCATACTCTCCATCGTTAACCAGAGATTATTATAGCCTGCTGGGAGAAGGGGTTCCTCATGGGACTACTCTTCGGGAGGCTGCGGCTGCGCGGGTCGATGAAATTGGCCAGCTTATGGAGGTGCCTATTGGTTCCCTAGATCGCCCGAAGCGATTAGAACTTTTAGCTTCGTTGCACTATTTGGTGAAGGCGTCCGGGTTATCGCGTGCAAGTGCGAAGAAACGGATCGCAACTGTGAAGCCGCATTTGCTTGACAATGTGGATGCTGGATTCAATGTGCTTGAAGGAAAAAATCTGCTGTAGAGGCGCTCGGTGTCCTTCAATCACAAGTCGATTACAGATCCGTTGTATGGCTATGTTGGACTCAGCGAAGCTGAAGCGGATATAGTCTCGTCTCCAATTTTTCAGCGTCTCCACAATGTACGGCAGCTTGGGTTGGTGCATCTTGTATTTCCAAGCGCTAGCTATTCTCGTTTTTCTCATTCCGTAGGGGCCTGCCACAATGCAGGACGCATCATTGATGCGATAAGAGAAAACTCCACCGTCAGAATTCCTGATAGTCGAAAGCAGCTTTATAGGCTTGCTGCGTTGTTGCACGATATCGGGCACTACCCTTTGTCGCATGCCACAGAGCATGCTATAACGTCTCATTATGTGGGGGAATCGATTCTTGATATGGGGGGGCTTTCACCTTCCAATTCAGGAAATGGAAAAGTGGGCCTCTCTCATGAAAAAGTAGGCCAGATAATTATCGAGAACGATCCTGATTTATCTAAGATTTTTGAAAAACACGGTATAAATAAGAAGAAACTTTTGGGGATATTTTCGAAGAAAGACCCCGATGCTCTATTTGGAATTATAAGTTCTGATCTAGACTGTGATAGGTTGGATTATTTGCCTCGGTCAGCTCATACGAGCGGTGTTCCTTATGGCGCTACGGATGTTGATTTTATTATAAGCAAGGCTACAGTCGACAAGGACGGAATTCTTTGTTTTGAGGCTAAGGCGGCGACGGCAATTGATCATTTTCTGGTTAGTCGGTTTTACGATTATATGCAGGTCGTTTTCCATAAAACGGTTATGGGGCTCGAATGGAGTCTGAATTTCTGTGTAACTCAACTACTAGAGCGACAAGAAATAGAAATTTCTGCCGAGGATGTGCAAAGACTCGTTGAAAGGCGCGAGTGGGCCAACTTTGACGACAGCCACATCTTTTCCAAATTTAAAAAACTTTCGGAATCATTAAATAATCATGCGGGAACGCAGGTCGTTTGTGATCACTTGAGAGCGATACTCTATAGGGCTCCTCCAAAGCTGGTCTATGAATGGGAGGCGCTTTTAAATAAGGATGATGAGCAAGTTAAACTACGATCAAAACTGATACATTCTAAGACAGATGAAATAGCTAGGGCCTTGTCATTGGACCCACAGCGTTTTCATATCGTCGGGAGAAATCCGTTTCCTTTTTCGAGTGATTTTTCGAAGCCCGCCAAAGAGTTAACATATGGCGAGCAAGCTAGGTCTGTGAGTATTCTTGAAAAGGGAAAGAAGAAGTCGGTGCTGCTCTCTGAAAGAAATGAATGCTTAATTGGTAGTATGTCTGGAATAAGAAATTACGCGATCAAGGTTCTGTATCTTCCTCGTGAGGGAGAGAGTAAGGAAATACGCGATAAGATTCGTAAGATGTTTTCTGAAATTTAGCGATTTCTTGTACTGTTGATGATCCTCGTCACCGGTCAGGTGTTTCCATCCCCGAAAATCACGATATCAGTTGGCGTCCGGATGACGGTGCATGATAGGCTTCCCACTCTTCTGATCATGTCGGGGGATGACTTGTGCGCTGTCGCCACAGCTGCTGGTGATGCGCGTGTTCGCCGCAGAGGATATATTCGCGTCGTTTAGACAGGATTGCCTCACGCAAAGGCGCGAAGAGCTGGCTTTCCCACGCTCGCGCCCCGCGCACATCGAGCGGCATCCAAAAGTCGCCGGACTTTGTCCGGCGATTGTCGAAACAGAGCCGTCGCTGGGCAACTCGTCGCTCACCCCGAAAGGCGGCCATCTTTGTGTCTTTGTGTGAGACACCCCGCCCGCAGCACACAGAGCGTCGCCAGCGACCAACAACCAATATCTTCGCGCCTTCGCGTCTTCGCGTGAAACAAAAGGAAACGGACGTCGCGCGGTCAACCGCGCCCCCGGGTCAAACCGCACTGGGGTGGGCATCCTCGCTCCCATCCCGCTTGCGGGGAGAGACTGGGCGAACCCAATTTCGTCATGCCGGACTTGATCCGGCATCCATGTGGCGCGGCGCTGCCGACCCCCGCTTCCATCCCGGCGCGGCACAAAGCGCCACCGCCGACGCGCGGGCGCTCCGCTACAGGCCGGACCCCATCGCCGCTAGCGCACGAAGGGCAGGAATAGGCGCTGTCCTACATGCTGCCGCTATGCCAAGCCTTGATCCGGCTCTTTCTATCGACGGACATTCTGGCGCAGCCATTCAGGGAGCGCCGCCCAAGGCGCGCGCCTCTCGCGCGCAGCCATCGCGGGAAAAAGCGCCACGGACACTAGTGTCACAAGGCTGAACTTTACTGAACTTTGAACCCGCGCCGCGCGAAAAACGGTGGAATTACGAGCGAAAAACGGGGCCCCAACGCCGTTCGTGTCGAACCCATCGACGGCCGGGGCAGGTGCTCAGGATAAACGTCGCCCACTAGGCCGAAGCCAAGGCCCGCCCCGGGGCCGTGCGTCACCGATGGGCATCTCGACTTCGCTCGATGCGAACGGGTTGGCAGGGTTGGGGCCGCCCCATTTTGTCAGGCCGCACCCTTCGACAGGCGCAGAACAGGCTTGATCCGGCAACGATTGCGCGGCGCCGCTGGACCCCGGGTCGAGCCCGGGGTGACGAGAGGGAGGGGGAGGCGCCTTGTCCCCGCCCGCAAGCGGGAGGGGCAGCGAGACTTGCGAACCCTGTTCGCTAGTCGCAGCGGGGTGGGCCTTCGCGCCGCCGCTGGCGCATCCCGCCGCTCGGGCAGGCAAAAGCGAGGAAAATCATTACGACAATAATGGCTTCAAATACTGCCCGGTAAAGCTGCGCTTTTCCTTCACCACCTCTTCGGGCGTCCCCGCCGCGACGATTTCGCCGCCCTTCACCCCGCCTTCGGGGCCAAGGTCGAGGATATAATCGGCGGTCTTGATGACATCGAGGTTATGCTCGATCACCACGACGCTGTTGCCCTGATCGACCAGCGCCTGCAGCACCTCCAGCAATTTGCGCACATCCTCGAAATGCAGCCCCGTCGTCGGCTCGTCGAGGATATAGAGCGTCTGTCCGGTCGAGCGGCGCGACAATTCCTTGGCGAGCTTCACCCGCTGCGCCTCGCCCCCCGACAGCGTCGTCGCCTGTTGCCCGACCTTGATATAGCCCAGGCCCACACGGCACAGCATCGCCATCTTGTCGCGGATCGCGGGGACCGCCTTGAAAAACTCCGCCGCATCCTCGACCGTCATGTCGAGCACGTCGGCGATGCTCATCCCCTTGAACTTCACCTCCAGCGTTTCGCGGTTGTATCGTTTGCCGTGGCACGTCTCGCACGTCACATAAACGTCGGGCAGGAAGTGCATCTCGATCTTGATCAGGCCGTCGCCGGTGCACGTCTCGCAGCGCCCGCCCTTGACGTTGAAGCTGAAACGCCCGGGCTTGTACCCGCGCGCCTGCGCCTCGGGTAGCCCGGCGAACCAGTCGCGGATCACGGTGAAGGCGCCGGTATAAGTGGCGGGGTTCGACCGCGGGGTGCGGCCGATCGGCGACTGGTCGATGTCGATCACCTTGTCGCAATGTTCCAGCCCCGACAGGCTGTCGTGCGGCCCCGCGACCATCCGCGCGCCGTTCAATGTGCGCGCCGCGGCGGCGTAAAGCGTGTCGATGATCAGGCTCGACTTGCCCGACCCCGACAGGCCGGTGACGCAGGTAAAGGTGCCGAGCGGGATCTTCGCGGTGACATTGTTGAGGTTGTTCGCGCGCGCACCCGTCAGCACCAGGTCGAACCCGTTGCCGGGGCGGCGGTGCGCGGGCACCTCGATCTTCTTCGCGCCGGTCAGATAGGCGGCGGTCAGGCTCTTCTTGCTCTTGAGCAGCGTCTTGAGCGGCCCTTCGGCAACAATCTCGCCGCCATGCACCCCGGCGCCGGGGCCCATGTCGACGACATAATCGGCGCTGCGGATCGCATCCTCGTCATGCTCGACGACGATCACCGTATTGCCAAGGTCGCGCAGCCGCCGCAGCGTCGCGAGCAGCCGGTCATTGTCGCGCTGGTGCAGCCCGATGCTCGGCTCGTCGAGTACATAGAGCACGCCCGAAAGGCCGCTGCCGATCTGGCTCGCGAGGCGGATGCGCTGGCTTTCGCCGCCCGACAGCGTGCCACTGGTGCGGTTGAGGTTGAGGTAATCGAGCCCGACATTGTTGAGGAAGCCGAGCCGCTCGTTGATCTCTTTCAGGATCGCCTTGGCAATCTGCCGCTGCTGCTCGTTCAGCTTCTCCTCAAGCGTGCCGAACCAGTGGAGCGCGTCGGCGACCGAGCGCCGCGCCGACTGGCTGATGTCCTCGCCCGCGATTTTAACCGCGAGCGGTTCGGGGCGCAGCCGCGCGCCATGACATGTCTCGCACGGCTGCGCGGTCTGATATTTGCCGAGCTCCTCGCGCATCCACGCGCTCTCGGTCTGGAGCATCCGGCGGTTCAAATTGCCGATCACCCCTTCGAACGCCTTGTGCGTCGTATAGCTACGCCGCCCGTCCTTGAAGGTCAGCTCGACGGGCATGCCGCCGCTGCCGAACAGGATGATCTGCTGCACCCCGCCGGGCAGGTCCTGCCACGGGGTGTCGAGTGCGAAATCATAGGCTTTGGCCAGGCTTTCGAGCACTTGCATATAATAAGGCGAGGGCGGGTTCGATTTCGCCCACGGCACCACCGCGCCCTTTTTCAGGCTCAGCGCATGGTTGGGGACGACCAGCTCGGGATCGAACTCCAGCCGCTCGCCAAGCCCGTCGCACGCGGGGCACGCGCCCTGCGGTGCGTTGAAGCTGAACAGCCGCGGCTCGATCTCGGCAATCGTGAAGCCGCTGACGGGGCAGGCGAATTTTTCGGAGAAGATGATGCGGTTCGCGGGGATGCCGGCGCCTCTCATCGCGCCGCCGGTATCTTCTTCTGCGCGTCCCGGCACGACGCCGTCGGCCAAGTCTACATAGGCCAGCCCCTCGGCGAGCTTCAGCGCCGTCTCGAAACTGTCGGCGAGCCGCGTCTCGATCCCCTCGCGCACCGCGATGCGGTCGACCACCACCTCGATGTCATGCTTGTACTTCTTGTCGAGCGCGGGCGCGTCCTCGATCTCGTAAAATTCGCCGTCGATACGGACGCGGGTAAAGCCTTCCTTCTGCCACTGCGCCAGTTCCTTTTTATACTCGCCCTTGCGCCCGCGCACGACGGGGGCGAGAAGGTAGGCGCGCGTGCCTTCGGGCAGCTCCATCACGCGGTCGACCATCTGGCTCACCGTCTGCGCGCTGATCGGCTCGCCCGTCGCGGGCGAATAGGGAACGCCGACGCGCGCCCACAAGAGGCGCATATAGTCATAGATTTCGGTGACGGTCGCGACGGTCGAGCGCGGGTTGCGGCTCGTCGTCTTCTGCTCGATGCTGATCGCGGGCGACAGGCCGTCGATATGCTCGACGTCGGGCTTTTGCATCATCTCCAGGAACTGGCGCGCATAGGCCGACAGGCTCTCGACATAGCGCCGCTGGCCTTCGGCATAGATGGTGTCGAACGCCAGGCTCGACTTGCCGCTGCCCGACAGGCCGGTGATGACGATCAAGCTGTCGCGCGGCAGATCGACGTCGACGCCCTTCAGATTATGCTCGCGCGCGCCGCGCACCGAAATATGGGTCAGACTCATGGGAGGGGCTTGTTCCAGATTTGTTCTATGCGCGCAAGGGGCACGGTGCGATGGACGAAAGGAGGATATAGGAAGGGTAGTTTAACCCCGCAATCGGGGAAGACTATGCGGACGAAAAGCCATTAATGCCAGCGAGGCGCCTGCCCCCAAAACGACGAACAATGCGGGAAATCCGCCGAGAACCGACATCATGCGAATCCCATCCAATCCTGATGCCGCGACCAACACTACGGCGACCAGCCCCACGACCACGCCCCAGGCCAGTTTTACGTGCAGCGGTGCTTCGGGCGATTCTGGCGTAATGCCATGCGTGGATAGCGCGCTCATAGCCGAGACATTGCTATCGGCGGCTGTCACATAGGAAAGAAAGATCGCCAGGATGAGCATTGCAAGAACGAAACCGCCTCCGCCGAGCTGACTGAAAAGGCTGTAAAGAAGCGGATCGGGGCCTGCCCGGACAAGCGTGTCATAAAGGGTGCCATGCAGGGACTGATCCAATGTAATCGTCGTTCCTGCAATAATCGTCATCCAGAGCGCACCGAAAAGGGCGGGAAAGAGCAGATTAAACAGGATGAAACTGCGAACGCTGTAACCGACCGCCAACCGTCCGAGGAACAAAGCCGTAATCGGCGCCCAAGCAAACCAGTTCGCCCAGTTGAAAATGGTCCATTGGCGGTGCCAGTTCAGGTTGACGTCAGTTCCAAAACTGCGCGGGATGAATGTTACGATATAGTTTTTGGCTCCCGCAAGGCCTAGGCTCGGCAATGCGCTGGCTACGCCGCTGAACAGAACGAACAGCAAAATGGCGAAGAAAAGCCAGATGTTGAGAAGCGACAATCGCGCGATTCCGCGGCGAAGGCCAAAAACTGCTGAGAGGATAAAGATCAAAACCAAGGCTCCCGCAATAGTAGCGCGCAGCCACTCGCCACCGCGAAAAACGAAAAGCCCCTCAATTCCTCCTGCAAGAGCGAGCACGCCGGCACCTAGTGAGGCTGACATCCCCGCTACCAGGGCGAAAAGGCAGACGATATCTATCCCGCTGCCGACCACCCCATGTGCCCGGCGCCCGATCAGCGGCACGAAAAGCGAGGAGATTCTGAACGGCTCGCGTTGATTATAATAGAGGAGGGCGAAAGCGAGGGCGGCCACGGTGTAAATTGCATAGGGCGTGAAGGTCCAATGCAGAAACATGGTCGACATAGCGAAAGCCGCAGCGCCCTCGCTGCCCGGTGTCAATCCCAACAGGGGAGGAGGGGCGTTCAAGTGAAATAGGGGTTCAGCAACGCCCCAAAACAGGATTCCTGTGGCAACGGTCGTGCACAGCGTCACGGCAAACCAGCGCCAGCGTCCCAAAAGAGGCGTGGCCTGCGCCCCTCCGATGACCGTACCCCCAAAGGGGGAGATCGCTATGACCGCTAGCAATGGGAGAAAGGCAAATCCTGCCAAGGCAAAGAGTCGGCCGAAATGAAGGAGTATCCAGTCATTGATATCAGTCTCAACCTGCAAGAAGAGACTGTTCCGCCACAGGCTGAAACCTATGGAAATGACCAGTATTGCCAGCGGAATGAAGAAAACCGGACGATTTACAGAATGTGCATTGGGGCTTGGCAAATTTCCGCCCTTCGGTCAAAGGAGGGAAGCATGACGGAGACTGTTCATGCGGTCAAACGGGCGGGAACATTTTTCCCGAACCGGGCGTTCGCTCCGTGCAGGAGCCTTTAAAGGAGACAGTCTGGTGAACAGATTCTATTTGCCGTTCGTTGCAATCGGCGCCGCGCTCGTCGCGACGCCGACACTGGCGGTCAATCCTGCGCAGTCATCGTCGGTCGCAGTCGACGCGAGCGTAGATCGCACCACGGCTGAAGAACGCGCCAATACCGCGCGTTTGAACGCTGAACAGGCGGCTCGGGCCAAGACTGATAATATTGTTTACGAGCAAGAGGTTTCCGCGGCTACGCAGCAAGTTGCGCATGACGAAGCGGAGTTTGTGGATGAGACTGCGGCTTATGAAGCCGAAAAGGCCCGCATTGCAGCGGAGGCGGCGGCGGAGCGGTTGCAATGGGAAGCTGATGTGGCCGCCTGCAAAGCTGGCGACCGGAACCGGTGCGCGAAAGTGGAAGTGCGGCCAGCCGGTGTACCTCAAAACGATCAATAATTCGGCGCTTCGCTATGGGTGATAAGCTATTGGGATGGGTCGCCGGGCTGAGGTTCGGTTTGGTCCTTGAGCGGCGAGGGAGCCGCCGATTTGCGCGGGGGTGAGAGCAGGTTGTTGTTCTTTTCTCTTGCTCCCGGCACACTTTGAGCATTGGGGCGTTCTAACGGCTGAGTTCCCAGAGAGTGGCTTTCGGGTAACAGATCCCGAGGAGATGGACTCAAAGAGGCTGAGGCTTCGGAAGAAAATGCCCTTGCCGAAAAACTGCCGCCATATTGGTAATCGCCTTCTTGTGCGTCGATAGGCGCTGGCTTGTTCATCTCGCCTGTATGGGAATCGTTTAACTCTACGGGCGCATAGGGATAGGCATAGCCATACTCGGTACGGCGATCGCGGAGTTTGGCCCCTACTCCAAAACTGTCCGGGCAGAATATACAATCAGGTTGTGCCACCGGATCCGCTGTGGCGGCATCCGGATTTGCGCTGAGGCTGGCAAATGGCTGCTGCTCCGGGCCCACCACACGGAGCCGGTCCCCTGCGATCATTTTGCCCAGAAGCGTGCCCATCAAGGTTGCGCCCATCACCAGCCACACCCACAACATAAGGCGTCGCGACCTAGGTCGACGAGTCGAATAGCGGCGGTTCGGCTCTTTCATCCCCGATGATGATCATGTGCGGACCTTCATTTCAACCCCCCGCCCTGCCATTTCGCCCGTTGGTCGACCCACAAATGCCATTCGTCCGCCAATCGACAGAGCAGCGGAACCGGTCGAAGCGTGCGTGAGGGCATCTGAAATCATGGGCATAAGGGTCTTGCGAGACAGAATGTCGCGGTCTCCCCGGTCCGGGTGTTCTGTCTCGCATCATAAAAGAGAGGACTCCCCCCATGTTGAAACTGAAAACCATAATTGCCACGTCGTTATTGGCTGTCACAACGACCGTATCCGTCGCCGGCGCCCAAGAGACGGATCGGCGCACTGTCGAGGTTGCAGTGGCTGATCTTGACCTGTCTACGGCGGCTGGACAGGCGGTACTTGATCGGCGGATCGAATTGGCACTGCGTCAAGTCTGTGCCACGGACCCGCGCCCTGATCTGCGCCAGCAAGCCCAGGCTCAATCCTGCCGCGCCCAGGCGATGCGGGAAATTGAACCTCAATTGGCCAGCCTGACGGGTGGCGGCAACACCATGCTGGCGAAGCGTGAGCAAAATTACGTCGCCGCACGCTGAGCGCGGGCGATGCGTGTCAGGACCGGTAACAGCCGGCCAGGAAGGCGGTCATGCTCCGTGCATGATCGCTTTCACGTCGTGGAGATAGGTGCGACCGATACGATGGAGGCCACCATCACCCAGATCGACGCTCCATGCGCCATCGCCATGATGCTTGAGGCCGATGATGCCATCTTTTCGGACCATTTTTGAACGATGGATCCGCATGAAACGCGCCGGGTCCATGCGCGCTTCCAGCGATTTGATCGTTTGATGAATGAGCCAGCTGCGGGCGCCGACGTGGAGGCGCATATAGTCTCGCTCTGCTTCGATCAAATCGACTTGCGCGGCGTCGACGCGCAGCATTTCCCCGCGATTCTGAACCCAGAATTCCGTGATCCACTGGCTTTTGTTCGACACAGGCCGATCCGCCGCGCGCCATTCGCGCACGCGATTGAGTGCGCGCTCCAGCCGTTCCGGTGAAACGGGTTTCAAGAGATAATCGACGGCGGCGACATCGAAAGCCGCGACGGCATATTGATCGAAGGCGGTGACGAACACCACCGCGGGCGGATTATCTGCCTTTTCCAGCGCTGCTGCGACGTCCAGGCCGTTAAGATCCGGCATGGCGATATCACAGAGGAGGAGGTCGGGGGCGAGCGCCTCGACCATGCGAAGCGCCGAAGCGCCGTCGCTCGCCGTTCCGACGAGGGATATGCCATCCTGCTGCCCGGCCAGAATCTGCAAGCGCTCAATCGCCAGCGGCTCGTCGTCGACAATCAACGTTCGCAAGGTTTGTAACATGGTCAGCACCCGTCTCTATTGAGTGGCAACCATAGAGAAACGAAAAAGCCGCCCGTGTCCAGCTGTCCCCATTCGCATCCTGCGGACGGGCCATAGCGCGTGAGCAAGCGCTCGCGCACATTGCCGAGGCCGAGGCCGGTTCCGGCGGGCGGCGTGGGGGCATGGGCATCAATGTCATTTTCGATACGCAGCACGAGCATGCCATGTTCGGCGCGGGCGTCGAGGCGGATGCCGATCTTCCCCTTGCTGGGCCCGACGCCATATTTGATCGCATTTTCGATGATCGGCTGCAGGATCAGCACCGGGACGCAGGCATGACGCAGATCGGGCGGCATTTTCACCTCCACCTGCAGCCGGTCGGGGAAGCGCGCCTGTTCGATGTCGAGATAGAGCCGCTGGAGGGCGATTTCCTCTTCGAGACTGACCAGCTGTTCGGGGTCGATCGCAAGGCTGGAGCGCAAGAAGGAGGAGAGATTCATGATCATCGCCTCTGCCTCTGCCTTTGACCCGCGCAGCACAAGCGTCGAGAGCGAGTTGAGGGTGTTGAAGAGGAAATGCGGATTGACCTGATAATGGAGCGCGCGAAGCTGCGCGTTTTTTGCCTCCATGCGAAAGAGATTGGCGCGGCGTTCAACCGCGCGCATTTCATTGGCGTAACCGAGCGCGACATAGAGGGCGGCCCAGACGGCGAAGAAGAAATACCAGCGGATCGAGCTGTCGACGACGAGGACGGTTTCCCACGCGACAGGAAATTTCGCCTGCACCTCTTCGATGATACGGGTCGTGTCGGGGGCGGGAAACCAGTAGAAAAACACCATCAGGTTGATGCAGGCATAGATAATGACCAGCGGCACCGCCGCGCCCATGGCGACGCCGAGGCGGGCGCCGAAGCCCTGCGGCTGGACGCGCTGGACAAGCTGATAGAGGACGAAGGTGCACAAGATGCCCGCGACCACGACCAGCGCGCGGCGTCCGACATAGGCCCATTGATCGGGCGCGCCGGTGAGCAGCGCGAGGCCGGTGGTGGTGAGGAAATAGATGACCCACATGGCGAAGATGGAGCCGATGGCGACGCGCGGATTGACGCGCGCGTCCGAGGCGCGCCAGCCGGGCGCCGCCGCGAGCATTTTAGCGCGCTGTTCGCGCAGCGCGGCCTTGGCCAAACCCATATTCATTCTCCCCGTTTAAATGCCGCGACCGATGCTGACCAGAGCGCGCGGGGTCGCCAGTCGAAGGGGCGGGCCTTTTGGTCGAAAGGCCGTCGCTTTGTCGCTCGCCGGGCGGCGTTCGGCGCTGTGGTGCCGAAGCCGGTGGAATGGCGCCAATGTTTGCGAAAGTGCCACGCAGCGTAACATGGGCTTGGCGCATTTCTGTTTATATATGCGTTGTTTATGAGATGGTTAAATGAACTTGAGATGATCTCTTTGGTGGTTTCGGGCTTGTATGTCGGCGCATGGGGGCGGTGGACCCCGGCTTTCGCCGGGGTCCATGCAGTTCGTCGGAGGGGGACACGCGCCGGGAGGGGCACGCAGCGATAAGCGCCGGTTCCTGTCAGCTTAGCCGGGCGAGGGCCGCCGTCAGGCGGTCGGCTTCGGCGGCTTTGGCTTCATGGTCGGCGCGCGCTTTTTCGACCGCTTCGGGTTTGGCACGTTCGACGAAATTGGCGTTCGACAGGCGCGCGGCGAGGCTGTCGCGTTCCTTGGTCGCGGCAGCAAGCGCCTTGCTCAGGCGTTCGCGCTCGGCGGCGAGGTCGATGACACCTTCGAGCGGGACGGTGATGGTTTCGCCCTCGACCACCAGCTGCGCCGACGCTCCGGCGGGCGCGGGATCGAAGCTGATGCTGTCGAGCCGCGCGAGCCGGTCGAGCTGCGCAGCGAGCTTGTCGGCGCGATTTTTCAGCGTTTCGGGGAAATGGGCGGCAAGGCGCGCGCCGGGGGGGAGGCCGAGCTCGGCCTTGGCCCCGCGCAATTCGCCGACCAGCTTGATCAACCAGTTGATGTCGGCGCTGGCCTCGGCATCGCGCGTCGCCTGCGGTTCGGGCCATTTGGCGGTGATCAGCGGATAGGCGTCGCGCTCGCCAAGGCTCGCCCACAGCTCTTCAGTGATGAAGGGCATGAAGGGGTGGAGCATGACCAGAATCTGGTCGAGCACCCAGCCGGCGACGGCGCGGGTTTCGAGGGCCTCAGCCCCTTCAGCCTGTTCCGAAACCGGCCCACCCCCGACCCCTCCTGCAGGCGGGAGGGGGGAAAGAACGGGCTTGATCAGTTCCAGATACCAGTCGCAGAAACGGTCCCAGGCGAAGCTGTAAATGGCGTTGGCGGCCTCGTCGAAGCGGAAGGCGGCGAGCGCCTTGTCGAGCGCGGCGACGGTGTCGGCCACTTCGCCGATGATCCAGCGGTTGAGCGGCAGCGTTGCAGAGGGTGCGGCGAGGCTGGTCGAGGCCGAAATGCCATTGCTCTGGCAGAAACGGGTGGCGTTCCACAGCTTAGTCGCGAAATTGCGATAGCCTGCAAGGCGCGCCTCATCCATCTTGATATCGCGGCCCTGGCTTTCCATCGCGGCCATGAAAAAGCGCAGCGCATCGGCGCCATATTGGTCGATGAGACCAAGCGGATCGACGACATTGCCCTTTGATTTCGACATTTTAGAGCCGTCGGGCGCGCGGACAAGACCGTGGAGATAGAGGGTCTTCCACGGCGGGATGCCCTTGCCCTTTTCGTCGCGCATGAAATGCATCCCCTGCATCGCCATGCGCGCATCCCAGAAGAAGAGGATGTCGAAGCCGGAGATGAGGACGTCATTGGGGTAATGGCGGGCGAGCAAATCCTCCCCGGAACGGGGAGCATCTTGTGGCCAGCCAAGGGTGGCGAAGGGCCAGAGAGCGGAGGAGAACCAGGTGTCGAGGACGTCGGGGTCGCGAGTTAGTGCGACGCCTTCGCCTGCTTCCGCTTGCGCCTCTTCTTCGCTTTCAGCGACGAAAATGCGCCCGTCTTCGGCGTACCACGCCGGAATCCGGTGCCCCCACCAAAGCTGGCGGGAGACGCACCAGGGCTGGATATTTTCCATCCAGTTGAAGAAGGTTTTTTCCCATGTCTTGGGGACGATATTGATGTCGCCGTTGCGTACGGCCTGAAGCGGAGCCTGTGCGAGCTTTTCGGCGTCGACATACCATTGGTCGGTCAGCCAGGGCTCGATGACCACGCCGCCGCGGTCGCCAAAGGGGGTCTGGATGGTGCGGGGTTCGGCGTCATGTTCGTTGCCGTCCTTGTCGACATGCGGGATCAGGAAGCCGCCTTCTTTCATCCGCGCGACGACCAGTTCGCGCGCGCCGTCCGTGTCGCCGTGCTTGAAGCGGTGGAGGCCCAGAAACTCGTCCGGAATCAGGCCGTCAGCGGTCTGGATGACGTTGGCGTCGCCGTCGAGCATGTTGAGCATTTCGCTCGCCTTGAAACCGGCGCGTTTGCCAACTTCAAAGTCGTTGAAATCATGCCCCGGCGTGATCTTCACCGCGCCGCTGCCGAGCTCGGGGTCGGCATGTTCGTCGGCAATGATGGGGACGCGGCGCCCGGTGATGGGCAGTTCGACGAACTTGCCGATGACGCTTTTATAGCGATCATCATCGGGATGAACCGCGACCGCCATATCGGCAAGCATGGTTTCGGGACGGGTGGTCGCAACTTCGATATAGTCGCGGCCATCGTCGAGGGTCACGCCATCGGCGAGCGGATATTTAAAGTGCCAGAAGCTGCCCTGAACCTCGCGCGTTTCGACTTCGAGGTCCGAAATGGCGGTTTTGAGCGCCGGGTCCCAGTTTACGAGCCGCTTGTCGCGGTAGATGAGGCCCTGCTTGTGGAGATCGACAAAGACCTTCACCACCGCCTTGGTGAAATGCGGGTCCATGGTGAACTGCTCGCGCGACCAGTCCATCGAGCAGCCGAGGCGGCGAAGCTGGCCGGTGATTTGGCCGCCGCTTTCGGCCTTCCATTCCCATACCTTGTCGACGAACGCGTCGCGGGTGAAATGCACCCGCTTCTCACCCTTCGCTTCGAGCTGGCGCTCGACGACCATCTGGGTGGCGATGCCTGCATGGTCGGTGCCGACGACCCACAGCGCATCCTTGCCGCGCAGCCGTTCGTAGCGGACGAGAACATCCTGCAATGTATTGTCGAGCGCATGGCCGATATGCAGCGCGCCGGTGACATTGGGCGGCGGGTTGACGATGGTGAAAGGCTGCGCGTCGGGGCGGTGCGGGCGGAACAGGCCGCGGCTTTCCCAGATATGGGCCCATTTCGCCTCGATGGAGGCGGGGTCGAAGGTTTTTTCCATTGGCATAGCGGGCGCGCTTTGCCAGCCACGCTGCGGCGCGGCAAGGGGGAATGGTCGTCGTGCGCGTTCCGTTCGTGTCGAGCCCTTCGACTGCCTTGGCAGGCGCTCGGGATGAACTTGGGCCTTTAGCCGAAGTCGAGACACCGCGAAGGCAAGCGCCAATGATGGGCATCTCGACTTCGCTCGATGCGAACGGGGCGGCGGCGGCGGCGCGGTCGTGGAACCCGGATCAAGTCCGGGTGGCGAGTGCAGCGGGGGGGGGGGCGGTTATTTCTTCAGATGTGCGCCCAGCCAGTCGAAGACGGTGCGATACCATTGGACGCTGTTCTTGCCCTTGAGCACCCAGTGATTTTCATCGGGGTAGATGAGCAATTCGCCCTTGATACCCTGCCGCTGGAGCGCGGTGAAGGCAGCGAGGCTTTGGGTGTAGGGGATGCGGAAATCCTTTTCGCCGTGGATCAGCAGCATCGGCGTTTTCCAGTTGGTCACATGATTGACGGGATTCCATTTTTCCGCGTCGCTGCGTTCCCACCAGGGGCCGCCATGATCCCATTCGTCGAACCACAATTCCTCGGTTTCGAAGGCCATGGCGCGCAGGTCGAAGACGCCGGCATGATTGACGAGGCATTTGAAGCCGTCGGGCCAATTGCCCGCAATCCAGTTCATCATATAGCCGCCATAGGAGCCGCCGAGCGCGCAGGCATTGTGGATGTCGATGCCCGGATCCTGCTTGCCCGCGGCGGCAAGACCTAGTTTGAGGTCGACGAGCGGTTTGCCGCCCCAATCCTTGTTGATGCTGTCGGTGAAGGCCTGCCCATAGCCCGTCGAGCCGTGAAAATCGATCATCACTGCGGCATAGCCGGGGGCGGAGAAGAGGCGCGGGTTCCAGCGGGTGGACCAGCTGTTGCCAAAGCTGCCCTGCGGGCCGCCATGAACGAGGAAGGCGACGGGGAGCTTGCCTATCGCCTTGGCAGGCTTGACGATCTGGCCCCAGACCTTGTCGCCATTGGCGCCGGAAAACTGCAGCCGCTCGACGGTGACCGGGTCGATCTCGGCCAGCCGGTCGCGGTTGGCGTTAGTCAGGCGCGTGATCTGCCCTTTGGCATCGCGCAGCCAGAGGTCGGTGGGGACCGATACACTGTTGCGTGAATAGAGAAGGGCGCCATCGGGAAGCGCGGTAACCGCGCCGATATTGCCTTCCCATTTTTCGTTCGTCGCCTTGATCCGTTCGACCTTGCCGCTGGCAACATCGACGCGGAACATCGGATGATCGAGCACATCCTGCGCGGTGACATAAAGGGATTTGCCGTCGGGGGCCCAGGCGATCGAGCCGACCGAACGGTCCCAGCCTTCGGTGAGCTTGCGCGTTTCGCCGCTTTCGAGATTGCGGAGCATCAGGACGAGGCGGTCGGCCTCGTAAGTGGGACGCGCCATTGCGGCATAGGCAAGCCATTTGCCGTCGGGCGACGGGGTGGGCAGCGTGTCGGTCGCCTTGTTCGCCTCGGTCAGATTGACTGGCGGCATGCGCGCATCGACGAGGGTGCGATAAATGTCGAGATTGGTCGAGCGCGGCTCATCCTTGTCGGCCTTGCGCAGCGTGAAATAGATGGTGCGGCTGTCGGGGCCCCACGCCAGCTCCTCGCCGCCGCCAAAGGGTTTGGACGGGGTGTCGCCGATCAGCCCGGCGTCGAGCGGGCGCGCGACGCCAGCCTTGCCCTTATCAAGGTTGAAGACGAAGGGGCGGCTGTAGGTGCCGGGCGTTTCCCAGCTGTCCCAATGGCGAACAAAGCCCGCGCCATCTTTGTAATGGCGGCCCGTGCCGGGGCCGGGGAGTTCGCCCTTGTCCTTTGCTTCGCAGCCGAAATCGGTGCATTCGCGGGGGATGTCGCCCCAGGCAAGGAGGCGCTTGCCATCGGGCGAAATCTTGAAGCCGCTGACATCGGCCTTTGTGTCGGTGACCTGTGCCGGGGCGCCGCCCTTGGCGGGGTCGATGCGCCAGACCTGGCTGCTGCCCGAGGCGCCCGAAAGGAAATAAAGCTGTCCATCGGGGCCAAAGGCGGGGTCGCTTTCGCTGTGGCCGGGCATGTCGGCGATGCGGACCGGGGCTGCCTTTGCCGTCTTGCGGTCGATGAGCCAGAGGCCGGTCGAGCGCTTGTAATCCTCGCCCGTCGTTTCGGTCATCGGATAGGCGATCCAGCGCCCGTCGGCTGAGGCGGCGGGGGCACCGACGCGGTTCATCGTCGCAAGATCTTCCGCCGTCATCGGGCGGGCCTGAACGGAAAGGGGGAGGGCGGTGAGCGCAGCGGCGCTGAGCATGAGAAGGTTACGCATGCAACAACTCTCTACCGCGCCTCCGGCCATGATCAAGCCCGGAAGGCGCGGCGGGCGCCTTTTCTTCGCCCGTTCAGGCGTTAAATCTGAGCCTCGAAAGCATTGCACTGGCGCGGATCGCCGGTTTCGAGCCCGCGGCGCAGCCAGGTCATGCGCTGCTGGCTGGTGCCATGGGTGAAGCTTTCGGGGACGGGGCGGCGCCCGGCGGAGCGCATCAGCGTATCGTCGCCAATGGCGTTGGCGGCGCGCATCGCTTCTTCCATATCGCCCGGCTCCATCACCGGCTGGCCCGCGCTGTTGCGCGCGCGAGCGGCCCAGACGCCGGCGTAGCAGTCGGCCTGCAATTCCATGCGGACCTGCAGCGCATTGCCCTCGGCCTGCGAAGCGCGGCCTTGCGCGCGGCGGACCTGATCCGAAATGCCGCTGATCGTCTGGATATGGTGGCCGACCTCATGCGCGACGACATAGGCCTGCGCCGCATCGCCCGCTGCGCCGAATTTGGTTTCCAGTTCGCGGAAGAAACTGGTGTCCAGATAGACGCCCTGATCGGCGGGGCAGTAGAAGGGGCCCATTGCCGCCTGCGCCGCGCCGCAGTCTGAGCTGTTCTGTTTGTCGAAGAAATTGAGCGTTGGTTTCTCATAGCCGCTGATCAGCGATTCCCAGACTTGATGGGTCGAGCCGAAGACATTGCAGGCAAAGCGTTCGGCCTGAGTGTCGCAGGGGACGCCCTGTGCGCTTTGGCTGTTGCCCGCCGGGGCGACGCTGCCGCCGCCGAGGCTGAGCATTTGCGAGCCGGGGCCAAGGAGAAAGAAAGCCGCCGCGCCGAGGAGCAGGATCGTCCCGCAGCCCATTTTTCGCCCGAGAAGCATGGGAAGAAAGGCGAAGAGGATGTTGCCCAGGCCGCCGCCGCCGCCGAAACCGCCAAAGCCTCCCCCGCCGCCGCGCCCGAGGTCGCGAATATCGTCGCCGGGATCATAATCGTCGAGGCGCATCCTGTTTCTCCAAAGCTCAGGGTCAGGACCCTATGGGGCGAAGACCCCATCTTTTGACAGTCGCATGCAATTATTGAAAGAGGCTTTACTCGCTTCGCACCTTGCAAAAAACTTTGCTGCGGTGCACAATTCCTGTTCCTTTCGTCCCCTGGTGAAGGATCACACCCATGCCACGACGCACGACGAAAGCCGCGCTGCCACTGCCCGATCTGGTCGTGCTGGTGTTGCAAGGCGGCGGCGCGCTCGGATCCTATCAGGCGGGGGTTTATGAGGCGTTGATCGAATTGGGCATTGAGCTCGATTGGGTCGCGGGCATTTCCATCGGCGCGGTGAATGCGGCGATTATCGCGGGCAATGACCGCGAAAGCGCGCCCGCGAAGCTGCGCGAATTCTGGAACGAGATATCATCGGCGCTGCCCGCGTTGCCGACGGTCGACAATGACCTGATCCGCGAATGGACGCATCTGGGGGCGGCCGCCCATGTCGCAACCTTTGGCGTGCCGGGCTTTTTCATTCCGCGATGGCCGCCGCCTGCATTTGCGGCGCGGCAGACGCCGGCGGCGGTGAGCCTTTATGATACAGCGCCTTTGGCCGCCACCTTGGACCGGCTGGTCGATTGGGACCGGCTCAACAACGGCGCGATGCGGCTGTCGGTCGGTGCGGTCGCGGTCGAAACGGGGAATTTCCGCTATTTCGATACGAAAAAGGAGCGGATTGACGCGCGGCATATCATGGCGTCAGGGGCCTTGCCGCCCGGATTGCCCCCGGTCGAGATCGACGGCCACTGGTATTGGGACGGCGGGCTGGTCTCGAATACGCCGCTGGAACATGTGGTGGCCGCGGCGGATCGCGACATGCTCGCCTTTCAGGTCGACCTGTTCCCGGCGCGCGGGGCGCGGCCGCATGATCTGGAAGAGGCCTGGTCGCGCGAGAAGGATATTCGCTATTCCAGCCGGACGCGGCGCATATCCGACGGGCTGGTGCGGCGACGCAAGGAACATCGGCTGATCACCCGCCTGCTCGACAAGCTGCCCGGTGATCTGGCCGAGAGCATGGAAGCGAAGGCTGTGCGCAAAATGGTCGATGCCCAGGCACTGAATGTCGTGCAGCTGATCCATGAGCCGACCATATGGCAGACCGGCGCGCGCGATTTCGAATTTTCCCGTTCGACGGTCGAGGTGAACTGGGCGCAGGGACGCGCGGCGGTCGAGGCGGCAATGAAGGACGGGCAATTGCTGGCCCAGAGCATCGCCGAGGGCCGTTCGGAAAGTTTTGCCGTGCATTCCGATGCGCTGCACGCCAAGGCTGATGAGGAGTCAGCCTGAAAATCCCCCATGGGCGAAAGGATAAAAGATGTTTCTCAAGGGAAAAACCGCGCTTGTTACCGGGTCGACGTCGGGCATCGGGCTGGGGCTGGCCAAGGCGTTTGCCGCCGAAGGCGCGCAGGTGATCATCAATGGTTTCGGCGAAGCGGACGCGATCGAGAAGGAGCGCCAGGCGCTGGAAGAATTGAGCGGAGCGAAGGCGATCTATGACAGCGCCGATCTGACCAAGGCCGAGGCGATTGCTGACATGTTTTTGCGCGCCGAGGCCGATTTTGGCGGGGTGGACATATTGGTCAATAATGCCGGCACGCAATTTGTGTCGCCGATCGAGGATTTTCCGCCCGAGAAATGGGACCTGATCCTGTCGCTCAATTTGACCTCGGCCTTTCATACCATTCGCCATGCGGTTCCGACGATGCGGAAAAAGGGCTGGGGGCGGATCATCGGCACAGCATCGGCGCATTCGCTCGTCGCCTCGCCGTTCAAATCGGCCTATGTCGCGGCCAAGCACGGGCTTGCGGGGCTGACGAAAACGGTCGCGCTGGAAGTGGCCGATGCCGGGATCACCGTCAATTGCATCAGCCCCGGTTATGTCTGGACGCCGCTGGTGGAAAATCAGATTCCGGACACGATGAAGGCGCGCGGGATGACGCGCGAACAGGTGATCGACGATGTGCTGCTCGCCAGCCAGCCGACCAAGGAATTTGTCACCGTCGAACAGGTCGCAGCGCTGGCCACTTTTCTTTGTCGCGACGAGGCGGCGAATATCACCGGCGCCAATTTGAGCGTCGATGGCGGGTGGACCGCACATTAAAAGCTGTTTTGCAGCGCCGCCATTTCCTTGGCGTTGCCCTTGAGCATTGCCCCACCCACCTTTATGGTTAATGGCGAATGAAGGGATTGGGGGCAATGCAATGAAGTTCGGTAAGACATTGATATTGGCGGCAGGGCTGCTGCTGGCGGGGTGCGAGACCGTACCGTCCATACCCGCCTCTGCAGCGGACGAAGCGCCCCCGGGAAGCTGGCGCGCGACGGCGACCGACGCTGACAAGGCGCGCATAAGGGGCTGGTATCGAAGCTGGCAGGCGGCGCTCGCCGATGCGCGGGCCAAAGGGCATGGCGCGGAGATTGCGGCGGAAGGGGTGTTGTTGCAGCCGTTAGCTGCGCTTCCCGGCCCCGAATTGCCCGCGGGCGATTATCTTTGCCGCACCATCAAGGTCGGAGCCAAGGGGCGCAGCGCGCTGGGCTATATCGCCTATGACTGGTTCCGTTGCCGCGTGACGGCAAAGCAGCTGGTTTCCAGCCTGACGAAATTGTCCGGGTCGCAGAGGCCGGTCGGGACGGTGTTTCCGGACAATCTCAAGCGCCAGATTTTCCTCGGCACGCTGGAACTGGGCGACGAGACGATTCCGCTCAATTATGGCAGCGACCGGATGCGCGATATGGCCGGGCTGATCGAACGGGTAGGCGACAATCGCTGGCGGCTCGTGCTACCCGCACCGGCCTATGAGTCCCTGCTTGATGTAATCGAGCTGGTGCCAGCGGGTTGAAGTGAAGGAAAAGATGATGCGGTTTTTGTGGATTGGTGGAGCGGCGATTGCCCTGGCGCAGGCATCCGTCGCGGCGCAGGGCATTGACGAACAGGTCAAAAGTCAGATGCCGTCATTGATGAAGATTTATGACGATCTTCACGCCAATCCCGAACTCAGCTTTATGGAAGTGCGGTCGGCAGGCATATTGGCCGCGGAGGCCCGCAAATTGGGCTTTAACGTCACCGAGAAAGTCGGCGGCACCGGGGTCGTCGCGGTGATGAAAAATGGCGCTGGCCCCGTGGTGATGGTGCGCGCCGATATGGACGGCCTGCCGGTGACCGAGCAGACCGGCCTGCCCATCGCGTCGAAAGTACGGGTTACGACCGATGAGGGGGTGGAAACCGGCGTGATGCATGCTTGCGGGCATGACACGCATATGACCGCGTGGGTCGGCGTGGCGCGGCTGATGGCGGCGAACAAGGATAAATGGTCGGGGACGCTGGTGATGATCGGCCAACCCGCCGAAGAGCGCGGTGCGGGCGCGCGGATGATGTTGGAAGACGGACTGTATGAGCGTTTTCCCAAGCCCGAATATGTGCTCGCCTTTCACGATGCGGCGCAATTTCCGGCCGGGATGATTGGCTATACCCCGGGCTATGCGCTCGCCAATGTTGACAGCGTCGATATCAGCGTGAAGGGCGTGGGCGGGCATGGCGCTTATCCGCAGACCGCGAAGGACCCGATCGTGCTGGCCAGCCGTATTGTTGGTTCGCTGCAGACGCTGGTGTCGCGCGAGATCAGCCCGCTCGACAGCGCGGTGGTGACCGTGGGAAGTTTCCACGCGGGCGCGAAGCATAATATCATCTCGGACGAGGCGCGGCTCCAACTGACGGTGCGCAGTTATACCGACGAGGTGCGCGACCATTTGCTCGACGGGATTGCCCGCATTGCGAAGGGTGAGGCAATTGCCGCGGGAATGCCCGAAGACAAGATGCCGGTCGTCACGATCGACCGCAATCAATATACGCCCGCCACCTATAACAGCCCTGAATTTACAGAAGAGATGGCAGGCTATCTCAAAGGGCGTTTTGGCGATCAACGCGTGGTTAAGCTGCCGCCGGTGATGGGTGGCGAGGATTTCGGGCGCTTTGGCCGCGAAGACAAGGATATCAAAAGCTTGATCATCTGGGTCGGCGGCGTTCCGCACGATGAAGTTGAAGCGGCGAAGAAGGAAGGCCGCCCTTTGCCCAGCCTCCATTCGCCTTTCTGGGCGCCCGATGCCAATGCGGTGGTTTCGACCGCCACCGAAGCACTGGCAGGGATGACGCTTAAGCTGATGGTGAAAAACTGATCGCCGCCGCATAGGGCACCGGAAACAGTTAGGCGGGGGGCAGGATGCCTTTTTTGCGCCGCCTCCTGCGACAGGGCGGAAGCGGAAAATTCGGTTTCGATGACTTCCTTTCAGTGTGATGATTTCCGCCTCTTGAAAGTCGGAGGGCGGCACCCTAAATGCGCCAAGTGCGGGCCGGGCCCCTCTGGCGTGGGCGGGTTATTATCCGTCTGTGTGATGTCGGACCGCATCGGGTGACACCGATGCATGGCGGCCGACCTCTCCCCCCTGATGGGCCCCGGCATCGGCGTCACCTGTTTCTTGAGCATGCTCAAAACAGGAGGCCCTATGTCCTTGAATAGCAAAATTTATCGTTTGACCGAATGGCATCGCCGTATCGATGAAGCCCTGCGGCGCGAAATGCGGCGGCGCGGCGCCGATCCGCTGCGCCTGCTGCGGCTGCGCCATTTGAAGCAGCGGGTGAAAGAACGGCTTCACCGCTCGATGCGTTCGCCCGCCTTTGGGTGAGCGCAGGGCCGCTGGCGACGTTTTGCGGCCGGTTTCACCCCCAACATTCAACTCACTACGTCCCTGCCGCCTGAGGCGGGGCGTGTCTTGTAACGGGATCTGATCCTATGGAATTTCTGTTTACCGACTGGCTCGGGACCCCTGCCTGGTTCTGGCTGGTCTTCCTGATATTGGTTGCCGGGCTGACCGCCTTTGACCTTGGTTTCCTGAACAAGGAAAACAAGGAGATGGGGATAGGCGAGAGTTTGAAGCTTTCCGCCCTTTATATCGGCATTGCGCTCGCCTTTGGCGCGTGGATCTGGGCCGAGAAGGGCGGGGAGGCCGGGCTTCAATATTATACCGGCTTCTTCATCGAAAAAGCGCTGTCGATCGACAATATCTTCGTCATTTCGCTTATTTTCGCGACTTTTGCCATTCCGCCGCGCTTTCAATATCGCGCCCTGCTGTGGGGCATTATCGCGGTGATCGTGCTGCGCGGGCTGATGATCGCAGGCGGCGTGGCGCTGGTCAGCGAATATGGCTGGGTGCTCTATATTTTCGCGGCCTTCCTGATCTTTACCGGGATCAAGATGCTGTTCGCCGATGAAAAGCCGATGGATGTCGCGGGCAATCCGGTGGTCAAATGGCTGTCACGCCATATTCCGATCACGTCGGAGCTTCATGGCGAGAAATTCTTTGTCCGCGTGGCCGATGCGCGGACGGGGAAGATCGCACTGGCGGCGACCCCGCTGTTCCTCGCGCTGGTCGTGATCAATCTCGCCGACCTGGTGTTCGCGGTCGATAGCGTGCCCGCCATTTTGGCGATCACTACCGACAGCTTCATCGTCTATACGTCGAATATAATGGCGATATTGGGCCTGCGCGCGCTTTATTTCGCGCTGGCGGCGATGGTGCATCGCTTCCATTATCTCAAATATGCGCTGGCGCTGGTGCTGGTGTTTATCGGATCCAAGATTTTCATCGCCGATTTTGTGCTGGGCGGCGGCAAATTCCCGCCGTGGATCAGCCTGGGCGTGACCTTTGGCCTGATCGCGGGCGGTATTATCTGGTCGCTGGCGAGCACGAGCAAGGAAGAGGGCGCACGCAGCGACGCCTGATTCGACAAACAAAGGGCCTCGCCCCCGCGTATCGCGGGGCGGGGCCCTTTCCGCTTATACGGCGAGGAGGAGAATATCCTTGTCGCTGGGCGCGCCCGGCTGGAAATCAGGAAGAGGGTCAAAGCCTTCTTCCTTCACCATGGTTTCGCCGAGTCCGTCGAGTTTGAAATGGCCGAGGCGCCGTTCCTCTTCGGATCGGAAATTCTTGCCGAGATTGAGCGCGCTGACGAACAGCGCACCATGCCGTTCGAACATCTGGTGCGGGGCCAGCGCCATTTCCTGCCCATTATAATGGGTGGAGACGATCCGCCTCCGGGCAATGGCTTCCATTAATTTCAGTCGCGTGTCGTTCATCGATCCGGGAGGCTTTAGGTGAATTTGGTTTTGTTGTGCGGTGCATCATAAACATGAGAGGGAGGGCATGGCAAGGGCGGCCTTTTGGTCGCTCCATGGATAAGAAGCCCGCAATTTTCGCATTTAATGGCCAATTAACTGTCGTCCTTTTATGACAAAGACATGACAAAGGGTGAGGGACGGGACCTGGCGACGCTGGCATTTGCCGCGATCGCGACGCTGATGCTCGAGCTGGCGCTCGTGGAGCGCAAATTCGCCATCTTTGGCGGAGGATATGGGCAATCGCATATATTGGACACGCCCATGGAAATCGGCTTGTTCCTTCTGGGAGCCCTGTTGGCCCACGGGCTGTTGTTCGGCCTTTTCTATATGCTGCTGCGCTGGCTGCATGGGCGCGAGCATGACCGGATGGTTTTCCGTTTCAATATGCTCTTTTTTGGCGTGGCGGCCTTTGCGGCGGCGCTGATCGCGAAATTCCAGCTTTTATCCTATTTCAGCGATGCGGTGAGTTTCCAGCTTATCCGCAATCTGGGCGGCGGCAGCCTGCTCGATGCGTTCCTGTTCGCGCTCAGCGAAAGCGCGTTGATGCTGATCGGCATAGCGGGAGCGCTGATCCTCTATGCGATAATCTTGCGCTGGTTGCGGCGCCGCAAGGGACATGCGGTGAAGCCGCGCGGAGCGTGGCGGGGATGGTGGATTGCGATATCGGCTGTGCTGCTGGTGCCGGTGGCGGTGGTCGCAAAAGGCATGCCCGATGTTCGCTATGGGCTCGACCGTATGGTGGGATTTGGGCTGGCGAACAAGGTGCTGGCCGACGTCACCGATTTCGACCGCGACGGTTATGGCTGGTTTTCGCCGCAGGTGGACCGGCATCCGTTTGACGCGTCGCGCCACCCGCTGGCGCTCGATATACCCGATAATGGCGTCGATGAAGACGGATTTGGTGGCGATTTGCGCTTTACTGGCGCGGATCCGAAGATTTCCGCACCGCAATTGCCGCCGCGGCCCAAACATCTGGTCGTGATCGTCATGGAAAGCACACGCGCCGACCTGCTCACCAAGCGGGTGAATGGAAAGGCGGTGGCGCCCAACGTCGCGGCTTTGGCGCGCGCGGGCAGCGCGTTTCCCTATGCCTATAGCCATGTCGGTTTTACCACTGCGTCGCTGAAAAGCCTGTTTTCGGGGGCGCTCGATCCGCGCGTGGGCGATGGGTCCCTGTTCAGCGACCTGAAGGCCAATGGCTATCGCATCGGGGTTTTTTCAGGCCAGCCCGAAAGCTTTGGTGATATTTCGGCGGTTGTCGGAATGCAAAAGGCTGCGGACGTCTATGTCGATGCCGAAACGCTGGAGCATGAGCGGGCATTCAGCTTTGCCGCCAAGGGATCGTTGCTGGTCGATGAGCGCAAGATACTGCGCGAGTTCGAGAAGCGCATGGGCGATGCGGCGCAATGGAAAAAGCCGCATTTCGTCTATTTCAACTTCCAGTCGGCGCATTTCCCCTATCATCATCGCGATGTTCCCGACCTGTTAGGCGTCAAGCCGTTGCCGCGCGGCCAGATCAAGGCCGCCAATGCGCGGCGGGTGCAGGACACTTATTGGAATGCGGTCGCCTATGCCGATGCACAGGTGGGAGCGGTGATCGCGCGGCTGAAGGCGCTGGGTGTCTGGGACGATACGGTGCTGATGGTCACGGGCGATCATGGCGAGGCTTTGTTCGAAAACGGCTTTCTGGGGCATGGCCATGTGATCGAACCGACCCAGACGCATATCCCCTTTGTGATCAATGTTCCGGGACTGGCGAGCGATGCGCCGCTGGGCTTGAAAGATATGCGTGCGGTGCTGCTTCAAGCCTTGGGCGGCGCGCCCGCGCCCGAGCGGAAGGCGCCGGTGTTTCAGCATATCGGGTCGGTCGATACGCCCGCCGCCATCGGCATGGTCGAGCCGGGCGGGAAGTTCACCACCATGATTTTTGCGACCGAAGAGGTCTGGTTTTCCGACCGCGACCGCCGGGCGCGCTATGATGATTTGAAGGGCGCGGACAAGGCGCGGGCCGACCGGCTGATCAGCGAATGGGGGCGGCAGCGCTGGATGCGGCATCTGGCGGATGAGAAAGCGGCGGCGCCGACATCCACGCCAGCCTCCCGATAAAAAATGCCCGCCGAAGGTCATCAGGACCTTCGACGGGCAGGCTTTCCTCCCCAGGAAAGTTCGGGAGGCGCGGGGTTGCAACGAACACCCCGCGCCACAAGCTCGGGTTCCTTAAAGGCCGGAGAGGGGGTGAGCCTCTCCGGCTGCGGTGTCAGGCCGCAAACTGGTTCATCGTATTGTCCTTGCCGGCGGCTTTCAGCGCGGCTTCGCCGGCGAAATATTCCTTGTGATCGTCACCGATGTCGCTGCCCGACATATTCTGGTGCTTCACACAGGCGATGCCCTGGCGGATTTCCGCGCGCTGGACGTTCTTGACATAGCCCAGCATCGCTTCGTCGCCGAAATATTCCTTCGCCAGATTGTCGGTCGACAAGGCGGCGGTGTGATAGGTCGGCAGGGTGATGAGATGGTGGAAAATGCCTGCCCGCTTCGCCGCGTCGCGCTGGAAGCTGCGGATGCGGTTGTCGGCTTCGACCGCCAGCTCGCTACCGTCATAATCGACGCTCATCAGCTTGGCGCGGTCATAGGCGCTGACGTCCTTGCCTTCCTGTTCCCAGGCGTCGAACACCTGCTGGCGGAAGTTCAACGTCCAGTTGAAGCTGGGCGAATTATTATAGGCGAGCTTCGCATTGGGGACGACTTCGCGGATGCGGTCGACCATGCCGGCAATCTGTTCGATATGCGGTTTTTCGGTCTCGATCCAGATAAGGTCGGCGCCATTCTGCAGCGAGGTGATGCAGTCGAGCACGCAGCGATCCTCGCCGGTTCCGGGGCGGAACTGATAGAGGTTTGAGGGCAGGCGCTTGGGGCGCATCAGCTTGCCGTCGCGGTTGATGAGGACGTCGCCGGGGTTGCCCGCGCCGTCCACCTCTTCGCAATCGAGAAAGCTGTTATACTGGTCGCCAAGGTCGCCCGGTTCGCGGGTGAAGGCGATCTGCTTGGTGAGGCCCGCGCCGAGGCTGTCGGTGCGTGCGACGATGATGCCGTCCTCGACCCCCATTTCCATGAAGGCATAGCGGATCGCGCGGATTTTCTGGAGGAAATCCTCGTGCGGCACGGTGACCTTGCCGTCCTGGTGGCCGCATTGCTTTTCATCCGACACCTGATTTTCGATCTGCAGCGCGCAGGCGCCAGCCTCGATCATCTTCTTGGCCAGCAGATAGGTCGCCTCGGCATTGCCGAAGCCCGCGTCGATGTCGGCGATGATCGGGACGACATGGGTTTCGTGATTGTCGATCGCATGCTGGATCTGCTTTGCCTTGACCTCGTCGCCAGCGGCGCGGGCGGCGTCGAGGTCGCGGAACAGGCCGCCGAGCTCGCGGGCGTCGGCCTGGCGCAGGAAGGTGTAGATTTCCTCGATCAGCGCGGGAACGCTGGTCTTTTCGTGCATCGATTGGTCGGGAAGCGGGCCGAATTCGCTACGCAGCGCGGCAATCATCCAGCCGGAGAGGTAGATGTAGCGCTGTTTGGTGGTCCCGAAATGTTTCTTGATCGCGATCATCTTTTGCTGCGCGATAAAGCCGTGCCAGCAGCCCAGCGACTGGGTGTAGTTGGCGGGATCGGCGTCATAGGCGGCCATGTCGGCGCGCATGATGCGGGCGGTGTAGCGAGCGATATCGACACCGGTCTTGAAGCGGTTCTGGGCGCGCATACGGGCGACATTTTCGGCGGCAATCGCATCCCAGCGACCATCCTGATCGCGGATGAGTCGGCCAGCCTGTGCCATGTCTTCGGTGTAGCTCATCATCTTCGTCCTTGGCTGCGCCCCTGGGCATTGGCCTTTGGGGCTTGGGATGAGCCGAAGTTGGCGCAACGGGCGTGGAAAGTGAAAAGCTTTGTCAATCTTTCTTGTGAATATCGCGGAACTAGTGCATTTTGCGATGTAAATTAGTAAAGAAAGTTACATTATGACCGAGCGGAAGCTGTTTGCGGGCCCCGCGGTTCGGCGGTTGCGGCGCGATGCGGGATTGACGCAGGCGGCGATGGCCGAGGCGCTGGACATCTCGCCCAGCTATCTCAACCTCATCGAAAATGGGCAGCGGCCCCTGTCGGCGAGCGTGATTGTCAAACTGGCGGAACGCTTTGCCTTTGACGCGGCGAGCCTGGGCGAAGAGGCGGTGCCGGGGGGTATGGCGGGGATGCGCCGCCGCCTTGCCGACCCGCGCTTTGCCGACCTCGGGATCGCGCCGCAGGACGTCGAGGAATGGATGCAGGCGGCGCCGGCGACCGCCGCCGCCTTTGCCCGCCTGTTCGATGCGGCGGGGGAAAATGCCGCCGCTGCGGAAATATCCGATGCGCCCGAAATTGCCGCCGTGCGCCGCGCGATCGAGAAATGGCGCAATCATTTCGCCGATCTCGACAGCCGCGCCGAGGAACTGGCCGATGAATTGCGGCTGGCGGGCGGCGATCTTTATGGCACGATTTCAGAGCGTTTGCGCACGCGGCATCAGCTGGGCATTCGCATATTGCCCGCCGATGTGATGCCCGACCGGCTGCGCTGGCTCGACTGGCATGCGCGGCAGCTTATGCTCAATGAATTGCTGCGCCCGGCCTCGCGCACCTTTCAGGCGGCGGCGACGCTCGCGCAGATGGAGGCCAAGGCGGAGATTGGCGCGCTGGTCGAAGGCGGCGAATTTGAACATGAAGCGTCGGCGCGACTGTTCGAGCGGCATCTGGTGCAATATTTCGCTGCCGCGCTGATGATGCCCTATGGCCGTTTTCTGCGCGCCTGCGATGCGACGGGCTATGATCTGCTGTTGCTCCAGCGGCGGTTCGGGGCAAGTTTCGAGCAGGTGGCGCACCGGCTGACAACCTTGCAGCGGGTGGGTGCGCGTGGGCTGCCCTTTTTCATGCTGCGCATCGACCGGGCGGGGCAGGGGTCGAAACGCTATGCCGGGGCGAGCCAGTCGCCGCTGGTCGACGGCGATGCGCGCTGTCCGCTGTGGGGGATTCACGAGGCCTTTGCCCGGCCCGGCGAAGTGGTCGCCGATCTGGTCGAGCTGGAGGATGGTGGCCGCTGGTTCACCCAGAGCCGCAGCGTCGCCGCTCCCGGTGCGCGCGGCGGGGGCACGCCGGCGCGCTTTGTGCTGTGCGTCGGGGTTGACGCCAAGGTGGCGGCGCCGCTGGCCGCCGCGCGCGGTATCGACCTGATGCGCGCACCCGCGACGCCGATCGGGCTGGGGTGCCGCCGCTGCACGCGCACCGGATGCGTCCAGCGATCGGCGCCGCCGATGGCGCGGGGGTTGCGGTTCCGCGAGGGCGAGCGCGGGGTCAGCGCCTTTGACTTTGCGGGGGATTAGGGGCGGGCGCCCCTGTCGCCCCTTTGCCTAGAGCCCTTCGGGGGCGGCGGTGGGGGCCGACTGGCGCGCTTTGCGGGCGTCGATTTCGGCCTGTAATTCGCGCTCATTCTGTTCGGCGAGGATGACGTCGGGCAGCCACTCGGCGCGAAATTCGAGCGTCATGCGATTTTCCATGACCTGAAATTCGAGGAATTGCGAATAGGGGTGGCCCTTGTTTCGCGAATCGAGCGCGGAGAAGAGCCGCTGCGCCGTCGCATCGCCCGCGAGGACGGCGGTGCATTCGCTCGGCACCGGCTTCGACACGTCGCGGCGGATGTCGGAGAGGCAGAAATAGCGGCTGATCTTGACCGGGCGCTGCCGGAACATTTCGAAATCTTCGCGGTTGTCGACCGGGTCGGCCTCATAGCCTTTGGGAAGCGGCGCCTGAATATAATAAAAGGCGGAGACATTGCCGGGCTGGCGGTTCGCCTTTGTCGGTTCGCCCAGCCGCTTTTCCAAAGTCGCGGCATAGGCGCGCGGGTCGACGCCGGGGTCGAAGGTGCGGCGATATTGCACCGAGAAGAGGCGCTGGACGCCCTGTGCATCGACATAGAACCAGGGCGCGATGCTTTCGGTGTTCGGCGGGCGCTGCTGGCTGGGCATATTGACGTCGCCGCCATCGGGGAGGCGGAACCAGTTATAATTGCGTTCCTGCCGCGTTCCGGGTTTTTGCTCGACGCGCGGCCCCATGCCCAGATCGAGCGAATAGCCGCGCACCCGCGGATCGCCGCGATCGGCATAGTCGGCGGGGATGCCGAAGCCCTGTTTGGTGAGCGCGGCGCGCACTTCATCGACGGTCATGTCGAATTTGAGACCAAAGACGTCCATGTCCATCGCCTCGCGCACACTGTAAAAGCGCGCGTCGAACTTGTCCGATGTGGCGGTGTCGGTCGCAGCGCTCGATGCGCTGCTGGCCCCGGCGTCGGTGCTTGCGTCGCCGCTCTTTTCGCTATCGGAGCCGCAACCGGCCAGCGCGAGCGCCGCTAGGCCGCAGAACATCATATGTCGCATTCATTCCCCCCTTAGTTACCTATCCATTGGCGATGGTGCGGATGGGAGGGGGGTGCGTCAACCCCGGAATGGCTGATTTCAGCCATTTTTTTGATTGTCAGGCTGGGATGGAGCCTAGTCGCCGCGCAACTGGGCGATGGCGCGCACCTGCTGCGCGCGGGCGAGGGGGATGATGAGAATGTCATCGCCATCGACGACGACCGCCAGATCCTCAACTCCGACGAGCGCGACACGCTTGCCGCCAGCGTGAACGAGATTGCCCCGGCTGTCGTGGAAAATCACGTCGCCGCTTTGGGCATTGCCATCGCCATCCTGCGGCGAAAGCGCGTGGACGGCGTGCCAGCTTCCAAGGTCCGACCAGCCCATGGCGACGGGGACGACCGCGACCCGGTCGGCCTTTTCCATCACCGCATAGTCGATCGACTGATTGGGCGAGGCGGTGAAGGCGTCGGCATCGGCGTGGAAGGCGTCCGCTTCCTCCCGCCCCTGCGCCACCGCTGCGGCGGCGGCCTGCCAAATGGCGGGGCAGTGGGTTTCGAGCGCGGCCTGCATATGGCCCGCGCGAAAAAGGAAAATGCCAGCGTTCCAGCTATAGCTCCCGGCGGCGAGCATCGCCTGCGCCTTGTCCAGCGGGGGCTTTTCGACGAAATGGTCGACGGCAAAGCCCGCTGTGCCGAGCGGCGCCCCGGCGGCGATATAGCCAAAGCCCGTTTCAGGGCGATCGGGGGTGATGCCGAAGGTAACGAGCCGGTCGTCGCGCGCGAGCGGCGCTGCCTGGGCGATGGCGGCGTGAAAGGCGGCGACATCGGCGATGACATGGTCGCTGGGCATGACGAGCAGCAGCGCCTGCGGGTCGGCGCGCGCGACGGCGAGTGCGATGGCGGCGGCGGTGCCGCGCGGGGCAGGTTCGATCAGCAGATGCACGGCGTGGTCGCCCATTTGCGCGCGCACCGCATCGACATGGCCGGTGCCGCAGATGACAAGCGGCGCGGCAAAACCCTGATCCTGCGGCACGCGGTCAAGGCTTTGGCGGAACAGGCTGGTTTCGCCGACGAGAGGCAGAAATTGTTTCGCCGCCTGTCCGCGCGAAGCGGGCCAGAGCCGCGTTCCGGCGCCGCCGCACATGATGATGGGCTGAATCTTGCTGGTCATCGCGCGGGTGTATCGCGGCGAAAGGAGCGGGTCACCCCCCGCTGCGCCTTGGCACGAAATTAGCGGCGCGATTGTCGCCATATTATAGGTGTAAAATTTACCGACAATTCACGCCTCCACCCTATAGGGTGCCCCGTGAAAGGGCCGTCCATTCGATCATGTTCCGTTTTTTCAAACATTATGTCTCTCACGCCGTCACGCTGATGGCGCTGATCGAGTTTCTGGCGTTGCTCTGCGCCGCCGAGGGCGCTTGGCATATCTATGCCTATCAGGCGGGGTTTCACGCCGGCCCCTTTGCCGAGCGCGCGGTGCCGGTGATGACCTTTGCCATTGCCAATTCGCTCGCGCTGATGGCGGTCGGCGCCTATAGCAGCGAGGCGCTGCGCTCGATGGGTTTTGCCGTCGTGCGGCTGCTCGCGGCGATCTCGCTGGGGGTGATTTTCCTCGCCGTTGTCGGCTTTGCCCTGCCCAATGCGACCATGTGGCGCGCGAACAGCCTCTATGCGATGGCCATCGCGCTGGCGGCGCTGTTCCTGATCCGGTTGATCATGTCGCAATGCGCGGGCGCGTCGACCTTTCAGCGGCGGATTTTGGTGCTGGGCGCAGGGCCGCGCGCGGCGCGGCTCGCCAAGCTGGCGGAGAAGCCGGGTAGCGGACTGGTGATGGCGGGATTTGTCGCCATGTCGGACAAGGAAAAAACGGTGAAGGGCGCGCTACCGCGCGACACTTTTGACAGCCTGTCCGAGCATGTCCTTGCGCTGCGCGTCGGCGAGGTAGTGCTGGCGCCAGAGGAAAGGCGCGGATCGCTGCCGCTGTCCGATCTGCTGCGTGTCAAGACGACGGGGGTGCATGTCAATGACATCGCAAGCTTTATCGAGCGCGAGACGGGGCGTGTTGATCTCGCAACGACCAACCCCAGCGGGCTAATCTTTTCCGATGGTTTTTCGGCGGGACAGCGGATGTCGAAGGTCGGCAAGCGGATTTTCGACATAGTCGCCAGCCTGCTGGTGCTGATCATCGGCCTGCCGCTGATCCTGATTGGCGGGCTGGCGGTCAAGCTGGATAGCAAGGGGCCGATTTTCTATCGCCAGTCGCGCGTCGGTCTGTTCGGCGAACCTTATGACATCTGGAAGCTCCGCTCGATGCGGACCGATGCCGAAGCGGCGGGCAAGGCGGTGTGGGCGAGCGAAAATGACCCGCGCATTACCCGCGTCGGGCGGATCATCCGCAAGCTCAGGATCGACGAATTGCCGCAGCTCTGGTGCGTGCTGAAAGGCGATATGAGCTTTGTCGGGCCGCGTCCCGAGCGGCCAAGCTTTGTCGCGGAACTGGAACGCGAACTGCCCTTTTATGCCGAACGCCATATGGTGAAGCCGGGGCTGACCGGCTGGGCGCAGATCAACTATCCCTATGGCGCGTCGGTCGAGGATGCGCGGGTGAAGCTGGAATATGATCTTTATTATGCCAAAAATTATTCGCCCTTCCTCGACCTGTTGATCCTGCTTCAGACGGTGCGCGTCGTGATGTGGCCCGAGGGGGCGCGCTGACCGTGCACCTGCCGCTTCTGTCCCATCTCCTGTCGGGACTGGCGCTGGTCGCGGCGCTGGGGGTCACGCTGTGGCTCTGGGTGCGGCAGCGCGACATTCCCCGCGGGGTGGCGCCGGGGCGGCTGTTGGCGATGGCGGCGGGTTTCGCGCTGTGGTGCGGGGCGCTTTATGCCTTTGGCTCGGGATCGCTTCAGGCTTTCGCTCTTGAAGGACTACGCGACCTCGGGATTTTATGGTGGCTGAGCGGGGCCTTTTGGGCGGCGCCGCGCCCGCCGATGACGGCGCCGCTGCGATTGATCTGGCGGTTGCTGATCCTGATCTCTCTGGTGACGCTTTTGACGGGCCTCGGCGCGCATATGCGCGGCGTTTCGATTGACCATGTGCCGCTGATGTTCGCGCTCAACATCGGCGCGATGATCGTCGCGGCGGCGGGACTGATCATTGTCGATGCCGGGGTACGGCAATTGGGGGCGGTTGGACGCGTTCCCGCCGCCGCCGCCGCGGGCGGCATTGCGATGCTGTGGGCCTATGAATTGAACGTCCAGCTGATCGGCGCGCTGACGGGGCAGGCGCCCACCACGCTGATCGCGCTGGTGCCCGCAGTCGTGGTGGGGGTGTTGCCCACTTTCGTTATCGCAGCGGTCGAGGCCGGACGCCGCCGGATCGGCCTGTCGCGGCCAGCGGCGATACGGGCGATATTGCTGCTGGGCGCGGCATGTTATCTGATCCTGATCGGGCTGGTGGCAGCCTTGTCGCGCGCCTTTGGCGGCGATTATGTGGGGCTGGCCCAGGCCGCCTTCCTTTGTTTTGCCATAGGGGCGGGGGGCTTGCTGTTATTTTCCGCGCGCGCCCGCGCGTGGCTGTCGGTGGTGATTACCAAGCATTTCTTTGAGCATCGCTATGATTATCGGGCCGAATGGATGCGCTTTACCGCCACGCTGGCGCAGGAAGCGCGCGACCGGGAGGGCGAGAAGGGCGATGACGCAGAGGAGGCAGCCGGAGAGGAAACCAGCCTGCATCGCCGGGTCGCCAAGGCGCTCGCCGAACTGACGGGAAGCCCCGGCGCGCTGCTGATGCTGCCCGACACATTGGGCGGCTTTCGCATCGCCGATCACTGGCGCTGGCCGGTGCATGTGGTGGAGGAAGCCGCCATATCGCTCCGCTCTGCCTTCATGCTGCAGGAAAGCCGGCATATCGTCGACCTCGACGCCCGGCGCGAAGGACGCGCGCCGGTGCAGGCGGAACTCGCCGACCTTGCCATTCCCGACTGGCTGGTCGCCGATCAGCGGGCCTGGGTGGTGGTGCCGATTTTGCATTTCAAGCGCATGATCGCGATTGTCGTCCTGCAGCGCCCGTCGGTTCCGCGCGCGCTGGACTGGGAAGATCTGGACGTGCTGCGAATCGCCGGGCAGCAGGCCGCGAGCTATCTGGCCGAGGCGCAGAGCGAACGCGCCCTTTCCGAAGCGCGGCGGTTCGACGAGTTCAACCGCCGTTTTGCCTTTATCATGCACGACATCAAGAATCTGGCGAGCCAATTGTCGCTGCTCGCGCGCAATGCCGAACGCCATGCGGATAATCCCGAATTTCGCAGCGACATGGTCGGAACGCTGAAATTGTCCGCAGGGCGGCTTTCGGACCTGCTGGGCCGACTATCGTCGCGCGAGCGCAGCCCCGTGGCCGAGGCGAGGCGGGTCGGGATCGAGCCGATGCTCGACCGGATCGCCGATGAACAGGCGGCGCGGCGCCAGATCTATACCGGTTGCCAGACAGGACTGGCGGCGTGGGCCGATGCCGGATCGCTGCACCAGATATTGGTGCATCTGGTTTCCAATGCCATCGAGGCGTCGCCGGAGGACGCCCCGGTCCAGATCCTTGCCATGGCGGAACAGCAGCGCGTGCGGATCGACATTATCGACCAAGGGGTGGGCATGACGCGCCAATTCATTCGCGACGAATTGTTCAAACCCTTTGTCTCCACCAAAAATGGCGGCTTCGGTCTGGGTGCCCCCGAAGCCTTGCAATTGGCCCAGGCGATGAACGGCACGATCGAGGTGGCAAGCGAGCCGGGACGCGGAAGCTGCTTTACGGTCTGGCTGCCCATCGCCGATGCGGCGCGGGAGCCCGGCGGATTGACTGACGAGACGCAATTTTCCGTGACACCATCCGACAAGAAGGCAGGAAGCCTGTGATCGCTCCCAATGCTTCCGAACAGATATTGCTGATCGTCGAGGATGATCCGGGGCTGCAGGCGCAGCTCAAATGGGCGTATGAAGATTATCGCGTGCTGATCGCGGGTGACCATGACAGCGCAATCGAGATGCTGCGCGCCGAGGAGCCGGCGGTGGTGACGCTTGACCTGGGCCTGCCGCCCGATCCCGATGGCACGGCGGAAGGCTTTCGCACGCTGGCGGCCATATTGTCGATGAAGCCCGATACCAAGGTGATCGTCGTATCGGGGCATGGCGAACGCGCGAGTGCGCTGGCCGCCATTGGCCATGGCGCGTGGGATTTTTACCAGAAGCCCATCGACATTGACGAACTGGGGCTGATCGTTCGCCGTGCCTTTCATGTTCATGCGCTGGAGGCGGAGAACAGCCGCCTCGCCGCCGAGGTCGGGAGCGACAAGCATATTTTGGGCGGCATGGTCACCGGCGCGCCTGAAATGCAGAAGGTCGCACGCACCATCGAACGGGTCGCCGACCGCAATGTGTCGGTAATGCTGCTGGGCGCGAGCGGGACGGGCAAGGAATTGCTGGCGCGCGGGCTGCATGAAGCGAGCGCGCGGCGCGACGGGGCCTTTGTCGCGATCAATTGCGCGGCAATCCCCGAAAATCTGCTCGAAAGCGAATTATTCGGTTATGAAAAGGGCGCCTTTACCGGGGCGGTCAAGACGACCGAGGGCAAGGTCGAACTGGCGCATGGCGGCACCTTGTTCCTCGATGAAGTTGGCGATATTCCCCTGGCCTTGCAGGTCAAGCTGCTGCGTTTCCTGCAGGAGCGCACCATCGAACGGGTGGGCGGGCGCAAGCCGATCAAGGTCGATACGCGCATCGTCTGTGCAACGCACCGCGACTTGGATAGCATGATCGCCGAGGAGCGGTTTCGCGACGATCTTTATTATCGGCTGGCCGAAATCGTGATCAAAATTCCCTCGCTCGCCGAAAGGCCGGGCGATGCAGTCTTGCTGGCGCGGCATTTCCTGCACAAATATGCGCCCGAGATGAACCCGGCGGTGCGCGGCTTTTCGCCCGATGCGCTGCAAAGCATCGACGAGGCGGCGTGGCCCGGCAATGTGCGCGAGCTGGAAAATCGCGTGAAGCGCGCGGTGATCCTGGCCGATGGCAAGCTGGTGACGCGCGAGGATCTCGACATGGCCGCGAGCGAGGCAAGGGACGAACAGGGCGGTCCGGACTGGCTGAATTTGCGCAGTGCGCGCGAGGCCGCCGACCGGGTGGCGATCCGCCGCGCGATGACGCAGAGCGAGGGCAATATTTCGCAGGCGGCGAAGCTGCTCGGGATCAGCCGCCCGACGCTTTACGATCTGCTCAAACAATATCGGATGCAAAGCTGAGTGAGCGCCAAGGGGGCCCCATTTCGCGCGCTGGGCGCGCTGATGCCGCTGGCGCTGATGCTCGCCGCATGCCGCGAGGCACCGCCCGCGCCCGCAGCGGGGGAGCAGGCCGAGCTGAGCGGTGGGAGCGCGGCCTTTGCCGACGATATCGCCGGGACCGACAACGCGGTGGTGCAGGCGGTGCGCGATGCCCGCGCTGCGCTGCGGCTGGGTGACGGCATTGCCGCAGAAGCCGCGATCCGCCGGGCATTGAGCGCGGGCGGCGATGCAGCGGCGCTGTCGGCGCCGCTGGCGCGCGCCTATGCCTTGCAGGGCGAGGGCGGACGGGCGCTGCGCGCGCTGGAGGAACATCCGCCCGTTGCGGCGATGGTGGGCGAAGCGGCGTGGGTCGCGGGCGATGTCTATTTGAGGAACGGCAATTTGCGGGCGGCGGGCGCAGCCTATGACCGCGCGTTGCAGGCAATGCCGCAAAATTCCGCGCTGTGGCTGTCGGTCGCGCGCTATCGCGCCGCCAATGCCGATATCAGCGGCGCCGATGAAGCGGCGAGCAATGCGGTCGATTTTGACCGACGCAATGCCGATGCGCTGGCGCTGAAGGCCAATCTGGCACGGACGCGCAGCGGGCTGAGCGCCGCGCTGCGCTGGTATGATGCCGCGCTGCAGGTCAATCCCGATCATGCCGGGGCGCTGATCGAGCGTGCTGCCACGCTGGGCGACATGGGCCGCTATCGGGACATGCTCGCCTCGCTGCGGCGCGCGGCGACGCTCACTCCCAATGAACCCCGGCTTTTCTATTTGCAGGCGGTGGTGGCGGCGCGCGCGGGCAATTATTTGCTGGCGCGCAGCCTGCTGCAACGCACGCGCGGCGCGATGGACGATGTGCCAGGCGTGATGCTGCTCAACATGATCGTCGAAATGCAGCTTGAGGGCGAAGCGGTGGCGGCGACCTGGGGCGAGCGGCTGCTGGAAATCCAGCCGCACAATCGCAGTGTGCGCCGCCTGCTTGCCGCGGCCGAATGGGCCGATGGCAATGCCGCCAATGCGCTGGAGGCGCTGCTCCCCGTCGTTGCGCGGCCCGATGCCGATAGCTGGTCGCTGCTTTTCGCCGCGCGCATGGCGGCGGAGCTGGAGCAGGCAGATGAGGCGGCGGCGCTGATGACGCGCGCCGGGGCGCTGGAGCGCGGCGGGGCGCCGCCCTTTGCTCCCGATGCCCCCTATGGCTTGCTATCCGCCGCGGCTGATGCCGCCCCGCTCGATCCCGCCAAGGTGATTCCCGCGATGGCCGCAGAGATCGAGCGCGGTGCCGGCGAAGCGGCGATGATGCGCGCCGCGGCGCTTCGCGATGCCAATCGCGGGGTTGCCGACGCGCATCTGCTGCTGGGCGATGCCGCGCTGGCCGCGGGGCGGATCGAGGTGGCGCTGGGCGCCTATCGCAGCGCGCATGAACTCGACAGCGGCGAGCGCACCAGCCTGCGGCTCGCCTATGGCTTGCAACGCGCGGGTTTCACCGGCGAAGCGGGAACCGTGATCGCGCGGTTGCTGGAGGCGCAGCCGTCGAGCCTTGCCGCGCACCGAATTGCGGGCGCGCGAGCGATGGCGGCGCGGCAATGGGATGCGGCGATTACCCATTATGAATTTGTGCGCCGCCGGATGGGCAATCGCGACGCGCTGGTGCTGCGCGAACTGGGCCGCGCGTGGGAAGCCAAGGGCGAGGTCGAGCGGGCCTCCGCCTATATCGACCGCGCTTATCGCTTGCAGCCGCTCAACCGTGAGACGATGCTGATCTATGCGCGGTTGATGAACAAGCGTGGCGACGCGCAGGCCGCCGCCGATTTGCGCGACAAGGCGGCGCAGATCGGGCGGTAAGCGGCGTTTTTTGGCGCATTTCGGCACCGGTGCGGTATTGAAATACTGGCCCTCAAACCAGCGGACCAAATTCCTCGACCAGCCCGCGATACAGCGTGCGTTTGAAGGGGACGATCAGCTTTTCGATTTCGTCAAGCTCCGCCCAGCGCCACGCGCGAAATTCCTGATGCTTGGTGTGGATATTGATATCCGAATCCTGTCCGGTGAAGCGCATCAAAAACCAGTGCTGGCGCTGGCCGCGATATTTTCCGCCCCAGATTTTGCCGATGAGATCGTCGGGCAGATCGTAAAAATATTCCTCGCGGCTGCGCGCGATAATCTGGACGAGGGCGGGCTCGATGCCGGTTTCCTCGCCCAGTTCGCGCAGCGCTGCCGCCTCTGCATCTTCGCCATCGTCGATACCGCCTTGCGGCATTTGCCAAGCCTCGGTGGTGGTATCGAGTCGCTGGCCAACGAACACGCGGCCGTCGCGGTTGGCGAGCATTACCCCGGCGCAGGGGCGATAGGGGAGTTTGTCATGGTCGATCATTCGTTCGCCATGGACTCAGCGACGATCGCTTTCAAGAGTTTGAGTGCGCCCGCTATATCCTGCTGCGCGCTGGGGATCGCCTGAGCGAGATTGATATAGCCGTGGATATTGCCCGCCGCCTCGCGATAGCTGGTGGCTACCCCCGCTTCGATGAGCTTGGCGGCATAGGCGCGGCCCTGATCGCGCAAGGGGTCGAGCCCGGCGGTAACGAGCAGCGTAGGCGGCAGGCCTTCGGCGGGAAAATCGAGCGGCGCGGCGCGATAATCGGCGGGGTCGGCGGCATAATGATTGCCGAAATATGTCATGCTGTCGGTGGTGAGCAAATGGCCCTCGCCAAAATCGCGATAGCTTTGCCAATCATCATGGGTGGTCACCGCAGGATAAATGGGGTGGAGGGCGATAACGGGTTTTGAGGCGGGTTTGTCGCGCAGCGTCAATGCGGTCGCGATGGTGAGATTGCCGCCCGCGCTTTCGCCCGCCAGCACAAGGCCGGTGCAGGGGATATGATCGGCAACCCAGCGCGCCGCCGCCTCGCAATCCTCTGGCGCCGCCGGAAAGGAATGCTCGGGGGCGAGGCGATAATCGACCGCGATCACCGGCATATCGAGAAGCCGCGCCGCCTCTGCACAATAGCCATCATGGGTGTCGAGATCGCCGATCACCCAGCCGCCGCCGTGGAAAAAGACCATTACCGGACCCGGCTCGCGATCGGGGCGATTGTCATAGAGGCGAATGGGGATCTCGCCCGCGGGGCCGGGGATGCTGCTGTCCTCCACCTTCGCAATGTCGCCGCGCGGGCGGTCGGCGAGCTGGCACATGGTGCGGAACATTTCGCGCGCGCCCTCGGGCGGCATTTCGTGCATCTTCGGCCCCTCCTGCGCGTTCAGAAAGGCGAGGAACATTGCCACATCGGCGCGCGGGGCGGACGGGCTGGCGGCTGGGGTGGATGCCTGGGTCATGCAGTGCCTCTCCTTGGTTTCATTGATGTAAGTTATTCGCTATGGGCGATGCTTATTCAATCGCAAAATGAAACCCGTTGGACTCTTTCGCTTTGCGGCGCACAATTTTTTCTGAATTGCGGCACGCGCCCGAGAGGCCTAGGCCATGGACAGAAGTTCGCAGGATTTGAAGGCAGAAACTAAATGGCGACAGCGGTAGAGGATCGGGCTGACGTGCCCCAGTCCCCCCTTTCCGATGCAGTGGTGGTGCGGTTCGCGGGCGACAGCGGCGACGGGATGCAGCTGACCGGCGGGCAGTTCACACTTTCGACCGCGCTTGCGGGCAATGACCTTGCCACTTTTCCCGACTTTCCTGCCGAAATTCGCGCGCCGCAGGGTACGCTGTTCGGCGTGTCGGCCTTTCAGATCAATTTCGGGTCGAGCCAGATCGACACGGCGGGCGATGCCCCCGATGTGCTGGTGGCGATGAACCCGGCGGCGCTGAAAACCAATGTCGGCGCGCTGAAACTGGGCGGGCTGATCATCGCCGACGAGGGCGAGTTCAACGCGCGCAACCTTGCCAAGGCGAAATATGACAGCAATCCGCTGGAGGATGGCAGCCTCGCGAAATGGCAGCTGTTGAAGCTGAACATCAGCCAGGCGACGCTCGATGCGGTGAAGCCCTTTGGCCTTGGCAATAAGGAAGCGCTGCGCTGCAAGAATATGTGGACGCTGGGCCTCGCGCTGTGGATGTTCGACCGCGACCGCCAGCCGCTGATCGACTGGCTGAAAGCCAAATTCGCGAAAAAGCCCGAGATTGCCGACGCCAATATTGCGGCGCTGAACGCGGGCCATGCCTATGGCGAGACGGCTGAACTGGCGGGGCCGCTGAAGCAGCATCATGTGCCTGCGGCGCCCGCCGAGCCGGGGCTGTACCGCACGCTGACCGGCGCCGAGGCGATTGCGCTGGGGCTGGTCGCGGGCGCGCAGCTTGCCAAATTGCCGATGTTCTTTGGCGGCTATCCGATCACGCCCGCCTCGGCGATTTTGCACCATCTGTCGCGGCTGAAGGAATATGACGTCACGACCTTTCAGGCCGAGGATGAGATTGCGGCCATTTGTTCGGCGATTGGCGCCAGCTATGGCGGGTCGCTGGGGGTCACCAGCTCGTCGGGGCCGGGGATCGCGCTGAAGGGCGAGGCGATGGGGCTGGCGATCATGACCGAGCTGCCGCTCGTCATCGTCAATTCGCAGCGCGGCGGACCTTCGACGGGCCTGCCGACCAAGACCGAGCAATCGGACCTGTATCAGGCGGTTTATGGCCGTAACGGCGATGCGCCGATGCCGGTGATCGCCGCGCGTTCGCCCGCCGATGCCTTTGAATGCGCGATAGAGGCGTGCCGGATCGCGGTTCAATATATGACCCCGGTGATGCTGCTCACCGACGGCTATATCGCCAATGCCGCCGAGCCGTGGCAGGTGCCCGACCTCACGGCCTACGAGGCTTTTCCGGTCGAGTTTCTGACCGACGTGCCCGAAGGCGGCTTCAAGCCCTATGGCCGCGACGAAAAGCTCGCGCGGCCGTGGGTCAAGCCCGGAACGCCCGGCCTGCTCCACCGCATCGGCGGGATCGAGAAGGAAGTCGATAGCGGGCACATCAACTATGCGCCCGAAAATCATCAGGCGATGACCGATATTCGCAAGGCGAAGGTCGATGGCGTGAAAGTGCCCGATCAGGTGGTGGAGCTGGGCGCCGAAGGCGGCAAGCTCGCCATTGTCGGCTGGGGATCGACCTTTGGCCCCATTCATCAGGCGGTGCGGCGCAAGCGCGCCGAAGGGGCCGACGTCAGCCATATCCACATCCGCCACATCTGGCCGATGCCCGCCAATCTGGGCGAACTGCTCAAAAGCTATGACAAGGTGATCGTGCCCGAAATGAACACGGGGCAGCTCAAGACCGTGCTGCGCGATCAATATCTGGTCGATGCGCGGCCGCTCAATAAAGTGTCGGGCCAGCCCTTCCGCATCGCCGAGATTGAAGCGGCCATTGATGAGGCGTTGGCCTGACGCGCGCGTCGGTGCCCCGAGAGGAATTGCCATGAACGAGATGACGACCATCGCCCCCAAGACGACGCTGAAAGATTGGGAAACCGACCAGGAAGTACGCTGGTGCCCCGGCTGCGGCGACTATGCGATTTTGAAGGCGGTGCAGCGCACCATGCCCGACATCGGCACGGCGCCTGAAAATACCGTGTTCATCAGCGGTATCGGCTGTTCGTCGCGCTTTCCCTATTATATGGAAACCTATGGCTTTCATACGATCCATGGGCGCGCGCCGGCTTTTGCCACCGGGCTGAAGCTTGCCAATCCCGATCTTGATATCTGGATCGTCACCGGTGATGGCGATGGACTGTCGATTGGCGGCAACCACACCATGCACCTGATCCGCCGCAATCTCGATTGCCAGATCATGCTGTTCAACAACGAGATTTACGGGCTGACCAAAGGGCAATATTCGCCGACCAGCCGGGTGGGCACCAACAGCCCCTCGACCCCCTATGGCTCGGTCGACCGTCCGGCGCAGCCTTGCGCCTTTGCGCTGGGGGCAGGCGCGCGTTTCGTGGCGCGGGGGTTCGACGTATCGAAGGAATTGCCCCATGTGCTGAAGGCCGCCCACGCGCACAAGGGCGCGGCCTTTATCGAAATTTTCCAGAATTGCATCGTCTATAACAAGGATGTGTTCGAGGATTTCGCCGCGCCCAAGGGCGCCGAGGACCGGCAGCTTTGGCTGAAGCATGGCGAGCCGATGCTCTTTGCCAAGGGGACGAAGGGCATTGCGCTCGACAAGGATGCGCTGGAGCTGAAGGTCGTCGATGTGGTCGATGGCGATTGGCAGGCGGCGGGGGTGATCGTCCATGACGTCACCAATCGCGGCATCGCGCATATGCTGGTCGAAATGCGCTTTGGTGAGTTTCCGATGGCGCTGGGCGTGCTTTATGACGACCCCCGCCCGACCTTTGAAGCCGATGTGGTGCGACAAAATGCCGCGGCGCGCGAAGGCAAGACGGCGGATCTGCAGGGGCTGCTGAAGAAGGGGCAGACCTGGACGGTGACGGAGGGTGGGCCGGAGCTTTAAAGACTCGCACAAAGCCACGAAGCCACAAAGGGGGTGGGGTTGTCGGTGGATGTCGAAGAACTGGCCCGCATCACCCTGGATTGCGGTTATAATCTACACCGGGAGATTGGGCCGGGGCTGCTCGAAACCGTTTATGAAATTCTGCTTGAGGAATTTCTGATCGAGCGCGGGTTGCGTGTGGAGCGGCAGAAGATTGTGCCAATCATGTTCCGTGGCAGACCGCTGGACGAAGCGTTTCGCGTTGATTTGCTGCTCGAAGGACGGCTGGTGATTGAATTAAAGTCCACGGAGCGACATGCGCCGGTCCATGCCAACCAATTGCTCACCTATCTGCGACTGATGGGTTTGCCGCTCGGGCTGCTGATGAATTTTGGCGCGCCGAGTTTCAAAGAAGGCGTAAAGCGCCTGGCCAATAATTACTATCGACCGCTTGCTTCATAAGCTCTTTGTGGCTTCGTGGCTTTGTGCGAGTCATTCCCAAGGCAACGAGTTGAGGTGAAATGGACAATCTGACGCATAGTCTGGTCGGGGCGGTGTTGGGGCAGATGGGGCTCAAGCGGAAGAGCGGCTTGGCCATGCCGACGCTGATTATCGCCGCCAATCTGCCCGATATTGACGCGGGATGTGCGCTTTACGGGATTGAGTCGCTGGCGATGCGGCGGGGGATTACCCATGGGCCGATTGCGCTCCTTGTCCTGCCGTTGATCCTGTGGGGGGCGATGATCGCCTTTGACCGGTGGCAGACGCGGCGCGGGACGCGGCCTGCGGGGCGCTTGCCGGTCGACAAGGGGTGGCTGCTCGCGCTGGCCTATATCGGCTGCCTTAGCCATCCGGCGCTCGACTGGCTCAACAATTATGGCATTCGCCTGTTGGAGCCTTTTTCCTCGCGCTGGTTTTATGGCGATACGCTGTTCATCATCGACTTGTGGATCTGGGCGATGCTGGGCGTGTCGCTGTGGCTGTCGATACGGCGCGAGAAAGTGGGATCGCCGCGCTGGACGACGCCCGCGCGCGCGGGTTTTGCCGCGGTTCTCGGCTATATTGTCGTCAACGGCCTGATCAGCCATGCTGCCGAGCGCACGACGGTTGAAGCGTTACGGGCGACAGGCAAAAAGGATGTGCTGGCGGTGGCGAGCCCGCCGCCGCTGTTTTTCTGGCGCCGCGATATTTTCTGGCGCGCCGGGGGGCGCTTTGGCAGCGGGGAGTTTGTTCCGGGCGTGGGCGGGAGCCTCGATATTTCTGGCGCGCCGACGGGGACGGAGGATGAGCAGGCGAAAGCGCGCTGGGCGAAGGCCGATCCGGCGGCGCGCGCCTTTCTCTTCTGGGCGCGCATGCCAATCGTCGAACGCGATGCCGATGGCGCCCGGTGGCTGCGCGACCAGCGTTACAACAGCCCCTTTGCCCGCGAACGCTTTCAGGTGCCTTTGCCCGCCACGCAGGGAAGCGGGACTGAGAGTAGCCGCGGCGGATGAGCGCGCCGCGCCTCGTCTGGCTGCGGCGCGACCTGCGCCTTGCCGATCAGGCGGCGCTGGCGGCGGCGGCAAGGGCGGGGCCGGTCCTTCCCGTCTATATCCTTGATGATGGGGCGCCGGGGCCGCGCGCGATGGGCGGGGCGGCGCGCTGGTGGCTGCACCATAGCCTGCAGGCGCTCGATGCGGCATTGCGGGCGCTCGGGTCGCAGCTGATCCTGCGGCGGGGACACACCGAGGAGCGACTCGCGCAGATTGCGGAGGAAAGCGGCACGGCCGAGGTGCATTGCCTGCGCCACTATGAACCCTGGTGGCAGGAGGCGGAGCGCGCGGTCGCGCAAAGGCTGCGGCTGGTGCGCCACGACGGCAATTATCTGGCCCCGCCCGGCGCGGTGAGAAGTGGCAATGGCACACCGTATAAAATCTATACGCCCTTCTGGCGCGCGCTGCGCCAGCAGATGCCCCCGCCGGTCCCTGCTGAAGCTCCGTCGATGCTGGCCGCGCCCGCACGATGGCCGACGTCCGAGCGGATCGTGGAGTGGGGTTTGACGCCGCACCAGCCCGACTGGGCCGCAGGCTTTGGCGAGATATGGACGCCGGGGGAAGCGGGAGCGAAAGAGCGCCTTGCGGTCTTTGCAACGCGTGCATCCGATTATGGGGCCCGGCGCGACCTGCCATCCGAAGAAGCGACGGCGCGCCTGTCGCCGCACCTGCATTTCGGTGAAATCTCGCCCGCCACCATCTGGCATGCGCTCGCCGATGCGGGAGGGTCGGTCGAGACTTTTCTGTCCGAACTGGCGTGGCGCGACTATGCCCAGAATGTCATTGCCGAATATCCCGATTATGCCGAGCGCAACGCGCGGACGGGTTTCGATGCGATGCGGTGGCGCATGGGCGGAGATGCTGACGCCGACCTGCGCGCCTGGCAGCAGGGACGCACCGGCTATCCGATCGTCGATGCCGGGATGCGGCAATTATGGGCCAGTGGCTGGATGCATAACCGGGTGCGGATGATCGCGGCGAGCTTTTTGATCAAACATCTGCTGATCGACTGGCGGCGCGGCGAGCGATGGTTTTGGGATACGCTGATCGATGCCGATTATGCCAATAATGCGGTCAATTGGCAGTGGGTGGCCGGGACCGGCATCGACAGCAATATGTTCAGTCGGATTATGGCACCGCTTGGCCAATCGGTGAAATTCGATGCAGCCGATTATATTCGCCGCTGGGTTCCCGAACTCGCGCATCTGGATGATGATGCGGTGCACGATCCGGAAGAAGCCGGACGTCGTCCCGCCGATTATACACCGAAGATTATCGGCCACCCCGAAGCGCGCGCGCGGGCGCTGGCGGCTCATGCGACGATGCGGGACCCCCGGTCTTAAACGGCCCTTGCGCCCTTTGGCCACGTAACTTGTCGGAAAGGGATAATCGCCCTTTAAACGCCATCCAAAAGCTTGCTTTTGCGCGAAACGGCAGGGCGCGAGAACGCCCGGCTGCCGGAGGCGGCGGACCGATTGTCAGGGGGGGCTTTTTCAGGCAGAAAGGCCTTATGAACCATCATGTCAGCCCCGGTCGCGGCAAGAATTTGCTGCGCGCGGACCGCGCCTATGGCGCGGCAGGGCTGCTCGCCGGACTGTTTTCGCGCGCCCCGACAGGGATTTTTCATCGCTTTCTCGACCGGCTCGACGCCGGGCTGGCTTGCGGAACGATCGAAGGCCATTTGCCCGATGGCAGCGTTCGCCTGCTGGGCGGGCGCGAGGATGGGCCGGTCGCTATCGTCCATCTTCATCGCTGGACCGCGCTGGTGCGGCTGGTGCTGTCGGGCTCGATCGGATGGTATCGCGCGTGGGAAAAGGGCGAATGGTCATCGCCCGACCCGGTGCCGCTGTTCGACCTGTTCATGCGCAACGCCGAAAGGCTGGGTGATGCCGGCCGCGCGCGCGGGCCCTGGCGGTGGTTCAACAGGCTGATTCACGCGCGGCGGCATAATGACCGCCGCGGGGCGCGGCAGAATATCCATGCCCATTATGATATCGGCAATGATTTCTATCGCCTGTGGCTCGATGCGGGGATGAATTATTCCAGCGCGCTGTTCGACGATGGCGCGGAGACGCTGGAGGAAGGACAAAAGCGCAAGGTCGATGCGATCCTCGACCGGCTCGACCTGCGGTCGGGGAGCCGGTTGCTGGAGATTGGGTGTGGCTGGGGCGCGCTGGCCGAGCGGGCGATTGAACGGCATGACGTCATTTATACCGGCATCACCCTGTCGACCGAGCAGGCCGAAATTGCCGAGGACCGCGTGCGTGCGCTCGACCTTTCCGGGCGTTCGCGGATCGAGATTTGCGATTATCGCGATGTACAGGGGCCGTTTGATGCCATCGCCAGCGTCGAGATGGTCGAGGCCGTAGGACAGGCCTATTGGCCCGCCTATCTTGATACGATTGCGCGGCTATTGCGACCCGGCGGCAAAGCGGCGATCCAATATATTTCGATCAAGGATGCGCTGTTTGAATCCTATGCGGCGAGCAGCGATTTCATCCAGGCCTATATCTTCCCTGGCGGATGCCTGATTTCCGAAAGCCGTTTTCGCGCGCTGGCCGAGGCGCGGGGACTGGTGTGGCGCGACCAGCACAGCTTTGGCCTCGATTATGCGCGCACCTTGCGCGAATGGCGTGAGCGATTTGACGCAGTCGTGGCGCGCGGTGCCTTGCCCGCCGGCTTTGACGAGCGCTTCGTGCGGCTCTGGCGCTATTATCTGCAATATTGCGAAGGCGGGTTTCGTGGTGGCGGGATCGATGTCGCGCAGGTGACGCTCGAAAAACGATAGCCCGAAAAATCATCGACCCGATAATCATAAACAGGAGAGAGGAATGAAGCGATTTCTGGCCGCCGCGGCACTGCTGGCGGTGACGACCGGCTGTAACGCGAGCGATGCGGCAGCCGATGCCATTACCCCCGATATGTTGCCAAAGGATCTGAATGTGCTGTTCTGGAATCAGGATCAACGCGACCTTGCTTTTCGCACGATGGAAAAAGTGCCGAAGGTTGTGGTGAACCAGATTGAGGCGGGCGACGATGTCTATCCGCTTCCCGAAGGCGCGCCGATTGATCTGGGCATGGATGTCGATGCCTATATGGCGAAACAGCGCAATGCCGGGCTGATCATCGTTGAGGATGGCAAGATCAGACTCGAAAAATATGCGCTGGGCTATGGTCCTGCGGGGCGCTGGACGAGCTTTTCGGTCGCCAAAAGCTTTGCCTCCACGCTGGTCGGCGCGGCGGTGAAGGATGGCTATATCAAGAGCCTGGATGACAAGGTGACCGCCTATATTCCGGGCCTCAAAGGATCGGCCTATGACGATGTCAGCGTGCGGCAATTGCTGACCATGACATCGGGGGTGAAATGGAATGAGGATTATACCGACCCCAAATCCGACGTCGCGATGTTCAACCGGCAACAGCCGGTGGCGGGCGAGGATATCACCGTCAGCTATATGAAGACGCTGCCGCGCGAGGCGCCGGCGGGATCGAAATGGGTGTACAAGACGGGCGAGACCAATTTGATCGGCGTGCTGGTGTCGAGCGCGACGGGCAAGAGCTTGTCGCAATATCTGTCGGAAAAGGTCTGGAAGCCCTTTGCGATGGAGCAGGACGCGGTGTGGATGCTCGGCGCGACCGGGCACGAGATCAGCGGCTGCTGCATTTCGGCGAGCCTCAAGGATTATGCGCGGTTCGGGCAGTTCATCCTGAATGGCGGCGTTGCGGGCGGGGAGAAGATGCTGCCCGACGACTGGTTGGCGGCGGCGACGACCAGGCAGGCCGATATTGGCGTGCCGGGGCGCGGCTATGGTTATCAATGGTGGACTAATGATGACGGCAGCTTTGCCGCGCAGGGGATTTTCGGGCAGGGGATTTTTATCGATCCCAAGCGCAAGCTGGTGATTGCGTCGAACGGAAACTGGCCGGTCGCTACGGACCCCGAAGGCGTGGGCGCGGAGCGCGAAGCTTTTTACAAGGCGGTGCAGGCGGCGGTGGACCGGGAGAAGCGGCGCTGAGCAGCGGGGCTTGCTATCCGCCCCCGCAAGTGCGGGGGCGGGAGATTGCCTCGCCCGGCTTTCGCCGGGTTCGCCATGACATCTTCAAGCGCAGCGTGGACCCCGGATCAGGTCCGGGGTGACGATGTTGTTCTGCTCGATCAGGCGGCGGCGGTGTTGCTCTTGGCCGTGGCTATGGCGCGTTCGGCCATCCAGACGGCGAGCAGCGGCAGAATCACGGCGAGGGCCATCACCCACCAGGCATCGGCGAGGGTGACCGCACGGTAAAGGGCGGCGCCGATGACCGCGCCCGCGACGATCCAGCCGACGCCGCTGCCTTCGGACATACGCATGGCGAGCCAGCTTCCCGCGAAGCTTCCCGCGAACCAGCCGATGAACAGGGCAATGGTAGATCCCAGCGGAATCAATATTTCGCCCGTCTCGGGGTCATAGACGATGGGGGCGAGGTTGCCGCCCGCATATTGGAGCAGCCAGACAAGGCCGAAGGCGACGATGATTCCCACTATGCCGGCGAGCGCCGAGCGGACCCACTTGTTTTTCATATTCTTGCCCCCCTGATCATGCCTTTGGACATGGACTTGTTCATGCTGGTCGCGAAGCGGCGTAGCATAAGAAGGCAAAAAGGGCGTTAAGCTTCTTCCATCACTTTGGGCAGCGAATGGAATGCCGTGCTGTCAAAGCCTTCGACCATCAGCCGCGCGACAAATTCGCCGACCGCTTCGGGATCCTTGATGCTTTTGGGGTCTTCACCGGGATAGGCGCGCGCGCGCATCTGGGTGCGGGTGCCGCCGGGATCGAGAATCGCGGTGCGGACCGGCGAGATATTCTGCATTTCGGCACCATAGCTCGTGACAAGGGCTTCGAGCGCCGCCTTGGAAGCCGCATAGGCGCCCCAATAGGCACGCGGGCTTCGCGCAACGCCGCTCGACAGCGCGAGCAGGCGGCCTTTGGCGGCACGGCGGAGCAGCGGGTCGAAATTGGCGATCAGTGCCTGCTGCGCGACGAGGTTAAGGGTCAGCAGCCGGTTGAATTCCTTGCCGTCAATCGCCGCGACCGGGGTCAGCGTGCCGAGCATGGCGGCGTTGAGTACTAGCATGTCCAGATGCTGCCAGCGTTCAGCCATGGCGCTCGCCAGCCGCGCAATGCTGTCGCCGTCGGTGAGATCGAGCGGCGCGATGGTCGCATGGCCGCCCGCGGCATGGATGCGGTCCTCCAGCTCTTCCAGCCCGCCCGCCGTGCGCGCGGTAATGACGACATGCGCGCCGCGCGCTGCGAGCGACTGGGCGATGGCGGCGCCAATGCCGCGGCTGGCGCCGGTGACGAGCGCAACCTGGCCCGCAAGCTGTTGAGAAGAATCGGTCATGGGTTAGACAACGCGCTCTGCGAGGAGGGAGAATTGATCGTCGGCGCTGCTTTCGTCGAAATCGGTCAGCGTGGTCGGATAATCGCCGGTGAAACAGGCGTCGCAATATTGCGGGCAATCATCGGTACGTTTTGCTTCGCCCAGCGCGCGATACAGCCCCTCGATCGTCAGGAAGGACAGGGTGTCGGCGTTGATGAAATTGGCCATCTGGCCCACCGTCATCTGCGCGGCGAGCAGCTTTGCCCGCTCGGGCGTGTCGACGCCATAGAAGCAGCTATGCTGCGTCGGTGGGCTGGCGATACGCATATGCACTTCGGCGGCGCCCGCGTCGCGCATCATCCGCACGATCTTGAGGCTGGTCGTGCCGCGCACGATCGAATCGTCGATCAGCACGATGCGCTTGCCCGCGATCAGTGCGCGATTGGCATTATGCTTGAGCTTGACGCCCAGATTGCGGACCTTGTCCCCCGGCTGGATAAAGGTGCGTCCGACATAGTGCGAACGGATAATCCCCAATTCAAAGGGAATGCCCGATTCCTGCGCATAGCCGATGGCGGCTGGCGTCCCCGAATCGGGGACGGGGATGACGAGATCGGCATCCACCGGATTTTCGCGCGCCAGTTCCGCGCCAATCGCCTTGCGCACCGAATAGACGCTGGTGCCGTCGACAATCGAGTCGGGGCGCGAGAAATAGACATACTCGAAAATGCACGGACGCGCGGGGCGGTCGGTGAAGGGGTGGTGCGAGGTTAGCTCGCCATCGCGCACAATCACCAGCTCTCCCGGTTCCACCGAGCGAACAAAATCGGCGCCGACCACATCGAGCGCGACGGTTTCCGAAGCGAAGATATAGGCGTCGTTGAGCTTGCCGATCACCAGCGGGCGAATGCCGAGCGGATCGCGGCATCCGATCATCCCTTCGGCGGTGAGGACGATCAGCGAATAAGCGCCCTCCACCTGCTTGAGCGCGTCGATGAAACGGTCGAGCAGAGTGCGATAGCTGGAGGTGGCGGCGAGGTGAATGATCACCTCTGTATCGCTGGTCGATTGGAAAATGGCGCCGCGCCGCACAAGGCTCTTGCGCAGCGCCGTGGCGTTGGAAATATTGCCATTATGCGCGATGGTAAAACCGCCGGTCGCGAGATCGGCAAAGAGCGGCTGTACATTGCGCAGCCCCGTATCGCCTGTGGTCGAATAGCGGACATGGCCGATGGCGGCATTGCCCGCGAGCTGACGCATCAGATCATCACGGTCGAAATTGCCCGCGACATGGCCGGTCGCGCGGTGCGTATGAAAATCCTTGCCGTCAAAGGCGGTGATCCCGGCCGCTTCCTGACCGCGATGCTGAAGCGCATGCAGGCCAAGAGCAACCGCAGCGGCGGCGCTTTCTGCGCCATGAATACCAAAGACTCCGCATTCTTCGCGGAGCTTGTCGTCGTCAAAAGCATGGGTCGTCAGCATGTCATTCCGGGGGCAGGGGGGCTGGGACTGGGGCGCATATAGGAGCGCGGAAGCGAAATGTCGCCCCCAATTTGGCTGCTTTTTCGCAAATCCCTTTATATTCCGCTCCCCCATCGGGCTTTTCAGGCCCCTGTCATCTGCTCTATGCCGCCTCCATGAACGCAAAAGCCGATGAGACCAATCAATTTCTACCGCGCTTTGACGCGGCGGGGCTGGTGACCGCCATTGTCGTCGATGCCGCGCACGGCACGCTGCTGATGGTGGCCCATATGAATGAGGAAGCGATCACGCAAAGCCGCTCCACGGGACGGGCCCATTTCTGGTCCCGGTCGCGTCAGGCCTTGTGGCGCAAGGGCGAAAGCTCCGGCAATGAGCTGGAGCTGATCGAAATGCTGGTCGATTGCGATCAGGACGCGATCTTGCTGAAGGTCCGCCCCATGGGCCCGGCCTGTCACACCGGGCGGCGGTCCTGCTTTTACCGCCGCATCGAATCCGATGGAACGCTGGCGTTTCTGGGCGACGATGATCAAGGTTGATCCAGCGGATAAAGGGCGGAGGCATTTGCTGACCGCTTTGTTAATGCTGGCGCTCGCCGGGTGCCAGGGGGAGGGGCCAGATGAGGCGGCGCGACATGTTGATGCCGATAATCCGCTGGAACGCGCCGCGCGGGCCCGCGGGCTGGTGCAGGCCGAGGCTGGGCCGCTGACGGGTGTGTTCGAGCGCACACATAATCTGGGGCGCGATGCCATGTGTGTGGTGCCCGATGGACCGGGGCGGTGGCGCTTTGCCTTGAGCGCCTCCTTTGGCGAGGCGCTGAGTTGTGCGGCACGAGGAAGCGTGAGCAAGACGGACGACGGCTGGCGATTGCAGTTCGGCGGTGCGGACAAGTGCGAACTCCGCGTAAGCGAGGAGGCAGACGAGCTTCGCTTTGACGGGGAATGGCCCGAATCCTGTGCGTCGCTTTGTCCGGGCCGCTCATCATTGGCGGGGTTGCGGCTGCCGCGCGCGAGCTGGGCCGAGGATGACGCAAGGGGCTTGCGAATGCGGGATAAAGCGGGCAATGTCATCCGGCCCTGCGCTGATTAAGGGCAGAACGGACCGCCGGCAGCCCGACGCTACGGCGCCGCCCAGTCGGGCTTGACGTTCACGTCAACGGAAACTAGTCTTTTCGCATGACCGACGAATACGGCCACGCCCATATCGACACGCCCGACCATTTGGGCCGGGAGCAGTTCAGCATCACCGACCTGTCGTCCGAATTTGGCGTTACCGCCCGGGCGCTGCGCTTTTATGAGGATGAAGGGCTGATCAGCCCGTCGCGCAAGGGATTGTCGCGCATCTATTCAAAGCGCGACCGGGCCCGGCTGGCGTGGATTTTGCGCGCCAAGCGCACCGGTTTCAGCCTGGCCGACATTCGCGAGATGATCGACCTCTACGACGTTGGCGATGGCCGCAAATTGCAGCGGCAGGTCACGATCGAGAAATGCGAACAACGTATCGCCTTGCTCCAGCGGCAGCGGGACGATATTGACAGCGCTGTAGATGAGCTGACACGGTTCATCGAAACGGTGAAGAAGGTCGACGCCGCCGAGAAAAAGAAGAAGGTCGGCTGAGCCCTTTTTCCTTTCTCCCCAGGCAGGACTTGTTCGCTGAAACCGCTTTTCGGAAGGATGATTCATGCCCGTCTATCGCGCGCCTGTCCAAGACACGCTTTTCCTGATCAACGATGTGCTCGGCATTGAGCGCTATTCGCATCTTCCCGGCTTTTCGAACGCCACCCCCGACATGGTCGAGGCGGTGTTGAGCGAGGCAGGGAAATTTTGCGAGGAAGTGCTGTTTCCGATCAACCAGTCGGGCGACCTTGAAGGCTGTACGCGCCATGACGACGGATCGGTGACGACGCCCAAGGGCTTCAAGGAGGCTTATCAGGCCTATTGCGAGGCGGGCTGGGGCCTGCTCACCGCGCCCGAGGAATTTGGCGGACAGGCGTTGCCGCATGTCATCGGTTTTCCGGTCGAGGAATATCGCAATGCGGCCAACCAGGCCTTTGCCATGTATCCCGGTCTGACCCAGGGTGCGGTCGCGGCGATCCTGGCCAAAGGGTCGGACGAGCAGAAAGCAAAATATACGCCCAAGATGATCGCGGGCGAATGGGGCGGGACGATGAACCTGACCGAACCCCATTGCGGCACCGATCTGGGCCTGATCCGCACGCGCGCGGTGCCCAATGGTGATGGCAGCTATGACGTCACCGGCACCAAAATTTTCATCTCGTCAGGCGAGCATGACCTGACCGAAAATATCATCCATCTGGTGCTGGCCAAAACTCCCGATGCGCCCGACAGCGTGAAGGGGATTTCGCTGTTCATCGTGCCCAAATTCCTCGTCCATGACGATGGCTCGCTGGGCGAGCGCAACAGCCTGTCCTGCGGGTCGATCGAGCACAAGATGGGGATTCACGCCAATTCGACCTGCGTAATGAATTATGACGGCGCGAAGGGCTGGATGGTCGGCGAGGAAAACAAGGGTCTCGCCGCGATGTTCATCATGATGAACGCTGCGCGGCTGGGCGTCGGCATTCAGGGGCTGGGCCAGGCCGATGTCGCCTATCAGAACGCCGTGCAATATGCCCATGACCGGCGGCAGGGCCGCGCGCTGACCGGGCCGCAGGAGCCGCAGGAAAAGGCCGATCCGCTGTTCGTCCATCCCGATATCCGCCGGATGCTGATGGACGGCAAGGCGACGGTCGAGGGGCTGCGCGCGCTGTGCACCTGGGGCGCGCTTCAGGTCGATCTCGCCCATCTGGCCGAAAGCGAGGAGGGGCGGCAGCAGGCCGACGACCTCGTCAGCCTGCTGACTCCGGTGATCAAGGGCTATGGCACCGACAAGGGCTATGAAGTCGCAACCAACGCCCAGCAGGTGTTCGGCGGCCATGGCTACATCGAGGAACAGGGCATGAGCCAATATGTCCGCGATGCCCGCATCACGATGATTTACGAAGGCGCGAACGGCGTACAGGCGATGGATCTGGTGGGCCGCAAGCTGGCGCAAAATGGCGGGCGCGCGGTGCAGGCTTTCTTTGCCATCGTCGATGCCGAATGCGCGGCGGCGAAGGACGGGCCGCTCGCCGATTTTGCAGGAAGGCTGGAAAAGGCCAATGGCGAGCTGAAAGCCGCGACCATGTGGTTCATGCAAAATGGCATGGCCAACCCCAATAATGTTGGCGCGGGCGCGCATCATTATATGCATATCATGGGCATTGTCGCGCTGGGGCTGATGTGGCTTCGCATGGCCGAGGCCGCGCAAAGGGCATTGGACGAAGGGCGCGGTAACAAGGCGTTTCTGGAAGCCAAGCTGGTGACCGCGCGTCACTTCGCCGAGCGCTTCATGCCCGACGCGGGCGCGCTGCGCCGCAAGATTGAAGCGGGCAGCGAAGCGATGATGGCGCTGACGCCCGAACAATTTTCCGTGGCTTGAGCCAGCGGCGACGCAACCATCGGCCTCGTCATGCGTGCCGAGGCCGATGAGCGTCGCACCCCCAACTTCTTCGCCATTGGCTCCCATTGTCCGGGAAGGGCATAATTGCTGGCGGATCGAGCGCGCCGACAAGGCGCGGATGATCGTCGATGCCGCCGATTATTATGCCCTGCTCGAACGATTGATGGAGGGCGCACGCGAGCGCATCCTGCTGATCGGATGGGATTTCGATCCGCGCATTTCGCTGCGCCCCGATGAACAGGGCCATGGCGAGGCGCTGGGACATTTCATGCTGCGTCTGGCGCATGACAAGCCGGGGCGCGACATTGATATTTTGCGCTGGAACTTTGGCGGGCTGAAGCAATTGTTCATGCCGCGCATCCTGGCGATGATCCTGCGCTGGAAGGCGACGCGATCGATCAGTTTCCGCCTGGACGGCGCGCATCCCGTGGGATGCAGCCATCATCAGAAAGTGGCGATATTCGACGATCATCTGGCGGTATGCGGGGGCATCGACGTCGGCGCGCGCCGCTGGGACACGCGCGATCACCGCGATGATGATCCGCACCGCATCGCCCCCGATGGGCGTGCTTATTTGCCCTGGCATGATGTGACGATGATCCTCGCGGGGAAGGTCGGTAATGCCCTGGCGGACCTTGGCAATGAGCGCTGGCAGCGCGCGACGAACAAGGCGCTGCGCGACCTGTCAGGCGAAGGCGAGAATTGGCCGGACGATCTGGAGGCTGATTTCGAGGATGTGGATGTCTCCATATCGCGGACCCGCGCCGCCTATCGCGATTGCACCGAAGTGCGCGAAATTGAGCAGCTTTATCTCGACATGATCGCGGCAGCCGAGCGCTTCATCTATTTCGAAAATCAGTATTTCACTTGCGGGAAGATCGCCGCCGCCATCGCCGCCCGGCTGGACGAGGATGATCCGCCCGAATTTATCCTGGTGATGCCGCATACTGCCGACGGATGGCTGGAGCAGATGGCGATGGATGCGGCACGGGTGGAGCTGGTGCGGCAGATTTCCAAGACGCGCCATGGCGACCGGCTGCGTATCTATTGCCCGCGGACGACAGGGGGCACTCCCATTTATGTTCATGCCAAGACGGCGATTGTCGATGACCGGTTGATCCGCGTGGGGTCCGCCAATCTCAACAATCGATCGATGGGGCTCGACAGCGAATGCGATGTCACCATCGACGCCGCGCTGCCTGCAAACCGGGAAACAGGCCCGGCCATCCGGCGGCTGCGCGAATCGCTGATCGCCGAACATCTGGGGGTGGAGCCGGAAGCCGTGGGCAAAGCCTTTAAGGCCCACGGATCGCTGATCGCTGCCATAGAGGAATTGCGCGGCGAAGGGCGTTCACTGGAATGGCTCGACCTGGTGGCGCCGGGCCCGCTCGACGAATTTATTGCGGCCAATGAATTGCTCGACCCGACGCGCCCCGATGCCATGTTCGAGCCCGTGGCCGAGCGCGGATTGCGGCGAAGCTGGCGGCGCGGGAAAAGCTGGATGAAGCGGCACCGGCCTTTTCGGCGGCGGTGATTTGGCGGCGTAGCCACGCACGGGAGCGCGAAGGGGAAGGCGGGCCCCGGATCGACTCCGGGGTGACGTTTGGCTTCAGTCCGCGAGGGCGAGGATATGCTGCGCCTGCTTCAAATGCGGCGCGTCGACCATCTTGCCATCGACCTGAAGCACCCCGACGCCGGGGTTGGCGGCAAAGGCGTCGACAATCGCCTGCGCGCGGGCAACCTCTTCGGTGGAGGGGGTGAAGGCGGCGTTGATCGGCTCGACCTGCGCGGGGTGGATTGCCATCATACCGGTGAAGCCGTCGCGGCGCGCGCGCGCCGCATAGGCGGCTAGGCCGTCCGTATCCTTGATCGCCGGAAAGACGGTGTCGATGGCGGCGGCGCCCGCGGCATGGGCGGCAAAAAGCGTGAGCGAACGGGCGACGCGATAGGGATCGGTATAGCTGCCGTCCGCCTCGCGGCTCGTCGCGGCGCCGATGGCGGCGGGCAAGTCCTCGGCACCCCAGGTGAGGCCGAGCAGACGGTCCCTGACCTCGCGGTAGCTGCCTACGGTGAAGATCGCCGCCGGGGTTTCCGTGGCGATGGGGAGGATCGGCGGCAGCGAGGCGCCGGAGGGTGCTTCGCTGCGTAAAATCGTGTCGAGCTGCGCGATGCTGGGCGCGCCTTCGGCCTTGGGCAGCATGATCGCATCAGGCCGCGCGGCGGCGATGGCGGCGATATCGGCGGCGGTCATATGACCATCGAGCGGATTGACGCGCACGAGAGTGACGCCGCTGCGTTCTTTCGCCAGATAATCGGCGATATGATCGCGCGCCGCCTGTTTGTTGGCTGGTGCGACCGAATCCTCCAGATCAAGGATGATCGCGTCGGCGCCCGACGCAGCCGCCTTGGCAAAGCGTTCGGGCCGGTCGCCGGGGACGAAGAGAAGCGAGCGGAGGCGCATCAGCTATCCTTCCTCTTGAGGAGTGCCGAGCGTTCGCACTGGCAGACGATTTCGGCGCGCTGGTTGATGCAGCGGTGGAGGAAGGTGACGATCCCGGCATTGGGGCGCGATTTCGACGGTTTGAGCGCGATGACTTCACTGGTCGCGCGCAGCGTGTCGCCGATGAACACCGGTTTGGGCATGACGAGCTTGTCATAGCCCAGATTGGCGACGAGCGTGCCGAGCGTTGTGTCGCCGACCGAGAGGCCGACCATCAGGCTGAAGGTGAAGGTCCCGTTGACGAGGATCTGGCCGAATTCGGACGCTTTGGCCGCCTCGACATCGAGGTGAAGCGGCTGGGGGTTGTGGGTCATCGTCGTGAAGAGCAGATTGTCGGTTTCGGTGACCGTCCGGCGGATTTCATGCTCCAGCGTGTCGCCGATGCTCCATTCGTCGAAAAATCTGCCGGCCATTCTGTCTGCTCCCGGGGGTGTGCGGTTATTCGGTCGAGCCATCGGGCGCGGGGGGCGCTTCCTTGGCGATCAGATAGCGATAGACGCCAATGCCATTGATGACCAGCAGCGCGATATTCTGCCAGCCAATGCCTTCGCTGTCCGATTGCAGAAAGCCCCAGGCGATGAGCGCGATGCTGCTGGTGACAAAGATGACAAAGGCCCAGCCGGTCCAGCGGCGGCCCAGATTGAGCGAGACGATCAGCGCGGCGAGCGTGGCGGCGCCCGCGCCATAATATTGCAGCGCATCGAGTATCGTTTGATTCATGGCCATCCTCCCACCAAGGCGAACAGACCCGCCGCCACCAGCGCAAGCCAGATGATATGGCGTCCACGGGTGTAGAGGGCATTGGCGAGCCCGGTAGCGAGCCAGCCTGACCCTATCAACAAAATGAGCCCCCCTGGCGTTCCCGGCCAGAGGATCGTCGCCGCCGACAGGAGCATCAGCACCGCGGTCGCATACCAGGCGAAGCGGAAGATGCGGCGGGCGAGCGGGTTCGCCATAATGCCATCGTCGAGCGCGAGCAGCGGGCGGAGCAGCCGGCGTTCGCCTGCAAGGCCGTGGATGAGCGCGGAGACCAGCATCGCCGCGGCGGACAGGGCGAGCCAGATCACCGGCGATGCCGGGACGGACGTGGGGACAGGAGGCATGGCATGGCGGCCCTTCCAAAGACTGGCTTGCAGGGATGAAAGGCCATACAGTTTGCGCGAGCGCCGCGACAGGGGCAATGCCATCCGCATGAGTGACACGCTGACCCATCTCGACCGGCTGGAGGCCGAGAGCATTCATATCATGCGCGAAGTGATGGCCGACGCCGCCAAGCCGGTGATGCTTTATTCGGTCGGCAAGGATAGCGCGGTGATGCTGCATCTTGCGCGCAAGGCCTTTTACCCTTCGCCGCCGCCTTTCCCGCTGCTGCATGTCGATACGACGTGGAAATTCCGCGCCATGTACGAAATGCGTGACCGCATGGCGGTCGAAAGCGGCATGGAGCTGATCGTCTATCAGAACCCGGAGGCCAAGGCGCGCGGGATCAACCCCTTTGACCATGGCCCACTGCACACCGACATGTGGAAGACCGAGGGGTTGAAGCAGGCGCTTGACCTCCATGGATTCGATGTCGCCTTTGGCGGCGCGCGGCGCGACGAGGAAAAGAGCCGGGCGAAGGAGCGCATCTTCTCCTTTCGCACCGTCAGCCATGGCTGGGATCCGAAGAAGCAGCGGCCCGAGCTGTGGAATCTCTATAATGCCAGGAAGGCGCCCCGCACCGAGAGTGGGGGCGAGAGCATTCGCGTCTTTCCGATCAGCAACTGGACCGAGCTTGATATTTGGCAATATATCGCCCGCGAGAATATCCCCATCGTCCCGCTCTATTTTGCTGCACCGCGTCCGACGGTGGAACGCGACGGCATGCTGCTGATGGTCGATGACGAGCGCTTCCCCTTGCGCGATGGCGAGGAGCCGGTGCTGCGCTCGGTGCGCTTTCGTACGCTGGGCTGCTATCCGCTGACGGGTGCGGTCGAGAGCGAGGCGGCGACGCTGAGCGAGGTGATCCAGGAAATGCTGCTGACCACGACGAGCGAACGGCAGGGCCGCGTCATCGACAAGGATGGCGGCGATGCGTCGATGGAGAAGAAGAAGCAGGAGGGCTACTTCTGATGACCGACCCCATCTATGTCACCGATGCGCTGATCGCCGAGGATATCGACGCCTATCTGGCGCAGCATGAGAAAAAGTCGCTGCTGCGCTTCATCACCTGCGGCAGCGTGGACGATGGCAAATCGACGCTGATCGGACGCCTGCTCTATGACAGCAAGATGATCTTTGAAGACCAGCTTGCCGCGCTGGAGGCCGACAGCAAGCGCGTGGGGACGCAGGGGCAGGAGATCGACTTTGCCCTGCTGGTCGACGGCCTCGCCGCCGAGCGCGAGCAGGGGATCACCATCGACGTCGCCTACCGTTTTTTCACGACCGAAAAGCGCAAATTCATCGTCGCCGATACGCCGGGGCATGAACAATATACGCGCAACATGGTCACCGGCGCTTCGACCGCCGATCTGGCGGTGATCCTGGTCGATGCGCGCAAAGGCGTGCTGACCCAGACGCGGCGGCACAGCTTCCTCGCGCAATTGCTGGGCATCAAGCATATTGTGCTGGCGGTGAACAAGATGGACCTTGTCGGTTATGACAAGGGGGTGTTCGAGCGCATCCTGCTGTCATACCGCAGCTTTGCGAGCGAGATCGGCATTACCGATTTTACCGCCATCCCCATTTCGGGGTTCAAGGGCGACAATATCGCCGCCGCATCGCCCCATATGCCCTGGTACAAGGGCCCGGCGCTGATCGAGCATCTGGAAAGTGTTGAAGTTGCCACGCAGCGTGAGGCGCGGTCAGAATTTCTGATGCCTGTCCAATGGGTCAATCGCCCGAACCTCGATTTTCGCGGCTTTTCGGGGCAGATTGCGGCCGGATCGGTCAAGCCGGGCGATGCCGTGCGTATCCTGCCGAGCGGCAAGCAGACGCGGGTTGAGCGCATTGTGACGCTGGACGGCGACCTGGAGGAAGGCGTTTCCGGTCAGTCGATCACTTTGACACTGTCCGACGAAATTGACTGTTCGCGCGGCGATGTGATCGCCGCCGCCGATGCGCCGCCCGAAGTCGCCGACCGGTTCGAGGCGACCATCGTCTGGATGGCTGATGAGGCGATGATTCCGGGCCGCGCCTATTGGCTGAAGCTGGGGACGCAAAGCGTGTCGGCGACGGTGCAGCCGCCCAAATATGAGATTAACGTCAACACGCTCGACCGGCTGGCGGCCAAGACGCTGGAGCTGAACGGCATTGGCGTGGCCGAAGTGTCGACCGACAAGCCGCTGGTTTTCACCCCCTATGCCGATAATCGCACGCTGGGCGGCTTTATCCTCATCGACAAGCTGATCAATGCGACCGTCGCGGCGGGGATGCTGCATTTCAGCCTGCGCCGCGCCCAAAATGTCCACTGGCAGGCCACCGACGTCAGCCGCGAGATGCGCGCCGATCTCAAGAATCAGAAGCCGGCGCTGCTGTGGTTCACCGGACTGTCGGGGTCGGGCAAATCGACCATCGCCAATCTGGTCGAAAAAAAGCTGCACCGCATGAATCGCCACAGTTTCCTGCTCGACGGCGATAATGTCCGCCACGGGTTGAACAAGGATCTCGGTTTTACCGAGGCTGACCGGATCGAAAATATCCGCCGCGTCGGCGAGGTCGCCAAGCTGATGACCGACGCGGGGCTGATCGTCATCACCGCCTTTATTTCGCCGTTCAAGGCGGAGCGGGAGATGGTGCGCGCGATGATGCCCGAAGGCGAGTTTATCGAGATTTTCGTCGATACGCCGCTGGAGGAAGCCGAGCGCCGCGACGTCAAGGGCCTGTATAAAAAGGCCCGCGCCGGGGAACTTAAAAATTTCACCGGCATCGACAGCCCCTATGAAGCGCCTGAAAATCCGGAAATTCATATCGACACCCGCGCGATGAGCGCCGATGAAGCGGCCGAACGCATCATCGACCATCTGCTGGGGTAAGAGGGACCATGCGCGAGAGCGACGAGAAGCTGGCCGAGCGGCTTGCGGACGCTGCGGGCGAATTGCTGCTGCACCTGCGCGCCGAGGGGCGCCATGCGGGCAAGGCGCTGGGGCAGGCGGGCGATGCCGCGGCCAATGCTTTGCTGTGCCGCGAATTGCGCGCGGCGCGGCCCGACGATGCGATCCTGTCCGAAGAGGAAAAGGACAGCGAAGCCCGGCTGGCGGCGTCACGCGTGTGGATCGTCGATCCGCTCGACGGCACACGCGAATATGGCGAGGGTCGCAGCGATTGGGCGGTCCATGTCGCGCTGGCGGTCGATGGCGAAGCGAAAATCGGCGCGGTCGCGCTGCCGGGGCTGGGCGTGACGCTGACCTCGGGCAGCCCGCCCGCGTTGAAACCCGCCAATGCGCCGCTGAAAATGCTCGTAAGCCGGACGAGGCCCGCGGCGGAAGCGCTGTTTGTCGCCGAACGCCTGCGCGCCGAACTGCTCGCCATGGGATCGGCGGGGGCGAAGGCGATGGCGGTGGTACGCGGCGAGGCCGATATTTATCTGCACAGCGGCGGCCAATATGAATGGGACAATTGCGCGCCCGTGGCCGTGGCCGAAGCGGCGGGACTGCACGCAAGCCGCGCCGATGGCACGCCGCTGCGCTATAATGCGCACGATACCTATTTGCCCGATCTGCTGATCTGCCGGAAGGAGTTGGCGGGGGAGGTGCTGCGGATCGCGGCGGGGTTTGCAGCCAGCAGCTAAGGGCGCGGCGTTTTCTCTTTTTCGTTATCCCGGACTTGATCCGGGACCCATGGTGCCGGTGGCTCGCCCCATGCAACACATCCGGAAAGATCTGCTCATGGCCCCGGATCAAGTCCGGGGTGACGATGCTGGGGCGGTGTGGGCTGCTGCGGATTTTTTCCAGCTCGCCTCATTGCCACCACCGACGCGCGCCCCTATTTCCGTTGCATCTGAAAACCAAAGCAAGGGAGACGCATGTGACCGACCTGCCCGATACCAATCTTGTCATGGTGACGCTGGTAAAGCCTGAAGGCGAGCTGGAGGTTTATTTTGAGCGGCGCGCCATGCCGACTCCCAAGCCGCATGAAGTGCTGGTGAAGGTGCTGGCGACGCCCATCAATCCTTCTGACTTAGGGCTATTGTTTGGCGGCGCCGACATGTCGACGGCGCGGGCGGGGGAGCGTGACGGGCTGCCGATGCTCAGCGCCGATGTGCCGCCGCCGGGGATGCGCGCGATGAGCGGGCGGATCGGCGATGCACTGCCGATCGGAAATGAAGGCAGCGGTGTCGTTGTCGCAGCGGGCGATTCGCCCGAGGCGCAGGCGCTGGTCGGCAAGACGGTCGCCCTGTTGGGCGGCGAAATGTATGCCGAATATCGCTGCCTGCCCGTCCAGATGGTGATGGAGCTTCCCGATGGCACCGATCCCGCCGATGGCGCATCCTGCTTCGTCAACCCGCTGACCTCGCAAGCCTTTGTCGAGACGATGCGGATGGAAGGGCATAGCGCGATCGTCCACACCGCCGCTGCGTCGAACCTGGGGCAGATGCTGGTCAAGATTTGCGCCAAGGACGGCGTGCCGCTGGTCAATATCGTCCGCAGCGAAGCGCAGGTGAAGCTGCTCAAGGATCTGGGCGCTGAATATGTCGTCAACAGCTGCGACGAGGATTTTCAGGCGAAGCTGATCGAGGCGATCACCGCGACCGAAGCGACGCTGGGCTTTGACGCCATCGGCGGCGGCAAGCTCGCCGGGCAGATTTTGTCGGCGATGGAAGTCGCCGCGGTGAAGCGGATGAAAAATTACAGCCGCTATGGCTCCGACACGATGAAGCAGGTCTATATTTATGGCGCGCTTGATCTGGGCCCGACGATCCTCAACCGCAGCTTTGGCCTGACCTGGTCGCTGTCGGGCTTTTTGCTGACGCCTTTCCTCCAGAAAGCAGGCCCCGAAGTCGCGGCGCGGCTCCGCAAGCGGGTGGTCGATGAGCTGACCACCACCTTCAAGAGCCATTATAGCCACAATATTTCACTGACCGAGGCACTGAGCCTTGATGTGGCGCAGGCCTATAATGCCAAGCGCACGGGCGAGAAATATCTGATCCGCCCGCATGGGTGACGGGTAACAAGGGGGCAGGCGGAGGCCGGCCCCCTTTTTGCTGGCCGGTAGCCGCAAGGGCGCGGGCTGGGGATTGCTTCGTCCGGCGTTGGGTTCGCAATGGCGATGGGCGTGGGCCTCTGGATGCCGGATCAAGTCCGGCATCCAGAGGGGGCGGCGTCCTGACTGGGACCTTTATCTTTTCATGCACTGACGCGGATTGTCGCGCTTATATTCGCCGCAGTTCCATAGCGCCTTTTCGAAACCCGCCTTGTCGTCGCGTAGATAGGAAAAACTCATCGCGTCGCGCTGATTGTCGGACATGGCCTCGCTTGCGGGCTTCGCCTTGGCGTCGGTCCAGCCCATCAGCTTGCAATAGCTGCGCGTGCCGCAGAGGCGCAGTGCGGTGGTGACGAAGCTTTCCGGGGCTGCGCCGCGGTCAAGCTGCACGATGATGGTGTCGCGGCTTTCGGTTTTGGCGGGCGCGCCGCCGGGGGCGGCCGAGGGCGTGACGGAGGGCAGGCCGGGTGCCGCCGGGGCCGGGAAAATCTGGACTTCGCCGACTTCGGCATTTTGGTCGATGGGCGAGAAGCTGCCCGTCAATTCAGTGGGAAAGACGCCGCCCGTTGCATGGGCGAGCGAGAGGGCGGCGAGCTTGGCGACGGGGGCGTCGTCGCCGCGCACGGCGCCGCGGAACGCACCCGGAGTGCCCCAATAACCAGGCCAGCGGAAGAAAAGATGCGTGTCGACCGCTGCGATTTTTTCGAGACTGTCGCTCCAATAAGGGCGCACCCAATCGGTGTGATAATGGGTGGCGAGGCCGACGGGGGCATAGGTGGTGCCCGACAGCATCCGGTCAGCATTGGCCTGCGCGCGGGTCCAGGCGGCGGCTGAATAGCGGCGCGCGAGGGCGCCGTCGCAGGTAAAGGTGAACTGGCAGCCGGTTCGCCGTTCCGACCCCTGAAAGACGACACCGCAAATGGATTTGGGGAAGGCAGGGTGCCGCGCGCGGTTGATCACCACCTGTCCCACCGCCAGCTGACCCTTTGCATCGTCGCCCGCTTCGTAAAGCATCGCCGTGGCGAGGCAGTCGCGGGCACGGGCGCGCGCTTCACCGCCGCCGGCATAGATGAAGGGGCGCGCCGCGGTCACATCGCGCGTGACGAGGGGGATGCGGGCGTTGGCGGCGCGCGCCTCCTCCTCTGCCAGCGGCGCCAATTCCATCGGCGGCGGCGGGGGCACGACATCGGGGCGCGGGGCGACGGGCTTGGCGCGCGGTGCGTCGGGCGCGAAGCCCGCACGGCCGTTGCTGTAAAGCACGGCAGCGATGGCGGCGACGGCGAGCAGGACGAACAGCCAGCCCGCGACGTCGCGCATCCACGCCTTGTCCGCGTCATCGGCGCCCCTGGCGCTGCGATCGGTGCGGCGCATGGGCGCGATCAGATCTCGGGCAGGAAATCGGGCACCGACAGATAGCGCTCGCCCGTGTCATAGTTGAAGCCAAGGACGCGGCTGCCCGGCGGAAGCTCGGCGAGCTTTTGCTGAATGGCGGCGAGCGTCGCGCCCGAGGAGATGCCGACGAGCATTCCTTCCTCGGTCGCGGCGCGGCGCGCCATATCCTTGGCATCGGCGGCATCGACCTTGATCACCCCGTCGAGCAGGTCGGTGTGAAGATTGCGCGGAATGAAACCAGCGCCAATGCCCTGGATCGGGTGCGGGGCGGGCTGGCCGCCCGAAATGACGGGGGAGGCGAGCGGTTCGACCGCAAAGACTTTCAAATTCGGCCAATGTTGTTTGAGGAACTGCGCGCAGCCGGTGATATGACCGCCGGTGCCGACGCCGGTGATCAGCACGTCGATCGGCGTATCCTTGAAATCGGCGAGGATTTCGGGGCCGGTCGTGCGGACATGGACGTCGATATTGGCGTCATTTTCAAACTGTTGCGGCATCCACGCGCCGGGGGTGGTTTCGACGAGCTCGATCGCGCGTTCGATTGCGCCCTTCATCCCCTTTTCGCGCGGAGTCAGGTCAAAGGTCGCGCCGTAAGCGAGCATCAGGCGGCGACGCTCGACCGACATGGATTCGGGCATGACGAGGACGAGTTTGTAACCCTTCACCGCCGCGGCCATGGCAAGGCCGATGCCGGTGTTGCCCGAGGTCGGCTCGACAATGGTGCCGCCGGGTTTCAGGCTGCCGTCCTGTTCGGCGGCTTCGATCATCGCGAGGCCGATGCGGTCCTTGATCGAGCCGCCGGGGTTGCTGCGTTCGGATTTGACCCAGACTTCGGCGCCGGGAAACAGTTTTGCCACGCGAATATGCGGCGTATTGCCGATGGTTTCGAGGATCGAATTGGCTTTCATTTGCTACCTGCCTTGAATTGGGGTTCGAAGGTGCGCGCGCGGCGCAATTCCGGGAACAGCCACGACCATAGCGCGGTGATCCCTATCGCGCCAGCGCCGCCGATCACGACTGCGCTGACCGGACCGATGAGTGCGGCCATCGCCCCGGCGCGCATTTCGCCCAGCTCGTTCGAGGCCGAAATGGCAAGACCCGAAGCCGCGCTGACCCGCCCGCGCATATGATCGGGAGTGTTGAGCTGGATGAGCGTACCGCGCACAAAGACCGAGAACATGTCGGCGCCGCCCATGATGACGAGCAGCAGCATCGACAGAAGGAAGTTGGTCGAAAGGCCAAAGCCGACGGTGACCGCGCCGAACACCGCGACCGCCCACAGCATCTTCACCCCGACATTCTGTTCGATTGGACGAAAGGCGAGGCCCACCGCAATCGTGACCGCGCCGATCGCGGGCGCGGCGCGCAGGAAGCCCAGCCCTTCGGGGCCCATATGCAAGATATCGCGGGCATAGACGGGAAGCATCGCGGTCGCCCCGGCCAGCAGCACAGCGAACAGGTCGAGGGTAATGGTGCCAAGGAGGAAGCGCTCGTTCCATACGAAACCCAGCCCGTCGACCATTTCGCGCAAGGGGTGACGGCGCACTTCGGCGGGCGGCGGCGGCACCGGGCGCACGCGGCTGATCGAAAAGGCCGACAGGGCGAGCAGCGCCATGGCGAAAAGATAGACGGCGGTGGGCTGCGCTGCATAGATGAGACCGCCCGCCGCCGGGCCGATGATTGTCGCCGCCTGCCACGCGATGCTGCTCATCGCCACGGCACGCGGCAGAACGTCGGTGGGGACGATATTGGGGGCAATGGCGGTGAGCGCGGGCCCCGAAAAAACGCGCGCGACCCCGTGCAGCGCGGCGAGCGTGAAAATCAGCGGCAAGGTCAGGGCGTCGGTCCAGGTGAACCAGGCGAGCGCGGCGGCGATCAGAAGGTCGATGAGGTTCGAGAAAATGGCGACGCGGCGCCGCTCGAACCGGTCCGCTGCCCAGCCCGCGACGGGGGTGAGGATGGCAAGCGGGACGAACTGGAAGAGGCCGAGCAGACCAAGCTGGAACGATGCTTCCTTGATCGACATGCCATAGTCGGTGCGTGCCGTGTCATAGAGCTGGTAGCCGATGACGACGACCATTGCGATGGTCGCCATGACAGCGGTGAAGCGCGCGACCCAGAAGAAACGGAAATCGACAAAGGCGAGCGGCGACGGCGGCTTGATGCGCGCGGCGGCAAAATCCGGTTCATCGACGGGGCCGCCGGTTGGCGGCGTGGATGGGGGCTTTGCCATTTGCTCTTACCCTGGAAAATGCAGTCGGCGCCCCATGACGTCAGGCGTCCGGTGCGCGCAGCCGCGCGATGAAGAAGCCGTCGATCCCGCCCTTATCGCCGAGCAATGTCGGGAGCGTACGGGTATGGCCCGCCGCATGGGGGGCGATGAAGGGGGGCAGTTCGTCGACCTGCGGTGGATCGACCTGCCAGTCCGGATGGGCGGAAAGGAAGGCCGATATCTGATCCTCCCCCTCGGCGCGTTCGAGCGAACAGGTCGCATAGACAAGGATGCCGCCGGGGCGAACCCAAGTGGCGGCGCGGGCGAGCAATTCAGCCTGAAGCTCCGCCATCGCAGCGATTTGCGGGGCTTCGACGCGATGGAGCACATCGGGATGCCGGCGGAAAATGCCGGTGGCGGTGCAGGGCGCGTCGAGCAGTACGGCGTCGGCGGGGGCGTCCGCCTGCCAGCTTCGAATGTCCGCTTGAACGATATCGGCTTCAAGGCCGGTACGCGCGAGATTATCCTGAAGCCGGGCGAGCCGCTTGGCGCTGGCGTCGAGCGCCGTGACGCGCCAGCCGGCGGCAGCAAGCTGCATTGTCTTGCCGCCGGGGGCGGCGCAAAGGTCGAGGACATGACGCCCATCGCCCGCCCCCAGCAGGCGCGCGGGAAGGCTGGCGGCGAGATCCTGCACCCACCAGCCACCCTCGGCATAGCCGGGCAGGCTTTCCACCGCCTGTCCGCGCGACAGGCGAAGGTGCCGGGGCGCGAGCTTCGCTGCGCCGGGCCATTGCGCGGCATCGGGCTCACCGGCGAAACTGAGGTCGAGCGGCGGCGCGTTGCTCCAAGCGGCGGAGGCGGCAGCACACATATCGACGCCCCATTGCGCTTGCCAGCGTTCGGCGGTCGCGGGAGGCAAGGTGGCGGTGTCGGGAAGGCGCCATTCTTCCTGTTGTGCGCGTGACAAGATCGCGTGGACGAGGCGGCGGGGTCCCCCCGCGACCAGCGGCAGGGCGGTCGCGACGACGGCGTGCGGCGGACTGCCAAGCGCAAGAAGCTGGGCGAGGGCGAGACGGAGCACCGCGCGCGACTTGACGTCATCGGGCAGCGGTTCGTTCGTCGCGCTGTCGATCAGCGCGTCGATATCCTGCATCCAGCGCAGCGCCTCTGACACAATCGCGATGGCAAAGGCGCGGTCGGCAGGGGCGAGGCCCTGCGTTGCAGCGTGAAGCGCAAGGTCGAGCGGGTCGCCGCGGCGCAGCACCGCGTCGATGAGGCGCAGCGCCGCGCGGCGCTGCGCCGTGCCGGGCGGATCGCCCTCAGCGGGTGAACGGCGTCGGCGCTGTGGGCGGCGATCAGCCATGAACTGTTTTCGTCCGACGCTTGGCGCGGGGCGCGCAAAAGCCTATAGGCTGGGGGTTATGAATAGCATAGCTCCCAAGGATCATATCGGCGGCACGGCGCGGGCGACCAAGCGCCCCGCGCATGTCAAGCCGCCTGAAGGATGGATCAACCCGCCGATACCCGCGCCGCGCGCCATGGTCGAGGATGCCCCCGAGGATCAGCCGGGCGGACGTAACCCGGTGCGCTATGGCGACTGGGAGCTGAAAGGGCTGGCGGTCGATTTCTGACGGGCGCGAAGCGGCCCGGCGACGGATGAGGATCAAAAGGGATTCATCCGTGCGAGGATTCCCGTGCGGTCGACCAATTGATGCTTGAGCGCCGCAAGAATATGGAGCGCCGCCAGCGCTAGCATCGACAAACCCAGAAATTCATGCCGTTCATGCATGGCATCGGCGAGCGCCTTGTCGGGGGCGACGAGCGCCGGAACCTCGAACAATCCGAAAAAGTCGATCGGATAGCCTGCGGCGGAAAACCAGATCCAGCCCGACAGCGGCAGAAGAATCAGCAGCACATAGAAAAGGAAATGCACCATCTTGCTGATCGGGCGTTGCCAGCCGGGCATGGCGGCAGGCGGCGGCGGCGCGCGGTGGCCGATGCGCCAGAGGATAAGCAGGATGGTCAGCGCGAGGACGGTAATGCCCAGCGGCTTGTGAATATCCATCAACGCCCCGCGCGTTTCGCGCGGCAGCCCTTCGGTCAGCATCGCGATGCCGATATTGGTCAGAACGGCAAGGCCGATGATCCAGTGGAGCCATATGGCCACCTTCGTATAGCGCGGCATAGGCGCAGCGGTATCGACGGTGGCCATAGGAAATCTCCTTATGCGGTCGGGGCTTCTGCGGTCGGCGCTTCGGTCACCTGCGGCATTTTACCGCTCTTCACCTGTTCCGCAAAAACTTCGCGCATCAGCTGGAGCGAGAAGAGATGGGCGAAGATGATCGGCAACATGCCATTCTGCATCATCTTACGCAGCACGTCGCCGCGCAGTTCGCGCAGCTTGTTTTCGTCGACCATCTGGAAACCGCGATAGACGAAGGGCTGCGGATTGCCTTCCTGCTGAATGCTGACTTCGCCGTCCATGAGCAGGTCGGCCTTTTTCAGTTCCTCGACAAAGGCGCCGGTGCGCTGGCCCGCTTCCTCGAAATTCTGGCAGAATTGCAGGATCGCGTTGGTCGCGTCCGACGGCTTGCCATCGGTGAACAGGTCGTCGCCTTCGTCGAACTTGCCGAGCGCATCGGCGGTCGGGTCGAAGCAGAGCGACAATTCTTCGCTGTCGGGACGCAGCCGCGCGAGCAGGAAGGGGTAACGGCGGATATAGGCCGGCACATAGACGGGGTTGATCAGCTTGCCTTCGGCGTCAACGAAGGTGTTGACCCCTTCGTTAAGGCCCATCAGCGCGAGCGGAACCGGATTGTCGCCCGCCGAGAAAACGATCGGGTAAAAGCGCGAGGCGGCAACAAATTCGTCGCTGGTCAGCGGCACGGCATGCTGGCTGATCAGGAAATCGGCGCGGTCGAGCGGGCGCGCTTTCCAATCGGCGTGATCGACGCTCGAGAGCGGAAGAAGGTCTTTATAGAAGATCGGCAGGTTGGAAGGGGCGGGCGCTGTCGCCATTATGATGCTCCGATACAAGGGCCCGGCGGATCCGGGCGAAAAAGGATAAAGCCGCGCCTTATTGACCTATGGCTTTCGACGCAAGGGCGCAGTAGCGGCGGCTTTGGCTTCGGCGCGGGTCCGAGCGATCAGGGCGCGATCAGCTTGCCGGGGTTGAAAAGCCCCGCCGGGTCCATCCCCGTCTTGATTGCGCGCAGCGCGGCAAGGCGCGCCGGGCTGTCGAGTTCAGCCATCACCTGCCGCTTCATCTGGCCAATGCCATGTTCCGCCGAAACGGAGCCGCCCCATTCGAGCACATGGGTATAGACGAGGCGGCTGACCGCTGCGCCATGCTCGGCAAGCCAGGCGGCGCCGTCGGCTTTTTCGGGCGGCTGGACGTGATAATGGATATTGCCGTCGCCCAAATGGCCGAAGGCGAGCGTGCGAATGCCGGGAAAAGCGGCGGCAAGCCGGTGCGGATTCTCGGCGATGAATTCGGGCATCCGGTCCACAGGCACGCTGATATCATGCTGAAGCGCGGGGCCTTCGGCGCGTTCTGCTTCGGAAATCGAATCGCGCAGCCGCCAGAAATCCTCGCTCTCGCTCTCGTTCTTCGCCAGAATCGCATCGGCGATCCGTCCGCTTTCGAGCGCAGCGTGGAGGGCGGTTTCGAGCGGCAGGCGCAATTCGGTTTCGCTGTCGCCGACGAGTTCAATCAGCGCATACCAGGGTTGGGGCGTGGCGAGCGGCGCCCGCGTCTGCGGGATATGGCGCAGCACGGCGTCGAGGCAGCCATGGGGCAATATCTCAAACCCTTCGAGCGCGCGGCCCATGTCATCGTCGAGCCGGCGCAGCAAGTCGAGCGCCCGGTCGGGCGAGGCGAGGCCGACCCAGGCGGTGAGCCGCGCGGCTGCCGCCGGAACAAGCTGAAGGCTGGCTGCGGTGACGATGCCCAACGTTCCTTCGGCGCCGCAGAAGAGATGGCGCAGATCATAGCCGCGATTATCCTTTTTGAGTGGTGCCAGTCCTTCGAACAAGCTGCCGTCGGGCAGCACCGCCTCGATACCGGTAACCAGCGCGCGCATCGTGCCATGGCGCAGCACCTGCGTTCCGCCGGCATTGGTCGAGACCAGTCCGCCGATGGTCGCCGACCCCTTGCCGCCGAGGGTGAGCGGGAAGCGCAGCCCCTCTGCCAGTGCAGCGTCATGGAAATGGGCGAGGATCACTCCCGCTTCGGCCACGGCAATGCGCGCGTCGCGGTCGATGACGCGGATGCGGTTCATCCGGCGCAGACTGAGCAGAAGCTGGTGGCCCGATGCGTCGGGGGTCGCGCCGCCGACCATGCCGCTGTTCCCGCCCTGCGGCACCAGCGCGGCCTTTGCTTCGCCGCACAGGCGGACGATCGTGGCGACGTCCTCGGCTGAGGCGGGAGAGAGCATGGCGGCGGCAGCGCCCTGATATTTGCCGCGCCAGTCGGTCAGCCATGGCGCCATTTCCTCGGCGTCAGTGGTGAAGCCCTTGGGGCCAAGCCGCGCGGCGAGCGCGTCGAGAAGCGCGGGGGAGGGTGGGCGCGTGGTCACGGGCGATCCTCTTTCTAAAGGCCCCGGCGGACCTAAAGGCGGCTGGGGACTCGACAGCAGTTCATTGGTTGTTCAAGCATATATGATATTGGGCGGGGCGATGGACGAAGAATCCCTGACCGTCCAGTCACGGAGCTTTGCGTTGGAATGAGCAGCAGGATCGGCCTATTTGCGCGAGGAGCGTTGCGGTTGCCGTGTTAAGCTGGGCTGTGTTCCTGTTTGTCGGCGCGGTGCCTGCCGCTGATACCGACTTGCCCGTCGCCATGGCGGAACTTCCTGTCATGGTGGTGCTGCCGGTTCCCGGCTATGTCGGGAATGAGTATTGGCAGATGGTGATCCAGCAGCGCATGATCATTCGCGTTCCCGCGCGGCGCACTCCTATCAACAATTTCGGCGCGGAACCGCGCGTGAAGCTGGTGCCGCGTGAACGGCCCGTCGTGTGGAAAGAGAAAAAAGCCCCCAAATGCGTGCCGATGCGGAATATATTGGGGATGCAGGCGACGCAGCGTGACAGTATCGACCTGATTACGCGCCAGCGCCAGCGGCTGCGCGCGCGGCTCAACGACGGGTGCAGGGCGCTTGATTTTTATGCGGGGTTTTACATGGAAGGAAATAAGGACGGCCGCCTGTGCGAACGGCGTGATCAGATCCATGCCCGCACCGGCGCGAAATGCGAGGTTGATAAATTCCGTCTGCTTGTCCCCGTGCCGGTCGAGGACGACTGATCGCAGCCACGATCATCACCGCCATTTAACAGGCTTTTCTTGACTTTCCTTCTGCCTTTGCCCAATGCCCGCGGCAGCGACGGTATGCGTGGGATGCCGAGCTGTCATATTTTTCCGGACATGATGACCTTATGAAATTTGCCGACCTCGGCCTTTCCGACGAATTGCTCCGCGCCGTTACCGAAGCGGGCTATGATGAACCGACCCCAATTCAGGCAGGCGCCATCCCTTCGGTCCTGATGATGCGCGACATGATCGGCATTGCCCAGACGGGAACGGGCAAGACCGCTTCCTTCGTCCTGCCGATGATCGACATATTGGCGCATGGCCGCGCGCGCGCACTGATGCCGCGCTCGCTGATCCTAGAGCCGACGCGCGAGTTGGCGGCGCAGGTTGCCGAGAATTTTGAAAATTACGGCAAATATCACAAGCTTTCCATGGCGCTGCTGATTGGCGGGGTCCAGATGGGCGACCAGATCAAGGCGTTGGAAAAGGGCGTCGACGTTTTGATCGCTACGCCGGGCCGCCTGATGGATCTGTTCGAGCGCGGGAAGATCTTGCTCACCGGGTGCGACCTGCTCGTGATCGACGAGGCCGACCGTATGCTCGACATGGGCTTCATCCCCGATATCGAACATATCTGCACCAAATTGCCCGCAAACCGGCAGACCTTGCTTTTTTCGGCAACGATGCCGCCGCCGATCAAGAAGCTGGCCGACAAATTTTTGTCGAACCCCAAAACGATCGAGGTTGCGCGTCCCGCGAGCACCAACAAGAATATCGCCCAATTCCTGGTCAAGACGAGCGAGCGCGGCAAGCGCGCGACGCTGCGCCGCTTGCTGGAGGAGGAAGATGTCGGCACCGCGATCATTTTTTGCAATCGCAAGACGACGGTGCGCGACCTTGCCAAATCGCTGTCCCGTCATCGCTATCGCGCGGGCGAAATCCATGGCGACATGGACCAGTCGAGCCGAGTGGCTGAGCTTGAGCGGTTCAAAAAGGGCGATATCAACATATTGGCGGCGTCCGACGTCGCGGCGCGCGGGCTGGACGTCAAGGGCGTCAGCCATGTGTTTAATTTCGATGCCCCCTGGCACCCCGATGATTATGTTCACCGCGTCGGCCGCACCGGCCGCGCGGGAGCAAAGGGTCGCGCCTTTACGCTGGTCACGCCGTCGGACGCCGAAGCCATCGACAATATCGAGAAGCTGACCGGCGCGAAGATCGAATATCTGACCTTGGGAGAGGATGCCGAAAACGGCACACCGCCAGCGGAGGATGACGCCGGTGCCGCGCGGTCCAGAGGCGGGCGGGGCAAGAGCGTCAGAGCCGACAAGAGCGACGACCAAAAGGCCGATACGGATACAGCCGCTGCGCCGAAAAGCCGGAGAAGCACCAGCGCCAAGGCGAAGAGCGAAGACGCCGGGACCGCACGCAAGAGCGCGCCCCGCCGTGATCGCGATGAAACCGCTCAACCCGACGAGGGCTGGAACGGCCCGATCCCCGGCTTTTTATCGGTGGACTTCAACCGCTGAACCGCAACGGACGCGCACGTGCAGCGCAGGGCGTGAGCGATACAGACATTGAATTTCGGCCGATTGAGACGGCCGACCTGCCCGCGCTTCGGCGGTGGTTCGGCGACAATGAACTGGCGCGGCGCCTGTCCTTTCCCGATGACATCTGGTTCGCACATGTGACCCGCGGGGCAGACGCAAGCTGCTGGGTCGCGGCGGCGGCGGGAACGCCGATTGCGCGGTTCCAGCTGGAGACGGCGGCGGGCGGTACTGCCTATATCGACATTGGTCTGCGCCCCGACCTGCGCGGGCAGGGGCTGGGGCGGCGCCTGCTTGAAGCGTTTTTGGCCGGCCCGGCCCGCTTTCATGCGCGGGTGGCGGCCTTCATTGAGCCGGACCATCATGCAAGCTTGCGCTGTTTTTCCGCATGCGGCTTTCGCCTGTCGTCCGAGGTCGATGCCGATGGCATGATCCGCGCAGATTGGACGGCGAAGGGCGAGGCTGCCTAGGATATGGCCGCCGGGGCCGCGTCCGCCCTTAAAGGCGCACCAGCATCTTGCCGATATTTTGTCCTGCAAACAGACCGCCGAAGGCGGTGGGTGCTGATTCGAGCCCGTCGTGCACGGTTTCGCGCATCTGAACCGCTCCGCTGGCGATCAGCCCGCCCATATCGGCGTAAAATTCCTCCATATAGCGGCTGAACAGATCCGAGTAGATAAAGCCTTCCATGCGGATGCGGGCGGCGATGGCGCGTCCGATATAACGCAGCGGTTGCGGGGCGGCGCCATTATAGATGTCGATCATCCCGCAGAGTGCAAAGCGGGCAAAGCCATTGGCCGTCGCGAGCGCGGCGTCGAGATGTTCGCCGCCGACATTGTCGAAATAAACGTCGATGCCGGGCTTGCCGAGCCGCGTAAGGGCGCCGCGAAGCTGATCCAGAACGCCGCCCTGTTTATAGTCGAAGACGGCGTCAGCGCCGAGGTCGCGCACCCACTCCCCTTTTTCCGGGCCGCCCGCCGAGGCGATGACGGTCATTTCCCGCGCCTTGGCCAGTTGCACCACCGCCGAGCCAACCGCGCCCGCTGCGGCGGACACAAAGACAACATCGCCCGGCCGCGCGGCGGCCACCTGGAGCAGGCCGATCCACGCGGTGCCCCCTGTCAGCCCCATATTATGGAGAAAGCATTGCGGCTTTATCCCGCTGTCGAGCCATTGGACGGGAAGCAGGCGCGGCATATGGTCGAGGGTGATGATGCCCCCGTCGCGCCAGCCGCCTAGATGAAGAATGAGATCGCCCGGCGCAAAACCTTCAATACGGCTTTCGAGCACTTCGCCGATGGCGCCCCCCGTTAGCGGCGTGTCGAGCGGATAGGCGGGGGCGTAGCTTGCCCCCTCATTCATCCGGCCCCGCATATAGGGATCGACCGACAGCCAATGGTTGCGAACCCGAAGCTGATCCTCGCCCAGCGGAAGATCGGGAAGGTCGCGCAAGGCAAAATTATCGGCGGAGGGCAATCCAGTCGGACGCGACGTTAAAAACCATGCTTTGGCCATAGTCCCCCAACCCCCTTTTTGATGCCGCCCCAGCGCATGTCGGCCATTGGTGAGAAAGCCGTTGCCACTGTCAAGCGGGATCGTTAAGACCCCGCGGTCCGGGGCCGTAGCTCAGATGGGAGAGCGCTGCAATCGCACTGCAGAGGTCAGGGGTTCGATTCCCCTCGGCTCCACCAATTTTCGAATATAACGGATATTATGCTGTGCGTGCGCGCTGGGGTATGGCCATTCCTCCGTTGCTTTGAAAAGCAGGCAGCGATCCGGTACTCAAATTCCCCACCCTTATTGCGATCCCGGCGTAGCCGGGGGAAGCAATCTGCAGCCAGCGTCTTTCGAATGGCCGACGGCTGGAGATTGCTTCGCTTTGCTCGCAATAAGGGTGGGGAGGCGGATCAAGTGGTGTGCGGGCCTTTAGCGGCGGCGTTCGAGCCACCAGCTTTGGCGCCAGCCATAGGGGCTGGCGATGGCTTCACCGCGATTGTTGGTCGCGGGGCGAAAGCGAAATCGCTGTTCAATCAGGCGGCAGGTGGTCGCGTCGATGGCGGTGTCGCCGCTGGAGCGTGAGACACGGCAACCAGTGACGCGCCCATCGGGCTGGACAGTAAAGCGCACTTCCACATCTCCTCCCACTTTGGCGCGGCTGGCCAAGGGGGGATAATCGCTGTCGCGGATTGTGCCGCTGCGCCAGGCAGGGCGTGTACCGCCGCCCGTGCCGCTGCCCGCCCCTCCCGCGCCGCGCCCGTCGCCCTGACCCCCGGCGCCGGTGCCCGGGCCGGGATCAGGCGCTGCGCCGGCTGAGGACTCATCGCCGCTACCTGGGGTCGGTGCGGCGGCGACCGGCGGCGTGACAGGGGGCAGCTTGGAAGGGGCGGCAAGGACGGGCGCGGGATCAGCGCGCTTGTTGGGCGCGGAGGCCGCGCCGCTTGCCGCATCGTCGGGCTGTTGGGGCGGGGGCGGTGGCTCGGGCGGGGGCGGGGCGGGAATGGCGATGGCGGTGATCGTCTCCCCCGCTTTGCGGACTACGGCGAAATCGAGGCCGCGCGCCAGCATAAAGCCCACGCCGCCGACGACAGCCAGCACGGCGACGGCCGAAATGAGCCTTTGCCGCGGTGAAATCCGCCCGCTGTATCGCATAGCGCCCCCTCAGCCTGTGACGCAGGCCGAACCGTCGCCGCCCGGCCCGTTACAAAAAATTGTCGAGTGTCGCCATGAAACGCTCGAACTGATCATGGTGCAACCAGTGACCGGCATTTTCAAATTCGATCACCTTTGCATGGTTGAAATGCCCGATGCGGCCATCGCGTTCCGGATTGGAGGCCCAGCTATTTGCTCCGTACAGCAGCAGGGTCGGGCAGGCGATCGCCGACCAGAGCGATTCGATATCCGCCTGGGGCATGTCGAATCCCGACCAGATGTTCAGATAGTTATCGAATTTCCAGCTCCAGCTTCCATCTTCATTGCGGCTGACGCCATGGATGGTGAGGTGCCGCGCTTGTTCGGGGGTCAGATAGCTGTTTTCGCCCATCATCCGGGCGAGCGCATCGTCTAGCGTCGCATAACGGCGGGGCGTGCGGCCCGCCGCCTGGCGTTTTTCGTCGATCCATTTGCGGAAGCGTTCGGCGAAGGGCGTGGCGGCGCGTTCGGCGAGCATTTTGGGGGAGGGGCCAAGGCCTTCAATCGCCACCAGCTTGGCGACATTTTTGGGATAAAGCCCAGCATAGCGCAGCGCGACATTGCCGCCCATCGAATGGGCGACGATGGAAACAGGGGCGAGATCAAGCTGGTGAACAAGCTGCGCCAGATCATAGACGAAGCCGTCCATCGGATAATTGCCATCGGGCGACCAGGCGCTGTCGCCATGGCCGCGCAGATCGGGGGCGATGATGTGAAAGCGGTCCCGCAGCCGTTCGGCCACCCAATCCCAATTGCGACAATGGTCGCGCCCGCCATGGATCAGCAGAAGCGGGGGCGCGGCGTCATTACCCCAATCGACATAGTGAAGCTTCAACCGTTGCGAGATGAAGCTGTTCGACGTCGGGCCTGTGCCTGCCATGCTGATTCTCCCCAATTTAATTCGGTTTCAAAAGGCCACGGAACAGGGTTCCGTCAACCCCTTGAGGAAAAGAGAGGGAAGGGAGGCGGGCCGGACGCCCGCGCCAGGGGCAGGTTTGACCCTGGGGCCAACCGCCTTGTTTTTCGGGGAATGAAAGGGAAATGGTGGGCGTGGCAAGGATTGAACTTGCGACCCCTGCGATGTCAACACAGTGCTCTACCACTGAGCTACACGCCCACATGTTTCCGGGGTGACGCGGCCCTTAAAGCGCTTGGCGCGGGCTGGCAAGCCCTTCGCGCCCCTTCGATGAAATTATTGTTGGCTGGACTGGCGGCTGACGCCGAACATGCTGTCGACTTCGCGCACCAGATCCTTGAGGTGGAAGGGCTTGGAAAGCATCTTGGCCTGGGGGACCTGATCTTCGGCGCGCAGCGTGACGGCCGCAAAACCGGTGATGAACATCACCTGCGTATCGGGGGATACTTTGGCGCAATGCTGCGCCAGTTCGATCCCGTCCATTTCGGGCATGACAATATCCGACAGCAAAAGGTCGAAAGTGCCCGAATCGAGCAGCGGAGCCGCCGCCGTTCCGCGATCGACCGATGTGACGTCATAGCCGCTCTGCACCAGCGCACGCTCCAGATAACCACGCATCGCGGCGTCATCCTCGGCGAGCAAAATCCGAATCATAGTGAAAATATCCCCCATCCGACCGAATCCCCACGGTCGCGCGATCATGACGTCCCGCGCGCCATAGTGCGAGACCTTTAACAAATTGCCGTGACACTGGCTTTGTTACCGCATTTTTGGCACGGATATGCGATGAATGGCCTCGCTGCCCAGGAAAAGTCGATCCATGTGGACCGTCCGGCTAACGCCGGCCCGGTTGTCGTGTCGGTGCCGCATGCCGGACGCATTTACCCCCCCGAACTGTTGGCAGCCGCGCGGGTCGACAAGCCGGTATTGGAAAGGCTGGAAGACCGCTGGTGCGATTTGATCGCCGCCGAAGCGAGCGCGGCGGGTGCGGTGGTGGTGCGGGCGTTGTGGGCGCGCGCCGTTGCCGACTGTAACCGCGGCGAAGGACAGATGGCCCCTGCGGAGGTTGCCCCCGCGATGCGGCCTCGCTTCACCGCGCCGGGGCGAAAGGAGCGTGCGGGGCTTGGGGTGGTGCCGACGCGGATTGCGGGCGCCGGACCGCTGTGGACCCGGACCGTTGATGAGGCGAGTTTTGAATGGCGGCTGACGCATTTGCACCGCCCCTATCATCGAAGGCTGGCCGAAGAGATTGAGGCCGCGCGCAGGCGGCACGGCAGAGCGATATTGATTGATCTGCACAGCATGCCGCCAATCGCGCGGGGACAGCCGGGGCATGGGGCGCAAATTGTCGTGGGTGATCATTTTGGCGAGTCCTGTGTCCCTTGGCTTTCCGACCTGGCGATCGACATGGCGGCGCGGCTAGGCGGCCCTGTCGCGCGCAACCAGCCCTATGCAGGCGGACATATTCTTCACGTCCACGGGCGTCCGCAGCGCGGTATCGATGCGATACAGATTGAAATCGACCGCAGCCTCTATCTGACGGCTGCGCGTCAGCCCGATGAGGCGCAGGTCGCCCGGCTGGCCCGCTGGTTTGCCGCGCTGGTTCTGGAAGCGGGGCGCGGAGCCCAATATGGGACGGAGCCGCTGGCCGCCGAATAAAAAAACCACCCCATATCGAAATATGAGGTGGCCAGGGTCCAGGGAGGACGCGCCCTGTCTTACGACAAGGCACTCACCGCAGTGGAAAGGGGGTAACCACAGCGGGTAAAAAACAATCTAGGATGAGTTGTCCCGCAAAACAAGGGGCGGGAGAAAATCTCATTCCAAGGGCGCATCACGGTCCAGAGCGAGGCGGATATTGGCGAAGGGCAGGCCTTCGTCGTCGACATCGCGGCGAGAGATTTCGCGAAACCCCAGCGCCGCGTAAAAGGCGCGCGCGCCATGGTTGTCGGCGTAAACTTCGAGCGATAACCGCCCCTTGAGCGCCAGTGCATGGGCAATCAGTGCGCGCCCCGCGCCACGCCCCTGCGCCTCGGGCGTGACGAACAGCCCACCGACATGCTCGCCCAGCAGGCCGATGAAGGCGATAGGGTGATCCTTGATGCAGGCGACCCAATTTTCAGCCTGCTCGAGATAAATATCCTCGACTGCCCGCTGTTGCTGGCGCAGCCTTTCTTCGCTGAGAAAAGGGTGGGCGCGGCGCGAGGCTTCGTACCAGATGGACGACAGGAGGCTCTTGTCCGCAGCCCGATAGGCGCGGATCGATAGCGATATATTTTTCATGATTAGAAATTCCACGAACATACACAGTAAGGCGGCGCGAAGGCCGGAATTGGTCCGCTTTAGCGGGGCAATATCATTTACTGCGCATCAAACTCCGTGGCTGGCCGACCGGAGGGTCCGGCGGAAAACTGGTCGGGGAGAGAGGATTCGAACCTCCGGCCCCTGCCTCCCGAAGACAGTGCTCTACCAGGCTGAGCTACTCCCCGACCGATGCCGCACCGGTTTCCCGGTGCGAAGGCAGGGCGGTCCTCTAGACGCGCTTTGGGCGAACTTCAAGCGCCAATCGTACGGGAGGAAAGCGATCGGCGGATCAGAGCAGCGCGGCGCGGCGAAAACTGAAATGTCCATTTTCGACAAAGATCAGATGGTCGGCAAGCTCAATGCCCAATGAGGCAAGGAGAGCCGCCGCCTTTTGTGTGCAGCGGCGGTCAGCGTCGCTCGGCCAAGGGGTGCCCGAGGGATGGTTGTGGGCCATGACGACATGATGGACCCCGTCGCGGCTCAGCGCTCGCCAGCAGCGCGAAGGCACAGCGCACAGATCGGCCTTTTCCGGCCGTGTCGTTTCAACCCCAAGCAAGCGGCCATAGGCATCGAAGCCAAGGAGGATGAGGCGCTCCTTCCCGGCAGGAAAGCGGGGGCGCAACAGGCAGGCCGTGACATCATCCTCCTGCGCGCGGCGGACGAAACCAGCCTCCAGAGCGGGAGCGGCGGCGGGGATATTCGAAAGGGTGGTAAGCATGAACCGGCCTGTGCCCCGGGGCGGCGAGACCCCCAAGCGGTGAATGACCCATTTCGGAGTGAGCGATGGCTCTTGCCCGCGCGCGCCTCGCCCCCTAGCAGAGAGACGACGGAGAGATTGTTGACCGATTCCATCCATTATGAACTGCAATATCTTGACCTGATGCGCCGCATCTGGACCGGGGGTGACGAACGGGTTGATCGCACCGGCGTCGGCACGCGCTCGCTTTTTGGCGAGACGATGCGATTCTCTCTGCGCGATGACGCGATCCCGCTGCTTACCACCAAGCGCGTTTACTGGAAAACCGCGCTGCGCGAGCTTTTGTGGTTCCTGACCGGTGACACCAATATTCGCGCGCTGGTCTCGCAAGGTGTGCGGATCTGGACCGACTGGCCGCTCGACCGCTATCGCCGCGAGACGGGCGAAGCGATCAGCGCCGAGGAATTTGAGCGGCGCATCATCGGCGATGATGCTTTTGCTGCGGCCTGGGGCGACCTTGGCCCCGTTTATGGCCATCAATGGGTGAATTGGCCGCTTTATGAAGCCGCGGAGGGCGGGCTGTTCCGGCGCGCCGAGGCGGGGCATAACCAGATTGCCGCGCTGATCGCGTCGCTGCGGAACAATCCGGGGTCGCGCCGCCATATTTTCACCGCCTGGAATGTCGCCGATCTGAACCAGATGGCGCTACCCCCTTGTCACATGACCTATCAATTTCATGTGCGCAGCGACGGCGGCCTCTCCTGCCTTCTGTTTCAGCGTTCGTGCGATCTGGGCCTTGGCTTCGCTTTCAATATTTTCGAGGCGGCGCTGCTGACGCGGATGATCGCAGAGCAGTGCGGCCTTCACGCGCATGAACTTGTTTGGACCGGCGGTGACGTTCATCTTTATCTGAACCATGGCGAATTGGTCGAAGAGCAACTCAAGCGCACGCCGGAGGGCGCGCCCAGGCTGCGCATCCTGCGCCGCCCGGCCTCGATTTTCGACTATAAATTCGAGGATTTCGCGGTCGAAGCCTATACACCGCAGGCGCATATCCCGGCGCCCGTCGCGGTCTGAACGCGCATATTGCAATGAGTTGGCGTCGGTAATATTATGTCGCCACATTGAAATATAACTAGACAGCGCGATGATTCGCGCTGGAAGGGAAGATGATATGCCTGAAACGCATCGGCGTCCGGCGCGCAATTTGCCGCCGCTGTCGCTTCACGTTCCCGAACCGCGTTATCGCCCCGGCGATACGCCGGACTTTTCCGATATCGAGGTACCCGCGGTCGATGCGACACCGCGCCCCGGAGAGGCGACCAAGGCCGATGCGATGCGCGAGCTTTGCTACGGGCTGGTGCGGGTTCTCGATTTCGACGGTGAGGCCAAGGGGCCATGGGACCCCAAGCTTTCGCCTGATCGGCTGCGCGTGATGCTGCGCTATATGATGCTGGTGCGCGCCTTTGACGACCGCATGTTTCGCGCGCAGCGACAGGGCAAGACCAGCTTTTACATGAAGTCGACCGGCGAGGAAGCGACCTCGGTCGCTTCAACGATGGCGATCGACCGCAATGACATGTGCTTTCCCAGCTATCGCCAGCAAGGCATTCTGATTACACGCGAATATCCGCTGATTCAGATGATGAACCAGATTTATTCGAACCGCGGCGATCATCTGCTGGGGCGACAATTGCCGATCATGTATTCAGCGCCCGAACATGGATTTTTTAGCGTGTCGGGCAATCTCGCGACCCAATATCCGCAGGCGGTGGGCTGGGCGATGGCCTCGGCGTCAAAGGGCGACAGCCGGATCGCGACCGTGTGGTGCGGGGAAGGGTCGTCGGCCGAAGGGGATTTCCATTCGGCGCTGACCTTTGCGACCGTCTATAATGCCCCGGTCATCTTCAATGTCGTGAACAATCAATGGGCGATTTCCAGCTTTTCGGGCTTTGCCGGGGGCGAGCGCACCACCTTTGCAGCGCGCGCCGTGGGCTATGGCATTGCCGGGCTGCGCGTCGACGGCAATGATCCGCTCGCCGTCTATGCTGCGACCCAATGGGCCGCCGACCGCGCGCGGACCAACAATGGCCCGACCCTAATCGAGCATTTCACCTATCGCGCCGAAGGGCATAGCACGTCGGACGACCCCAGCGCCTATCGTGCCGCACAGGAGGCAAGCGCCTGGCCTTTCGGCGATCCGGTCGCGCGATTGAAGCAGCATCTGGAAAAGTTGGGCGAATGGGACGAAGCGCAGCATGAGGCGCTTCAGAAGGAGCTCGAAGATCTGGTAAAGACGACTCAGAAGCAGTCGGAAAAACTTGGCATTTTGGGCCATGGGATGCACCAACCCTTTGAGACCATGTTCGAAGATGTGTTCGAGGATATGCCCTGGCACCTCAAGGAACAATGCGCCCAGATGCTCGCCGAACAGGAAGCGAAGTTCGGCCCCGATTGGAAGCCCGAATGATGGCCCCTGACACCATGGCCCCTGACGGGGTGGCAGCTACCCCCACCACGACCAAGACGATGAACATGATCGAGGCGATCAACAGCGCCATGGACATCATGCTCGATCGTGACCCCAGCACCATCGTGATGGGGGAGGATGTCGGCTATTTCGGCGGGGTTTTCCGCGCGACCGCGGGCTTGCAGAAAAAATATGGCAAGACGCGGGTGTTCGACACGCCGATCAACGAATGCGGCATCATCGGTGTTGCGGTGGGCATGGGCGCCTATGGTCTGCGCCCCGTGCCCGAAATCCAGTTCGCCGATTATATTTATCCGGGGCTCGACCAACTCGTCAGCGAGGCGGCGCGGCTGCGCTATCGCTCGGCCAATGATTTCATCTGTCCGATGACGGTGCGCACCCCCTTTGGCGGTGGCATTTTCGGCGGACAAACGCATAGCCAGTCGCCCGAAAGCATCATGACGCATATCTGCGGGGTGAAAACGGTGATCCCGTCCAACCCCTATGATGCAAAAGGGCTGCTTATCGCGGCGATCGAGGATAATGACCCGGTCGTCTTTCTGGAGCCCAAACGCATCTATAACGGCCCGTTCAGCGGCTATTATGACCGCCCGGTCGAGCCCTGGTCGCGTCATGACGCCAGCACGGTTCCGACCGATTATTACCGCATCGAACTGGGCAAGGCCGCGACGGTGCGCGAGGGGGAGGCGGTGACGGTGCTGGTTTATGGCACGATGGTCCATGTCGCCAAGACGGTGGTCGAGGAGCAGGGGATTGATGCGGAGATCATCGACCTGCGCACCCTGCTGCCGCTTGATATCGAGGCGGTCGAGGCGTCGGTCCGCAAGACCGGACGCTGTTTGATCATTCATGAAGCCACCCGCACCTCGGGCTTTGGCGCCGAACTGGCCGCGCTGGTTCAGGAGCGCTGCTTTTATCATCTCGAAGCGCCGGTCGAGCGCGTCACCGGGTTCGACACGCCTTATCCGCACAGCCTCGAATGGGCCTATTTCCCCGGACCCGTTCGCATCGCGACTGCGCTCAACAAGATTTTGAAGGACTGATCGCCATGGCTCGTTATTCCTTTCGTTTGCCGGATATTGGCGAAGGCATCGCCGAGGCCGAGATTGTCGCTTGGCATGTGAAAATCGGTGACCGTGTCGAAGAAGATGCACAGCTTGCCGATATGATGACCGACAAGGCGACGGTCGAGATGGAATCGCCGGTGTCCGGCGTGGTCGTTGAACTGGCGGGCGAGGTCGGCGATATGGTGTCGATTGGATCGACGCTTGCCGTGATCGAGACTGATGCCGAGGTCAGCGAGGATGTCGAAGCTGCGCCTGACAGGAAAAACGATATAACAGAAGACGTTGTGTCAAGAATCTTATCTTCGAAGGAGGATGAGGTTGAGGTGCCGGCGCCCGCCGTCACACCGGCAGACGCCAGCACGGAAGTCCGGGAGGCCTCGCCTGTTGCCGCGCAAGAGCGCGACCCTGCTCGGAAAATCCTTGCTTCCCCTGCTGTGCGGGCGCGGGCGAGGGATCTGGGGGTCGATCTTGCTGATGTGTCGGGCGATGGCGAGCGCATCCGGCACGCCGATCTCGACGCCTATCTGCGCTACCATGCGGGGCAGGGCTATCAGGCGCCCGGCGCATCGCGCGCGCACGTTGACGAGCCGGTCAAGGTCATCGGGATGCGGCGCAAGATTGCGGAAAATATGGCGGCTTCGAAAAGGGCCATTCCGCACTTCACCTATGTTGAGGAAATGGATGTCACCGCGCTGGAAGCGATGCGCGCCGACCTTAATGAAAATCGCGGTAATCGGCCTAAGTTAACGATGTTACCGTTCTTGATCGTTGCGATCTGCCGCACGATTCCGGCCTTTCCGATGATCAATGCCCGCTATGATGACGAAGCGGGCGTAGTGACGCGGCACGGCGCGGTGCATCTGGGGATGGCTACGCAAACCGACGCGGGATTGATGGTTCCGATAATCCGCGACGCGCAGGACAAGAATGTCTGGCAATTGGCGAGCGAAATCACCCGTCTGGCCGAGGCGGCGCGCAGCGGAAAGGCGAAACCCGCCGAATTGACGGGCGGAACGCTGACCGTCACTTCGTTGGGCCCGCTGGGCGGCGTGGCGACCACGCCGGTGATCAACCGCCCCGAAGTGGCGATTATCGGCCCCAACAAGATTGTCGAGCGCCCCATGTTCGCCCGAAATGCCCAAGGCGGTGAGGAAATCCGTCGCGCCAAGCTGATGAACCTGTCGATCAGCTGCGACCACCGCGTTGTCGATGGCTGGGATGCCGCCAGCTTCGTTCAGGCGCTCAAAAAGCTGATCGAAACGCCGGTTCTGCTGTTTGCAGAGTGATATAGCGCGCCTGCGGATTTTTGGCTCGCGGGTTACTATGTTTACATTGTTTTGCGGCTCTTTTTTGGGGCTTTTTTGCGCTCCTTCCGCTGCTTCAGAGGGAATGACGCAAGGAAAGTGGGGTTTGCGTGGTGTACGCCTCCGGCTTTTGTACAGCCAGGCATATTTTTTGAGCGGGCTATGCGGTGCGTCGCTTGAAAATCCTTGGAAATTCTGGAGCTCTTGATTTTAGCACTCAATGTGACGCGCGTTAGCATGGTCGATTTGTGGTCCTAAAGCCGCTCATCCGCTCCATGCTGAAGGTATTGAGGCTATTGGCACCCGGCCAGACGCCTAGGGCGCACAGGAAATCCTCTCTAAAGATGCGCTCGGGCGGTGCCTGGCGATGACGGAAGAGGCATTCGCCTTGTGCCGCGAAGAAGGCAATGGCTAACGGTCGCGTCTTTATGCTCTGCGCTCTGGCCCGCGTCAGACGCGAGCATCGCCGATTTGCCTTTAATCGCTTGTTCTGGTGCTACTCCTTGCACGTCCCTGTTCGCCGCCAAGGGGAATCTACGCGCCGCTATGTTAACCGTGTCATCCTGGCGCTTGTCCGCGAAAGAGGTTGCGGGCGCGGGGTGGAGAAATGGGAAGCAAAGGAACGGGGCTGAGTGCGCTTTTCTGGGTATCCCGCGCTTATGGCTAATGTTAACAATGTTAATGCGATATCGCAGTTCCGTGGGGCAAGCGGTTGTGCAGGCCAGAAGCTGCCAAACACCGAAGGACAGGCGTTCTCGGATCGGCAGGATGTCAATGAGTTTCGCAAAAAGACGCAAAGACATGACGATGTCTTACCAGCCATGAAGGGGCCAACGTGTTTACGACTCGCGAGGGGTCGGGCCGTGGATGAGGAAATGGGCCTCGCAGGCCAAACCACGCGGCGCTGGCGCGGCAAGCAAAGCTGGCGTAGATGGGGTACAAGGGAATGAAGGAGAGCGGGCGTGGCTGAAGACCGGGGGAAGGACGATGTGCGGCAGACGCCCATTAATCCCCTGCATCAGATTGAGATTGATGATTTTCGGCGCGATCGGTTGCTCGCCGCGCTGACGCTAATTCTGGGGGCGGCCTTTTGCTTGGGACTACCCTTTGCCTTGCAGGCGGGGGCGGAATTCTTTCTGCCCCTGACGGCGGCAATTGTCATTTCCATCGCGCTGGTGCCGCTGCTCGAATGGCTGGAACGGCACCGCGTGCCCTCGGCGCTTGCCTCCTTTCTGTCGCTTTCGGCCTTTCTGATGCTGGTCAATGCCGCACTGGCGATTATTGTCGTGCCGGCGACGGGGTGGTTTGGGCGGTTGCCGGAGGCTATTCCTCGCATTCAGTCTAACCTGGCGCCGCTGATTGATTTTTATTCGACGTTGCAGCGTTTCGTAGAACGCACATTGACGTCGGTGGCGAGCGGAACCGAGGCGACGGCGCAGGCGGTGGCCGATACGACGCCGACATCGGTGGTCGATTATTTCATCTCCGCCGCCCCGGCGGTCGCGATCCAGCTTTTCTTCGCCATTTTGGTCATCTTCTTCTTCCTTGCCGGGTGGACGCGGCTGCGCCAGCGGACGATTCGCCGGCGCGGAAGCTTTGACGGGGCGATGCAGACCGCGCGGGTGATCCAGAATGTCGTGGATGCCACCGCCGATTATCTGGCGACGATCACCATGATCAACGCGATATTGGGGCTGGTCGTCGCGCTGCTTTTGTGGGCGCTGGGGATGCCGTCGCCCTTCATGTGGGGCGGGATCGTCAGCATCTGCAATTTCGTGCCCTATCTGGGCCCCATCGTCGCCTCGGTGCTGCTGGGGCTGGGCGGGCTGATGACGTTCGACGTGGTCGGCCTTGCGCTGCTTCCCGCGATTATCTTTATCGGGGTGCATACGATTGAAGCGAATCTGATCACGCCGCTGGTGCTCGGCAAAAGGCTGACGATAAATCCCTTGCTGATTCTCGTCTCGCTGAGCTTTTGGGGATGGATATGGGGGGCGCCGGGCGCCTTGCTCGCGGTGCCGCTGCTGTTGATCCTGCAAACGATTTTGCAGTCGACCGGAACGCCGGATTTGGCGGGTTTCCTGTTCGAACGCGGCACATTGACGACCGCCGAGGAAATGCGCGAACGATTATTTCGCAAAGATAATGATCGCGACGGTTGACAGGTCGCGGCGCGCGTCATATTGGCGCGTCTCCCAAGCCCAAGCGGGTGTAGCTCAGTTGGTTAGAGCGCCGGCCTGTCACGCCGGAGGTCGCGGGTTCGAGCCCCGTCACTCGCGCCATTTCCTGTTTCTCTTCAACAGGATGGCGCGCTTGGTTTCCAGACATTCAAGATGATGACGAGGCAAGGGCGGCCTTTGTATGCGGCCCGCGAGGCTCAAATCTGTGGGCCTTTTCCTCTCGCTGTGCGCAGGAGAGGCCTGCCCTTCGGAGGGAGCGCAAGCCTGCTTCAGATTGGTGTCAGGCCGCGCGGGTCCGCAGATGGGTCCCTGTCGTCGCGGGGACACATGTTCTTTATCTTTAGTAACAGTTGGGTTGCCGATCAGCCGCGCCAGCGGCCCAGTTCCATCCAGCGCAGCAGCGGCTTGAGCGGCATGATCCAGATTGTGCCGGCGATCAGGTAGAAGATGGCTTGCACGAGCACCGGCCAGTCGCCGACCCGGCGCGAGAGGCTGGCGATGAGCACCGCCCAGACGAGGATGAGCAGCAGGATCATCGCCATGCCCGCGGGCTTGCGCCAGCTTGGCTGGGGGTTGGCGGGGTCGTCGTTCAAATCCTGTCTCCCATGACGATAAATTCCTGTTCGGTGAGTATGGCGTCGAGCGCCATGTCGGTGGCTTCGCGCGGAACGCTGTCAACTTCCTGCACCGCCCAGGCAATGCCGACGCGCAAGGCGTCGGGATGGGCGGCGAAATAGCGGTCATAATGGCCGCCGCCCTGACCCAGCCGCCCGCCGTGGCGGTCAAAGCCGAGGAGCGGGCAGAAGATAAGGCCCGGCTGCGCCGATGGCGCATTTTCTGCGGGTTGCGGGGTATGCCACGGCCCCGGCGCCAGCGGGTCGCCCGGTTTCCACAGGCGAAAACCCATATGCTCATCGCGTGCTTCATGATAGGGAAGGGTCGTTGTTAACCCTGTAAACATAGGCAGTATATCGGGTTCATGCTGCCAAGGCGCATAGAGGCCGATGACCCCATGCGCCTTAACCAGCGTGGCGACGGGATCGGGGAGGGCGCGAAAGGCGGCGAGGCGCGCGATGCCGTCGAGACCCGCCACAAAATGGCGGCGGCGAAAGCGGAGGCGGTCGCGCAGCGCCTGTTTCTGCTGTGTCAGATCGGAAGAACCCATATCGGGCGAAGATAGGGTCATGGCCGCGAGAGACTTTCCACTGTCCTGACCCCCATTGTCCTGACCCCAATGTCGGACACTGCAGGCCGACTGACTGCGGGCCGACTTGGCGCGGGGCGGGTTGGCGGGACCGCCATGGGGTCGTTTGCCGGAAGATCCTCTGACGCCAGTAACGTCAGGTGGGGGCCATATACGTCGGGCCAGGGCCCGGGCAGGGACAGCTCCCTTGGATGATGTATCGCCTCAGGGATTTTCGCAACGGCTCGTACCGGGCAGTGCCCGCCGTAGCCTATGTAGGGAGGCGGCGCTTCCGGCTCAAGCCCCATGCGCGTTTGTGCGATCAGGGGAGCTGTTCGATCCGTGTCGCGAGCGTTTCGATGCGGTCGGCGATGGCCAGCAGCGCGCGATCGTGCAGGCGGCCATTGCCATTCGGGGCCGGATAGGCTTTTTCGGAAGCCGCCTCGGCCAGGGCGTGCCGAAGCGCGCCAATTTCCTGGCGCGCAGCCTCCAGCTTCTTGTTGGCTTTCGCTTCACGCTCTTCGGCAAGCGTCAGGGCGCCGCGCAATTTTTCCGAAGCGGCATCGGTGGTGCCCGATCCCGATTCCTGAACTTCGTCGGCGAGCATCAGGGCAGCGAAGAGAAGCTGGCGCACCTCGGTCCCGCCGCCAAAGCTTCGTGCCTTTTCGTCGATCATTGCGGCAAGACGGAATAATTGCTGTTCCTCGCCATCGGCGCAGTGGACGTCATAGGTGCGTCCCGCGATGCTGAGTTTGACGTCAGCCACGCTGCGCCTCCGCAATTATCCGGTCGAGCTCGCCGATCACGGCGGCCACTTCCTGTTTCAACGCCGGATCGGGCGCGGAGGCTGTGGTGGGGGTTGGGCGATTCGACATGTCAGCCAGTTTTTTCTCGATACGGCTTAGCGCCCGCTCGATACGGCCGATGGCAAGGCTGGATTCGTCGAGATCGAGTTGCATGCGGAAAAAGCTAGCAGTCGCGGAAACCGCGCGCAAATATTTGTCGCTCCGTCCCGGTGAAGGAAAATGCGTAGCGGAATGGCCGCGCGCTATGGAATTTGCGCCCCGGACGGTTGACTCCTGCCCCTACGACCGCAAAGGGCTGTCGGCATCAACGGGCCGGCGCAAAAGGCTTGGCCCTTTACTGCTTTCAACCCAATTGATGCGGGGAAAAAATGACACTGCCCGAACGCCAGCTCGCCAACGCCATTCGCGCGCTTGCCATGGATGCCGTCCAGGCCGCGAACAGCGGGCATCCGGGGATGCCCATGGGCATGGCCGATGTCGCGACAGTGCTTTATTCCGACTATCTGAAATTTGACGCCGCCGACCCGCACTGGCCCGACCGCGACCGATTCGTCCTGTCGGCGGGCCATGGATCGATGCTCGCGTATGCGACGCTGCATCTTGCGGGATATGCGCGTCCCACCATCGACGATATTCGGGGTTTCCGCCAGATCAGCAGCCCCTGCGCGGGCCATCCGGAAAATTTCGAGCTGGAAGGTGTCGAGACGACGACCGGACCGCTGGGGCAGGGGCTGGCCACCGCGGTCGGCATGGCGATTGCCGAGCGTCATCTGAACGCGCTTTATGGCGACGATCTGGTCGATCACCGCACCTGGGTGATCGCGGGCGACGGATGCCTGATGGAAGGCATCAACCATGAGGCCATCGGGCTGGCGGGCCATTTGCAGCTGGGCCGGATGATCGTGCTTTGGGACGATAACAAGATCACCATCGACGGATCGACCGATTTGTCGACGAGCGAGGATGTGAAGGCCCGCTATGCCGCGACCGGCTGGCATGTCGAAAGCTGCGACGGGCATGACCCCGCCGATATTCGCCGCGCCATCGACGCCGCGCTCGCCGATCCGCGTCCCTCGCTGATCGCGTGCCGCACGATCATCGGCTTTGGTGCGCCGAACAAGCAGGGCACCTCGGCCACCCATGGCGCGCCGCTGGGCGGCGATGAAATTGCCGCTGCGCGTGCGGAGCTGGGTTGGGACGCCGAACCCTTTGTCATTCCCGCCGATGTGGCACAGGCCTGGAAAGGCTTTGGCGCGCGCGGGGTGAAAGTGCATAGCGAATGGAAGGATCGCCTTTCAAGCAGCGGAAAAGAAAAGGAATTTCTGGACCGCATGGCGGGCGACGTCACCCCCGGCGCGGCCTTTAAATCCTATCTCGACTCGCTGGTTGCCGAGCCGCCCAAGGTGGCGACGCGCAAGGCGTCCGAAAATGCGCTGGGCGCGCTGACGGCCGATATTGACGCGCTGATCGGGGGAAGCGCCGATCTGACGGGATCGAACAACACCAAAACATCGTCTACCAAGCCTTTGACAAAAGAGGATTATTCGGGTCGGTATATTTATTATGGCATCCGTGAATTCGGCATGGCGGCCGCGATGAATGGCATGGCGCTGCATGGCGGTGTCATTCCCTATGGCGGCACCTTCCTCGTCTTTGCCGATTATTGCCGTGCGGCGATCCGCCTGTCGGCGCTTCAGAAGCAGCGGACCGTCTATGTGATGACACATGACAGCATCGGCCTTGGCGAAGACGGGCCGACGCACCAGCCGATCGAGCATCTGCAGTCGCTGCGCGCCATGCCCAATCTGCTTGTCATGCGCCCCGCCGATGCGGTCGAGACCGCTGAATGCTGGGCGATTGCGCTGGCGCAAAAAGATCGCCCGTCGCTGCTGGCGCTGACCCGGCAGAATCTGCCGCCGCTGCGCCATGACGTCAGCGAAAATCTTTGCGCGAAAGGCGCTTACCGGATGCGCGCGGCTTCGGCGGCGCGCAAGGTCGTGCTGGTTGCGACCGGTTCGGAAGTGTCGCTCGCGCTGGCGGTGGCCGACAAGCTGGAGGCCGCAGGGCAGGGCGCCGATGTAGTGTCGATGGTTTCGACCGAGCTGTTTGACGAGCAGGACGCTGCCTATCAGGCCGATATGCTGCCGCGCGATGCGCTGATCGTTTCGATCGAGGCGGGCACGACCTTTGGCTGGGAACGCTATACCGGCCGCGATGGCCTGCGCTTCGGAATCGACAGCTTTGGTGCCTCGGCCCCGATCGAAGACCTATTCAAGCATTTCGGCCTGACCGCCGATGATATTACCCCACAAATCTTGGCAAAGCTGGGCGCCTGAGCCCCGCTCCCCTCGCAGAAAGGACGTTTCCATATGGCAGTGAAAGTCGCGATCAACGGTTTTGGACGTATCGGCCGCCTGGTGGCCCGCGCCATTCTTGAACGCCCCGATTGCGGGCTGGAACTGGTCTCCATCAACGACCTTGCCGATGCCAAGGCCAATGCGCTGCTGTTCAAGCGCGACAGCGTCCATGGGCCTTTCCCCGGCGATGTGTCGGCCGAGGGCGACAAGATGATCGTCAATGGCAAGGAAATCCGCGTCACCAAGGAACGCGACCCCGCCAATCTGCCGCATGGCGAGCTGGGCATCGACATTGCGCTGGAGTGCACCGGCTTTTTCACCGATGCCGAAAGCGCGGGCAAGCATTTGGGCGCGGGCGCCAAGCGCGTGCTGATCTCGGCCCCGGCCAAGGGCGTGGACCTGACCGTTGTTTACGGTGTCAACCATGACAAGCTGACCGCCGATCACAAGATTGTGTCGAACGCGAGCTGCACCACCAACTGCCTTGCGCCTGTCGCCAAGGTGCTGAACGACGCGCTGGGAATCGAGCGCGGGCTGATGACCACGGTTCACGCCTATACCAATGACCAGAAGATCCTCGACCAGATCCATGGCGACATGCGCCGCGCGCGCGCCGCTGGCATGTCGATGATCCCGACCACCACGGGCGCGGCCCGCGCGGTGGGCGAGGTTCTGCCCGAACTCAAGGGCAAGCTCGACGGATCGGCGATCCGTGTGCCGACCCCCAATGTCAGCCTTGTTGACCTGACCTTCACGCCGAAGCGCGACACGACGAAGGAAGAGGTGAACAAGCTGCTGAAGGACGCGTCGGAAGGCGCGCTGAAGGGCGTTCTCGCTTTCTCGGACGAGCCGCTGGTGTCGATCGACTATAACCACTGCCCGGCGAGCTCGACCATCGACAGCCTCGAGACGGCGGTGCTCGAAGGCAAGCTGGTGCGCGTGGTAAGCTGGTATGACAATGAATGGGGTTTCTCGAACCGCATGGTCGATACCGCTGGCGTGATCGCCAAGCTGCTTTGATGCATAATTGCCGCGGCGGATCGTTGAGGTCCGCCGCGGCGATTTATTGATGCCGGAAATGGCGCGCGGGTTTTCATAGGGAGTGACGGCAATGGCGGCGTTTAAAAGCCTGGACGATATGGGCGATGTCAGCGGCAAGCGCGTGCTGGTCCGCGTTGACCTCAATGTCCCCATGAACGAAGGCGCGGTCAGCGATGCGACCCGCCTGCAGGCCGCCGTGCCGACGATCCGCGAATTGTCGGAAAAGGGCGCGATCGTCCTGCTCCTCGCCCATTTCGGGCGGCCCAAGGGCGCGAAAAATCCGACCCAGTCGCTGAGCCTGGTCATGGGCGGGCTCGAAGATGTGCTCGGTCATTCGGTGATGTTCATCCCCGATTGCATCGGTGAGGGCGCGAAGGCTGGCATCGCAGTGCTGGCGCCGGGGGATGTCGCGGTGCTGGAAAATACACGCTTTCATCCCGGTGAAGAGAAGAATGATCCCGCTTTTGCCGATGCGCTGGCAGAAATCGGCGATTTTTATGTGAATGACGCTTTTTCGGCGGCGCACCGCGCGCATGGCTCGACCGAAGGCATTGCGCGGCGTCTGCCCGCCTTTGCCGGGCGCGCGATGGAGGCGGAGTTGAAGGCGCTCGATGCGGCGCTGGGCAATCCCGAACAACCGGTCGCGGCGGTTGTGGGCGGCGCGAAGGTGTCGACGAAGATCGACGTGCTGCGTAATCTGGTGGGCAAGGTCGATCATCTGATCATCGGCGGCGGCATGGCAAATACGTTCTTGGCCGCGCGCGGGGTCGATGTGGGCAAATCGCTGTGCGAGCATGATCTGGTGGAAACCGTTAATGCGATTTTCGACAGCGCCGATGCGGCGGGCTGCACTATTCATCTGCCCTATGATGTGGTGGTCGCGAAAGAATTTGCGCCCAATCCGCCGACGCGGACGGTCAATGTGCATGAGGTCGCGGGCGACGAGATGATCCTCGATGTCGGTCCGGCGGCGGTCGAGGCGCTGGGCGATGCGATCAAGAATTGCCGCACGCTGGTGTGGAACGGCCCGCTCGGCGCTTTTGAAACGCCGCCCTTCGATACAGCGACGGTTGCGCTCGCCAAGACGGCGGCGGCGCTGACGCGCGAGGGATCGCTGACGTCGGTGGCCGGTGGCGGCGACACGGTGGCGGCGCTGAACCATGCCGGGGTTGCCGCAGATTTCACTTTTGTTTCAACGGCGGGCGGGGCTTTCCTCGAATGGATGGAAGGTAAGCCGCTGCCGGGCGTGGACGCCCTGAAAGGCTGACGCACGCGGGCATTTGCATCCCGCGCGGCGGGAGGCTATGCGCGCCGCAACATACGTATGCAGACCATCGTGCAAATATCGGAGACGTTATGACCGCCAAGGCCGAAATGCTGGAACAGATCAAGTCGGGACAGGGATTTATCGCCGCGCTGGACCAGAGCGGCGGATCGACGCCCAAGGCGCTGAAAGGCTATGGCATCGGAGAGGATGCTTTTTCGAATGAAGAGGAAATGTTCGCGCTGATTCATGCGATGCGTAGCCGCATCGTGACGGCCCCCTGCTTTAACGGCGAAAAGGTGATTGGCGCGATCCTGTTCGAGCGGACGATGGACGGCGAAGCGGGCGGCAAGCCCGTGCCCGAGCTGCTGTGGGAACGCGGCGTCGTGCCTTTTCTGAAGGTCGACAAGGGGCTGGAAGCCGAAGCCGATGGCGTGCAGCTGATGAAACCCAATCCGGGGCTCGACGAGCTGTGCGCGCGCGCCGTCGCCAAGGGCGTATTCGGCACGAAGATGCGGAGCGTCGTCAACCTGGCCAATGCGGCGGGCGTCAAGGCTATCGTCGAGCAGCAATTTGCCGAAGCCGCACGGATCGCAGCGCATGGGCTGGTTCCGATCATCGAGCCTGAGATCAATATCAAGAGCCCCGAACGCGATGCAGCCGACCGGCTGTTGCTGAAGGAAATCAGCGTGGCGCTCGATAGCTGGACCGGGGAGCCGGTGATGCTGAAACTCTCAATTCCTGCCGAAGCCAATTTGTTCGCGCCGCTGGTCGATCATCCCAAGGTGCTGCGCGTCGTGGCGCTGTCGGGCGGTTTTTCGCGGCAGGAAGCGTGCGCCGAACTCGCGAAGAATCGCGGGATGATCGCAAGCTTCAGCCGCGCGCTGCTCGAAGATCTGCGCGCGTCGATGAACGATGAGGCGTTCAACCAGTCGCTGAACGGCGCCATCGACGAGATTCACGCCGCTTCGGTCGCCTGATGGAGGCGCGCTGGGAGGCGGTCGATGCCTATATCGGCGAGCATCTGCTCGCCGATGATCCCGGCCTGACCGCCGTGCTGGCGAATAATGGCGTGCACCGCCTGCCGCCGATCGATGTCTCACCCGCGCAGGGCAAGCTCCTCTATCTGCTGGCGCAGATGGCGGGGGCGCGGCGGATATTGGAAGTGGGAACGCTGGGCGGCTATTCGACCATCTGGCTGGCGCGCGCGCTGCCGGAGGACGGGCGGCTGATCACGCTGGAAGTGGACCGGCGCCACGCCGAGGTCGCGCGCGAAAATCTCGATGTGGCCGGAGTCGGTGACAAGGTGGAAATTCTTGTCGGGCCCGCGCACGACAGCCTTGCGACGATGGCCGATGACACGGGCTTTGATTTCATCTTTATCGACGCCGACAAACAGGGGAACCCCCATTATATGCGCGAGGCGATGCGGCTGGGGCGCAGCGGGGCGACGATCATTGTCGACAATGTCGTGCGCGCAGGCGGGCTGATCGAGCCCGATAGCGACGATCCGCGCATCCTCGCGACTCGCGCCTTGTTCGAGCAGTTGAAGGAAGAAGCCCGCATCGACGCGACCGCCGTGCAGACGGTCGGCGCCAAGGGCTGGGACGGATTTCTGATCGCGCGGCTGCGCTGAGTTCTGGTCAAAGGCCACCGTCGAAGCGCATCGAGAAGCGATAATCGCCGGGCTTTATCGAACGGTCGGTGCGTTTCTCGGGGCTGACCGATTGCAGCAGGATGGAGCCGTCGGCGATTTGGGTGCGCTCACCCAGCGTCACTTCAAAGGGCTTATGTTCACCGGTCGGACGCAGCCACAGCATTTTGACGCGTACCCGCCCCGGCCAGACGCATTGGGTGCCGACGGGACAACGGCTGTCTTCCAGCACTTCGACCGGCTGAATCAAGGGGCCATCGACATAGGCGCGCTGGCCCAGGGCGACATGGCTGCCATCGGGCAGCGGCGGATCGTCCGGAAGCGAGGCGCAGGCGGAAAGCAGGATCCCGGCAAGCGGGATGGCGAGGGCGGTGGGAAGTGATATCATCTGCATTTGCCCATGATAGGCAGCATCGCTATGAACCCGCAATGACCATAGATGCTTTGAATATTTGTCAACTTTATCTGATTTCGCCGCTGGATGTCGGCGGCGATTTCCCGGCCCGGCTGGAAGAGGCGCTGGCGGCGGCGCCCGTCGCGGCCTTTCAGTTTCGCGTCAAAAATGTCGATCAGCATGAAGCCGCACGGCTTGCCGAGCCCTTGCAGGCGATTTGCGCGGCCCATGACGTCGCCTTCATCGTCAATGACGATATGGCGCTCGCCAAGCGGATCAAGGCCGATGGCGTCCATCTGGGGCAGGGCGATGGCGACCCCAAAGAGGCGCGGCGCCTGCTGGGACCCGATGCCCAGATTGGCGTGACCTGTCACAACAGCCGCCATCTGGCGATGGACGCGGGCGAGGCGGGGGCCGATTATGTTGCGTTCGGGGCCTTTTTCCCGACCGAAACCAAGGCCGTCGCGCATCGCGCCGAACCGGAGATTCTGCGCTGGTGGCAAGGATTGTTCGAACTGCCCTGTGTCGCCATTGGCGGGATTACGGCCGAAAATGGCGGCGAACTGGTCGCAGCGGGCGCGGATTTCCTGGCCGTTTCAGGCGCGGTGTGGAAGCATCCCGAGGGGCCTGCTGCGGGCGTGCGGGCGCTCGCGGCGATTCTGCCGGGCGAGGGCGCTGAGGCGGGTTGATCGGCAATCGCCCGGCCATGGGGCAGGGGCGCGACGCCATTCGGCTTGCCTCGCGCGGCGTGGGCGGCTAAGGGCGCGCTCCTGATACCGGCGGGCGGAAGCCCAGGCCGGCGGCTCTTTTCCATCCTTGTTTGAAGCGAGTGTGCGCGATGAAAATCTCTGGCGTCGATATCCGTCCCGGCAATATTATCGAATATGAAGGCGGCATCTGGAAAGTTACCAAGATCCAGCACACCCAGCCGGGTAAGGGCGGCGCCTATATGCAGGTCGAGGCCAAGAATCTGATCGACGGGCGCAAGCTGAACAATCGTTTCCGCAGCGCCGATACGGTCGAGAAGATCCGGCTCGATACCAAGGATTTCCAATATCTTTATGCCGAAGGCGACGACCTCGTCTTTATGGACAAGGATACATATGAGCAGATCACCATCGGCAAGGATGTGGTCGGCGACGCGCATGAATTTCTGCAGGACGGCATGGATGTCGTTCTGGAGCTGTGGGAAGAGCGCCCGATTTCGGTCGAACTGCCCGAACAGATTGAAGCCACCATCGTCGAAGCCGATGCGGTGGTGAAGGGGCAGACCGCCTCTTCCTCCTACAAGCCCGCGATATTGGACAATGGCGTGCGCGTGATGGTGCCGCCGCATATCACCAGCGGAACGCGCATCGTGGTCAATGTCTATGACCGCGAATATGTCCGCCGCGCGGATTGAATAATGGCGCCCCTGCGAAAGGCGGGGGCCGCTGTCGATAGAGTGCAAATTTGCCAACGGCCCCCGCCTTCGCGGGGGCGACGTGTTGGAGGAAAATGAAAATGGCCGTATCCGGCATCATCACCGTTATGGAGCGCGCCGCGCGCAAGGCTGGTTCGAAGCTTCGCCGCGATTTCGGCGAAGTCGAGCATCTGCAGGTGTCGCAGAAAGGCCCGGCGGATTTCGTGTCCAAGGCCGATCAGGCCGCCGAACGCACCCTGTATGACGAACTGACCCATGCGCGGCCCGGCTGGGGGTTCCTGATGGAAGAGGCGGGCGAGATTGAAGGCGAGCCCGGCAAGCCGCGTTTCATCATCGATCCCCTCGACGGAACATCGAACTTCCTGCACGCGATTCCGCAGTTTGCGATTTCGATTGCGGTGCAGGAGCCGAAGCTTGGCGGTGGCTGGGGCGATATCACGGCGGCGCTCATCTATCAGCCGGTCACCGACGAAAGCTATTGGGCCGAGCGCGGACGCGGGGCCTGGCTCCACGACCGGCGCCTGCGCGTTTCCTCGCGCCGCAGCCTGCATGAATGTCTGATCGCCACCGGCATTCCCTTTATGGGCCATGGCGACATGGCGCAGTGGAGCCGGATTTTTGGCGCCGTGGCCCCGGAAGTTGCGGGCATTCGCCGTTTCGGCGCCGCGAGTCTCGACCTTGCGTGGGTGGCGGCGGGCCGTTTTGACGGTTTCTGGGAAAGCGACCTCAAAATCTGGGACGTGGCCGCGGGCATGTTGCTCGTGCGTGAAGCGGGCGGCTTTGTCAGCGATTTTCGCGGCGGCGACCGGGCGGTCGAGCGCAGCGAATTTATCGCGGGCAGCGGCGCGGTGCATTCGAAGCTGCAAAAGCTGGTCGCGGGCGCGCTTCGCAACGCCTGATCAGGCGCCAGCGACTCCATCATTGGGGCCGTCGGGACGGTGCGAGGCGGCCTTCGCCCCGGCCGTGATGGCGGTTGACCCCGGCCCCTGACACGGGGCGGAGGCGGCCTTTCCCTGACTTTTGCGAGTCGCTCCGCTAGCTGGCGCGATTAAAGCCGGAGAAAGGGCAAATTTCTGTCTCCAACGCTTGCGACCTTGGGCGGGCTGGCCTAAAGCGCCCCCCATAAACGGGTGGCACCGCCCGATAGATAATTGGACTGCGAGTTTCATGGTCGATCTGACTCAATATCTGCCCATATTGATCTTTCTGGTCATTGCGCTGGGCCTGTCGGTGGCTTTCGTGTTTTTGCCGATGGGCGTGTCGCGCCTGACCGGCGCGCACAAGCCCGATCCCGAAAAGCTGACCGAATATGAGTGCGGCTTTCCCGCCTTTGACGATGCGCGCAGCCAGTTTGATGTGCGCTTCTATCTGGTCGCCATCCTGTTCATCATCTTTGACCTTGAGGCAGCCTTCCTCTTTCCCTGGGCCGTGAGCCTGGACGAGATTGGCTGGGCGGGCTGGGGCGCCATGATGGTGTTCCTCGGCATTTTGACCGTCGGCTTCATCTATGAATGGAAGAAAGGGGCGTTGGACTGGGAATGAGCCGTTCATCGATCATTACCGACACGCGCGGATTGACCCCCGAAGGCGTGGAGCCGCGGCTGCATCTGCCCGAGGGGCAGGCACCCGATCAGGCCTATTTCGACGATCTGAATGCCGAGCTGGGCGACAAGGGTTTCCTCGTCACATCGACCGAGGATCTGTTCACCTGGGCGCGCACCGGTTCACTGTGGTGGATGACCTTTGGTCTTGCCTGCTGCGCAGTCGAGATGATCCACGTCAACATGCCGCGTTACGATATGGAGCGTTTCGGCGCCGCGCCGCGCGCATCGCCGCGCCAGTCAGACGTGATGATCGTCGCGGGGACCTTGTGCAACAAGATGGCTCCCGCGCTGCGCCGCGTTTATGACCAGATGTCGAATCCCAAATATGTGATCTCGATGGGAAGCTGCGCCAATGGCGGCGGCTATTATCATTACAGCTATTCGGTGGTGCGCGGATGCGACCGCATTGTGCCCGTCGATATTTATGTTCCCGGCTGCCCGCCGACTGCCGAAGCGCTGCTCTATGGCGTGATGCAGCTCCAGCGGAAAATCCGCCGGGTCGGAACGGTTGAACGCTGATGGCTCATCCTGCTCCCCTTGTTGCGCCGCAGCCCGCGCTGGGCGACGCACTGAAGAAATTGCTGGGCAAGGATTTGCTCGCGCATGACTTCGCTGCTGATGAAGACAGCGTCACGGTCCGCCGCGATTCCATCGGCGCGGTGATGGTCGCGCTGCGCGATAATCTGGAATATCAGCAGTTGATGGAAATTGCCGGGGTGGATTATCCCGACCGCGCCGAGCGGTTCGAAATTGTCTATCATCTGCTGAGCGTGACGAAAAACCATCGCCTGCGCGTGCGCGTGTCGACCGACGAAGCGACGCCGGTGCCGACGATCGTCCCGATCTGGCCGGTTGCGGGCTGGCTCGAGCGCGAAGTGTTCGACATGTATGGCGTGTTGTTCGCGGGCAACCCCGACCTGCGCCGCATTTTGACCGACTATGGCTTTGAAGGGCATCCGCAGCGCAAGGATTTCCCGCTGACCGGCTATACCGAGCTGCGCTATTCCGAAGAGGATAAGCGCGTCGTCTATGAGCCTGTGCGGCTGGCGCAGGATTTCCGCAATTTCGACTTTTTGAGCCCGTGGGAAGGCGCCGATTATGTGCTGCCGGGCGATGAAAAGGCCGGCGGCACACATGAAGCGCCCGGAAAGGGCGCGCCGACACCGATGAGCGCCAAAGAGGTCGATAAGGCGGACGACAAGGCCAAAGCGAAGGCTCCGCCGCCGCCCACGCCCAAGACGACCGACAATGCCGGACAGACCGGTGCGGGCAAAAAGGCCGACAAGGCCGCCGCCAAGCCGAGCAAGGATGGCGCGAAGGCCAAGGCCGGAGAGGGCAAGGGCAAGACACCTGCCACCGAAAAGGCTGAAAAGGCCTCCGCAAAGCCCCGCGCACCGCGCAAGCCCAAGGCGCCCAAAGGAGGTGACGCATGACCGACGCTCCTGAGGTCAGGCACCATGGCAGTGACATGTTTGCAGGCTATCCGGTCGACGCGGCCGAGACCGCCGGTGATCAGGTCGTTACCAATTATACGATCAACTTCGGTCCCCAGCATCCGGCGGCGCACGGCGTGCTTCGCATGGTCATGGAACTCGACGGCGAGATAATCGAGCGCGTCGACCCGCACGTCGGCCTGCTGCATCGCGGCACCGAAAAGCTGATCGAGCATAAGACCTATCTGCAGGCGTTGCCTTATTTCGACCGGCTCGACTATTGTTCGCCGCTCGCCATGGAGCACAGCTATGTGCTCGCGATCGAGAAGCTGCTCGACCTTGAGGTGCCCGAACGCGCGCAATATCTGCGCGTGCTCTTCGCCGAGCTGACGCGCATCTGTAACCACATGCTCAATATCGGTGCGCATGTCATGGACGTTGGCGCAATGACCCCGAACCTGTGGGTGTTCGAGCTGCGCGAAGATTGCCTGAACTTCTTTGAGCGGGCGAGCGGAGCGCGGATGCACAGCGCCTATTTTCGTCCCGGCGGGGTTCATCAGGATGTCCCCGAAAAGCTGCTGGTCGATATTGGCGAATGGTGCGAGACGCGCCTGCCGAAACTGTTTGGCGATGCGATGAGCCTTGTCATCGATAACCGCATCTTCAAGCAGCGCAACGTCGACATCGCGACGGTGAGTAAAGAAGATGCGCTGGCATGGGGCTTCTCCGGCCCGATGATCCGTGGCAGCGGCATCGCCTGGGATTTGCGCAAGTCGCAGCCCTATGACGCCTATGCCAAGATGGAATTCGACATTCCCGTCGGTACGCGCGGCGATTGCTATGACCGTTTCATGGTGCGCGTCGAGGAAGTGTATCAATCGGCGAAGATCATCAAGCAGTGCCTGCGCGACATGCCGAACGGACCGATCGCCAGCCTCGACCGCAAGGTGGTGCCGCCGAAGCGCGGCGAAATGAAGCAGTCGATGGAATCGCTGATCCATCACTTCAAGCTTTATACCGAAGGTTTCCACGTGCCCGCAGGCGAAGTCTATGTCGCCACCGAAAGCCCGAAGGGTGAGTTCGGCGTTTATCTGGTCAGCGACGGCACGAACAAGCCCTATCGCTGCAAGATCCGTCCGACGGCGTTTTCGCACCTTCAGGCGATGGACTTCATGAGCAAGGGGCACATGCTGGCGGACACCACCGCCATCATCGGTGCGATCGACGTCGTGTTCGGGGAGTGTGACCGGTGAGCGCGCCCGTCGTCGTCAATCTGGCGGAAAAGCTCGCGGCCTTTGACGAGCATTGGAAGCCGCATATCGTAGGCCATTATAATGGCAACGAGGTGCGCGTTGCCAAGATCGGCGGCGATTTCACCTGGCATTCCCATCCCGAAACCGACGAGATGTTTCTGGTGATCAAGGGCGAGATGGGCATCGAATTTCGCGACGGCGTTCGCCATTTCGGCGCCGGCGAGATGGTGGTCGTGCCCAAAGGCGTCGAGCATCGGCCCTTTGCGGCGGAAGAATGCCATATCCTGTTTCTCGATCGCGAAGGCGAACCCAACACCGGCGATACGCCGTCGCATCGCACACGCGCAAAACTGGAATCGATCTGATGACGGGCGTACCGAGATTTTTTGCTCTGGCCAATGGCGCCCCGATGGTGGGCGTGACCGGCGCTATCTTGCGGGAGTGCGACCAATGATGCTCCGCGAACTCGCGATCCTTATTCTCGCGCTCGCCGGCTTTGCGTCGGCGACCGCCGCATATCTCGCTGCCTTTCATGGCGAGGTAACGATAAAGGAAGTCGTCTCGACTGCATTTGCCGCCACGGTCGGCATGTATGTCGGGCGCTATGTTGAACGAGGTCTGGCCCGTGGCTGACGCACCCCAAATTCCCGATGAAGCCGAAGTCCGCGCACGCTGGGGCGCTTTTGCGTGGACACCGGAAAATGCCGAAAAGGCCAAGGCGGTCATCGCGCGCTATCCTGCCGGGCGGCAGCGGTCGGCGGTGATGCCCTTGCTCGACCTTGCCCAGCGCCAGGTCGGGGCGGAGACGAATACGCAGGGCTGGTTGCCGGTGCCGGTGATCGAATATGTTGCGGCCCAGCTCGATATGCCCTTCATCCGCGCCTATGAGGTCGCGACTTTTTACACTATGTACAATTTGGCGCCCGTTGGCCGCTATCATGTGCAGGTGTGCGGCACGACACCCTGCCTGCTGCGCGGGTCGGACGATGTTATGGCGGCGTGCAAGAATCGCGGCATGACCAAGGGCAAGACGACGCCCGACGGGCTGTTCACCCTGACCGAAGTCGAGTGCCTGGGTGTCTGCACCAATGCGCCGATGGTCCAGATTAACGACGATAATTTTGAAGATCTGGATTATGACAGCATGACCCGCATTCTCGATGAGCTAGCGGCGGGCAAGCAGCCCAAGCCGGGCACGCAAAATCCGGGACGCCACACGAGCGACCCCGAAGGCGGGCCGACGACGCTGGTCGAGATGGTCAAGGCCAATCATGATTATCGGAAGGAGTGGGGGGCATGAACAACGCTTCATTCCTTCGTCATGCCGGACATGATCCGGCATCCATTCCAGCGCTGAAGTCGTGGACCCCGGATCAAGTCCGGGGTGACGAATTGGGAGGGGTGGCATGAGCCTCGCCGACAAGGATCGCATCTTTACCAATGTGTACGGATTCCAGCCGTGGAATCTGAAAAGCGCGCAGGCGCGGGGTGATTGGGACAAGACCAAGGATCTGATGACTCGCGGCTCGGACGCGATCATCGAGGAGATCAAGGCATCGGGGCTGCGCGGCCGTGGCGGCGCGGGCTTCCCCACGGGGCTGAAATGGTCCTTCATGCCGAAGGAGCCGCGCGCCGACCGCCCGAGCTTCCTCGTCATCAACGCCGACGAATCCGAGCCTGGTAGCTGCAAGGATCGCGAGATCATTCGCCACGATCCGCACAAGCTGATCGAAGGCGCGCTGCTCGCCGGTTTCGCGATGCGCGCGCGTGCGGCCTATATCTATATTCGCGGCGAGTTCATCCGCGAGGCGGAGACGCTGTTCGCCGCCGTGCAGGAGGCGTATGACGCCGGACTGCTCGGCAAGAATGCGGCCAAGTCGGGCTATGACTTCGATGTCTTCGTCCACCGCGGCGCGGGCGCCTATATTTGCGGTGAAGAAACCGCGATGATCGAAAGCCTGGAAGGCAAGAAGGGCCAGCCGCGCCTGAAACCGCCTTTCCCGGCAGGCGCGGGCCTTTATGGCTGCCCGACGACGGTGAACAATGTCGAGAGCATCGCGGTTGTTCCGACGATCCTGCGGCGCGGCGCAAGCTGGTTCTCCTCCTTTGGACGCGAGAATAACAAGGGCACCAAGCTGTTCCAGATTTCGGGCCATGTGAACAAGCCCTGCGTCGTCGAGGAGGAAATGGGGATCAGCTTTCGCGAGCTGATCGACAAGCATTGCGGCGGCATCCGCGGCGGATGGGACAATCTGCTCGCCGTCATCCCCGGCGGATCGTCGGTGCCGCTGGTTCCGGCGGCGCAGATCATGGATGCGCCAATGGATTTCGACGGGCTGAAAGAGCTTGGATCGGGCCTTGGCACCGCCGCCGCCATCGTCATGGACAAGTCCACCGACGTGGTTCAGGCGATCAGCCGCATCAGCTATTTCTACAAGCATGAAAGCTGCGGCCAGTGCACGCCGTGCCGCGAAGGCACGGGCTGGATGTGGCGCGTGATGGAGCGGCTGCGCTCCGGCGATGCCGACATCGAAGAAATCGATACCTTGTTCGATGTGACCAAACAGGTGGAAGGCCATACGATCTGCGCGCTGGGCGATGCCGCCGCATGGCCGATCCAGGGGCTGATCCGCCACTTCCGCCCCGAACTGGAGCGTCGCATCCGCGAAAATGGCGGCGTGATGGAGGCCGCGGAATAATGCCTAAAGTTACCGTAGACGGCACCGAACTCGACGTCCCGCAGGGCGCGACCGTTTTGCAGGCTTGTGAGCTGGCGGGGAAGGAAATTCCGCGCTTTTGCTATCATGAGCGGCTGAGCATTGCGGGCAATTGCCGCATGTGCCTGGTTGAAGTGTCCCCGGGTCCGCCGAAGCCGCAGGCATCCTGCGCGCTGCCCGCCGCCGAAGGGCAGGTGATCAAGACCGACAGCCCGATGGTCAAAAAGGCGCGCGAAGGCGTGATGGAGTTTCTGCTCATCAACCATCCGCTCGATTGCCCGATCTGCGATCAGGGCGGCGAGTGCGATTTGCAGGACCAGAGCATCGCCTATGGCCGCGGCGCGTCGCGCTATGACGAAAACAAGCGCGCGGTGACCGAAAAATATATGGGCCCCATCGTCAAGACGGTGATGACCCGCTGTATCCAGTGCACGCGCTGCGTCCGCTTTGCGGAGGAAGTCGCCGGGGTCGAGGATATTGGTGCCATTTATCGCGGCGAGAACATGCAGATCACCTCCTATCTGGAACATGCGATCCAGAGTGAGTTGAGCGGCAATGTCGTCGATCTGTGCCCGGTGGGCGCGCTGACGTCCAAACCCTATGCATTCGAGGCGCGTCCGTGGGAGCTGACCAAGACGCTGGGCATCGACATGATGGACGCGGTGGGCACCAATGTGCGCATCGACAGCCGCGGGCGGCAGGTGCTGCGCGTGCTGCCGCGCGTCAATGACGATGTGAATGAGGAATGGGCGAGCGACAAGACGCGCCACCATGTCGATGGGCTGGTGCGCCGCCGTCTCGACCAGCCTTTCGTGCGCCGGAATGGCAAGCTGGAAGCGGCGAGCTGGGGCGAGGCTTTTGACGCGATCAAGGCAGCGAATGCCGGATCGTCGGTCGCGGCCATCGCGGGCGATCTGGTCGATTGCGAAACCATGTTTGCGGCCAAGGCGCTGGTCAATGCGCTTGGCGGCAATCTGCTCGAAGGGCGGCAGACGGGGCTTGACTATGATGTCACCAGCCTGTCGGCGGTCAATTTCAACACAACGATTGCCGAGGCCGAAAATGCCGATGTGATCCTGCTCGTCGGCACCAATTTGCGCTGGGAAGCGCCGCTGATCAATACGCGCATCCGCAAGGCGGTGTACAAGAAGGGCGCGAAGGTCTTTGCCATCGGTCCTGAAACCGATCTGACCTACAAGGTCGAATGGCTGGGCAATGACGCTTCGCTCGTTGCCAAGCTGCCCAAGGCGGCGCTGGATGCGTTGAAGGGTGCCGAGCGGCCTATGCTGGTCTTTGGCGGCGGCGCGCTGTCGGTGCCGGGTGTGCATGGCGCCGGGCTGGCGCTCGCCAAATCGGTGAATGCGGTGCGCGAGGGCTGGAACGGCTTTAACGTTGTGCATTTCTCCGCCGCGCGCATGGGCGCGCTGATGCTCGGCTATGCACAGCCGGGCGGGATCAAGGATGTGATTGCGGCCAAGCCCAAGCTCGCCTTTTTCCTGGGCGCAGACGAGGTAGATTTTGCCGCTTTTGCGGACACGGTCAAAGTCTATGTCGGCCATCATGGCGACAAGGGCGCACATGCCGCCGACGTCATCCTGCCAGCAGCGGCCTGGACCGAAAAGGATTTCACCACGGTCAATACCGAGGGCCGGGTGCAGCGCAGCGAAAAGGCGGTATTCGCGCCGGGCGATGCGCGCGAGGACTGGAGCATTTTCCGGGCGCTGGCCGATGTGCTGGGCGTTTCGGTCGGCTTTGACAGTTTCGATCAATGCCGTGCAGCGATGATCGCGGAGGTACCCGAACTGGGCGTCGAAGGCCTGGTCGATTATGGCTGGTCGGCGCCGAGTCTGCCCGCCAAGCCGGAAGCGCAGGAAATCCCGTCGCCGATCAAGGATTTCTATCTGACCAACGCCATTTGCCGGGCCTCGCCCACCATGGCACGCTGTTCGGAAGAAATTTTGCACGGCGCCGACTTTGCGGAGGCGGCGGAATGAGCGCTGTGTTCAAGGACTTCGTCATGCCGGACCTGATCCGGCATCCATGGACCCCGGATCAAGTCCGGGGTGACGACAGGGAGTGGTCGCTGTGACCGAGTTTTTTCAATCGCTTGGGCTTTCCTATGAGTGGGCTTGGGGGCTTGCGACCATTGCGGGAATCCTGCTGATCGCGCTGCCGCTGATGCTCAGCGTGGCGATGATCATCTATGCCGACCGGAAAATCTGGGCGGCGATCGCGCTGCGCCGTGGTCCGAACGTTGTCGGTCCCTTTGGTCTGCTGCAAAGCTTTGCGGATGGTTTGAAGGTTTTCCTTCAGGAAACGATCATTCCGACCTCGGCCAATCGCGGGCTGTTCCTGATCGCGCCGATAATCACCTTTACCGTCGCGCTGCTCGCCTGGGCGGTGATCCCGTTCAATTCGGGCGCGGTGCTCGCCGATATCAACGTCGGGCTGCTCTATATTCTCGCGATTTCGTCGCTCGGCGTTTATGGTGTGATCCTGTCCGGCTGGGCGTCCAACTCCAAATATCCCTTCTTTTCCGCGCTGCGCGCATCGGCGCAGATGATATCCTATGAAGTGTCGATCGGTTTCATCCTGATCGGCGTGGTGCTCTTTGCCGACAGCTTCAACATGAACGAGATCGTCAAGGCGCAGCAGGGGCATGGGCTGGGCATCGTGAACGCATTTGGGTTTAACCTGTTGCTCTTTCCGCTGGCGGTGATGTTCCTGATTTCGGCGCTTGCTGAAACCGCGCGTGCGCCCTTTGACCTGACCGAGGCAGAGAGCGAGCTGGTCGCGGGGTATCAGACCGAATATTCGTCGATGAGCTTCGCGCTCTTCTGGCTCGGCGAATATGCCAACGTGCTGCTGATGTGCGCGCTCAACGCCATTCTCTTCTGGGGTGGCTGGCTGCCGCCGCTCGACTGGGCGCCGCTTTATGCCGTACCGGGCATCATCTGGCTGTTCCTGAAGATATTCTTCTTCTTCTTTGTCTTTTCCTGGGTGAAGGCGACCGTCCCGCGTTTCCGCTATGACCAGCTGATGCGGCTGGGCTGGAAGGTGTTTCTGCCCATCTCGCTGATCTGGGTCTTCCTGGTCTCCGGCTATCTGATGCTGACGAGGTATTCATGAGTTACGTTGCCCATCTCGTCAAAACCTTCACCCTTTGGGAATTTGTGAAGGCGCATGCCCTGACGCTGAAATATTTTTTCAAGCCGAAGGCGACGATCAACTATCCGTTCGAGAAGAACCCGCTGAGCCCGCGTTTTCGCGGTGAACATGCGCTGCGTCGCTATCCCAACGGGGAAGAGCGCTGCATTGCGTGCAAGCTGTGCGAGGCAGTGTGTCCGGCGCAGGCGATTACCATCGAAGCGGAACCCCGCGATGATGGTTCGCGCCGCACGACGCGCTATGACATCGACATGACCAAATGCATTTACTGCGGCTTTTGTCAGGAAGCCTGCCCGGTCGATGCGATTGTCGAGGGACCCAATTTCGAATTCGCCACCGAAACGCGCGAGGAGCTGCTGTATGACAAGGCTAAGCTGCTCGCCAATGGTGACAAATGGGAACGCGCGATTGCGGCCAATCTTGCCGCTGACGCGCCCTATCGGTAAGGCGCGCCGCACATGATTCAGCTTATTGCCTTTTACCTTTTTGCCAGCATCGTCATCGCCTCTGGCGCGATGGTGATCCTTGCGCGCAACCCCGTCCACAGCGTGATGTGGCTGATCCTCGCCTTTTTCAACGCGGCGGGGCTGATGCTGCTTGCAGGCGCGGAGTTTATCGCGATGCTGCTCGTCATCGTCTATGTCGGCGCGGTCGCGGTGCTGTTCCTGTTCGTTGTGATGATGCTCGACATTGATTTCGCCGAGCTGCGCGCGGGATTTGTGCGCTATCTGCCGCTGGGCGCGCTGATTGCCATCATCCTTGCCGCCGAACTGATCTTCGCTGTGGGCGCCTGGAGCGCGGGCGGCGTTGATCTTGCGGCGCGCAGCGCCCCGATGGTCAGCGATATGAGCAATATCGAGCAGATCGGTGCGCTTCTTTATACGCGCTATATTTTCCTGTTCGAAGCGGCAGGCATCATCCTGCTCGTCGCCATGGTCGGCGCGATTGTGCTGACGCACCGCCGCCGTCCGGGCGTGCGCTCGCAGAATATCAGCCAGCAGGTGCGCCGCCGTCCGCAGGATGCGACGCGCCTCGTTGATCCGGGCAGCGGGAAGGGAGTTGAACTGTGATTTCCGTCGGCCATTATCTTGCCGTGTCGGCCGTGCTGTTCACGCTGGGCGTGCTCGGTATTTTCATCAACCGCAAGAATATCATCGTCATCCTGATGGCGCTGGAGCTCATTCTGCTGGCCGTAAACATCAATCTGGTCGCGTTCAGCGCCGCGCTCGGCGATATGGTCGGGCAGGTGTTCTCGATGTTCGTGCTGACCGTTGCTGCGGGTGAAGCGGCGATCGGGCTCGCCATTCTTGTTATCTATTTCCGCGGGCGCGGCACCATTGCCGTCGATGATGCCAACCGGATGAAGGGGTAAGCCGGTGATTCAGGCTATCGTATTTCTGCCGCTGCTGGCGGCGCTTGTCGCGGGCCTTGGCCAGCGCATCATCGGCACGACCGCGTCGAAGCTGGTCACGACGGGCGCGCTGTTTGTCAGCTGTGCGCTGAGTTGGCCGATTTTCCTGTCGTTCATCGGAGGAACCGGTGAAGCGGGCGTTGTTCCGGTGCTGCACTGGATCACCTCGGGCAGCCTCAGCTTCAACTGGGAATTGCGCGTCGATGCGCTGACCTCGGTGATGCTGGTCGTGATCACGACCGTCTCGGCGCTCGTGCACCTCTATAGCTGGGGCTATATGGAGGAAGATCCGGATCAACCGCGCTTCTTTGCCTATCTGTCGCTTTTCACCTTCGCGATGCTGATGCTCGTGACCGCGAACAATCTGGTGCAGATGTTCTTCGGCTGGGAAGGCGTGGGTCTCGCTTCCTATCTGCTGATCGGTTTCTGGTATAAGAAGCCGAGCGCCAATGCGGCGGCGATCAAGGCTTTTGTCGTCAACCGCGTCGGCGACCTTGGCTTCATGCTTGGCATTTTCGGCACCTTCCTTGTGTTCGGCACCGTGTCGATCCCCGAAATTCTGGCGGCTGCGCCGGGCATGGCGGGAAGCAGCATCACCTTCCTGGGTATGCGTCTCGACACGATGACGATCCTCTGCCTGCTGCTCTTCATCGGTGCGATGGGCAAGTCGGCGCAGCTTGGGCTGCACACTTGGCTTCCCGACGCGATGGAAGGGCCGACGCCGGTGTCGGCGCTGATCCATGCCGCGACGATGGTGACCGCGGGCGTGTTCATGGTGTGCCGCCTGTCTCCGATGTTCGAGGCTGCTCCGATTGCGCTGGGCGTTGTCACCTTTGTCGGCGCCGCAACCTGTCTGTTCGCCGCGACAATCGGGACGACGCAGTGGGATATCAAGCGCGTCATCGCCTATTCGACCTGTTCGCAGCTGGGCTATATGTTCTTTGCTGCGGGTGTCGGCGCTTATGGCGCGGCGATGTTCCACCTGTTCACCCACGCTTTCTTCAAAGCCCTGCTGTTCCTTGGCGCCGGATCGGTGATCCACGCCATGCATCATGAGCAGGACATGCGCTATTATGGCGCGCTGCGTAAGCGCATCCCCATCACCTATTGGGCGATGATGATGGGCACGCTGGCGATTACCGGCGTCGGGATCGCGGGCGTTGCGGGCTTTGCCGGATTCCATTCGAAGGACGGAATTTTGGAAGCCGCCTTTGCGGCTGGCGGCGGCGGTGTGATCGCCTTCTGGGTCGGTATTTTTGCCGCGCTGCTCACCAGCTTCTATTCGTGGCGCCTCGTCTTCCTGACCTTCCACGGCAAGCCCCGCTGGGCCGCGAGCGAGCATATTCAGCACGCGGTGCATGGCGATGATCATGATCATCCCGCCAAAGAAGATTCGGGAGATGACGTCCACCACGCTCATGGCGCGGAGGCCGAGGATGGCACGGCGGGATATAAGCCGCATGAAAGCCCGTGGCCGATGCTCGTACCCCTGCTTGTGCTGTCGGTCGGAGCGATTTTTGCTGGCTATGCTTTCAAATATCCGTTCATCTATCCCGAACAGGGACTTGCCTTCTGGAACGGCAGCCTCGCCTTTGACGCGCATCTAATGCACGCGGCGCATGAGGTGCCGACCTGGGTCAAGTGGACGCCTTTTGCAGTGATGGCGATCGGCCTGTTCCTTGCCTGGAACAGCTATATCCGCAATCCGTCGCTGCCCGCCAAATTTGTCGAGCAATTCCGTCTGTTGCACCAGTTTCTGTTCAACAAATGGTATTTCGACGAGCTGTATAATGTCTTGTTCGTCAAGCCTGCCTTCGCCCTTGGCCGCTTTTTCTGGAAGCGCGGCGACGAAGGAACCATCGACCGCTTTGGTCCTGACGGCGCGGCGGCGCTGGTGCAGGGCGGAACGCGGCTCGCGGTCCGGCTGCAATCGGGTTATGTATATGGATATGCGTTCGTGATGCTGCTTGGCCTTGTCGGCCTGGTCAGCTGGGCCATGGTGAATTTCCTGTGAGCGGCGGTATGAATATGCTTTCGCTGATGCTGGCGATCCCCGCGATTGCCGCCATCATCTGTTTGTTCGTCGGTGATGCGCGGGCCCGCTGGGTCGCGCTGGGGGCGACGCTGATCAACTTTGCGCTGGGCGTCATGCTGTGGGCGCAGTTCGATATTGGCGGCGCGCAGTGGCAATTTACCGAACGCGCCGACCTGTTCGGGCGTTTCCAATGGGCGCTTGGCATCGACGGCATGGCGCTGATGCTGATCATGCTCAGCGTGTTCCTCATGCCGCTGTGTATTTTGGCGAGCTGGGAAGCGATCCAGAAGCGCGTCGGCCTGTACATGGCGATGTTCCTGCTGATGGAAACGATCATGATCGGCGTCTTTGCGGCGCAGGATCTGATCCTTTTCTATATCTTCTTCGAAGCCGGGCTGATCCCGATGTATTTCATCATCGGTATCTGGGGCGGACAGAACCGCATCTATGCGGCGTTCAAATTCTTCCTCTATACGCTGCTCGGATCGGTGCTGATGCTGATCGCGATGATCGCCATGATCCGCGAGGCGGGGACGACCGATATCCCGACGCTGTTGAACTATGACTTCCCGGTCGAGATGCAGACATGGCTGTGGTTGGCCTTCTTCGCCAGCCTTGCGGTGAAAATGCCGATGTGGCCCGTCCACACCTGGCTTCCCGACGCGCATGTGCAGGCGCCCACCGCAGGATCGATGATCCTGGCGGGTGTGCTGCTGAAGATGGGCAGCTATGGCTTCATCCGCTTCATGATGCCGATGTTCCCAGATGCCTCGGCGCAGCTGATGTGGCTGGTCTTCATCCTGTCGATGATCGCCGTCGTTTACACGAGCCTCGTCGCGCTGGTGCAGAAGGATATGAAGAAGCTGATCGCCTATTCCTCGGTCGCGCATATGGCGATCGTGACGGCGGGCCTCTTCGCCTTTAACCAGCAAGGGATTGAAGGCGCGCTGATCATCATGCTGAGCCACGGTGTCGTGTCGGCCGCGCTCTTCTTCTGCGTCGGCGTCATCTATGACCGGCTGCATACGCGCGAGATTGACCGTTATGGCGGGCTTGCGGTGAATATGCCGGCCTATGCGCTCTTCTTCATGCTGTTCACCATGGCGTCGATCGGGCTGCCGGGAACCAGCGGCTTTGTCGGCGAATTCCTGAGCCTGCTCGGCATTTATGAAGCGTCGAGCCTGATCGCCTTTGTCTGCACCACCGGGATCATCCTGGGTGCCGCCTATATGCTGTATCTCTATCGCCGCGTTGTGTTCGGCGATCTTACCAAGGACGATGTGAAGGCCATGCCCGATCTCAATCCGCGCGAGTGGGCGATTATGGCGCCGCTCGCTGCCGTGGCGCTGTGGATGGGCGTCTATCCCGAAAGCTTCCTGGCGCCGATGCGGAATGACGTGACCACGGTGGTGGCGCGGCTCGCGCCGGCCAAGCCCACCGGCGACGCCCATCTGGCGATGGGCAAGCCCAAGGTGGCGGCCGAGGCCGGGGCGGGGAACTCCGCCAATGGTGAAGGGCATCATGGGGGAGGCGTGCAATGACCGCTGATCTTGCGCTTGTCTGGCCCGAAATCATCCTGTCGGTCGGCGGGTTGGTGACACTGATGATCGGCACCTATATGGGCGACCGGCGCGTTGCGCTTTATCAACTGGCGGCGATGCTGACGCTGGCGGGGGCGATGGCCGCCGTTGTCGCGCTGTTCGGCGTCAATAGCACCGCTTTTTCAGGAACGGTGACGGTCGACGCCTTTGGCGGCTTTGCCAAGCTGCTTATCTATGCCGCAAGCTTTCTGTGCGTGATGATCGCGCCGCGCTTTTTCGGGAGCGCGATGCGCGCCGAATATCCCGCGCTGATTATTTTCGCCGCACTGGGCATGGGGCTGATGGCGTCGGCGCGCGACCTGATGACGCTGTATATCGGGCTCGAGCTCAACAGCCTTGCGGCCTATGTGCTCGCAAGCTTCATGCGCAATGATGACCGGTCGAGCGAGGCGGGGCTCAAATATTTCGTGCTTGGCGCGCTGGCGTCGGGAATGCTGCTCTATGGCATTTCGCTCGTCTATGGCTTTGCGGGCAGCACCGAATTTTCGGTGATCGCGACCGCGATGGAAGGTGAGATCGGACTGGGGCTGCTCTTTGGTCTTGTGTTCATGATCGCTGGCCTCGCGTTCAAGATCAGCGCTGTTCCGTTCCACATGTGGACGCCCGACGTTTATGAAGGCGCGCCGACCCCGGTGACGACTTTCTTTGCGAGCGCCCCCAAGGTGGCGGCAATGGCGTTGATGACCCGTGTGGTGATCGACGCCATGGGCCCGGCCATTGGCGCATGGCAGCAGATTGTCATCTTCCTCGCACTCGCCTCGATCATTCTGGGAGCGGTGGGCGCCATCGGGCAGAAGAATATCAAGCGCCTGCTCGCCTATTCGTCGATCAATAACGTCGGCTTCATCCTGATCGGCCTTGCTGCGGGAACGCAGCAGGGGGTCGAGGCGGTGCTGACCTATTTGCTCGTCTATGTCGTGACGACGATCGGCGCTTTTCTGGTGGTGCTGCAATTGCGCGATGCCGAGGGCAAACAGGTGGAGAGCATCCCGGCACTTGCCGGCCTGTCGCAACGTCGCCCCGGCCTCGCCGCGGCGATGGCGGTATTCCTCTTCAGCCTGGCCGGTATTCCGCCGCTCTTTGGCTTCTGGCCGAAATATCTGGTGTTCGAGGCGGCGGTGAACGCCAATCTCGTGCCGCTGGCGGTGGCGGGTATCGTCGCCTCGGTGATCGGCGCTTTCTATTATATCGCCATCATCAAGACGATGTATTTTGATGAGAAGTCCGACGTCGATATGCCCGCCGGCAATGGTGTGGTAGTTGAGGATGCGGTGATCACGGCCAGCGCGCTGTGGTTGTCGGTCGTCGGCTATCTGTTCATCCCCCTGTTGGCGATGGTGTCAGCCAGCGCCGCCGCGGTGCTGTTCTGATCCCGCCCATCGAGCGGGTCCGGCAGACAGGCTCCACCAACGCCGACCTGCTGGCACGGCTGGCGCGCGGCGAGAAGGTCGGCGAAGGCCATTGGCTGGTCGCCGACCGACAGACCGCCGGTCGGGGGCGGCTGGGCCGCGCCTGGGGCGATGGGCTAGGCAATTTCATGGGTTCGACCGCGGTGCATCTGTCGGCGAGCGATCCGTCGCCTGCAGGCCTGTCGCTCGTGGCTGGAGTAGCGCTGGCGCGCGCGGTGCGCGTTGTGGCGCCAGAGGTTGAGGCGCGGCTGAAATGGCCCAATGACCTGCTCATCGACGGCGTGAAATGCACGGGCATCTTGCTGGAGCGCGCGGGGAACAGCGTTGTTATTGGCATGGGGGTCAATCTCGTCTCTTCCCCCGAATTGCCTGATCGTCCGACGATCAGCTTTGCCGACAAGGGCGTGAAGATCGACCGCGATCATTTTTCCGAAGTGCTCGCGCTGGCGTTTCTCGATGCGCTGGTCGAATGGCGGGGCGGCGGAATGGAGCTCATTGTGGCCGAATGGACAGCCCGTGCCCACCCGGTCGGAACACCGCTTCATGTCTCCGAACAGGGGATTGACGGCTTTTTCGACGGGCTGGCGCCTGATGGCGCGCTGCGCTTGCGCCGCGAGGGTGGGGAAGTCATGCTGATCCACGCGGGCGATGTCGAGTTGCGCCGTCCGGTCAGGGAAGGAAATTAATTCGTGCTGCTCGCCATTGATGTCGGCAATACCAATGCCAAATTCGCGCTGTTCGACGGCAAGGACATGCGCGCGCGCTGGCGTATCGCGACCGATGATCGCCGGACCGCCGATGAATATGCCGTCTGGCTCGATCAATTGATGCGGATCGAAGGACATGCGCGCGGTGATGTCGATGCTGTGATTATCTCGACCGTCGTGCCGCGCGCGCTCCATAATCTGCGCCTACTGTCGCATAAATATTTTGGCGTCGAGGCACTGATCGCCGGGCGCGACCCGGTGAGCTGGGGCATTGCGCTGAAGGTGGACGAGCCGCAAGCCGTTGGCGCCGACCGCGCGGTCAATGCCATTTCGGCGCAAGCATTGGAGCCGGGCAAGGACAAGCTGGTGATCAGCTTTGGCACCGCGACAACGCTCGATCATATCGATCCCGACGGCGCCTATATGGGCGGGATCATCGCGCCGGGGGTCAATCTGTCGCTTGAAGCGCTTGTCGCCGCCGCCGCAAAATTACCGCGCATCGCCATTGAAGCGCCCGCCACGCCCTCGGTTATCGGGCGCACGACTGAAAGCCAGATGTTGATTGGCGTTTATTGGGGATATGTTTCGATGATGGAAGGGCTGATTGGCCGCATGAAGGCCGAGATCGGCAAGCCGCTGACGGTGATCGCGACCGGAGGGTTGGCGACATTGTTTCAGGAACAGGCGCATTTGTTTGACCGCATCGACCCCGATCTGACCTTGAACGGCCTGATGCATCTTCATGCCCAGCGGGGCGCGGCATGACTTCTGCAGAAAAGAATTTTCCGGGTAAGGAGTTGCTGTTTCTCGCGCTGGGCGGTTCCGGCGAGATTGGCATGAACGCCAATCTTTATGGCTGTGACGGCAAATGGATCATGCTCGATCTGGGCGTAACCTTTGGCACGGCGGATTATCCCGGCATCGACATCATTATGCCTGACCTCGACTTTATCGAGGAACGCGCCGATGATCTGCTCGGCATCGTGCTGACCCATGGCCATGAAGATCATATCGGCGCCATTCCCTATCTGGCGGCCGACCTGGGCGTCCCTCTTTATGCCAATCGTTTCACCGCCGGGCTGATCGCGCACAAACTGGCCGAAGAGGGCGTGGAGAAAGAGGTGGATTTGCGCGTGGTCGATCTCGACGCGCAATTCGATCTTGGCCCCTTCCGCTGCCAGATGGTTCCGCTCGCGCATTCGATTCTCGAAATGAGCGCGGTGGTGATCGACACGCCCTATGGGCGGATTTTTCACAGCGGCGACTGGAAGCTGGACGAAGACCCGGTGCTGGGGAGCCCCGCGACCGCGGCGGGGCTTACCGCGATCGGCGATGAGGGCGTCGATTTTCTCGTTTGCGATTCAACCAATGCCTTCAATCCCGAAACATCGGGGAGCGAAGGCGGGTTGCGTCAGGGGTTGATTGATGCGGTCGGGGCAGCGCGAGGCCGGGTAGTTGTCACCACCTTTGCCTCCAACGCCGCGCGGCTTCACACGCTGGGCGAGGTGGCGCGCGCGACAGGGCGGACGCTTTGCGTCGCTGGACGCTCGCTCGACCGCATTTTGGGGGTCGCCCGCGCGACAGGCTACCTCAAGGATTTTCCGCCCACCGTCGATTTCGACGAAGCGATGCGCCTGCCGCGCGACAAGCTGATGGTGATCGCCACAGGCGGGCAGGGCGAACCCCGCGCCGCGCTGGCGCGCATGGCAGGTGATGCCCACCAGATCAAGCTGGAGGCAGGCGACAGCGTCGTTTTTTCTTCCAAGCAAATTCCTGGCAATGAGGTTGCGATCGGGCGGATCATGAATCAGCTTGCGGCCAAGGATGTGCTGACCGTGACCGAGAAGCAGGCGCATATTCACGTTAGCGGTCATCCGGGACAGCCTGAATTGGCGGCGCTTTATGGCTGGCTACGCCCGAAAACGGTTGTGCCCGTCCATGGCGAGATTCGCCATATGCATGAACAGGCACGCTTCGCGCTGGCGCAGGGCGTGCCTGATGTGCTGGTGCAGGAAAATGGGGACCTCGTTCGTCTGGCGCCGGGTCCGGCAAAAATCATCGAAAAGGTACGCGCGGGACGGCTGATCCTCGACGGCGACGTCATTTTGCCGGCCGATGGAGATACGATCAACGAGCGGCGCAAGCTCGCGATCAACGGACAGATTTCGGTCGCCGTTGTGATGAGAAAGGGTCGCTATGTCGCCAGCGACATTCGCTATCGCGGCGTTCCGGTCGAAGATGATCGCGACGAATTTATCGATGAGATGATCGCTGCCGCCGGGCGAGCCGCAGCCAAGCCTGCGCGCGACCGCGAGGTGCTGCGGGAGGGCGTGCGCCTGGGTGTGCGCCGCGTTGCAACCGACTGGACCGGCAAAAAGCCAATTGTCGATGTGCTGATCGTGGATATCTGACCGATGAAATGGACGTCGGCACTGGCGATTTTCTGTCTGTTCTGGGTGTTCAGCGCCTTTTTTGTCCTGCCCTTTCATGGGCGCCGCGCGGAAGATGACGCGGTGCCGATGATCAAGGGGCAGGATATCGGTGCCCCGGCCCATTTCCGACCGGGGCGCATCCTGCTGCAGATGACTATCGTTGCCGCCGTCGCCTTCGGCCTTTATTATGTCGCCTATGTCAATGGCTGGGCCGACCCCGATGTGCTGACAGGGCGGGCTTAGTTAGCTTGTTCTCACCTCTCGACGCATGGCAAACAGCCCGAGCAGCGGCAGAGCGATGTGGATGAGGATCAGCCACCACAGGTTGCCGGTTGCGGCGTAAGCGCCCGTGAATAGCAGGGCAGAGAGGAAGCTGACCGCGAACCGTTTGCGATCCTTGATTCCGTGCGAGGCGGTATAGGCTGCGGCGGCAATGAGGATGGCCAGAGGCAAGCCGACAAGGGGCGATAGATAAAAGAGCAGATATCCTCGATACAGAATCTCCCATCCGATACCCGCGAACAGAATGAAGAGCAGAAAGAGTCGCTTTTCCGGCTCTTTAACGGGCATGATAGAGCGGGCTTCGGGATTGACCTTCATCGCTGCGCTTTGATCGGGCAGCGGTCGCCACAGAGCGACGAGCAACAGCCCAGCGATGGTGGCTGCGCCGCCACCGAGCGCCCAGATCCCAATGGGAGATTGCGGCAACCCGAGGCCCAGCAAGGCCACGCCTCGCCCCTCAACGCGCCAAATCATGAAAAGACCAGCGAGCAGCAGCGCAATCATCAAGATGGAGCGTGTGTAGCGCTGTGATGGTGTAGAATGGAAAATCGCGCCATCCCTTTGGCGGATACAGATATAGAAGGGCAGCAGCAGGGTTAGAAGGACAGCAAAAAGGGCGTCCAGCATGGAGTGTCTCCAAAAATAGCGAAGGAAGAAGCCAGCTCGTCAGAACGGGCGGCTTAGGTGATTTGTGGGAAGGACAGCTGTATGCGGCGGGCCGATTAAACTTGGCCCGGCCCGCGGCACCTTGCCGTTGATCGCGGAGACTTCTCTCCGCCGATCTCAGTTTGTTGACGGAAACGATAATAGGGAATGCGGTTAGCCGCTGATCGCGCCATAATCGGACGAGGGCGGGTCAGCGGCTGGCGGGCCAGAAGATTGGAGACCACTGTCGGCAGATCGTAGCGCATGAGGCCGGGGGAGAAGGCAAGACTGCCGATTTCCAGAGCCAGGAACCAGCCGGCCAATGTCGAGCCGATAAGAAAAGCCGCGCTCACCCCGTCGAGATCATGTGCACACCAAATGGAGGCCATTTGCACGGCAAGGATCACGGCGCCGCCGATGAGAGCCGGGCCTATGTCAGGAGCGCGGACCATTCCTGTGTTTCGCAAGGCCCGACGACAGAAGCAAGCGTCTTTTACCCCCGCAGTCGGTCGATGGCCTGCGCCAGCGCCACGTAGAGTTTGCCGATGTCCGACGACAACAGGGTTACGCTGATCGCCGAGCCGTCGCGGGCGCCGAGGAGGAGGCGCAGCATGGCTTCGAAATCATGGATATATTGGTTGACCGCGCTGTGGAAGGCGCCCTCTTCCTGATAGAGGCGGAGAATTTCCTTCGCCTCACTATTTTCGACCAGCTTGACCGCGCGGCGCGAAAAGACCCCGCGATCACCCTTTAGATAGGCATCCCACGCGGTGTCGCTGACTTCGCTCGACAGGATTTTCGTGACGTCGATGGCGGTGGATTTTAAGGCTTCGGTCAATATGCCGACCTGCTTGGCGAGCGTGTCGCGGTCGCTCGCGGTAATCGCTTGCTCAGCCTCGGCGACGCGGGTCTGCAACGCACTACTGCCGTCGATGAGCGAGGCGAGCTGCTGCTTCAGTCGCCCTGCTGCGTCGTCGGCAGCCCTGATCGCGCGCTGTGACGCATCTTCTATGGCGGCGATCTGGCGCTTCGCTTCGCCTTCGAACAGTGTATCGAGCGCCTGCGCCGCCGCCCCTTGCATGGCCGCGCCGATGTCGGCGGCTATAGCATCGAACCGGGCGCGCGTGTCGGCAGCGATGGTGTCGGCGGTGTCGCGGACCGAACCAAGTGCGGCCATCATCTTCTCGCCGTCTGCGCGGCTGAACGCATCCGCATTTTCACGCAGCTTGGCAAAGCTCGCCTCGGCTTCCGCGAGCGAGGCCTGCAACCCCTGCGCCATCGCTTCCTGACTTTCGGCCTGGACGGCGAGTTTTGCCTGATTTTTCTTTAGGAGGGATTGGGCGGCGTTGACGTGTGAAAGCGTCGATTGGGCCACAAGCTCCGATGCCTCGAGCATCGGTTTGAGCGTGGCCAGCGCGTCTTCGGTTTCCTGTTTGTGCGCGCCGATACGATCGAGCGCGCGCGGCAATGTTTCGTCGAGCTCGCGCGTTACAGCATCGAGCGCGAGAAGCAGCGATTCGGCGTGGCCGACCAACTGCTGGGACGCCCCATTGCCCTTGCCGACTTCGGCCTGAAAGGCCGTCAGCTGTTCGCGCGTTCCTTCCAGCGCACGCGCAATATTGGCATTGGTGGCAGTGACTGCGGTTTCCACATTTTGCAACTGGTGCGAAAGCGTATCGACATGGCCGAAAAAGCGCTGGGCGAGCGCTTCGCTTGCCTCGCCATGACCGCTAAGCACCTCACCCATCGCCTCCCCGGCGGAACGGGCGTCGCGGAGCCGTTCATCCATATGATCCGCTGCCTCGCCGACATGGCGGCGGAAGGCCTGCCAGCTTTGTTCCATCCGGTCGGTGATGGTGGCGAGAAGTGTCGACATTTGCGTGTCAATGGCCGCGCTGCCTTCGTGCATGCGCGCCAGTGCCGTTTCATGTGCGTGGGTTATATGGTCAGAAGCGCCAAGCAAATCTGCTTCGGTTTCCTTCGCTTGCTGGGTGAGCGCGCCAATAGCCTCGTGAAGTTTTGCGGCCGATGCTTCGCCCAACTGCGCAGCTTTGGCGCCCTCTTCGGCGAGAGCGGCGAGATGCGCTTCCAGATTGGCGCCTTGTTGATGCGCGACCAGCCCGGCCTCGCGGAAATTGACTGCAAGCCGCTGCGCGACATCGTCGATACGGGGGAGGCCGGCGAGAAGCCCGTCCATGCGCTGCAAGGCGACATCGCCCGATCGGGCGAGTTGGTCGTGCGCATTGGCGATGACCGAGGCATTGCTGGCTAGACGGTCGCTGCTTTCGTTGAGACGCTGCACCGTATCGACGCCCAGCTGCTGGACCAGGCGGGCCTGTTCCGACAGGCCCTGCTGCGCAGTGGAAAGGTCGCGGTTGAGCTGGGCAAGAGATTCGCTCAGCGCTCTGTTTTCCTGCCGCAGGGCGGCGGCAACCCGCGCGAAGCGGCCCTGTTCCGCCCGGCCAGATCGTAAAAAGGCCATCCAGCCCAACAGCAGCAGCGCGACCGGCATCGACCAGGTGGCGATGATGGTGGGCAGATCGCCCATGGGCGGCACCTGTGTAAAGTCGTTGCTCCCCGCCCACGCGATAAAGAGCGTCCAGCCAGCCGCCAGCAGGAGGAGAAGTCCCCCCATCAGCCGATCGCGCGTCGATGAAGGCGGCGGACGCGATTCGTCCTGTTCCTGTTCGGTAAGCGCGGACATGTCGAGCCAGTCGGGTTGCGTTTGGGCTTTTTCGGCTTCTCCCTCACCAGTTATGGCGCGGTCGGCGGAGCGAGGGGCATTGCCCTCCGCCGCCTGAGCAAGCTGAGTGTCAGCGGATTCTTCCGCCCCGGTGTCGCGCCACAATCCGACGATTTTCTTATCCCCCGTCATCTTGTCATATTAGCAGCAAATGCCGCGCATGAAACGGAAACTTAACCATATCGTGCCAAGGCCTTCGCATGTCTTTCGACAGTGGCCCTCTTGATCGCTATCTGACGGCCGCTGTCGGCGATGATCCTGCCATGGCCGCCGAACTGCGCGCGAACTTCGTTCAGAACGCCCGCGAACTCGCAGACCTGATGCGACGGGCGCGCTGTGATGCCAATTGGCATATGGCGGCACTGCGGCTCAAGAGCCTTGCGGCGACTTTCGGCGTAATTCCGCTGATCGAGCTTGCGGAAGAGGCAATGGATGGCGCCCCTGGCGACCCGGCAGTACTGCGCCATATATCCGCCATGCTCGACGAGATGGGTTAAAGCCGCGTTCAGCCGCGTATTCTATGGTGATTTTCAATTACCCCTGTCTTGCCATGGCCACGCGGGAAAGCTAGCCGCGTGCTTGGACCGCGGTGAGCCTCGACGCGCCATGTGGGGCGGCCGACCTATTGAGGAGAGATTTTGATGTTCAACCGTTTCCGCTCCCTGCCCGCCACGGCGATGGCCGCTGTGCTGGGTTGCGCGCTGACGATGACGGCGACCCCCGCCGCTGCGCGCGAGAAGGCGAAGAAGGAAGAGGCAAGCAAAGGAAATCAGCTTGCCCCCAGCCGTGAATTCACACCCGCGCTCAAAAAACTGACCGATGCTGCCCAAGGCAAGGATGCCGCGGCCCTTCAGGCTGCGTTGACCGAGGCCGAAGCATCGGCGGCCAAGGCTGACGATCATTATCTCACTGCCTTTTATCGGCTGCAGCTGGGAATTTTGAACAAGGACCAGGCAATTCAGGCACAGGCGCTCGACGCCATGCTCGATTCGGGACTGACCCCGCCTGAGAATGCGGCGACCTATAATTTCTTCTCCGGCAATTTTGCTTATGCCGCCAAGGATTATGCGAAGGCGATTCAGCGACTGGAAGCGGCGCAGGCCGCCGGTTCAACCGAAGCCGCGCTCACCCCGATTCTGATGGACAGCTATTTGAATGCTGGCCAGATCGACAAGGGCTGGGCCATTGCCAAGGCCGAGATTGAAGCCCGTCGCGCGGCCGAGGAACGCCCCGGCGAAGAATTGTTCGTGCGCCCTGCACAGGCTTTTCAAAAGGCCAACCGCACGCCGGACGTGCTGGAAGTGCTGACGATGCGCGTTGAAGATTACAGCACCCCGGCCACCTGGCGGAATACGCTGTATATATTGCTGCAGCAGGCTGGCGGGGACAAGGATCTGAGCCTCGACATATTGCGCCTGATGCGCGCTACCGGCTCGATGACGGATCGCGCCGAATATTCGGAATATGCCGCGCTGGCGACCGAGGCCGGCTATCCGGGCGAAGTCGTGTCGCTGATCAAGCAGGGGCAGGCGAAAGGCGTGATTCCTGCAAGCGACGTGCATTTCAAGGGCGTGCTCGATTCGCAAACGCCGCGCGCGCGCGATGACGAGGCGGCGCTTGCCGCCGATGCGGGCAAGGCCTCGACCAAGGCTAATCCCAAGGTTGCGCTGGGAACGGCCGATGCGCTGGTCGGCAATGGCGATTATGCCAAGGCGATTCCGCTGTACGAAGCCGCGCTCGCCGCGGGTGCCAATCCGGTTGCCCAATATCGTCTGGGCGTCGCGCAGGTGCAGGCCGGCCAATATGACGCCGGCATCGCAACCCTGGCGAAGGTCGAAGGCAACCGGGCCCGCCTTGCGCGCTTGTGGTCCGTGCACGCCAAGCAGAAGGCAAGCGGGTCTGCCGGATAAGATCGACCCTGTCGGATAAGAAAAGGGCGCCGGTCCAAGGCAGGATCGGCGCCCCTTTTTATAAGCGAATGTCGGCGATGCGGCGTCAGGCCTGAACGGGAATGCCAGCCAATTGCTTCGCAGTGCGAATCGTGAGCGATGTTTTGACGCTTGTCACATTGGGTGCCGAGGTGAGCTGCGCGGTGAGGAAGGCCTGAAAGCTTTGCAGATCGCGCGCCACGACCTTGAGCAGAAAGTCGATTTCACCATTCAGCATATAGCATTCGCGGACCTCGGGCAGATCGGCGATATAATCTTCAAACGCCTGAAGATCGGATTCGGCCTGGCTACGCAGGCTGACCATCGCAAACACGGTAATGCCATAGCCCAGCTTGGCCGGATCGAGATCGGCGTGATAGGACCGGATAACCCCGCTTTCTTCCAGCGCACGGACGCGGCGCAAGCAGGGGGGCGCTGTTAACCCGACGTGATGGGCAAGCTCGACGTTGGTGATGCGTCCATTCTTCTGCAACTCGTCGAGAATTTGCAGATCAATTTCATCGAATTTCTGACTGGCCATTGCTGAAACTTCCATCGCGAATATCTGGCGCGACCATAATATTATTTCAGCCGATTGCAATTGTCCCACAATGCGACGTGGATGGTTAATGCACTTTCGCAGCAAGCCATTTCACGCTAGCCGCTAAGAATATGCTAACCAAACCGCTGGGGGAGGGGCCCGTGCGTCACTCGCCCGACCCGATGATCGACACAATTTTGCGTCAGTCGCCCGGTGAAGGGCGGGGTGCGGTGGCAGCGTGGCGCCAGTTGACCGATATATTGGCGCAGCGGGGCAACAGCCTTTCTGAATCGGATGTTCTCAGGGCCTTGCGCGCTTTGGCGCTGTTACGCCCGCGGATCGAGGAAAGGATAAGGCGCGATACCGCTTTGGCGGTGGCGCGGCATGGGCGTTTTGCGCCGCTTGTCGCCTTTTACGCGCATGATGTTCCATCGGTGGCAGTCGCAATGCTGCAAAATGCCCGCCTTGATGAACCGGATTGGTTGGCGCTGCTGCCCGCAACCGGGGCCATGGCGCGTTCAGTTCTGGCGGGTCGGGGGGATCTCCCGCTGCGGGTTCGGCGTGCGCTCGCCAGCCTTGGAGCAGCGTCGATGGCGCTTCCCGCCGCTTCGCACCAGGCGGCGGAAGTCCAAGCGGATGCGGAACCAGAACAAGCGCCTCCGCGCGCGGCAGGCGGAAGCCAGATCAGCGAACTGGTTCGCCGAATCGACAAGTTCAAATCGTCGCGCGCGCAAAAAGAATCGAGCGCGGAACGAACGGATCAGGTTGCCGCGTTCCGTTTTGAAACCGGTGCCGACGGCCTGTTTTGCTGGGTGGAAGGAGTCGCACGCGGGGCGGCCATCGGCCTTTCTCTGGCCGAGGCGGCCTATGGCGAGGAAACCGGTGTGGACGCCGCTGCGGCAGGCGCTTTTCGGCAACGCGCCGAAATCGTCAACGCGCAGTTGCGGCTCGCAGGACGCAACAAGGAGGCCGGGGAATGGCGGCTTTCGGCACGTCCGCGCTTCGATCCGGCAACGGGACAATTTATAGGGTATCGCGGTCATGCGCGGCGACCGTTGGCCAATGAGCGCCCCTATGGACGCTCCAGCGAAGAAGAATCGGGCGATTCGATTCGGCAGCTGATTCATGAGCTTCGCAGTCCCCTGAATGCTATTTCGGGCTTTGCGCAGATCATTGCAGGACAAATGTTCGGCCCCGTCAGCGGCGCTTACCGGGCGATGGCGGAGGGAGTCATTACCGATGCAGCATCGATTCAGGCGATTATCGACGACCTGCATCTCGCCACCCGGCACGAGCCTGCCCCTCCCGCTGATGATGAAGAGCAACGGGAAGCCGCCGATATCGCGGCCGTTACCCAGAAGGTAGAGGATGATCTGGCGCCCTTGCTCGCGGATCAGGGGGTGCGCCTCAGCCTTTCGCGCATTGGCGGGCCTTTCCTCGCGCATGTGGTCGAGCATGACGCCCGTCGCATGATCGGGCGCCTGGTCACTGCGATGGTCGATATTTGCGAGCCTGGTGCCAATTTGGTCGGCCAGCTTTTGCTGGATGCGTCGGAGACAGGGATGCTGCGGCTGCGTATCGTCAGACCCGCCGCTATTCGTTTTGCCTCTGCCGAAGAATTGCTCGATCCCGGCTTCAGCCCGGAAGGAGAGGCACCCGGTGCTGCGATTCTGAGTCTGGGATTCTCGCTGCGGTTGGTGGACCGTCTGGCCCGCGCCGTTGGCGGAGAGTTGGAGATCGGACACAACGCCTTGACCTTGCGATTGCGATCCGCCACGTCGAATCCCCGAACGGAGGATGAGCCTTCGCCGGATATTCAGCGAAACGAGTAATTCGCTATATCCGCAAAAGGTCAAGGAGACAGGGTGCAGTCCGCGAGCGATCTTCTCATGCCGCCGACGCCGCCAAATCTGGTGACTCTCTCCGAGGGTGAGGCTTCGCGTTTCTGGGTAACCATTGATGCCGAAGAGGATTTTGACTGGGCGGGGCCGTTTTCCCGTACCGGGCATCGGCTCGATTCGGTGCCGGCTCTGGCGGATTGTCAGCATTATTTCGAACAAGCCGGGGTGTGCCCCATTTATCTGGTCGACTGGCCCATCGTCGAGGATGACCGGGCCGTCGAGATATTGGGAAATGCCTTGCGAGGTGGACGATGCGAAGTCGGCGCGCAACTCCACCCCTGGGTGACGCCGCCGTTCGAGGAAGAGGTCAACGCCCATAATAGCTATACGGGCAATCTTCCGCCGGAGCTCCAGCGTGCAAAAATGGCTGCGCTGCAACGCGGCATAGAGGATCGGTTCGGGGTGGCGCCGCTGGTTTATCGCGCCGGGCGCTATGGCCTCGGCCATGACACAGCTACGATGCTTGCCGAACTCGGGTTCCGCTGCGACACATCGGTGCGCTCCGCCTTTGACTATCGGCCCGGTCATGGGCCCGATTATCGCAACGCACCGCTTCAGCCCTGGTGGGTCGAAACCGATGTTCAGCCTATTTTAGAAGTGCCGGTGACGACTGTTTTCGGTGGGCTGCTTGGCGGGAAAGGACGCGGGCTTTACCATCGGCTGACGCGCGGCGGGTCGCATGCGGGGGCGGCGCTGGCGCGTTCGCGGTTGGTGGAACGTATCGCGCTGACGCCGGAAGGCATTCCCGCCGAACGTGCGTGCAAGGCGATTGATATCGCCCTGGCGCGGCGCTTACCGATATTGAACTTTTCCTTTCATTCGCCTTCGCTGCAGCCGGGGAATACACCCTATGTGCGCGACGAGGCGGATCTGGTGCGTTTCTATCGCTGGTGGGATATCGTACTGGATCATCTGAAGCGCCGGGGGGTCGAACCGACCAGCGCGGCGGAAATTCTGGCCATGGCGGATCAAAAACGCGGCGCGCATTGAGCATCATGCTTGCCAATTGCCCGACGCCTCCGCTATCGCGCCTTCATCCCTTCGGGGGCCTGTAGCTCAATGGTTAGAGCTGGCCGCTCATAACGGCTAGGTTGCGGGTTCGAGTCCTGCCGGGCCCACCATTTCCGATCTTTATCTGCGCTGTCTCGATTGCGGCGCGGCAGGGTTGTTCGGGATAGACTTGCCTTGCTGCCCCGTCTAAGGGGCGGAGCCGGTCGGGGAGTAGCGCAGCCCGGTAGCGCGCCTGCTTTGGGAGCAGGATGTCGCAGGTTCGAATCCTGTCTCCCCGACCAAGCAGCTTTCTCTGCTGCCATTCATCTCCCCTTCCTCCGTCCAATTGGTCGCAGCTCTGTGCTTTCCGCGCGACGGAACGATGGAACATCGCCTTGATGGCTCCGTTGATAGAGCAGGTAGCGCGGGATGCTGCCGTCATAACCAAGGAGAAGGAGTATGACCGACACGTTGGAACGCAACGAAACCCATCGCCTCATTTCGTCTGAAAAGGTCGAGGGAACGGCGGTATACAGCCCTGAGAGCGACAAGCTTGGGACCGTCAGCCATGTGATGATCGACAAAAGATCAGGGCAAGCCGAATATGCCGTCCTGGAATTTGGCGGATTGTTCGGAATTGGCAGCGATCATTATCCCATTCCCTGGGATATGCTGAGCTATGATACGGACAAGGGGGGCTATATCGTCAACCTGTCGAAAGAGCAGATCGAAGGCGCTCCTCGCTATCAGCGCGATAGCATGCCTGTTTATGATGACAACTATGGACGGACGGTATTCAGCTATTACGGGCTGAATTATCCGGCCCTTTGACCATGAAACGCAAATATGGGGAGCCGTCGTTCCATAAAGCCCGGCACGTACGGGGCGGGGAAATCATATTGAACACGGATCGGCGCCGTTACATTTTCATGGGAGGGTTGATAGCCTTCATCCTGTTTGCGCTGGCGGCGGCGATTTTGGCCCCCAATTGATAGAAGCCATATCCTGCAGGTAAAAAAGGCGGCCTTCCAGTGGAAGACCGCCCTTTTTGTCAAAGCCCTTGAAAAAGGGCCGCGACTTACTTCGCTTCTTCAGCCGGAGCAGCTTCAGCAGCAGCGTCGGTTGCTTCAGCGGTCGCAGCAGCAGCAGCGTCGGTCGCTTCAACAGCAGCAGCTTCAGCGCCTTCAGCAGCAGCTTCAGCGCCAGCAGCGGCAGCTTCAGCGCCTTCTTCAGCAACAGCTTCAGCAGCCGGGGCGTCGACGGTTGCTTCTTCAGCAGCCTTTTCACCGCAAGCGGCGAGGGCGAACATGCTGGCAGCAGCAGCGATAGCAGCAAATTTCTTCATGGTCTGTGGGCTCCCTAAAATGCCTATCCGCGCCGGGAAGTTGTTTCCCGCTACGCGAGCGGCGGGATTTAGCTGTTCCGTAACAATCGTCAACAAAAATAATTGAGATGGCGATTAAGGCCAGAATAGCGTGTCTTTTTGGGAGAGGGGCGACGGCGTCCAAGGGTGCCTGGCGCCGCAAGAATCATTCAACCCTCTCTCTAACGCAGGTGGTTGGTCGATAAAAGGGGGCCGAGCTCGGCGGCGACAAGCACCCAAAAGGAGTGAGCGAGACGAAAGCGGGCTGAGGCGCCGATTGCCAAGGCGACGCCCATTCGCTAACCGGCGCGCGAGTAGTTCATGGCCGCTTTGCGGTCCCGCCAGCTTTTGGAGCAGATATGGCCGCCCAATATAGTTTTGTGATGAAGGGTCTGACCAAGACCTACCCCGGTGCCCAGAAGCCGACGCTGAACGGCATCCACCTGCAATTTTATCCCGATGCCAAGATCGGCATCGTCGGGCCGAACGGCACCGGTAAATCGACTTTGATGAAGATCATGGCCGGGATCGACACCGATTATAGCGGTGAGGCCTGGCCGGGTGAGGGGATTACCGTTGGCTATCTGGCACAGGAGCCCGAGCTGGATCCCAAAAAGACGGTGAAGGAAAATGTCATGGACGGGGTGCGCCCCGTTGCCGACATGCTCGACCGCTTCAACGAGATCAGCACGTTGATGGCTGATCCGCCCGAAGATGCTGATTTCGACGCGCTGATGACCGAAATGGGCGAGCTTCAGGAAAAGATCGACGCCGTCGATGGCTGGACGCTCGACAATCAGCTTGAGATAGCGATGGAAGCGCTGCGCTGCCCGCCGGGCGACTGGAGCGTTGAAAATCTGTCGGGCGGTGAAAAACGTCGTATCGCGCTCACTCGCCTGCTGCTTGAAAAGCCCTCGATCCTGCTGCTCGACGAGCCGACCAACCACCTCGACGCCGAAAGCGTCGCCTGGCTGGAGAAGCATCTCGTCGATTATCCGGGCAACGTCATCCTCGTCACCCACGATCGCTATTTCCTCGACAATGTGGTGAACTGGATACTCGAACTCGATCGCGGTCGCTACTTTGTCTATGAAGGCAATTATTCGACCTATCTGGAAAAGAAGGGCAAGCGCCTCGAACAGGAAGCGCGCGAGGATCAGGGACGCCAGAAGGCGATCAAGGACGAGCTCGAATGGATCCGGCAGTCGCCCAAGGCGCGGCAGGCCAAATCGAAAGCGCGTATCAAATCGTTCGACCAGCTTGTCGAGGCACAGGAAAACCGTGCACCCGGCAAGGCGCAGATTGTCATCCAGGTCCCCGAACGCCTCGGCGGCAAGGTGATCGAGGTCGACAATCTGTCCAAAGCCTATGGCGACAAGCTCCTTTTCGAAAATCTGTCCTTCACGCTGCCGCCCGGCGGGATCGTTGGCGTCATCGGCCCCAATGGCGCAGGCAAGTCGACGCTGTTCAAACTGATCACCGGACAGGAACAGCCCGATAGCGGCAGCATCAGCGTCGGCGACACAGTGCGCCTCGGCTATGTCGACCAGAGCCGCGACGCGCTCGATCCGGGCAAGAATGTCTGGGAAGAAATTTCGGGCGGCCATGACATGATGTCCATCGGCAAGCACGAGATGCAGACGCGCGCCTATGTGGGCGCCTTCAACTTCAAGGGCGTGGACCAGCAGAAGAAGGTCGGCATGTTGTCGGGCGGTGAACGCAACCGCGTTCATTTGGCCAAGATGCTCAAGACTGGCGGCAATGTGCTGCTGCTTGACGAGCCGACCAACGACCTCGACACCGAAACCCTCGCTGCGCTTGAGGAAGCGCTGGAGAATTTCGCGGGCTGCGCGGTGGTGATCAGCCACGACCGCTTTTTCCTCGACCGTCTGGCGACGCATATTCTTGCCTTTGAGGGCAATAGCCATGTCGAATGGTTCGAGGGCAATTTCGAAGCCTATGAGGAAGACAAGATCCGCCGTCTGGGCGAAGGCGCAACGCGGCCCCACGCGACGACGTATAAAAAGCTGTCGCGTTGACGTTGGAGGCAGCAGGGACGGCTCCCATATCGGCGAGCGCGATCCGCATGGATGTGGCCGCGCTCAACGCCTTTATGGAGAATGCCTTCCCTGAGCCGCGCCCCGGCGCGCTTCCCTATGTCGTACAGGCCGCGCCCGGGCATGTGCAGGCCCGTCTCGACCCGGGTGACCATGCGCTGCGCCCCGGCGGCCTGATATCGGGTCCCACGCAAATGGGCTTTGCCGATATGGTCGCCTATATGCTCGTTCTGGCTCACATCGGTCCAGTGGCCATGGCCGTGACCAGCGCGCTCAACTATCAGTTTTTACGCCCCTGTCGGCCCGGCCCGCTGTTCGCCGATGCTCATATGTTGCGCCTTGGCAAGCGGCTCGCCGTGATGGACGTGCGCATCTGGACAGAGGATGCCGCAAAAAAGCCCGTGGGGCAGGCCAATGTCACATATGCGATTCCATAGAGAAGTTTGAAAGCTTTGGCTTAGCGGGCAAGTCCCATATTACGGGCCAATCCATGATAGAGGCGCGTCGGGCAGATTTGCGCGCTGGCCCAATCGGCGATCAGCGCCGTTGCAAAAAGCGACACGATGATCCCCCGCGCTGCCGTGGCTTCGATCAGGATGATCACCGCGGTGAGGGGCGCGCGAACGACCCCCACGAAATAGCCCACCATGCCCATGATCACGATGGGGCCGACCGCGCTGCCAGGGAAAAAGGGCGTCAGCAAATTGCCAAATCCCGCGCCCACCGCCAGCGAGGGCGCGAAAATCCCGCCAGGAGCGCCGCTGAGCGTGGAGGCGAGGGCGGCAACGAATTTAGCGGGAAAGAACCAGAGCTTGCCATGATTGCCCTCGACCAGGAAGCGGGTGACATCATAGCCTGTGCCCCAGGTGGCGCCGCTGGTAATGACTCCGACCACAGCAACCACCATACCGCATCCTGCAGCAAAGAGGACGGGGCGCCTGGCGACGCGACGCGCCCAGCCAGTGGTCCGCTCGCTTGCCGCCAGAACGATGCGAGCAAAGAAACCGCCCGCCAGTCCTCCGCCAATGCCGGCGATGGGGGCGATAACCAGCACTTCCATCACCGGTAGAGTTTCGTGCATCTCGCCAAAATAGACATAATCGCCTGCAATCGAGAGGCTGACCAGTCCGGCGATCATCACCGCGCCCATAGTGAGAACGGCAACGCGCTGTTCATAGGCGGCGGCGAGCTCCTCTATGGCAAAGGCGATACCGGCAAGGGGCGTGTTGAAAGCAGCGGCGACGCCAGCGGCACCCCCCGCAATATAGACACCCGCCGTGACGGGCACCTTCAATAGGCGATGTGCGGCGACCATGATGGCGGCGCTGACCTGCACCGTGGGGCCTTCACGGCCAACCGATCCGCCTCCCGCCAGGGTGACGAGCGTCAGGCCCAATTTGGCAAAGGCGGTGCGCAGCGAGACCAGCGGCCCGCTTGCCTCCTGCTCTGGCCGCCGCCCTGCCGCGATGATCTGGGGGATGCCCGATCCGCGCGCTTCGGGGAAATGGCGGGTTGATATCCAGACGACCAAAGCGAAAAGACCGGGTGTGACAAGGAGCGGAAGCCACCAGGCCTGCCGCGCCATATAGCTGATCAACAGCTGGGCTTCGTCCCCTGCGCTGGCGAAAGCGAGGGCGACCAGGCCCAGCAAGACTGCGCCGCCGACCATGGCCGTACGGCGACGAATATCGATAACTTCGCGGTGAGCGCGGCGATGGAAACGCAGTTGCCAGAGGCGCAGCGCGCGTCGGAGACTCGGTTCGGCAGCCATGGCAGCGGATTGGACCCGCGCAGCGGAGAGTGCAACCCCGCGGAGAGAAACGGATCAGCGCACCCGCTTGACGCGGAGCGACCCCCCGGCGGCCTTGTCGGTCACAAAATTGGGAATATCCGCGATCAGTTCCGACAAACGGGCATAGCCATAATTGCGGACATCAAAGCTGGAGCGGTTGCCGGCAATTTGCCCAACCTCGCTGAGCGAGGCGAAACCCTGTTCGTCGCGGCGCGCGGCCTTCCAAGCATTGCTCAAAAGGTCGATCAACGCGGGGTCAATGCTTTTCCGCGCGCGTCCTTCTGCCGCGGGCGTCGCCCTGTCCGTATCGGCGTCAATCAGCGCGTCGACGTCGATAAAGCGCGTGCAGGCGCCTTGGAAGCCCTCCGGGGTTTTGGCGGCGCTGCCAAAGCCATAGACCGGAATGCCCTCCTGTCGCACGCGCATGGCGAGCGGCATGAAATCACTGTCGCTGGACATGATGCCGAGACCATCGAGCCGCCCGCGGTAAAGCAGGTCCATCGCGTCGATCGTCAATTTCATGTCGGTGGCATTTTTGCCCTTGGTGAGGTCGAATTGCTGCTGCGGTTCAATGCCGAAGCGGTGGAGTTGGTCCACCCAGCCCTTCAGCCCCTGTTTTCGCCAATTGCCATAGGCGCGGCGAATATTGACCGTGCCAAGTTCCGCCAGCGCGGTCAGCACGGGGTCCAGCCCTTGCGGGCGAGCATTATCAGCGTCGATCAACAAGGCGACATTGCCGTCCGCGCGCTTTACCATCGCTTGTCCTTCCTTGTCGGCGCTCCGCAGGGTAAAGGGGGCGCTAGGCACGTCCTCCCATCCCTCTTAGCTGTCAGGCAGGGCTGAAAGCGCCCTTGTCTTCATCCAGCACGTGCAAAATGCCATCGCTGATTGCGAAAAAAGCGCCGCGCAATTTAATCTCGCCGCTTCCCTCTTTCTCCTGAATGCAGGGGAAAGTGCGAAGATTGGCAAGGCTGACCTGTACGGCCGCCATTTCCATCGCGCGTCCCGCATCGCGGGTTGAAATGTCGTTATGATCGGCGCGCACAGCGGCGCTGGCGTCATCGAGCAAGCCAATCCAATCGGCGATAAAGCCGCCGCGCCCCGGCTCGGCGCCCGCCATGGTCTGATGAAGCGCGGCATGACAGCCGCCGCAAAGGCCGTGGCCCACGACCACGATTTCCTTCACCTTCAGAAACTGGACGGCAAATTCGAGCGCCGCAGATACGCCGTGGCGCCCCGGTGTGGTTTCAAAGGGCGGCACCAGCGCAGCGACGTTGCGGACCACGAAAATCTCGCCTGGATTGGTGTCGAAAATCTGCGCGGGCTCCACCCGGCTGTCGGAGCAGGCGATAACCATGACTTCCGGCGATTGACCCTCGGCCAATTCGCTCCAGCGATCACGCTGTTCCTGCCAGCCGCCTTCGCGAAAGCGATGATAGCCTTGGATGAGATCCTTGAATAGCGGCATATGTCCCCCTTGGCTGCGATTCGTCGATTGCGCTTTAGCATGCGCTGAAAGGTTGAGAAGAGCGTCCGGCGCGACTATGTGAGCGCGATGACAGCTTCACTGCCCACCGCGACGGGTCAACGCGCCCGCAAGCCCGACTGGATCCGCGTCAAGGCGCCGACCAGCCCCGGTTATACCGAAACGCGCAAATTGATGCGTGAACTTGGTCTTCATACTGTGTGCGAAGAGGCGGCCTGTCCCAATATCGGGGAGTGCTGGACCAAGAAACATGCCACGGTGATGATCCTGGGCGATACCTGTACCCGGGCTTGCGCCTTTTGCAACGTCAAGACGGGCATGCCGCGCCCGGTCGATCCGCTGGAGCCTGAACATACCGCGATTGCAGCGGCAAAAATGGGGCTGAGCCATATCGTCATCACCTCGGTGGACCGCGACGATCTTCCCGACGGCGGGGCGAGCCAGTTTGTGAAGGTCATTCAGGCTTTGCGCCGCGAAACGCCTCAGACGACGATTGAAATTCTGACCCCTGATTTCCGGAACAAGCCGGAAAGCGCCGTCGCCGCGATCGTCGATGCGCGCCCCGACGTATATAATCATAATCTGGAAACCGTTCCGCGCCTTTATCCCACCATCCGGCCGGGCGCGCGCTATTATGCATCGCTACGCCTGTTGGAAAGCGTGAAGCGCCGCGACCCCTCGATCTTTACCAAATCGGGGATCATGCTCGGGCTTGGCGAGGAGCGGATGGAGGTTCATCAGGTGATGGACGATATGCGCAGTGCGGACATCGACTTCATGACGATGGGGCAATATCTCCAGCCAACTCCCAAGCATGCCAAGGTCGTCGATTTTGTGACGCCGCAGGCTTTCGACGCTTATGCGCAAATCGCCCGCGCCAAGGGGTTTTTGCAGGTGGCCTCGTCACCGCTTACGCGCTCCAGCTATCACGCCGGCGATGACTTTGAGCGGATGCGCGCGGCCCGCGAAGCAAAGCTTGCCCGCGGCGAGGCAGGCTGACCTCTCTTGCCGCGCCACCATGAAAGTCGCGTTCTTCCCTATAGTGACGAGCAAATGTTTGCGCTGGTCACCGACATTGCGCGCTATCCCGAGTTTCTGCCGTGGGTGATAGCGCTGCGCGTCCGCAGCGAAAGCGAGCATGAGGCGGAGGCGGACATGATCGTCGGCTTCAAGGGGCTGCGAGAGAGCTTTTCCTGCCGCGTCCATAAAAAGCGACCAAGTGAAGTGAGCGTCGCCTATATCGACGGGCCGATGCGCCACCTTAACAATGAATGGCATTTCGAGCCCTTGCCAGAGGGCGGATGCCGGGTCGACTTCATGGTCGATTTTTCCTTTCGCAACCGCATGTTCGAAATGCTCGCCGGACAGATGTTCGACAAGGCGTTGCGAAAGATGATTGCCGCCTTTGAGGCGCGCGCTGCGGATCTCTATTCGGCGGGCAGCGAAACATCTTCCGATGGCCGGAGCGAATCCTTTTCGGGCTGAAGCAGCTCCAGCGCGAAAATAGTGGCCGCATGGCGGATGGCAGCCCGGTCGCCGTCTTCAAACAGGATGCGCTGCGTGAAATAATCGTCAGGGTCCTGCCCCCGCAGCGCGCGCGCAAAAGCGACGAGCCCGACGGGCTTTTTCTCGGAGCCGCCGCCGGGGCCCGCAATGCCGGTGACCGCAACCGCAACGTCGGCGTCGCTTCGGGCAAGCGTTCCGGCGGCCATGGCCCAGGCCGTGGCCAGCGACACTTCGCCGAAAGTTTCGATTATTTCGCTACTTACATCCAGCTGCCGCATTTTTGCATCCGCCGAATAGGTGACGAAGCCGGCGGTGAACACGTCGCTGGAACCGGGAATATCGGTAAGAGCGGCGCTGAGCATGCCCCCGGTGCAGCTTTCAGCGACGGCGATTTTTCGTCCGGCAGCCCGATTGGCGGCAAGCGCGGATGTGGCGGCTTTTTCGCGCGCCGATTGGCGCATTTCAATGGCATGCGGCACGGGGTTAATTCTCCGGGAGTTTCAGGGTGGCTACGGCCTGCGCTGCAATTCCTTCACGGCGACCGGTAAAACCCAGCCGCTCCGATGTTGTTGCTTTCACGCTTACCCGGCTAGGGCTGATATTTGCTATCTGGGCAATCCGCGCCTGCATGGCGGCACGGTGCGGCCCAATTTTGGGGGCCTCGGCGATGATGGTGAGGTCGAGATGGTCGATATGGCCACTCCTGTCCGATACACGCCGGGCCGCATAGGCCAAAAACTGATCCGAAGCGGCGCCGCGCCATTGTGGATCGCTGGGCGGGAAATGATCCCCAATATCGCCTTCTGCCAGCGCACCGAAAATTGCGTCGGTCAGGGCGTGGAGCGCGACATCGGCATCGCTGTGGCCATCAAGGCCATGACTATGCGCGATTTCCATGCCGCCAAGCCATAGCGGCTTACCGGTCACCAAACGGTGAACATCATACCCCATTCCAACGGCTATTCGCATGGCAGCTTCTTTCACCAACAAGGCAGAGAGGATCGCCATATCCTCGGCATAGGTCAGCTTGTGCAGCCGCGGGTCGCCTTCAATCAAATGCACCTCAATCCCCAAGCCCTGCACGAGCTGCGCGTCGTCCGTGGCGATGCTGCCGGACGCTTCTTCATGCGCTCGCCGCAAGACACCCAGATGAAACCCCTGGGGTGTTTGAACGCGCGCCAGGCGACTGCGATCGACGGCGCCCCCCGCACGAGGCCCATCGCGTTCAATGAGCGTATCGGGAACAGCGAGGGTGGGGATCACCGCCACATGCCTTTGCAAGCCGGCGAGGGTCCGGTCGATCATCGCTGTCGTAATGCCGGGGCGAGCCGCGTCATGAACAAGGATGAGGCTGTCGGCATCCCAAGCGCGAAGAGCTTGCAGCGCATTGGCCACCGATTGCTGGCGCTCGTCGCCCGGGGGGGCGATTTGCCAGCCGGGCGGAAGAGCGGGCAGAGCGGCGGCGACATCTGCCGCAGCAACCAATATGCCCCCCGCGACATTGGGGTGCGCGGCAAAGCAGTCGAGGCTCCATTGCAAAATGCTTTTCCGGCCCAGCATTTCAAGCTGTTTTGGTCGCGAAAAAGCTGCGCGTCGGCCCAGCCCGCCTGCAAGCAGCACGACCGCGACGCGCGGGGCGCGAAAGGAAGCCGAGTCGGTCATGGTGGGCGCGCGTTAGCGCAGCGGCGCCTTGCGGAAAAGGCGCTTAACGTGTAGTGGCCTGCTTAAATTTTAGGCAGTCATCGCGAAAGAGGCCTTATGGCGGCGCTGCGCCCCATTCAGATCGACAATATCACCATCCCCGATCCGGTGATCCTCGCGCCCATGACGGGCGTGACCGATATGCCGTTTCGCACGCTGGTGCGCCGCTTCGGTTCGGGTTTGAACGTCACTGAAATGATCGCGAGCCAGGCGGCGATCCGCGAAACGCGTCAGTCGGTTCAAAAGGCCGCCTGGCATCCGGTCGAAGAACCGGTGTCGATGCAGCTAGTCGGCTGCACTCCTTATGAAATGGGGGAGGCGGCCAAGCTGAATGAGGATCGCGGCGCGGCAATTATCGACATCAACATGGGATGCCCGGTTCGCAAAGTCACCAATGGCGACGCCGGTTCGGCGTTGATGCGCGATTTGAAGCTGGCGGCGGCACTGATCGAATCCTGCGTCAAGGCCGTGACGGTGCCGGTGACGGTGAAGATGCGTATGGGATGGTGCCATGACAGCCTGAACGCCCCGGAACTTGCGCATATTTCGGAAGATCTGGGGGCGAAAATGGTCACCGTCCATGGCCGCACCCGCAATCAAATGTATCGGGGGACCGCCGACTGGGGCTTCGTCCGCAAGGTAAAGGATGCTGTCTCCATTCCCGTTATCGTCAATGGCGATATTTGTTCGCCCGAGGATGCGCGCCGCGCGCTGGACCAGAGCGGCGCCGACGGGGTGATGATCGGTCGCGGGGCTTATGGGCGCCCCTGGTTGCTCAGCCAGGTCATCGCGTCGCTGCGCGGCGAAACGCCGCGCGCCGATCCGGGCGTCGACGAACAATATGACATCATCACATCGCATTACCGCGCGATGGTCGAACATTATGGCGAGATGACCGGCGTGAATATCGCGCGCAAGCATCTCGGCTGGTATGTCAAAGGCCTGCCGGGGTCGGCGGAGTTCCGCAACAAGGTGAACCAGATTCCAAGCAGCCGCGAAGTACTCGACGCGCTGGAGGCCTTTTATACGCCGTTCATGAGCAAGGCCGCTGCGTGACGGCCGCGACGTCGAATATTCCGACATTCGACCATGACGAACTGATTCAATCGCATCCCGTTGCGACCATGTTGATCGACCGCGCGGGGGTGCTGCTTTTCGTCAATGCAGCGGCCGAGCAGCTGTGTAACCTCGGTCGCGGAACCATGATCGGCCGGGTCGTCCATGACGTCATCACGATGGACCGCGGGTGCCGGCAAAGAATGCAGGATCCGGCGACATCCGCTCTTTTCGCGCATCGCGCCGAAATTTCTGTGGGCAGGCGCGGCGCCCTGTTTGTCGATTTGCAAATGGTGCCCTTTGGAACCGGCGGGCATCGCATATTGACCCTGCAACCCGTGCAGAGCGACGCCGATCTGATGGGCGGCACCATTGGCCGTTCGGGGCGCGCGGCAGGCGCCGCGGCGTCGATGCTCGCTCATGAAATCAAAAACCCGCTTGCCGGCATCAAGGGCGCGGCTCAGCTTCTCGCCCGGCGCGCCGATCCCGATGGTGAACGTTTTACCCAGCTTATCTGTGCCGAAGTGGATCGGATCACCAAGCTGATCGACCAGATGGAGCATTTCTCGCGGGGCCAGCCGATCGCCTGCGGGCCGATAAACCTGTATCAAGCCATTCATCAGGCGATGGAAACAATCCACGCGCGGCAATTCTCCTCGGTCCGTTTTGTGGAGGATTTCGACCCTTCGCTTCCGCTCGTTCACGGCAACCACGATGCCTTGGTCCAGATATTGCTCAATCTTCTGACCAATGGCTGCGAGGCGCTGGGCGGACGTCCTGACGCCATGCTCCGCGTGGCGACGGCATATCGTCACGGGCTTTCCATTGATAATGGCGATGGGCGGGGGCGCGTCGCTTTACCGATTGAGGTGAGTATCAGCGACAATGGCCCGGGTGTTCCCGCCGACATTCGCGGCGATCTTTTCGACCCTTTCGTCACCACCAAGCGGGAGGGGAGGGGCCTGGGGCTCGCACTCGTTGCCAAGCTTGTTCACGACATGGGGGGAACCGTGCGCCACACGCGTGATGAGGAATGGACCCGTTTTCGTGTGCATTTGCCCGCCGCCTCACAGGAAAGGCGCGGGTAATGGCCGGCGACAAGAAAATATTGCTGGTCGAAGATGATCCCGCGATTGCGATGATTATCCGTGAGACGCTTGCGGATGAATGCGCTGAGTTTGCGGCGGTGGCGACGCTTGCCGAACGCGATGCGTGGCTGGCTGAAAATCAGCCGGACCTGATCATCACCGATGTCGTGCTGCCCGATGGAGACGGAATCGACTCTTTGGAGCGCGCGCAGCTCGCAGAAGAAACGCCGGTCATCATCCTGTCCGCCCAGAACACCCTAGATACGGCTGTGCGGGCGGCCAGCAGCGGCAGCTATGATTATCTGCCCAAACCCTTCGACCTTGCCGAGTTGACGGCCAGTGTTCGCTCATCCCTACGGCGAGGGAGAAATGTGCAGGCTGACGGGGCCGCCACTGTTGTGGCGGGCGACAGCCACGGGCTCGTCGGGCGCGCACCGGCGATGCAGGCGGTGTATCGCACCATTGCAAGACTCGCATCCAACGATCTGGCTGTGTTGATTCTAGGGGAATCCGGCACCGGCAAAGAAGTGGTCGCCCGCGCCATTCATTCCACCGGGTTGCGCCGCAAAGGGCCTTTTGTCGCGATCAACATGGCCGCTATCCCGCGCGAATTGATCGAAGCTGAACTGTTCGGCCACGAAAAGGGCGCTTTTACCGGGGCGCATAGCCGCAATGCCGGGCGTTTTGAACAGGCGGCGGGGGGGACGCTGTTCCTCGATGAAATTGGCGACATGCCGCTGGAGGCGCAAACCCGCTTGCTGCGCGTGCTGCAGACCAGTGAATATTCGACCGTAGGTGGCAACCAGTCGCTTAGGGCCGACGTGCGGATCATCGCCGCCACGCACCGGGACATGCAGACCCATGTCGCCGATGGCCGGTTTCGCGAAGATCTTTTCTATCGCCTGAATGTCATTCCGGTCACCTTGCCGCCGCTGCGCGAGCGACGCAGCGATATTGCCGCGCTGGTGGGTCATTTCATCGAAAACGGTCAAGCATCGGGCCTCCCTTCCCGACAATTTTCAGCGCAAGCTATGCAGTTGCTCGAACGCTATGATTGGCCCGGAAATGTCCGCGAACTGGGCAATATGGTGCAGCGACTAGTCGTGCTCTCACGCGACATGGTTGTCTCGGCCGATGAAGTGCGGGCCGTCCTTAAAGATAGTAAAGAAGGCGAAGCAACGCTCGACCCTGCGGGCCAAATCCAGCGCGCGGTGGATGATTGGGCGCGCGACATGCTGGCAGGAACAGGGGCGGACGGAAAAATCCATGAGCAGTTGGAAGCCATCGTCGAGGCTGCGCTGCTACGCCGCACTTTGCGCGAAGTGGGGGGCAATCAGCTCGAAGCTGCGCGGCGACTGGGGATTAACCGCAACACATTGCGAAAACGGTTGGGACAGCTGGAGATCGACCCATCGGCGCCATAGAAGAGGCGGGCTGGTGCAGATTGTGTGTTTTCGCTGCAACAGCTTTGTCGTAAAGAGGCCACAATGGCTGGCAACGCCTCCTTGATCCGCGATAGCGATTCTGTGTCTGCATCGAAGGAAGATCGCGGCTGGCATTTCGCCGCCCCCGAATATTATACGCTTGCGCTGATCGTCAGCATTGCGGCCGCAACCTATATGATCGTCACCCGCGATGCACAGAGCGAGCGGTTGCTGACCCCGGCGCTGGTCGCGGCGATCATGGTTGCCAACCTTGTTCCGGCAATGGCGCTGATCGTGCTCGTCGGGCGCCGGATCGCGCGTGCGCGTGCCGAACGCACCATGGGCGGCGGCAATGGTCGGCTACACGTGCGGTTGGTGGCGCTATTCTCTTTGCTGGCCGCCGTGCCGACCTTGCTCGTGGTGATTTTCGCGTCCCTGCTTTTCCAGTTTGGCGTGGATTTCTGGTTCTCCGACCGTTCGCGCGGCATGTTTGAAAATGCTGCCAGTCTTGCGGAAGGATATTATCAGGAAAATCAGCGCGAAGTGGCTGCCAACACTGATGCCATGGCGACGGATATTGGTGGCTTTCTCGACCGATCCTCAACCGAAGATCCGGCCTTCTCCAACTTCTACCTTCAGCAGGTGGTCGTGCGGAATCTGAACGAATCTGCGGTGATTGAAATCGGTGACGACAATGTTGCGCGAACGGCCGCTGCCATCGACCCCGATAACCGTGCCGCGGAAAATCGCCTGACGCCGGAGATGGTTGCGCGGCTTGATGCCGGGGAAGACGTCGTGGTGGTGCGCCAGTCGGACCGGATCGAAGCCGCGACGCGCCTGCCTGGCACGCGCCGCGCCTATCTTTATGCCTCGCGCGATTTCAACGTGCCGGGGTTTCAGCAATCGGTTCGCGCGGGAACCGTCCTTGCCGATTATAATAATCTTTTTCAGCGCTCGCAGCAGTTGCAGTTGCAGTTCAACGGCGCCCTTTACCTGATCGCACTATTGCTGCTGGCTCTCGCCGTGGTGGCTGCAATTGTTGTGGCGGACCGTATCGTGCGTCCGCTGGGCACGCTGATTGGGGCCACGCGGACCGCTGCGGGCGGGGATTTGTCGGTACGGGTGGAGCCGCCGGTGCGCGACGATGAAATTTCGGTCCTGACGCGGGCGTTCAACCGCATGACGGAACAGCTCGAAGCGCAGACGGGGGCGCTTCTCAATGCAAATGAGCAACTGGAAGCGCGGCGCAGCTTCATCGAGGCGGTGCTGAGCGGCGTTTCGTCCGCTGTTGTGTCAGTGGATGGCAAGAACCGGATTTTGTTGGCTAATTCGGCCGCCGAGCGCCTGATCGGTCAAAGTGCAGAAGCGCTGACCGGCAAGCCGCTGGTCGAGGTCGCGCCCGAACTGGCTGGCCTGTTGGAAGGCGATGAGCGTGAAGCGGTGGTGCAATTGGCGCGCACCGATGCCGAGCCCGCGACGCTGGCGGCGAAAGCTGTGGCTCAAGGGGACGGTTTTGTTCTGAGCTTTGAGGATATCACGCAGCAGCTACTCGATCAGCGCCGCGCCGCCTGGTCCGACGTGGCCCGGCGTATCGCGCATGAAATCAAAAACCCGCTGACTCCCATTCAGCTCGCTGCCGAAAGGCTCCAGCGGCGCTTTGGTGAAAAGGTGCCCGGCGAGGAAACGGTGTTCCGCAAGCTGACCGATACGGTCATTCGGCAGGTGCATGACATGCGCCGCATGGTCGATGAATTTTCAAGCTTTGCGCGCATGCCGAAGCCTACCTTTGGCGTCGAGGATATTCGCGACATTCTGCGTCAGACGATCTTCCTGTTTGAAGTGGCCAAGCCCGATATCCAGTTCCGGGTGGAAACGCCCGACGAGATTGAGCCGCTCGTTTGTGACCGGCGCCTCTTGTCGCAAGCCTTGACCAACATCGTGAAAAACGCGGTCGAAGCGATTGAGGAAAGCGCAAAAAGTCCCGACGTGCGCGGACATATCGACGCGGAACTGCAATGCGATGCGGACGGGTTGCTCCACATCATCATCAGTGATGATGGCATCGGCTTGCCCGATGCGCGGGATGCCATTGCGGAACCCTATATGACGACCCGGCAGGGGGGCACCGGACTGGGGTTGGCAATTGTCAAAAAGATCGTCGAGCAACATTATGGCGAACTTGAATTTTCCGATAATCCCGCAGGCCGGGGCGCGCGGGTGCGGATGACCCTGCATCCCGATCGTTTGCGTCCGCTCAAGGGACGACCGGAAGAAGCAGTGAGGGGGCAAAGAGAGACCGTACCGGGGAGGGTACAACACCGGCTGGATAGAGAAGATTATGGCGCTTGATATTTTGATCGTCGATGACGAACGCGACATTTGCGATCTGGTCGCTGGGGTGATGGAGGATGAAGGCTATGAAGCCCGCACCGCATCCAACAGCGACGAGGCGCTTGAGGCGATACGCCAGCGCCGCCCTTCGTTGGCGTTGGTCGATGTGTGGCTGCAAGGGTCGCGACTGGACGGTCTCGGCCTCGTTGAAGCGATCAAGGATTTCGATCCGACCCTGCCGATCATCGTCATTTCAGGTCATGGAGGCATTGATACCGCCGTGGCGGCAATCCGGCGGGGCGCCTTCGATTTTATCGAAAAGCCGTTCGAAGCCGAAAAACTGCTTCATCTTGTCGCGCGTGCGACGGAGAATGAACGGCTGAAATTTGAGTATGAGCAGCTTCGGGAAAAAGCAGGCCCCGCTGCCGAACTGACCGGTACCAGCGCCGCGATCAACAATGTCCGGGCGACGCTGAAGCGCGTGGCGGGAACGGGAAGCCGGGTGCTGATCACCGGGGATGCCGGGGTGGGCAAGGAAGTCGCCGCGCGTGTTCTCCATGGCTGGAGTGGCCGGCAATCTGCGCCTTTTCGAGTAATTTCGTCGGCCCGCATGGACCCGGAAACGGTTGAAATCGAATTATTCGGCGCCGAAGCCGATGATGGTTCCATCAGGGTGGGGCTTCTGGAACAGGCGCATGGGGGTACATTATTCCTCGACGAAGTGGCGGATATGCCGCTGACGACGCAGGGTAAAATATTGCGCGTCTTGACCGATCAAAGCTTCACCCGGGTCGGGGGACGCACCATGATCCGCGTCGATGTGCGCATTATTTCCGGTTCGGCGCGCGATTTGATGGCCGAAATCAGCGAAGGGCGGTTTCGCGAGGATCTCTACTATCGCTTGAATGTTGTACCGGTGCACATTCCGCCGCTGCGGGAGCGGCGCGACGATATCATCAGCCTGTGCGACCATTTCATCCATCGCTATGCCGCCGACCGGCGCACAGCGCCACCTGAAATCAGCCATGAAGCCATGGCGGCGCTTCAGGCCTATGAATGGCCTGGAAATGTGCGCGAATTGCGGAATATGGTCGAACGCATCATGATCTTGGCGCCCAGCGAGCGCCTGTCGCGTATCGACCTTGATATGTTGCCGACCGAACTGGTGCGCGGCGGGAACGAGATATTGCCCAATAATGAATCGATCACGGCCATTCCGCTCAAGGAAGCGCGGGAAAATTTTGAGCGCGAATATCTGCGAATCCAGATTAGCCGTTTTTCGGGCAATATTTCCCGCACCGCGACCTTTATCGGCATGGAAAGGTCGGCTTTGCACCGCAAGTTGAAACTATTGGGGCTTACCGAGAGTTCCGATCCAGAGAAATGATGGCTTTATGCTAGACCTCTGGGAGGCTTTCCCGCATATTGCCCTTAAGACGGTGGGATATAAACGAAAAATCAATGCCATATCGCGGCTTTGCCGCCAAGAACAGGAGGCCAATGTGTCCGATAAAAATCAGAATCTTCAAGATATTTTCCTCAACGCCCTTCGCCGTAGCAAGACGCCGGTTACGATGTTTCTTGTCAAAGGCGTAAAGCTACAGGGTATTATTACCTGGTTTGACAATTTTTCGTTGCTGCTAAGGCGCGATGGTCAGTCCCAGCTTGTTTACAAGCATGCGATTTCAACGATCATGCCGTCCCACGACTTTGACCTCGCTTTGCTGGGCGATGCTGTCCACAATGCGCCGCCGTCAAAGGGTAAGGCGCTGCAGGACGTGTTTTTGAATGCGGTGCGCCGGTCCGAAGAATCCGTGACCATGTTCCTCGTCAACGGGGTGATGTTGCAGGGGGAAATTGCGGCGTTCGACCTGTTCTGCATGTTGCTGGAACGCGAACACCAGGTTCAGCTTGTATATAAGCATGCGATTTCGACCGTGCAGCCTAATGGTCCGGTCAACTTGCATGATAGCGGCGAAGCCGATGACGGCGATAGTGAGGCTGCCTGATCATTTTGACATTCTTACTTTGCGATAAAATTTCATGATGGACGCCGTTGAGGAGGTGCGCCGAGGCGGCATCGCCTTGCTGATCATACCCGAATGGCACGGGCAGGGATTGACGCGGTCGCTGGAGGCAAGGGCCGAAGAAGCGCAGGGGCTTGCCCTTGCCATCGGGCTGAAGGTCGCAGCGACCCACTGTCTGCGCCTGCGCCAGACGCGGGCGGCCACCTTGATCGGTGTAGGGCAGATCGAAACGATCAAACCTGCTGTGGCCGACAGCGGCGCGCAGCTCGTGATCGTGGACGCGGCGCTTAGCGCCATTCAGCAGCGCAATCTGGAAACCGAGCTGGGGGCCAAGGTGATCGACCGCACCGGGCTAATCCTCGAAATCTTTGGCGAAAGGGCCGCGACCGCCGAAGGGCGGATGCAAGTGGAACTGGCTCATCTCGATTATCAAGCCGGACGCCTTGTGCGGAGCTGGACCCACCTTGAACGCCAGCGCGGCGGTTTCGGCTTTCTCGGCGGCCCCGGCGAAACCCAGATTGAGGCGGATCGACGCATGATCCGCAACCGCATGGCGCGCATCCGCCGTCAGCTGGAGGATATGCGCCGCACCCGCCAGTTGCAGCGCAATAAGCGGCAGCGGGCGCCGTGGCCGGTAATCGCGCTTGTCGGTTATACAAATGCCGGAAAATCAACATTTTTCAATCGTCTGACAGGCAGTGACGTCATGGCGGAGGATATGCTTTTCGCCACGCTCGACCCAACAATGCGGGAAATTCGGCTTCCCGGAATCGACAAAGCCATATTGTCCGATACGGTGGGGTTCGTCTCCGATCTTCCGACCGAGTTGGTCGCGGCCTTTCGCGCGACGCTGGAAGAAGTCACCACGGCCGACTTGATCGTGCATGTTCGCGATATCAGCCATGATGATAGCGAAGCGCAGTATCGCGATGTCTCCTCCATTCTCGGCTCCCTCGGCGTCAATGACTGGGAAGAGGAGCAAGACGAGGGGGAAGGGGAGCAAAAGGGCGGCCCCATCCCGCAGATCGAGATATGGAACAAGATCGACAAGGTAAAAGGGGATAGCCGCGCAGCCGTGATGCAACAGGCAGCGAAACGAGATGACGTCGCCATCATCTCAGCCGGAACGGGCGAGGGGGTCGAGGACGCAAAGCGGCTGATAGCGACCGTTCTCACGATGAATCATGAAATCGTCACCCTGTTGCTGGAACATGGCCAGGGAGATGCCATCGCTTGGCTTCACGCGCGCGGGGAAGTGCTGCGCGAGGAAACCCATGCCGCGGGGCAGTCTTTAACCGTCCGACTGGCGCCCGCTGACAAGGCACGCTTTCGGCGATTGTGGCCGGATGTCGAGACCTCAGAGGGGCGGGGCGGTTAGTCTTTTTCGCAGGCCTTCACCGCTTGCCAGTGGCTTTCAAGCACATCAAGGGACAGGTCGGCCATAGGGGCGTTGATCCGTTGTTCGACCGCTTCAAATCGGCGGGTGAACTTGGCATTCGCTTCCCGCAGCGCATGTTCCGCATCGACGCCCAAATGACGCGCATAATTGACAACCGCGAACAGCAGGTCGCCGACCTCTTCGCGTCTCGCGGCGTCATTCTCAGCCGCTGCCACCTCGGCCAATTCCTCACTTATCTTGTCACGCGGACCTTCGGCGTCGGGCCAGTCGAAGCCGACGCGGGCAGCGCGCGCCTGCAATTTTTGCGCCCGCGCCAAAGCGGGCAACGACAAGGCGACGCCCGCCAATGCACCGGTTCGTCCGTCGGCCGCCCGCTCTTGCGCCTTGATGACCTCCCATTGTTCGCGCACGTCGGCGTTGGGTCGATCACCAAAAATATGAGGGTGCCGGCGTTCCATCTTGTCGGCGATCGCAGTGGCGACATCATCGAAATGGAACAAGTCTTCATCGGCTGCAATCTGTGCGTGAAATACCACCTGGAGAAGAAGATCACCCAGTTCATCGCAAATGGCGCGGGGGTCGCCCGACGCGATAGCATCGGCGACTTCATAAGCTTCTTCAAGCGTATAGGGAGCGATGCTGGAAAAGTTTTGCGCTAAATCCCATTCACAGCCGTGCTCAGGGTCGCGCAGCCTTCGCATCACCGTCAGCAGACGCTCCACAGGCGACAGGGAAGATGAAGATGATGTAGTGTCGCGGGACAAATTTCACCGATAATATATATTATGTTAAATTTATCCGGATCATTCTCGATCCGGAAGCATGCCTTATCGTTTTTGTGGCGTGTGCGTCGAGAAAAACCAAAGCCATACTGCTTCGATTTCTGGCGAGTCTAGAAAGAACGGCGTTGCTCACTCCCTTGACCGCGTCTTACTGAAACACCTGCTTCAGCATCGTCAAAACGGCCTCATGCCCTTTTTCCTGAAGGCGTACGATGACCCGCCTTCGATCCAGCGGATCGGAAAAGCGCTCAATCAGCCCGGCTTCCTCTAGACGGTCGATGCGCCGAATAGCCGCAGCGGCGGATTCACCGGAACTGAGCATCAGCTGCTTTACATAAAGGATGCCGCCTTCTTCCTGCGCGACAAACAGCTCGAGGATCATATCCCAGGCGGAATCGCGCAGAAGTCCTTTGGGAAGAAGCGCAGCCATCTTGTGACGCGCTTTCAGCAGATGGCGTGCGCCTTCGACGATTTGTCGTTCAGCGATCGTGCGATTATTTTGCGCAGCTTGCGACAGGGAGGCGACCGTCCGCACGGCGGATGGTGAGTGTCGTTCGGCTGCATGGGTGTATTCACGGCGATAATACATGATATTCCCCGTTCTGTTTCGTCATTGCGCGGTTTGCGACACACCCACTGTCGGCGGAACCGCTTGTCCTTTCTTCTCCTTTGCGTCGCCGATCATATCGGCGGTCATTTTTAACCATTCGACCAGCAGGTGCACGGCGCTGCCATGCGATCCCTTGATCATCAGCAGATCTCCATCCTGAAGATCAGCCATAAGCGCTGCCTGTAAATCGGTCAGGGCTTGCGCCCTCCCCCCTCGACATTCCTCAGGTAGCGCAGACCACAATTCATCATAAAGATTACCGACTAGATAAACTCGGTCGATTTTATTTGCGCTTATCAGGGGGGCAAGGGCCGTGTGGTAAGTTTTTTCTTCGGTTCCCAGCTCCAACATCTCACCAAGAACAACGATTTTGCGGGCCGCATATTCTGCGCCGACGCGTGTGAGCGCCGCCGCCATTGATCCGGGATTGGCGTTATAGCTTTCATCAATCAGGCATATCTGGCGCCCGGACAGGTTGATATGCAGATCGGCGCCCCGCCCTGCCACTGGCGCAAAATCGGCAAGAGCGCTAAGCGCCGCCTCGATCTCGTGCCCGGCGGCCCTCACCGCGGCGAGCGTCGCGAGGCTGTTGAGCGCCATATGTTCGCCGCGCGCGCCCAGCGCATAGTCATATTCTGCGCCAAAGACCGCGGCTTTCACGCGTCCGCTTGCCTGATCATAGGATAGCAGGCGAAAGTTCGCTTCGCCCGAGCGGCCATAATGGAGCACGTCTAGCCCATGCATTCGGGCTGCCATATGCACTTGTTCCCATTCGGCCATATCCCGATTGAGGATAGCAACGCCGCCAGGAGACATTCCCTGGAAAATGGCGCTTTTACGGGCAGCAATTGTCGCCAGATCGCGATGATATTCCAGGTGAGCAGGAAGAATATTGGTGAAAATGGCAATGTCCGGACGCGCGAGCCGGGCGTTGCGCGCCATCCGTCCGATGGCCAGTTCCAGCACAATATGGGGGACCGACCAAGCGATGGATGCGAGATTCCACGCTATTCCATGGGGAAGATTGGCGTTGTGCCGGGTTTGACCTACCTCGCCATAAGCGCCCAGCGCGTGGGCCAGCATGGCAACGACCGTTGTTTTCCCAGCGCTGCCTGTCACGGCCAGCACCTTGCCCTGCATACGTGCGCGGGCATAACGACCCAGGGCCAGAACCGCATCGCCGCCATTTGGCACGGCGAGCAGCGGAATATCGACACCCAATGCAGCAGGAGGCGGAGCGGGGGCGCGTTGTCGATCCGCAGCGACAATTTCGCTTTCTTCGCTTTCTACGACTGGGCCCCGACTGTCATCCTGTTCCGGCCTTCTCTCTTCGCTCGCCCCCGATCCCGCCGCATTATCGGGGACGATCAGCGCGGTGGGCGGGGCTGGCAGCCCCGTCAGGCGTTCGACGCTGACCCCGACCTGCCCCTCTGCCTGCCTTACGACAACCATGTCACCCGAACGCATGGTGACGGGCGCAATGCATAACCCGGTCGCTCGCCATTCAGAGGGCGGTGTGCGCAACCAGAAGCCGCCGGTTGCACGCTCTACATCATCGGGGGTCCAATGATGGAAAGCCGTGGTTTCCCTATCCTCCGCGCCATCCGGGCGATGATCGTGGCCGGCCGCGGTGGAGAGTAAAAACTCCCGATAGGCAACCAACCCCGACAGATAATGTTCGACATCGTCGATACGGATACGAAATGCGTGATGGCGAATGAAGAAGCTGCCCTCGATCGCGTCCGGCCGCGCGAAAAACATTGCCAGTTCCGGCCAGAAATGCCCGTTCAGCAGGTAATTGGCGCGGTGGTGCAGTGCGCGATAGAAAAGATTAAGGTCAAAATCGCGCAGCAGATGTTCATGGGCGGGATCGTCCCGTATCCGTTCGATCATCCGGGCCGCCGCCATCATCAATTCGAGCAAGGTCGGGAAGGTGGTGATGCGCTCCAGCACAAAATCGAGATAGTCGCGGACATTGTCGAGCCCGAATTGATAATAGGTTTCGGACGGGTCATGTCGGGTGAGTTCGTTGATGCAATAGCTCAGCCAATGGTCATGGGTGCGCCAATGTTCCTCGCGCATGAAATGGACGAATCCATTTTCAACGGCATGGAGCCAGCGCCGGTCGCCCGTGCGCTCAAACAACCGCATCAACGCGAAGGCGGCCTCGCCATCATAATAGATGGTGCGAAAAGACTCTTTCACGTCCAGCGCCGGATAGTTGAGCACATGGACGAAGCGTCCGCTCACATCATTTTGCATATAGAGGATGGTGCGGGCCAGTTGTTCGCACAAAGCCAGGTGCCGCTCATCGCCCGTTACTTGGCCATATTTGACCAGCGCCAGAATGGCGAGCGCATTGCCTCCCAGTTTAATTTCCCCGCCGCTATCGACCAGAAAGGCCGCGGCCTCTCCGCCCGGTAGCGGACCGCAATCCACGAGATGCTCGACCAGATAGGCGAGCGCACGGTCAATCGCCGCGTTCAAGACCTTATCGCGCGTCACCTCCCATGCTTCGATCATGGCATAAAGGCTGCTCGCGTGCCGCAGGCTGTTGTAAGCGGCAATCTCGCGATTGAAACAGGGATGCCAGCCATAGCGAAACCGCCCATCCGGGCCGACCTGCCGCGCGAGGTAGCGGCTTCCCCGCTCGATCAGTTGCAAGCTCGAGTCCGCGTCGAGCGGAGGCAAGCTGCGCCTTCCGGCATTGAGACCCTTGCCGCTCAGCGCCTGGACATCGTCGCCGACGGCATGAAAGGCGCCGCGCGTGGTGAACAGCCATATGTCGCGCTTGCCATCAAAATCGACGCGCTCAATACCATGACGTTGGGCAGCATAGCGATTGAAATTCGCTTCATTGACCATCGCCGCCGCTTCGCGCGGGCCGCCATATAGCATGGCATTGCCGTTAAGCTCGGTCTCCAGAAAAGCTTGTTCAAATGCGGCATCAAGCGCAATGCCCAGTCGGAAATAGTTGCGCTTGACGTCCTTCAAGCGCTCGCGAAGCGCGTTCCAACTGCTTCGCTCGACCGCATCGACCCATTCGATGCGAAGCCAGCGCGCAGCGCCGCCTTCCTGCGCCAATTTCTCGGCCGCGCGTTGCCACGCGCTGTCAGCAGTTCCGCCAGTGACGGTCGCCACCTGCGCACGCTGCTCGCCATCGGTCCAGGACAGGAAAAGGACAACCCGGCGGATTCCGCCCGTCACGACTGGCTGAACGGTGCCGAGAGCCTCGCGCATCGAAGCGAGGCGAAGGGCCAAATCCCTGGTCATCGCTCGCGCAGCGCCTCGCGCGCTCGATTGAGCGGCTTGACCAGATATTGCAGCACCGTCTTTTTCCCGGTGTGAATGTCCACCGTGGCGATCATGCCGGGGACGATAGGAAAGCGCTTTCCTTCCTTGTTTACCAAGGCGTCCGAGCCGGTTCGCACAAAGACGCGATAATAATAGATTTCGGGCTGGACCTCGTCACGGATGGTGTCGGGGGAAATGGTCGTCACCCGCCCTTCCAGCCCGCCATAGATGGAATAATCATAGGCGGAGACCTTAACCGTCGCGCGCTGGCCTGGATGGATGAAAGCAATGTCGCGCGGGGAAATACGCGCTTCGATCATCAGTTGATCGTCCAGCGGAATGATTTCCATCAACTTGCCGTTGGGCGGGATCACCCCGCCCTTTGTCGATACTTCGATGCTCTTGACCACCCCGCGCACCGGTGAGCGCAGGGTCAACCGCTCCAGAGTATCCGCGCGGCCGCGCACCACCGGCGCCAGTGCCTGCACCTCCTCATCGGCCTTGGCCAGTTGCTGCCGCGCCTCGACAATATATTGCGAGCGAAGGTCGGCTTTCTTGAGCTGAAGATCAGCATGCTGGCGTTTGAGCCGCAATACTTCGACATTGCTGGCCGCGCCCACCTCGATCAGCGACTCGCCAATGGCCACTTCTTTGCGGATCAGCGCCAGCGATTCGTCGATAAGGCTCAGGGAGGATTGAAGACTGCGCCGCCGTGCTTCGAACAAGCGGGTTTCTTCGGCGCGCAGTTCGGGAAAATCATCAAGCTCATCGGAAAATTTGATCGCGGTCTGGTTGACCTCTGCGCGCAGCCGGGCCGATGCGGCAAGTGCTGCGCGATATTTGGCGGCGCTTTCCTCGACGGTCGAACCGGCCTGTGTCGGATCGAGCTGCGCCAATATCTGCCCCGGCTCGACGATCATATCCTGATGTACGAACAGCTTGGCCAATATCCCTCCTTCGAGCGACTGGATAACCTGCTCGCGTGAGGTCGGCACAACGCGCCCGTCGCCGGTCGCGACCTCATCAAGCTCGGCGAACCATGCCCAGCCAATGGCCGCTGCGACAAGCGCGGCCAGGAGCCAGATCATTCGCGCGGGGCCGGACAGAGTTTCGCTCGGGCCTGCGCCCAGCGGCCAATCATCGGATGGCGGCTGGTCGGTCATGCCCCCCTCCCCTTGGCCTGCATGATTTCCAGCGCCTTGTTTTTCGGGGCATCGAGCGCGATCGCGCCATTTTGCACGACAAGAATGCGGTCGACCAGATCGAGAACCCGCATGCGATGGGTCGCGATAATCACAGTACGATCACGACTCCAATCGCGAAAACGGTCGATGAAAAGCCGCTCGGCAGCCTCGTCCATTGCGGCAGTCGGTTCGTCGAGAAGCAATATGCGGGGCTGGCGGATCAACAGCCGGGCGAGAAGCAGCGCCTGTATTTGTCCACCCGACAGCCCCCTCCCCCCTTCCAGGATCATTTGCTCCAGCCCCTGGCGTGATCGGCGGATGAAATCATCGGCGCCGACCATCGCGACGGCTTCCATGATTTCCTCGGTTGTTGCCTGGGGCCGGCCGAGCAGCATATTCTCCCGAATGCTTCCGTGGAAAAGACGGCTTTGCTGGCCCAGCAACCCGACGTCCCGCCGAACATCCGATGGGTCGAGCTGATGGAGCGCGAAACCGTCAAGAAGGACTTCGCCGGACACCGGCTGAAGAAGACCTGAGCATGCCTGAAGCAGAGTGGACTTCCCGGCGCCATTGCGTCCGACAAGGGCGACTTTCTCTCCCGGCGCAATGGTGAGGTCGGCCACGGTGAGGGCGGGCGGGGTCGACGGATCGCCGTAGCGAAAACTGGCGGCGCGCAGCTGGTAAGCGCCTTCGATCAGGGGGAGCTGGATCCGATGCTCGTCATCCGGATCATCGACCGGCAGTGCCATGATCTGGTCGATGCTTTCCACCCCGATACGGGCATGTTGCAGGCGATTGAGCAGCTGCGCGACCTGGGAGACCGGCGCGATCATACGCGATCCCAAGATGGAGGCGGCAACCAGGACGCCGGTGGTGATGCGACCATCCATCACGAACGGAGCCCCGACAAAGATGATGGCGGCATACACGCCATTCTGGACATTATGCGTCCACACCGTCAGGCTGTTCGTCAGTCCCCGTAGCCGTAAATGCGCCTCTGCAGTGGCCGCGTTGTAATGGTTCCACTGCTGCTGAAAACGCGATTCCGCCTGAAGAATCTTGATATCTTCATGCCCCTGCACGGCCTCGACGAGCATGGCATTGCGAAGCGACCCTTCGCGCATGGCTTCATTGGCAAGGGCGCGCAGCTTTCGCTGTGCCAGAAGGCCGGGGACGATCAAAAGGACAAGGGCCGCAAGCGGGATGAGCGCGAGCGGCCCGGCGATAAACCAGAAAATGGCAAGGAAAAGCAGAAAGAAAGGTATATCGACAAGCGCCGCTACGGTTGTTGAGGTCAACAGCTCGCGCACTTGTTCAAGATCGCGTAGCTGCGCGATAAACGCGCCCGTTGACGTGGGCTTGTCTGAATTGCGCACGCGCAGGGCGTGGCCGAACACGCGGTCGGACATGCGAAGGTCGGCGCGCTTGCCCAATATGTCGATCAAGCGCATTCGAAGCCGACGAAAGAGAAAATCGAAACCGATCGCCAGCAACACGCCCCCGAATAAAATGTAAAGCGTGGGCAGCGATTGGGCCGGGATAACCCGGTCATAAACCTGCATCGAAAAAAGAACCCCCGCCAGGGCCAGCGAATTGGCAACAAGCGAAGCGATAAGAACATGCCAATAAGCCCGCGCATCGCGAAAGAGGATACGCCGCAGCCAATGTTCTTCATAAGGGCGAATATAGGTATCTACCCGGGCGTCGCGCAGCATCCTGACCGGACGGGCTGCAATTAAACGCGCGGAGGCAGCGCACAAGGCCTCCAGCGTCATTTCATTGTCCTGCACTGCAGGGCCGCCCACCACCGTCAGCCTTGCATGCCCATCAGAGGAGATGGAGCGGACCACGACCAGTCCCTCGCCGCCGTTTAACTCAGCGATGAAGGGCAGCCGCGCCACGGTCAGAAAACCCGGCTGCGCAGCGAGGAATTCGACGCGCAGCCCGATCCGGCGGGCCATCGCGCGAATACGATCGTCCCGCTCTTCTGATGGATGCCAAAGACTGGCGAGCTTTGAATTTTCAGCAGGGCCGGGCAAGCGATAATAGCGCGCTATTTCGCCAAGCGCCTCGACCCATTCATTGGCGGCGAACTCGTTTTCAGCCGGAAGGGGTGCACCTGTGCTCACAAGATCACCCCCCTCACCCGCGATCCGGAAAGGCCATAGGCCTCGCGCTGTCGTCCCGCTGCATAGAGACACATTGCTTCCAAGCGGAGAATATCAAAGCGGATATGGACGAGATCGAAGCGAACCTGATGCAATTCCTGCTGTGCGTTCAGGAGATCGACGAGCGTACGGGTGCCCATGTCGAGATATTGGAGGCGATATAAATGCCCGGTTTCCGACATGCTGGCCTGCCTGGCGGTCAAAGTGTCGATGACCTCACGCAGACTTTGAAGCTGTTGCCGCGCCTCGGCAAGCTGGCGGCCGATATCGTTGCGGACGCGGGCTTCGGCTGCGTCGGCTGCCCGCAGTCCATATTCTGCCTCGCGTGCCCGCGCACCATAAGCCCCTCCGCTATAAAGGGGCGCGGAAATATTGAGGCCGATATTATAGTCATTGCGCCCGAACGGGTCGGTCAGGTTGCTCCCGCCGCCGCCGCGCAGCGCCAGCGTCGGCATCCGGTCCGCCCGGGCCCGGTCGCGTTCCGCGCGGGCTTCGTCGCGCTCCGCATGCGCCTGCATCATCGCGGGAATATCGTTCCACTCAGGCTCGCCCCGTTCACATGCCCCGCGAAGGGGTGGGGGCGGGTCCTGGGCCAACTGTGGCGGTTCCGCCCTGCCCAGAAGATAGACCAAATTTGCTTCCCAGCGTTTCCGCTCAGCGCCGATTTCGCGAATGGAAACCTCTGCCGCTTGCACACGGGCTTGCGCCTGGAGCCAATCTGACTTGGTACTCGCTCCCAAACGATAGCGGTGATGGACCAGATCGTTAATCTCGCCAATGCTCGCGAGCTGATCGCGTGCGACCCGTTCCAGTGCGCGCGCGCGTTGAATTTCAACAATGGCAAGGCTGGTGTCGCGCGCCAGAGCATCGACGGCCAGCAGGAGCGTTGCTCGTCCGATCCGCACGCCCGCCTCTGCCATCGCGACATCGCTTTTCAGCTTTCCGAAATCAAACAGCATTTGCGACGCGGATAATTCAGCGCGCGGGCGCCACCCTCCCTGTCCGATCGCGCCATTATATCCGGCGTTCAAACCGCCGCTGATCTGGGGGCGCCCCGCCGCCTCGGCGATCGAAATGCGCTCTTCGCGGGCCGAAAGGCGGGCAATAGCCTCCGTGACCGAAGGATGCCAGGCAACGGCCTCGCGAACCGCACCGTCCCAGCTTAGTTCACCGCTAGTCGGCGAAGCGCCAAAGGATGCGGAAGAGGTGGAGAATAAACCAAAGGAAGCCAAGGCCGAAAAGGCGATTGCCCGTGAAGACCAGCTATATTGCAGACGCCGTTGAAAAACCGGCATTCGCCCTCCGCCCCTTGAGCTCCACATTACGAGTTCATCCGGACAATGTGGACCGGATGAACCCGCTGGTATAGCTATTAGACTGGCGAAGGATCAGATCATCGTTTGATGCGTTGAACCCAGATTATCCTCTGTATCAAATATCAAATATCCCAGTGAATCCTCCATAACGGGGGGGATTTCACTTTCGATTGGTTCGTCCTTCACAGTCCCCGGCACCGATCCGACGCCAGGATCTTCTTGTTCCCCTATTTTCAAATAGTTTTCAAGAAGATTTGCGTCCTCAACCGGCGCCTCGAACAAGTCGTAGGTGAGCGGCGCGGACGGTGCCAGGGCGATCTGCCCCAGCGGAGCTGGCGCATCCATTTCCGCCAACATGATGACATCGCCGCCGTCGGGGATCATCATCATCGCAGCGGCGGGCAGCGCCCCGCCCGGGTCGACGACATCGACTGTCACCGTCAGCTCGCTTTGGGAAATCTCGCCATTGGGATGACGGATCTGATAGGCGAAGCTGTCGGTCAGGTCGACCGCTGAATAGGGCAGTGCCGGGTTCGGGACATAGGTATAACTTCCCGTCTCATCGATGGTCAGCGTACCATGCGCACCGACCAGCACCACTGGCGTGTCCCCAATTTCGGTGAAGCCGCCGCCGCTCTCGACCAGCACCGCGGTGAACAGCGAACCGGCGACATCATTGGCTAGCAGATTGCCCGAGGCCGAGGCGGTGGCATCCACTTCAAAGGCATTGAAGTTCGTGACAGTCTGCGTGAGATCGACATCGGAGGTAAAGCCGAGCGCGGGGCCCGCAGCCTGGACCGTGACCCGGTAATCACCGGGCGGCAATGTGCCGGCATTGACTGTTACCTGTCCCAGTCCCCCTACACCGATCACAGCGGTCAGCGATTGGGTATGAACCACCGCGCTGGTCGCAATATTGGTGACCGTGACCGTATAGGTCGGGACCAGTCCGCCGCTTGCCGTAATGTGGACGACGGCATTCGACTCGGTTCCTGCTGCAACCGAGAAGTTAGCATTGGCGGACTGCGGCCCTCCCAAAGCCGGATTGTTTAGCGTCAACAGATCCGACGTGGATGTGCTGACTTGATGCTTGAAAAGGACACCGGCACTGACGGCATCGCTGGATGCGACAAAGTCGATCGTTGCGTTGCTGCCGGGCGCACCCCAACTCAGCGCCACATCGGGGCTGCCGATCTGGATCGTGAGCGAGGCGCTTTCCTGAACCCCGTCGGGCCGGGCAATCACATAGGTGAAGCTTTCGGCCTTGCCGATGTTCGCGGCATCGCTTCCCGGCGTATAGGTGTAGCTACCGTCGAGATAGATCACCAGCGTGCCAAATTGTCCGGCCACAATGGTGCCGTCAACAATGACGTCGGTCGTTACACCATTGACGATGATGCTGTGCACGACGGTTCCTGCCGGCGCCAGGTCGGCATTCCCTTCGCCATCCACATCGGTGATCACATTGCCGCTGGCATTGATCGCGATGATGTTGGCGATGTCGGTATAATCGCTGTCGGTCCCGCTGACCGAAAGCTCGCCCAATATCCCAAGGCCGGCGACCCCTTCAAAGGCCATGAAGGCACGATATTCCCCGGCGCCCAGATCCTGCATGGCAGCAAGGTCGCCGCCCAGCAGTGAAACGTCGAGGAGGGTTGCCGTGCCGTTGCCGCCGACACCGACCCATTCGCCGTTGATCCGCTGTTGCAGAACAACGCGATAGTCGGAAGCCGCCCCTATATTGGCCAGCCCATTATATTCGAACAGCGCGTCCAATGTGTGGGATTGGCCAACGGTAAAGGTCACGGCACTGCTGAGATTGGCCGACAGATCAATGCTCGCGAGCGACAGCAACGCGACATAGGTATGGCTACCCAGGTCGACATTGGTTGTCGTCGGTATCAGATCGAGCGCGGCGTTATTCACATCATCGACCGCATCGAACAGATCGGGCGCTACGCCCGTTCCGGGGAGCGAGACATTGCCTGTCGCATCGGCCTGAACCGCAGTCAGCGTTTCCCCGTTGGTACGGGCGGCAATGGTGATGCTGTAATTGCCGTCGCCATCGACGGTTCCGGTGCCAAGCACCGTAACCCCGTCGACATCGAAGATCGTCACCGTCGCGCCGATTTCACCCACTCCGGTAACAATGGTGCCGGTGAGACCGTCAATATCGATGGTCGGCGCATCGGGCGGGGTCAGATCGGGCGCGATGCCCGAGCCGGGCAGCGAGACATTGCCCGCCGCGTCGGCCTGAACCGCGGTCAGCGTTTCCCCGTTGGTACGGGCGGCAATGGTGATGCTGTAATTGCCATCGCCATCGACGGTTCCGGTGCCCAGCACTGTAACCCCGTCGACATCGAAGATGGTCACCGTAGCGCCGATTTCACCAGTCCCCGTCACAATGGTTCCGGTGAGATCGTCAATATCGATGGTCGGCGCATCAGGCGGGGTCAGATCGGGCGCGATGCCCGTGCCCGGCAAGGAGACATTCCCCGCCGCATCGGTCAGCGTAACGAACAGTTCCTCGCCATTGATATGCGGCGGAATGTCCACGCTGTAATTGCCCTCGGCGTCCACATCGCCTTCGCCGATAATGGTGATGCCATCGGGCGCATAGACTTTCACCCGCGCATTGGCCTCGCCTACGCCACTGACCTTGGCGCCGGTCGCGACGTCAATAAAGACGCTCGGAGGTAGTGGCGGATCAACATCAGCGTCCGCATCGGCGTCCGCATCAGCGTCTGCATCGGCATCAGCATCTGCATCGGCGTCCGCATCCGCATCAGCGTCTGCATCGGCGTCCGCATCCGCATCAGCGTCTGCATCGGCGTCCGCATCCGCATCAGCGTCTGCATCAGCGTCTGCATCGGCGTCCGCATCCGCATCAGCGTCTGCATCAGCGTCTGCATCGGCGTCAGCGTCAGCGTCGGCGTCTGCATCAGCGTCTGCGTCCGCATCAGCGTCTGCGTCTGCATCAGCGTCTGCGTCTGCATCCGCATCAGCGTCTGCGTCTGCGTCCGCATCGGCGTCTGCGTCTGCATCCGCGTCTGCGTCCGCATCAGCGTCTGCATCGGCGTCAGCGTCTGCATCAGCGTCTGCGTCGGCATCAGCATCTGCATCGGCGTCGGCATCAGCGTCTGCGTCTGCATCCGCATCAGCGTCTGCATCGGCGTCCGCATCGGCATCGGCGTCAGCGTCGGCATCAGCATCTGCGTCGGCATCAGCGTCTGCGTCTGCGTCCGCATCAGCATCTGCGTCGGCATCAGCGTCTGCGTCTGCGTCCGCATCAGCGTCTGCGTCTGCATCCGCATCAGCGTCGGCATCAGCGTCTGCGTCTGCGTCGGCGTCCGCATCGGCGTCAGCGTCGGCATCAGCATCTGCGTCGGCATCGGCGTCCGCATCGGCATCGGCGTCAGCGTCGGCATCAGCATCTGCGTCGGCATCAGCGTCTGCGTCTGCGTCTGCGTCTGCGTCCGCATCAGCGTCGGCATCAGCGTCTGCGTCTGCGTCTGCATCCGCATCGGCGTCAGCGTCTGCATCTGCGTCGGCATCCGCATCTGCGTCCGCATCGGCGTCGGCATCAGCGTCCGCATCACCATCGTCTGGTGGCGTCCGGGGCGCCGGGCTTCCTCCGCCTCCACCGGCGGCGGCTGCAAGCCCCCCTGCTCCTAGCGCGCCGAGAGCGGGCAACAGAAACCCGCCGGCTCCACCGCCTTCACCTGCGGGTGCCAGGGCGGAACCGGGTACAAATTCACCCCAGTCGACGACCTCATAAAAATCGGTGCCGGGACGGGCGAGCCACATGCTCCCGTCCGATTCCTGAAGGATCAGGTCGTTCGTAATCTCGTCGGGATTGTCGGTATAGAAATTGGCAATTCGGATCGTCTCGCCCGATTTCAGGTGCACGACAAGGTCATTGCCTTGTTGCTCCAGCCTCGCCACCGCATCACGGCTCAATTGCAAGCGTACGACGCTTGGCGTTTCAAGTGTGATCTGGTCCAGCGCGACGGCTCGTGCTTCACCCGTTGCTTTGTCGAAAATTTCCGCCGACATTATAATCCCCCTTACGGAAGAAAATACTATCGGTCCCACGGGCGCCCCCGCGCCCATACTATATAGCATTTCATCGACCACGGAATTGTGGTCAAAATTGACATTACTTGGCTATGACAAGCCTATTCTTCCAACCTATTCGTAATAGTTAACGTTTCTCTGCAGATCCGTTTATGGAATCGATTGGATAAACTTTCAGGCAACTGAAATTTTGTAACCCGGCCACTGTAGCGAAGACGCGAGGGATTTTCGCGGGGATTTCAGTCCATTAATGGTTCCAGATCGGCGAAAAGGAACGGCGCCAACAGGGCGCAGGGCAAAAGGCCGCGATTTCCCGCGCAGGACGCGTGCCACCCTTTTGGATATATTTTGGCGCGTCAGGCGAAAAAAGGGGGGCGGAATCGGACAGAACGCCCGCGCCCCGCTCCCCGGCGGGGGCGTCAGCCCGCTCCCGAAACCATCTTGATGACCAGAAAGACGATCGCAAAAATCGCCACCCACGCGAGCCCCATCTTGAGCCAGTCGGCGGCAGGCAGGCGCCGCACGACGAGCGCGCTCAGCACCAGGGTAAAGGCCCCGGCAAACCAGAGCATCTGGACGGTCATGTCTCCGGTCATAATTGTACCTCCAGCCCGTCATAACCCGGCTCGACCCCCGGCGGCAACTCGCCCGCCAGATCGTCATAGTCCATCGTATTGTCCATATGGGTGATGATGGCGCGCGGATTGCCGACCTTTGCCAGCCCTTCCAGAGACATCGCCAGATGCGGATGGGTCGGATGCGGATAGCGGCGCAGCGCATCGATCACGAACAGATCGACGCCCTGAAAGAAATCGACCATTTCGTCCGTGAAGCGCGAAAAGTCGGTCGCATAGCCGATGCGGTGCGCGCCATCGCTGAAGATCAGCCCGCTCGCCTTGATCGGCCCATGCGGCATGTCGATCGCTGAAACTTCGAGCGGCCCGATCGACTGATGATCATGCAGTTCCACCGGATCGACCGAGGCGGGATAGCCCGCATTGCCCGCAAAGGCATAGGTGAAGCGCCACTTCAATATGTCGAGCACATGCGCGCGGGCATAGGCGGGAACCGCCGATCCGCGCAGATGCATGATTTGCCGGAGGTCATCGAGCCCGTGGCAATGATCGGCATGTTCATGCGTCCAGATCACCCCGTCGACCGCGCCTACCTCGGCGTCGAGCAGTTGCAGCCGCATATCGGGGCTGGTGTCCACCAGCAGGCGGAATCCGCCCAGCGAAACGAGGATCGACGCACGGCTGCGGAGATTGCGCGGATTATCGGGGTCGCACTGGCCCCAGTCATTGCCGATGCGCGGCACGCCGGACGAGGTACCGCAACCCAATATGCGAAGTTTCATGCCCGACATCGCATCAGGGTCGCGCCTTGGAAAACAGCCGGTAGAAGTTGGCGGCCGTCGCCTCCCCCAGCGCCTCGGCCTCTTCGCCGCGCAGTTCGGCCAGAAAGGCCAGCGTATCGGCGACAAAGGCGGGCTCCCCCGTCTTGCCGCGATGCGGGACGGGGGCGAGGAAGGGCGCGTCGGTTTCGATGAGCAGCCGCTCGCGCGGCAACCATTTCGCCGTCGCCTGAAGCTCGGCGGCATTTTTGAACGTCACAATGCCCGACAGAGAGATGTAAAATCCGATGTCCAGCGCGCGCCTTGCGAAATCATCGCTGGCGGTGAAGCAGTGGATCACCCCGCCAAAGGGGGCGCGTTCCATTTCTTCGCCCAGCAACGCCAGCGTATCGGCTTCGGCGTCGCGCGTGTGGACAATGATCGGGAGGCCCGTCTGCTGGGCCGCATGGATATGTCGCCGGAAGCTGTCCTGCTGCCGCACGCGGTCGCTCTTGTCATAATAATAGTCGAGCCCCGTCTCGCCGATCCCGATCACGCGGGGATGGGCTGCGCGCGACACCAGCTTGGCGGTATCGACGTCGGGATGATGGTCGGCGTCGTGCGGATGAATGCCGACGCTGGCCCAGACATCGTCATGCGTGACAGCAGCGCCCAGCACCTCATCCCATTCGCTTTCGCGCGTGGCGATGTTGAGCATGGCGGTTACGCCGCGTGCCCGTGCACGCGCGACCACCGCCTCCCGCTGTTCGGCGAGGCCCTTGTAATTGAGGTGGCAGTGCGAATCGACCAGCATCAGGCGGCGTCCTTTCCGCTCCCCTCCCCGGCCTCCGCGCCTTCGGGCAGTTCGAGGCGGGGGAAGATCGGAACGGGCTGTGCCAGCCGGAAATCGCTCGCGGCCAGCTTGGAGCACCAATTGGCATCCTCCAGCGCGGCAAAGTCGCGCGCATTGGACGCAATCCCCATCTGGTCGAGCAGCGCATCGGCTGCGGCGGGAACGACGGGCCGAATCGCGATGGCCAGTGTACGCACCGCCCGACACAGCGTCATCAGCACCGCGCGCATCCGTTCGGGATCGGTCTTGCGCAGCGTCCAGGGCGCCTGGGTGTCGACATATTGGTTGCAGGCGAACACCGCGCGCAGCCAGGCTTCGATACCGACCGAGAAATTCAGCCGCTCAAATTCTGCCGGCAATTGTTCGGTCGCCATGTCGAGCACCTGCCCCAACAGCGCCCAATCCTCATCACGCGCGGCATAATCGCTCGTAAGCTCGCCGCCGAGATTTTTGAAAATCATCGACAGGCTGCGCTGCGCCAGATTGCCGAAACTATTGGCCAGATCGGCATTGGCCGAGCGCACAATCGCCTCGGGCGAATAGGTGCCATCCTGCCCAAAGCTCACCTCGCGCAGCAGATAATAGCGCAGCGCATCGACCCCGAAATGATCGGCAAGCGCCATCGGATCGACGACATTGCCAAGCGATTTCGACATTTTCTCGCCGCGATTGAGCAGGAATCCATGGCCGAAAATCTGTTTGGGCAAGGGCAGATCGGCGCTCATCAGAAAAGCGGGCCAGTAAACGGCGTGGAAACGGACGATATCCTTGCCGATCATGTGGATGTTCGCGGGCCAGAAGCGCTCAAACTCGCTGCCCGGTTCGGGATAGCCAAGCCCCGACAAATAGGTGGTGAGCGCATCGACCCAGACATACATGACATGGCCGTCGCTGCCGGGCACCGGCACGCCCCAGTCGAAACTGGTGCGCGAAATGCTGAGGTCCTTCAGCCCGCCTTCGACGAAGCGCAGCACTTCATTGCGGCGGCTTTCGGGGCGAATGAAATCGGGCTGTTCGGCATAAAGGGCGAGCAACCGGTCCTGATAGGCCGACAGGCGGAAAAACCAGCTTTCCTCGACCGTCCATTCGACCGGCGTTCCCTGCGGTGACAGGCGCGTGCCATCCTCCGCCGTCGTCAGTTCGCTTTCGTCGTAAAAGGCTTCGTCGCGCACCGAATACCAGCCTTCATAGCGGTCGAGATAAAGGTCGCCCTTTTTCTCCATCGCCTTCCAGATCGCCTGCGAGGCCCGGTGATGCGCCGGGTCCGACGTCCGCATGAAATGATCATAGCTGATATTCAGCCGCCCATACATTTCGCGGAAATGGCCCGACATTTCATCGGCCAGATCGATGGTCGCCCGTCCCTGGTCGCGCGCCGTCTGAAACATTTTCAGCCCATGCTCGTCGGTGCCGGTAACGAGACGCACGTCGCGTCCGCGCGCGCGCTGAAACCGCGCCATGACGTCGGTGGCGATGGCTTCGTAAGCATGGCCGATATGCGGCCGCCCATTGGGGTAGCTGATCGCGGTGGTGATATAGAAGGGGGTTTTATCTGCGGACATGCCCGCGCCTTAGCGGGTGGAAGCCGATAGGAAAAGCGTCAGCGTGCGCTGGCCCCTTCGCGCGGCGCAAGTTCGGCCAGACAATTGCCGATTTCAAACCCCACCATCGCCCCGTCATAGGAGCCCCTGATCGCGTCGCGGGCATTGCGCTGCACCCGGTCCCATTGCGCGAGCACGGGCCCCAGTTCGGCAATGGGCCGTTCGCGCGCCAGCCGCGCGAGCAGCCCCGGCACAATGTCGATCACCAGTTCCAGCCGCGCGCGATTGCTGGCGCCGCCGACCTCGCGGGCGAGCGCCTCGCGCAGCCGGTTGCCGGGGTCGCCGCTTGTCAGAATGGCCAGCAGCTTTTTCTCCATCGCGCTGACATCGCTGTCGAGCAGGGCCAGCGCCTTGCCCGGAACCCCGCCCGACGCCGCCGCAATGGCGCGCACATCGGTCATATCGAGCATGGGGCGCAAATCATGCAGCCAGCCGACCATCTGCTCCATCTCCAGCGGCTGAAAGCGCAGGGTGCGACAGCGCGAGCGGATCGTCGGCAACAGGCGCCCCGGTGAATGGCTGACGAGGAGGAACAAGGTCTGGGCAGGCGGTTCCTCCAGCGTCTTGAGCAGCGCGTTGGCGCCGTCATTTTCCAGATCGTCGACCGCATCGACGATGATCACCCGCCAATGGCCGAGCGAGAGCGAGAGATGGAGTTTGCGGATCATCACGCGCACTTGATCGATGCTGATGCTGCGTGCCAGATCCTTGCCTTTGTCCTTGGCGATCCGTGTGAGGTGAAGAATCTCGGGATGATTGCCCGCATCGACCAGCCGCGCCGCGGCTTCATCGCCCACCGCGTCCAGCGACGGGACGCTTCCGCTTCCCGCCGGGCCATGGGTCACCAGAAAGCGCGCCGCCAGCGCGGCGAAGACGGCTTTGCCCATCCCCTGCGGCCCGGCCAGAAGCCAGGCGTGGTGAAGCCGCCCGCTATGCCAGGCATCAAGGAAGGCGCGGCGCGCGCCATCATGGCCGATCAGTTCAGCCATTCATCCAGATCCTGCATGATATGGGCCGTCACCTGCGACGCCGTGGCATCGGCATCGACGATCCGCCAGCGCTCGCCCTCTGCGCGCGCCATGTCGAGAAAACGGCTTGCGAGCCGCTGCTGATAATCGGCGGGTTTGCGTCCCATGCGGTCGGCGCCAAAGGGATCGCGCGCAGCCAGCCGCCGCGCCGCTTCGCCTTCGCTGACGGTCAGCAAAAAGGTGCGGTCGGGCAGCAGCCCCTGCGATCCGAAAAGGTGGAGCGTCAGAATATCATCGTCGGTAATGCCGCCGCCGCCGCCCTGATAGGCGCGGGTCGAATCAACAAAGCGGTCGCACAAGACCCAGGCCCCGCGCTCCAGCGCCGGGCGAATGACGCGCGCGACATGGTCGGCGCGCGCAGCAGCGAACAGCAAGGCTTCGCTGCGCGCGTCCCAGCGATCGTCGCTGCCTTCCATCAACAGGTTGCGGATCGCCTCGGCTCCGGCGCTTCCGCCCGGTTCGCGGGTCGCGATCACTTCGAGCCCGCGCGCGCGCAACGCGGAGCTGAGCGCGGCAATCTGGGTCGATTTGCCAACGCCCTCCCCGCCTTCCAGGGTGATGAAACGCCCGCTCACCAGCCGGTCAGCCGTTGAAAACCGGTCTGTGTCCGGTCCCACCAATTGCCCTTGGCCACGCTATTCGCCGCGATGAGCGGGGTTTTCTGGGGCGGCAAGCCTTCGGGCGTAACGACCAGTTCGGCAATGGGTGCGCCGGCCGCGATTGGTGTGGCCAGCGGAGACTGTGTCTGCATTACGGCGCGATAGCGGCCCGAATGCCCCTTGGGAATGGTGATACGGACCTTGCGCCCCGTTTCGGCGCCGACGGCGGGCGCGCTTCCATCATTGACGTCAACCTGCCCGACTTCGCGGCCCGCGGGCACCAAGTCGCGCCCTTGCCATTGTTCAAAGCCCCAGCGCATCAGCCGTTCGGCCTCCCGCGCGCGCGCAGCTTCGCTGGGCATTCCGGCAACGACCATGATCAGCCGCCGTCCGTCGCGCACGACCGATCCGAGCAGGCAATATCCCGCCTCATTGGTGTGGCCGGTCTTGAGGCCATCGGCCCCTTCGACCCGGCCCAGCAGGGGATTGCGGTTGCGCTGGACGATGGCGCTCCCGTCGGGCGCCTTGCCATGGCGCAGCGTCGGCATCGAAAAATAGCGGGCATAATCTTCGGGATGATCGCGGATCAGCCGGTTGGCGAGCACGATCAGATCGGCGGCGCTTACCTTCGTCACCCCGCCATCGGGCCAGCCGCTCGCTGTGCCAAAACGGCTCGATGTCATGCCAATGTCGGCGGCAACGCGGTTCATCCGCTTGACGAAAGCGGCTTCGCTGCCATCGATGCCATGCGCCAGCAGGGCGGCGGCATCATTGCCCGAAACGGTGATCAGCCCTTTCATCAGCTGATTGACCGACAATTTCTCCCCCGTGCGCAGAAACATGGTCGAACCGCCGTTGCTGCCATTCCATTTCTGCCACAGCGCTTCGGTCATGGTAAACTGCTGTTCGCGCTTCAACTCGCCTTTCTTGAGCATGTCGAGCACAACATAAGCGGTCATTACCTTGGCCATCGAGGCCGGGGCAAAGCGCCTGTCGGCGCCGCGCGAAAAGAGGATTGCGCCCGAATCCATATCCTTCAGCATCACAATCGGCGCTTCGGTGACATAGAGCGGGCGGCTGGCGGGACCGGCGACGGCCTTGGCCGGTGCAACCGGGTCCGCGCTGACGGCTGCCGAAAAGGCCGGAACCGCCACCGCCAGTATTGCCCCTGAAAGCGCTACCGCGGCGCAGCGGCGCGCGACCGGACCAGCGACAGAAAGGGTTTTAGCGGTCACGGACGACTACGGCGTCGCGGAACCCCTTGGCCTTGGCCTTGGCAAGCGCGCCGCCCGCATCGGCCTGGCTATGAAATGGCCCGATGCGTACGCGCCACAAGCGCCCCGCCGGGCTGACCTGTCCGCCGACCGCGCGTGCCGTCGTTTGCGCGCGCGCCTCGGTGCTGAACGCCGCAACCTGCACAAAATATTCGCCGCTGGCAGCGGGACGCGGCGCGGCCGCTTGCCCGCTCCGGGTCGAGCCATCCTCAACGATAAAGCCGTCGCTGCCGGGTTTCGCCTTGCTCGATGCAATGGGGGTGGTCGCGGTGGGCGCGGGCCGCGCGGGCGCGACATTGGCCGGCTTGGGCAAGGCCCTGGCCTTGTCGCGCAAAATGGTGAGAAGCGAATTGGGGGTTGCGATGCGTTCGGGCACCGGTTGCCCGGCACGAAGCTGCGCCCGCTCTCCCATCGGCGGGTTGGTGCGGCGCACGCGAACCGCGGTGGTGCCGGGTTGAAGCCCCAATTGCCGGGCGGCAGCATCCGACAGGTCGATCAGCCGGTCATTGACCATCGGCCCGCGATCATTGACCCGCACCAAAATCGTCCGTCCCGTATCGAGCGCGGTCACCTCGACATAGCTGGGCAGCGGCAACGTCTTGTGCGCGGCGCTGATGCGCGCGGGGTCATAGGTTTCGCCATTGGCGGTCGGTTGTCCCGCACGCGCGGCATCATACCATCCCGCATAACCCACTTCGTCATAATCGGCGACGTCTGCGGGAACATAATCCTTGCCGGCAATCTTGTAGGGCGCGCCGAGCATCGGCGGTCCATCGCTGGCGATTTCGGTCGTTCTGGCAGTGGCTCCATTGCTCGCCGGCAGGGGGGCGCCCTCCCGGCCACCGCCACAGGCGGGCAGCCCGAGCGATACCCCGCCTGCGATCAAAATCCCGACACCGCGCCTAACGATCAATTTCATCCGCCAGCAACCCCACCGATAATGCATAGAAGTTCGAACAATTATAATCGAGTATCGCGCGATAATTACCAGTTAGCAAATAGGCGGTCCGCCCCGGTCCATCGGGCTCCAGCAAGGTCGCCTGAATATCCCCTGCGGGCCAATGCCCATCGACCGGCTGAATGCCCTGTGCCCGCCATTCGGCCATCGTCTGCCAGCGGCTATGGCGACCGAAAACCCGCGAGCAGCGCGTCGGCACGAGGCGGCTTTCCACCCTGTCCCGGTTGAAACCGGTGGGAACGCGCACCGCAACGCCCCACGGCTGCCCCGCACGCCACCCGGCCCGGCGCAGATAGGCGCCGATCGATTCAATCGCATCGGCCTCGCTCGACCAGATACGCGCCTCACCATCGCCGTCGCCATCTTCGGCAACCTGCAAATAGACGGAGGGAAGAAACTGCGGATAGCCGAACGCTCCGGCCCAGCTTCCTTTCAGCACGTGACGCGGCACCCCCTTTTCCACCATTTCGAGCGTGGCGAGAAACTCGGGCTCGAACAAGCTGCGCCGCCGCCCTTCATAGGCCAGCGTTGCCAATGCCTCCGGCAAATCGAAATTGCCGGTCACTTGGCCATAGGCAGTTTCATGCCCGTAAATGGCGATCATCACGCTCGTCGGGACGCCGGTGCGTTGTTCGATGCGCGATAAAAGTGGCAACAGGCGATCATGGACGCGCCGCCCCCCGTTTATCCGGGCTGCATCGACATGTTTGGCCTTATAAGGGGCAAAGGGCGGAATAGGTGTATCCACACTGGGCGGCGCGCCCAGATTGTCGCGGTCCAGCGCAACGACGCGGCTGTTATACTGCAATCCCGCCGTCACCCGATCAAAGGTCGCGCGCGAAACTCCGCGCGCCTGAGCCTTGGGCCAAAGCGACTGGACATAAGCGTCAAACCCCGCATCCCCGCTCATCTGCGCATGAAGAGGAACGGAAGCCGTAAGGAGCCACGCTGAACAAAGCATGCCGAGTCCTGAAAAAAGCTGCCGGATTCTGAAACTTGTTTCGTGCGTCATAAGCCTCCCCATACGGAATATGTCGCATAGATGCACCCATTTTGGCTAGGCGGTGCAGAGACAGGCCGCGATATTCGCGCGACAGGGCGAAATGGCGAATTTCACTTGCCGCTCGCTGCGCACACGTTATGTCGGCGCGCCTAAGGACAGGTGGCCGAGTGGTTTAAGGCAGCGGTCTTGAAAACCGCCGTAGCGGCAACGTTACCGTGGGTTCGAATCCCACCCTGTCCGCCACCCGCCTTGTTGAGAAAATGAGGCACAGGAAATCGGGGCCTCGAAGGGCCGCAATGCAGGAAGCGCCCTTTACATCGCATATTCAGCGGCTGCCGGGCTTGCCACGCATCAGCCAAAGTCGGCGGCGTTTTGTCGAGCGGATGCATCTTTTCGCTCTGCTGAGGGGGGTGGGCTTTGTTGTCGAAGCCGATTATGGCGACTTTGACCGCACTCCTTCACCTCGTCATCGCCCGAAATTCTGATCCTGGCGCGATTGAGGGATTAATATGCCGGAATGGCTATCCGCGCCTTGCGGATAGCCGTTTTGCCAAGCCCTTCCCAAACGGTCGAAAGCTCCCTGCCGCGGAAGCGAAACCGCCCATCGACGGAAAATAACCTCGCCCACGCATTTTCTTCCAAGGTGAACCCAACATGACTCCGTCTTGTGATTGTCCCCGGGAGGACATTCCGATCGCGATCACAAGAGGAACAAAATGCGCAATATCCTGTTGGCTTCAACCAGCCTGGCTGCCGTTATTTCGGTGCCCGCCTATGCCGAGACGAGCATCGGTAACGCTGTTACCACGCCTGTCCGCACCTCGACGATCAAGGATGGGTCGCCCGACGATATTAAGATCACCTCGGCCGGATCGGTAAAGCCGGCTGGCGGCACGGCGGTCACCATCGACAGCAACCACAAGGTCGTCCACGAAGGCAATATCGAGATGACCAATGCCGACGGCGCGCGCGGCATCGTCGCCAATGCCGGCGTGACGAGCGGGATTACCATCGGTTCGACGGGCAAGATCACGCTCGACGAAAGCTATACCCCTACCGACATTGACAAGGACGGTGACCTGGATGGTCCCTTCGCCGTGGGCACCAATCGGGTTGCAGTCGAAACGCTGGGCGCGTTCACCGGCAATATTATCAACAGCGGGACTATCACGGTCGAAGGCAACGATTCGGCTGGCATCCGCCTCGGCGGCCCGCTGACTGGTAAATTCACCACCGATGGCAAAGTCAGCGTGCTGGGCGACAATGCGCTTGGCGTCGGTCTGCAGGATGTGGACGGCAATGTCCGCTTGGCCGGAACGATCAGCGCGGTGGGCAAGAATTCCACGGCAGCGCGCTTGTCGGGCGACATCAATGGCGCTTTGGAGGTACAGGGTACGCTGGCCGCCACTGGCTATCGCACCACGACGCCTCCCGCAGACCCCAGCAAGCTGGACGAAGATGATCTGCTGATCGGCGGCCCTGCCCTTTCCATCGAAGGCGATGTGACCGGCGGGATCATCCTCGCTGTCCCGCCCAAGGACACCAAGCCCGACGACAAGGATGAGGACAAGGACGGCATCGAGGATTCGAAGGAAGGCTCGGCTGCAGTCCGTTCCTATGGCACGGCGCCCGCGATGCGGGTTGGCGCGGCGGGCCGCGACATCACTATCGGTGCGGTTGCTGGCACGGGCACCGGCCTCGGCATCATTATCGACGGCACCGTGGTTGGTGACGGGCTTTATGCCGGAAAGGAAGGCAATGGCCTTCAGATCGGCGGCATGGGCGGCAATGTCACAGTCGCGGGCGGTCTTGGCATCAGCGGCGCTGTGGGCGCGGCTTCAAAGGATGTCGCCGCTACCGCGATCCGTATCGGATCGGGGGCGACGCTTCCTGAAATTCGCAACTCGGGCAAGGTCGAGGCCAATAGCGCGGGCAAGGAAGCCGCAGCCGTCGCCACCGCCATTCTGATCGAAGGCGGCAGCGATGTCGGGCTGATCCGCAACAGCGGCAGCGTGACCGCCAAGACCGGCGGGGACAATGGAACCGCGCGGGCCATCCTCGATCTATCGGGCAATGTCGATACGGTCGAAAACAGCGGCGCGATTAGCGCGAGCGGTGCCAAGGCCGATTCGGGGCGCAATATCGCCATTGACCTGTCGGCCAATAATGGCGGCGCAACGGTGAAGCAAACCGCGGTTGCCTCGGGCGTTACGGCGCCCAGCATCGCGGGCGATGTGCGCTTTGGCAGCGGCAATGATGTTTTTGATATCGCCGACGGCACGGTGAAGGGCGACACCCATTTCGGCGCAGGCGACAACCGCCTCGCCATGTCGGGCGATGCTGCTTATGCGGGCAAGGCGTTGTTCGGTGCGGGCAATGACACGATGGCGCTGTCAGGCACTTCGCAATTTATCGGCAGCGCGGACTTTGGCGGCGGCAGCGATACGCTGAGCATCGCGGGAACGTCGGTTTTTTCAGGCGCGCTGCTCAATTCGCAAGGGCTGGCCGTTTCGGTTAGCGGCGGTGCCTTTGACGTGACGGGCGCGGCGACCATCGCCTCGCTGGCCGTGACCGACAAGGGAATTTTGGGTGTCACGCTAGGCGGCGATGACGGCACCGCGCTGACGGTCACCGGCAATGCAAGCTTTGGCGAGGAGTCGAAGCTGCTGCTGAAGCTCAAGAGCATCGACGAAGCCGAAGGCGAACATGTCGTGCTGACCGCCGGGACGCTGACGGGTGCTGACAAGCTGACCGCTTCCTCGACCCTGCTTCCCTTCCTCTACAAGGGCGAGCTCAGCTCGACGGCCAATCAGCTGATCGTCGATGTCTCGCGCAAGAGCGTCGCCGATATGGGCCTCAATCGGTCGGAAGCCGGGGTGTTCGACGCAGCAATTGATGCGCTGGCGCTCGATACCGATATCGAAGGCGTGTTTCTGGGCATTGTCGAGCAGGATCATTTCCGCCATCAGCTGCAACAGATGATGCCCGAGCATGAAGGCGGTATTTTCGATACCGTCACTTCGGGATCGCGTGCGCTTGCCCGTTATCTGCAAGATCCCAATGCGCCTTACCAGGATGAAGGCAAATGGGGCTATTGGGTCAATCAGGCCGTCTGGAGCACCAAGAAGAGTGTCGACGACACGGCGGGCTATGACGTCAGCGGCTGGGGCATTTCGGCGGGCGCCGAGATCAAGACCGATGTCGGTAATTTCGGCGGTTCGATCGGCTATCTTGCCGGCAAGGACGGCAATGCGTCCAATTCGAACGAAGTCACCAGCAGCCAATGGGAAGGCGCGCTGCACTGGCGCCTCAATTCGAACGGCGTCATGGCTCACGCACGCGTTTCCGGCGCACCGGTCAGCCTGAAAGGTACGCGCATTTTCCGCGCCGAAGCGGGGGCGGAAGATATTGAAGAAACGATGCGCGGCAAATGGGACGCCAAACTCTATTCGGCGTCGGGCTCGGTTGCCTATGACACGCGTGCGGGCGGTTTCACCATCCGTCCCACCGTCGCGGTCGATTATTACAAGCTGAAGGAAGATGGCTATACCGAAACCGGCGGTAGCGATGCGCTTAACCTGACGGTTGCCAGCCGCGACAGCGACGAACTGGCGTTGAGTGGAACGGTTGCGGTCGGCCTCGAATTCGGCGGTGCCGACGAATATGACGGCTGGACCCGCTTCGAACTGGAAGGTGGCCGCCGCCAGATCGTCAGCGGCATGCTGGGCGCCACTACGGCGTCGTTCAAGGACGGCGATCCCTTCACCCTGACCCCCGATGACCGCACCAGCGGTTGGGTCGGACGTCTGCGCGGCCTCGCCGGAAATTCGGCGTTCCAGGTTGGCGGCGAACTCTCCGCGGAAGAACAGCAGGGTCATATGGCCTGGTCCTTCCGTGCGAGCCTGCGGGTCGGTCTCTAGCCCCCCTGACCGGCCCGTTTGCAAGGGGGAAGCCCCCCACCTGTCCTTGCTTCCCCCTTGCTTTGGCCTCCAACGGAACATCATGCCCGACCTCGCCGCCCTTGCCCCCTCCCCGCCGCAGTTGCGCCATCGCGCACAGCCGCTATATAGCTGCGTCATCAGGGGGGCCACATGCGTGGGAGGAGAATGGTCCCTGCCGCGACCGACAGTGTTGCAGAAACAGCGATCCATGACCGACGCGACCGACGATCCCGCCCAGCCCGCGCCAAAGCCCTTGCAAGGCATCGAAGCTGTGATGCTGGCGCATCGCGACCGGATCTTGCGCTTTCTGGGTGCGCGCGGCGCGGGCGACATGGCCGAAGACCTGTTCCAAGATCTTTGGATGCGCCTCAGCGAAAGGCATGTTGGCCCTGTGGCCGATCCGCTCGCCTATGTCATGCGCGCGGCCAATAATCTGATGCTCGACCGTTATCGCGCGGCGCGCCAGCGCGAAATTCGCGATGCAGCCTGGGGCGAAACCGCCGCCACGCCGCCGCCCAGCGCCGACGCAGCCCTCATTTCACGCGAACAGCTTGCGCAGGTCGAAGCGGCGGTGGAAGCGGTGGGCGAGCGGCCAGCGCAGATCTTCCGCCGCTTTCGTATCGACGGATTGCCCCAGCGCGCGATTGCGGCCGAACTGGGCATCAGCCTCAGCACGGTTGAGGCCGATTTGCGTAAAGTTTATGCCAGTATCACCGCCGTGCGGAGGCAATTCGATGCCTGACTCCATGCTTTCCGCCGCCGAACAGCAAGCCATCGAATGGCTGATCCGCCAGCGCGATCCCGATTTCAGCGATTGGGACGGCTTTACCGACTGGCTGTCGGCGGCGCCCAGCCATGCTGAAGTCTATGACGCGCTCGCCAGTCTCGACCGCGACCTTGATGATCTGAAAGCGCCCGCGCGCCCGGCGCAGCCGCTGATGCGCGACCCCGCGCTGCCGCAGCCGCGGCGCCAGCTGAGACGGCGCGCCTGGATTGCCGGGGCAGCGGTGGCCGCGCTTGCCATCATCACCCTCCCCAGCCTCGGCCTGTTCGATGGCGTCAAGCAGATCGAAACCGCGGCAGGCGAACAGCGCACCATTCAACTTGCCGATGGCTCCACGATCGCGCTGAATGGCAGCTCATCGCTCGAAATTGACGAGGCACGGCCGCGCTTTGCCCGCCTGGACCAGGGCGAGGCGATGTTCACCATCGTTCATCAGGCGAGCGCCCCCTTTGTGGTTGAGGCCGGGCCATCGAAAATCGTCGATTTGGGTACGGCGTTCAATGTCGTGCGCCGCGCCGATACCACATCGGTTGCGGTGTCGGAGGGGGTCGTTGTCTATAATCCTGATCATCATAATGTTCGCATGACCGCCGGCGAGGCGCTGGAAGCCAGGGACGGCGAGCAAGCCCTCGCCAAACGCCCGGTCGACGTCGCCAATGTGGGCGGCTGGCGCAGCGGCCTTTTGGTCTATAATGGCACACCGCTCGCCATTGTTGCGGAGGACCTGCGCCGCACCGCGGGCGTGGATATTCGTGTCGCGCCGGAAGCCGCCGATTTCTCCTTCCGCGGTGCCTTGGTGATCGATAAGGACCGCAGCCGTACGGTGGCCGATCTGGCGACCTTGTCAGGAACGCGCGCTGAACGGCGCGGTGAAGGATGGATGCTTACGCGCTGACGATTGCCGGTCGCCTCGTTCCGCTCGCGGCCCTGCTCACGAGCCTTTCCGTGCCAGCCCAGGCGGCTGATCAGCACGCTTTCGACGTGCCCAAAGGGCGCCTGTCGGCTGTTCTGCCGTTGCTGAGCCGCCAGGGCGGGGTGAGCATCAGCGTCACCGATGCGAGCTTGTGGAAAGCGCAGGTCAAACCTGTGCGCGGACGGATGAGCATCGAAGAGGCAATCGCCCATATGCTGGCCGGATCAAAGGCCCGCGCCGTACGGATGAGCGCCACAAGTTGGCGGATCGAGCCGCTCCGCGCCGCGCCGCGCAGACTGCCTTTGCAACAGCCTCGATCCAGTCCGAAGCCGCCGTCACCGCCGCCGCATGTGAGCGCCGCGCCGCAGGATGAAATCATCGTCACAGGCTCCAAGACCGACCTGCCCTATGCCCAATTTGCCGGGGCGGCGACGATGCTGGACGGAAAAGAGCTGAACTTCGGCGGAGAGCGCGGCACGGAATCCATTTTGTCGCGCACGGCCAATGTTTCCTCCACCTATTTGGGGTCCGGGCGCAACAAACTGTTTATTCGCGGCATCGCCGATTCCAGCTTCACAGGCCCCACTCAAGCAACCGTCGGCCAATATCTGGGCGATATCCGCCTTGCCTATAATGCGCCCGACCCCGATTTGCGTCTCTATGACGTGGACGGCGTCGAAATATTGGAAGGGCCGCAGGGTACGCTTTACGGCGCGGGGTCGCTGGGCGGCATAATCCGGGTGGTGCCCCGCCCGCCCGATCCGCAGGATCCGGAAATGCAGGTCATCGCCGGTCTGTCCGCAACACAGCATGGCGAACCAGGTGGCGACATCGCGGCCATCGCCAATCTCCCGGTCGGCGATAAGGGCCATGCGCTGCGCCTTCTTGGCTATAACATCAGCGAAGGCGGCTATATCGACAACCCGCTTCTCGGCAAAGATGATGTTAACCGCGTCCATATCTGGGGCGGGCGCGGCACGTTCCGGTTCAATGCGGGCGACGACTGGCTGATCGACGTGGGCGGTGTCTATCAGGCGACCGATGCCGACGACGCACAATATACCGACAAGGATGCCCCGCCGCTCGAACGCTATTCGCCGGTCGAGCAAAACTCACGCGCGCGTTATGGCATGGCGACGCTGGTGTTCCAAAAGGATTGGGACAGCCTGCGTCTGCAATCCTCGAACGCCTTCATCTCGCACAGCCTGTTCGAACGCTTCGACGCCGGGCGTTCCGGCGAACCGTCGCGGGCGCTTGATCAATATAATGATACGCGCATGTGGGTTAGCGAGACGCGGCTGTCGCGGCCCTATTATGACGGGCTGGGCTGGGTAGTCGGCGTCAGCGTGATCGACAATCGCACCCGTCAGCGGCGCGAGCTGAACGACCGGTTGTTCCGGTCCGCGCTGACCGGCGTGACCAATCAGATTACCGAATTTACCGCTTATGGCGAAGCCACCGTCGAATTGAATCCCTTGCTGGTCGCAACCGGCGGGGTTCGGCTGGCGCATGCCAGGCTCCGCGGCGAGGGCGAGGATGTGCCGCTGTTCAAAGCGCTGATGGGAGGCGCCGATACCGCAAAGCGCAACGAAACCGACTTTCTGCCCTCGGCATCGCTCCTCTTCACCCCGATGGACAACTTCCGCCTCTACGCCCGGTATCAGGAAGGTTTCCGACCAGGCGGGTTGACGGTCGAGCGCAGCTTTGTCCGGCATTTCCGCAACGATCGCGTGCATACATGGGAAGCGGGAATGCGCCTGGGCAAAAAGAGTGAAACCCCGGTCGACGCCAATCTCGCCCTCTCCTATTCGCGCTGGTACGATATTCAGGCCGATTTCATTGATGGCGACGGTTTTCCGAGTACGGCCAATATTGGGGATGGACGGATCGTCAGCCTGTCTGGCGCCTTTGCCATGCGCCCGACGCCGCAGCTCACTTTCGAATTGGGCGGCGTCTATAATCACAGCCGCGTGTCGGAATTGTTCGAAGGCGAATTGCGCTCCATCGCACTTGCCGCTGGTGCCGACACCGCCGAAAGCCAATTGCCCGCGCTGCTCGCACGCCTGGGGCAGATACCCAACGTCGCCCGCTATGCGTTTCGTGGATCGGCCACTTATGTGATGGCGATGGGACGCGAGGATTTTCGATTAAATGGCTGGGCCAATTATGTCGGTCCCTCGCGGGTTGGCATCGGGCCGGTGCTGGGCGAAAGCCAGGGCGATTATATCGATACGGGCCTCGCCATGCGGCTGGGCAATGAACGGCGCGGCCTGTCCTTCACCCTCACCAATTTGTTCGACGCGCGCGGCAACCGCTTTGCGCTCGGCACCCCCTTTGTGGAGGGATCGGCAGGCTATCTCACCCCGCTGCGCCCGCGCACGCTCCGCATCGCGATTGACGTCGCTTATTAGGTTTATGGAGATGTCGTGCTCCCGCGACAGCGCGGGGCCATCTCCGGTCGGCGCGGCGTAAGCCCACGCAAAATGGGTCCCCGCCTTCGCGGGAACCCATTTCAGGGGTCATCCCCTCACCTCCTCGCCGTTCAATCGGCGAGCGTCAGCCGTGCATAACGCTCCATATGATAATCATGGCTGCCGAACTGGCCTTCGATGATCGTCGCACGCTTGAAATAATGGCCGATGGCGAGTTCCTGCGTGATGCCGATCCCGCCATGCGTCTGGATCGCATTCTGGCCGACGAAATTGGCGCCGCGGCTGACCTTCGCCTTGCACGCCGACACCGCGGCCATACGCTCTGCCGCGGGCAGGTCGATCTTCAGCGTGCCCATGATCGTCATCGAGCGCGCCTGTTCGACCTCCATGAACATGTCGACCATGCGGTGCTGCAGCACCTGGAATTTGGCGATGGGAATGCCGAACTGCTTGCGCTGCTGCGTATATTCCAGCGTCCCTTCGTGCAGCTTCTGCATCACGCCAGTCGCCTCGGCGCAGATCGCGACCGTCGCTTCATCGACAATCTGTTCGATCAGCGGCAGCGCCGCGCCTTCGCCGCCGACCAGCGCATCGCCCGGAATGGCGACATTTTCGAAATAGATTTCCGACGCGCGGTTGCCGTCGACGGTCGGATAATCGCGCCGCACGATTCCAGGCAGCTTGGCGTCGATCAGGAACAGCGACACGCCCTCGGCATCGCGCTGGCCGCCGCCGGTGCGCGCGGTGACGAGCAAATGGGTCGCCCAAGGCGCGGCATAGACGACGCCTTTGTGACCATTGAGGAGATAGCCCGCGCCGTCCTTCTTCGCCGTCGTCTTGATATTGGCGAGGTGATAGCGCCCCTGCGGCTCGGCATAGGCAAAGGCGATGATGGCATTGCCCGCAATAATCTCGGGGATCATCGCATCGGCCTGCGCGCCGCCCACGGCTTTCAGCGCGCCGCCCGCGATGACGACGGTGGGCAGATAGGGCTCGATGCCCAGCACCTTGCCCAATTCCTCCATCACAATGGCATTTTCCAGCGCACCGCCGCCGAGGCCGCCATGCTCTTCGGCAAAAGGCGCGCCCAGCATTCCGAGTTCCTGCGCCAACGCGGTCCAGATGGCGGGGTCGCGCCCCGTGTCGCTGTTGATGAACTTCTGGCGCGTTTCAAACTCATAAGTGTCGGCGAGGAAGCGCGACAGCGTGTCGCGGATCATATCCTGCGTTTCGGTGTAGGTGAAATCCATTATTCTTGTCCTCGTCGCCCCCGCGAAGGCGGGGGCCGCTGGCGTTTCAAACTGCGGCGCTCGATCAGGCCGATGACGGTCCCCGCCCTGGCGAGGACAACACCTTCGTCAGAGTCCGAGCACCATCTTCGCGATGATGTTCCGCTGAATCTCGTTCGAGCCGCCATAAATGGTGGTCTTGCGCATGTTGAAATAGGTCGGCGCGGCGCGATGGGCATAATCGGGCCCGATCGGATGCTCATTGTCACCATCGCCAAAGCCGCGGAAATAGGGCGCGCCATAATGGCCGACCGCTTCCAGCGTCAGTTCGGTCAACCGCTGCTGGATTTCCGAGCCCTTGATCTTGAGCAGGCTCGATTCAGGGCCGGGGCCCTTGCCCGCATTGGGACCGGCCAGCCCGCGCAATTCGGTGAACTCGAGCGCGGTCAGGTCGACCTCCAGCTCGGCGAGCTTGCGCTTGAAGAAGGGGTTGGCGATCAGCGGCTTGTCGCCGTCCAGCTCGGTGCGGGCGATTTCCTTCACCTTCTCCACCCCGCGCTTCGACGACGCGACCCCGGCGATGCCGGTGCGCTCGTGCGCGAGCAGGAACTTGGCGCAGGTCCAGCCCTTGTTTTCTTCGTAAACGCGGTTTTCGACCGGGACGCGCACGTCCTCCAGCCATACCTCATTGACTTCATGCTCGCCGCCCAGCGTGATGATCGGGCGCACGGTGATGCCGGGCGACTTCATGTCGATCAGCAGGAAGCTGATACCTTCCTGCGGCTTGGCTTCCTTGTCGGTGCGGACAAGGAAAAAGCCCCAGTCGGCGTGCTGCGCCAGCGTGGTCCAGGTTTTCTGGCCGTTGACGACATAATGGTCGCCGTCGCGCACCGCCGTGGTGCGAAGCGAGGCGAGGTCGCTGCCCGCGCCGGGCTCCGAATAGCCCTGGCACCACCAGTCTTCGCCCGACAGGATGCGCGGCAGGAAGCGGGCCTTCTGTTCGGGCGTGCCAAAGGTGTAGATAACGGGCCCGACCATTGACAGGCCAAAGGGCAGCAGGCGGATGCAGTCGGCGCGCGCCGTTTCTTCGGAAAAGATAAAGCGCTGCGTCGGCGTCCAGCCGGTGCCGCCATATTCGACGGGCCACGCGGGGGCGACCCAGCCCTTTTTATACAGGATCTTGTGCCAGGCGAGGAAATCCTCCTTGGACAGTTCCTCCCCCTCATCCTGTTTGCCGCGCAGTTCGGCGGGGTAATTTTCGGCGATGAAGTCGCGCACTTCCTTCTGGAAGGCGAGATCTTCGGGGCTGAACTCCATGTCCATCTCGAATCTCCCTTGAGCTATGCGGGAACCATAGCTGTCACTCTCGTTTACGTAAACGGAAAGTTGCAGCTTGCAATGCTTCCAAGGAGACAGATTGGAACGGGCGTGTCGCTATGTCTAGAATAGATCAGGCTTTTTACGGCTCTCGTCCCGCTAGCGACGCCGCGCATCCCGGGATGGCTTTTTTGGCGCGAAGGGCAGCGAAAACTCGCTGCCCTTCAACTTAACCGCACCCCGATCTCTGGGGAAAGCGCGTGGAACCATTTAAAACATTGGTAAATAACAATAATATCATAAGGTGCGTGCCGCGCACAACTTACGCTACGCGACACTTTCGCAAACTTCCGCGCCCGTTCCCCGCGCCTCACCCATCAGCGGCTTCTGGCGCCAGCTTGTCCTGCGTCCGCAAGTCGAAATCCGACGCATCATGGCGCTCGTGAAGCTGGCTGGAGGGCTTTCCAGTCACCCGGTTCACCATCCGTCCCCGCTGCACTGCGGGCCGCGCGGCGATCAAGTCGGTCCAGCGCTGCACATGCTCATATTCCTGCACCTGCAGAAACTCGCCTGCATCATAGACCAGCCCCTTGGCCAGCGCGCCATACCAAGGCCAGATCGCCATGTCGGCGATGCTATAATCGGCGCCCGCCACATATTCATGCTCGGCCAGTCGCCGGTTGAGCACGTCAAGTTGCCGCTTCACTTCCATCGCATAGCGGTTGATCGGATATTCCTGCTTGAAGGGGGCATAGGCATAGAAATGCCCGAATCCGCCGCCCAGAAAGGGCGCGCTGCCCATCTGCCACATCAGCCACGACAGCGTCTCCGCCCGCACCGCGCCATCCGCGGGAAGAAAGGCGCCGAACTTCTCGGCCAGGTAAATCAGGATCGCCCCCGATTCAAACACCCGCACCGGATTGGTCCCGCTGCGATCGACCAGCGCGGGAATCTTGCTGTTCGGATTGGCATCGACAAAGCCGCTCGAAAACTGGTCGCCTTCATTGATCCGGATCAGCCAGGCATCATATTCGGCGCCTGTATGCCCCGCCGCGAGCAGTTCCTCCAGCATCACGGTGACCTTCACCCCATTGGGCGTACCGAGCGAATACAGCTGGAGCGGATGCTTGCCGACCGGCAGTTCCTTGTCATGCGTGGGCCCGGCAATCGGGCGGTTGATATTGGCGAAGCGCCCCCCGTTTTCCTTGTCCCATGTCCAAACCCTGGGCGGAACATATTCCTTCGCATCGCTCATCTACCGGCTCCTGTCATTTGGTTGCTCATCACAACGTAGGAAGCCGCCGCGCCCGCGTCCACCTCGCCCCCGGCCAACAAATGCTTGTCGCGGCTAAAGGCGAAGGCGGGCCGCCCGTCGATGCGCGGCGCCCTTTCGTCGAAGGTCGTGATTGGCCTTCCGCCTGCCAGAGCATATGCTGTCCTTTCGATTCAACCGGGGACCATCATGCACCGTTTTTCTGCGCTTTTCGCTGCGAGCCTGCTCGGCTCGGCCTCTGTCTTCGCCCAGACCGCACCCGCCAGCCCTGCTGCCGAGGGCGCGAAGGAGGCGGCGTGGGACGTCAACGCCCCGCCCGGAATGACGACGCGCAGCGTGCCCCTCGCGGTGGACGAGGGGAGCTGGATGAATATCGACGTCGCCCCCGACGGGCGGACGATCGCCTTCGATCTGCTCGGCGATATTTACACCATGCCGATCGAAGGCGGCACACCGACCCGCATCGCCGAGGGCCTCGCCTTTGAACACCAGCCGCGCTTTTCGCCCGATGGCCGCCGCATCGCCTTTGTGTCTGACCGGGGCGGCGGGGATAATATCTGGGTGATGAACCGCGACGGCAGCGACAAGCGCCAGCTCAGCAAGGAAGCCTTCCGCCTGCTCAACCAGCCAAGTTGGAGCCCCGACGGCGAATATATTGTCGCGAAGAAGCATTTCACCACAGGCCGCTCGCTCGGCACCGGCGAAGTGTGGCTTTATCATGTGTCGGGCGGTGAAGGCGTTCCGCTCGTCAAGCGTCCCAACGAGCGCCATCAAAAGGAATTGGGCGAACCGATTTTCGCTCCCGATGGCAAGAGCGTCTATTTCACGCGCAACGTCACGTCCGGCCCGATCTTCGAATATGCGCAGGACAGCAATGGCGACCTTTTTCATATCGAGCGCTATGATCTGGAAAGCGGCGAAACCTCGACCGCTGCATCGGGCAATGGCGGCGCCGTGCGCCCCACCCCCTCCCCTGATGGCAAGCGCCTCGCCTTCGTCCGGCGGGAGGCGACCCAGTCGAAGCTCTATGTGAAGGATCTGGCATCGGGCGCCGAGCGCAAAATCTATGATGCGCTCGATCAGGATATGCAGGAAACTTGGGCGGTAACGGGCGTCTATCCCAATATGGCCTGGACGCCCGACAGCCAGTCGCTGCTTTTCTGGGCAGGCGGAAAGCTGCGCCGCGTCAATGCCGCGGGCGGCGAAGCGCGCATCATCCCCTTCCAGATCGCCGACGACCGGGTGATCATCGACGCCCAGCATCCGAAGGTAGAGGTCGCGCCCGACAGCTTTACGACGCAAATGCCCCGCTGGGCCGAAGTCTCACCCGATGGGCGCCAGATCGTCTTTGAAACGCTGGGCAAACTCTGGATCAAACCCGCATCAGGTGGCGCCGCGCGGCGGCTGACCGCAGCCAAGGATGATGGCTTTGAACTCTGGCCGAGCTGGTCGCGCGACGGGCGGCAGATTGTCTTCGTGCGCTGGACCGACGCCGGGCTGGGCGAGATCCACAGCATCGGCGCAGGCGGCGGCGCTTCGCGCAAGCTCAGCACGACGCCTGGCCATTATGCCGAACCGCGCTTTTCCCCCGATGGCAAGATGATCATTTTCGAACGCCGCACAGGCGGCGGCTTGACCGCCGACCGCTGGGACGAAAATCCCGGCATCTATCGCATGGCGGCCAGCGGCGGCGACGCGGCCCGGGTGGCGTCCGATGGCGCGAAGCCCCAATTTGGTGCCGACAATGACCGTGTTTTCATGGTCACGGCGGACGGCGGCAAGAGCCAGCTGGTCAGCACCGATCTCAATGGCGAGGCCAAACGCGTCCATGCAAATGGCGACCTCGTCAGCGATTATGAAATTTCGCCCGACGGTCGCACCCTCGCCTTTCGGCAGAATTACGACATTTATGTCACCCCGCTGATGCCGGGCGGACAGGATGTGACGCTTGGCACCAAAAGCGCCGCGCTGCCCGTCACACGGGTGAGCGGCAGCGGCGCCGACTATGCCCATTGGTCCAACAGTGGCCGCCGCCTGCACTGGAGCCGGGGCGCCACGCTGTTCAGCGCCGACCTCGACCAGCTTTTTCCGCAAGCGCCGGGGCAGGACGCGGCCAAATTCACCCCGCCGACCCAGGGCGTGTCGCTGGCAATGACCCGCGCCGCTGACAAGCCGCGCGGGCGTGTGCTCATCACCGGGGCGAAAATCGTGACCATGGCGGACGATCAGGGCGGCATTATCGAAAATGGCGCGATCCTGATCGAGAATGATCGTATTGCCGCCATCGGTCCCGCCGCGGCCATAACCGTCCCTGCCGGGACCTTGACCGTCGATGCGGCGGGCAAGACAATCCTTCCCGGCTTCGTCGATGCCCATGCCCATGGTCCGCACGGCGCCGATGAGCTGATCCCGCAGCAAAACTGGTCCGAAATCGCCAATCTCGCGCTGGGCACGACGACGAGCCACAACCCCTCGTCGCGCGCCTCGGAAATCTTCGTCTCATCCGAAATGCAGCGCGCCGGACTGATCCTCGCCCCGCGTATCTTCTCGACGGGCGAAATCATCTATGGCGCCAAGGCGGCAGGCGTTTATGCGGAGATCAACAGCTATGATGATGCGCTCGCCCATGTCCGCCGGCTGAAGGCGCAGGGCGCGCACAGCGTCAAAAACTATAACCAGCCGCGCCGCGAACAGCGGCAGATGGTCGTGAAGGCCGCGCAGGCCGAGGGGATGACGGTCGTTCCCGAGGGCGGCTCGCTCTACACCATGGACGTGTCGCTCATTCAGGACGGCAATTCGACCATCGAGCATAATATCCCGCTGCACGTCTTCTATAAGGATCTGGTGCAGCTTTGGGGGCAGACAGTGGTCGATTATACCCCAACCCTGGTGGTGACCTATGGCGGCCCGGCGGGCGACCCCTATTGGCGGGCGCACAGCGATGTCTGGACGCACCCGCTGCTCAGCCGCCATGCTCCGCCCGGCGAACTTGCCGCGAATAACAAGCGCCGTGTCATCGCGCCGGAAAGCGATTATGTCGACGATGATGCCGCGCGGCAGGCCCTAAAAATTGCGAAGGTCGGGCGCAATGTCTCCATCGGCGCGCATGGCCAGCAGGCCGGGCTCGGCGCGCATTGGGAAATCTGGTCTTTCGCGCGCGGGGGGTGGAGCAATATCGACGCGCTGCGGGCTGCCACCATCATGCCCGCACGTGCGCTGGGCTATGCCGATGATGTCGGATCGCTGGAGGTGGGCAAGCTTGCCGATCTCCTCATTCTCGATGCCGATCCGACCGAGAATATCCGCAGCACCGACCAGATCCACCGCGTGATGCTGGGCGGGCGCCTTTATGACCCCCTCACCATGGACGAGGCCGAAACGGGCAATCGCAAACGCACGCCCTATTGGTGGGAAGCAGCCGAGTAGAGTGGATGGAGCGGTGGAAAAGCGCTCAAGCTTTTCCGCCGCTTATCCTCGCCCCCTGTTTCCGCCTGCCTCGCGCCGCGAATGAGCGCGGCCAGCCATCATCTCGTCAAAAGAAGGGTTGCAACGCGCGCGCGCCGTCGCTAGGGGGCACTCCTCTCAGCGAGGAGAGTTGGCTGAGTGGTCGAAAGCGTCGCACTCGAAATGCGAAGTGCCCGCAAGGGTACCGAGGGTTCGAATCCCTCACTCTCCTCCAATTTCTTATTTCCACACATCCACGACCATCCGCCGAGAGCCTAGGGAAACCTAGGCTCTCCGGGGTGTTTCGTATCCTCATGTATCCCATGTTGTCCAGACCCACACATTTGATTTTGTGGTAAGAAACGTGGGAAAAAATCAGCATGAAAAGGCTATCGGTCAGCGCCGTTAAGTCGGCTTCCCGTCCCGGTCGATTCTCCGACGGTGACGGTCTCTATCTCGTCGTGCAGCCGGGAGGCAGCAAGAGCTGGGTGTGCCGGGTCCAGAAGGCGGGCAATCGCCGAGACTTCGGCATAGGCAGCGCGGCAAAGGTCAGCTTGGGAGAGGCCCGCGAGCGAGCGCGGGAAATCCGTAGCCAAGTCGAGATGGGGCTCGACCCACTGTTCGAGCGCCGGAAGGCGCAAGGCATCCCGACCTTTCGCGAAGCCACCGCCAAGGTTCTGGCGGCTCATCGGAAATCTTGGAAGAACGAGAAGCACGAAGCGCAGTGGCAGCAAAGCCTTCGCGACTACGCTTTTCCGCATATCGGCAATGTCCGGGTCAATGAGATTACCGGCCCGATGATCCGCAATCTGCTTTCAGAGATTTGGCTGTCGAAGCCTGAAACCGCCCGCCGCGTTCGCCAACGCGTCGGTGCCGTCCTCAATTGGGCCTACTCGTCGGGCTATCGCGACAGTGAAGCGCCCATGCAGGCGATTACTAAAGGCCTGCCGCGCCAGCCAAAGCAGGACGGCCATTTTGCAGCGATGCCTTTCACGAAGGTCCCCGCTTTCATCCCTGCGCTGCGGGAGCGAGAGTCATTCAGTCGCCTTGCCCTCGAGTTCGCCATCCTCACGGCCTCGCGGTCAGGCGAGGTGCGCGGAGCCACTTGGGATGAGACGACCTTGCGGACCGCCTGTGGACCATCCCGAAGGGCCGTATGAAGGCAAACCGGGAGCATGTGGTGCCCCTATGCTCTCGCGCCATCCGCATCGTCGAGCGGTGCGCCGAACTTCGCCTTCCCGGTTGCCCCATTATCTTTCCCGGAGTCCGTGGAAAGCAGCCGATGTCGGATATGACGATGAGCAAGCTGCTCAAGGAAATGGGGCAGCCATTTACGTCCCACGGCTTCCGCTCCTCGTTTCGGGATTGGGTGAGCGAAGAAACCAACCATCCCAGCGACGTGGCCGAAGCCGCCCTCGCCCACATCGTCGCAAACAAGACGGAGGCCGCATATCGGCGCGGTAATCTCCTAGAGAAGCGCCGCGTGATGATGGCGGAATGGGCAGACTATTGCGAAGGCGACAAGTCGTGAGCCGCTACACCCGCGCGCGGCGGCACCTACTTCGCCGTTATGAGCGCGCCGTGGATCAGATCGACGAGGCGGATCGCGCCATCTCCTTAGGCCACCGCGTCGAAGAGCTAAGCTATCGCCAGCTTGCCGAGCGCCATGGCGTCAGCGTCCCGGAGGTCGAGCAAGCGATGATCCGCAGTTTGCGGGTCATCGCGCAGGCATTCGATGGAAAGAACCGCAGGTGGTGGCAATTCTGGCGCCGTTGACGGCGCTTCGACCTTGCCAATTAGCCGCCGTCTCGACAGGGTGCCGCCAGCATGAAAACCGACCTCGATCATCTTCCGGCCAACAAGCAACGCGAACTCGAACGCGTGAAAGCCATGCCGGTTCGGGAAGAATGAACCCAGCCGAGTTCAAACGGGAACTCGGCGGCGCGTTCCTTCACTCCCGCCTTCTCGAAATCGCCGTGATGATGCCCGACGTTGGGAATTTTGACGGCGGCGGTTCCGATCAGGGTTTCACCATCATGGAGCGTCACCAGCGCAACCGCCCGATCGACAAGGCCGGGAAGCGTTTGCGCGTTCACCTGACCGCCTTTCAGGACGAAGGCGATGAACTCCTGCCGCTCGTGTTCTGTCATTTCAGCGGCAGTACATACTCGCGGGGTCATGGTCATCTTACCTAGCTTTCGATGCGGCTATCCGGGCGGATGAAGTGCGAACGGGTGGCAACGACATATTCCAGTTCGGCGCTCGCTTCCTTCGCGACACCGGCGAGACTGAAATAGGTGAAATGGGTCTCCGGTTTCTCGAACCATGCGATCAGTGGGCCGCCGCTGATGCCGCCGAGATTTTTGTTTCGGGGTAGCTGAGGAACGCCCGGCACAGGAATGTGATGATCGTGATCGGGGGCCCAAGTGATCTGGTCTTCGGAGACGCGGCGGGAAATGCCGACGACACCGAGCATTCCCCAGCCGACCTGCCGGTTCGGAAGCTCCTGACGCTCCTCGCCGATATAGCCGCACATCATGATGCCACGCCCTTCCTGCGGCACATCCTGCGGACGACACAGCGAAACCGGCATGATCTCCTTACCGACCGACGCCAGCACCTTTTCATCAAGTCGGAGCGTCGCCAGATCGAGCCGCTCGTCCATGTCGATTATGTCCGCCGTGAACTCGGCGTTTCCGAGTTGAAAGACACAGCCGGGCTTTCCAGCATCCGATAGTTACTCGGCGATGACATGGGCGGCGGTGACGCCGAAAACATGTTCACCGGCCCGAACATAACTCAATGTGCCGTTGGCGCGGATGGGGCGGGCGCCGCTGTCGTCGGGCAAGTGCCAGTAGATGGGCGAGCAAATGCGAGCCAATATTTCGAAGTTATAGCGGCCAAGATCGCCACGCATCAGTTCCTTGGCACGGTCTACGGATACCGGATGATCTTCCGGCCACGAACCCTGATCAGTAAAGCTCATCGCCCCTCCTAGTCTTGGATATCAGTGACGATTAGCGATGACCCCTCTGCGAGCAATGCGTGGCGGCAAGGCCTTTGCAGTCGAAGGGCCGTTGTCGTAGTTATGACGGCTGATTGCCCGACTGCTCCAGCCCTATTATCGATCAGCCACGCGGTGATCGATTGCCATGTCACAGCCCATACTTCTCAACGACCGAATAGATCGCGATATAATCCTCGCGCCTAAATTTCGATGGATATGAAAAGCCGTGCTTCTTTGAGATGTGCGCCAGAGTCTTATAGTGATCCGGCAACGTGCGAATTGCAGCCGCGTTTATCTTGGCTAGCAGCACATCGTCGCGCACGGATGCATCGACCTTCCCCGACATGATGGCCGCGCACAGGAAATTGAGTTGCAAGAAATATTGATCGCCAGCGCGCGCAATCTCCACGAAGTTCGTCAAATCAGCATTCGAGGCGGCATCAAAGTCGGCCAGCGCCTTTGTATAGGCGTCGTAGGCCTTGTCGTGATCGTCACGAAGGGACTTGGCATTCTCGTAGTTTCTTTGTTCGAGATCCTTGCGGTCTTTCTTGGACATCCAAAATTGATTGCCGAACCATCCTGCGAGGCCTGTGAGGATCGGGAGGCCAAAATCTTTTAAAAGGTCGAAGGTCGTCGGATCAGCCTCAGTACTCATTTTTCCCGCGCCCGATTCAGCAAGGCTTCTATTGTATCGGCCTCGGCTTTGAGGATGAGATTTTCATTGATCGTGAAGAGATACTTGGCAGCTATGCGCCCAGCTTCCTCAGGTTGCACCCCTTCGCTGATGAGGTTTTGAACCTGCCGCGCCCATTCACGTGCCTGCTCTTCGGTCGGTATCTCTTCCAGCCGATACTTGATGCGAAGCGATGGGCCAAGGTCACGCATGGAACTCTCCTTTAATCTTTGGCAGCGGCACGGGCCAAAAGTGCCGCGATGGTATCAGCTTCGGAGAAAAGTAGGACTGCATCAAGCTCCCCGAAGGCCTCAAACGCTGCCCGTCGGCCAGCAACTTCCGCCTCAATGCCAACTTCAATAAAAGCATTGGTCTTATCCAACCAATCGGCAATCTGCGCTCCGGTCGGATAGTTGGTTAGGCCATATTTGATCCGCAAACGATGCGGCAGGCTGCTTATGACAGCTAATTCTTCCTGAAGGCTCATAAGAACACCCGTTTCTCGTCCAAGGTCGCGAAATATCTAAAGGCTACACGAATGTCGCTTTCAAGGCATGCACGATAACATTCGCTGATACATCTTTTCCAAAACTCCCGATTGTCATCGCGCTATAAGCGGTTCGAACCGTAGCCAGAATGACGAAGCGACAGCCAGCGTAAGCTATCGCAGTGCCGAAAACTATCGACAAGAATCGGCTATTCTGGCATAGAGAAATCGCGGTCTGAAACACGCATTCGGAATGCGTGAGGTAAGATGTGTGGTAAAAAAGTCGGGCGAGCGAGTTACCTAAATTATTACAAATATTTAGGTTTTTTCCAAAATCCCTCACTCTCCTCCATTTTTCCCTGACCATATTCCGATCGACCCGCGCCACTTTCTCCCCTGCTGGCGGCGGCAGGTCTATCGGACGGGCAAGCCTGTCACTGGGTCGCCAGCATCACCGGATCGACGGGATGGGCGAACTGGCTCGATATCGCGCTGATCAGGAACAGCAGGATCGCGGCGGCCACACCCACGGCGGCCACATAAACCCCTGCCTTGTCCTGCGGCACCTTCATCAACAGCGGCAGGCCGACGTAGAGCAGGTAAAGGCTATAAAGGCCCAGCATGCTGAACATGCCGATGGACGGGATCAGCCCGAAGGCTCCTGCCACCCAGGCGGCTGTTCCCGAATAGGCCGCAAGTTTCAGCGCCTGTATCGGGTTCTTCTGCGCGCCGAAGCTTGGCGCCAGCGCGTCGATCAAACGCGCGAGCAGAAACATCGCGACGAGCGTCAGCGCATAAAATAGCAGGGCCGATACGGCCGCGCTCGCCATGGGTGGACGATAGGTGATGTCCAATATCTGGTAGCCGAAAAGCTGCCCCCCCAGGAAGCGCGCGAGCGGCCCTATGGCTGCCAGCACCAGGACATAGGGAATGAAGATCGACCGCACGGTTGCCGGTTCATCGGCAATGGCGGCCCATGTCGCCCGCGGCCTGATCAACAGGTCACGCGCCCGGTGGGTGAGTTTGCCAAAGCCTTCGTTCAATTGTGCGGAAATACCGGTAGGAATATTTGTCATACGCTGCTTCTCCCAACATGCGCCCGCAAAAGAAGCGGTAAAGGTCGAGGAATGCGTCGCGTTACAAAGCTGGCCCTTTGCCCGATTCGCAAGGTCCATAATAGATCGAATTATTTGACAAGATATTGCCGCGCATCGCGGCGTTTCACCGCGATACAGAAATAGAGGCTATAAAGCTCCCTCGGCTTGAACCTCTGAAAAATGTGCATAAATGGGCCATATGACCAATTCTTTTCCCCTTGCTGTTGGCAAGACGACAAACGGCATTGCAGGCGCGCCTCTTGTCGAGTGCGCGCGCTTTGCGCCTGGCGATATTGTGCGTCACCGCCTGTTCGAATTTCGCGGAGTGGTTTTCGACATCGACCCCGTCTTTGCGAACAGCGAGGAATGGTATGCCGCCATTCCGGAGGAAATGCGTCCGGCGAAAGAGCAGCCCTTCTACCATCTGCTCGCCGAGAATGAGGACAGCTCCTACATCGCCTATGTCAGCCAGCAGAATCTGGTGGGCGATGCCGATGGCGGGCCGGTCGATCATCCACAGATCGACGCGCTGTTCGATGGCCTCGACAAGGGGCGCTATCGCGTCAAGCCGCTCCACCGCCACTAGGGCCGCCTGCCCTCATTTCATCGCCAAGCTTCAGGCCTTGAGCTTCCAGCCCGACGACAGCAGGCGATAGGTCGCATATCCCAGCAGGAGGTTGGTGACGACGAGCGCACCGATGGCCACCGCGACCGGGCTGGCGATGGTCGCATCGACCGTGCCGATAAAGCCATAGCGAAAGCCCATGATCGCATAATAGACCGGGTTGGCATGAGCGACCGACTGGAACCAGGGGGCGAGCTTGTCGACCGAATAAAAGGTGCCCGACAACAGGGCGAGCGGTGTGACCACGAAATTGGTGACGGCTGCCGCATGGTCGAACTTTTCCGCCCATACCGACGTGATCAGCCCCAGAAAGCCCAGCATCATCGCGCCCAGCACGGCGAAAAGCGCAACCGCCCACAGATGATCGGGCATCACATCGACGCCGGGCCAAAGCAGCATGGCGAGCCACAGCGCCGCTCCGACAAGCAGGGCCCGGGTGATCGCCGCGCCGACGAGCGCAATCATCAGCTCGCCCACGGCCAGCGGAGGCATCAGATAATCGACGATCGTCCCCTGTATCTTGCCGACCAGCAGCGAAAAGCTGGAATTGGCAAAACTGTTCTGCAGCATCGCCATCATAATCAGCCCCGGCGCGATAAAATCGGCAAATGGAACCCCGATAACCGTACGCCCCCGACCCCCCAGCGCCACCGTAAAGATAACGAGAAAAAGCAAGGTCGTGACGGCGGGAGCCCAGATTGTTTGGAGTTGGACCTTGAAAAAGCGCCGCACCTCCTTGACATAGAGGGCTCGCATCCCCGGAATGTTGAGAGCGCGGATATGTGGCACGCCGGGCTCCGACAGGGAGTGGCGGGATCTTTGCGGATCGAGCGAGGATCGCAGGCCGGAGAAATCCTCGGAGTCGCGGGCGGTAATTTGGGGCTGGTCGTTCATGGCTTTCTCGCCTATCGCCTCCCCGGCTTCATCGCAAGCGACCCCGTGCGAACATATGGTTGCAGCGACCCGACCGCCCTTGCTTTCCGGCAGGCGGCGACAGGAAGATAAGGAATCGATTATGTCATGGACCGACGAGCGCATTGAGCAATTGCGTAACATGTGGGAGAAGGGCCTCACCGCCAGCCAGATCGCTGAAGAGCTGGGCGGCGTCAGCCGCAACGCAGTTATCGGCAAAGCCCATCGCCTCGGCCTGAAATCACGCCCCTCGCCGGTCAAGGCAGCTGACAAGAGCAAGCCGGTCAAAGCCGCAGTTCCGAAATCGGCGCCGACGCCGCGCGCGGCCGCTGCCCCGCCGCGCCCCGCCGCTGCCCCGCCGCCGCGCGCTGATGCAAAGGCTGCGCCGCCCGCCGCTCCGGCGCCTGCCGCCACTGCGGCAGCTCCCGCGCCTGCGGCTGGCGACGCGCCCAAGAGTGACGCTCCGCGTATCGTTTCCATCGGTCCGGGCGGGTTCATCCGTCAGGGGCCGGGTGATCAGCAGGCGCCGATTCCGCCCGCCCCGCCCCGCCGTCTGGTGCCCGCCAAGCCCAGCCCCGAGATTGCGGACAAAACGAGCCTGCTCGACTTGAACGACCGTATCTGCCGCTGGCCGATGGGGCATCCGGGTGAGCCGGACTTTCATTTCTGTGGCGAAGCTGTGAACCCCGGCTTCCCCTATTGCGTCGAACATTGCGGCCGCGCCTATCAAGCGCAGCTTCCGCGCGGCACACGTCGGCCTCCCCCGCCCCCGCCCTTTGGCGGGCCGCGCGTGCGGTGAGGCCATTCGGTCAGGATTTTGAATTCGCGCGCATGCTCGGCCTGCAAATGGTCCAGCGTGGCGATGGACGATGCCGCATGGCGATCGAGATCGATCCCGTGCGGCATTTCAATCCGCATGGGGTAGCCCATGGCGGCGTTGCCTATTCGCTGGCCGATACAGCGATGGGTGGAGCGCTGACCAGCCGCCTCAACCCCGCTTTTTGGTGCGCCACGCTGGAGATCAAGTTCAACTATCATGTCGGAGTGCGCGCGGGCCTTTTGACGTGCGAGGCGGAAGTCCTGCATCAGGGCAAACGTATCGCCAATATGGAAGCCCGCTTGTTCCAGCATGACCGGCTGGTTGCGAGCGCCAATGGTAACTTTGCCATTTTTCCGGCGCCCACAGCTGGCGAGACCGAAAACGCCTGACCCGAACCTCTGTTCGGATTGTTTGGAAGTTGGCGAAAGTGCCGCGCAGCGTAGGTTGCAGGCGACAGGAATATTCGAAAATTTTTAATATTTATCAGCTAGTTAGCGGGCCTCTAAGGGATTGGGTGCGGCTAATTGAGCGCAGAGAAGCTGAGTGCCTGTATGGCATGAGCCTTTGGTCCGGCGGCCCAAAGAGAGAAAGGGCGCCGACCTCTTGACGAGATCGACGCCCCTTACCCTGAGACGTAATATGTTTAGCTAACGCAATTAGAAGCGATAGCTGACCGTTCCGCGAACACTGTGCGTGCGGAAATGCGGATCGCTGCGGCGAATATCGGTGCCGCCCTGTCCGAGGAAGGGATCGTTGATCGGGGCTGCGCCCGCACCCGCCTGAACGGTATAATCCTTGTCCTTCACATCGGTGTAAAGATATTCGAGGCCGAGGCCGAGGTTCTGCGTCAGCATAACTTCCGCACCGCCGCCGGCCGAATAACCCCAGGCATTGGTTTTTCCGTTATCGGTGAAGGCAGTGTCCGTGTCGGTCGTCGAAAATTTATTATCGAGACGCGCATAGGTAGGGCCACCCGTCACATAGAAGAGCGCGCCGCCGCCGGGGGTGAAACCAGCGCGAAGACGCGTGCTGACGATATAGTCGGCCTCGCGGCTCATGGTGTAGCTGTCGCCGTCCGACGAGAAACCGCTGACGTAGTCGCGTGCAGCGCTGTGGCCGCCTTCGACCAGCGCGCCGAGGACGAAATTGCCCATACGCTTGTCATATCCGGCGCGTCCGAAAAATTCGACGCCATCCTTGTCATTGCGGCAGCCTTCGCTGATGGCACCATTGGCCGCGCCATTGCAGAAGCCCGGGGCGAAGAAATCAGTGCCGCCCGAGGTGCGGACGGTGTCGCCATAGGTGCCGTCACCATCGGTGTCGAACACCAGCGTTTCACCGCGATCGCTTCCTTGAAGGGTGGCGCCGCCGCCAACTGCAACATAAGCACCGTTAAAGTCACGCGACAAATCGCGGCCTTCCTGCGCCATCGCGGGGACCGCGATTAAACTTACCGCTGTAGCAGCGAGGAGAGAGGCGAATTTCATTTCATTACTCCATTTCTTTTTATAACCTTGCAGGCGTGGGATTAAATCCTTTGGTCTGCTGCAAAGTTCCTTCCCATTGGGTCAGACCTGATGAATTTCACATGAATTAAAGTGAACGAGGCCGCGGCCTTCGTATGCAAACGCCGCTTGCCAGCGCTTGCGCGCGCCTCCTATAGCCAGCATATGAGTCACGATTTGTTCGATAGCGATGCTCCCGCCGGAGAAGCCTATGACGCCTCGCAAATTGAGGTGCTGGAGGGGCTGGAACCCGTTCGCCGACGACCGGGCATGTATATTGGCGGCACCGACGAACGCGCGTTGCATCATCTTGCCGCTGAAGTGATCGACAACAGTATGGATGAGGCCGTCGCAGGCCACGCCAACCGTATCGAAATCATATTGGAGCCGGGCAATCGTCTGACCGTGGTGGACAATGGTCGCGGGATTCCGGTCGACCCCCATCCGAAATATCCCGGAAAATCGGCGCTGGAAGTGATTTTGACGACGCTGCATTCGGGGGGCAAGTTCGAGGGTAAGGCTTATGCGACGTCGGGCGGGCTACACGGCGTCGGCGTCAGCGTCGTCAATGCGCTGTCGGTGGATACCGAAATTGAGGTCGCGCGCAGCAAGCAGCTTTACCGCCAGCGTTTTTCGCGCGGCCTTCCGCAGGGAGCGTTGGAGGAATTGGGGCCGACCCCCAATCGGCGCGGCACCAGCGTTTCCTTCGTCCCCGATCCGCAAATTTTCGGCGAGCATAATCGGTTCAGGCCCCAGCGCCTCTATCGACTCGCCCGATCGAAGGCCTATTTGTTCGCGGGCGTCGAAATCCGCTGGAAATGCGCGCCCGAACTGATCGGCGATGACACGCCGACAGAAGCGGTATTCCAATTTCCCGGCGGCCTCGCTGATCATCTGAAGGAACAGGTCGGAACCCGCGAATGCGCCACCGCCGAGCCCTTTGTGGGGCGGCAGGATTTTCCCGACGATCAGGGGCGCGCCGAATGGGCCATTACCTGGCCCCTCTGGTCCGACGGGTCGTTCAGCTGGTATTGCAACACCATTCCCACCCCCGCCGGCGGAACGCATGAAAATGGCCTGCGCGCGGCATTGACCAAGGGGCTACGCGCCTTTGGCGAACTGGTGGGCCAGAAAAAGGCCGCGCAGATCACCGCCGAGGATGTGTTCAACGGTGGCGAAATGATGTTGTCAGTGTTCATTCGCGACCCGCAGTTTCAAAGCCAGACCAAGGATCGACTTTCGAGCCCCGAAGCCGCCAAGTTCACCGAAAATGCGGTTCGCGACCATTTCGATCATTTTCTATCCGACAATATGGACCGCGGCCGCGCCCTGCTGGGGCTGGTGCTGGAGCGGATGGACGAGCGGCTGAAGCGCAAGGCCGAGCGCGAGGTCAAACGCAAAACTGCGACCAGCGCGCGCAAGCTGCGTCTGCCCGGCAAATTGACGGACTGTGCGAACAATGGTCCGGAAGGTACGGAATTATTTATCGTCGAAGGCGATAGCGCGGGCGGCAGCGCCAAGCAGGCGCGCGACCGCAAGACACAGGCGATCCTGCCTATTCGCGGCAAGATTTTGAATGTTGCGAGCGCGAGCGCCGACAAGATTCGTGCCAATCAGGAAATCGCCGACCTCGCGCTGGCGCTGGGGTGCGGGATGCGCAAGGATTGCGACGCTGACCGGCTGCGTTACGAACGTATCGTCATCATGACCGACGCCGATGTTGACGGCGCGCACATCGCCACTCTGCTGATGACCTTTTTCTTTCAGGAAATGCCCGACATTGTGAAGCGCGGCCATGTCTATCTGGCGCAGCCGCCGCTCTATCGCCTGACCGCGGGGGCCACCTCTGCCTATGCCCGCGACGACGAGCATCGCGCCGAGCTGGAAGCGACGCTGTTCAAGGGCAAGAAGGTCGATGTCGGTCGCTTCAAGGGGCTGGGGGAAATGAACCCCAATCAGCTCAAGGAAACAACGATGGACCCCGCGACGCGTAGCCTGCTGCGCGTGACGCTGCCGCAGGAATATGAAGAGCGGCATCAGGTCAAGGATCTGGTCGACCGGCTGATGGGCAAGCATCCCGAACATCGGTTTCAGTTCATTCAGGCCAATGCGGCGACGCTGGACGAGGCCGCCATCGACGCCTGAGCGCAGCGAGGAGAGACAGATGGGACAACAGCGATTTGGCCGTGCTTCTCTGGCCGCCGCACTGTTGGGCTTGTCCATCTTCATCGCGTCGCCGGGAACCGCGCAAACCCAGCCATCCGTCGCTGAAGCGACCGACAAGACTGGAAAGCCACAGGACGCAGCCGCGGAGGATAGCGCTTTTGAGCGGCGCGCGGCGCAACTGGTCGATCTTTTCAGCGGACGCCTGAATTATGGGGCATATTTTGCACCGCTGTTTCAGGCGGCGGTATCCGAAGCGCAGTTTGAGGCGCTGCGCGCCAATCTGATTACGGCCTATGGCGAGCCGCTTGCCGTCGAAGCGGTTGAGCCGCTCGATCCGTGGCGGGGGACAGCCAGGCTGCGCTTTGCGCGGGCCAGCGGCACGGTGACGATGGAGGTGTCCCCCGACGGCGAACAGCGCGTGACCGGGCTGCGCATCCAGAATTTCATCCTGCCGGGTGACAGTTTCGCGGCGGTGAGCAGCGAAATGGCGACGCTGCCCGGAAAGGCCGGGTTTCTGGTCGCCGAGATTGACAATGACGACATACGCCCTCTGGCGTCGCTGCACGGGGATGCGCAATTCGCGGTCGGGTCGACCTACAAGCTCTATCTGCTGGGAGAATTGGCCGCGCAAATCGCGGCGGGCGAGCATCGCTGGGATGCAGTGGTGCCCCTCACCCACCAAAGCTTTTCGTCGGCCGCGACGGCGGGTTGGGCGACCGATACGCCGGTGACAATCCAGACACTGGCCAATTGGATGATTGCGGTGAGCGACAATGGCGCTGCGGACACCTTGCTGCACTTGCTGGGGCGCGAGCGGATCGAGGCCTATATGCGCGGCACCGGGCATGAGGCGCCGTCGCGCAATATTCCCATGCTGAGCACGGTAGAGGCTTTTGCCCTGAAGGGCGTCAATTTTGCCAGCGAGCGGCGCGCGTTTATCGCGGCGGATGATGCGGCGCAGCGGCAGATGGTGGAAGGCTGGGCGGACCGGCTGACGCTGGCTAATGTGGACGGCGTCAGCTTTGCCGGGAAACCGCGCTATATCGATGCGCTGGAATGGTTTGCAAGCCCTCGCGACATTGCGCAGGCGATGGCCGCGCTACGCTCACAGGGGGCGCCCGAAGCGATGCAGGCGCTGGCGATCAACAATGGCGTGGGGCCGGAGGCCGCCAAAGGCTGGCGTTATCTCGGCTATAAGGGCGGGTCCGAGCTGGGGGTCATGTCGATGACTCTGCTCGGCCAGCGTGAGGCCGATGGCAAATGGTTCGTTGTGACCGCAAGTTGGAACAACCCGGACGCCGATACAGCGGCGGTAACGATGATCGGTCTCGTCGGGCGGCTGCTCCAGCTTGCGCTGAAGGCCGATTAGGCCGCGCTGCGCCTATCCTGCTGACAGGGCGGCGACAATCGCCTTTACCTTCGCCTGACGCCATTGCGGCAGCGGGGCAACCAGCCAATAGGCCTGTTTGCCCGGCAGCGCCTCGCCAATTTGCCGCACGCGGCCTGCCGCCAGATCGGCGGCGGCGAGAAGCGCGGGGACGCAGGCGCGGCCCAGCCCGTTGGTGGCGGCGTCAATCGCAAGCCCGGCATCGCCGAGACGCAGCGCCGCTTCGCCTTCGTCGGCGGGGCATCCGGGCCAGGCGATGCGCGTTTCGCTTTCGCTGGCCGGGCCGGCGACGGTGACCATCGCGGGATCGGACAGCGCAATGCCTTCATGCTCGCCGGGGCCGTCAGCCCAGAAAATGGCAAGGTCGAGATTGGCTTCGGTAAAGTCGATCCCGCCATCAGCCGACACGAGGGTGAAGCGCACATCGGGTGCCTGCTGGCTATATTGGGCGAGACGCGGGGCCAGCCATTTGGCGGTGAAGTCGCGCGGGGCGGCGATCGTCAGCGATTGCGACGATTGCCCCGCCTGCATCGCGCGCACCGATTCTTCGAACTGCAAAAAACCTTGCCGCAGCGCATCGAGGCCAGCATTGGCCTCTCCGGTCAGTTCCAGCCCCTTGGGCGTGCGGCGGAAGAGGACGACGCCCAGCATATCTTCGAGCGCGCGAATTTGCTGGCCCACGGCAGCGGGGGTGACCGCGAGTTCGTCGGCGGCGCGCGTGAAGCTGAGATGGCGGGCAGCCGCGTCAAATACGCGCAAGGCGTTCAGGGGCAGATGGGTGCGCTTCATTTGGCGGTCGCTGGCGCCACGAGCGGAAATTCGGGGATGGCGACTAGGCTTTGATCGCCGTCGCCCATTTCCATCATATAGCTGCCGACCATCGCCCCTTCGGGCGTGGCGAGCGGACAGCCTGATACATAATCATAAGCCCCGCCGGGCTGGATCACTGGCTGTTCGCCGACAACCCCCTCACCCTCGACCTCGCTGAGCTGGCCGTGACCGTCGGTGATGCGCCAGTGACGGCTGATCAGCTGGGCAGCGGCTTCGCCATGATTTTCGATGCGGATATGATAGGCCCAGAACCAGCGGCCCAGCGCCGGGTGCGACTGTTCGGGCAGATAATTAACGGCGACGCGCACCGTGATGGTGCCCGTGGTCGCGGCGAAGGGGAAGAAGGAGTCGATCATCGCGTGCCCAGCGTCGCTCAAAGCCCGACCTTGGTCAATGCCTGGTCGAGGTCGGCGATAATGTCCTCGGGGTCTTCGAGCCCGATATTGATGCGCAGCATGCCTTCGGCGACCCCCATTTCCTCCCGCGCTTCGGCGGAGACGCCATAATGGGTCGTCGAGGCGGGATGGCAGCAGAGCGTGCGCGAGTCGCCGATATTATTGGAAATATCGACGAGTTCGAGCGCGTTGAGCAAGGCCATCGCCTGCTCGCGCCCGCCATCGAGGATGAAGGAGAAGATGGGGCCGCACGCGCTCATCTGGCTTTTTGCAAGATTATGTTGCGGGTGGCTGGCGAGCCCCGGGTGAAGGATGCGGGGCACGCGGCCTTCGACAAAGGCGCCGACCTTCAACGCATTGTCCGATTGGCGCTGCGCGCGCAGATCGAGCGTCTCCAGCCCCTTCAGCACGACCCAGGCGTTGAAGGGGGCCAGATTGGGGCCGGTGTTGCGCTGAAAGGGGAGGAGCACATCGTTGATGAAGGCCTCGCTGCCGCAGACTGCGCCCGCGAGCACCCGCCCCTGTCCGTCCATCAGCTTGGTCGCCGAATAGGCGACGACATCGGCGCCATAATCCATCGGGCGCTGCAAGACGCTGGTCGCAAAGGCATTGTCGACGACGCTGGTGATGCCATGCGCCTTAGCGAGCCCGCAGACATGGCGCATGTCGACAATGTCCATCGTCGGATTGGCGGGGGTTTCGAAAAAGAATACCTTGGTATTCGGGCGGATGGCAGCTTCCCACGCATCATTGTCGCGCCCGTCGACGACCGTGGTTTCAATGCCGAAACGGGGGCAGAGATGATCGACCAGCCAGCGGCAAGAACCGAAGGCGGCACGGCCCGCGACAATATGATCGCCCGCCGACAATTGGCAGAGCAAAGCGGTGGTCATGGCGGCCATGCCGGTCGCCTGCGCGCGGCAAGCCTCGGCCCCTTCCATCAGCGCGATGCGCTCTTCCAGCATCGCGACGGTCGGATTCTGGAGGCGCGAATAGGTCATGCCGATTTCTTCCCCGGCAAAGCGGGCGGCGACTTCCTCGGCGCTGTCATAGGTATAGCCCGAGGTGAGGAAGAGGGCCTCCGAGGTTTCGCCATGCTCGCTGCGCCAGGTGCCGCCGCGAATTGCCTGCGTCGCCGGGCGCCAGTGGCGGGTCTTGTCACGGTTGAGGCCGGTCGTTTTCTTCATCCGTCTATCCGATCAATTGAGCGCGGCAACCACCGCGTCGCCCAGCGCCGCCGTGCCCATGGTGCCGCCAAGGTCGGCGCCCCGGCAACCGTCCGCCAAAACCTGCGCGACCGCCGCCTCGATCCGCGCGGCATTGGCTTCATCGCCGCCCGAATGGCGCAGCAACATGGCGAGCGAGAGGATCATGGCGAGCGGATTAGCGATGCCCTGCCCCGCAATATCGGGGGCGCTGCCGTGAATGGGTTCATAAAGGCCCTGCGTCCCCGCGCTGAGCGATGCCGAGGCGAGAAGGCCAATCGAGCCGACACACATCGACGCCTGGTCGGACAGGATATCGCCGAACAAATTGCCGGTGACGATGACGTCGAACTGGCCCGGATTACGCACAAGCTGCATCGCGGCATTGTCGACATACATGTGCGACAGCGTGACGTCCGGATAGTCGCGCGCAACGTCCGTCACCACATCGCGCCAGAGCTGCGAGGTTTCGAGGACATTGGCCTTGTCGACCGAGCAGAGTCGCCCGCGCCGTCCCTGGGCAGCCTTGAAGGCGACATGAGCGATGCGGCGCACTTCGCTTTCGCTATAGGCCATGATGTCATAGCCCTGCTTTTCACCGCTATCGGTGGTCCGCATCCCCTTTTCGCCGAAATAGACGTCGCCGTTGAGCTCGCGCACAATGAGCAGGTCGATGGCCGAAGCCACTTCGGGGCGCAGCGCGGAGCTATCCTCCAGCCCGGAAAAGAGCCGCGCCGGGCGCAGATTGGCAAAGAGGCCAAGCTCCGCCCGCAGACCCAAAATGGCCTGCTCGGGCCGCAGATGGCGTTCGACCGTGTCGAAGCGCGGGTCCCCCACGGCACCAAAGAGAATGGCGTCGGCGGCCTTCGCCTTTTCCAGCGTTTCAGCAGGCAGCGGGTACCCCGTGGCGGCATAGGCCGCCCCCCCGACCAGCGCATGGTCGAGCGTCACGGGAAGGTCGAGCGCCGCGAGCAGCTTCTCCGCTTCCGCCATGATTTCAGGGCCGATGCCGTCGCCGGGTAGGAGCAGGATTTTCACGCTATGCCTTTCTTGTCTCGCCTGCCGCTTAAGCAGCGGGGGCGAGTCACGCAACCGCCCTGTTGAGCCGGGCGATCAATCTTTCCCTTACGTCCAGCAAATCGCGGTTTCGCGCATCGAACAGGTCGCGTTCAAGAAAATGGCCCGTAATCGCCAGTGCGGCAATCACCTCGCGCATCGGCGGCGCCTCTCCTGCCCCGGCCAGAAAGGGCGGCAAGGGCAATAAGCGGCGTTCATAGCCGGCGGCGGCCCCGGCACTAACGGCGGCGCCCGATTTGGGACTGACGAATGCAAGCTCATCCCTGCTGCCCGTGACCACGCATTCATCAAGCGCAAGGCCGAACCCCAGTTCAGCGAGCAAAAGCAGCTCATAGCGGGCGAGCGCCGCCCCCCAGTGGCGCGCCGCGGGGGCGACGGCCACCGCATCCAGCACGGCGCCGAGCGTGTCGAACAGCGCCGGATAAGGCTGATTTTCAGGCAGGGTCGCCGCCGTCAGCGTCGCCGACCATTCGACCGCCGAGGCGTGCAGGGGTTCAGCAAGCAGGGGCGCACGGCTGAGCAGCAATTCGGCGGTGGCGCTCGCCAATTGCTCTTCGGTCCGGGCGCGCAGGTCGAGCGCGATCAGATTGCCGGGGATGAGAATGGGGCGCAGGCGCCGCGACCGCCCCCCGCGCACATAGCCCGCCACCAGCCCGGCCTCTCGCGTCAGCGCGCGCAAAATCGCGCCATGCTCGCCATGCGCGCGCAACGCGCAGACGATTGCCTCGGCGTTCAGCCGGGCCAAAGCACCATCTGCGTCTGGGTCACCAGCGCGACCTGGGCCCCGGCATCGGTGCGGATAAGTGTCTGCCATACCGACAGGCGTTTGCCGATCTTCACCGGGGTCGCTTCGCCGATCAGCGTCGAGCCGAGCGGCCCACCACCGAGGAAATTGGTCTTGCTTTCGATGGTGGTTGTGCTGCTGGCGCCTTCGGGAAGCGCCAGATAGGCACCAATGGCGCCCAGGCAATCGGCAAAGGCCATGATCGTCCCGCCATGGACGATCTCGCCCGCGGTGCAAATCTCCTTCCGGACGGGCAGGCGGCCTTGCACCTTTTCCCTTGTTACCAAGTCGAATTCGATCCCCAGCGTTGCCGCCAAGGGCATGGTTGCGGCCCAGTTCATCACCTTCTCCCCCTATCCACCGGGATTATAGAAATCATAGACGGCCTGCGCGACGGCCGCGCTGACTCCCGGCGCTCTTTGCAAATCCTCAAGGCTCGCCGAGCGCACCGCGCGCGCGGTGCCGAAATGCATGAGCAGCGCCTTTTTGCGTGCTGGGCCGATGCCAGGAACCTCGTCGAGCGGCGAGCTTCCCATCGCCTTGGCGCGTTTCTGGCGATGCGCGCCAATCGCAAAGCGGTGCGCTTCGTCGCGCAGCCGCTGAATATAGAAGAGCACTGCATTATTGGTTGGCAGCGTAAATTCACGGCCATCGGGCAGATAGAAGGTTTCGCGGCCCGCATTGCGGTCTGGCCCCTTGGCGACCCCGACAAAAGGCAGATCGTCGATACCGAGTTCGCCAAACACATCGGCCACCGCCGACACCTGCCCCTTGCCGCCGTCGATCAGGACTAAATCGGGCCACTCGCCCTTGCTGCGATCGGGGTCCTCCTCCAGCGCGCGGGCGAAGCGGCGGTGGAACACCTCGCGCATCATCGCGAAATCGTCGCCGGGCCGGGTTTCGGCGCGCTTGATATTGAATTTGCGATAGGCGCCCTTGATCCAGCCTTCAGGCCCCGCGACGACCATGGCGCCGAGGGCATTGGTGCCCTGAATGTGGCTGTTGTCGTAGATTTCGATGCGCTGTGGCGGAGCGTCGAGATCGAAGAGATCGGCAAGCTCGCGCCCCAGCTTCGCCTGGCTGCTGCTTTCGGCGAGGCGGCGGTCGAGTTCTTCGCCCGCATTGCGCACCGCCTGTTCGAGCAGCCGTTTGCGACTGCCGCGCTGCGGAACGCTGATTTCGACCTTGCGCCCGGCGGTTTCGCCAAGGGCTTCGGCGAGGAGCGCGCAATCCTCGGGCGCGCGGTCAACGAGGATCAGTTTGGGCGGTGGCACCCCTTCGTAAAATTGCATGAGGAAACTGGCCATCACTTCGGCCTCCGGCACCCCCGCGACATGGGCGGGGAAGAAGCTGCGATGGCCCCAATTCTGGCCACCACGCAGGAAAAAGCCGGCGATGCAGAGCTGCCCGCCCTTGGCGGCGAGCGCGAAGACATCGGCGTCGCCCAGCCCTTCGGCATGGACCGACTGGCTGCCCTGAATGAAGGTCAGCGCCTTCAGCCGGTCGCGAAGTACGGCGGCGAGTTCGAAATCCATCGCGTCGGACGCGCGGGTCATGGCGTCGCCAAGGCGCTTTTGCACTGCGGTCGAGCGGCCTTCGAGAAAATCCTGCGCGTCGCTCACCAGCTCGGCATAGTCATCCTTCGACACGCGATCGACGCACGGCGCCGAACAGCGGCGGATCTGGTAGAGCAGGCACGGGCGCGAGCGATTGGTGAAGAAACTGTCGGTGCAGCTTCGCAGCAGAAAGGTTTTTTGCAGCGCGTTGAGCGTGCGGTTTACCGATCCGGCGCTGGCGAAGGGACCGTAATAGCGGCCCTTCGCGCGCCGGGCGCCGCGATGTTTCTGCACGCGCGGAAAATCATGATCCATTCGCAGCAGAATGAAAGGGAAGCTTTTGTCGTCGCGCAGCAGCACATTATAGGGTGGGCGGTAGCGTTTGATGAGCTGCGCTTCGAGCAGCAGCGCCTCCGCCTCACTGTTAGTGGTGACGATCTCCATCGCGCGCGTTTGCGCGACCATGCGCTGGAGCCGCTGCGGCAGACGCGCGACCTGGGTATAATTGGTAACGCGGTTTTTCAGTGCACGCGCCTTGCCGACATACAGCACATCGCCGCGCGCATCGAGCATGCGATAGACGCCGGGGCGGCCCGGAAGCTTCCGCACCACCGTGCGGATAATGTCGGCGCCGCGCGCCAGATCGGGCTTGTCCTCCGCCTCCCCGCTGCCGCGCACGACATAGGTGGCTTTTTCCTCGTTGAACCGGTCGGGGGAATTGGGGCGAGCCATGGACGTCATGTAGGCGAAGCGGCGAGGCATCGCCATAGGGGGCGGAATATGCTGGGTCTGAAAATCAGCTGTTTCCCTTTTCCCTCGAAGGAAATGGTGGTTTCCAAGAACAGGCGGGTCCCGGGTCAAGCCCGGGATGACGACCGGGTCGAGAGTTTCAAAGCAAAACGCCCGCGGAAAACCGCGGGCGTCCTGTTTCGTTCAAGGCGAAAGCGCTTAGCCTTTGGCGACCGATGCAATCGCCTGATCGATCAGGGCCTTGTCGGCAGCCGCATCATGCCGTGCGGCAATGAGCGTTGCTGCCGCGTCGGTCGCCGCCTTCGCAGCGGCGCTACGCACCTCTGCAAGCGCGGTGGCCTCGGCAGCAGCAATGCGATCTTCGGCCATCTGCTTGCGGCGGGCGATCAGCGCGGTGGTATCGGCCTTGGCCTTGGCAACCAGTTCCTCGGCCTCGGCAGCAGCGCGGGCGCGCATCTCGTCGGCCTCCTTGGCAGCGTCGGCCAGCTTGGCTTCATATTCGGCCTTCAGCGATTCAGCGTCGAGACGCAGCTGTTCGGCTTCGTTGAGCTGCTTCGTAATCTCGGCAATTTTATTGTCGAGCATCCCGGCAATCATCGCGGGCACTTTCTTCCACACCAATATGGCGAGGAAGGCGAGCATCGCGATCGATACCCACACGGTGGCATCGAGACCAAAGGCCGTGGGCTCATTCGCCCCTTCGGCGAAAATTAGCGTCAGATTAGCCATGGAGCACCGCCTTCACCGCATTTTTGGCATCCGCTGCGGCGACTTTCACGCCCGACAGCTTGGCTACCAGTTCGCCAGCCGCCTCGGCCGCAACCGATTCGATCTCCGCCATGGCGGAGGATTTGGCGCTGGCCACTTCGGCTTCAGCCTTGCCCAGCTTTTCAGCCAGTTCGGCATCGACCTTCGCAAGGCGTTTTTCCGCGTCGAGCGCCGCCTTGCTCTTGGCGTCGGCGACCGCGGCCTGCGCCGCGGTGCGGGCCGCTTCGCTTTGCTGGCGGTAATTTTCCTCCAGCGCGTCGGCCGTGGCATGGGCCGCCTTGGCCGCCGCCAGATCGTCGGCGACCTTGCGGTCCCGGGCATCCACCGTCGCTTCGATTTTCGGCAACATGCCGCGGCCGATCACCACATAAATAGCGGCGAAAACGACGAGCAGCCAGAAAAGCTGCGAGGCAAGATACCAATTGTCAGCGGTTAGCTGGGCTATCTGTGGCATGAAAGGCGAGCCTTAAACTTATGAAATCCGCAAGGGAAGCCGACCCTAAAGGGCCGGCCCCAAATTCATCGTCGATCAGACGACGAAGAGCAGGATCATCGCAACGACGAACGCCAGCAGGCCGAGAAGCTCGGCAGCGGCGAAGCCGATGAACAGGCGGCCCTGCTGGCCGTCAGCCGCCGCAGGGTTGCGGAGCGCGCTTTCAAGGAAGCTGCCGAAAACATTGCCCACGCCGATGGCGGCCATGCCGGCACCGATAGCGGCGAGACCAGCACCGATCAGCTTTGCTGCTTCTGCGTCCATTATAATACTCCTTGGGATAAATGTTTGCTTTTAACGTCTTAGTGAAGATTGACCGCGTCGTTGATGTAGAGCGAGGTCAACAGGGCGAAAACATAGGCCTGAATACCGGCCACGAGCAGCTCAAGCGCGCTGATGCCGATCATCAGAATGAAGCTGAGCACCGATACGATCGAGCCGAGCCACAGCGTTTCGGCATTGAAGCCGTTGATCACGAAACCCGACAGAACCTTCAGCAGCACGTGACCAGCGGTCATCGCGACGAACAGACGCAGGCCAAGGCTGAACGGGCGGACCATGAAGGACACGAATTCGATCGGCGCGATGATCGGGATCATCGGCAGCGGTGTGCCTTGCGGAACGAAAAGCGAGAAAAAGTGCAGCCCGTGGCGCCAGAAACCCACGACCAGGACGATCGCAAAGCTGATCAGGGCGAGCACACCAGTGATCGCAATATGGCTGGTCACGGTGAAAGGATGCAGGCCGAGAACACCCAGCGGCAACATGCCAAGCAGGTTGCAGAAGAGGATGAACATGAAGAGCGAAAAGACATAGGGCGTATATTTGCGCCCTTCGCTGCCGATATTCTGCGTCATCATGCTGGAGATAAAGCCGGTGAAACCTTCGACCGCGGCCTGCCAGCGACCGGGCACGAGCTGACGGCGCATCCCGCCCCACATGAACAGGCCCAGGGCAATCGCCGCAACCACCATCCACAGCGCGCTGTTGGTAAACAGAATCTCCTGCCCGCCCAGCTCGAAACCGCCACCCATGGGGGTGACTTCAAACTGGTGCATCGGGTCGATCTTGCCGGATTCCGCCGCCACTATCATTCACTCCACGCGCATTGCGGATCGGCCTTAAGCGCCGCCCCCGCCGAAGAAACCTTACGCCGAACTATTTGCGCGGCGTCGAAGAGAGGCGAATGATGTTCCGGAACGCCACAACGACCCCCACGAACAACATCCCCAAAAACCCCCAGGGCGACGTTCCTGCGAAACGGTCGATCAGCCAGCCAAACAAGGCTCCGCCAATCAAGCCACCCAACAGTTCCGCCAGGACCCGGTTTCCGAGCCTGTAATTGGCATCGGATTCAGGCCCTGCCTTTACCGCATTCCGTTTCACCTCTGCGGCTTCGACCTGGCCCAATCGCTTTTGCAGCGACGCCAGGCGCGAATCCTCCGAAGTTGATTCCGGATCGCGACCATTCCCCGTCATCTTGCGCCATCCTCCTGAAACGGACGGGAATGCCCCGATTCCGCCTGCGAAAAAAGGCCCGAAAATTCGGGGGACCCCTAAGGCGCGGTCCGTTTAGGAATGCCGTCCCATTAAGTCAATGCCCGTGGAACGCCGGGGGGAAATCAACATGCGCTGCCCATAAAAATGCCGCCGCACCTAGCGGGGTGCAGCGGCATGAAAGAAACAGCGATTTGCCAGCCCGGAGTCCCCGGCCATGGCTTCATGGGCAGCGGGGATCGCGGACCGGCGGGCTGGCATCGCGCGTCCGCCAGTTGCCATCGGGATCTCTGTATTTCTCTCCGGGTCGCGTTTTGGCGATGAGGTTGCAGCCCGTCACAAAAGCAAATTGCTCCACGGTGCTGCCCTGGGGCGCGCCCTTGGTATAAGCTGCCTTGCGCTTGATGTTCAAATCCTGGACCAACGCGCGCACTTCGGCGGTCGGGGTGCTCGCGAAGCCCAGATAGCCATCGGACTGTTCGCCGATTTGCCCCGCAGCCCGCGCGGCTTCATAAGCTGGATCGCGCTGCGCCATTGCGGAGGGAACGGTGATGATCGTCGTGGCCAACAAGGCGGCCATCGCCCATCCCATCGGCATCCATTGCTTCCTGTTCGTCATGGTCATACCCCGTCAAAAAATCCCACTATTTTCTTCAATCAACTTTTTGGCGTCACCATCCAGCCTGTGCACGATTTCGTGGCGAATGTTGATGTTAAGGTTAATTTCAATCGGCTTGTCCGGCGTGTCAATCTGAACACAAGCGCCGAGCGACAGTGCCGACAAGAGCGCGGCCAAGGCCGGGCCAGTCCTCTGCCTATATTTCATTTCATGCTTCATCTTCATTGCACAGGTTCGCTTGCTGGGGGCTGAACGGGCGCAGACGCCCCATTTAGCCCAGCCTCCCTTTCCTGCTGGATGCGCAGCAGGGCCGGGAGATTTTGTTCGATCATTATCGACGGGTCGTAGAAGCCCTTGGCCGAGGTCACAAGCTGGCGGAAGGGCGCCTTGATCATTACGTTGAAGGCGAGCGGCAGCCTGGCGATCTGTTTGGTCAGGAAATTGCGGTCCGCCCCCTCCCCCTGCCCCACGCCGCCGAATCGGATATCCGTGATCATTTCGCCATCGAGATCGCCGTTCATCACAATCGACAGATCATCATATTTGAGCGAGCGCAGGGCGCCGAAAGCGAAATTGGCGATGACGCCCAGGTTGCGGTTCGACAGTTCCCCAACATAGGCGATACCGCCGCCGCCAAAGCGCGAATCGATCCGGCCATCGACAATCCGCCCGCCGAGACCGTCAAATTCCACGGGCAAGGTCCCGTCGAATTTCCCTGTGGCGTTGATGTTGTCGAAGCCAAATTGCTGAAGGAATACCGCCGCATCGACGCCCACCAGATCGAAAGACAGGCGGCGGGGCTTGTCGGCATTGAAATCAAGGGTGGCAGGATGCAGCAGCAACTCCCCCCCGGCAAAGGGCCAGCTCCCCCCTTCGACACGAATGCGGTTGTCACCGAGCAGTCGATATTCGATGATCCCTTCGCGGACGGGGATTCCCGGATTGACATCGTTCAATGAAGCCCGCTGCCCCGGAGCGGAGCGCAGGCCAAGCAGATCCTCAAAATGAAGCGTTGTCGTCAGGCCCGTCACGGGACCAAAAGCCGCCGCCAAATTCATATTGGCAGTTGCGAAGGTCCCCTCGCTGGTAACGCCCGCGTCGCCCCACAGAATTTTGCCGTCCCCGACCACCGAACCATCGACATTGGCGACTACGCCGAGCGCGAGACTGGTGAGCTGGTCGGGTTGAAATCCTTCGTCAAAGCGGATTTCCTTGACCTTGAGGTCCGCGCTCCCCGCCCCGGACGCCAGGTTGTGATGGATGACGGTATCAACGATGCGCCGTCCGCTGCCCTGCTCGTCAAAAGCCGCCTCTGCGGTGATGGTGCCATTGGCGAATCGCAATTGAGCCGCCTTGGCCACCAGCGGGAAGAAGCGCCGGTCGGGTTCCGCATCGGTTAGTCGCAAGGCACCATTCAGGGTAAGCGCCCCCGCGCTCCAGTTCCATTCAGCATCAATCTCGCTCATATCGAGAGGAACGGCGCCGATTTTGCCGTGCCCGCCGCGTAAGTGGCCGGACATTCCCCTTGCGCCTGCGCCTCCGTCGATCTGCGCGGCCGCAAAATACGTCTGGGCTTCATCGGTTCCCATGCGGATGTCGGGGTCGGCAAGCGTCCAGCGCATAGCGGCGAGATCGACGCTGGCGCGGCCGGCCGTAATATGGAGCGGCGAGGCGCCGCTGGTTCCGTGCAGCGCGAGCGCGGGAATGTGGATGCGCCCTTCCAACCCGCGCGGACCCGTGCGAAGCAAAGCTGCGCCAACCGCGCTGCAAAGCGCGAGTGCCGGTCGCGCAAGGGTGAAACCCGACGCTTTTATCTGTTCGGCGCGGATATTGTGGCACCCGCCATCGAGCGCCAGTTCCCCGGTGAGCGCAACCTTGCCCGAAAGCGGCATTGCCAAATCCTCCACCCGGCCGTCGGCGAGCGGCCCGGAAAGGCGCAGGCGGGTGGCAAAGCGCATGTGGCCACTGCCGTCCCCCGAAAAATCGACAGGGGCGAGCGCCAGTTGCGCACCGGGCGCGCTATAGGGCGCAAAAATGGCGCGGCCATCGAGCCGGCCATCGGCGCGCCGATCGAGCGCGACGGTGCCAGACGGAAGCTCCCCGCCGCCAAAGCGCCATAGGCCCGAGGCGACGACCGCCGGGCGGGACGCACCGAGAAAATAGCGAATATTGCTCTTATCGCTTCCGCGAAAATAGGCTCCACTGGTGCTGGTCAACTGCGGCGCGCGCAGTTCGAGGCGCGTCGTCGGCCCCTCCCCCGCCAAGGCGAATTCAGCGCTGCCACTTGCGTCGGATATCATCCTTGCCAAAGCCTGGGATGCGCGCGAAGCCAAGGGAGCCAGAGGCGTTCCCGACGCGGCCTTGGCGCCGTCGATGACCGCGGCGCGCCACCCCTCGCTTGCGCGCGCCTTGGCGAAGGAAAGGCGCCCGGTGAGCTGAGGGAGCTTGCTCCCCACGGCGCCTTTGGCGACCATAGCCACCGTTTCGGCGGTGAAGTCCGCGCCGCGAAGTCGGGCCATATGGGCGTCGATGCTGACATCGCTTTTCTCCGCACTGCCTTCAAAGCTAGCGAAGAAACCCAAATTTTCAGCTGTCATATCTCCGGCGGCCAGCCGCTCAACCCGCGCGCTTGCTTTGCCGTCCCAGCGGGTCAAATCCTCGGACAAGCCAAGGTCGAGCGCCAGTTGCGGCGCAACGGCCCGTATATTCCCCCCGCAGTCGACATGAGTGCCGCGCAGCGGTCCCACGAGATGCGGCCGCACATTGCGCACCGTCAGCGCCCCATAAAAGCTGAGATTCTGGGCTTGGCAATTGCCGGCGGCCATATGGGGTGCGAGCAGGGCCAGCTTGCCGGTAAAATCCCGGCGAAGATTGCCGTGTCCGTTCAAGACGGCTGCAACGGGGCCCCACGGCGTGGTGAAGCGCGCGCGGGCATCTTTGAGCGTAACGCGCAGATCGGGGAGCGAAAATGGATCGCGGTTCTCAGGGTCGCGAAACTTGTCGAGCGCGCCCAGCGAAAGCTGGCCATCGACAAATTTTCCGTAGAGCCGCACCCCATCGGCGCTAAGAGCGGCGACATAGGGGCCGCTGAAGCTATAATCGAGAGTCACTTCGACCGTTTTCGCGACGAGATCGGGTCGTCTGGGGTCCCCGATCACTACATCGGACAAGCGCTGGGTGCGAAGGCCGATCTTCTGGATCGTGTAGCGGGCGGGAACCCCGCGCGCTTTCAGCGCCTCCTCGACAAAATGCCCGGCAATGGGCGCGCGTCCGGCCCATAGGCCAGCGCCAATCGCCAAGATACCGGCGCCTGCGATCCAACGCCGACGAATACGCCGACCGCCCCGGCGGATGGGAGGGGGTGCATCAGGCTCCGGGGGGAGATCAGTCATGGGGGGCGCCAGGAACATGCCGGGCGCCGGGAGTCAGCGGCGCGCCTGCCTCCCTCCTCCTCATTGTCGGCAACAGATAGCAACGCGCCTTTGGGGGCAAGGCAATGGGGGTCGGCATAGCCAGTGACCTCTATGATTGTTGAGTGCCACCGGCAAGGCGGTTATTGGCGGTGGCATGGCCGATATGCCCGCCGATATGCCCGCACGAGGGCCCGCCCCTGGCGCCGATCATGCGGGCCACCGCGCCCGGCTTCGCGCCCGCCTTTTGGCCGAGCCGCAAAGTCTGGCCGATTATGAGCTAGTCGAATATCTCCTTACCCTTGCCATTCCGCGCCGGGACACCAAGCCGCTTGCCAAGGCTTTGCTGCGCGAGTTCGGCTCGCTTGCGCAGCTGATCAGCGCCGATCCGGAATCGCTGCGCCGGGTCGAGGGGCTGGGTGACGGCGCCATTGCCGCGCTCAAGATCGTTCAGGCGTCCAGCCTGTTCATGCTGAAAGGCGAGTTTCGCGACAAACCGATTCTGTCGAGCTGGGACGCGCTGCTTGATTGGCTGCGTGCCGATATGGGGCCCATCGATATCGAACGGGTGCGTGTTCTCTATCTCAATACGCGCAACATGCTGATTCGCGACGAACTGGTCAGCGAGGGGTCGATCGACCAATCGGCCATCTATACGCGCGAAGTGATCAAACGTGCGCTGGAGCTGGGAGCATCGGCCATGATTCTGGTGCATAATCACCCCAGCGGCAGCCCCGAGCCCAGCCGGCAGGATATTGCCATAACCCGTGATATCGCCGACGCCGCCGCGAAACTGGGGATCGCCGTCCATGATCATATCATCATCGGGGGAAGCGATTATCGTAGCATGCGGGCCATGGGCCTCTTGTGAATCCGCGAAAGCGGAAGGCAGGGAGCGCTTGTACGTGTGGACGCAATCCCCATATTCCCTGCTCCTCTTGTTCATTTGACAGGGCGTCACGGCAGGGACATCATAGGCCAATGAAGACTCGGCGCAGCCTTTACCGTTTTTGCCTCTCCGGGGGGCAACTCCTCGTGGGCCTTTAGCCCCGGGTTCGGCGCTCCCACGCTCGAAGCCGGGGGTGCCCTTTTAAATTTATATGATTTGCCGAGACGCCCCGCGCGCGTCGGGCTCTTATTCTTTGGAAAGCAGTAATATGACCACGCGCTTGGCGGCCCGGCGGCCGCGTATCCACATGATTGACACCGAAGCTGATGCGCTGACCAGCCTGGCGCTTGGCCATGAAGACCGGCTGCCGCAGGTGAGCGAGCTTTTGCTCGGCGAAATCGACCGTGCCATCATTCATACCGTCGATAAATTTCCCGACGATGTGGTGGCCATGGGCTCCACCGTCACCTTTATCGACGAAGCCAGTGGCGCGACGCGGACCGTGCAACTCGTCTATCCGCGTGAAGCCGATATCGCGAATGGCCGCATATCCATTCTGACGCCCATCGGCGCCGGATTGATCGGACTTCGTAAGGGGCATTCCATTCCCTGGCCCGACCGCGACGGACATAAGCGCAACCTCACCATCGTCGAGGTGGCACAGGCGGCGCGCGCGGAGAGTTGAATTGCCAATATGGAGCAGCCGCCGGAAATCCGGCGGCTGCTGGAGCGTCACGAGGCGATGCTTACGCGCCGCGTGACAGGAAAGCGGTCAGTTCATCCTTGCTGACGCTTGCGGACTGGTCTGCATCGGCGGCAGCAAAGGCCTGGCTTGCCCAATCACGCACGGCCTGCGATTCCGGATCCATGTTCGGATCGCTCGCCACGCGCAGCTTCTTCATCCATGCAGCAAATTCGCTGTCGCTCAACTGGCCGTCAGCGTCGCTGTCATAGGTCGCAAACTCGCTTTCCACGACGGCTGCGATCTGGTCGGAAGTCGGGGCCTGCGGCGAAGTCGCTTCAGGCACTGTTTCCGGCACTTCCGTGGCCGGAGCCTCTGTGGCGGGGGGGACTTCGCTCAAGTCCTGCGCAACGGCAGGAACACTGAAGGCAGCGGCGCCGACCAAAAGCCATTGTTTCAACATTTTCATTCTCCTAGCGGCGGCGATTTTCGGAATCGCGGCCTTTTATTGAAGGGGCATGGGATCAATCCGCTTCACCGGCACGAAGTTGCCGCAAACCGCCGATTGGCGAAGCGGCCTGGCGCTGCTAGGGGGCAGCGGAACCCGCATCTGCAGGAAAAGCGCGACAAGTCGCCTGACGAAAGGAATTACTATGGTCCCCCGTTACGCCCGGCCGGAGATGACTGCGATCTGGTCGGCGGAAAACCGCTTCCGCATCTGGTTTGAAATCGAAGCCCATGCCACCGAAGCGCTGGCGGAGCTGGGGACGGTGCCGAAATCGGCGGCGAAGGCACTGTGGGACTGGTGGGCGACCAACCCCACGATCGATGTCGCGGCAATAGATGCGATTGAAGCGGTCACCAAACATGATGTGATCGCCTTTCTGACGTGGGTTGCCGAAAATGTCGGCGAGGAAGCGCGCTTCATGCACCAAGGCATGACGTCGAGCGACGTGCTCGACACCTGTCTTGCGGTGCAGCTCAGCCAGGCGGCGGACATATTGCTCGCCGATCTCGACGTGCTGCTGGCGACGATCGAGCGCCGCGCGCGCGAGCACAAGCTGACCCCGACCATCGGGCGCAGCCATGGGATTCATGCGGAGCCGGTGACCTTTGGCCTGAAACTGGCGCAGGCTTATGCCGAATTTGCCCGGTGCAAGGAGCGGCTTGTGGCCGCGCGCGCCGAAGTCGCCACTTGCGCCATTTCGGGCGCGGTCGGCACCTTTGCCAATATCGACCCGCGCGTCGAAGCCTATGTCGCCGAAAAGCTGGGGCTCTCCATCGAGCCGGTGTCGACACAGGTCATCCCGCGCGACCGCCATGCCATGTTCTTTGCGACGCTGGGCGTTGTCGCCGGGTCGATCGAACGGCTGGCGACCGAAGTGCGCCATTTGCAGCGCACCGAAGTGCTGGAGGCCGAGGAATATTTCTCGCCGGGGCAAAAGGGCAGCTCGGCGATGCCGCACAAGCGCAACCCCGTGTTGACCGAGAACCTCACCGGCCTTGCGCGCATGGTGCGCAGCGCCGTGGTTCCGGCGCTGGAGAATGTCGCGCTGTGGCACGAGCGGGACATCAGCCATTCCTCGGTCGAGCGCTTTATCGGGCCCGATGCAACGATCACGCTGGATTTCGCGCTGGGCCGCCTGACGGGCGTCGTCGACAAGCTGGTCGTCTATCCCGAGCGGATGCAGAAGAATCTCGACCGCATGGGCGGACTGGTCCATTCGCAGCGCGTCCTGCTTGCACTGACGCAGGCGGGAGCGAGCCGCGAGGACAGCTATCGCCTCGTCCAGCGCAATGCGATGAAGGTATGGGACAGCGATGGGCAGCTTTCGCTGCTCGATCTGCTCAAGGCCGATCCCGATGTCACGGCGCGGCTGTCGAACGAACAGCTTACCGAGTTGTTCGATCTCGGCTATCATATGAAACATGTCGATACCATCTTCGCCCGCGTATTCGGCGCGGCGTAGCGACGGGGTGGAAAGCCACAGCAATCTTGCCTAGGGTCACGACCCTAGAAATGGGCGGAACTGGCGGGAGCAAATATATGGGCATGGTAAGAACGATTATCTGGGTCTTGCTGACCGTCATTCTGGTGGTGTTCGCCATGGCGAACTGGACCCCCGTGACGGTGACGGTCTGGCCCGATTACGTGCTCGACACCAAATTGCCGGTCGTCATTCTGGGATCCTTTCTGGTGGGCAGCCTGCCGATGTGGATTGCGCTGCGCACTTCGCGTTGGTCGCTGAAACGGCGGCTGGACCATAGCGAGAAGCAGCTTGCCGATCTGCGCGCCATGGCCAATCGCCCAGTCGAGCCCGCACCGGTGACAGCGGCGCCCGCGCCGGCGACTGTTGCCGATCCGGCCCCGGTCAATGACATTCCCCCTTCCCCGCTCGACAACCCGCCGCCGCTCGGCAACCGATGATGGACCTCGCATGACTTCGCCGCTTTATCTTGCCATCGACACCCCGCACCTTGATGCGGCGCATACGCTGGCGCAGAAGGTTCGCCATCATGTCGGCGGGCTGAAACTGGGGCTCGAATTTTTCTGCGCCAATGGCCATCATGGCGTGCATGAAATGGCGAAGCTGGGCCTACCCATTTTCCTCGACCTGAAATTGCACGATATTCCCAATACGGTGGCCAAAGCCATTCAGGCACTGCGCCCGCTGGAACCAGCGATATTGACCGTCCACGCCGGGGGTGGGCGCGCGATGATGGAGGAAGCGAAAGCTGCCGCCGGGGCGAATACCAAGGTCGTCGGCGTCACCATGCTGACGAGCCTTGATGCCCCTGACCTCGCCGATATCGGTGTCGGGGACAGCCCGCATGAGCAGGTGATGCGGCTCGCCGCGCTCGCCCGCACGTCGGGGCTGGATGGCATCGTCTGTTCAGGCAAGGAAGTGAAAGCTGCCCATGCAGCATGGCCGGACGGCTTTTTCGTTGTGCCCGGCGTGCGTCCGGCGGATGGAAAGGCCGGGGACCAGAAGCGCATTGTCACGCCTGCACAGGCGCGGGATGATGGCGCCTCGGTGATCGTGATCGGCCGCCCGATCAGCCAGTCGGCCGATCCCGACCAGGCCGCGCGGGCAATCGAAGCGACGCTTTAACCCGAACGCTTCGCTTTCCCGTCCCTCATTCCCCGTCAGACGGCGCGGTCTTGGCCCCGTGCAACTTCCAGCCCATTGCAAAAAAGGCTCGTTCATGTCCCCCCTCGTAAAAATCTGCGGTATCACCACCCCCGAGGCCATTGATGCTGCCGTCACCTGCGGCGCGACCCATATCGGCCTTGTCCATTTCGAGCCGAGCAAGCGCCATGTCGACCTAAAAAAAGCCGCGGCACTGCGCGAACATGCGCGCGGACGGATCAAGGTCGCGCTGCTTCTGGTCAATGCGTCGCAGCATCTGACCGGACAAGCGCTCAACCTTGTGCGCCCGGATGTCATCCAGTTTCATGGCGCCGAAACGCCCGAATGGCTGGCCGCGGTGAAGCAACTTGTCCCCGCTGAAGTGTGGAAAGCCGTGGGGTTGAAAGATGCCGGTACGCTGGAACGAATGAAGAAATATCAGGGGATTGCCGACCGCATCCTGTTCGACGCGCCCGCACAGGCGCTGCCGGGCGGCAATGGCACACGCTTTGACTGGTCGCTGCTGGCGGGACACAGCCACGTCATGGATTGGGGCATCGCGGGCGGGCTGACCATTGACAATGTGGGTCAGGCAGTGGCCGAGACCGGGGCGCCGCTCGTCGATGTTTCATCGGGCGTGGAAAGCGCGCCGGGCGTCAAGGATATGGACATGATCGCGGCTTTCCTTAAAGCGGCGGGACGATGACCAAAATACCCAACAGCCTTCGCAGCGGCCCCGATGAGCGGGGCCATTTTGGTGATTTTGGCGGACGTTATGTCGCCGAAACGCTGATGCCGCTGATCCTCGACCTCGAGCGCGAATATCGTACGGCGCGGCAGGATAATGAATTTCGCGCCGAGTTCGAACGCCTGCTCCGCCATTATGTCGGACGGCCCAGCCCGCTGTGGCTCGCCGAGCGGCTGACCGAAGAGGTGCGCGCGAACGCCGAGAAAGGCTTTGGCGCCAAAATCTATCTGAAGCGCGAAGATCTCAATCATACGGGCGCGCACAAGATCAACAATTGCATCGGCCAGATCCTGCTCGCGAAGCGGATGGGCAAGCAGAAGATCATCGCCGAAACCGGCGCGGGCCAGCATGGCGTGGCGACCGCGACGGTGGCCGCGCTGTTCGGCCTGCCCTGCACCATTTTCATGGGCGCGGTCGATGCCGCGCGGCAGCAGCCCAATGTGTTTCGCATGAAACTGCTCGGCGCCGAGGTGGTCGAGGTGGAGTCGGGCGCCAAGACGCTGAAAGATGCGATGAACGAGGCGCTTCGGCACTGGGTCGCCAATGTGCACGACACCTTCTATATCATCGGCACGGTCGCGGGACCGCACCCCTATCCGCAGCTTGTCCGCGATTTTCAGTCGGTGATCGGCGAAGAGGCGCGCGCGCAGATATTGGAGGCCGAGGGGCGCTTGCCCGATATGCTGATCGCACCGGTTGGTGGCGGGTCAAATGCGATCGGGCTGTTCCACCCCTTCCTCGACGACAAAGGTGTCGAACTTGTCGGCGTCGAAGCAGCGGGCGAAGGGCTGGGCAAGAAGCACGCCGCCAGCCTTGCGGGCGGGAAGCCCGGTATCTTGCATGGCAACAAGACCTATCTGCTGCAGGATGAGGACGGCCAGATCACCGAGGCGCACAGCATTTCGGCGGGGCTCGACTATCCCGGCATCGGGCCGGAGCATAGCTGGCTCCATGATATCGGCCGCGCGCGCTATGAACCTGTGACCGATGAAGAGGCGCTTGCCAGCTTCCAGAAGCTGACCCGGCTGGAGGGCATTATTCCCGCGCTGGAAAGCGCCCATGCCATCGCCGCCGCCGAACGCATTGCCCCGACACTGGGCAAGGACAAGATCATCATCGTCAATTGTTCAGGGCGCGGCGACAAGGATATCTTCACCGTTGCCGAAGCGCTGGGAGAGACCCTTTGATGGCCCTTGGAACCAGCATGAACATTGTCGTCATTCCGGACTTGATCCGGAATCCATTTACGCAGCATTGGTTCCCTGGATCCCGGATCAAGTCCGCGATGACGAAGCGGGAGAATAAGGCGAGGCGAGTGAATCAACTGGCATTTGTCACGGAGAAGGCTGCATGATCCGCTTTTCCGCCGCATTTGACCGGGGCCCGGCGCTCATCACCTTCATCACCGGGGGCGACGGCGACACCGGCGCCAATCTCGACGCCCTCGTGGCGGGCGGCGCCGATATCATCGAGATCGGCATGCCCTTTACCGACCCGATGGCGGACGGTCCCGCCATTCAGGCCGCCAATCTCCGCAGCCTCGCCAAAGGGACGCGCACAGCCGATATTTTCGCCATCGTTGCCAGCTTTCGCGAACGACATCCGGAGGTGCCGCTGGTGCTGATGGGCTACGCCAATCCCATGACGGCGCGCGGCGCCGACTGGTTTGCCGCCGAATGCGCCAGGGCGGGTGTGGACGGGGTCATCTGCGTCGATATTCCGGCGGAGGAAGACCCCGAACTGGGCCCCGCGCTGCGCGAGGCCGGCATTGCGCCGATCCGGCTGGCCACGCCGACCACCGATGCCGCGCGGCTGCCCGATGTGCTGAACGGCGCAGGCGGCTTTCTCTATTATATTTCGGTCGCAGGCATCACCGGGCTGCAACAGGCCGCCCAGGCGAGTATCGAGGAAGCGGTTACGCGCCTCAAGGCCGCGACCGATTTGCCCGTCGCCGTTGGCTTTGGCGTTCGCAGCCCCGATCAGGCCGCCGCCATCGCCCGCGTTGCCGATGGGGTGATCGTCGGTTCGGCGCTCGTCGATATCATCGCCGAACATGGCGAAGGCGCCCCGCCCCATCTGGAAAACTTCACCCGCTCGCTCGCCGATGCTATTCACGGCGCAAAGGAGAAAATGGGATGAGCTGGATCGACCGCGTTCGCAACGCTTTGTCCTTCACGGCCAAGCGCGATACTGCCGACAATCTTTGGCACAAATGCCGCAACTGCCAGCAGATGGTCTTCGTCAAGGAATGGGAAGATAATCTGAATGTCTGCCCGCGCTGCGACCATCATGACCGCGTCGGCGCCACGGAACGTTTCGCGCAGCTTTTCGACGGCGGCATCCATGACCTGCTGCCCGCGCCCGCGGCGCCCGAAGATCCGCTGAAGTTTCGCGACACGAAAAAATATGTCGATCGCATCAAGGCTGCGCGCACGCAAACCGGCGATCGCGACGCCTATCAGAACGCCTTTGGCCGGATCGACGGCAAGCCCGCCGTGATCGGCGTGCAGGATTTCGCCTTCATGGGCGGCTCGATGGGCGTCGCCGTTGGCGAAGCCTTTGTCGCCGGGGTGGAGCAGGCGATCAAGCGCGGCTGCCCCTATATCGCCATCACCGCCGCGGGCGGCGCGCGTATGCAGGAAGGCACGCTGTCGCTGATGCAGATGCCGCGCGCGACCGTGGCGCTGGCGCGGCTGCGCCGGGCGGGCTTGCCCTATATCGTGCTGCTGACCGATCCGACGACGGGCGGGGTCACCGCCAGCTATGCCATGCTGGGCGATGTGCAGATTGCCGAGCCCAATGCGCTGATCGGCTTTGCGGGCCAGCGGGTGATCGAGAATACGATTCGCGAAAAGCTGCCCGAAGGGTTTCAGCGCGCCGAATATCTGCTCGACCATGGCATGATCGACATGGTGGTGCATCGCAAGGATCTGCCCGAAACGCTGGGCCGGTTGATCGGCTATATGGCGCCCGAAAAGGCGGCGTAAGGCACAACGCCAATCTCTTATCGTCACCCCGGACTTGATCCGGGGTCCATGCAGACAAGCGCGGCAATGGATGCCGGATCAAGTCCGGCATGACGAAAGCTGAGAGGCTCGACGGCAGCCACTATCAAGGTTCGACGATGCCCGATCACGCCCACTCGTCCGATCCCGCCGTTCAGGCCCAGCTCGACCGCCTCGCGGCGCTGTCGCCCGGGCGCGACATATTGGGGCTGGAGCGAATAGCCGAGCTGTGCGCGCGGCTGGGCAATCCGCAGGAGCATCTGCCGCGCACCTTTCATGTCGCCGGCACCAATGGCAAGGGATCGACCTGCACTTTCCTGCGCGCCATGCTGGAAGCGGAGGGGCGCCGTGTTCATTGCTATACCAGCCCGCATCTGGTGCGGTTTAACGAGCGGATTCGCCTCGCGGGCGCGCTGATCGACGATGCCATGCTTGCTGCCTTGCTAGCCGAAGTGCTCGACATCGCGGCCGATCTGCGGGCGAGTTTCTTTGAAGTCACCACCGCCGCCGCGCTGCTCGCCTTTTCCCGCATCCCCGCCGATGATTGTATCATCGAGGTGGGCCTTGGCGGTCGGCTCGATGCGACAAACATCATCCCCGCGCCTGCCGTCTGCGGCATTGCCTCGCTGGGGATCGACCATGAGGCCTTTTTGCTCTCGCCCGAGGCCGGAACGCCCACCGATCCCGCGCAGCGTATCGCATGGGAAAAGGCAGGGATCGTCAAGCCCGGGGCCGCACTCGCCACGCTGGGCTATGCGGAGCCGGTGATGGAGGTCATTGCCGAGCGGGCAGCACAGGCGGGCGTCACGCCCTTTGCCGAAGGGCGGCATTGGTGGGTTGAACCCGACGACGGCGGCTTTTGCTGGAAATCCGGGTCGCGCAGCCTGCCTTCGCTTCCTCGCCCGGCCATGGCGGGGATGCATCAGATGCGGAACGCCGGGCTCGCCATCGCCATGCTGGACCTGGCCGAGCCGCGTCGGGACAGCGAGGCAGTGGCTTCCGGCATTGCCAATGCCTTCTGGCCCGCTCGCCTGCAAAAGCTGGCCCCCGGTCCCCTCTCGGCCCTGCTGCCCGCGAACACTGACCTATGGCTCGACGGCGCGCATAATGCCGATGCGGGGCGGGAAATCGCCCGATATTTCGCTGACGATGCGCGCCGCATTCACCTCGTCAGCGGAATGCTCGCCAACAAGCATCCCGACGCTATCCTCACGCCGCTGCAATCACGGCTGGCGAGTATTACGGTCGTTCCGGTTCCGGGGCATGACCATCATGGCGCCGCCACCTTTGGCCCGGACGCCCGCGACGCGGGTAGCGTGGAAGAGGCCCTTGCTGCGCTTGCCGTAGATCCGGCGCGGGAAATCGTGCTGATCGCCGGGTCGCTCTATCTCGCCGGCGTTGTGCTGGCGGCCAATGGGGAAGTGCCCGACTGAGCCTTCCCCTTCTATAAGGGGTTTTCCCTAGCCGCTCGTGGGCTTGGCCCTGCCTTCTTCGGGATGAACCAGCTCATGCCCGTCATCCTCGGTGCTCGGTTGCCGCACGCTTTGGACGACGAAGCCTTTGCGCCACAATATCCAGAGCAGCAACATGCCGGGAATGGCGATGATGACGGTGACGATCCAGAAGCCGACCCACCCGAGCCCCTCGGCCAGATAGCCGCCGGGCGTCGCGAGCCAGGTTCGTCCCACCGCCGCGAAAGAAGAAAGCAGCGCGAATTGCGTCGCCGTATAGGCAAGGCTCGACAGGCCCGACAAATAGGTGACGAAAACGGTGAGGCCGATGCCGCTGGTGAAATTTTCCGTTCCCACGGCGATAGCGAGCATCAGCGGCGAGTGGCCGACGGCGGCGAGCACCGCGAACAGGAAATTGCTGAACATCATCAGCAGTCCGGAGATAAGCAAGGCGCGGCCCATTCCCAGCCACGCGATAAAGGGCGCACCGCACGCCGAGCCGACGATCAGCGCAACAAAACCCACCCCCTTGTTGATCGCGACAAATTCGGTGTCAGTGAAACCAAGCTCGACGATCATGGGATTGAGCATCCCCTGCCCCATCGCGTCACCGACCTTGTAGACAAGGACAAAGAGCAGGATCAGGACGGCGCCATTGCGTCCCAGAAATTCGCGGAAAGGATTGATGACCGTATCCTTGAGCCACGCCGCGAAGCCGCTTTCCAGCGCCTTGGCGCGGGTCGGATCGAACCGCCCAGGTCCGGCGAAAAGAGCGCCGATCACGGCAGGGAGCACGGCAAGGCCGGTGAAGCCATAGGCCGCCGCCCAACCCAGGTTGAACCCCTCGGGTGAAGCCAGCGCGATTGTGCCGACCCCGGCAATCAGATTGCCGGTGCGATAGCCGAACTGGTTCATCGCGGTGCCGTGCGGCAATTCGGCGTCGGACAATATTTCGATGCGATAGGCGTCGATCACAATATCCTGCGTCGCCGACAGAAAGGCGACGGCGATGGCCCAGAAGGCAAAGGGCGCCAGATTGTCGTTGGTGGGATTGCTGGTGCCCAGATTCCAGATCGCAATGACCAGCAGCACCTGAATGAAGAAGAGCCAGCTGCGCCGCTGCCCGAAAGCGCGGGTGAGAAAAGGAAGCGGAAGGCGGTCCACCAACGGCGCCCAGAGAAATTTGAGCGTATAGGGCGTGGTCAAGCCGATAGCGAAGCCGATGGTGGATTTTTCGATGCCGACCTTGGACAGCCAGAAGGTCATGGTACCAAGAAGCAAGGTGAGCGGAAAGCCGCTCGATATCCCGAGCAGAAAGGCCACAATGGGGCGAGGCTTGCGATAGGGCGCAAAGCTGGGGATGACGAATGCAAGGCCGATGACCAGCGCGATGACCGCGACCAGAACCAGCGTATCAAGCCCCAATGACATCGGCATTCCCTTCCCATCCTCGATCGCGAAGGAAAAGGCCTAAAGATTTGGTTTGAAATTGGAAGCCGCGAATTTGCAACTGACCCCGGTCAAACCGCCTCCGGTCTCCAATATGTCTGGAGCCCCTGTATTTTTCGGGGCATTTTTTGTTGGCAAATCATCGTTTCGATGGCGCGCAAGGCACTGATCAATGCCGCCGCGCTGTGCGGCTTGTTGAGGCAGGCGAGCGCGATGTCGCTCGCGTCCTCGGGACATTGGCCGGTTACCAGAAGCACGGCGATCCCGCGATCGCGGGCAAGACGGGCGACTTCCCGCCCGGTCATATCTCCGGCCAGCCCGAGATCGAGCACAAGCGCATCAATCGGCTCCCCCGCCATGAGGGCGACCGCCGTTTCCCCCGAATCGACCGTTGAAATAACCTCATAGCCCGCCTGTTTCAGCGTCCGCTCATTATCGAACGCAACCAGCGGGTCATCCTCGATCACCAGAAGACGCTTGATGCAGGAGGGGCGGGACGCGAAGAGCATAAGGTCTCCCTTTGTTCGGCGACATGGCGTGCCGCTTGCCCCCGTGCAAGAGGCCTTTCGCGCACCATCGACGAAGCGACTTATTTCCGGCTATGACCGTTGCGCGAACGCAACAGATTATTCCCGAATAACGACAAGAAAGCCCGAAATGTTCCGATGACGAATCGCCGTCCCCCCTCTTCTCGCCCATCCAGCATCGCAGCGACCGAAGGTCGTGGCAGCCGGCGTCCCCGTCGCCCTCTGCCTGGTGACGGGCCGTCACAGGACAAGGCTGCGCCCCCGATTGAAAATGAGGGGCCGCAGCGCATTCCCAAACTGCTCGCCCGCGCCGGAATAGGCTCGCGCCGCGATGTCGAGCGAATGATCGAGGAAGGACGCATCGCGCTTCATGGCGAGATTGTCCGGCAGCCAGCACCGCTGCTGTCTTCGCTTGACGGCCTGACAGTCGACGGTCAGCCGGTCGCCAAGCCCGTTTCGACACGCCTTTATCGGTTTCACAAACCTGCAGGCTGCCTGACCGCCGCGCGCGACCCCAAGGGGCGAAAGACCATTTATGATGTCCTGCCCAAGGATTTGCCGCGACTGATGCCCGTGGGGCGGCTCGATTATAATACCGAGGGACTGCTGCTGCTGACCAATGATGGCGAATTCAAGCGCCAGCTCGAACTTCCTGCCAGCGGGGTCGAGCGGACCTATCGGGCGCGCGCCTTTGGCGACATAAGCCAGAGCCAGCTTGAGGATCTGGTCGAAGGGGTCGAGATTGACAGGGTTCGCTATGGCAAGATCGACGCCAATCTCGAACGCCGCACGGGGCGCAATCAATGGATTGAATTGACGCTGACCGAAGGCAAGAATCGGGAGGTTCGCCGGGTGCTTGAGCATCTGGGACTGCAGGTCAGTCGCTTGATCCGTACCCGCTATGGCGAGTTTGACCTGCAGGACCTCGATATGGGCGCGGTCGAAATCGTGCCGCGCGATGCCCTCTTCCAGTTTCGGCGGCGGATGGCGAAATGAGGGTCATCGCCGGCGAATGGCGCGGACGAAAGCTGGTGGCGCCGCAGGGCGACACCACCCGCCCTACCGCAGACCGCACCCGCGAAACGCTGTTTTCGATGCTCGCGAGCCGAGTTGGCAGTTTCGAAGGCCTTTATGTCGCCGATCTCTTCGCCGGTTCGGGCGCGCTGGGGATCGAGGCGCTGTCGCGCGGCGCCGCGCATTGCCTGTTCGGCGAACAGGATCGCGAGGCGCTGGACGCCTTGCGCACGAATCTCGCGGCGCTCGGTGCGGGCTCGCGCGCGCAGGTGCGCGCAGGATCGGTGCTGGCGCTTGGACCTGCGCCGCGCCCCTTTGATCTGCTCCTGTTCGATCCGCCCTATGACACGGGAGCGGCCTGTGTGGCGCTCGACAAAATGTCGCGGCTGGGCTGGGTCGGGCCGGAAAGCTGGATATCCATCGAAACCGCACAAAAGGAAAAGGTGGCGGTGAACGGATATGAGATTGAGGTCGAACGCCGGGTCGGGAAAGCGAAGCTGAGCCTGCTTCGGTCTTTCGCGTCTTAGTGCCAAGCCGTCAGACCGCCGCGCCGCGACGTTTGACGATCATCAGGCCGATCCAGCTTAACGCCCCGGCGAGTGCCAGATAAAGGCCGACCACTTCGGTGCCGCCCCAATCGCCCAGCGCTTGCGCGACAATGGGCGCGGCTGCGCCGCCCAATATGCCGCCCCCGTTGAAAGCGACCGATGCCCCCGTATAGCGGACATGAACAGGAAAAAGCTGCGTCAACCAGACACCCAGCGGACCATAAACCAGCCCCATGACAAAAAGCGCGGCGGCCAGGCCCAGTCCGACGACCGCAAGCGATCCCGACGCCAGCGCCGGACCGAAAAACAGACCGATAAAAATAGTCGCCCCACACCCAAGCCCCAGCACGCGCTGCGCGCTCGATGCGTCGCTTGCATAGCCGGCGTAGATGATACCCGCAGCCATGAAGAGAATCGCCCCCAGCTGCACAAGCAGAAAGGCTTCCTTCCCATAGCCGAGCGTCGTCGTACCATGCGCCAGCGCGAAACTGGTCGCGAGGTAGAAAATGGCGAAACAGGCGACGACCGCGAGAATGCCGGCAAGGGTGATGAGCAAATGATGCCGTAGCAATTGCCCCAGCGGCACGCCCGGCGGCGGCCCCGCCTCCATCGCTTCGGCAAAGGCGGGGGTTTCGCCGATCTTCAACCGCACCCACAGGCCGAGACCGACCAACAGGGCGGAAAAGAGGAAGGGAATGCGCCAGCCCCATGCCATGAACTCGGCATCGCTGAGCCACAGGCCAAGGAGCAGGAAAAGGCCATTGGCAGCGATGAAGCCCACAGGAGCGCCCAGCTGCGGGAACATGCCGAAGCGGGCGCGCCAGCCCGGCGGGGCATTTTCGACCGCGAGCAAGGCCGCACCGCCCCATTCGCCGCCAAGGCCGAGCCCCTGCCCAAAGCGCAAAATGCACAGCAACAAGGGCGCCACCCAGCCGACCATGGCATAGGTGGGCAGAAAGGCGATGAGCAAAGTCGAGGCGCCCATCAGCATCAGGGAAGCAACAAGCGTCGATTTGCGCCCGATACGGTCGCCGAAATGGCCGAAGACGACCGCTCCAACAGGCCGCGCAAAGAAAGCCAGCGCAAAGCTCATGAAGCTGAGCATTAATTGCGCGGACGGCGATTCAGCCGGAAAGAAGAGCGGACCAAAGACCAGCGCGGCGGCAGTGCCATAAATATAGAAATCGTAAAATTCGACCGCCGTGCCGACAAGACTCGCCGTAAGAACGCGGCTATTCTGGCGATACGGGGTGAGATTTATCAAGACGCAGGCTCTTTTTCTGTGAGTATCGTGATTCGCTGTTCCCTGTTTGATGCGCTTGCGCAAGCATAGATATGATCACTTCCTTTCTGGTGTCGAACCAGCCGCGGCGTTACGAACAGGCATGAATGATCTTTCCCAGCCTGTCGGCATAGTGGGCGCAGGGCGCGTCGGCCAAGCTCTGGCGCTTGGGCTCGCGGCCCCTGAGGCGCCGCCTCCCCTGTTATGGACGCGCTCCGCCGCAAGCCTGAAGGGTGTCTTGGCGCGCGTTCCGGTCGTACGTCCAGTCGCCTCGCTCGGGGCGCTGGCAGCGGAAACCAAGCTGATCGCGCTTGCCGTATCCGACGATGCATTGGAAGAAGTGGTCAGGGAGTTGGCGTGGGCGATTCCGGAAGGCCATGCGCCTTTCGTCTTTCATGTCAGCGGGCGGAGCGGTGCCGATATTCTCGCGCCCCTTGCAGCGGCAGGCGCGCTGACGGCAGCGGTGCATCCGGTGATGACCTTTACCGGCGAGCCGCAGGCCGAAGTTGCGCGCATGGCACGCGCACGCTTTGCCATTACCGGATCAAGCCCGGCAGCAACGCTGCATGCACGCGACCTTGTCGCGCGGCTGAAAGGCGTGGCCGTTGAAATTGGGGAAAATCAGCGCCCGCTCTATCATGCCGCTCTTTGCCATGCCTCCAATCATCTCGTCACCCTGATGGCAGATGCGTCGGAGGCATTGGTGAATGCCGGAGTCGAGGAGCCGGGACCGCTGCTGGCGCCGCTGGTGCGCGCCGCGCTCGCCAACAGCCTTTCGCGAGGTTTTTCGGCGCTTTCGGGGCCGATCTTGCGCGGCGATGCCGGGACGATTGCCGATCATCTGGCGGCGCTGGAGGCCGAATGCCCCGCGCTCTTGCCGGCCTATCGCGCCATGGCCTGTGCTACACTCGACCGGCTGGAACGCGACGCGGTGCCGGGCGACCGAACAGCTTTGAGGCAGCGGATCGGCTGACGGACCTTGCCGTCGCTGACGCGGGCCGGGTACTGGACAGCGGGGCTCATGTTCCCTAATCGTTCGCGCGTGAACAGCATTCCCCCCTCTCCTCTCGACCTGCCACCGCCCGACCCGTCGGACCCGCCCTATATCCTGGGACTGAACGGCCCGCAGCGACAAGCGGTGCTGACGACCGAAGGGCCGGTGCTGATGCTTGCGGGGGCTGGCACGGGCAAGACGGCGGCACTCACGGCACGGCTGGCGCATATCATCGCGACGCGGCGGGCCTGGCCGTCAGAGATATTGGCGGTCACCTTCACCAATAAGGCCGCGCGCGAAATGCGCGAACGGATCGGACGGATGATCGGCGATGCGGTGGAAGGCATGCCCTGGCTGGGCACGTTTCACAGCATCTGCGCGAAAATGCTACGCCGGCATGCCGAGTTGGTGGGCTTGCAGAGCAATTTCACCATCCTCGACACCGATGACCAGCTGCGCGTGCTCAAACAGCTCATCCAGGCCGAGGGGCTTGATGAAAAGCGCTGGCCCGCGCGGCAGTTGGCGGGGCTGATCGACAAGTGGAAAAATCGCGGCCTCACGCCGCCCGACCTCGATGAAGCCGACAAGCAGGCCTATGCCGATGGCAAGGGGCAGCATTTTTACGCGCTGTATCAGGCGCGGCTGAAGACGCTCAATGCTTGCGATTTCGGCGACCTGCTCCTCCACATGCTGGTGATCCTCAAAAAGCATCGCGACGTGCTCGAGCAATATCAACAGCGTTTCAAATATATATTGGTCGACGAATATCAGGACACCAATGCGAGCCAATATCTGTGGCTGCGCCTGCTCGCCCAGGAGCGCAAGAATATCTGCTGCGTCGGCGATGACGACCAGTCCATCTATTCCTGGCGCGGCGCCGAAGTCGCCAATATTTTGCGGTTTGAAAAGGATTTTCCTGGCGCGACGGTGATCCGCTTGGAACAGAATTATCGCTCGACGCCGCAGATACTGGCCGCCGCATCGGCGCTGATCGCGCAAAATTCGGACCGTTTGGGCAAGACCTTGTGGACCGAGCTTGATGCGGGCGACAAGCTGCGGGTGGTCGGCGTCTGGGACGGCCCCGAGGAGGCACGGCGCATCGGCGAGGATCTGGAAGCGTTGCAGCATCGCCAGATCAGCCTCGGCCGCGCCGCCATTCTGGTGCGCGCCCAGTTTCAGACGCGCGAGTTCGAGGATCGCTTTATCGCCATCGGAATGCCCTATCGCATCATCGGGGGTTTCCGCTTTTACGAACGCGCCGAAATTCGCGACGCGCTCGCTTATTTGCGCCTCATCCATTCGCCCGCCGACGATCTGGCGTTTGAACGCATTGTCAATGTTCCCAAACGCGGACTGGGGGACAAGGCCTTGTCGCGTATTCACCAGTTCGCGCGGATCGAGCGCAGCGCCCTGTTTCATGCTGCGGCGCGCATCGTCGAGACCGACGAGCTCACCCCGCAGGCCCGGCGCCAGCTCGTCCATTTCGTGGGATTGGTTCGGGGCTGGCAGGCCAAGGCCAATGAGCTTTCGCACTCCGAGCTTACGCAGCTCATCCTTGATGAATCGGGCTATACCGCCATGCTGCAGACAGACCGTAGCGCCGAAGCGGCGGGGCGACTCGAAAACCTCTCCGAACTGGTGCGCGCGATGGAGGAATATGAGTCGCTGGAGGCTTTTCTGGAGCATGTCAGCCTCGTCATGGACCGCGACAATGAGGATCAGAGCGAAGCCGTGACCATCATAACCATCCACGCCGCCAAGGGGCTGGAATTTGATCATGTCTTCCTCGCCGGATGGGAGGATGGCGTCTTTCCCTCACAGCGCGCGCTCGACGAGGGCGGCCTCGCTAGCCTGGAGGAAGAACGCCGCCTCGCCTATGTCGCCATCACCCGCGCGCGCCAGCGGGCGAGCATTTATCATGCGGCCAACCGCCGCATTTACGGTCAGTGGACCAGCAGCATTCCCAGCCGCTTTATCGCCGAAATTCCGCCCGAACATGTGGCGAGCGAGAACAGCTTTGGGGGCGGCCAGAGCCTGTGGCGCGCCAATTGGTCGGCGCAGGGCGACCCCTTTGCCCATGTCGCAAAGAATAATCCCGCCCGCACCATGACGCGCGGTCCCGCCTGGCAGCGCGCGGTGGCGCAAAGCTCCACCATCACCCGCGCACCCGCGCCCTCCGAAGGCGCGCCTGCCGCTTCTGTCGGCGCCAAGCCCCGGGCCGACCTGACCATCGGCATGCGCGTCTTCCACGAAAAATTCGGCTATGGCGAAATCATCGCCATTGACGGCAACAAGCTTGATGTCGAATTTGAGCAGGCGGGCAGCAAAAAAGTGCTCGACGGTTTCATCCACGCCGCCTGAAACTGCCTTCGCTTCCCCATCCCCTGTTTCGGGCTGGCCCCGCCCCGAACACATTGCTATTCGCAACTCAAATTTTTGGGGAGAATGTTGCGATGACCAAATCGGGAATGGACGCCGACGTCTATAACGCCTTCATCGAGCAGCTCGACCGCTATGTGCGCGAGCGGCTGATTCCGGCGGAGGATCAGCTCGAAGAGCTGGGCCGGGTACCCGACGATATTTTGGCCGAAATGCGCGACATGGGCCTGTTCGGCGTAACCATGCCCGAAGAATATGGCGGTGCCGGCATGAATATCAGCCAATATATCGGCTTCATCAAATCGCTTGCCTATGCGGCGCCCGCCTATCGCTCGATCGTGTCGATCAATATCGGCATGGTGTGCAAATCCATTCTCGCCTTCGGAACCGAACGGCAAAAGCAGCAATGGCTGCCCAAGCTCGCTTCAGGGGCCATCGCCGCCTTTGGCCTCACCGAACCCGATAGCGGGTCCGACAGCGCCGCGATGAAGACGCGGGCGGTGCGCGACGGCAATGGCTATGTGCTCAATGGCACCAAACGCTATATCACCAACGCGCCTTTCGCCGACATGATCCTGGTGATGGCGCGCACCAATGCGGAAGCCTTGCCCAAAAACGCGCATGTCAGCGCCTTCCTCGTCCCTCGTGACGTCGCTGGCGTGTCGATCGGCAAGCCCGATGGCAAGATGGGTCAGGCAGGATCGCAGATTGCCGATGTGATCCTGGACAATGTCCACGTCGATGGCGACGCCCTGTTGGGGGGCGAGGAAGGCATCGGTTTTCGCGCCGCGATGCAGAGCCTCGACAATGGTCGCCTGTCGGTCGCAGCGGCTAGCGTTGGCTATGCGAAAAGAATGCTCGACGCCGGACTGCAATATGCCATAGAGCGCAAGGCCTTTGGCGAGCCCATCGCCAATTTCCAGCTCATTCAGGCGATGCTCGCCGACAGCAAGGCCGAAATCTACGCCGCCGACTGCATGCTCGCCGACGCCTGCGCCCGCGCCGATCGCGGCGAGAAAATCATCGTCGAGGCGGCCGCGACCAAAATGTTCGCCAGCGAAATGTGCGGCCGCGTTGCCGACCGCATGGTCCAGATTCACGGCGGGGCGGGATATCTCAAGGAATATCAGGCCGAACGCTTCTATCGCGACTGCCGCATCTATCGCATTTACGAAGGCACGACGCAGATCCAGCAACTGGTCATCGCGAAAAATATGATCCGCGATTACGCTGGCTGATGGGGGCATGGGGATAGGTGGCGGAGACGGAGGGATTCGAACCCTCGGTACCGGATTTACCAGTACGACGGTTTAGCAAACCGTTGGTTTCAGCCACTCACCCACGTCTCCGCATGGCCTGCCGCGCTAACGACAGTCTGGCCTAGGCGGGCGCTATAGCCAGAGGTGCGGCGGGCTGCAATGTCTAACATCATCATTTTTTGGCATTAGACTTCGCCGATGCGGATTCGGTCCGACGCAAAATCGACTCGGGTCATCGCCGGTTCATTGCCGGAAAGGCAAAGCGAGTCATGATTAACCTTATTCAGCGGCGCGCTGCGCCGTTTTGGACCGCGGGGGACGATATGCGACGTCAATTCACCAATCTCGCCATTGCCATTGGCGCTGCGATTGCGATGTCGCTTTCGCCTGCGGCGCAAGCGCAGATGACAAGCATCGATCCCAATACAGCGATTGATGCCGATCTCGACAATCCCCCACCTCCGCCCCCCGCCGATTATAATAGTCCCAGCGACATCGACAGCGATCTCGCCACCGGCGACGAGCAATATGGCGCGCCTGCCAATCCTTCGGCAACAGCGCCGGCGACGGGATCGCCCTCGACGGCGACGACGGTCGATCCTGCCGAAACCTATAAGCAGGATGATCTAATCGGTGCTGCCGAAGGCGTGTTCGGCAAGGGCGCCCAGGGTCTCGCGGGGCTGATTGAAGATATTCTGAAGAAGCAGGGCGAGCCCAACGCGTATATCGTCGGGCGCGAAGCCGGCGGCGCGCTCGGCATCGGGCTGCGCTATGGATCGGGCACGCTTTATCACAAGATTGAGGGCGAACAGCCTGCCTATTGGACGGGGCCGTCCATTGGTTTTGATGCGGGGGCCAATGCGGGCAATACTTTCGTTCTGGTTTACAATCTGTTCGACACCGAAGATTTGTACAAGCGCTTTCCTGCCGGGGAAGGCGCCGCCTATCTGCTCGGCGGGTTCAACGCGAGCTATTTGCGCCGCGGTGATGTTGTGCTGATCCCGATCCGCGTCGGGGTCGGGGCCCGGCTGGGGGCAAATATCGGCTATATGAAGTTCCGCAAGAAGCAGAGCTGGGTGCCCTTCTGAGGCCCCCCGCCAGTCGCTGCTCCCTAGTCGCCCTCGAAGGCGATGAGCGTTTCGCAGCACAGCCCGGCATCGGCGAGGCGTTTTGATCCGCCGAGGTCGGGCAGGTCGATCACGAAAAGTGCCGCCGCCACGTCCGCGCCGACATTTTGCATCAGCTTTGCCGTGGCCAATATGGTGCCGCCGGTTGCCAGCAGATCATCGACAAGCAGCACGCGCTGTCCCGCGGCCACGGCGCCATCGTGCAGCTCCAGCCGGTCGGCGCCATATTCCAGCTCATAATCGACGCCGATGGTCACGCCGGGAAGCTTGCCCGCTTTGCGGACCGGGACAAGGCCGACCCCCATGGCGGTCGCCATGGCCGCGCCGAACAGGAAGCCGCGCGCTTCCACCGCCACGATCAGATCGGGATCATAGGCGGACGCACGATGCGACAAACGCCGCACGGCTTCGGAAAAGCCGGCGGCGTGGCCGATCAATGTGGTGATATCGCGAAACTGGATCCCCGGCTTGGGAAAGTCGGGGATTGTTCGGACCAGCGACGCAAGATCGAGATCCGGTTGAGGCGGAAGGGCGATCATCGGGGCAATCGCCCTTCCCTCTTTGCTCAATGTTCCTTGTTCGCCCAGATGTTGCGATAGGACAGGAAAGCGAGGATCGTGAAAATCAGCAGATAGGCCATGACAGCCCAACCGACCTGCACGCGCTTCACCAGCTTGGGCTCAGCAGTCCAGACGAGGAATGCCGTCACATCCTTTGACATCTGATCGACGGTGGCTTTGGTGCCGTCGGCATAAGTGACCTGATTGTCATTCAACGGCTTCGCCATCGCAAGGTTCAGGTTCGGGAAATAGGGATTGTAGTGAAGCCCCGGCCCCGGCTGCAGTTCCTTCGGAAGGTTGGCAGGCGGATTCTGATAGCCCGTCAGCAACGAATAAACATAATCCTTGCCGCCTTCGCGCGCCTTGGTGATCAGCGAAAGATCCGGCGGAATGGCATTGTTGTTGGCAGCACGTGCGGCAACCTCATTGGCATAGGGTGCCGGGAAATGATCCGAGGGCAAGCCATCGCGTGTCGCGGGTTCACCCGTGTCCGGGTTTATCGACGGAACCTGAAAGCTCTTTGCAAAAGCCTTCACCTGGCCTTCGGTATAGCCGAGATCCTGAATGTTGCGGAACGCGACCAGATCGAGGCTGTGACAGGCCGAGCAGACTTCCTTGTACACCTGCATCCCGCGCTGAAGCTGCGCGAGATCCCAGTGCGGAAACACGCCGTCGCTGGACAGTTTCAGATGCTTGGGGTGCTTGACGAAACTATAGGCGACATTGGGCTCATTCTTGAGCGGCGTCGTGAAGATCGCGAGCACCAGCGCGGTGATGAACCCGAGGCCAACGAGAAATCCGAGCGGACGAACCATGGCTGTATCAGCTCCTATAAATGTCCGGCGCTCAGGCCGTTGCCGCCGACGTTTCGTCGGCCTTTTTTGCAAGGACAGCTTCGGTGATCGAATTCGGCATCGGCAGCGGACGTTCGATCCGCGAAACGATGGGCAGAATGATCAGGAAGTGAGCGAAATAATAGATGGCGCCGATCTGGCTGAGAATCACCCAGGGCTGCTCGGCAGGCATCTTGCCGCAAATGCCGAGCAGAATGACGTCGGCCACCAGCACCCAGAAGAATTTCTTGTACAGCGGGCGATAGGTCGACGATTTGACCGGCGAGCTATCGAGCCAGGGCAGGAAGAAGAGGAGCGCGATCGACGCGAACATCGCGATGACGCCCCACAGCTTTGCGTCGATCCACAGGAAGTTGAAGGTGAAGGCCTTCAGGATCGCGTAAAAGGGCAGGAAATACCATTCGGGAACGATATGCGCCGGCGTCGACAGGGCGTTGGCGGGAATATAATTGTCCGCATGGCCCAGCATGTTCGGCGAGAAGAAGGTCAGCCCCGCAAACACAAGCAGGAAGACGCCGAGGCCGAAACCATCCTTGGCGGTGTAATAGGGGTGGAAGGGCACAGTATCCTGTTCGTCCTTCACCTCGATACCCGTCGGATTGTTCGAACCGGGAATATGCAGCGCCCAGATGTGCAGGATCACCACGCCCAGGATCACGAAGGGCAGCAGATAGTGCAGCGAGAAAAAGCGGTTCAGCGTTGCATTGTCGGGAACGAACCCGCCCAGCAGCCACTGGCGCACCGGTTCGCCTACCAGCGGGATGGCCGAGAAGAATCCGGTGATCACCTGCGCGCCCCAGAAGCTCATCTGACCCCAGGGAAGCACATAGCCCATGAAGGCGGTCGCCATCATCAACAGGAAGATCACGACCCCCAGCAGCCACACCATTTCGCGCGGCGCCTTGTACGAACCATAATAAAGGCCGCGGAAGATGTGCAGATAGACGACGATGAAAAACATGCTGGCGCCGTTCATATGCGCGTAGCGGATGAACCAGCCGGCATTGACGTCGCGCATCACATGCTCGACCGAATTGAAGGCAACGCCGACATTGGCCGAATAATGCATCGCCAGCACGATGCCGGTGATGATCTGGATCGCCAGCGCGGCACCGGCAAGGACACCAAAATTCCAGAAATAGTTGAGGTTGCGCGGAACGGGATAACCGGCGCCGATCGCATTATAGACAAGACGCGGCAGGGGCAGCTTCTCGTCGAGCCACTTCATCAGCGGCTGCTGCGGCTCATAGTTCTTGGCCCAGGGAAAGCTCATCTTATTCTCGCTCCTCAGCCGATCGTCACGACAGTGTCGCTGGTGAATTCATAGGGCGGCACAACCAGATTGGTCGGCGCGGGCCCCTTGCGGATGCGGGCGGCGGTGTCATAGTGCGACCCGTGGCACGGGCAGAAATAACCGCCATAATCGCCGCGATTCTCGCCTTCAGCGGCGCCCAGCGGCACACAGCCGAGGTGGGTGCACACACCCAGGGTGATAAGCCAGTTTTCCTTGCCCGCCTTGGTGCGCTCGGCCAGGGTTTCGGCGTCGCGCAGATCGCTCATCGGCACAGCATTGGCTGCGGCAATTTCCTGCGGCGTGAGGTTGCGGACGAACACCGGCTGCTTGCGCCAGCTCGTCTTGATGGCCTGACCCGACTGGATCGCGGAAATATCGATCTCCGTCGAGGAAAGCGCCAGCACGTCGGCCGACGGGTTCATCTGGTTGACCAGCGGCAGAACCACCGCGCCGGCACCGACCCCGGCAAAGCTGACCGCGGCAATATTGATGAAATCACGGCGTCGGACGCCGTCCTCCATATTGGTGCTGACTTCGGTTTCACTGGCCATGCGATCGCCCTTACCCTGGGTAAACAAAGGTTTTTCCCGAGATGTGGGTCGCCCTCTCCGCACGCATAGCATGGCGCATATCCCGACGGCCCCTCCGGGAATTTGGGGCCTGATAGCCGCACACACCATCCTTGCCAACAGGCAATTTCCCCTTTGGGCGCCCGCCATCGCCCCCCGGCCATTAACGCTCGATTTCAGAACGCTACGGCGATAAGGCGCCGCGCATGGAGATTGCCCTGTTTCAACCCGATATCGCGGGCAATGTCGGCACGACGCTTCGCACCGCGGCCTGCTTTGGCGTTCCCGCGCATATTATCGAGCCATGCGGCTTTCCCTTTTCGCCGCAGGCGTTGCGGCGCGCGGGGATGGACTATGCCGCGCAAGCCGCGCTGGAGCGCCATGGCGACTGGGAAAGCTTTGCCGCGAAACAGGCGCAGGCGGGAAAGCGGATTATCCTTTTGACGACGGCGGGCGCTACCCCCCTTCCCGCCTTTGCCTTCGAAACGCGCGATATCCTGTTGTTCGGTTCCGAATCGTCAGGGGTGCCGCCGCACGTGCATGAGGCGGTCAATGCGCGCGTTGCGATTCCTATGCGCGCGGGATTTCGCTCCTTGAATGTCGCGGTCGCCGCTGGCATCGCGCTGGCGGAAGCATTGAGGCAGACGAAAGGCTTTGCGGCATGAAACCCCTCGACCCCCAGCAGCAAGCAGCGCGCAGCTGGTTCGAAACGCTGCGCGACCGGATTTGCGCCGAATTTGAAGCGGTGGAGGCGGAAGCCGGGAGCGACGCGCGTTTCGAATATATCCCCTGGGACCGTGAAGCCGACGGGCTGGCGCCCGGCGAGGGCGGCGGCGGCGTGCGCGGGGTGATGAAGGGCAAGGTCTTTGAAAAGGTCGGCGTCAACGTCTCGACGGTGGGGGGCGAATTTGCGCCCGATTTCGCCAAGTCGATCCATGGCGCGGGGGATGACCCCAGCTTTTTCGCGACGGGGATCAGTCTGGTTGCGCATATGGCGAATCCGCATGTTCCCGCCGTGCATATGAACACGCGTTTTCTGGTCACGACCAAGCGGTGGTTCGGCGGCGGCGCCGATCTGAACCCACCCATCCCCTATCAGGAGGATAGCGACGCCTTTCATGCGCGGCTGCGCGCCGCGTGCGCGCCCTTTGGGCCCGATGTCTATGATCGCTATGCCAAATGGGCGGAGGATTATTTTTATATCCCGCATCGCGGCGTGCATCGCGGCGTGGGGGGCATATTTTACGACCATCTGGAATGCGGCGACGATGCCGAATTCGACCGCAATTTCGAGTTCACGCGCGGGGTTGGCGAGGCTTTCCTCGACATTTTCCCCAAAATCGTTCGCAAGCGTATGGACCATCCAGCCAGCGAGGCCGAGCGTGAGGCGCTGCTTGTGTGGCGGGGGCGTTATGCCGAGTTTAATCTGGTCTATGATCGCGGAACGCTGTTCGGCCTGAAAACCGGCGGAAATATCGACGCAATCCTGATGAGCCTGCCGCCGCTCGCGAAATGGGATTGAGGGCGCGGATGTTTGCGAAAGTGCCGCGCGGCATGGGGTGAGCGGACCAGCCTTTGCAGGCTCTCGCTTCGCCTCATCCCTCGACAGCTAGGCTATAATTTCCAATAAAAACAAGTAGTTGAAAGAAGAAGGGGGCGATCGGTTCGCGGAAGCTTCCGCTGACCGCCCCTTGCTCATCCTAGTCAAGGATTTGCGATGATCCTTGCACCGCCAATTGCCGATAGGCGGCGGCAGAAATCGCGAGCGATACGAGGCTGCCCACCGCACCGATGGCCGCCTCGAAAAAGCCGGTTATCATCTGCCCTGCACCCGGCGCCGTGCCGACAATGACGCCCATGAGCCCAATGACCAAAAGGGCGATGATGAAAATCACCACGGCGACGAGGAAGATAAAGAAGAATACGCGCCAGCCATTGCCCTGCGTCAACGCCCAGCTCGTGCGAATGGCCTCGACCGGATTGCGAAGCGAGCGATCCGCGAGCGCGGGAAGCGCCACGGCAAGGCGCCCGGTAAGATAAAGAGCGGGAATGATCAGCAGCAAGGCGCCGAAGCCGATAGCGACCCCGCTAAGCAGTTGCACCAGGAAGACTACGGGGAAGAAGGCCAGGCCGAACCGCAAGGCTTCGCCCACGCTGATTCCCGTCCGCGAAAGCCAGAGGCGCAGGATCGCCACGCTGCCGACCATTGCAAGCAGCCCCCCGATGATCTGATACGGCAGAGCGATCGAGACATTCTGCTGCATCACCGCCCATGTCTGTTCAAAGCTGGCGCCAGCGGGCGGTTCCACCCCCACAGGCCCGAACCAGGCGATGCACAAGGCAGGCAGGAAGAAAAAGACGGCCGCGACCGTGCCGGTCAAGGCGCTGTGCGACTTGAGCAAAGCCACGCTGTCTTCCCACGCCGCGCCCATGTCAAAATTAGCCATTTTTACCCCGTCGCTTTTAAAATGGTGGAGAATGAACGGTGGCGACCTTATCCTCCCCTGTCCAGTCCCGAAAGGCGGCGCACGCCATTTCCTGCCGCATCCTCGCTCTGCCCCCTTGCCTCGCCGCGACGAGGGAGGCAGGAAGCCGCGGTGATGAAATCGAAAACCGCCCCTGAATGGACTGTCAGCCCCGGCCTGACCGATTATGCCGCCGCGCTCGCGGATATGGAAAACCGCGCGGCCGCGATCCAGCGCGGCGATGCGAGCGAGCGCATCTGGCTGCTCGAGCATCCGCCGCTGTATACCGCAGGAACGAGCGCTGATCCCGCCGAACTGCTCGATCCGCATTTCCCGGTTTATGAGGCGGGGCGCGGCGGGCGCTATACCTATCATGGGCCGGGGCAGCGGATCGGCTATGTCCAGCTAAACCTCGCGCAGCGCGGGCGCGACGTGCGCGCCTATGTCTGCGCGCTCGAAGGTTGGGTGATCGACGCGCTGGCGGTGCTTGGCGTGGAAGCGCGGCGGGCCGAGGGGCGCATCGGGATATGGACCGACGCCCCCGACGGGCGCGAAGCCAAGATCGGCGCGATTGGCGTGCGGGTCCGCCGCTGGGTCACGCTTCACGGTTTCTCGCTCAATATTGCGCCCGACATGGCGCATTTCGGTGGCATCGTGCCGTGCGGCATCGCCGAATTTCCGGTCACCAGCCTTCGCGAGCTGGGACATGCAGCGGGCTTTGCCGAGGTGGATGCGGCGCTGGCCGCGACCCTTCCCGCCTTTCTCGACAAGTTGCCGGCAAAAGATTAGGAGAAGGCCATGATGCTTATGCCTCGCGCACCGCGCGCCCTCACCCTGACGCTTTGCCTTGCGCTCGCAGCCTGCGGCGGAAAAGAGAGCGAGGAGACGAACAGCACGCGGCTGGATGCGGTCGAAGTCGAACCCGGTACGATCAGCGATTCGATGATCATCCTCGACAATGTTGCCGAAGACGGCACCCCGGCGGAACCGGGAGAAGGCGTCGATGGCGAGACCAGCGACAGTAAGGACGGCGCCAAGGCGAAGGCTGACGAGAGCAATGACGCGGCTGACGATTCGAGCGATAGCGCAGCGGAAGAGGATGCGAGCACGGAGTAAGAATTGAGCCACCGCCTTTGGGGTGGGGCCTTCTGTTCTTCTCCATTCTGCGCCGCATGCGTAATCGGGGTTCGTCCGGAAGCGCGTCGATCTGTCGCATGCCCTGAGACGGATAGAGCTGGAGACTGGCGCCGGTTGAACGGCTCCCCGACCGCTATCGCAGGCTCAGGATCTTGTGCGTTTGCAGCGACAGCGTCCAGCGCGGGTCGTTCAGCACGAAATCGACGCAGGCCTGAATATTATCCGCCGACCGGGCGTCGTCGAGCGGCTGGATCAGGCGGTGGGTGAAGTCGAGCGTCGCGAGGCGGTCAGGGTCGCTACCCGGCTGGGGCCAGACGAGCTTTAATTCGTCGCCGCGCGTCTGGACCAGCTCGCTTCCTGCCTTGGGACTGACGCAGATCCAGTCAATCGTCGGTTCAACCGGCAAAGTGCCATTGGTTTCAATGGCGATGGTGAAACCCTGTTCATGCAGCGCTGCGACAAGCGCGGCATCGACCTGAAGCATCGGCTCGCCGCCCGTAAGCACGACATAGCGGTCCGCTTCGCCCGCGCCCCAGCATTCGGCGATGGTGGATGCGAGCGTCGCCGCATCATATTTGCCGCCCAGCGTGCCATCGGTGCCGACAAAATCGGTATCGCAAAATTGGCAGATCGCCTTTGCCCGATCCGCCTCGCGCCCCGTCCACAAATTGCATCCGGCAAAGCGGCAGAACACTGCGCGGCGCCCAGCCTGCATCCCTTCGCCTTGAAGGGTGAGGAAAATTTCCTTTACCGAATAGACCATCGCGTCATGCCTGAACCGCGTAGCGGGTCGGATCGGCCAACCCCGCGTCGGCGAAGCCCTTGCTGCGAAGGCGGCAACTGTCGCAAAGTCCGCAATGCAGCCCCTCCGGAGTCGGGTCATAGCAAGACCAGCTCATCCCAGCATCCATGCCGAGGCGCGCGCTTTCGGCCGCAATATCGGCCTTGCTCATATATTGCAGCGGGGCGTGAATGCGAAAGGCAACGCCCTTGTCGCCATCGCGCGTTGCAAGCGCGGCGAGATTTTCAAAGCCTGCGATAAATTCGGGGCGGCAATCGGGATAGCCCGAATAGTCGAGCGCGTTGACGCCGATGACGATATCGGCCGCCTGCCGCGCCTCTGCGAGGCCCAGGGTCAGCGACAGGAAAATCAGGTTGCGCGCGGGCACATAGGTGATGGGGACATCGGCCGCGGTTCCTTGCCCGGCAGGAGGCGCCGCCGCGCCCACCCCATCCTTGGGAACATCAATATCGGCAGTGAGCGCCGATCCGCCAAAGCGCGTCAGATCAAGGGGAAGGACGATATGCTCCGCCGCACCCACCGCCTTTGCCACGCGCGTGGCCGCTTCCAGTTCGACGCGGTGGCGCTGGTTATAATCAACGGTCAGCGCGATGATGTGTGCGCCTGCTTCCTCTGCCAGACCCGCGCAAACCATCGAATCCAGCCCCCCGGAGAGGAGGACGATAACCGGTTTTCCTTTGATTCCTTGCATAGGCGCCCGATACGCTGCCGCCCCCTTGCGCGCAAGAGTGGGCCTGTGTGGCCCCGCAAGGCCGCCTGCTATTCAAGAAAAGGGCCGCGAGGCGGATGCCGGGCGGCCCAAGGGCGGCAAGGGGCCGCTAGGGAGAAGAGCACACCGAAGTGCACGAACCCGTGTTAAGCCTATAAGATTAACAACAAGTGTTTGCTCATTGAAGCAACCGCCTCTTTTTATTCCGGTTTCGAAAAGAAAAGAGGGGACTGGCCCTAGCAGCTTCCTATTCGACGACCTTCCAGTGATTGCGAAAAAGGCTGCCCTTTCACAATTCCCTGCGTGGAAATTTGCACCACGCGACTGGTTTCCGCCCGGATCGAGGTGCGTCCCTGCCCGGTTCCGGTGCAGCTATAGCTGATGGTGACTTGATCAGGTTGATCCGAAATCACAAATTGCGAGCAACTCTGGCCGGGATGCTGGACTTGCACCAAATGTCGGCGCGCTTCACCAAGGCAAACGCTTCGCACGACCTGCTTTGCGCCGGCGCGGTCGCGCTCGCTCAATTCCCACCGGCCCTTTTCCAGCCGATCGAACATGGCAAGCGACGGCGCCTGTGCGGGAGCAGACACGCTGAGTCCGGCAAAAGCACCCATAAGCGCAGCGCCACGTAAAAAAGAATAGTTGTTCGTCATCCTGCCAATTCCATTGTCGCAAGCTGCGACCATCAACCCTATAGATAGGGTCGCAGCAGGCCGACTTCAACTATTCGGCGCCAATATCGCTCATTTCGTCGACAATGGCGGAGAGCGTGTTTTCTGGTCCCGATCAGCCTTTGGGAGGGAGCGCGGGCGTTTCCGCGAGCTTTCCGGCCTCGTCGATATCATCGAGCTGAATAGGGAAAATGCGCGAGCAAAAGGCGCAATCCACCATGATGCGTCCGTCCGCTTCGGCCATGTCGGCGCGTTCGGAAGCGGCGAATTTGGCGAGAACCGACGCATAATATTCGGTGCTGCACCGGCAACCACGATAAATGGCCGCCCCCGTTTCGACGCGCACCGTCTCTTCGTGGAAAAGCCGCCATGCCAGCGTGTCGAGGGACAGCGCGGGGTCGGTCAGTTCCTCGTCGCTGAGCGTCGCCGCAAGGGTGCGCGCATGGTCCCATTCGGGATGATCGTGGCGCACATGCAGCCGATCGCGCCCTACTTCGCCTTCGGGAAGATGCTGAAGCAGCAGGCCCCCGGCGAGGCATCCCGCCTCTGCATCGCGGCGCGCAGCGAGGCGGATAAGGCTGGGGATCTGTTCCGACTGGGCGAAATAATGTTCGGCAGCCTCGCCGATCGAACTGCCTTCGAGCGGGACGACGCCCTGATAGCGTTCGCCGGTCGTCGCCTGATCGAAGGTGATGGCGAGAAAGCCTTCGCCGAAAAGCGCGAACAAGGTCGGATCGGTGCCAGCCTCGGCCAGACGTTCGGCATCGAATTTGAGATAGCCGCGTAGCTCCCCGCCGCGATAATCGCAGACGAGCAGTTCGACAGGGCCGCCGCCGGTTTGCGCCTGCAGCGTCATCTGCCCCTTTTCATCCTTGAGCGTCGAGCCGAGGAGCGCGGTGAGAACCAAGGCCTCGGCGAGCAATTTTTCCGCCGCGGGGGGATAATCATGCGCGCTCAGAATATCGCGCAGCGCCGGGCCAAGGCGGACCAGACGCCCGCGCACATGGCGTTCGGCAATGGTCAGCACCAGCGGCTGATCGAACCAGACTTCGGCGTGGTCGCTCATAATTTGCCCAGCGCCCAGAGGAGCACCGACTTTTGTGCATGGACGCGGTTTTCCGCCTCGTCCCAGACGCGCGAGGCGGAGCCGTCGATCACCGCGTCGGTCACTTCCTCGCCGCGATGCGCGGGGAGACAGTGGAGGAAGAGGGCGTCGGCCTTGGCGTTGCTCATCAGCGCTTCATTGACCTGATAGGGGGCCATGGCCGCAAGCTTGGCCTGCGCATGATCCTGCCCCATCGAAATCCAGGTGTCGGTGACGACGACATCGGCGCCCGATACGGCTTCGCGGGCGTCGCGGATGAAGTCGATGCGCGCGCCCTTTGCGCGGGCGGCCTCGACAAAGGCGGGGTCGGGTTCATAGCCCTGCGGACAGCCGACACGGACATTGAAACCGAACAGCCCCGCCGCCTCAATGATCGAGGCGAGGACATTGTTGCCGTCGCCCAGCCAGGCGAGTTCGAGCCCCGGCAGCGCCTTGCCATTTTCGACGATGGTCAGAAGGTCAGCGACAATCTGGCAGGGATGCGACAGGTCGGTGAGGCCGTTGATGACGGGCACATCGGCATGATGCGCCATATCCTCGACCTTGGCATGATCGTCGGTGCGGATCATGATCGCATCGACAAAGCGCGAGAGGACGCGCGCGGTGTCCGGGATGGTTTCCCCCCGGCCAAGCTGCATCGAGCCTGCCTCCATCACCATCGCGCTGCCGCCCAACTGGCGGATCGCAATGTCGAAGGAAGCGCGGGTGCGCGTCGAGCTTTTTTCGAAGATCATCGCCAGCACATGATCGGCGAGCGGCGCATCGGCGTCCACGCGCGCCTTGGGCCAGCCCTGCCGCGCCGTCTTGCGGTCGAGGGCGTCGGCGAGCATGGCGGCGATAGCATCGCCCCCCGCGTCGCTGAGGTTCAGGAAGTGCCGCATCAGCTTTCCGGCGGCGTGTAGCTCGCCGCTCCTGCCGAAAGCTTTGCCACGCACTCGTCGATATGCGCCTGTTCGATGTTGAGCGGCGGTAGGATGCGCACGACATTGTCGCCCGCCGCAACGGTGAGCAGCCCGTGATTATCGCGCAGATGGGCGACGAAAGCGCGGCTTTCGCTCTTCATCTTGAGACCGAGCATCAGCCCCATGCCGCGCACACTGTCGAACAGCTGGTCATGATTGGGGATCATCTGTTCGAGCGCGGCACGCAGCCGGTCGCCGGTCGTCTTTACCTGTTCAAGAAAACCTTCTTCGAGGACGACGTCGAGCACCGCCTGTCCCGCGGCCATGGCGAGCGGATTGCCGCCATAGGTGGAGCCATGGGTGCCGATGACCATGCCGCGAGCGGCCTTTTCGGTCGCAAGGCAGGCCCCGATCGGGAAGCCGCCGCCCAGCCCCTTGGCACTCGCCATGATATCGGGGGCGATATCATATTGTTCATAGGCATAGAGGGTGCCGGTGCGCGCGACGCCGCATTGCACCTCGTCAAAAATGAGCATCAGGTCGCGCTGGTTACAGATGTCGCGCAGCCCCTGGAGGAAAGGCTGTGAGGCGGGGCGAATGCCCCCCTCCCCCTGCACCGGCTCGATGAGAAAGCCCGCCGTATTGTCATCGACGAGATCGAGCGCGGCGTTGAGGTCATCGAACGGAGCATAGGCAAAGCCGGGAAGCAACGGGTCGAACCCCTTACGCAGCTTGTCCTGATTGGTCGCCGAAATCGTGCCGAGCGTGCGGCCATGAAAGGCGTTGTTGAAGGTGATGAGCGTATTTTTTTGCTCATTGCCCGCGCTCGAATGATAGGCGCGCGCGGTCTTTATCGCGCATTCGACCGCCTCGGCGCCCGAATTGGTAAAAAAGACGGTATCGGCGAATGTGTTGTCGACCAGCCGCGCTGCGAGCGCCTCGCCCTGCGGACTGCCATAAAGGTTCGACACATGCATCAAAGTCGCGGCCTGTTCCTGAATCGCCTTCGTCAGATGCGGGTGGTCATGGCCGAGCAGGTTGACCGCAATGCCGCTGGCGAAATCCAGATATCGTTCGCCGCGCTCGCCGATCAGATATGCACCTTCACCGCGCACCGGACGCACAGCGCACCGGGGGTAAACGGGCATCAGCGGCGTAATCGACATGGGCAGAACCTTTCCAAATGAGAAAGCAAAAAGGCGACCCCCTATATGGGCCGCCCTTTGGTCGGGAGCTTTCTATACTGCCGCGGGCCAAGCCACGTCAACACGGGGGACGACGCACGGCGAGGCGCTGCAACCAAGAAAGCGGAAGCGCGTATCAACCGCCATGCGAGCCGCCCTTGCCCTGTTGCTTTTTTTGCCGCTCCTCCCCGGCTGCGACAGCCTGCCCCGCGATGCCGCCGGGACGCATGAGAAAGTGACCGCACGCAGCGCGCTGAATGTCGCGATCGTGCCCGGAACCCGCGACGCAAATCCAGCGCTGGCGCTGCTGCGCCGCTATGCGCAGGCGCGCGGGGCCCGTCTTGCCATTGAAGCAGTTGCGGGCGAAACGGCGCTGCGGCGATTGAGCGAGGGCGAGATTGACGCCGTGGTGGGCGATTTTTCGCGGCAGTCGCCATGGAAGACCGAAATCGCGCTTTCCAAACCACTGACCCGCAAGGAGCCCGACGACAGCAGGCAACCTGTGCTGCGGATCGCGCGGCGCAATGGAGAAAATGGCTTTATTCTGGCGACGGACCGGATGATCGCGGAGGCGCGGCGATGAGCCTTCATGGCGGCGTGGCAGACGACATTACCCCCGATTTGCAGCGCGGTGTTCGGCTGGCGTGGTGGACGCTCGGCTGGATGGGCAGCGTGGTGATCGTCATGTGGCTGGTCATGGGAAGCAGCCAGGCGATGAAGGCAGCGGTGATCGAGGATCTGTTGAGCCTGATCCCCGCCATGGTTTTCCTGATTGCGGCGCATTGGGAAAGAAAGGAACCGAACCCCCGTTTTCCCTTTGGCTATCGCCGCGCGAACAGCCTGGCCTTTCTGATTGCCGCGACAGCGCTAATCGCGGTCGGCGCTTTCCTTGCCTATGAAAGCGTCACCACGCTGATCCGGCGCGAGCATCCGACGGTGGGCGGCATCACCTTATTTGGCGAAACGCTGTGGCTTGGCTGGCTGATGCTGGCGGCGCTCGCCTATTCGGTCGTCCCGCCGCTGATCCTCGGCCATTTGAAGCTGCCGATTGCGGAGCGCATTCAGGACAAGGTGCTGCACACTGATGCGCTGATGCAAAAGGCCGACTGGCAGACCGGGCTAGCGGGCATGGCTGGGGTGATGGGTATTGGCCTCGGCTGGTGGTGGGCCGATGCGGCGGCGGCGCTGTTCATTTCGGTTTCGATCTTGCGCGACGGCTGGGGGGCGCTGCGTCAAGCGGTGGCCGAACTGCTCGACGGGGCGCCGCGCGCGCTGGAAAATGACGATCTGGCCGAGGATGCGGTAAAGCTGCACGCCGAATTGCAGCGCCGTTTCGGCGATGTTTCGGTGCGGCTGCGTGAGACGGGGCGCTATATCGCAGCCGAGGTCGACGCGCCCACCCCGCCGCATCCCCCCGCCGCGGAGGAGCTGATGGGACGCGAACGCGCGTGGCGGCTTTGCAGCTTGAGCTTTCGGACCGACTCGCCGGAGGCGGGGGCGGACGCCTAGGCAGCGCTGAGCCGGCGGCCCGCTTCCATCGTCAGCGTCAGCGATGTCTTGCGCGCTTCATGGTGGTAGATGGACGAGGCGATGATGATTTCATCGACGCCGGTGCGCGCGGCAAAGGCTTTTAATCCCGCCTCGACATCATCGACCGTGCCGACCGCCGAACATTGGAGCACATGATCGAGGATCGCGCGGGCATTGGGCGGAAGCGCATCCTTATAACCTGCAAAGGGCGGCGGCATCCGCCCCGGATTGCCGGTACGCAGCGCGACAAAGGCCTGTTGCTGCGAACTGGCGATCAGCTCTGCTTCCTCGCGTGTATCGGCGGCAAAGACGTTGAAGGCGGCGGCGGCATAGGGCTTGTCGAGCTGCGCTGAGGGTTTGAACTGGCGGCGATAAATGTCGAGCGCCTCGTCGAGCGCATCGGGTGCGAAATGGCTGGCAAAAGCATAGGGGAGGCCGAGCGCGGCGGCGAGCTGCGCGCCGAACAGGCTGGAGCCCAATATCCACAAGGGGACATGACTCCCCTCCCCCGGAACGGCGCGGATGCCAAGCGCATCGTCGCCCGCGAGAAAGGCCTGAAGCTCCACCACATCCTGCGGGAATTGACGCTCATCGCTCGCGAGGGTTCGGCGAAGCGCGCGCGCCACCTTTCCATCGGAGCCCGGCGCGCGGCCAAGGCCAAGGTCGATGCGCCCCGGAAACAAGGCCTCCAGCGTGCCAAATTGTTCGGCGATCACCATGGGAGCATGGTTGGGCAGCATGATCCCGCCCGCGCCGATGCGGATCGTCGAGGTCGCGGCGCCGATATGGGCAAGCACCACGGCGGTTGCCGCGCTGGCGATGCCCGCCATGCCATGATGTTCGGCGACCCAATAGCGATGGTAGCCAAGGCTTGCGACATGGCGCGCCAGATCGGCGGCATTGGCAAGCGATTGCGCGACGCTGCCCCGGTCGGTGATCGGCACAAGGTCGAGGAAAGAGAGTTTCGTCATGCAACGCGATATGCGGTGGCGGGTGGCGGGGTGCAAGCGCTGGCGGGGGAAAGATATTCTCTCCGGACGGAAAGCGGGAGGTGGAGCCAAAAGTTTCTTGAAGGAATAATCTCACACAAAGACACAAAGGCACAAAGAGGGGCCTTTGGATGGCGGTGCGCTACTCCATCTGGCCCCCGGCCTTCGCCGGGGTGCGCATAATTCGCGGGAACGGATGATCGCCCTTTTTCTTTCTACCGAACCTTGTGAGGCTTGCAGAACGGAGCGTGGCACAGGACCGGAACGGCGGGCAGTCTCTCCTTTCTTTGTGCCTTTGTGTCTTTGTGTGAGAAATATCGAGATCCCGCCTTGCGATTGCAGCGTGGGGTTTGAAGAGAAGGCGGGCCCCGGGTCTAGCCCGGGGTGACGATGGGGTGGCTACGGGGTGGCGATGGGGTGCGAGTAGCCAGGCGCGTCAGGCGCGTTCGTCTTTGGGGGAGTCCATCAGGACATAGGTGGTGATTGCATTCACCTGAGGGTGCACGCCGAGGACTTCGGTGTGGAAATGTTTGTAGGCTGCGAGGTCGCGGGTTTCGACGCGGAGCAGATATTCGATGGCGCCGGTGAGATTATGGCATTCACGCACTTCGGGCGCTTCGGCAATGGCGGCTTCGAAATCCGATTGCGATGCCTTGGTGTGCGACGACAGGCCGACGGTGACATAGGCGAGGAAGCTGTTGCCCATTTTGGCGGGGTCAATCGAGGCACGGTAGCCGGTGATCACCCCGCCGCGCTCCAGTTCCTGCACGCGGAGCAGGCAGGCGGAGGGGGAAAGGCCCACACGGTCAGCAAGTTCGATATTGGCGAGTCGCCCCTCGCGCGACAATTCGCGCAATATTCGCCGGTCAATATCGTCCATTTTTGCCATAGATTGCATATTATGCCGCACGTCAGGCAACCTTTGCAACCCACGATCCGGAAGGCCGCATTATATTGCGCCCATGGATCACGCCAGTTTTCTCGCGCTCGCCGCCTTTGCCTTCGTTTCCTCGATCACGCCGGGGCCGAACAATATGATGCTGATGGCATCGGGCGCCAATTTCGGGCTGCGTCGCACCATTCCGCATGCGCTAGGAGTGGGCGGCGGTTTTACGCTGATGATCATTTTGGTCGGCGTCGGGCTGATGGGATTGTTCGAGCTGGTCCCGGCCCTCAATCTTGCGCTGAAGGTTGTGAGCGTCGGCTATCTTTTGTGGCTCGCGTGGAAGATCGCCCATGCCGCAGCGCCCGAAAGCCAGGGTGCGGCGGCGGGGCGACCGATGCGCTTTGTCGAAGCCGCGCTGTTCCAATGGGTCAATCCCAAGGCGTGGACGATGGCACTGACGGCCATCACCCTTTATGCGCCGGAGCGCAATTGGGCCGCAGTACTGGTGGTCGCGGCAATTTTCGGGGTGATCAACCTGCCCTCGACCAGCCTGTGGGCGGTGATGGGAACGGGGCTGCGGCGCTGGCTGGGCACGCCAGGGCGGCTGCGCCTCTTTAACTGGACGATGGCAGCCCTGCTGGTCGCGTCGCTGGCGATGCTCCTCTGACAGCGGCGGCCGATTGCAAGGTTGCGCCTTGCAACCTAGAAAGGCGCCTTCCCTCCCCGCCAGCCGGAGAATTGCCAGCATGACCAGCCGCCGCCTTGGCCAGAGCGCCATCCATGTGTCCGACATTTGCATGGGTACGATGACCTTTGGCAGCCAGACCGACGAAGCCGAAGCTTTCCGCATTCTCGACCGCTGTTTCGATGCCGGGATCAATTTTTACGATACCGCCGAGGGTTATCCGGTGCCGCCCGACGTCAAATGGGTTGGGCGCACCGAGGAAATTGTCGGGCGCTGGATGAAGACCAAGCCGCGCGATGCGATCATATTGGCGACCAAAGTATCGGGGCCGAGCCATATCTGGTTCAAATCGCCCTGCCGCGGCGGGATGACCGCGCTTGATCGCCACAATATCATGAAGGCGATCGACGACAGCCTGATGCGGCTGCAGACTGATTATGTCGACCTGTACCAGACGCATTGGCCCGACCCTGACGCCCCCTATGACGAGATGATGGACGCGCTCGACGAGTTGGTACGCGCGGGCAAGGTGCGTATTCTCGGCTGTTCGAACGAAACGAGCTGGGGCTTGATGAAATCGCTCGCAGCGTCGGAACGGCTGGGGATCGCGCGGTATCAGACGATCCAGAATAATTTCAGCCTGAACAATCGACGGTTCGAGGATGAGCTGGCGCAGGTGTGCCGTCAGGAAGGCGTGAGCCTGATCCCCTATTCGCCGCTGGCGGGCGGGGTGCTTTCGGGAAAATATCAGGGCGGCGCGCTACCCGAAGGCGCGCGCTTTTCTCGCTATCTGAAGATGGAGGGACGACAGGGCGCGATGGGGCGGCGGTTCGTTAATGAAAAGACGCTGGCGGCGACCGAACGCTATCTGGCCATTGCCGAAGAGGCCGGACTGCACCCCATTACCATGGCGACCGCCTGGTCGAAACAGCATGATTTCGTCGCCTCGACCATTGTGGGGGTGAGCGCCCTTGATCAGCTTGCTCCGATCCTTGATGCGATGGAGCTGGTGCTGGACGCTGATGTAATGAAGAAGCTGCACAAGGTGGGGAAAGAGATACTCTATCCCATGGGATGAGGCCGCACGAGCATCGTGGACCCCGGATCAAGTCCGGGATGACGATTATCCAATTTTGCCGGACGGCCAATCGAGGACCAGCGCCTCGCCGACGTTCAGCGCACGCCATGCTATAGACAGGCGGTCGAAATCGGCGATGATCCGTGGCTCGGCTGCATTGATCCGCGCGCGTTCGGCTTGGCTGAGCGAGGCGCGCACCCGGTCAGCCTCGGCGAGCGCCGCGCGCTGCGCCGCGCTGTCGGGGCGTGAGCGGATGCGCCAGCCGATGTCGAACAGAAAGGCAGCAAGTTCAGACAATTCGCCCTCGCGGCCCTGCGCCTTGAGCTGCTTTGCGCCCTTTTCACCTTGTTTGCGCGCGGCGCGCTGGCGGTCTTTGGCGGACAGTCTGTCGTCCCTTTCGAGGCGGAACGAGCCGGCGTCGCCGCCTGCGGCAATTTGTCCGAACACGCCGCTTTTCAGCCCCAGCGCCGCTTCGACGATAAAATGCACCATATCGTGCGGTATATCGGGATCATAGCCGGGCGCCGGGTCCATGATCAGCGTCGGCGCATCACGGCGCTCGATCTGGATGCTGTAGCGGCGCTCGCCCGATCGGATGAAATGGACTTTCATGCGGTCATCCTATAGGCATGACGGCCTTCCGGTCAAAAAAAGCCTAAAGGATTTGCGATGCCTTCTGCCCGCCGCCTTTTCTTTACCCTCGCCGCGAGTGCTGCCCTTGCGGGGACCGCTCATGCCGCCAATCCGGTGATGTTTCGCGATGCAGGTTGCGGATGCTGCCTCAAATGGCTGGAGCAGGTGAAGGCGTCCTTCGGGGGCAAGGTGAGCGTGGTCAATTCGGCCGACATGGAGGCGGTGAAGGACAAGCAGGGCGTGCCGCAGGCGCTGCGTAGCTGCCACACCGTTCTGGTGGGCGGCTATGTGATCGAAGGCCATGTGCCCGCGAAAGAGATTGCACGGCTGCTCCGCGAAAAGCCCAAGGGGGTGAAGGGACTGGCGGTGGGTGGAATGCCGATCGGCTCACCCGGCATGGAATGGGGCAACCGGCGTGAAGCCTATCAGGTGATGAGCTTTGGCCCCGGCGGTCAGCGGGTCTATGCGAGCTATGCGGCCAGCAGCGGCGCGCACGCCCACTGATTTAAAGGGATTCCCCCTTCCCGCTCGCGCCGCGCGAAGCCGCGATGCCGATCATTGGCACAAGCGCTCAGCATGTCTCGACTTCGCTCGACACGAACGGAAAATCAGGCGGGCTTTAGCTCGGCCGCGAATAGCGCGAGTTGACGGCTCCACGCCTTTTCCGCTGCCGCCTCGTCATAAACGCGCCCATCGGGTGGGCACCAGCCATGCTGGGCCGGATAGACTTCGACCTCATACCACTGCGGACGGGGTTGGAGCACGGCCTTCAGCAAGAGCTTCTCGTTCGGCGATTCCTTGTCGTCATCCTCAGCGATAGCAAACAAATAGCCCGCCTTGGTGCCTGGGATCAGCAAATGCGGGCTGTCGGGCTTGTCGGTTCCGACCCCACCGCCGTGGAAACTCGCCGCCGCGCGCACGCGGTCCGGACGGTGCGCGGCCGTATAGATGGTCATGGGACCGCCCATGCAATAGCCGCTGGTGCCGATCCCGCGCGCCGTATCAACCTCAGCCTGGGCGTCGAGGAAGGCGATGTGTGCCGCCGCGTCGGTTTCGACCAGCGAGCGTGTCAATTGCTTCAAATAGCCGAAGAGCTTTTGCCGCAGTTCAGGCACGCCCCAATGGTTCTCGGCATCAACCACCGGCGCCTTTTGCCAGCGATAGAAGGGATTGACGCACAGCACCGCGTAACCGTCCTCCGCCAACCGGTCCGCCATCTGGCGAAAGGCGGGGCGCAGCCCGCGAGTATCGGGCCACATCACAATGCCGGGGTGCTTCCCTTCGGCAGGGGCGACGAAATAGGCATCGCAAAGGCCGTCCGCAGTGGTGATGGTAACATCGCGTCCCTTGATCGATCGCCCCGCCACCGCGCGCGCGGGGAGCGCTGCGGCTAGGGCACCTGCGCCGGCGAGCGCGGCAAAGCTGCGGCGTGCTACCGGCATTCCGGCACGATCGCGATCGGCTTCCATCTTTTCGGTGCACATGATTTTTCTTCCTGCCGCTTATGCGGGCTTGCTCCGCCTTTTCCCTTTCCTCGCGCTTGCGGGATGGAAAGGGGGGGAAGCTAGTCGAGGAGGCCGCTCGCCGACAATGATTTTTAAAAATCGCGAGACTTTAACCGTCAGCGCAGGAAGGCCGCGACCTCTTCAAAGTCCATGGCGACATGCGGCACGCCGACGCCGCGCAACATCGCGCCATGCGCCGCCCGATCCACGATATGCCCCGCGCCGCAAAAACCGATGACGGTCATCCCCGCCGCCAAGGCGGCCTGTGCTCCCGTCGGCGAATCCTCCAGCGCGAGACAGTGGGCCGGATCGATCCCCAACCCCTTTGCCGCGGCAAGATAGATGTCGGGATGCGGCTTGCCGCGATTCCAGCCGTCGGCGCTGTAGATATGGTCGCCGAAATGATGGCGGAGGCTAAAAAGGCCAAGCGCCCAGTCGATATATTCGGCGCGGCTGGATGAAGCGATGGCGCGCGGCATATCGCCTAGCCCGCCCAGAAAATCCGCGGCACCGGGAACCACATCAAAGCCATCCATGAAACGCGCACGCGCGCGGGCGCGGTGGGTTTCACGGAAATTCGGCGGAAGCGGCCGCCCGTAGCGCGCCTCGATCCGCCGCTGCGTCTCCTGCCAATTATGCCCATAATAGTCGCGCAGGCATTCTTCATAGGTTGCCGGCATACCGATTGCCGTCAGGCTTTCGGACAGCGACAGGTTCGCGCGCACCTCGCTGTCAGCGATCACGCCGTCGAAGTCGAAGATGATGGCGGCAAAGCGGCTCATATCACGCGACATGGAAAGGCCGATGCTATTCCACCGTCACCGATTTCGCGAGGTTGCGCGGTTGATCGACGTCGGTCCCCTTCGCCACCGCCACATGATAGGCGAGCAGCTGCACCGGCACGGCATAGACCAGCGGCGCGATCAGCGGGTGGACCTTGGGCATTTCAATGGTGGCCATGCAGCCTTCGCCCGCTTCGGCGAGGCCGTCGGCGTCGCTGATGAGGACGATCTTACCCCCGCGCGCCATCACTTCCTGCATATTGCTGACGGTTTTTTCGAACAAGGGCCCCGATGGCGCGAGGACGATGACGGGGACCGCCTCGTCGATCAGGGCGATGGGGCCATGCTTCATCTCTCCGCTTGCATAGCCTTCGGCGTGGATATAGCTGATTTCCTTCAGCTTGAGCGCCCCTTCCAGCGCCAGCGGATAGTCGGGGCCGCGCCCCAGATAGAGGACATCGCGCGCAGGAGCGACGAGATGCGCCATGGCGGCAATATCCTCGTCATGCGCGAGCGCGGCGTTGAGCGCGGCGGGCGCCTCGATCAGATGCTTGACGATGTCGCGCTCCTCTTCGGCGCTTAGTTTCCCCTTCTTGAGCGCGAGATGCGCGGCGAGCGCGGCGAGCACTGCAAGCTGGCAGGTAAAGGCCTTGGTCGAGGCTACGCCGATTTCGGGACCCGCGTGCGTCGGGAGGAGCAAATCGGCCTCGCGCGCCATGCTGCTGGTTGGCACGTTGACGACGACCGCAATCGTCTGCCCATTGGCCTTGCAATGGCGAAGCGCCGCAAGCGTGTCGGCGGTTTCGCCCGATTGCGAGATGAAGAGCGCGAGGCCGCCGGGCTGAAGCACGGGGTCGCGGTAACGAAACTCGCTCGCGACATCGATATCGACGGGAACGCGCGCAAAGGTCTCGAACCAATATTTGGCAACCATGCCAGCATAGAAGCTGGTACCGCAGGCGACGATAGTGATCCGGTCGATGCCCGCGAGGTCGAAATCCATCTGCGGCAATGCGACCGTTTGTTCGAGCGGGCGGATGTAGGAGGAGAGCGTCTGCGCAACCACCGTCGGCTGCTCGAAAATCTCCTTCTGCATGAAGTGACGATAATTGCCCTTTTCAACCGCCGCGGCGGTGACGCCGGAGGTGGTTATTTCGCGGGTGACACGGTTGTTGTCTGCGTCATAGATTTCGGCACCGCCCTGGGTGATGACGACCCAGTCGCCCTCCTCCAGATAGGCGATTTTCTGAGTCAGCGGCGCGAGCGCGAGCGCGTCCGAACCAAGATACGTCTCCCCTTCCCCATAGCCGACGACGAGCGGCGAGCCGAGCCGCGCGCCGATCAGCAGGTCGGGCTGGCTGCGAAAGGCGATGGCGAGCGCAAAGGCCCCCCGCAACTGGGGCAATATGGCCTGCACCGCTTCCTGCGGGGTTTTTCCGGCTTCGACCTGCTCGCTGACAAGATGGGCGACGACTTCGGTGTCGGTCTCGCTTTCAAATCTGCGCCCGCGGGCGGTCAGTTCCTCGCGCAGCGGCTTGAAATTTTCGATGATGCCATTGTGGACCAGCGCCACTTCGCCCGTGGCGTGGGGATGGGCATTGTTGGTGGTCGGCGCGCCGTGGGTCGCCCAGCGCGTATGGGCTATCCCCAGCGTCCCGGGCGCGGGATTGCCCGCCAGCTCCTTGACCAGATTGCCAAGCTTTCCCTCTGCACGGCGGCGGATGAGCTGGCCATTTTCGACCGTGCACACGCCCGCCGAATCATAGCCGCGATATTCCATGCGCTTGAGGCCATCGACCAGCCGGTCCGCCACCTGATCCTTGCCGACAATTCCGATGATTCCACACATGCTTGGCTGGCTTTCGTCTAGAGGGTGTAGGGGATACGAATACCCGGCATCGACGCCGGAAAAACTTTTATATTTCGGGTAACAAGAATGCGCCCCGTGATCTGCGCCGTCGCCAGCACAAAGGCGTCGGCGAGCGTCAGCCCCTTGCGCTCGGCGCGCAAGGCCGCCGCGCGGCGGGCGACCGCATCGCCGATTTCCTCGATCTGGAAACAGGCGAGGAAGGCCTCGACCGTCTTGATACTTGCGGGGTCGGCAGCCGACATGACTTCGGTCCAGCTCACACGGCTGATGCCTTTTCGGCCCGCGCGGCGGATTTCAGCGCGCGCCGCGTCAATCCCGCTTAGCGCGTCGATCAAGATATCGCTGTCGAACTGCGCCGCGATCATGTGCGCTTGCCCCGCAGGCGGCGCTGAAATTTCAGCCCGTCCCCAATATCGGCGCGGTCACGCCAGATCCCGAAGGCGTTGTCGATGGCGTCGCCCGACAATTCGGCGCGATAGGCGGCGATGGCACGGCGCACCAGTTCGGCACGCGACACGCCCTGATCCGCCGCAGCCGCATCGAGCCACTGAACATCATCATCAGGAATATCTGCAAGAAAGCGCATGCAATGCTGATATCATATCATGATATCAGTGCAAGCCCTTATCGGCGAGCCAGCGATCGAGGCCAAGGAGAAGCCCCGCGATGAGTAAAAATCCGGCGATGATCGTGGCAACGCTGAGCGCGAAAGCGCCCCAACCCTGCGTCACCGGATCGAGAAAATAATAGGCATACCAACCGTCATAAGCGCCCCGCATCAAGGCATAAGCGAGATAGGCCAGCGGAAAGGCCAAGGTCCATAGCCAATCGCGCCAACCAAGCCCGCCATGCGGCGCAGCGAGCCAGGCCAGAAGAAAAAGCAGCGGCGTGGCATCATGGAGACCATGATCGGCGACAGCCTGTGCGCCCTGCGGGTTCCAGACATGGCGCAAGGCCAGCGAATAGACGATGCCGACAAGAAGAATGGCGGCAAGCGCAGCCAGACGGCAGCGGGGGGCCGCCAGCGCATGACAGGGACGCAGCGCCGCCGTGCTTGCCACTATTGCGACGAACAAATTGGTGAGAATGGTGAAGAAGCCGAAAAAGCGCCACAGCGCCGCGGCGACGGACTGGCCATCGGCATCGAAACGCTGGACGAGGACAACAAGCTGAAGCGTCAAGGCGGCCCATGCGACCAGAGCGGCCAACAGGTGAAGCCATCGAGCGCTCTTCTGCATCGACCATCCCCTTCCCATGAGCGGCCCCGTCAGGTGCGGCGAAAATTGCGGTCGACGAAGAGTATCGCAAACTGGACGGGATCGGCGGCTTCCCCGTTCGCCTGAGCAAAGCGCGCTTGTCCATCCGTCCAGATTTTTTGAATCTGGGCAGCCAGATCGGGCGCGAACTTCATCTGCTTTGCAACAATGTCGGCCCAGCTTCCCTTATGCCCAAAAGATTTCTCGAGATTGGGGACCATGGCGGTGCAATAATCGTCGGTCGCCTGGTCGAGATGGCCGATCGCCTTTAGCACCCAGGCATCGACGAAGCGCAGGAAAGGCTGGTCGGTGTAACGGTCGCTCATGCATTCTCTCCCACGGCCGCGACATTCATCGATGCGCGAGCGGCGTTCCACTCGTCGCGCAGCAGGCCGAAGATCAGCGTGTCGCGCACCCCCATATGGGTTTCCCATTCCGCGCGCAAATATCCTTCGCGCTGAAAACCCAAGCGCTGGAGCATCGCGATGGACCCGTGATTTTCGGGGTCGGTATCAGCAAAGATACGGCGAAGCCCCAAATCGTCGAACCCATGGTCGATCACCCGCGACACAGCCTCGCGAGCGACACCGCCGCCCCAATGGTCACGGTGCAGAATATAACCGATCTCTTTCACGCCGGGCTTGCCATTATAGAGAACCACCCACCCCAAAGCGGTGTCGTCGCCCGAGAGCGTGATGGCCCAGCATCCGTATCCTTGGTCTTCTGCGGCATTTTTTGCGACATAGGATTGGGTTTCAGCAAGCGTTTCCTGCGGTGCGCTCGACCACCAGATCATCACTTGGGGATCCGACAGGACGGGGAAGAGCACCGGGGCGTCGTCGGCCCGAATCTGGCGCAGCACCAAGCGCTGCGTGGTCAATGTTGGCACAGGCATGACCGCTATTTCCCAGCCTTCTTCTTGCGCATCGCATCGTGGAAACGGTCGGCCCAGCCCGGCTTGACGAGCTGTTCCCCGCGCACGAGGCGAAGTTCGCCATCGGCGACATCGCGCGTGACGGCGCTGCCCGCTGCGACAATCGCATCCTGGCCAATCTTGACCGGCGCGACGAGCGCGCTGTTCGATCCGATGAAAGCATTGTCGCCTATCACCGTCTGATATTTGAAATATCCATCATAATTGCAGGTGATGGTGCCGGCGCCAATATTCGCGCCTGCGCCGATGGTGGCATCGCCCAAATAGGTGAGGTGATTGGCCTTGGCCCCCTTGCCCAGATGGGCCTTCTTCGTTTCGACGAAATTGCCGATCTTTGCCTTTTCCTCCAGCACGGTGCCGGGGCGGAGACGCGCGAAGGGACCGATTTCGCAGCCCGACGCGATTTTCGCCCCTTCGATATGGCTGTGCGCGCGGATGATGACCTGATCCCCCACCTCGACGCCGGGGCCAAAGACGACATTGGGTTCGACCGTAACGTCGCGGCCCAGCTTGGTATCCCAGGAAAACCAGACGGTTTCGGGCGCGCGCAGCGACGCGCCGCCCGCCATCGCTTCTTCGCGCTTGAACGCCTGCCACTGCGCCTCGGCCGCGGCGAGTTCGGCGCGGCTGTTAACCCCGGCGACCTCTGCCTCTTCGGTTTCGACGACGACGACCCTCGCCCCTTCGGCAATCGCGCCGGTCGCGACATCGGGAAGATAATATTCGCCCGCCGCATTGTCGTTTCCGACCGCTTCGAGCAGCCGCCACATATGCTGCGAATGGGCAACGATAACCCCCGAATTGCAAAGACCGGTCGCGCGTTCTTCGGGGCTTGCGTCCTTATGCTCAACCATTTTCAAGACATTGCCGTCCGCGTCGGCGATAATGCGCCCATAAGCGGCGGTGTCGCGCGGGCGAAAGCCCAGAACCGCGACCGTTGCCCCGCCCGAAAGCGCATCGCACAGACGGCGGACGGTGTTGCCGGTAAGCATCGGGCAATCGCCGAAGCAGACGAGAATCAATCCGTCAAATTCGGCGAGCGCCGCCTTAGCCTGAAGAGCGGCGTGGGCAGTCCCAAGCTGCGGATCCTGCACCGCCACGCTGGCGCCCGTGTCTACGAGGGCCGATTCGACCTGTTCGCGCTTGTCGCCAACGACGACGACGGTCGAAGCAGGACGCAGTGCGGCGAAACTGTCGAGAAGATGGAGCAGCATGGCCCGCCCGCCGATCGGATGGAGCACCTTGTGAAGATCGGACTTCATGCGGGTGCCCTTGCCCGCGGCGAGGATGATGGCGGCGATCGCGTGGTTCATGGGGGATGCCATGCCAGCAAATCATTGCGGTTTCCAGACTGTGCGGTCATGAAAGCGCCGAGACAAAGGACCACCTCCATGACTTTCCCCTTCCCCGTGGTCGGGTTCGACCTCGACGGCACCTTGCTCGACACCAGCGGCGAACTTACCGCCAGCCTGAACCATGCGCTGGCGCAGGCGGGATATCCGCCCCTGTCGGTGGCCGAGGTTCAGGCGCGGATCGGGGGTGGATCGCGCGCCCTGCTGGTCCGTGCCTTTATTCGCCACGGGGCGGAGGCCGCGGGCGAGGCTCTTGCCGAGCGTTATCATCCCATGATGATCGACCATTATCGCGCGAGCATGGGGCAAAACTGCCCTGCCTACCCCGGCCTGATTGAGGCTATGGATGCTCTGGAAGAGCGCGGGGTCACGCTTGCCGTCGCGACGAACAAGGCTGAGGCGCTGGCAAGGCCGCTACTGAAACGGACGGGATTACTGCACCGTTTTCCCGTGGTGCTGGGCGGCGATACACTGGGGCCTGGGCGCGCCAAACCCGCGCCCGACATGTTGATCGAGATGATTGCGCGATGCGGCGGCGGGCGCACCGCCTTTGTTGGCGATTCCATTTATGACGTCACGGCGGCAAAGCGCGCTGACGTCACCAGCATCGCGGTGCGCTTTGGCTTTTCTTCGGCCAGCGTCGAAACTTTGGGCGCTGACCATGTCATCGACCATTATGATGCGCTTGTGCCCTTGCTGGCGTCGCTATGACCCTTGCGCCATTTGATCCATAGGTGTCGCGCCAGCAAGGCGGGCGGCATACGCAGCCAGTGCGAACGAATATAGAAGACCTGTTGAAGCAGGAAATGAGTCGGCCGCCCCCAGTCGTCGCGGGCGAGAAGGCGCGTCTTGAACCAGCGGTCCGCCGGGTCGTGATCATCCCAGGCCGACGGGAGCTTTGCTCCATAAAGATCGCGCGCAAGCCGCGCCGCCCGGCGGACTTCGCCGCGCAGATCATGTTGCAGCGCCCGCGCGTCGAGCTGCTCCCAAAAATCCGCGTCTTCGGCGGAAAAATCACGGGTCAGGCAATGGAAATCCCAAAGATTGCGAAGTCCGCCCTGCAAATCGCCATCAGCCAGCATATGAGCGGCGCAGTGACAAACCATATCGGTTGGGCAGAGTATGGCAAAGCCGCTGTCGAGCCGCACCGCGTCGGCGATCATCGCCAATATGTCGGGGGTCAGCCGGTGGGTGCGCGGCAAAATGGTGTGATGAACGTCGATCATCCGGTCGCGCGCCTGATGGATTAGCGGTGGCAGTTCGTGCATATGTTCGCGGTAATAGGCATCGTCATAGGGATCGGATTTCACCCATTCCCATCCATCTTCGAGCAGCTCATTTTCCGCACGCCCCATATGATGCGCGCCGACCAATATATCGAGGTCGCCGATCTGACGCCCCGCCGCACATGACAGGCCCGCAATGGCATAGGCAGTGCCTTTGAGCAGGACAAACTCGATCCGCTCGGCGGCGAGGGCGCGCCGCGCCATTTCCGCCTCCCAAAGCGCCTGGCGCTGGGCGACGGCGGCGCCAGCCCGCTGGTCGGCGAAGAGCGCAGCGAGCGGCGGGGACAGCGGCGCCATTTCGAGATGGCAGGCAAGCGTTGCGAGCAAGGCTTCGGAACGGGCGACGCCGATGACGCCATCCCACTCGGCGCGCGCCAGCGTCGCTGGATCGCGGCGCCCGGCGAGGAGGTCGACGAGGATACGCGCCGCCTTCATAACGGGGCCTCTGCCCATAATTCTTCGGCGATGGCAATGCCGGTCGCGCTGTCGGGATAGCGGATGGCAAAGGCCGGGGTCGCGCGCACCAATTGGGTGAGCGCGGCAAAGCCCGCCTCCCCCAAGCTGACATAGTTGGTCGATGCCTGAGTCAGCCGTACGAACACCTCCCCCTCCCCCAGCCGCTCGATCGCGGGAGCGCTGCCAAATTGCGGGAAGAGGATGAGGCGCGGGCGGGCAGGGATGTGCATCGCCGTTATGGCGTCGGAGCGCGGGATCAGATGGCGGATATCGCCCTTTGGCGTGCGCGCCAGCAAGGGGCCCAGACGCGCGGGGTCGACGCGCGCCGCCATTTCGGCAATTGCTTCATTCTTCAGGCTGACCGCGCGCGGAAAGCCATAGGCATCGCCGCTGTCGGGCGCGATGAGTGTGAATTCATCGCCCATCAACCGCCAATCCCTTTCGCCCAGCAACGCCGCAAGGGTCGATTTTCCCGACCCCGATTCCCCCGACATAATGAGCGCGCGCCCATCCTGCGCCACCGCGCTGGCGTGAAGAAGCATATGCCGCCGCCACCCTAGCGCGACCTGCAAATTCATCCCCATTTCAGCCGCAAGCAAGCCCATCGACAACGGCAGGGGAAGGGCATCGGGCACAATATAATCGCCCCCGATATGCACCGATGGCCGCAACCAGCGGCGCCAAGGGCGCGATGCAAAAAGGCGTACGGTCGCGTCGGCCGGACGCTCCGCATCCTGCGGATAAGCGGCATAGAGACGATCGAGCGCGGCAATCGGCGCGCGCCAGTCGCTGCCGACACGAAATTGCACGGGGCCGACCGCGAGGCGAATGCTGTGCCTCACCGCGTCTTCACCAGACCTAGCGTGGCCAATTCTTTCAAACGATCGGACAAGATGGCCGCGACATCGGGATCGCCATCATCGTCACCTTGAAGATCAAATTGCTCCGCCAGCCGGTCGGCCAAAGCGGCGGCGGTACAGCCCTGTTGATCCAGCGCCGCCAATATTTCGGGCACGGGTGCGGCGACGAGATGCGTCTGCATCGAGCGACGGTCGAAAATGGCGGTCAATTCGCCCAGCGGCTCGACGCGCAGCGCGTCACGAGGCGGAGCGCAATAAATGCGCTCAATCATAATCTTCGGCAGCGGCAATCAGTTTGGCAAGAATCGACATCAAGGTTGCGCGTTCGCTAGCGCTGATCTGCGCTTCGAGCCGTTCTTCGCTTGCCAGCGCGGCGGGAACAATCATGTCGTAAAGCGAGCGTCCGGTTTCGGTGAGTTCGAGATGGTGCGAACGCCCATCGGCCTCATGCGCCTGACGCGCGATCAAACGCCGGTCGGCGAGCACCTTGGCCGCGCGGTTGACCGTTACCTTGTCCATGCGCGTCGCCTCGACCAGTTCGCGCTGGGTCATCGGCTTTCCTTCGCCCAGCACCGCCATCAACCGCCATTCCGGAATTTTGAGGCCGAAGCGATTTTGATATTCCGTCGCAATGCGGCCCGACAACGCGTTCGACGCGATCGAGAGGCGATAAGGCAGAAAATTATCGAGGTTGAGCGTCTTGGCAGCCATGCGTCATCCTATCGCCTAAGCCTTGGCGGTCAAATCATCAGAAATGGGCGCGCGCGCCAAGCCATAATGTGCGCGGCGTCGCCCGTTCAATCAGCCCCGATGCGGAGATGGAAGCGGGGACCAGTTCGTCAAAAATATTCTCGCCGCGCGCCTCGATACGGAAATTCTTCAGCACTCGCACCCACAGGCCGGCGTCGAGGGTCAGCGCATCGTCCAGCCTTTGCAGGCCGAGATCATCCTCGTTCTGGCTGCCGATATAGCGCAAGGTGGCAAAGCCGCCGACTGGCAGCCATTCATCATGAGTACGCAGTGACAGGCTACCACCATTTTTGGCGATTTGTGCAGGCCGCCGACCGTCGAGCTGGGCGGCGGCGCCCGACGCATCCACGCGCGCATCGGTAAACGCCCAGGTCGCGCGCAGCGATAGCGGACCGATATGCTGCTCTGCGGCGAATTCCAGCCCCTTGGCGTCGATGGCGTCGAGATTCTGCCGCTCGTTCAAATTGGTGCCAATGGTGACATTGGCAATGGGATTTTCCAGCTGATTGAGAAAGCCTGTCAGCGACAGGAAGGTGCCGCCATTGTCCCATTCCACTCCGGCTTCGCCGCCCCACAATGTTTCGGGCGCAAGATCGGGATTGGCGAGCGTGGTCTCGGCACCGACGCGATAGGGGCGGTAAAGCTCGTTGAGCGTGGGCAGCCGCCAGCCCCGATAGGCGGCGGTGCGCAGCGCGACCCGCCCCATATCATAGCGCAGCCCGGCGCGGCCGCTGCCTTCCCAACCCGTTCGAGCAGGAAAGCGGAGGTCGAGCGTCGGTGCGCCGCCAATCGGCGCCTCACGGCGATAGCCAGTGCCGAGGGACCAGCGGTCGAGCCGCCCACTCAACGTCCAGAGCAGCCCCTGACCGGCCTCGCCCTCGCTCCATTGGGCATAGGCGCCGATGACATCGCTGGTGCCCCCCGCGCTGCGGTGACGGTTGGGACGGAAGTTGGTGAAGAAATAATCTTCCTCGGTGCGGCCCACCGTCCGCCGCCAATCGGCGCCGATGCGCAGCAGATTTCTGTCATGGATCGCTGGGCGCAGTTCAACGCGCGCGCCCAGCCCCGTTGCGGGGACGCGCTGCTGAAGCGCGGGATTGGCACTGTCGCGGTCGGCAGAAACACTGGCAAAGCCGCTTTCAAATTCGCGAAGCTGGACATAGGCCAGCGCCATCCATTGGGTGCCGCCATCGAGCTCTTGAAGATAGCGCACACTGGCATCAAGGCCGTCGATCTTGCTGGCCGTATAGTCGACACCCCGGTCGCGCCGGTCAGAAAAGCCGCGCAGGCTCGCCTCGACCCGACCGCTGTCCCCGGTATCGAAGCGCAGCCGGATGCCCGCCCCGCCCTGCTCATAAGGCGCTGCACGATCAACAGCGCCGCGTTGGCCGGAGACGATGGGAATGAAGCCGTCGCCGCGGGCGTAACGCGCGTCGAGCGCAACTTCGCCGCTGCCGAGCGCTCCGCCCGCCGAAAGGCCGGTATCGAGGCTGTTATGGCTGCCATAAGCCGCACTCGCTTCGACCCCGTCGGTCATTTCGGAATGAAGGCCGATCGTGCCCGCGAGCGCGCCGGAACCGTCGGCGCCGCTTCCACCACCGCGCGCAATGATCACGCCGCCAAGACGGATCGCATCATAGGCGCTCCACGCCACCCAGCCGCCAAAGGGATCGGCCTGCGGAATGCCATCCAATGTGACCAGCGCGCGGCTCGACGCATTGCCGCCAAGCCCGCGCAGCGTCACTCCCTGGCTGGTCGGATGCGCGCTGCGCCCGTCCGAGCGGCGGAACTGGACGAGCCCGGCCTCGTCGCGCAGGCGGTTTTCAAGGCGCGCGCCCAGCCCATGATCAAGAGGCACAATAGAGCTGGTGGATTGCACCCGGTCAGCCGGCGACGGTGAGAGCAGGCCTGCACCGGTGACCAATATTTCCTGCAGCCTCCGTGGTTGATGATAGAATAGGATGGACTCAGCCTCCGCCTCCCCTTGCGACGGAGCAGCCTGCGCCGCGAGGGCTGCTGCGCTGACAAGCGATAGCATCATCCGGGCTTCACCGCTTCCGGACGCGCGCGCTGAAAAGCTTCCAGTTCCATGCAGGCCGCCTCTATCGCGGATAGGCGCGGATAGGGTGCGAGATCGACCTCGAAACGGCGGGCATTATAGATTTGCGGGACAAGGCAGATATCGGCGATGCCGGGCGCGTCCCCGCCAAGGAATGACCCCTCGCCTGCCATGGCTTCGAGCGCGTCAAAGCCTTCGACGATCCAGTGGCGATACCAGCGGTTCTTGGTTTCCTCGTTCAGCCCCAGATCCTTGGTCAGATATTTGAGCACGCGCAAATTGTTGAGCGGATGAATGTCGCAGGCGATGACATTGGCCTGCGCCAGCGCAACCGCGCGTGGCATCGCCTCTTCGGGAATCAGCCGGGGTTCGGGACAGGCGCGGTCGATCCAGTCGATAATTGCCATACTCTGAATGATCGTCTGTCCATCGGCGACGAGCATCGGCACAAAGCCCTGGGCATTTTGTTCAAGATAGGCGTCGCTGCGCTGTTCGCCCGCGATCAGGCTGACCTCGACATTGTCATAGGTCAGCCCTTTCAGATTGAGCGCGATACGAACGCGGTAGCTCGCCGAGGAACGAAAATAGCCATGGAGGGTGAGCGATGTGGGGGCATGAGTCATGGGGGAGACTAATGCTTGGATTCAGGCATCTCCGCAATCCATTGCCGCAATAAATCCGCCCCTTCGCGGTGGACGCTCGCGCGTCCGACCTCGGGCATGGCGATACCGGGGTCGAGGCTTTCCAGCCGATAGATCAGGAAGCTTTGTTCCGGCTGGCCGGGCGCAATGGCAAATTCCATCCCTCCACTTCCGCGCCCGGCAGCCGTCGGGCGCTTGTTGATCCCATAGTTGACGCCCGCCGGATCGTCGGTCCAGCGCAGAAAAAGGCCGCTGTTCGACGCGCTGCCCTGCGGATTATGGCAATGGGCGCAATTGACGTCGAGATAAGCGCGCGCGCGGGTCGCGACGCTGCCGCTTGCAGGATCGTCCCAGCGCGGCATGGCGGCCATCCCCGGCGGAGGCGCAGGAATATAGCGGGCAAATTCCGGCAGGCGCGCGGCGTCGCCAAAGTCGATATTCGCCGCCTTTGGCCCGATGGGGACGATTTCGCCGGACAGGCTGTGGCATTCCTTGCACTGGTTGCGGTTCGGGACGGGATAACGAATGTCGAGCTTCTCGCCCGATGGCGTGGTAAAGCTGACCGGCACGCGCCGCCCGCCCAGCACCAAAGTCGCATCGCGGCCATCCGCGTCCCAGACATAGGGAAGCGCCGCCCAACCCTCGGCGCGGTGGATGAGGAGTCGCGTTTCGACCGGACGCCCTTCGTTCCAGTCGGCCCAGCCAAAACTTTTTACGATCACTGTGCCGACAGGGAAGACATAACGCCCATCCTTGTCCACGCTCACTTTTTTGCCCGCTGGCACCCATATGGCGCGAAGCTTGTCGGCATAATCGCTGAACAGCGGCGTATGCAGCGTATAGGGCAGCATCGCGTCGACCGGGCGCGCGGATGCCATGTCGAACAGCCCGAATTCGGACAATTTGCGCGGCATGGCGTTGCTGTCGATCAGGGCCTGATCGGGAATCTCCTTGCCCAGATTGGCGCCCGCCGATCCGCTTGCACAAAGCAGCGCGGCGACAAGCGCCGCCGTAATGCGCTTCATCGAACTTTAGCCTCCATGCTTTCAGGCAGGCGGATTTCGGGAAGCGCGGCCGGCGCCTCTCCCTTGAGCACGACGGGCGCCGGCTGCGCCGCGGTCAGCGGCGCCTTTACATCGGCGAGGCTGAGCGAGAGCACGCCAACATCCTCGTTGACGAGGGCATCGCCCGCGCCGTCCCACAAGATAGGCGGGATGGCGCCGCCCAGCGCGGCGGCAATTTCGGCGCCGCCCGGAAAGGCCGGGGCATAGCCCGCCTTGCCATGCTGATTGTCACGCACGACGATAGCGCGGGGCAAGGGCTGGTAATCGGGGTCCTGATACTCGTAGCGATAGCCGACCAGCATCACATTGGCGGTGCCATTGTCATCGAACACATTGTCGAAAATCTCGACATTGCGGTTCGCCATGACAAGCACACCGGTTCCGGTCGGCACACTGGCAACAATATTCCCCTGGGGCGCGAAATTGGGGGTGCTGTTGTCGGTGATCTCATTGCCGAAGACGCGGACATTATGCCCGCCCTGCATCGGCAGGCTGGGTAGATCGAAAACCAAGATGCCGCCGGTGTTCTTGGTCGCGATATTGTCGCGCACATCGGCATTATAGCTATTTTCTATCTCGATCCCCGCGACGTTTTCGACCGCGGTTGAATTGCGAACGATGATATTTTTCGACTGGCCGACATAAATGCCTGCATCCGATGCACCGCGCACATAGACGCTGTCGACCAGCACATCGCTGCTTTCGACCGGATAAATGCCATAGGCGCCGTTGCTTTCCTTTGGCCCCGCCGTCCATTCGACGCGCAGCTTGTGATAGACAATGCGGTCCGCGCCCTTGGACTTGATGCCGTCGCCCTTCGAATTGATCACCGCAAATTCGGTGAGATAGACGTCGTCGGACGTCACCAGCAGACCTTCGCCCGCGCCCTGTTGTCCGGTAAAATCCAGAATGGTGCCGTCTGGCCCTGCTCCGGCGCCGCGCAGCGTAACGTTATCGACATCAAGGGACAGCCCGTCGGTCAGTTTCCATACGCCTGCCGCCAATTGAATTGTGTCGCCGGGTTCGGCGAGGATCAACGCTTCCTGAAGCTTTTCATTCGCGTCCGTGCCGCTTGCGCTCACCTCGATCACACCCGCCGAAGCAGGGGCGCTCACGCAGATCGCCGCCGCCACAGCGCCGCAAATTGCCAGATGGTCAAAGCCAATGATTCGCATAACACTCTCCCTTATCCCCATCAGGATGCGCCAAGCGCTTGGGAAAGCCAAGAGTGGTATTGACATGGGCGTCAGCAGGCAGGCCCACCGGCGAGATACCTCAAGCCGGGTCCGCTAACGGAAGCGATAAGTCAGGGCGCCGCGCCGAGAATCCAGTTGACGCCCGCTTCTGCATGAAAGCGCAGCGTGTCATAAATGGGGAGAACATTGGCTTCGGAATCGACTAGCATGTTCAGTTCCGTGCTGGCGAGGATCAGCGCGTCGATGTCCTGTTTGGCGATGTCGGTGATGAAGGTTCGCATGGTGCGCCGCGATTCCTGCGTCACCTTGCCCTGCATCAATTCGTCATAAATGATCGCATCAATGACGTCGGCGCGCGCATCATCATAGGGAGCAAGCGTGATGCCATGGCGGACAATCTGCTGGCGGAACCAGGATTCGGTCATGACATTGCGCGTACCGATGATGGCGGCGGATTTGACCCCGTCCGCGCGCATTTTCTCGCCCGTTCCATCGACGATGTGCAGCAAGGGGATCGAGATGGCATCCGCCACATCGTTCGCCAGCTTGTGCATCGAATTGGCCGCAATCATCAACGCCGTCGCCCCGGCGGCTTCCAGCCGCTGCGCCGACTGGGTCAATATGGTGCGGGCATGATCCCATTGCTCTGGCGTGGTGAGACGCGAAAGATCGCAATAATTCAGGCTCTCCAAGAGGATCGGCGCGGAACAGGATGGCCCGACGCGCCTTTGCACCCCCTGATTTATGCGGCGGTAATAAAGCTCGGTCGACGCCCAGCTCATTCCGCCGATCAAACCGATCTTCCGCATCGCCATTGCCCCTTTTTATTGTCCGACCAGCTTCGGAAAAGCGCGATGACAGTCTAGGCTGCCATTCCTTTCCAACTCTTTGCCGTGACGGGGCTTCAGGTCAATGCCCGCCGCTAATTGCCTTCACGATATCGTCGGCCATTTTCTTGGCATCGCCGAGCAGCATCATCGTCTGATCCATGTAGAAAACGTCATTGTCCACCCCGGCATAGCCGACGCCGCCCATTGAACGTTTCACGAAAAGGATGGTCTTTGCCTTTTCAACGTCGAGGACTGGCATGCCATAGATCGGCGAGGTCTTGTCAGTCTTTGCCGCCGGATTGGTCACGTCATTCGCGCCGATGACGAAAGCGACATCGCATTGGGCGAATTCATTGTTGATATCTTCCAGCTCGAACACCTCGTCATAGGGGACATTGGCTTCGGCAAGCAGGACATTCATATGGCCGGGCATACGGCCCGCGACCGGATGGATGGCATATTTGACGTTCACGCCTTCCTTTTTGAGCAGGTCCGCCATTTCGCGCAGCGCATGCTGCGCCTGCGCCACCGCCATGCCATAGCCGGGAACGATGATGACATTTTCGGCCTGCGTCATCAGGAAGGCCGCATCGTCGGCGCTGCCCGGTTTCCACGGACGCTGTTCCTTTGCCGCGCCGCCCGCACCGCCAGCATCCTCAGCGCCAAAGCCGCCCGCGATCACGCTGATGAAGCTGCGGTTCATCGCGCGGCACATGATGTAGGAAAGAATGGCTCCCGATGCGCCAACGAGCGCGCCGGTGATGATCATCGCGGTATTGCCAAGGGTGAAACCCATCGCCGCCGCAGCCCAGCCCGAATAGCTGTTGAGCATCGAGACCACGACCGGCATATCGGCGCCGCCGATCGGGATGATCAGCAGGAAACCGATCAGGAAGCTGAGCCCCGTGACCGTCCAGAAGACCCAAGGCGACTGATCGAGAGTGAAATAGGCCACCAGACCAATGATCGCCGCCAGCGTTCCCAGATTGATGAGATGGCGCAGCGGAAGAAGGATCGGGGCGCCCGACATATTGCCGTTGAGTTTCAGAAAGGCGATGACCGAGCCGGAAAAGGTGATCGCACCGATGGCGATGCCGAGGCCCATTTCGACGCGGCTGACGGTGAAGATCTGCCCCGCTTCATCCGCAATGCCGAAAGCGCCGGGGTTAAGATAGGCAGCGGCTGCGACCGCGACCGCGGCAAGGCCGACAAGGCTATGAAATGCGGCGACAAGTTGCGGCATGGCAGTCATGGCTATCTTGCGCGCCATGACGATCCCGATCACCGCCCCGATGGCGATCGCTCCCAGAACCTCGACGGGATTGGCGAGTTCATGGGTAAGCAAGGTGGTAATGACGGCAATCGCCATCCCCGCCATGCCAAAACGGTTGCCCCGACGCGACGAAGCCGGCGAAGACAGGCCTCGCAGCGCCAGAATAAAGCATATCCCGGCAACGAGATAGGCCAGCGCCACCCAAGGATTGATCGGTGCCAATTCGTGCATGATGTAACTTCCCCTGTCGAACCGCAGCCGCGGTTCGTGAAATCCTGTTATCGCCGCGCCTTAGCGCTCTTTCTTCTTGTACATCGCCAGCATGCGCTCGGTGACCGCAAAGCCCCCGAAAATATTGATGCTCGCCATAACCACCGCCGCGAGGCCAAGCCATTTGGAGGTGGCGGAGCCCGCAGCTGCGCTGGCGATCAGCGCGCCGACAATGATCACCGATGAAATGGCGTTGGTCACGCTCATCAGCGGCGTGTGCAGCGCCGGGGTCACCGACCAGACGACGAAATAGCCGATGAAACAGGCCAGAATGAAAATCGAAAAAATGGAAATAAAGTCCACGGCACGTTTCCTTTGCTAATTTCGCTGGCTTTGGCTGGTCGCCCGCTGCATCCGGCTTGCCGATGCAAAAAGGCGAGTGCTGACGACGCCCTCCTCGTCAGCCCAGCAAACGTTCGTTCACAACCTTTCCGCCCTGCGTCAGCCGGACGGCATTGCCGATTTCCTCGTCGAGCACGGGTTTGCCCGCTTCCTTGTCCCAAAAGGCGGAAAGGAAGTTGAAGAGGTTGCGACTGAAGAGCGCGCTGGTATCGGCGGGCATCAACGCCGCGATATTGCGTGCACCGATTACGGTGACGCCGTGGATGCGCTTTGTTTCGCCCGGCGCCGACCCTTCGACATTGCCGCCGCTTTCGGCCGCCATATCGACGATCACACTGCCGCTTCGCATCGTCGCAAGCTGAGCATCTGTAATCAAGCGCGGCGCGGGGCGCCCCGGAATGAGCGCAGTGGTGATGACGATATCCTGTTTGGCGATGTGCGAGGACACAAGTTCAGCCTGCGCCGCCTTATATTCATCGGACATTTCGGTGGCATAGCCGCCAGCGCCCTCGCCCTCGATCCCCGCGACATTTTCGACGAAGATCGGCTTTGCGCCCAGGCTGAGTATCTGTTCCTTGGTCGCTGAACGCACATCGGTCGCGCTGACCTGTGCGCCGAGGCGGCGGGCGGTGGCGATGGCCTGAAGCCCCGCGACGCCGACGCCCATGACAAAAGCCTTGGCCGCACTGACGGTTCCGGCGGCGGTCATCATCATCGGGAAGGCACGGCCATAGGCGTTGGCTGCCATCAGCACCGCCTTGTAACCCGCCAGATTGGCCTGGCTGGACAAAATATCCATCGACTGCGCGCGCGTGATGCGCGGCATGAATTCCATCGCCAGCGCTTCCAGCCCCAGCTTGGCATATTCATCAACCCGTGCGCGCTCGCCAAAGGGGTTGAGCCCCGCCGCAAGCCAGGCGCCTTCGGCAAAGCCCTTCAGCCCTTTGGGATCGGGTCCCTGGATGGCGAGGATGATGTTGGCGCCCTTGAGCACCTCGGCGCGGCTTCTGACATGTGCGCCGGCCGCGCTGTAATCGGCATCGGCGACCGAAGCTTGCTCCCCCGCCCCGGTTTCAACCGCGACCTCTGCGCCAAGCGCGATAAATTTTTTGACCGTTTCCGGCGTAGCGGCAACACGAGTCTCGCCTGCAGCGAGCTCTTTCAGCACAGCGATGCGCATGGCGGGAACGATCAGGACGCTAACAGGAGAACAACGAATGCGGCGATGATCACCGTCGCGACCGTGCCGAATTTGAGCATGGTGAGAAAGCCAGCATAAGTATCATTTGCAGCTTTCATCTGCTGATCCGCCATCATTTTTCCCCTTTATCTTTTGGTCGGCCCGACTGGCGCAAGGCTGTGCCTAGTCAGAATCGGATATCAATCTGGTCTTAGCCATGCCGTTGCCTAGGCTCAATAGCGGTTTGTGCGCAAAAAAATTGCGGGCGGCCAAGTTTCGCTTTGGCCTTAATCGCCCCTTTACCCCTCGCCCTCTATGCATCGCATTCCACCATATCCGGTTTTGAGCGGCGCAAGGGGCAAATTCAGGTTCATGGCTAGTTCGCGCGATATCCGCACCGTGATGATCGTCGACAGCGAGCCGGCGCAGCAGCGTTTCCTTTCGGCGCTGATCGCGCGCGGGGGCTGGCGCAGCGTGGCGGTGGGCGACACCGACACCGCGCTCGCCAAGCTTGGGACGCAGGAAGGCATGACGCTCGACGCCGTGCTTGTCGATCAAGGCGCGCCGGGAACGCCCCTTCCCGCCTTTATCGCCGAGCTGCGCCGCTGGCGCCCCGCTCTGCCCGTTATCGTCGTGACCATGCGCAACGGGGTTGAAGTAGCGGTCGCCGCCATGCGTGCGGGCGCCAATGATTTTGTGCAGAAGCCGATTGCTCCCGACCGGCTGCTGGGCGCCATCGAGCGTATCATCACCCCCGATGGTCCGCAGGATGAACTCCGCCCGCTGACTGAAAAGCTGCGCGCGCCGCTCGCCTTCGAAGAGATTATCGGGTCCAGCCCGAATTTCCGCAGCGCGCTGGCCATTGCCGCCAAGGCCGCACGCGCCCGCGTTCCGGTGCTGATCAATGGACGTCCCGGCACGGGCAAGGAAGTGTTCGCCCGCGCTATTCACAGCGCCAGCCCGCGCGCCCGCGCCCCGCTGGTGATGGTCGATTGTTCGGCGGTTTCGCCCGGCCTGATCGGATCGGGCTTGTTCGGCCATGAACGCGGCGCCTTTGCGGGGGCTTTTGACCGGCAGATCGGGCGATTGGTCCAGGCCGATGGCGGCAGCATCATCATCGACCATGTCGAATGCATCCCGCTCGACACGCAGGCGCAGCTCGTCGAATTTCTGAACAGCGGCGAAGTGCAGATGATCGGCGGCGCGATCCGGCAAAGCGTCGATGTGCGGATCATCGCGACCAGCGCCAGCCCGCTCGACAAGCTGATCGAGGCGGGACACTTCCGCGAAGACCTCTACTACGCCCTGTCGGCCGCGCATCTGACGCTTCCGTCGCTGAGCGAGCGGCGCGGCGATGTCGGCCCGCTTACCCGGCACCTGCTCAACCGCATCAGCGGGCTTCCCGGGATGAGCCAGATCGGCATTACCGACGATGCCTTGCGCCTGCTCGCCGCCTATGCCTGGCCCGGCAATGTTCGGCAGCTTCAGGATGTGCTGTTCCGCGCGGCGGTTGCCAGTGCAACGGGCGTGCTTACGGCGGCTGATTTTCCGGCAATCGACGGCGCGCTCGGAGGCGTCGGCGCGACGAGTGATGCCCAGGTGGCGATCAATGGCGAAGCCATTGGCGTGACACTTTACCTGCCCGACGGCAATTTGCGCCCGCTGGAAGATATTGAAGCCGATGTCATCCGCCTCGCCATCGGCCATTACCGGGGCCGAATGAGCGAAGTCGCGCGGCGGCTGGGTATCGGGCGTTCGACCCTTTATCGCAAGCTGAGCGATCTGGGAATCGACACCGCTGCCTGACCTGTAAATATGGACTTAGTTGTGGAATGACTATGCTTCGCCGGCGCTAGCGAAGGGGTTGATCAATGCAGTTTCCAAGCGATGACCACGAACATATGACCATTCGCGGGGTCAAGAATGTTACGCATGATGGCGTCGCCGCCCGCGCGACCATCATGTGCCGCAATTATGAGACCGATATCGAGGATTTGTGGAACGCCATAAGCGATCCGGAACGGATCGGACGCTGGATGCGCCCCATCAGTGGCGAATTGAGGCTTGGCGGCCATTATCAACTGAAAGACAATGCCCACGGCACGATAAACGAATGTATCCCGCCGCGCCGTTTTGCCGCGACATGGGAATATGGCGCGCAGCTGAGCTGGATCATTGTCGAACTGGAAAAATTGGGTGCCGATCGCACGCGGCTGAACCTGCGCCATATTGCGCCCTCAACCGCGCAGTCGAATGATTTCTGGGGTCGTTTCGGTCCGGGCGGCGCCGGAATCGGCTGGGACCTGACTCTGCTGATCCTCGGACTGCACCTGAGCAGCGGGGGATTGGTCGATCCTGCCCAAGCGGATGCCTGGATCCCCAGCGCTGAAGGCCAGCGCTTTATCGCCAGCATCAGCGACGCCTGGGTGGAAACCTCCATCGCCTATGGCACCGCGGTGGAGGCAGCGCGCGAGGCGGGCGCCAATGCCGCCGCCTTCTATACCGGGGAAATGCCGCGCGAGCGATAAGCCCCTTTCATCGCGCGTGGTCGTCGATCTTCTTTCCGCCGAATTCGGGATCAGCCAAGCCGCGGTCCAGCATTTGCGTATTTTGCGCGAAAGCGGCTTTGCTAACATGCACACCGAGGGCGCCGCCGCATCTATGCCGTAGCGCCCGAACGGTTCGACGAGATCGCCGCCTGGGTCCACATTTTCGACGGCAGCAGTGGAACCGAAACTCGAAGCGCTGGCTACCTAGGCCGCGCGTGGAGAATGACCGGGATTAGGCGGCGGCGATAGCCTGTTCAATCTGCTGCGTATCAACATTGGTGAGCGTCTTGGGAAGCTCTCCCACCAGGCGCTTTTGTAACTCACCATGATAATGATCGCGCATCACGCCCAAAGTCTGCGGATCGGCAACGATGAGCAGGCGCTCGATGGCGTGGGTGAGCACTTGCTGGTTCAAAAACTCGGCAACGCCAGCGGCATGGCCGCGCTCATCCAGATCCTGCGGCTCGGGATTGGCCCCGCTGCGATTGCTGTCCGAAACCGTCGGACTATCGGCATCGACGAGGTTCAGAATATCCTCGTCCCCATCGTTACGGAAAAGCACGAAACGCTGTCCATCGGCGACGGCTACATGGGTATCATGCGGAATTTTCATCCCTCTCTCCTTGACCAATATGGGCGCGACAGGGCGCCCTTCTTATCAGGGAGACGCATGGTGCGCGCGCGAAGTTGCCCGCCACGCGCGAGAAAGACGAAACAGCGATGAAGATGCGCTAGCGGGTCAGCGCAGCATCGCGCAGCGCCCGCCACATGCGAAGCGCCTGCCGCGTTTCGGGCACATCGTGAACGCGCAGCAATTGCGCACCGCGGTCCGCGGCCTGATAGTGAAGCGCAATACTGCCGCCCAGCCGCGCATCCGCCGGGGCTTCATTGTCGAGCGCGCCGATCAGTCGCTTGCGGCTCGCCGCGAAAAGCAGTGGGCAGCCCAGCGTGTGGAAAAGCGCAAGGCCATTCAGCAGATCGAGATTCTCGCCCACGCCTTTGCCGAAGCCGATGCCCGGATCGAGGATGAGGCGGCTCCGCGCGATTCCCGCCGCTTCGCACGCCGCAATCCGCTCTGCCAGCATGTCGTAAACATCGAAGAGCGCATGGACATAATCGCCGCCTTCATGCGGGTTTGATCCTGCTGAGGGCGCATGCATCAGAATGATGGGGCAGGATGATGCCGCCATCAACTCCAGCGCGCGATCGTCATAACGCAGCGCGGAGATATCGTTGATCACGCCGGCCCCGGCGGCAAGCGCCGCCTCCATCACCGCAGCCTTGCGCGTATCGACCGAGACCGCCACGCCGCCCTTGGCCAATGCGGCGACCACGGGTTCGATCCGCTTGATCTCATCGCCTTCCCACAGCGTTTCCGCGCCGGGCCGGGTCGATTCGCCGCCCACGTCGACGATGGCCGCCCCCGCCGCCCCCATGGCAAAGCCGGCGTCGATGGCCGCAGCGGCATCGATATGCTTGCCTCCGTCGGAGAAGCTGTCGGGGGTTATGTTCAATATCCCCATGATCTGAGGCTCGGCGAGGCGGATGGTGCGGTCGCCCAATTGGAGCGCGCCGCGAGGGTGAGCGAGCGCAGCGCGCTGGGCACCTGCCCCTTCAGCCAGCGCGTCGGGCATAGCAACGATCCACTCGTCGAGATCGGGCACTGCGACAACGGCCGAGCGGATGTGGGCGCCGTCGCGCAAGCTGATATGCCAAGCTGCAAACCAGAGCATCGTGTCGGCGATCCGCAGGCAGGCATCATCCAGCTCATGCGGGCGATCGATGAAGGCGGTGGGGCGCAGGTAAAGGCGCGCAGCCGTTGAGGCTGAAGCGAAATCGCGCTTGGTCAGGGGGGCAAACATGGCGCTTCCTTTGTCGGTCGTTGCCAGCGTCGAGAAGCAGTTCCGGGTGGCTTACGCGATTCTGGATTGCTTCGCTATGCTCGCAAGGACGTTATGCGCTACGCTTCGTTGGCGAGAAGCCAGTCTTGGCGAACGGCGTCGATGACCCGCAATTGCTGCCCATCGTCTATGTGCCAGAAGGTCCAGCCGTTGCAGCTGGGCGCGTTTTGCACGGCAGCGCCGATTTTATGGATCGAACCCGCGGCCTGGCCTTCGCAGTCGAGGCTGCCGTCGACCCGGACGCGCGCTTTCCAGCGGCGCTTGCTATCGGTGAGCAAGGTTCCCGGCGCAATCATGCCGCATTCGACCAGCGTGCCAAAGGCGACGCGCGTTGCCGCCTTGGGCGCCATCATCGTCTTGATTGTGCTTTCATCGAGCGGAAGCGCCATTTCGATGCGCTCTTTCGCGGCGGCGATATAATCGTCCTCGCGCTCGATACCAATATAGTGGCGGCCCAGCCGCTTGGCGACGGCGCCGGTGGTGCCGGTTCCGAAAAAAGGGTCGAGGATCACATCGCCGGGGTTTGAGCAGGCGAGGAGTACACGGTAGAGCAAGGCTTCGGGCTTTTGCGTCGGATGGACCTTGTGCCCGCCCTTTTTCAGCCGTTCCTGCCCCGCGCAAATGGGAATGAGCCAGTCCGAACGCATCTGAAGTTCGTCGTTCAACGTCTTCATCGCGCGGTAATTAAAGGTATAGCGCGATTTTTCGCCCATCGACGCCCATATGAGCGTTTCATGGGCATTGGTGAAGCGCGTTCCCTTGAAATTGGGCATCGGGTTTGCCTTGCGCCAGACAATGTCGTTGAGAATCCAATAGCCATTGTCCTGAAGCGCAGTGCCGACGCGGAAAATATTATGATAGCTGCCGATTACCCAGATGCTGCCATTGGGTTTCAGGATGCGCCGCGCTTCCTTGAGCCACGCATGCGTAAAGCGGTCATAAACGGCGAGACTGTCGAACTTGTCCCAATGATCATTGACCGCATCGACCTGGCTGCCATCGGGGCGATGCAGATCGCCGCCCAGCTGCAGATTATAGGGCGGGTCGGCGAAGATCATATCGACCGACGCGGCAGGAAGCGAACGCATCATTTCAATGCAGTCGCCCTGCAGAATCTTGTCCAGCGGCAGATTGGCTGGCGTCGGACTCGCCTTGGCCGACGCCTTTTTCGCCGGTAGCTTGACCCGTTCCATGACGCCCATTTTCATTCCTCAATTTGCTTCGACAGCGCCATGATGAATCCTTGCGACTCGGCAGTCAAGCACGAGTCGCGGGAGCCGAGCGATGTCGGCGGACCTGCCGGAGGAGAACGAAAGGAGTCTGGCACGACATATGGAGTCGCGGGCGCGGGATGGACTCAACCCATAGTGGTGTGATCTTGTGGACTCACCGGCAAATATTTTTCGCTTTTTCGCGCCCGCGGGCGCTCAGACCAGTTGCATCTGCGCGACGGGAGCGAAACTGTGGCGGTGGTGGGGCGTGGGGCCATGTTCACGAAGCGCCGCCATATGCTCGCGCGTGCCATAGCCCATGTTTCGGTCCCACCCGAAAGCGGGATAATCGCGCGCAGCGGCTTTCATCAGATGGTCGCGATGTTCCTTGGCAATGATGCTGGCTGCCGAGATACAGGGGTGAAGCGCGTCGCCCCCGACAATTGCGCGCGCGGGATAGCGCCAGCTCGGCAGCCGGTTGCCGTCGACAAGGACTTCTCCGGGTTCGCTGCCCAGCGCCTCGACCGCGCGGGTCATGGCAAGGAAAGTCGCCTGCAGGATATTGAGCCGGTCAATTTCCTCGACGCTCGCCAATCCCACGGCCCAGCGGCAGCGCGCCTTTATGTCTTCCTCCAGCGCCGCCCGGCGCTTGGGTGAGAGCTTCTTGCTGTCGTCGAGACCAGGGATACCGCCTTCGCAGAGGATCACGGCCGCAGCGACGACCGGCCCTGCCAACGGGCCGCGCCCGGCCTCATCGACCCCGGCGATCATGGGCGTCCTCACGGACGCAGTCATAGGCGCCATCATATGCGCCACGGCGGGTAACGCCGATATTCGGCGGCCTGAAACAGACAGAGAATATTGCCCGCCGGGTCGTTCAACCGCGCCTCGCGCCAGCCCCAGCTTTCATCGCGCGGCATATGCTCGAAACGCACCCCGCGCCGGGCGAGATAGGCGACCCAGGCGTCGAGCGCGCCCGATTCCAGATAGGTGATCGCGCCGCCTGCCTCACCCGCGCCGACGTGGACCGACAAGGTGACGCCGTTCGCCGCCTCAAAACGCGCATAGCCCTTGTCGGGACTATCGACGATCTGGGTCAGGCCCAATTGGCGGTAAAAGGCGACCGATGCCGCATAGTCTTGCGCGGGCAGGCTGATCTGGTTGAGCGCAGGCCCGGTAAACAACCCGTCATTGCGAACCTTTTGATGTCCCATCGGTCCATGGCCGCTCCCCAGCCCCGGTGCATCATGCAGCGCCAGACGCACAAAATCGCGGGCGCGGGCGATGGCAGGTTCCAGCGGCATGCCGTCGGCAAGCCCCGTCGCGATGGCGCTGGCGAGCGTGCAGCCGGTGCCGTGCATGTGCGGCGTATGGATCCGGGGCGCTTCCCAGCGCGCGACCTCGCCTGCTTCGCGTTCGAGCAGCCGGTCGATGACCATTTCGCCCTCGGCATGGCCGCCCTTGACGAGCAAGGCACAGCCATGCGCCAAGATGGCCTCTTCGCCGCCAAGGGCCTTGAGTTCGTCAAGATTGGGCGTGGCGACCGCGGCGCGGCGCATCAGCGCCCCGAAAGCCGTCACCGTGCCGGGGTCGGCAAGCGCCGCCCCGCTGGTGGTGATCATCACCGGATCGAACACCACAGCGGCGCCTGACATGTCGGGGCGCTGCAACCGTTCCGCAAGCGCCATGGCGGTGTCGGGCGAGCCGATCATGCCGATCTTGACCGCGTCGACGCCAATGTCCGAAACGACCGCGTCAATCTGCGCCATGACCATCTCGGTCGGGACCGGATGGACGGCGGTGACTTCGCGCGTATTTTGCGCGGTGATGGCGGTGATGGCGGTCATTGCATGACCGCCCAGCATCGTTACCGCCTTTATATCGGCCTGTATTCCCGCTCCGCCGCCACTATCAGAGCCGGCGACGATCAATACGCGCGCCGTCATGGCGTTCAGCGCGCGCCCGGATGACGGCGTTCGTCCGAAGCCGGGAAACGCGCAAGCGTGGGCCCGGCGCGCATCGGGCGATCAAGCAGGTCGCCGCCGCAATTGGGGCAAAGTTCGTCCAGCCGATCTGCGCATTTCGCGCAGAAGGTGCATTCCAGCGAACAGATGAAGGCGCCATGCTTATCCGCAGGCAGATCGCACCCGCAACGCTCGCAATCGGGTCGCATTTCTAACATATCAGGAAACTGCCTTTCTTACGGCATCGCAGACCATGTCAACGATGCGTTCCACTTGAGCCGCATCATCGCCTTCGGCCATGACGCGGATGAGAGGTTCGGTGCCCGAGGCCCGAATGACCAGACGGCCACGGTTCGCAAGCTCCGCCTCCCCTTCTGCAATGGCGGCCTTGACCGCCGGATCTTCGAGCGGCGCCCCCTTTTCGAAGCGCACATTTTTCAGCAATTGGGGCACCGCGTCAAATTGATGGAGCAATTCGCTCGCCGCCTTGCCCGTCCGCACCAGCTCGGCGAGCACATGCAGCGCGGCCAGCGTGCCATCGCCGGTGGTCGCATGGTCGGAGAGGATCATATGTCCCGACTGTTCACCGCCGACATTGAAACCGCCCTGGCGCATCCGTTCAAGGACATAGCGGTCACCGACCTTGGTGCGCTCCAGCCGCAATCCCTCTCCCTTCAGAAAGCGCTCCAGACCCAGATTGGACATGACGGTCGCGACAACGCCGCCGCCTTTCAGGCGGCCCTGCCGCGCCCAGCTCGCGCCAATCAGCCCCATGATCTGGTCGCCATCGACAATCGCGCCCTTTTCATCGACGATGATCAACCGGTCGGCGTCGCCGTCAAGCGCCACGCCGACATGCGCACCGCTGGCGACCACCGTATCCTGCAACGCCGCCGGCGCGGTCGAGCCGCAGCGATCATTGATATTGGTGCCATTGGGTTCGACGCCCAGGGGGATGAGGTCGGCGCCCAATTCCCAGAATACGGTCGGCGCGCTGTTATAGGCAGCCCCATTGGCGCAATCGATCACCATTTTCAGCCCGTCGAGCCTTATGTCCCCCGGCAGGCTTTGCTTGACCGCATGGATATAGCGACCGCGCGCATCCTCGATCCGCTTGGCGCGGCCGATCTGGTCGGGCGCGGCGAGCCGCGGCGAGGCGCCCAGCAGCGCTTCGATCTGCATCTCATCCTCGTCCGACAATTTATACCCATCGGGTCCAAACAATTTTATGCCGTTATCGTGAAAGGGATTGTGGCTGGCCGAAATCATCACGCCAAGGTCGGCGCGCATCGACTGGGTGAGCATCGCCACCGCCGGGGTCGGCATGGGGCCGACCTGTACTACGTCCATCCCGACGCTGGTGAAACCCGCGACAAGCGCATTTTCGATCATATAGCCTGACAGGCGCGTATCCTTGCCGATCACGACGCGATGTTTATGCTGGCCGCGCACAAAATGGGCGCCTGCCGCCATCCCGACCCGCATCGCAACCTCCGCCGTCATCGGCGATTGATTGGTGAGACCGCGAATTCCGTCCGTTCCGAAAAACTTGCGCATGTCATCCCCGCTACCTAGAGCCGAAAACAGGGTGGAGGCCCGGCCCGGCTGTCGCGACGGCCCTAGGTCAGCCTCCGTGGCTTGGCAAGTTGGCCGGGGGAATTGAACGTGAAATCGGCATGGATCATCCTGTCGGCGCTGGTGGCGGGAATGCTGCTGGGTGCCGGGATCGAAGCGGCATCGCCCGGCGCGGGGACGGCATCGCTGCCCTTTATCGAACCCTTTGGCATATTGTGGCTCAACGCCCTGAAAATGACGATCATTCCCCTGATCGTCGCGCTGCTCATTACCGGAATCACCGCCACCGCCGACGCCGCCCGCGCCGGGTCGCTGGCGGCACGGGCCGTGGCGATTTTCCTGGTCACCATTTTTCTGTCGGGGTTGATGTCGCTGGTGATGACACCGGTGCTGCTTCGGCTATTCCCGCTTTCATCCAGTGCGGCGGCGGCGCTGCGTGACGGATTGGGCGGCGCAAGCGAAGCGGCGAATTCCCCCAGCTTTTCCGATTTCCTGCTGTCGCTGATCCCTACCAATCCCATCGCGGCAGCCGCTGACACAGCCGTGCTGCCGCTTATCATTTTCACGACCGTCTTTGCCTTTGCCATCACGCGGCTGGCCCCCGAGCAGCGCGCCACCTTGTCTGGTTTTTTCAAGGCGCTGGGTGATGCGATGCTGATCGTGATCGGCTGGGTCTTGGCGCTCGCGCCCTTTGGGGTCTTTGCGCTGGGCTACGCGCTGGCGGTCAAAGCGGGTTTTGCGGCCTTTGGCGGCCTTCTCCATTATGTGCTGATCGTGTCGGGGATTGGCATTTGCGTGATCTTGCTTGCGCTGCTCCTCGCCTGGGCGGTCGTGGGTCTCTCGCTGCCGCGCTTTGCCAAGGCGATGGTGCCGACGCTGGCCGTGGCCATTTCGACGCAAAGCTCGCTCGCCAGCCTGCCTGCCATGCTCGGCGCGGCTGGGACGCTGGGGGTCGATCCGAAAAAAGCCGATATCGTACTGCCACTCGCGGTGGCGCTTTATCGTTTTACCAGCACGGCGATGAATTTGGCCGTGGTCGTCTATATCGCCTGGCTGTTCGGACTGGAGCTTACCATCTGGGAAATGGCGGTCGGCCTCGCGGTGGCGATGGCGGCGGCGCTGAGTGCGGTGAGCCTGCCCGGTTCGATCAGCTTTGTAACCTCGATCGCGCCGATCGCCGTATCCATGGGGGTGCCGGTCGCGCCGCTGGGGCTGCTGGTCGCAGTGGAAACCTTCCCCGATATTTTCCGCACGCTCGGCAATGTCATCGCCAATGTCGCGGTGACCAAATATGCCGCCGACGGGGTGAAGGACGAAGAAGCAGCGTCCGCCTAGAAGCCGTTTATCCCAGCCAGCGCCAGAGGCCCGCCGCCATATAGCCGAGCGCGCCATGCCCCCAGGTGGCGGCGAGCCACAGGGCGATACCGCCGAACAGCGCATGGCCGCGCGGGATGGTATCGCCCCAAGGCGTGATGCCCGACAATTGGCGGCCGAAGGGCATGAAGCTGGTACGCGCCGACCAGTGACGCCAGCAATCGCCCATCAACCGCGCCTTTTTATGATCCTGCCCCGCCGATCCGCCGAGTGCGAGGAGGGCGATGGCGCCTGACAGGATGAATTGCGAGGGCGTCGGCACCACCATCGCATGGGCCAGACCCCATAAGGCAAAAGCCCACATCATCGGATGGCGGGTGACCGCATAGACGCCGCGCGGCGCCGCTTGGGCGATTTTGGGCGCGGCGGGCGTCGGGAGCGCTGGGTTGCCGATGAGCGAGCCCATGAACAATATGCTCGCAAACAGCATGATCGCCGTAGCCACCGCCCACAGCGGGTCGCCTACGGCCCATAGCGGTACTTCGGCAGGAACGCCCCGCCACGCCTGAACGAGCATGATCAGCGTTGCGATGGCGATGATCGAATAGACGATGCGAAACCCTCCCTCGCCCAGCTGCGCAACCAGCGGTGCGCGCAACGGGTGCGAGAGGAGGAAATGCGAGCCGACAAAAAGCGCACATGTGACGATCAGCAGATTTATCGGCTCCATCGGCGCTCCTTATGCGGGGGCTTCATCCCCGTCGGTGAGTTTAACCCTAACGGTCATAGGCTTTGGGCAAGGCCCCCTCCTGCGGCGTCAGATAGCGCTCGCGAAGCCGGTCCTGCCGGGTCGTCAGCGATTGGGGCTTGCCGTCGATCCAGATCGCAGTCGGGCGGCTACCCAGTTCCAGCGGGTCCTTGTCCCATATCACCACATCACCGACGCGCCCCGGACGCAGCGAGCCGATGCTCGCTTCCATCCCGACACTGCGCGCGGGCGCGCTGGTGATTGCGGCAAAGGCCTGATTCCAGTCGAGCCCGCTCGCGCCCGGAACCCGGGTCAGCGCCACCAGATTGCCCGCATATTGGGTTGCATAACCCATTTTATGCGCATCATCATCGTCGAAAACGCCGACCGAGACATCGACACCCGCCGCCTTGAGCCGCCCTGCGTTCGACTGGGTCGCGGCGAGCCGCTCGAAGCTGTCGGGCAGATCGCTGAGCGGCGAAAGGATGACCGGCACATTTGCAGCGGCGATTTGCGGCGCCACCAGCCAGCCGTCGGTCGCGCCGACCAGCACCAGCTTGATCGCAGGGAAATCATCCTTGAGTTTCAGAACGTTCAAAATATCGGCGGCGCGGTCGACGCGGACGAACAGCGGCGTCGTGCCGTCGATCACGCGGCCCAATGCCTCGACATCGGCGCGCTGGAGCATCGCATCATTGCCCCATTCAGCGAGCGCTGCACCGCCGCGCGCATAGCTGCGCGCCGCGAGCAGTTGTTCACGAAAGAGGAGGAAGGTCGCCGCGCGGCTTCCCCCCGCCTTGGCCGCGCCCGTTTCGCCAAAGGCGACGAACTGCAGTGCGCGCGGGCGGGTGATCATATCCATATCATCGCCTAGATCGACCACTGCGCCCTGCCCCGCGAACAGGCTGCTGCTGCTGCCCGGTGCGACAATGGCGCGGGTGATGCCGGCGCCGCGATTGACCGCGACGGGCGAGCCCATGGGGTTGAGCGCGGGCGCGATATCGAGCCCCGCCGAAAAGCGGCTGCGCGTCGCCGACCGATCGTTGGTTCCGCCGACGGCATCGACTTCGGTGAGGCCGACGCGGCTGAACGCCGCGACAAGGCCCGGCGTAACCCAGCGGCCCGCGGCATCGACCTGCTCGACCCCTGCCGGGACCGCAACACCGGCACCGGCAGCAACAACCTTGCCGCCGCGAATGACGACAGTGCCACCCTCTATGGGCGCGCTTCCGTCGCCGATAACCAGCTTGGCATTGGTGATGGCGACATTCTGCGCCGCGGCGGGCGTTGCCGCCGCGATCATGGCGGCGGCGGAAAGAAGAAGTGCGCGCATCATTTCACATCTCCCTCACCGGGCTGCCCCAGTTCAAAGTCGCTGACCGGGCGCCGCTGCGGGTTCATCGCATCATACATCATCGCGCCGTCGATCCACACTTTCTCGGGCCGCGTATAGACGCTGAAGGGATTGCCATTCCACAGCACGACATCGGCCATTTTACCGGGCTTCAGGCTGCCGGTCTGCTCGCCGATACCCAGCGCTTTTGCCGGGTTAAGCGACAGCCAGGTCCAGGCCTCGGCATCGCTGATCTCCATGCCCATGCGGCGTCCGGCAGCGAGCGCCTTTGCCGCTTCCTGATTGAGCCGCTGGATCTGGTTGGCGTCGTCCGAATGGACGATGGTGCAGGCGCCCGCCTTGTAAACCAGCGGGACATTTTCATTCACCGCATCATAGGCTTCCATCTTGAAGCCCCACCAATCGGCCCACATCGCCGAGCAAATGCCTTCCTTGGCTAGAAGATCGGCAATCTTGTAGCTTTCCACCGCATGGTGGAAGGTCGAGACCTTATAGCCAAACTCCTTTGACATATCGATGACGAGCGCCATCTCGTCGGCGCGGTAGCAGTGATTGTGGATGAGGATGTCGCCCGACAAAACGCCCGCGAGCGTTTCCATGGCGAGATCGCGGTCGACCGCTTTGCCCTCATCCAGCTTTTTCTTGTAAGCCGCCGCCTTCGCCCATGTCTGGCGGTTGACCGCGAAATTGCCCATGCGGGTCGAGGGCATCCGCCCCTTGCCGCCATAGACGCGCTTCGGATTTTCGCCGCACGCCATTTTGAGACCATAGGGCGCTCCGGGAAATTTCATTCCCTGCACGGTGCGCGAGGGCACATTTTTGAGCGTGATCGAACGCCCGCCCATCAGATTCGCGCTGCCCGGCAAAATCTGGAGCGCGGTGACGCCGCCATTGGCGAGCGCACGGCTGAAACCGGGGTCCTGCGGCCAAACGCTATGCTCCGCCCACACTTCGGGCGTCGTCGGCGAGGTCGCCTCATTGCCGTCCGAATGGGCATCGACACTGGGCGAGGGATAGTCGCCCAAATGGCTGTGAATATCGATGATGCCGGGGGTGAGATATTTCCCCGTGCCGTCGAACACCGCAATATCCGCCGGGATCGGCAGGTCGGCGCCGCCAATGGCGGTCACCTTGCCGCCCGTCATCAAAATGGTGCCATTGTCGATCCGGCCGCCCTCACCATCAAAAATGGTGACATTGCGAACCGCGGTCGGCTGCCCCGGATAGGGGCGATAGGTCGAGGGGTAAGGGTTTTTGTCAAAACCCCCTGCCCCGCCAGCCTTCGCCGTCGATTTTGCAGCGGGCTTGTCGCCCGCCGACGCCACTGCGCCGCCATCCGCCGCACAGCCGGCAAAGGCGAGCGAAACGGCGGCCAGAAGGCCGCCCTTTACCGAAAGTTTCATGGTCACGCCCCCTTGGGTTCGGGATGCGTGCCCGCAGCCTGAGGTTCGGCAAGCTCATTCTGGCCAGCCAGTTCCTCTTCCGCATCGCGCAGCGTGTCGAGGTGCATCAGCTTGCGGATGAGCGGTGACACTAGGATCACCAGCACGCCAAAGCCGATCGCCCACAAACCAACGGTCTGATAGACATCAAGCACAAGCTCCTTGCCCGCGCCCTCTCCGCTCGCATGTTCCGATCCCGTCGCTGCCGCGATCAGGCCCGAAGCGAAATTGCCGGTGGCCGCGGCGAAGAACCAGGTCCCCATGATCAGGCTCGCCATATGGGCAGGCGCAAGCCGGTTCATCGCGCTCAGCCCCACCGGCGACAGGCAAAGCTCACCCGTCGTGTGGAGGAGGTAGATCAGGAAGATGAAGAGTACGGGCGTCAGATTACCCATGCCCGCTGCCTCGGCGCCCCATTTGAGGACAAGGAAGCCCAGCCCGAGCTGGAGCATCGCCAGACCGAATTTGGCTGGCGCCGAAGGCTCCCACCCCCGGCGGCCAAGCCAGGTCCACAGCGCCGCGAACAGCGGAGCGAGCAGGACAATATAGGCAGCATTGAGCGACTGGAACATCGAAGCCGGAACACCCGCACGATCAACGTGGCGATCGGTGAAGAGGTTGAGCGACGATCCGGCCTGTTCGAACAAGGCCCAGAAAAGGATCGAGCCAAGAATGAGGAAGAGCGCCGCGAAAATCCGGTCGCGATCCTCCGACGGCAGTTTGAGCACGGCTGTATAGATGACATAGGCCACGAGAATTGCGCCAGCGATCCCCAGCACGGTACCGACAATCGCCTGATTCTGGACCATCCACCAGCAGACACCGACGGCCAGAATGCCGACGATATACAGCAGCCATTCCAGCTTGATGCCCATGACGGGCGACGCAAGCTTGACGGGATCGGGTGCTTCGCCCCGGCCCAGAAGATAGGGCTTGCCCCAGACGAAAACGATCAAGCCAAGCAACATGCCCACGCCCGCCGCGCCAAAGCCATAGGCCCAGCCATAGGTTTCGCCGAGATAGCCGCAAAGCAGCGACCCAAAGAAGGCGCCGAGGTTAATCCCCATATAGAAGATGGTGTAGGCGCCGTCGCGGCGTACGTCTGTGCGCGGATAAAGTTGTCCCACGATCACCGAGATATTGGCTTTCAGAAAGCCCGAGCCGACGATGATAAAGGCCAGCGCCAGCCAGAAAACATTCAAATCGGCGGCATTTTGCCCGCCATCGCCTTCGAACCCCATGATAAAATGGCCAAAGGTCAAAAGCACCGCGCCGTAGAGCACCGCCTTTCGCTGCCCCAGCCATTTGTCGGCCAGATAGCCGCCAAGAACGGGCGTGATGTAAACGAGCGCGGTATAGGCTCCATAGATGACGCCCGCTTCGCCGTCCGAAAACAGCCAATGCTTGGTCAGGTAAAAAATGAGAAGCGCGCGCATCCCGTAATAGGAGAAACGTTCCCACATTTCGGCGAAGAAGAGGACGAACAGCCCCTTGGGATGGCCGAAGAAGGTTCCGGCTTCATCTCCGTGCTGGGCATAGGCTTTGGTCATGGCGACCCTTTCCCTGGAAGACATCGTGCATGGCCCCTCTGGCGGGGGCGGATCGGGGCAACCTAGCGTCTAAATTGCGTATGGGAAGAATCTAATTGCGTTTGAAACCGCTTATCGGTTTTGCAGAGTGTTGCGAATGAATCGCAACACTTGCATCGCAGGGAGCGAAGGTTCACAGGGCAAGCATGTTCAACGACACATCTTCGCTTCTCTCCCATCTTGCCACTCGCCGATCCGGAAAGGCCCGCGACCTCGTCGCCCCAGGCCCCGACATGGCGGAGCTGGAACGCATTATCACACTGGCGCTGCGCACCCCCGATCATGGCAAGCTGGCGCCTTGGCGGATCGTAACGGTCGCTGACGATCAACGCGGCGCTTTTGCGGCTCTGCTCAAAAAAGCATGGATCGCCGAACGCCCCGGCGCAGCGGGTCAGGACCTTGCGCCGCTGGAGCAGTTTGCGCATCAGGCGCCCGCTTTGCTCGTGCTCTTGTCAACACCGGTGCAGCCGAGCAAAATCCCCCTGTGGGAGCAGCAATTATCGGCAGGCGCGGTGGGGATGAACCTGCTCCATGCCGCCCATGCCCATGGTTATGCCGGAAGCTGGCTGACCGGGTGGGCTGCTTTTAACAGCGACGTCGCCGCGGCGTTCGGGGCGGGAGAGGTCGACCGGATCGTCGGATTTTTCTTCTTCGGCACCCCCGCGCAACCGCTTCAGGAAAGGCCGCGCCCGGCTTTTGATGACATTGTTCAGGCCTGGGACGACGGGACGGACGCCGATCCTGTCGGAAGCCGAGGCGGTTAAATTTTTGAAACGCCGCGATTTGACTGCCCTGCTGTCTTATGGCATTAAGGCAGCATGATCGATCAGTCCAAGCCCGTCTATCAGCGCCTCCGCGACGTGATCGCCAATGCCATTTTGGATGGCACCTATGGCGATGGCGACATGCTGCCGTCGGTTCGGGCGCTGGCTGCCGAAGAAGGGGCCAATCCGCTGACGGTCGCCAAGGCCTATCAGACATTTCAGGATGAAGGACTGGTCACGGTCAAGCGCGGGGTCGGCATGTTTGTCGCTGCCGGCGCGACCGAGCGGCTTCGCAACCTGATGCGCGAGGATTTCCTGACCAATATCTGGCCCCCCGTGGCCGAGCAAATGCAGCGCATCGGCCTTGATGCGCGCGAATTGCTCAAGCTCACCGACGCCTGATCGCCTGTACTAACCGCCGGGCTTGAGCGCCAGCGCCTTTTCAAAAATCGCGTCGAACATCGCGGGCGTCATCCGCCGCGTGTTCATATTATAACGCGAACAATGATAGCTATCGATCAGCAACCGGCCATCCGGCAAGCGATGGACCGCGCCGTGGCTGAAAGGATAGGCAGCGAGTCGCAAACCAAGCGCGCGCAGCAGACCGTCATGGGCAATACGCCCCAACGTCAAAAGAAGACGCGCCGACGGAAGCGCTGCCAGTTCAGCGAGGAAATAATCCAGGCAATTTGCGACTTCGTCGGGACGCGGCTTGTTTTGCGGCGGAAGGCATTTGACGACATTCAGGATCGCCGCGCCGCAAAGACGAACATGGTCATCCGCCCCGCCTCCATAAGCCCCCTGAACAAAGCCGAAGCGCGCAAGCGTTGCGAATAATATCTCGCCGGAAAAGTCGCCCGTAAAGGGACGACCTGTGCGATTGCCGCCGCGCAGACCCGGCGCCATGCCGATGATGGCAAGCCATGGCCGCGGATCGCCGAAAGCGGGAACGGGCGCATTCCACCAGTTGGGGTAGCGCCGACGGCAATCCTCGCGCAAATCTACCAGCCGGGGACAACGGCCGCATTCACGCGGCGGCGCAGCGGCGGCAAGCGGGCTGGCGTTCGTCATGCTGTGGGGATAGGAGCGCGCTCATGTCCGACGCAAGCCCCTTGCCCCTTTATGCCATCGGCCTAGGCTCCAATCGCCGCCATGCGCGCTTTGGCGACCCGCGCAGGGTGCTGCTGGCCGCGATGGCCGCGATCGAGGCCGAAGGGATCGAAGCCGTGGATGCAAGCGCCATAGCCATCACCGAACCGCTTGGTCCTTCGCGCCGCTGTTACGCCAATGCTGCGATGCTCGTCGCGACGCGGCTCGACCCGCCCGCCATGCTGGAACGGCTGAAGACGATTGAAGCACGATTCGGGCGGCGACGCGGGCAGCGCTGGGGCGCACGCACGCTGGATCTGGACCTGCTGCTCTGGTCGGAAGGCATATGGAGCGATGCGCATCTGACCGTCCCGCACGGACAACTGACACAGCGGCTTTTCGTGCTGGGACCGCTGGCCGCTATCGTCCCCAATTGGCGCCATCCGGTCAGCGGGCGGACCATAAGGCAGCATCACATGCAACTTCTTCGAGCAAAGCCGGTTGACCGCGAGCCATCGGCGCTCTAGGTGCGACCGCGCATCACGGGTGAAGGCCATGCCCCACCCCGATGGGCCCTTAGCTCAGTCGGTAGAGCAACTGACTTTTAATCAGTAGGTCGCTGGTTCGAACCCAGCAGGGCTCACCACCGCGCCTCCCCTTTCCGCCCGTCAGGCGAAGTGGAGGCGACGGTATTTTCCCCGGAAATAGAGCAAGGGATCGCGGTGCGGTTCGAATTGCGCGCGCACGACGCGCCCGACGAGAATGAAATGATCGCCGGCCTCATGCACCGCCTCGCGCTGGCATTCAAAGGAAACGAGCGACCCGCCGAGCAGCGGCACGCCGGTCTCGCCCGGCGCCCAGGGCAGGCCGGAGAAACGATCTTCGCCCTTGGTGGCAAAGCGGTTAGAGGCGGGCTGCTGCCCTATCTGGAGCACATTCACCCCGAAATGATCCGCCGCACGGAGCAGCGGCGCGGTGCCCGCGCTATTGGCGATGCAGACGAGCAGCAGGGGCGGATCGAGCGAGACCGAGGTGAAGCTGTTCGCCGTAAGCCCTGCCGGGGTGCCGCTGTCATCAAGCGCCGTGACGATGGTGATACCGGTCGCGAAACAGCCCATGGCGTCGCGCAGGGTGCGCGGGTCCGACCCCGCCTTGAACTCCATCGCCTCGCGCGGCTGGTGCCGTTCGAGGAAAGAAAGAAGCTGACCGAGCAAGGCTTCGCGCCGGTCGCTGGCATGATCGACATCGGCTTCGTCAATCTGGGCGCATTCGCCAACAGGCAGCGCCGCCACCAGCGCGTCGCTGGCATCGCTGCATTCGGCCGGCGCCAGCCCCCCGCGCATCACCAGCGTCGGCACTGAAAGCTGGGGCGCAACCTTGTCGCTGAGCAGGGCGCCATCCTCGGGCATATCGACGAGGATGAGACCCGCGGCCAGATGCGCCCCGTCGGGAGAGAGCGCCCGCGCGGCGATCCGCCCGGCGCCGCGCGCGGCGACGACGGCGGGGCGTGACCCCATCTGCGCCAGCACGGCGCGCAGATCCTCGACATGGACAGAGAGGGTTTCGGCATTCCACGGTGTCCGGCTTTGGCGCAGATCGATGCCGATCACGCGGCGCCCGGAAAGCACCAGCGCCTCGGCCACATCACGCCAGCTTGCGCGCCCTTCTCCCGCATCGGGCACGAGCAGCACCGGCGGATCATTCTCATCGCCCCATTGCTCGGCAAGAAGGCGCGCGCCGCCAAACCCCTTGAAATGGAAATCGGTCAAGAAAACCCCTTCGTTCCCGCCGCCGTCCCAAGGGCGACGATATGAGCTGGATCAATCAATGGAAGCCAACCCATATCGAATGACCCCGGCGCGCGCCAGCCGCACCGGGGTCATTTTTGGCCGGAAATCGGTGGGACGAGGGTCAGCGGCGAAAGGCTGCGAGCCGCTGGTCGACGATCGCATCGGCTTCGGCGATGATGCGGTCGATCAATTGCTGGCAGGTCGGGATATCGTGGATCAGCCCCTGCACCATGCCCGCCCAGAAAACGCCCTTGGTCAAATCGCCGGTCTGGAGCAGCTCGCGCCCCGCCTTGCCATTCACCAGTTCGGCGACATCCTCAAATTTCGCGCCCGGTTTTTCGAGGCGGCGGACCACTTCTTCGCTGACCGCGCTTTTCCCGACGCGCGCGGTGTTCTTGAGACTGCGAAAGATGAGGAAGCTCCCGCGCTCGTCATTGTCGACGTAGGCCTGTTTTACATTGTCATGGATGGGCGCTTCCTGCGTCGCGCAAAAGCGCGTGCCCATATTAATCCCCTCGGCCCCGAGGCTGAGCGCAGCGACGAGCCCGCGCCCATCGCCAAAGCCGCCCGATGCCAGCAAGGGTATTTTCACCTTGTCCGCCGCCGCGGGAATCAGGATCAGCCCCGGAATATCATCCTCGCCGGGGTGGCCCGCGCATTCGAAACCGTCGATGGAAATAATGTCACAGCCCGCGCGCTCGGCGGACAGTGCATGGCGAACGGCGGTGCATTTATGAAGGATGGTGACGCCATGGGGCTTCAGCATCTCCCATATTTCGCGCACCGCCTGCGTCCCCGCCGTTTCGACAATCTTGACCCCGCCGTCGATAATGGCCTGGGCATAGCCCTTGTAATCGGGCGCATTGATCGTCGGAAAAACGGTCATATTCACGCCAAAGGGCTTGTCGGTCATCGCGCGGCAGCGCTCGATCTCGTCGCGCAGCGCATCGGGGCTGGGCTGAGTCAGCGCGGTCAAAATGCCAAGACCACCGGCATTGGAGACAGCGGCGGCGAGTTCGGCATAGCCCACGCTTTGCATCCCGCCCTGCACGATCGGATGTTCGATGCCCAGCATCTCGGTAATGCGCGTCTTGAAAGCCATGCCTCTCCCCTGTTCCTGTCGGTAATGCTCGTGGGCGGACGCTACGGCCTCCGCGAAGCTTCGTCATGAAATAACTTGACGCTTACGTCAACGTCGGGTTGAGTGGCAAGATAGTTAGACATCAAAGGGAATCGCATGACCATCTCCGACCGCGCACGCCAGATCGCCGACCGGGTCGAGGCTTTTGTGCGGACAAGCATCATTCCCTATGAGCAGGATACCCGCCGCGATCATCATGGCGCACCGACCGACGCGCTGGTGATGGAGATGCGCGACAAGGCGCGCGCCGCGGGTGTATTGACGCCGCACATATTGGACGATGGCAGCCATTTGAACCAGCGCGAAACCGCAGAAGTGCTGATCCGCAGCGGCCTGTCACCGCTCGGCCCCCTCGCCTGCAACACCATGGCGCCCGACGAGGGCAATATGTATCTGCTCGGCAAGGTCGGAAGCGCCGAGCATAAGCGGCGCTTTCTCGATCCGCTGGTGTCGGGGCGCACGCGCTCCGCCTTTTTCATGACCGAGCCTGCCGAAGAGGGCGGCGCGGGCTCCGACCCCTCGATGATGCAAACGCATTGCCGGATCGACGGCAATCATTGGGTCATCAACGGCCGCAAATGTTTCATCACCGGCGCCGAGGGCGCATCGGTGGGGATTGTCATGGCCAAGGCCGAGGAAGGCGCCTGCCTGTTCCTCGTCGACCTGCCCGACCCGGCGATCCGCATCGAACATGTGCCCAACACCATCGACACCTCGATGCCGGGGGGCCATGCGACGGTGATCATCGACAATCTGCGCGTTCCCGCCGACCAGATGCTGGGCGAAGCAGGCGACGGGTTCCGCCTCGCGCAGATCCGACTGGCCCCGGCGCGCCTCTCCCACTGCATGCGCTGGCTCGGCGCCTGCATCCGGGCGAACGAGATTGCGACCGATTACGCCAATCGCCGCCACGCCTTTGGCAAGCCGCTGGTCGACCATGAAGGCGTCGGTTTCATGCTCGCGGAAAATCTGATCGACATCAAACAGGCCGAGTTGATGATCGACTGGTGCGCCGGCGTGCTCGACGGCGGATCGCTGGGCACCGCCGAAAGCTCGATGGCCAAAGTCGCGGTGTCAGAGGCGCTGATGCGGATCGCCGACCGCTGCGTCCAGATCATGGGCGGCACCGGGGTCAGCGACAAGACGATCGTCGAACAGGTGTTCCGCGAGGTTCGCGCCTTCCGCATCTATGACGGCCCCACCGAAGTGCACAAATGGAGCCTCGCGAAAAAGGTGAAGCGCGACTGGAAGGCGGCGCAACCCGCTTAACAGCACGCGGGGGCAGCCATGGCCTGCTCCACCAAAATGCTTGACGTTTACGTTAACGTTCGATCATCTGACCAAAAAGAAGCGAGAGGAGCCGGGTGATGAAATTGGATTCCACCACTGCCGCCATTGTCACAGGCGGCGCATCGGGGCTGGGCCGGGCGACGGCAGAAGCGCTGGCGGCGGCGGGTGTGAAAGTGGCCATTTTCGATATCAATGATGCGCTGGGCCAGGAGGTCGCGACGTCGATCGGCGGGCTGTTCGTCCACGTCGATATCACCGACGAACAATCGGTGCTCGATGGCTTTGCCAAGGCGCGCGATGCTCATGGGCAGGAGCGTATCTGCGTCCACTGCGCCATGACCTCGCGGCGCGGCAAGACGCTCGCCTTTGACAAGGAAAGCGGGCGCTATCGCCGCACGCCGACCGAGGATTATGAATTTGGCGTCGCCGGAATCTTGACCGCCAGCTATCGCATCGGCTCGGTCGCCGCCGAGGGCATGGCGAGCTTGCCCGAGCTTGCCGATGGCGAACGCGGGGCGATCATCTTCACCGCCTCGGTCGCGGCGCAGGATGCCCAGATCGGACAGGTCATCTATGGATCCGCCAAGGCGGGGGTGAACGGCCTCGTCCTGCCCATGGCGCGCGACCTGATGGAACTTGGCATAAGAGTCAATGCCATCATGCCCGGCGTGTTCGAAACGCCGCTGCTCGGCAATATGAACCCCAAGGTGAAGGCCAGCCTCGAGGCCTCCGTCCCCTTCCCCAAGCGGCTGGGCAAGGCGGAGGAATATGCAAGCCTCGCCATGGAAATGATCCGCAACAGCTATTTCAACGGACAGTCGGTGCGCCTCGACGGCGCAATCCGCATGGCACCGCGTTGACCCTCGCCACGCCCCCTCCCCCTTCGCATCGAGCGAAGTCAAGACACCCATCGGGGCCCGCACAGTGTCGCGAAGCTGCACGACGCGATTCGCATGGCAGCGCAATACCCCCCGCTCCCCCAACCGTTCGCATCGAGCGAAGTCGAGATGCCTATCGGGCCCAGCGCAATGTCGCGGCGTGTCTCGACTTCGCTCGACACGAACGGGAGTTGAAGGCGGGTCAGAACGAAAGCTGCCCCAATCAACCCATTCTCATTGTTGAAGAAGGACCCCATCATGGCCGAAGCCTATATTATCGACGCCGTTCGCACCCCGCGCGGGATTGGCAAGCCGGGCAAGGGCGCCCTGTCGCATCTTCACCCCCAGCATCTCGCCGCGACGGTGCTCGCCGCGATCCGCGACCGCAATCATCTCGACACCGCGACCGTCGATGACATTGTCTGGTCCACTTCCTCGCAAAATGGCAAGCAGGGCGGCGACCTTGGCCGCATGGCGGCGCTGTCGGCGGGCTATGACATAAAGGCGAGCGGGACGACGCTCGACCGTTTCTGCGGCGGCGGGATCAGCTCGGTCAATTTCGCGGCGGCCAGCGTGATGAGCGGCATGGAAGATTGCGTCATCGCGGGCGGGACCGAGATGATGAGCTATACCAGCGCCTATGCCGCCGAGCAGGCCAACGCCGGCCTGCCGCCGCGCCTGATGGGATCGGGGCATGAAGCGCTCGACGAAATCCACCCACAATCGCATCAGGGCGTCTGCGGCGACGCCATTGCCACCATCGAAGGCATCGGCCGCGAGGCGCTCGACGCGCTGGCGCTCGTCAGCCAGCAGCGCGCCAACCACGCGATCAAGGAAGGCCGCTTTGCCAAATCGCTCGTGCCGGTGAAGAACCCCGACGGCAGCATCGCGCTCGATCGTGAGGAATTTCCGCGTCCCGAAACCACCGCCGAAGGGCTGGCCGCGCTCAAGCCCAGCTTTGCCGCGCTCGCCGATTTCGACATGGGTGGCGGGCTGACCTTTCGCAAGCAGATCAACCGGCGCTATCCCGATCTCACCATCCAGCATTTCCACCATGCGGGCAATTCATCGGGCGTGGTCGACGGCGCCGCCGCGCTGCTGCTGACGTCAAAAGCCTATGCCGAAAAACATGGGCTCAAACCCCGCGCGCGCATCGTTGCCTATGCCAATATCGGCGATGATCCGACGTTGATGCTCAACGCCCCGGTTCCGGCGGCGAAAAAGGTGCTCGAAAAAGCGGGTCTGACCAGGGACGATATCGACGTCTGGGAAATCAACGAGGCCTTTGCCGTCGTCGCGGAAAAATTCATCCGCGACCTCGACCTGCCGCGTGACAAGGTCAACATCAATGGCGGCGCCATGGCGCTCGGCCACCCGATCGGCGCGACGGGGTCGATCCTGATCGGCACCGCGCTCGACGAGCTTGAACGCTCAGGCGGGCGCTATGGCCTTGTCACCATGTGCGCCGCCGGGGGCATGGCCCCGGCGATCATCATCGAGCGTCTTTAGAAAGGACCGCGGATCGCAAGCGTGCGCGTCGGGCTGTACAGATTGACGAACATGGTCGAACCGTCGGGCGAGAAGCACACGCCCGCCGGTTCGGTCTGCACCCTTATCCGGCCAAAGGCATAGACTTCGCCATGGGGAGTGACGCCGCGCAGATGATTGTCGACGACATCATCATATTGGTCTTCGCAGACGATCAGATGGCCGTTCGGCGCCACGGTGAGATTGTCGCCAAAGCTGAATTGCGCGCGGTCGGTCGATTCAAGGAAGAGCTGCAGCCGCCCCGGCAGTTTGCTTTCCGCCGCCGTCCCTTCGTGGCGCGACGGGCGATAGCGCATGATCTGCCCCTGTTTGGCGAGCCCGCCGGAGGTGCAGGTGAAATAAAGCTCATCCTCGCCCCAATGCACGCCTTCACCGCGCGCAAAGACCAGCGCGCCCTTGGCCGCGCCGCGCGTACGCAAATCATCGGCGGGGCTTTCGGGATTATCCAGGTCGATCCAGTCGGCGAAATGCCAGCTTCCCGGCTGCATCGCCTGTCCTTCCCAGTTGCGGCTGTCGCGAAAACTCCGGTTATGAAGGGCGAGCGCCTGCAGGCGTCCGCCGCGCTGCAGCGAGCCCGGCACATCGGGAAGGAAGCGGTAAAAGAGGCTGTCGGAGCGATCCTCGGTCATATAGACAATGCCGGTGCGCGGATCGACCGCCGCCGCCTCGCGGTTAAAGCGGCCCATCGCCTTCAGCGGCTCCGCCTTGACCAGCTTGCCCGCATCGGCGGGAACGTCGAACATCCAGCCATGCGGCTGCCCCACGCCATCCTCCGGGCCATCGACGCTTTCCTCGCAGGTCAGCCAGCTGTTCCACGGTGTAACCCCGCCCGCGCAATTGCGGATCGTCCCGACGAGGCTGAGATATTCCTGTTCCACCGTCAGGCTGGCCGGGTCGAGCACCAGCGTCGTCGTCCCGCCGGGCAGCGCCGCGCCATCGCGGCTGTCGAATGCCTCTGCCGGGTTGATCGCACTTTCGCCAAAGGGGCCCTTCGCCCGGTGGCGCGGCTGCAATTCATGGTTGCGAACCAGCGCGATGCGCCCCTTGTCCAGCGCAAAACAGCCCATGCCATCGGCGCGGTCGGGCACCAGCAGGCCGTCGCTCATCTTCTGCCCAAGCTGCGAAACAGTCCGATAAGAAAAGCCCGGCGGCAAATCGAGCAATCCCGCCGGGTCCGGCTGCAAGGGGCCATAGCCGGGCGTGGTCGCCATCAGGCCGCTGGCGGCGGCGCGGCTTTGTGTGGCAAGCCCGGCAAAGGCCAAAGCGGCCCCGGCGAAATGGCGGCGATTGAGCATGTCAGACCTTCTCCCTCTTTTCCTGATAGGACGCACTGCACGGCCTTTGGGACAAATCAAAGACAATATGGCGACACTTTTGTCGCCCGCGAACGAAGGAGTTTTTCATGGCTGGACCGCTAATGGGCCTCAGGATCATCGAATTTGCCGGCATCGGTCCCGGCCCCTTTTGCGCGATGATGCTCGCCGACCATGGCGCGGAGGTGATCCGCATCGACCGTCCCGGCGCGCAGCTTGATCCGCGCGATCCCCTGTCGCGGAACCGCCGCTCGATAGCGCTCGATATGAAGGCCCCGGGGGCGATCGACGTCGCGCGCGACCTTTGCAAAAGCGCCGATGCCATCATCGAAGGCTATCGCCCCGGCGTGATGGAGCGGCTGGGGCTTGGCCCCGACGTGCTGCTCGGCGACAATCCCCGCCTTGTCTATGGGCGGATGACCGGCTGGGGCCAGTATGGCCCTTATGCGCAGGCGGCGGGCCATGACATCAACTATATTTCGCTGTCGGGCGTGCTGCATGGCATTGGGCGCGCGGGCGAAAAACCGGTGCCCCCGGTCAATTATGTCGGCGACTTCGGCGGCGGGGCGATGATGCTTGCCTTCGGCATGGTCAGCGCCTTGCTCCATGCGGCCCGAACGGGCGAAGGTCAGGTGATTGATTGCGCGATGACCGACGGATCGGCGCTGCTCGCGGGCATGACTTGGGGTTTCAAGGCGATGGGGCGGCTCAAGGATGAGGCCGGCGTCAACCTGCTCGACGGCGGTGCGCATTTTTACGACAGCTATGCCTGCGCCGATGGCAAATATATCTCCATCGGGTCGATCGAGCCGCAATTTTACGCGCTACTCCGCGAAAAAACGGGGCTCGACAAGGATCCGGACTTCGATGTGCAACTTGATCCGGCCCGCTGGCCCCATCTCAAGCAAAAGCTGGCGGCGCTGTTCGCGACCAAGACCCGCGATAAATGGTGTGAAATCATGGAGATGACCGATATCTGCTTTGCCCCCATCCTGTCACTCGAAGAGGCACCAGAGCATCCGCATAATATCGCACGTGGCACTTTCGTAACCATCGGCGGCGCCGTCCAACCCGCCCCTGCCCCCCGCTATTCGGCGACCGAAACCGATCCGCCCAGGGCCGCGCCCGTGGTGGGCGCCGACAGCGATGCGCTGCTGACCGAACTCGGCTATGACGCCGCCCGCTGCGCAGAATTACGCGATGCCGGCGCGGTGCGCTGAGCTTTGGGCAGACTTCTGCTATAAGGATGATCCGGCCACCGCCGGGAAAGGATAAGGATAATGGGTGAATTTCTGAGTGTCGAACGGCGGGGCAAAATTGCCATACTGACGATGGACAAGCCCGAAAGCATGAACGCCATCGGTACGCATGAGGATTGCCAGGACATCATCCAGACCCTTGCCGCGCTGGGCGAGGATCGCGGGGTCAGCGCCATCATTCTGACCGGTCGCGGCAAGGCCTTCAGCGCGGGCGGCAATCTGAAGGGTATGAAGGAACGCAAGGGAATCGGCGTGCTCGACCAGCCCGATTCGACGCGCAGCAATTATCGCAAGGGCGTGCAGGCGGTGATCCGCGCGCTGATGGACTGCGAAATTCCGATGATCGCGGCGGTCAATGGCCATGCCATCGGGCTGGGCGCTGATCTGGCCTGCACCTGCGACATTCGTATCGCCGCCGAAAGCGCCCAATTCGCCTGCAGCTTCGTCAAGGTCGGGATCGTCCCCGGCGATGGCGGGGCGTGGCTGCTCCAGAAAGTGCTGGGCTATCCCCGCGCTGCCGAGCTTTTCCTGACCGGCGACCGTTTCGACGCCGCCGCCGCAAAGGAATTTGGCCTCGTCACCGAAGTCGTGCCCGATGCCGAACTGCTCGACCGCGCCATTGCCATCGCAGAGCGGATCGTGTGCAATCCGCCGCGCGCGCTGCGCCTGACCAAAAGGCTGCTTCGCGAGGCGCAGCATAGCCGGATGAGCGATATCCTCGAACTCAGCGCCGCCTATCAGGCGATTGTCCATGAAACCGCCGATAATCGCGAGGCCATTGACGCTTTTATCGAAAAGCGCGCGCCAGTGTTTACGGGAGAATGACGATGTCCAGCGAGCGTGTGTTGCCGCTGTCGGGGGTGCATAATTTCCGCGATTATGGCGGCTATGCCGTCGATGGTGGCGGGCGAGTGCGCGAGGGCCTGTTATGGCGCTCCGCGCATCATGAAGCGGCGACCGATGATGATCTTGTGGCCATAGACGCGCTGGGGCTGGAAACCGTCGTCGACCTGCGCGGTGATGACGAGCGCGCGCTTCACCCCTGCCGCCGCCCCGAAGGCTTTTCGGCGCGCGTCCTGTTCGCGGAGGGCAATACGGCAGGCCTTGCCCCACATTTGCAGGCCGCCAAGGGCGCCATCGACGTCGAGACGGCGCGGGCGCGAATGATCGACACTTATGCCGGCATGCCCTATCGACCCGTGCTGGTGGCGACCTTACGCCTCTATCTCGCGGCGCTGGCCGAATATGATGCGCCCAGCCTCGTCCATTGTGTGGCGGGCAAGGATCGCACCGGCTTTGCCGTCGCCATCGTCCACCGGCTACTTGGCGTGCATGAGGATGATGTGATGCAGGATTATCTCCTCACCAATAGGGCGGGAAAGATTGAGGAACGCATCGCGCAGGGCGGCGCGCATATCCGCGCGCGCTATGGCCGCGAAATCAGCGACGAGGCGATCCGCATGCTGATGTCGGTCAATCCTGCCTTTCTCGATGCCGCCATGGCGACGGTGCGCCGCGACCATGGCGATGTCGCGGGCTATGCCGAGGCGGTGCTGAACCTGACCCCCGCCATGCGCGAAGCCATTATGGACAAGCTGCTCGTCTGAACCCTGGCGTCGCCCCCGCGAAGGCGCGGGCAGCCAAAGGCATGAGACAAGATTGCGGGCGTCCCGGTTTACCCAGGCGACGGCGCGTCAGTTTCCCTTGACCTGCACCCCGCCCTTCACCACCGCATCGACGTTTTCCAGCGCGCGAATATTGGCGAGGGGATCTCCGTCGACGGCGATGATATCCGCATAGCGACCCACAGCGATGGCACCGAGATCGCGTTCGCGACCCAAAGCTTCCGCAGCATTGCGGGTTGCGGCCTGTATTGCCTGGATCGGCGTCATCCCATATTCGACCATCACGCGAAATTGTCCGGCGACATCGCCATGCGGCATCACCCCGGCGTCGGAGGCAAAGACCATGCGAACGCCCGCGCGGTGCGCCTTGCGGAAATTGTCGCGCTGAATCTGGGCAATCTCGCGGTCCTTGCGAAGATTATCCTCCAGCACACCATTTTTCGCGCCTTCGGCTTGGGTATATTCGGTGTTGAAAATATCCATCGCGAACCAGACGGGCCGCTGGCGCGCAACCGCCATGCGAATCCCCTCGTCATCGACCAGGCTGGCATGTTCGATCGTGTCGATCCCCGCCGCTATCGCTGCGCGTATTCCCTCCGCACCATGGGCGTGCGCGGCAACGCGGAGGCCCCATTGATGCGCTTCGTCCGCAATGGCGCGCAGTTCCTTTTCGGGGACCTGCAGCTGTCCCGGTTCGGTATTGCGCGAAAAGACCCCGCCGGTCGCGCAAACCTTGATGACTTCGGCGCCATATTTGCGCTGCCGCCGCACCTGATAGCGCAGCTCGTCGGGAGTATCGCCGATCCCTTCCTCCTTATGCGCTTTTTCAAGGCTGGGAGGCAGAAATGTGCTGTCGCAATGGCCTCCCGTCGCGCCAAGCGCATAGCCCGCCGGGACGATGCGCGGCCCCATCGCATAGCCCGCATCAATCGCCTGCTTCAGCCCGATGTCATTGCGGTCGCGCGAGCCGACATTGCGAACCGTCGTAAAGCCGGCGCTCAGCATGTCGCGCGCATTTTGCACCGCCGTCATACCCCAGAAACTGTCCGTAAAGCCCAGTCCGCGATAACCGCCGATGTCGGCGGGACCGTCGAGATGAACATGCATGTCGATCAGTCCCGGAAGGAGCGTGCGCTCCCCCAGGTCTATATGGGTGACATCCTGCCCCCAGCGCACCGTACGTGCATCAGCGATGCTGGTAATGCGCCCGTCGACCCCCACGAAAATCGCGGGATGTTCGACCATTTTGCCGGTGAGTACATCTATATAGCGGGCAGCCGTGATGACACGGCCCTGCCCCGCCGCTGCGGATGCGTCAGCCGCCCCCGCTAGAGCAGCGATCCCGAAAGCAATTCCCCATAGAATCCCGCCTGACTTGGCATGAAACCGCATATCCGCTCCGTCTCTCATTTCAGCTTCCAACAGGAATGGCAGAGCGCAGCGCCTTCGGATAGTTGAAAGTCACTCGCCGGGGAAAGGCACCGGACATTTGCCAGCCGGGATAGGCTGAAACTCTTCCCGCGGCTGTCCATTCACGGAATAAAGGCGCTCGGCAGGAAATTTGACCACCATTCCGCTGGACGGAAGCGGAAAGTCGTAAATCGCGCCCAGCAGCCCCGCCATCCGGTCGCCGCAGACGGGTACACCCATCGCCGCGAAGCCAATCGCCATGCCTTCGCCCATGCTGCCCGTCCATCGTCCGACGCGGACTGCCACAGGCTTGGGCCGGACCGCCTGCACCCGCGGCAGCACTTGTTCCACCCATTGACGCTCAATACCGGTTTCGCGCTTTTCGGAGGGCAGATTATGGATCTGATAGGCGGTCGGCTGGTTGACAAACCAGCCCATGGCGCCCCGCGCTACCGTGGTATTCCCGCCGCTGGGCGTATCGCGCAGGTCGATTACAACCGGGGCGTCTGCGGGAACAGTGGCAAGGGCAGCGTCAAAAGCGGCTATGGCCGCATTATCCCCCAGCGAATTATGATAGCGAATGGCATAGGCACCATTGGCCTCGCGCGTCACGCTGACGGGTGAAGCATGATCTTCTGCGGGCAGCGCATAGAGGCTGGTCAGCTTCACCCGCCATTCCCTGCCGCCGCGCGCAAAGCTGAGGTCACGATCGCGGTCGCGGCGTCCGGCGACAAGCATCCGCGCCGCATAACCGGCGCGCACGCCCCCATCGGCGCTCAGCCCCATCGCCTCCCAATAGGAAGCGATGGCGCGGTCCACCGGAACGCCGTCAACGGCAATCAGCCGATCTCCCACCGCGATACCCGCCTTGGCGGCGGGGCTGCCGGGGCGCACAGCTTCGACCCGGTAATGCGATCCGTCCGGGGATATCCACAGATCGCCATAGGTTGGCACCACCGCCCAGCTGTCGGCAAAGGACGCCCCGGTGATGGCATGATGATCCGCCAGCGAAGCGATACGCCGTTCCGCATAAGCAAGCAGCGAACGGTGGTCATGGACGGCCGCGCGCTCTTCCGCCAGCTTTGCCGAATCCGGCAACCTGCCCTCGGGCAAATGCTCTGGATAAGCATAATAATCCAGGATCATCTGATCGAGCGCACGGGCATCGCCCGCATAGTCGGGCGTATCCACGGGGTCGGTCGCGGCGGCGAACAAAAACAGTGCCGCCGCGATCGGAGAGGAAACAGCCATCAGACGTGCAGCACGCGCCCATAAGCTGCGAGGACGCTTTCGTGCATCGCCTCGCTGATCGTCGGGTGCGGGAAGACCGTGTGCATGAAATCTTCCTCGACCAGTTCGGCAGTCTTGCCGATGGTATAGCCCTGGATCATCTCGGTGACCTCAGCGCCGACCATATGCGCACCGAGCAGTTCACCGGTCTTGGCGTCGAAAACGGTCTTCACAAAACCTTCGGCCTCGCCCAGCGCAATCGCCTTGCCATTGCCGATGAAGGGGAAGTTGCCGACGCGGACCTCGTGCCCCGCTTCCTTCGCCTTGGCCTCGGTCAGGCCGACCGAAGCGATCTGCGGATGGCAATAGGTGCAGCCCGGAATGTTGCGCGCATCCATCGGATGTGGGTGGACATCCTTGTTGCCCAGTTCCTGCGCGATGGCTTCGGCGGCGATCACCCCTTCATGGCTCGCCTTGTGCGCAAGCCATGGCGGCGCGGTGACATCGCCGATCGCCCACAGCCCCTTTACATTGGTGCGGCAATAGGGGTCGGTGTCGATATGCCCCTTGGTCGTTTTGACCTTCAGCGCCTCCAGCCCGATATTCTCGGTGTTGGGGACGATGCCGATGGCGACGATGGCGTGGCTATATTCGCCCGCCTGAACCTTGCCATCCTTTGTCTTGATCTTGGCCGAAACGCCGTTCGCGCCCGCCTTCAGTTCTTCGACCCCGGCGCCGGTCAATATGGTCATGCCCTGCTTCTTCAGCGATTTTTCGAGGAAGCTGGACACGTCAGCGTCCTCGACCGGGACAATGCGGTCGAGCATTTCGACGACGGTAACGTCGGCGCCCATGTCATTGTAGAAGCTTGCAAATTCGATCCCGATGGCCCCCGACCCGATAACGAGCAATTTCTTGGGCATTTCGGGCGGCGTCATCGCATGGCGATAGGTCCAGATGCGCTTGCCGTCGGCGGGCGCAAAGGGAAGGTCGCGCGCGCGTGCGCCGGTGGCGACGATGATATGCTTGGCGGTCAGCGTCTCGCTGCCCTTCTCGCCCTTCACCTCCAGCTTGCCCGGCGCCGTCAGCGTGCCCGTGCCCATGTGAACAGCGATCTTGTTCTTCTTCATCAGGTGGGTGACACCCTGATTGAGCTGCTTTGCGACGCCGCGCGAGCGCTTGACCACCGCTTCGATATCGGCGCTGATATTGGCTGCGGTTAGGCCATAATCCTTCGCATGCTGCATATAATGATAGATTTCCGCCGAACGCAGCAGCGCCTTGGTCGGAATACAGCCCCAGTTGAGGCAGATGCCGCCAAGCAATTCTCGCTCGACAATCGCGGTTTTCAGGCCGAGTTGGGCACCCCGGATCGCCGCAACATAGCCGCCGGGGCCCGAACCAAGGACGATGAGGTCGTAGTTGGTGTCTGCCATCTTATGCCACCAGTCCCAGCGGGTTTTCGACAATCTGCTTGAACGCCTGCATCAGTTGCGCGCCGTCGGCGCCGTCGATGGCGCGGTGATCGAAGCTGCCGGTGGCCGACATGATGGTGGCGATCGAAACGGCGTCGTCGACGATCCACGGGCGTTTTTCACCTGCGCCAATCGCCATGATCATGCCCTGCGGCGGGTTGATCACCGCGTCAAACTGGCTGATACCGAACATGCCCATATTGCTGATGCTGGCGGTGCCGCCCTGATATTCATGCGGCTGCAGCTTGCCTTCCTTGGCGCGCCCTGCAAGCTCTTTCATCTCGGTCGAGATGGCGCTGATCGCCTTGCTGTCGGCGTGGGTGATGATCGGGGTGATCAAACCCGCCGGGACGCTGACCGCCACCGAAATGTCGGCGCGCTCATAACGGATAAGCTGGTCGCCCGCGAAGCTGACGTTGCAGGACGGAACTTGCACCAGCGCCTTGGCCAGCGCCTTGATAAGCAGGTCGTTGACGCTGAGCTTGATGCCCTGCGGTTCCAGCGCCGCGTTCAGCTCTCCGCGCAGCTTGAGCAGCTTGTCGAGCTGAATGTCTACAGTGAGATAGATATGCGGAATCGTCTGCTTCGCCTCGGTCAGGCGGCGCGCAATTGTCTTGCGCATATTGCTGAGCTTTTCTGCGCTGTGCGGAATATCGGTCTCGAACGGTTGCGCCGGGGCCGCAGGAGCCTGAGCACTCGCCGCGCTGGCCTGCGCCGGTGCCGCAGCAGAAGCGCCTTCCAGATCGGCCTTGACGATGCGGCCGCCGGGGCCGGTGCCGGTCAGGGTCGACAGGTCAATCCCGCGTTCGGCGGCCAGGCGCTTGGCAAGCGGGCTCGCCTTGATGCGTTCGCCCGATGCGGCGGGTGCCGGAGCGGGGGTGGGCGCCGGCGCTGGAGCTGGAGCAGGCGACGCGCTGGGAGCAGCAGGCGCGGGAGCCGCTTTGGCTTCCTCCTTGGCTGCGGGCGCCGGGGCAGGCGCCGGAGCGGCCTTGACCTTGCTCGCATCCTCACCCTCGGCTGCAATGATTGCAATCACGGTGCCGACTTTTACATTATCAGTCCCTTCGGGCACCAGAATCTGCGCGATGGTGCCTTCATCGACGGCTTCAAATTCCATTGTTGCCTTGTCGGTTTCAATTTCCGCCAGCAGATCGCCCGACTGGACGCTATCGCCTTCCTTCACCAACCATTTGGCAAGGGTTCCTTCCTCCATCGTCGGGGAAAGAGCGGGCATTTTCAGTTCGATCGACATTCTGGGGTTCGTCCTCGTCACTCTTGCAGGCGGCGTATACGGCAGATTGCCGTTACGGTTTCTCCCTCCCCATTATCATGGCTTGCGTCAAGGTCCACCGGGGGAAACTTGCCTTTCATACGAATGTGACGCAATCTGCCTGCAAAGAGGCGCGCCATCGCGCGGAAACAAGGGGTATCGAGGGTGCGAACCTATTTGGTCGTCGTGGATGACAGCCCGGAATCCTCGCTGGCGCTGCGCTTTGCAGCGCGGCGAGCGGCGCGGACCGGGGCCGGGGTAATGGTGCTGGCCGTGATCGAGCCACAGGATTTCCTGGCTTTCAGCGGGGCTCAGGCCACCATCGAGGCCGAAGCGCGCGAACATGCCGAAAAACTGGTCGCCGATGCCGCCGAAGCGGTCGCGCAGGAAGGCAATGTTTCCTCGCAGGTGATGGTGAAATCGGGCAAGCCCGCCGAGGTGGTGCGCGAGTTGCTGAACGGCGATTATGACATCACTGCGCTGGTGCTGGGAACCACCGCCAGCGGGGCGCCGGGGCCGCTCGTTGCGCATTTCACCGGGCATGATGCAGGCACGCTGCCCTGCCCGGTGATGATTGTGCCCGGCGGCATCGATGTCGCGCGGCTGGACGCGGTAAGCTGAACCCAGCGGCCTAAGCGGGGGATACCGCGCTCAACCGGGCCGCACCCTTGGCTTCTCCCCAGGCGAAGAGCAGGACAGCAGCAGCCTGCGCCGCGATTATGATGACACCCAGGGGCGTAAGCTGGGGCCAGAAGAAGAAGGCAAGGAGCACGCTCGCCGCCACCCACAGCAGATTGCCAAGGACGATCAACTGAACGCCCGCCGCGCGCGCGGGTGCTTGCAGCGCAACGGTCGCCATGATCGCGGCGGACGCCAACAGAATCCAACCCGCAACCGTCAGCACGATGGCGGGCAAGCCAGTCAGGCTGGATATCAGCGATGTTGCAAACAGGCAAAGCAGAAACATGACAAGGCAGCTGATCGCGTCGAGCGCGAGGATTTGTTTTAGATTGAGGGTCGGCATGGCTAATCTCCTTCAGTCAACGCCGACCATGTCCCGCAAATTCTTCGGCTGGTCTATTACGCCACAGGTAATGGAGTTTGCGCTGCCAACGCCCTAACCTTTCTCGGAAAGGAAACAGGCCATGCATGTTCCAAAGACGGACTCGCTAGGCGCACAATTGCGCGAATGGCGTACGCGGCGCCGGATGAGCCAGTTGGATCTGGCGCTGGAAAGCGAAATTTCGACCCGTCATCTGAGCTTCATCGAGACGGGCCGCGCGAAGCCAAGCGCACAAATGATCGAACGGCTGGCGACGCAGCTGCAAATGCCCCATCGTGCGCGAAACGCCCTGCTCCTCGCCGGAGGCTATGCGCCGCGCTATCCCGAGCGTTCGCTGGACAGCCCCGAGATGCAGGCGATGAGGGCCGTCGTGGAACATGTGCTGAAGGGTCATGAGCCCTATCCCGCGCTGGCGGTCGACCGGCATTGGAATATGATCGCCGCAAATGATGCTGTGGCGCTGTTGACCGAACAGGTCGCCGCGGCTCTGCTCGAACCACCGGTCAATGTCCTGCGTTTGGCGCTCCATCCCGACGGGCTGGCGCCGCAGATCGTCAATCTGGGCGAATGGCGAAACCATATATTGGCGCGGCTCGACGAACAGATTGATGCCAGCGCCGATGCCGAATTGAGCGCGCTACGCGCCGAACTGGCGGGCTATGGTTGTGAAGCGAATGATAATGCCGAATATCATCGGCACGGAATTGCCGTGCCGCTGGTCCTGAACAGTATCGCTGGACAGATACGCTTTGTATCGACCACCACCATTTTCGGCACGCCGGTCGATATTACCTTGTCCGAACTGGCAATTGAGGCCTTTTTCCCCGCTGATGCCGAAAGCAGCGCACTGCTGCGTCGGTTGGGCGGGGCTTAGAAGCAAAAAAGGCCGCGACCCTGTCGCGACCCTTTTCATGCGTCAGTTTGTGCAGCGCGACCTATTCAAAGTCGGGCCCGGCGCTCGCGGCGCTGCGCGGCGGCGCGGCTGCGGTCAGGCGCAGCGCTTCAGCCGAGCGGCTGATCGAGCTGATTTCATCGGGCGTGTCGTCATCGTCGATCACCACTTTTTGGAGCGAAACGACGAGCGATTCGCTCAGATCCGCCGGGCGGACCGTCTGCTCAGCAATTTCGCGGAGCGCCACGACCGGATTCTTGTCGCGATCCCGATCCACGGTCAGTTCGGAGCCGCCCGAGATTTCACGGGCACGATGGGCCGAAAGCAGCACCAGATCGAAGCGATTGGAAACTTTGTCGACGCAATCCTCGACGGTAACGCGGGCCATAATAATTCCTTAAATGGGGCAGGAGCCAGCTTTGCGCATGGCAGCAAGCGCTGCGCGCTATCAATGCATGGCTGAAATGTCAATAAAAGCCCCTCTTGAAGGAGAGCGGCCTTGCTGCCGATGGACCGCTCATCCTATTGAGGCGGGGATGACGGCCCCCTCCCTCCCTTTTGCATTGGGCGACACGCTGATTGCGCAGGTAGCGGAGCACCGATTGGAAATCATCCCCGGCGGTGAGGCACGTTTCAAACGCTTGCTGCAGCTGATAGATGGCGCGAAGCACAGCATCGACCTGATCATGTATATTTTCCAGGCCGATGAGGCGGGCGCGCCGATATTGGAGGCGCTTGTCCGCGCGGCCCGGCGGGGCGTGCGCGTGCGTGCCATCATCGACAGCTTCGGATCAGCAGACACCAGCGACGCCAGTTTCGAACCCCTTCGCGCCGCCGGGGGGAATATACTCTTCTTCTCGCGCAAATGGCGGTCAAGCTACCTGATCCGCAATCACCAGAAATTGCTGGTGATTGATGATGAAATTGCCGTCAGCGGCGGCTTCAATATCGCCGCCCCCTATTTGAGCGATGACCGGAGCGACTGCTGGTTCGACCTCGGGCTGATCGTGCAAGGCCCCTCGGTGCGGCAGATGACGCGCTGGTTTCAGAATATCCATGATTATTGCCGCGACCATGACGGAAAGCTTTTGATGCTGCGACGTCTGATCCGTCGCTGGCCCGTCGATCAGGGCGCGCTGACCTGGCTGGTCGGCGGGCCGACCGAACGGCTGTCGCCCTGGGCGCGCACACTGCGGCACGATATGGAGAATGGAAATCGGCTGAACATGGCGATGGCCTATTTCTCGCCGGGACAAGGCATGCTGCGTCGGCTGGGCCGCCTAGCTCGCAGGGGCGAGGCGCGCTTTGTCATGGCGGGCCAGTCAGACAATGCCGCCACCATCGGCGCCTCCCGCCTCCTTTATGGCTATCTGCTCCGCAAGGGCGCGGCGGTGTGGGAATATCGCGCTTGCCGCCTTCATATGAAGCTGATCGTCATCGACGACATCGTGTATATCGGCACGGCCAATTTCGACATGCGGAGCCTTTTCCTGAATGTCGAGCTGATGCTGCGCGTCGTCGACGCCGATTTCGCCGCTCAGATGCGGGACTTCATCCTGAACATGAAGAATGAATGCAATGTGCTGACCCCTGCCAGCCACCGCGCGCGCGCGGGATGGCTGACACGGCTGCGCTGGGCGCTTGCCTGGTTTGTCGTGGGGGTTGCCGATTATACGGTGACACGGCGGCTGAATTTCGGCCTGACCGCCGATCCGGAAACGGAGTTATGAGCGCCGTCTTAAGCCCGTTTCAGTCTGCTTTGTCTTTCCAGCCCCAGAAGAGGAAACAGGGCGGGACGTTCACCCATTCAAACCCCTTGTCGATCCGGGCGAAATGCGGCGCAAGGAAGTCGCGGGCACGCGCGCGAAACTGGTAGACGAGAAAAGCTCCTCCGGGGCGCAGCGCCCGATGGGTCGCCGCCGCAATGGCCGGTCCCACCCCGGTAGGCAGAGTAGAGAAAGGCAGGCCCGACAAGATATAATCGGCATGCTCAAACCCTTGATCTGCAATTATTTTTTCAACATCCGCTGCCGAACCATGAACGGCGATGAAGCGGCTGTCCCGAATATCCTTGCGGAGATATTCGACGAAATCTTCATTGGTGTCGATGGCGATCAGCGTCGCATCGCCGGGCAGATGTTCAAGAACGGGACGGCAAAAAGTGCCCACACCCGGGCCATATTCAACGAAAAGCCGGGTATTTTTCCAATCCACCGGGCGCAGCATGTGGCGAATGAGGGTCGGCGAGGAGGGGACGATCGAGCCCACCATCACTGGATGCTTGATAAAGCCGCGCACAAACATGCCCCACGGGCCGAAAAAACGTTGGAGCCGCGCTCTCACCCTCTTGGAAAGCGCGGTCTTTGTGTCTTGGGCCTGCGCCCGCGGATGAGTCATGATGGCTTTCGCGTTGTTGCGGTTGCCAAAGACGTGGCAAAATCAACGCGCTCGCGCAAGGGGGAGAGTAGAATGGACACTGGACAGCCACGCCTTGCGCTGTAGGAGGAGGCAGGCCTGCGACGACTGGCGTGAAAGGAGGGCGCAGTGACAACCGCATCGCGTTCGATCCCTGCCGATCGCATGGCCGTGCTTTTTGCCGTGATGCTGGTCGCTGCCGCGGGCAATACGGCGATGCAGTCGATTTTGCCGGCCATCGGCACCAAGTTGAACATTCCGGATGTGTGGGTGAGCCTGGCCTTCAGCTGGTCGGCGCTCTTGTGGGTGGCGACGGCCCCGCATTGGGCACGCCAGTCGGACAAGCGCGGTCGGCGCGCGCTGATGGCGCTGGGCGTGACCGGGTTTATGGCCTCCATGGCGCTATGCGGCGTCGTGCTGTGGGCGGGACTGAATGGCTATATCGCGGCGGGAGCCACGTTCATCGCCTTTGCCCTGTTCCGCAGCCTTTACGGCGGCCTCGGCTCTGCAGCGCCGCCTGCCGTCCAGGCCTATGTCGCCGCGCGTACCGATCCGGAAGAGCGCACCCAGGCGCTGTCACTTGTCTCATCCTCCTTTGGACTCGGAACCGTCATCGGCCCTGCGGTCGCGCCTTTCTTCATCCTGCCGATCGTGGGGCTGGCGGGACCGATGTTCGCCTTTGCGTTGATCGGCTTGATCGTCTTCGTGATGCTGCGCTGGCGGCTCCCCAACGACACGCCGCGCTTTGCCGCGCGCGGTGCCATCGCTTCCTATCCCTTGTCCGCAGGCCCCGGCGAACCGACGGCGGAGGAAGAGAATAGCAACGCGGCGCCACCGTCGCCGGAGCCTCTGCGCTGGAAAGACCCGCGCGTCCGGCCATGGCTGGCCGCCGGTTTTTTCGGCGGACAGGCACAGGCGATGATGCTGGGGGTGATCGGCTTTCTGATCCTCGACCGGCTTCACCTGCGCCAGAACCCTGATGAGGGCGCGGCTATCACGGGCATTGTCCTGATGGCGGGGGCCTTTGCCACGCTTCTTTCGCAATGGGGATTGATACCCCTCCTCAAAATGTCGGCGCGCGCCGCCGTGCTGCTTGGGGCGGCGCTTGGCGGAACGGGAATTCTGCTGACCGGCCTTTCGCAAGACCTGCATGGCATCATCATCGGTTTTGCACTTGCCTCGCTGGGGTTCGGCCTGTTTCGTCCGGGCTTTACCGCCGGCGCCTCGCTTGCGGTGCCGCGCCGCGACCAGGGGGCGGTTGCCGGCATGACAGCCTCGATCAACGGATCGGCCTATATCGTCTCCCCTGCGATCGGCGTGTCGCTCTATAATTGGCATCCGATGGCGGGCTATGGATTGATGGCGGCCTTTTGCCTGTGGTTGCTCCTGTGGGGCTGGACCGCGCTGCGACTGCCAGAGCAGGGCTGATTGCCTATCCCGCAGGCAGGCGGAGGCGGACGAGCAATCCGCCCAGGTCTTCGCTTTCTTCCAGCATGATCTGGCCGCCATAAATTTCGGCGACATCGCGCACGATGGCGAGGCCCAGCCCGGTGCCCGGCTTGCCGCTGTCGAGCCGCACCCCGCGATCAAAAATCCGCACCCGGTCGGCGGGCGAAATGCCGGGGCCATCATCTTCGATGATGATCTCGACCATCGGCCCGGCGGCCTCGATCGTCGCAAAAACACTGCCTCCGCCATATTTGGCCGCATTTTCGAGCAGGTTTCCGACCAGTTCATCCAGATCCTGCCGCTCGACACGCGCGATCAGGTCCTTGTCGCCCGCCGCATCGAGCCGCACCTCCGGGTAGAGATGCTTGATCGCGCGGGAAACGCTGTCGACGCTGTCCCACACGCGCGCGCGCGCCTGCGCTGCCCCGCGGCGCCCCACAGCGCGGGCGCGGGCGAGATGATGCTCCACTTGCCGCTGCATGGTCGCCGCTTCGCGCCGCACGGTGGCGGCCAGTTCGGACTCGCGGCCTGTCGCGCTGTTCACCAGAACGGTCAGCGGAGTCTTGAGCGCATGGGCCAGATTGCCCGCATGCAGCCGCGCTTCCTCGGCCTGCTTTTCATTATGTGCGAGCAGGGCGTTGAGTTCATCGACCATCGGCTGAACTTCCAGCGGAAGCGGCGCGACGATCCGGCGCTGCTGCCCCCCGCGCATCGCCGCGATGGCACGCCGGATATGGCGCAGCGGCCAGAGACCGTAAAATGTCTGAAGCGCTGCAAGGATAATCAACCCCAGGCCCAAAAGGCCCAGACTGGGAATCAAGGTTGCCCGCACCGCCCGGATCTGGGCATCCAGCGCCTCACGCGACTGAGCAATCTGGTAACGCCAATTGATCTCGCTGCCCGGCAGGATGACGTTGCGTTCGAGGATACGAAGCTCTTCATCGACAAATTGGTCGCTGTCATAGGTATGGATTTCATCATCGACATGCGGGGTCGGGGCTTCCAGCGTGCGCTCCCACAAGGAGCGCGAGCGATAGGGTTCCTGATCGCCGCCGCTGATCTGCCAGTAAAGCCCGCTATAGGGCTCCAGAAAACGTTGATCGCCCAACGGTTCGATCAAGCGCACCTCGCCATCCGGCCCGATTTCGGACGAGCGGATCATCGCGATCAGCACATATTCCAGGCTGGAGTCAAAATTGCGTGTGATCGCTCCGGTTAAAACCCGGTCGAGTGCAAGACCACCCCCGATCAGGAGGACGGATATCCAGATGGCCGCAATGGCGATCATCCGCCGGGCAAGCGATCCGGTCATGCGGCGTTGCTCAGGCGCGGTCACGCTGTCCGTTGCCGGTCCTTCTTTACCGCTCGCCGCCGCCGTGCCGGTCATGCCCGACCGGCTCAACCCTGCGGATCGTCGAGCTGATAGCCCAGGCCGCGGATCGTGGTGATAACGTCGGCGCCCAACTTCTTGCGGATGCGGGTGACGAAGACCTCGATGGTATTTGAATCGCGATCGAAATCCTGATCGTAAATATGTTCGATCAATTCGGTGCGCGAAACAACCTTGCCCTTGTGGTGGAGCAGATAGGAAAGAAGCTTATATTCCTGCGCGGTGAGTTTCACCGGCTGCCCATCCAGCGTGACGCGGCCCGAACGCGTATCGAGCCGCACCTTGCCCGCGACCAGTTCGCTCGACGCATTGCCGGATGCGCGGCGGATCAATGCCCGCAGCCGCGCGATCAATTCCTCTGTCTGGAAGGGCTTGGCGAGATAATCGTCGGCGCCCGCGTCCAGCCCGGCGACCTTGTCGGACCAGCTGTCGCGCGCGGTCAGAACGAGGACAGGGAAATTGCGCTTTTCCTTGCGCCAGCGATCGAGCACGGTCAGCCCGTCGACTTCGGGAAGGCCAAGGTCCAGAATGGCGGCGTCATAGCTTTCGGTCGAGCCGAGGAAATGGCCGTCCTCGCCATCGGTCGCAAGATCGACCGCATAGCCTGCCCCTTCGAGCGTCGCCTTGAGCTGCGGACCCAGCGTGGGTTCGTCCTCGACAATCAAAATCCGCATTCACAATGCCTTTCCCTGGATGGCGCCGTGGGACGGGCGCCTCGCCACTTTATCCATTTTCAGCGGGGTTCGCAAAAATTGCGAGAGAGTCTCAGGGCTTGCGCCCGACGATTCGACCGGTTCGCGCATCGACATAGACCACGACGACCTGACTGCCATCCAGGAATTTGAAAGCATAAAGCATCTGCCGCATATCGAATTGCGGCCCCCCCAAATAGGTCATGTCGCTGTAAGGGGGGCGTGACCGCACCTCCGCGATCAGCCGATTAAGCGGAATAACCTGTCCCTGCGCCGCCGCATCGCGCAAATGATTATGATCGCGATCACCGCGCGCGAAAGCCGGTCCAGCCGCAAAAAGCAGCGCGGCACAGGCCAGCGAAAATAAAGAAGAACGGATCATGGCCACACCCTAATGCGAAAGCATTGAATAGGCGATGAATGATCCCGATGGGAATGAACCCCCGGGATCATGGTGGGCGCGGCAAGGATTGAACTTGCGACCCCACCCGTGTGAAGGGTGTGCTCTACCACTGAGCTACGCGCCCGTCCCGGTCGCCCATGCGAACAACCGGAAGCGGGACGTCCATAGCCGCTGCGCCGATGATTGCAACGGGCTTTTGCATTCCATCCCCCTCCCCAACGCAAATCGGGCCGCAGCTTGCGCTACGGCCCGACTTTTTACGCATCTGCGCGTCATCAAATACATCCCGGAGGATTAGTTGACGGCATCCTTGAGCGCCTTGCCAGCCTTGAACTTGGGCTGGTTCGAAGCTGCGATGGTCATGGTTTCGCCGGTGCGCGGATTGCGTCCGGTCGAAGCCTTGCGCTGGCTGACGGCGAAAGTGCCAAAGCCCACGAGGCGAACTTCGTCGCCCTTTTTCAGCGACGAGGTAATCGCGTCGAACACGGCTTCGACAGCCTTGCTCGCGTCGCCCTTGGTCAGCCCGCTTGCGTCAGCGACGGCGGCGATCAGGTCTTGTTTGTTCATGCCTAAGGAACCCCTGCATATGGTTGGCTAAATGATTCATGGCCCGTAGCCATGGCGCGCCACTAACGACGTTTCCGGGCGGATTGTCAAAGCAAAAAACCGGGAAAAGCGCGATTTTTCGTTGATTCAGCGATGAAAAGAGGCTCGACAAACGCCTCTTTTCGCGCCGATCAATGACGAATCGCGTTTTCGCCTTCTCCGCCCGAGCCAATCCGGGGTGCAGCCGCAATCTCATCAGCCTCGGTCCATTCAATGGGTTCGACCGGACTGATCAAAGCCTCGGCCAGAACCTGGTCGACATGGCTGACCGGAATGATCTTCAGCTTCTCCGTGATGTTCGCGGGAATTTCCACCAGATCCTTCTCATTCTCTTCGGGAATCAGAACGGTAGTAATCCCCCCCCGCAACGCCGCCAACAACTTCTCCTTAAGCCCGCCGATCGCGAGAACACGGCCGCGCAACGTCACCTCGCCCGTCATCGCAACGTCCTTGCGGACCGCAATGCCCGTAAGCGTCGAGATCATGGCGGTGACCATGCCAATCCCTGCCGAAGGGCCATCTTTGGGTACAGCACCTTCGGGCAGGTGAATATGAATATCCTTGCGCGCAAACAGGCTGGGACGAATGCCATAAGCTGGTGCGCGAGCCTTCACAAAGGAAAGCGCCGCCTGCACTGACTCGGTCATCACTTCGCCGAGCTTGCCGGTGGTGCGGACCTGTCCTTTGCCAGCGGCTGTAACGGCCTCGATGGTGAGAAGTTCGCCCCCCACTTCGGTCCAGGCAAGCCCCGTAACGGCGCCAACCTGATCTTCACGGTCCGAAACTCCATGACGAAATTTACGCACGCCGGAAAATTCCGACAGATTGTCTGGCGTGATTGTGACGCTCTCGGCCTTACCCTCAAGGATCTTGCGCAGCGCCTTGCGGGCAAGGCGGGCAATTTCCCGCTCCAGTGTTCTAACCCCGGCTTCGCGGGTATAATAGCGGATGAGGTCGCGAAGTCCCGCCTCCGTCAGTTCAAATTCGCCTTCCTTGAGCCCATGCGCATCAACCTGTTTTGCGATCAGGTGACGAGTGGCGATTTCGACCTTTTCATCCTCCGTATAGCCTTCGAGCCGGATGATCTCCATCCGGTCGAGCAAAGGCTGGGGCAGGTTCAGCGAATTGGCAGTGGTAACAAACATCACATCGCTGAGATCAATGTCGATCTCCAGATAATGATCATTGAACTTGCCGTTCTGCTCGGGATCGAGCACCTCAAGCAGCGCCGAGGCGGGGTCGCCCCGGAAATCCTGGCCCAGCTTATCAATCTCGTCGAGCAGGAACAGCGGGTTCATCGCGCCGGCCTTTTTAAGGTTGCTGACGATCTTGCCAGGAAGCGAGCCGATATAGGTGCGGCGGTGGCCGCGGATTTCGGCCTCGTCGCGCACGCCGCCCAGTGACTGGCGCACGAACTGGCGCCCCGTCGCCTTGGCGATCGAACGACCGAGCGAGGTTTTGCCGACGCCCGGCGGGCCGACGAGGCAGAGAATCGGGCCCTTGAGCTTGTTGGTGCGCGCCTGCACAGCAAGATATTCGACGATCCGGTCCTTGACCTTTTCCAGCGCATAATGGTCGTCGTCGAGGACGCCCTGCGCCTTCGCAATATCCTTTTTGAGCTTCGACTTCTTGCCCCAGGGCAGGCCCAGCAGCGTATCGAGATAATTGCGCACAACTGTCGCTTCGGCAGACATCGGCGCCATGGCGCGCAGCTTTTTCAGCTCGGCCTCGGCCTTCGCCTTGGCTTCCTTCGACAATTTGAGCTCGTTGATCTTGGCTTGAAGCTCGGCCAGATCGTCGCCGCCCTCGCCATCGTCATTGCCAAGCTCGCGCTGGATCGCCTTGAGCTGTTCGTTGAGATAATATTCGCGCTGGCTCTTTTCCATCTGGCGCTTCACGCGACCGCGGATCTTCTTTTCGACCTGAAGTACGCCGAGTTCGCCCTCCATGAACGCGAAGACCATCTCAAGCCGCTTTGCGGGCTGATCCTCTACCAGTAGCGCCTGCTTGTCGGCGACTTTGATATTGAGATTGCCGGCGACCGAATCCGCCAATCGTGAGGCATCGTCGATCTGCGACAATTGCACAGCGGTTTCGGCGGGCATTTTCTTGTTCAGCTTCGCATAGGATTCGAACTGATCGAGCACCGAACGCATCAAGGCAGCGGTATCAACGCTGTCGTCGACGACATCAGCGATGGGATCGACGTGCGCGATCACGGCCTTGTCATCCGCTTCCAACGCCGTGAGGCGGGCGCGTTCCTTACCTTCCACGAGCACCCGCACCGTGCCATCGGGCAGCTTCAGAAGCTGAAGAACCGTGGCAATGACGCCGACATCATAAAGGTCGTCGCGCGCAGGATCATCCTCGCCGGGATCAAGCTGGGCTACGAGGAAAATTTCCTTGCCCGCCTCCATCGCCACTTCGAGCGCGGCAACCGAACGGTCCCGGCCAACGAAAAGCGGCACAATCATGTGCGGAAAAACGACAATGTCGCGCAAGGGGAGAAGAGGGTAAGATTGCGTCATCATGGCTCCTGGGCAACGCGCGGTTGCTGCGCGCCCCTTAACTATAGATCGTCATCGCTAATATGGCGTAACTTGCGCCGGGTTCAATGACAGCGGGATGAATGGCAGCGCAGCACACCATCCCCGGCGGATGACCAGCACGCCCGTGGCTGAACGCCATCATCTGCTACAGCCGGCCGCATCGCTGGCCTCTTACTGTCCCTCCGGAAGCATTTCGGGGTCAAAAGGGCAGCTTGAAACCCGGCGGAAGCGGAAGACCGCTTGTCATTTTGCCCATCTCTTCCTGACTGGCGGCGTCAGCTTTCTCGCGCGCATCGTTGAAGGCTGCCGCGAGCAAATCCTCCAGCATTTGCTTTTCCGCCGGTACGATCAGGCTATCCTCAATCGAGATCCCCTTGATCCGCCCTTTGGCGCTGGCGCGGATCCGGACAAGGCCGCCGCCTGAAACGCCTTCCACCTCGACCGTGTCGAGCTTGGCTTGCGCCTCCTGCATTTGGGCCTGAACAGTAGCGGCGGCTTCCTGCGCCGCCTTCATCATTTCTTCAATGGACTTCATGGGGCGGACTTATGGCGATTGTCATCGCTTTCGACAAGCTTTGCATCCGGAAAAGCCGTCAGGGCGGCCTTTACAACGGGTAGCTCGCGAATACGCGCCTCTTCATCGGCGGACTTTGCATCGCGCACCTCGCCCAGGCTGGGACGCCCCTCGCCCTCCGCAGCGCGTATCTGCCAACGCGAACCCGTCGCTGCGAACAAGGCATCGCCAAGCTCCCGGCTGAAGCTCCCGTCGAGCGCCGGAACCGCCGTAAATACCAGCAGCCCCGGCTCCAATTGGATAACGCGCAGATGTTCGAACAGCATAACGCCAAGCCGGTGGTGCCCGCCTTGCTCGAGCAGTTGGTGGATTTGCGCAATGGTAAGCGCGGATGCTGCCTCCGGTGCCTGCTCGCCGGATGGAGGGGTGATAGCGTCTGCACGCGGGGCTATCGCTTGCGCGACGGCTGGCCCGTCCTGCCCCTGTGGGACATGGGAAGATGCGGCCCCCAGCATATTTGCCGCGCCGCTATTTTCCAGCAGCTTCGCCAGCTCGCCCGGATCGGGCATCGAGGCTGCGTAAATCACCCGCAGCAAAAGCATTTCCAGATGCTCGACGGGATTATTGGCGCGCAGCACCTCGTCATGTCCCTTGAGCAAAAGCTGCCACAAGCGGTTCAAGGGCGCGAAGCCAAGCGCCTGCGCCCAATCGGCGATACGCCCGCGATCCTCTTCGCTCAGCGCGGGGTCGCTATGCCGCGCCACTTTGGCAAGGGTGATGGCATGGGTCAGGTCCATCAGACCCCGCACCACAGCCACGGGCTCAATCCCCAGTGCATATTGGGCGCGCACCAGATCGATGGCGCCGCCCGCATCGCCATCCAGAATGCTCGCCATCAGCCGGGCCGTGGCGGAGCGGTCGGACAGGCCCAGCATGGTTCGCACCTGGTCGGCGCTGACCTTGCCCCCGCCTTCCAGATCGGCATGGGCAATGGCCTGATCGAGAATCGACAGTCCGTCGCGCACCGATCCTTCGGCGGCATTGGCGATCAGCCAGATGGCAGGGGCCTCGGCCTCCACACCCTCCTTTTTTAGTATCTCGCCGAAATGATCGAACAATATTTCGGGCGTGATACGCCGCAGGTCAAAGCGCTGACAGCGCGAGAGCACCGTTACCGGCACCTTGTTCACTTCGGTGGTGGCGAAGAGAAATTTGACGTGCGGCGGCGGCTCTTCCAGCGTCTTGAGCAGTGCGTTGAAGGCATTGCGCGACAGCATATGCACTTCGTCGATGATATAGATTTTATAGCGCGCCGACACGGCTGCGTAGCGCACCGCCTCGATAATTTCGCGCACATCATCGACGCCGGTATTGGACGCGGCGTCCATTTCGATGACGTCGATATGCCGCCCCTCGGCAATGGCGCGGCAGGGCTCGCACACGCCGCAAGGATCGATGGTGGGCCCGCCTGTTCCGTCGGGGCCGATGCAATTGAGCGCCTTTGCAATCAATCGCGCGGTCGAGGTCTTGCCGACCCCGCGTACCCCGGTCATCAAAAAGGCATGGGCCAGCCGGTCGCGGGCAATGGCATTGCCCAGTGTACGAACCATCGCATCCTGCCCGATGAGTTCGGCAAAGGTTTGCGGACGATATTTGCGTGCAAGCACCCGATAAGGCCCGGACGATGCCTGCGGGGCGGCTTCGGGCAGATCCATGCCCAGCATCGGGGTTTCATCGGCGTCGGAATCGCTCATGCGCCCCGTCTTAGGGGCCGAAGCCGTGCTTGTCGAAGGGGGAAAGCTAAAGGCGCACTTTTTTGGCACTTCGCGGCGTTGGCGCCTGCACGCGGCGGCGCCTCGAACCCGGCAAGCCCTACGGCCGGCGTGACAACGCAGATGGCTCGACTGCGAAAGGTGGGAGCCGGAACGACCCGCAGCGAATTCGTTGCGGCTGCTTCCTTCCGGACCTGACCGGGTTGGCGAAGACTGCGTCCGCCCGACTCCCGCCGCGCATATGGCGCCGGGCCTCGCGAATTGCAAGGAGGAGCAGTCCGCTCCCCCAAACAAGCCTATCGCTGCCCCTGCATATTGCGGCTTTCGGGCGGAATATGGACGGTCAGCCCATCAAGCTCTTCCGTCAGAAGGATCTGGCACGCGAGGCGACTGGTCCGACGCGCCCCGGCGGCGAGGTCGAGCATATCCTCCTCCTCCTCGCTCGCAGTGGGAAGGCGCGCGAAATCAGCGGATTCGACGATGACATGGCAGGTCGAGCAGGCCATCTGCCCCTCGCACGTGCCTTCCAGCGGCATCAGATGTTGCTGCGCCACGTCGAGCAATATCTCGCCTGGCTGCACCTCCGCTTCGGTACGGCCCTTGCCATCGGCGTGGATAAAGATGACCCGCATCAATTCACTCCTTGCAGCCGCGCCGCTTCCCGGATCGCGGTCAGCCCCTCGCGCAGCGCTTCCTCGCTGGTATAGCGTCCCCATCCCAGGCGGATGGAAGCGCGCGCTTCGGCTTCGCTGAGCCCCATGGCGCGCAGCACATGGCTGACCTTCCCCGAACCGCTGCCACAGGCGCTGCCCAGCGAAAAGGCGATATTTCGCGCATCGGACATGAGGCGCAGGCCATTAACCCCTTCGCGCCGGATATTGAGATTGCCATGATAGCGCGGATTGTCTGCGCCGTTCAGCGTCCATTGGGGCAGCATGTCCCTCGCCAGCGACCAGAGCCGCTCCACATGCGCGGCATCGGCCTCCTGACGCTCGGCGGCGAGCGCGGCGGCGGCCCCAAAACCGGCACATAGCGCGGGCGAGACGGTGCCCGAACGCATCCCCTGTTCCTGCGCTCCGCCGACCATCAGCGGTTCGATATCGACGCCATCCCGGACCCACAGCGCGCCAATCCCCTTGGGCCCATGAATCTTGTGCGCCGAAATCGCGGCAAGATCGGGCCCCTCGGGAATGGCGATGCGGCCATAGCCCTGCACCGCGTCACAGAGCAGCAAGCTGTTTTTGGCATGAGCAGCAGCGGCAATGTCCGCCACCGGCTGGATTGTGCCCACTTCATTGTTAACGAGCATGGCGGCAACGATGCCGCCTTCCGGAACAAGGGCGTCGTCCACGGGCAGGGCGACGCCATCGGCACCAACGGGAAGGATGGCGGCATTGAGTCGCTCCAGACATTGAAGCGAGGCCGCATGTTCGATGCTGAGCCCAGCGACGCCGCCGGGCATGGCGGCACTGCCCCGGAACAAGGCCCAGTTGAGCGCCTCGGTCGCACCCGATGTGAAATAGACGCGCCCGCCCGCGGGCAGCAGCGCAGCGACCTGATCACGCGCAACCTCGACCGCGGCAGCCGCGGCGCGGCCCGCGCGGTGGGTGCTGGCCGGATTGCCGAACCCTTCCTCATCCCCCAGCCAGCGCAGCATCGCGGCGCGCGCTTCGGGCGCCAGCGGGGTCGTGGCTTGATAGTCGAGGTAGATCATTCCAGCAGCACCATTTCCTGTTCCGTTCGCTCCGGACGAGACGGAGACACCCATCGATTTGGCGCCAGGCGCGACGGGTATCCCGGCTTCGCTCGATGCGAACGGAGAAAGGCAAATTACCTATTGTTGCGAACGATTCGCAAAAGTTGCAACTTGCCACCCAATTTCTATATAGGCGGCAACTTCGTCCCGCCACCCCCGCCGATATGGCGGACGGAGGCCGTCCCAAAATAGAGGTGTGCTTTGCCCGACGTTATTTTCCCCGGCCCCGAGGGTCGCATTGAAGGCCGCTTTTCTCCGCCGCCGCGCCCCCGCGCCCCGCTGGCCCTGATCCTTCACCCCCACCCCCAGGGCGGCGGCACGATGAACGACCGCATCACCCAGGCCATGTATAAAAGTTTTGTGAAGCGCGGCTTTGCCGTTCTGCGCTTCAACTTTCGCGGGGTCGGGCGCAGCCAGGGCACCTTTGACAACGGGATCGGCGAATTGTCCGATGCCGCGTCCGCGCTCGACTGGGTGCAGTCGATCCATCCCGAGGCGCAAACCACCTGGGTTGCCGGTTTCAGCTTTGGCGCCTGGATTGGGATGCAGCTTTTGATGCGCCGCCCTGAAATTCGCGGATTCCTGTCGGTCGCCCCGCCCGCCAACATGTATGATTTCAGCTTCCTCGCCCCCTGCCCCTCCTCGGGCATTTTGGTTGCGGGCGGAGCGGACGAGATTGTTCCGCCGGCGGCAGTGCAAAAGCTGGTCGACAAATTGCGCACGCAAAAGGGGATCACCATCCACCATGACGAGATTCCGCGCGCCAATCACTTTTTCGAAAATGAGCTCGACCAGTTGATGAAGAGCCTCGACAATTATCTCGACATGCGGCTTGCGCCCGACTCGCCAATCCGGTGATCCGAGGTCGGTGATATCAGCGTCATTGCGAGCGTAGCGAAGCAATCTCCAGCTATCGACCGGCATGAAAGGCGGCTGGAGATTGCCGCGCCGCCTTCACCCCCCTCGCCATGACGGCGAGTCTATTTCACCGGAACCAGCCAGATGGCGACATTAGCAAAAAGTATCAGCGCCGCGATCAGCATCAACAGCGCGCGGCGGCGCTCGCCATGACGGAATAGCATCACCGCACCCCCGGCAAGCGCAAGCGCCGCCAGCATGACCAGAGAAAGCAGCATATCGCCCATGCCTGCGCTCTAGGCGCAGCGGGCGGGGTGCGTAAATGGTTTTTGTAACAAAAAGCGGTCGCGGCGGGTTGCAGCTTATGGCCAATTGCTCCGCCTTCGCCTAAAGCGCGCTCCATCGATTCCCTTTACGCTACGGGAGACGCGCCGATGCGTATCGCCATTGCCTCCGACCACGCCGCCCTCGATCTCAAGCCAGCGCTTGCCGACTGGCTGCGCGAACAGGGGCATGAGGTGACCGACCTTGGCCCCGACGGACCCGAAAGCGTGGATTATCCCGATTATGGCTATGCCCTCGCGCAAGCCGTCGCCGAAGGCCGCGCCGAACGCGGCGTCGCCCTTTGCGGTTCGGGCATTGGCATCTCCATCTCGGTAAACCGCCTGCCCGCCTGTCGCTGCGCGCTGGTCAGCGAGCCCCTCTCGGCAAAGCTCGCCCGCGAACATAATGACGCCAATGTCCTTGCCATGGGCGCGCGCCTGACGGGCATCGACATGGCCAAGGCCTGCCTTGACGCCTTTCTTTCGACCGATTTCGCCGGCGACCGCCATGTCCGCCGCGTCGACAAGCTTTCCAACCCGCCCCAGATGGAGACCAGCCGATGACCACCGACCTTGCCCCTTCCCCCATTCGTTCGGCCGGTTTCTTTTCCGAAAGCGTGACAACCGCCGATCCCGCGGTTGCAGCAGCGATGCAGAATGAACTGGAGCGCGAACAGCATCAGATCGAGCTGATTGCTTCTGAAAACATCGTTTCCAAGGCAGTACTGGAAGCACAGGGCAGCGTTTTCACCAATAAATATGCCGAAGGATATCCCGGACGCCGCTATTATCAGGGCTGCGCGCCGTCGGACGAGGTGGAAACGCTGGCCATTGAGCGGGCTAAGCAGCTCTTCAACTGCGGCTATGTCAATGTGCAGCCGCATTCGGGCGCGCAGGCCAATGGCGCGGTGATGCTGGCGCTGACCAAGCCGGGCGCGACGATCATGGGGATGAGCCTCGACGCGGGGGGGCACCTCACCCATGGTGCGGCTCCGGCCATGTCGGGAAAATGGTATAATGCGGTGCAATATGGCGTGCGCCCCGACGATCATCTCGTCGATTTCGACCAGGTCGAGGCGCTGGCGAAGGAGCATCGCCCCTCGCTGATCATCGCGGGTGGCTCGGCCTATCCGCGCACGCTGGACTTTGCGCGTTTTCGCGCCATTGCCGACGATGTTGGCGCGCTGTTGATGGTCGATATGGCGCATTTTGCGGGCCTCGTCGCGGGCGGCGAGCACCCCTCCCCGCTCGAACATGCCCATGTCGTCACGACCACCACGCACAAGACCTTGCGCGGACCGCGCGGCGGCATGATCCTGACCAATGACGAGGCGATTGCTAAGCGTATCAATTCGGCGGTGTTCCCCGGCCTGCAGGGCGGCCCGCTGATGCATGTCATCGCCGCCAAGGCGGTCGCCTTCGGCGAAGCGCTGCGCCCCGAGTTCAAAGATTATGCGAAAGCCACGATCGCCAATGCGCGGGCGCTAGCGGGTCGCCTGAAAGCGCGGGGCGCCGATGTCGTCGCGGGCGGCACCGACACCCACCTGGCGTTGATCGACCTGCGCCCGCTGGGCATTACGGGCCGCGACGCCGACGAAGCGCTGGAACGCAGCGCCATCACCTGCAACAAGAATGGCATTCCCTTCGACCCCTTGCCGCCGGTGAAGACGAGCGGCATTCGCGTCGGCTCGCCTGCCGGAACGACCCGCGGCTTCGGCGTCGCGGAGTTTGAGGAAATTGGCGATATGGTCGCCGATGTACTCGATGCACTTCGCGACAAGGGCGAAGCGGGCGATGCGGCGGTCGAAGCCGATGTTCGCGCCCGTGTGCGGACGCTCTGCGAACGTTTCCCAATCTATCAGGGCTAATCAGATATGGCGCGTCCCAATCCCGAAGAGCCGACCCTGCTGGAACGCGCGATCGAAGAAGCGAAAGCGATGGGACGCGGGGGAATAGACCATCCATCGACGCGCCCCGTCCTGATCGGCGGCGTAATCGGCGGCCTTGCGGGGCTCGCCATCGAGGCGGTGAGTTGGCCCATAGGCCTGTGCGCGGGCGCTGCCATCGCCCTTTATATGCGCGTGAAGCGCTGACATATGCGCTGTCCCTATTGCGGCCATGAAGACAGTCAGGTGAAGGACAGCCGCCCCACCGAAGACGGGGCGGCCATCCGTCGGCGCCGCCAGTGCGAGGATTGCGGCGCGCGTTTCACCACCTTCGAGCGCATTCAGCTCCGCGAGGTCGGCGTCCTTAAGGCAGATGGGCGCCGGGAGGCTTTCGACCGGGAAAAACTGATGCGGAGCGTCCAGATCGCCTGTCGCAAGCGTCCCGTTGACGGCGCACGGATTGAGCGGATGGTGTCGGGTATCCAGCGCCAGCTGGAGACCTCCGGGGAAAATGAAGTGCCAGCACAGCAGATCGGGGCGATGGTGATGGAAGCGCTGAAGGGCGTCGATAATGTCGCCTATATCCGCTTCGCGAGCGTCTATCGCGACTTCACCGAGGCGAAGGATTTTGAAGAGTTCGCCGCGACGATTAATGCCGCGGCGCATCAGGGCTAGGGCGGCGACGAAGTTGACCGAACAGGAAAATCCCATGGCGATGGAGGCCGCCCCTCCTCCGGTCTTTGTGCTTGTTCGTCCCCAGTTGGGGGAGAATATTGGCAAGGCCGCGCGCGCCATGCTCAATTTCGGCCTGACCGAGATGCGCCTCGTTGCCCCCCGCGATGGCTGGCCCAACCCCGACGCCGGGCCTGCGGCCTCGGGCGCGGATATTGTGCTGGCCCAGGCCCGGGTGTTCGACACGCTGGCTGAAGCCGTCGCCGACTGCACGCATATTTATGCCACCACAGTCCGAAAACGCGGCGTTACCAAGCCCGTCCTGACGCCCGAAAGGGCGGCGCAGGCGGTCCATGGCACGGCTGGCCGCTCCGCTTATGTCTTCGGCCCCGAAAGGTCAGGGCTGGAAACCGATGATGTCGCTTTGGCGCACAGCATCGTCACCGTTCCCATCAACCCCGAATTTGGCTCGCTCAATCTGGCGCAAGCCGTCATTCTGCTCGCTTATGAATGGTCGAAATATATTCCCGGGGAATTGGCGAGCCCGCCGGAAGTTCTGCTCGACCCGCCCGCCCCGCATGGCGAGATGGAAGGGCTGATCGATCATTTTGTGCGTGACCTTGACGCGGCGGGATATTTCTTCCCTGCCGACCGCACGCAGGCCACCTTGCGGACCTTGCGAACCATGCTGACCAAGACCGGCTGGTCCTATAATGATATTCGCATGATGCATGGCATCGTCACCACGCTGGGGCGTCCGCGCAAATCGGCGCGCGGCGAAACAGGTAGCGACAGCGGCGGCGCGCAATAAATCGCAACGAACCGCGACTGGCTGCCCTAGCCGCGCGTCCGATCCCAGCGCGCGAGTTCATACGCAATCGACTGCTCGACCAGTTCATTCCAGACCGCGCGCAACCGTTCGGCCTCCAGCCCCGCCGCCGCGGCTTCGCGCGCGACATTATCCAGCACTTCGGCCTTGCGCTCTTCGTCGCGGACGCTCGCGCGATCGGGCTTGATCCGCGCGGCGGCGTCCATATAGCCAAAACGGCGCACGAGCAGCGCGACCAGTTCGCGGTCGACCTGGTCCACTCCCGCGCGCACTTCCGCCATGGCTTCGCACTGTTCGGGCATTTTGGGTTCAGACATGCGCGCAGGCTTTAGCGGCTTTTCCTTCCATGTCGAGCACCCCTTGGTCGCTTGACTTTCGCCGCATCCCCGTCTAGTCGCGCGCCTTCGCAATGGACCCCGCATCCCGGTGAAGCGGTGGTCGCGCATGGACATTTCATGCGGTGCGACCCGGGAAAAGCCGAAATTCCTCGGCACACAGCAAATTGGAGACGATCATGTCAAAGCGCCAGAGCGCCAAGTATAAACTCGACCGCCGGATGGGCGAAAACATCTGGGGTCGCCCGAAAAGCCCCGTCAATCGCCGCGAATATGGCCCCGGCCAGCATGGTCAGCGCCGCAAGGGCAAAATGTCCGATTATGGCATTCAGCTGCGCGCAAAGCAGAAGCTGAAGGGCTATTATGGCGACATCACCGAAAAGCAGTTCAAGCGCAATTATTTCGAAGCTGCGCGTATGAAGGGCGACACCGGTCAGAATCTGATCGGTCTGCTGGAGCGCCGCCTCGACGCGATCGTCTATCGTTCGAAATTCGCGCCGACCATCTTTGCCGCGCGGCAGCTGGTCAGCCATGGTCACGTCTATGTTAACGGCGTGAAGTGCAACATCGCCAGCCGCCTCGTAAAGCCCGGCGATGAAGTCACCCTAGGCAAAAAGGCGCAGGAAATGGCACTCGTTGCCGAGGCCCAGAGCCTGCCCGAGCGCGACCTGCCGGAGTATGTCGCCGTCGATGGCACCAAGGCCACCTTTGTCCGCGTCCCCACGCTCGACGAAGTTCCTTATCCGGTGAAAATGGAACCGAATCTGGTCGTCGAATTTTATTCACGCTGATTATTTTCGTCAGACGAGAATGCAAAAGGGCGGTCCTGCGGGGCCGCCCTTCTTGCATCCGCCATGGGAGACTGGCACAATCCTTGGCTTCAAGAGAGTGAAGCCAAGGACCATTCATGTTTCGTTTCCCCAAAACCGCCGCAGCTATCGCGGCCCTGATAACTGTTGCGGCCTGCAACGCGGACCGTGACGCAGCCGACAATATTGCCGCGTCCATCCCCGAAGTCACCATTCCCGAAATTTCGCTCAAGACGATGCAGGACGTTGTCGGTGCACTCGCGTCGGACGCATTCGAAGGGCGCGCACCAGGGACGGTCGGGGAGGAGAAAACCGTTGCGTTGCTGATCGAGCGATTCAAGGCGGCGGGACTTGAGCCGGGCAATAATGGCAGCTGGACACAAGATGTCCCGCTGGTCGAAATTACCGCTGAAAATGTCTCTCCCTTGACGTTCACGGGAGGAAAGACGCCGATGTCGCTGAATTTTGGCAGCGAGTTTGTCGCAAGCAGCTACCGCGTCCAACCGGAAATTTCCGTCAAGGACAGCGATGTCGTCTTTGTCGGATATGGCATCAACGCGCCCGAGAAAGGGTGGAATGATTACTCCGGGCTGGACGTGAAGGGAAAGACCGTCGTCATCCTGGTTAATGACCCCGATTGGCAGACGGCTGAGGCCAAAGGCGAGTTTAATGGCCGGGCAATGACCTATTATGGCCGCTGGACCTATAAATATGAGGAGGCGGCGCGACAGGGAGCCGCCGCGGCGTTAATCGTGCATGACACCGAACCGGCTGCCTATGGGTGGAACGTCGTGCAGTCATCCTGGACGGGTACGCAATATCTGGCCGCTAGCGAAAATAATGGCGCCGATCAGACCGCCGCCAATGGGTGGATCCAACGCGACAAGGCGAAGCAGCTTTTTGCCAGTGCCGGGCTGGATTTTGACAAGCTGAGCACTGACGCAAAGAAAAAGGGATTCAAACCTGTCCCTTTGAGCGGCGTGAAAGCCTCGCTGTCGTTCAAGAACAAAATCGCACGCAAACAATCCAAAAATGTCGTCGGTCTGCTTCCCGGCACCCAGCGGCCCGACGAATATGTCCTTTACACAGCGCATTGGGACCATCTGGGCAAATGCGAGCCAGTTGACGGCGACGGCATTTGCAACGGTGCGATTGACAACGCTACCGGAACGGCCGCGCTTGTTGCGCTGGCGGAAGCCAATAAGAAGGCCGGTCCTGCTGACCGCAGCATGGTGTTCCTTGCGGTGACAGCCGAGGAATCGGGACTGCTCGGATCGAAATATTATGCCGAAAATCCGGTGTTTCCGCTGTCCAAGACGGTCGGCGGAGTCAATATGGATGCGCTGTCGGGCGCCGGGGCGGCCAAGGATATTGTCGTGATCGGTCGCGGCAAATCGGAACTGGAAGCCTATCTGGAAAAGGCAGTAGCGATGGACAAGCGCGTGATCGTCGATGAGCCGTCGCCGGAGAAGGGATATTATTATCGCTCTGACCATTTCAGTCTCGCCAAGCTCGGTGTGCCGATGATCTATTTCGATGGCGGGCAGGATTTGCTGGAAGGCGGTGAAGCGGCCGGAAAGGCTTGGGCCGACGCTTATACGGAAAAACGCTATCATGCGCCCTCCGATGACATGTCGGCGATCACGAGCTGGGACGGAATGATGGCCGACCTGCGTCTCTATTATGCGGTGGGCCGGATGCTGGCGATGACGACCGCCTGGCCCAATTGGAACGAGGGCGATGAATTCCGCAAGGCCCGGGACGAAAGCCGCACGGCCGCCTGATCGCGCTGAGATTCGCAGCAAAAGCAAAAGCACCCGTCATGGCCTTCCATGACGGGTGCTTTTCTTTTGCGGCACCTTGCCCGGAAACCGGCTTTGACGCATGGCGCCGCTCGTCCATTATCCGGTCGAATCAACCCAAAAGGATCCTTTCATGACCCTGTCCATGCCCGCTGAATGGGCACCACATGAAGCGGTGTGGATTGGTTTTCCCCATATGGCCGAGGAATGGTCGGGACATTTGGAGGCCGCGCGACGCGATGTCGCAGCTTTCGCCAATGCGGTTCATGATGGAGGGCGCGGCGAAGAGGTGCTTCTGGTGGTCAATGACGCAGCGCAGGCGGATATCGCCGTAAAGCTGGTCCATCCCGGCGTGCGCATTCTGATCCAGCCACTGGGCGACATATGGCTACGTGATACCGGCCCGCTGATCGTCGGGAAGGGCGCGACGCGGCGCGCGCGCAATTTCCAGTTCAACTGGTGGGGTGAGAAATTTGTCATGCCCGGCGACAAGGAGGTCGGGGCCGCACTGGCGGATGAATCCGGCTTGCCTGTAGACGATGTGGATTGGGTGCTGGAAGGCGGCGCTATTGATGTCGATGGTGAAGGCCTTGGCGTGACCACCGAGGAATGTTTGCTCAATCCCAACCGCAACCCGACGCTGACGCGCGAGGATATAGAGGAAGGCTTGCGCCAATCGCTGGGAATCGAACGGCTGTTGTGGCTGGGGCACGGCTTGAGCGGCGATCATACCGACGGCCATGTCGATAATCTGGCTCGTTTCGTGGGTAAGGGGCGATTGGCCCTTCCCATCCCCGCAGACAAGCACGACCCCAATGCCGAGATTTACGCTGATGCACAGAAAAGAGCCAAAGCTTTTGGCGGAATCGAGATTGTCGACCTGCCATCTCCCGGCGCGGTTGAAATCGATGGGGAGCTGGTCGCAGCCAGCTATATGAACTTCTATATCGGCAACAGCGTGATTGTTGTCCCTACATATGGCGTGGCCAACGATGGGACGGCGGTGGACGCGCTTGGGACCTTTTTTCCCGATCGCAGGGCCATTGGCGTTCCGGCGCGCGGGATCATCGCAGGCGGCGGCAGCTTTCATTGTTCGAGCCAGCAACTCCCGGCCTAGCATCCCGGAGGGGCCGCCCTATATTCTCTCGCCCTCACTTCTTTTCGGAATCCGCCATGACCCGCACTATCACCGTCGCCGCGCTGCAACTCCCCCTTCCCGGCCCAACGGAACCCAATATCGAAAAGGTTGCCATATTGGTGGAGGCTGCTGCAGCCAAAGGGGCACAGATCATCCTGCCGCCCGAACTATTTGAAGGCCCCTATTTCTGTCAGGTTGAGCAAGAAGAATTATTCGCAAACGCGCAGCCGACGGCAGAACATCCGAGCGTCGTCGCGATGCAGGAATTGGCCGAAAAGCTGAAGGTAGCAATCCCCACGAGCTTTTTCGAAAAGGATGGGCCGCATTATTACAACACGCTCGCGATGATCGGTCCCGATGGCGAAATCATCGGAACCTATCGCAAAAGCCATATCCCCGACGGCCCGGGTTATGAAGAAAAATATTATTTCCGCCCAGGGAATACGGGCTTCAAAACCTGGGATGTGTTTGGCACCCGCATCGGTGTGGGGGTGTGTTGGGATCAATGGTATCCCGAATGCGCGCGGGCAATGGCGCTGATGGGCGCGGAACTGCTTTTCTATCCCACCGCCATCGGCAGCGAACCTTATGACGCCGACCTCGACACCAGCCGCATGTGGCGGCGCGCCATGCAGGGTCATGCGGTATCCAACTGTATGCCGGTGATTGCCGCCAACCGGATTGGCACGGAAGGCGATGCGAATTTTTACGGCCACAGCTTTATCAGCGACGAATGGGGCGATCTGACCCAGCAATTTGGCGCGGGCGAGACCGGCGTCTTGGTCGAAACGATCGATCTGGACCGCGCCGCCAGGCACCGGGCCGGCATGGGCTTTTTCCGCGACCGCCGCCCGCAGCTTTACGGACGGCTGGTCGAAGACATCTGAGCGGCGGCCGCGCCGTTATTCGTCGTAAAAGCGGCGGATGCTTTCGAGGTCGGTGCGGTCGAGCGGCTGGGTTAGCCAGAGGCCGCCCTGGGTATCGCGCGACCAGCGGATGATCGCCTTGCGCCGGATGGTGTCGGTGAGGATAAGCTCAACCTCCTTCGCGACGGGCAAATGTCCGTCGTGAACGAAACCTGCGCCATTTTGCGAAAGATTGATCAGCTCGATTTCGCTCGCCTGATTATCGACGACAAGCTTTGCCCGCTTGCGAACCGGCAGGCGCGGCTGGCGATAGCCGGTAGCGCGCTGTTCGGCGGCAAGCTGTTTCAGCGTTTCGGCGACATCGACTTCGGCGTCAAAGGCAACGCCGCAGCGTCCCTCCTTGGCCCAGACAACCTTGCCGCTGACCACCACCGTATCGGAAAGGGCGATGCTGAGATGTTCCCCAACGGTGATCGGGACATCAGCGGCAAGCATCAATCCGCGGTTCGACATGTTGCGCACTCGCCACAGACCGACATCGGCTTCGCGCGTGACCTTGGCGATACGCCAGACGGTACGATAGCGGTCGCCGCTGCGCCGTTCCTGCGCGGGCGGGATGGTTTCGGGACGATAAGGGTCTGCGTTGGGGGGGGACGCATCATTCATGGCATGATCCTCATGCAAGGCGGCAATGGAGCGCAGGGAAGGGATGATCGGCAAATGGCTGTGACAAAGCCCAACTCATTGCTTCACGTCCTTCCACGACGGTCCTGATCGGTCCGGCGGACAGGATTTTTCGCCGACCACACCGCCTTCCGGGGGGAAAGGATGCTGACCCACTATGATTAATTTTCTCATCCTGTCCAATATAACGGTGCTACAACGGTGACATTAAATGTTAAAATGGGCCTATTCGCATATCGTTAATGTCGCAATGCTTTTGCGCCCATATTCGGAATAAAAATGAAAAATCGTTCGGAAATTCAGCACCATGACCGCATGAAGAAAGTGCAGGCGGCCCAAGCGCGCAAGCTGGCGCGCAAGACGGTCGAGAAAGGGTTAATCATCGTCCATAGTGGAAATGGTAAAGGGAAAAGCTCTGCCGCTTTCGGCCTGGCAATCCGCGCAATGGGACATGGAATGAAGGTGGGCGTGGTGCAGTTCATCAAGGGCGCGATGACCACCGGCGAGAAGGCGATGTTCGATCAGTTTCCCGCGCTGGTCGAGTTCAAGCCGATGGGCGAGGGCTTCACCTGGGATACGCAGGACCGCGCCCGCGACATGGCGGTCGCGGCCGCTGCATGGGAAGAAGTGAAGCGCATGATCGCCGATCCCTCCTATGCCATGGTGATTGCCGATGAGCTTAATATCGTGCTGCGATATGATTATCTGCCGCTCGATGACGTGCTGGAAACCCTGGCCGCCAAGCCCGCCATGAAACATGTCGTCATCACCGGACGCCATGCACCGGAGGCACTGATCGACGCCGCCGATCTGGTGACGGAGATGCGACTGGTGAAGCATCCCTTTCGCGAACAAAATGTGAAGGCGCAGGCAGGAATCGAATTCTAGCCTGTCGCCCCTCGTTGCTGCCGAGTCCCCTTTTTCTTCCTCCTATTGCAACGCAGCAATTGACCGGATGGGGCGGTTCGATGTAACGCCCCGCCCGCGACAGGTTCCCCCATCGGGGGGATTAAAAGGGAACGGGAAAAACCCGGCTGCCCCTGCAACTGTATGCGGCGAGCCCCAGGCCAGACGCCATTGGACCCGAAAGGGACCGAGAAGGCGGCCCGGCGGCGCTGACCCGCAAGCCAGGAGACCTGCCCGTCGCCGTCGTCTTTCGCGCGGACAGGGTGTGCCGGGCGAACGGGGGTGAACCCGCATGACGACAGGTTTGGTCGCCCTAGGGCGGAGTGAATGAGGTGTGCCCATGACAGGCCGCAGCATCAGCTTCGCGCGTGGGCGCCTTTGTCGATAGGGTATCAAATGCTGCGTAATATCATCTGCAATTCCGTCTCGCTCGGCGCCCTTGCACTGAGCTTTCCTGTGTTGGCGCAGGACGGGAGCGCCATGTCCACCACCAGTTCGGTCGTTGCCGCGGCTACCGATTCGATCATCGTCACAGCGACGCGCACGCCGGTCGATGTTGACGAGATTCCCGCATCGATCGCGGTCCTCGACAAGGCCGCCATCGACCGGGCGCAGGATCTGGGGGTGACCGAATTGCTGCTGCGCACCCCCGGCGTCTCCTATTCACGCAACGGCGGCTATGGCACGGCGACCTCGCTGCGCATCCGCGGCGCCGAAGCAGAACATACGGTCGCGGTGATCGACGGGGTGAAGCTCAACGATCCCTCCTCGACCGCGGGCGGTTATAATTTCGCCAATCTGATGGTCGGCGATATCGACCGGATCGAAATATTGCGCGGGCCGCAGTCGATCCTGTGGGGCAGTCAGGCGATTGGCGGGGTCGTCAATATTGTCACCGCTTCGCCCGAAAAATCGCTGGAGGGCAGTTTCGACATTGAAGCCGGATCGCGCGAGACGGTCAGCGCCCGCGCCGCCATCGGCGGACGGACCGGGCCCCTCGCCTGGCGCGTCGGCGCGCAGCATTTCACCACCGAAGGCATTTCGGCGCTTCGTCCCGAATTCGGCGGCGGCGAACGCGATGGCTATCGCAACAGCAATGTGTCGGGGCGCGCCGAACTCGCGCTGACGGAGAATGTGAGCGTCGATCTGCGAGGCTATTATGCCAAGGGCCGCAATGAATTTGACGGCTTCATGGGCGACAGCGCCGACTATGGCATCAACCGCGAATTTGTGGGCTATGCGGGGTTGAATTTCGACCTGCTCTCGGGGCGTTTCCGCAATCGCATCGCTTATGCCTATACCGATACCAACCGCGACCATTTCAACCCTGACCGCGAACGCCAGCGCAGCTATGAGGCCGATGGCCGCAACAAGCGCTGGGAATATCAGGGTGTGTTCGACCTCGCCGATGCGGTGACCGCGACCTTTGGGCTGGAAAATGAGCGTTCGTCTTTCAAGAGCCGTTCGCCTTCGGCCTCGGCCGCGACGCCGCTTCCGCCCTTTTCGCGGGGCGAGGCGGAAATCACCAGCCTCTATGGCCAACTCAGCGTTCAGCCGCTGGACGGCCTGACGCTGACAGGCGGGGTGCGCCATGACGACCATGAACGCTATGGCGGCAAGGCGCTGTTCGCAGCGGGCGGCGCTTGGCAGCTGGGCACCGGCACGATCCTGCGCGCAAGCTACGGCGAGGGCTTCAAGGCGCCGTCGCTTTATCAGCTGTTCAGCGATTATGGGAATGTCACGCTGGACCCCGAAAGGGCGCATGGCTGGGAAGCGGGGGTAGAGCAGCGGCTGCTCGACGACCGCCTCTCGCTTGGCGCTTCCTGGTTTGACCGGACGACCACCAACCAGATCATCTACAATGGCTGTGCGCCCGGCAGCAGCGATCCGCTCTGCTTTGTACCCGGCGATCCGACGACGCCGCGCTGGGGCTATTATCTGAACCTTGCGCGCAGCGAAGCGCATGGGATCGAGGCGATCGCGGCGCTGAACATCGGCAGGCTATTGCTGGACGGCAATTATAGCTGGGTCGTGGCCGAGGACCGCTCCGCGGGCTCCGCGACGGAGGGCAATTGGCTGCCGCGCCGCCCGCGCCACAGCGCCAATGCTTCGGCCAGTTATGAACTGCCCTTTGGTCTGACCCTGGGCGCGGCGGTGCGCTGGTCGGGGAAGAGCTATGACAATGCCAGCAATGCCCGCAAGCTCGATGCCTATACACTGGTTGATCTGCGCGCTGAATATCGGTTGGCCGAGGAGGCTGAACTCTTCGCCCGGGTCGAGAATTTGTTCGACCAGGATTATATGACGACCTATCGCTACGGCACGCTCGGGCGGAGCATTTACGCCGGTATCCGGGGGCGCTTCTGATGAGGGCGCGGGCAAACGCCCCTCGCGCTGGCACCTTGTGGATAACGCTGTTCACCGGGGCGAGCACGGCGACGACGCTGCTGCTCGCCTGCGCGACGCCTTTTCCGTCGCTGGCGGCGCTGGCGGCTACGCATATGCGGTTTCGGGACGGCATGCTGCTGATGCTGCTGGCCTGGGCGGTGAGCCAGATTGTGGGCTTTGGCCTCCATGATTATCCGCGCGATTGGAGCACGCTGTGCTGGGGCGTCGGCCTTGGCACCGCTGCGCTCGCTTCGGCGGGCGGCGCCTATGCAGCGCTGCGTCATGTGCAGCTTCGCTCGATGGCGGCGCGATTGGCGGTGGCTTATGGCGCGGCTTTTGTCGCGTTCAAACTGGTCGTCGCGGCCTGGGCGCTGGTGCTGGGCGGGCTGGAGATCACGCTGGCGCCGGAATTGCTGCTGAAACAGGGATTGCGCAACGGGGCGATATTGATCGGCCTGTTCCTGCTTTACCGGACGCTCGTCGCGGCGGGGGTCCCGGCGCTTCCCCGCCCCTCCCCTTTGGTCATCAGGGCGGCGGCGGCTTGATATGCTGACGCCCGTCGAACCGGGACCGGCGGTGGTGGTGTGCAATAGCTGCCGCCACCGCCCGGACGCGCGCCACGACGATCAGGGGCAGAGCGGCGGGCAGCGCCTGTTCGACGCGCTATGCCGGGTCAAAGATGAGATGGCCGCGAGCGCGGAGGTCGCGATACAGCAGATGCCCTGCCTCTTTGCCTGCGGGGAGGCTTGCACCATTCATCTGCGCGCACCGGGGAAAATCGGCTATATTCTGGGGCGCTTCAACGGCGATGAGGAAGGCTCCGCGCGCGCGATTATGGACTATGCGGTCCATTATGCTGCAAGCGCGGAGGGGCGCGTTCCCTATGGGGACTGGCCCGAAGGCATCAAGGGGCATTTCATCGCGCGCGTGCCCCCACCGGGCTTTGTCGCCGAATGACCGCCTTTCCCACCCCGGCGGCCTTTGCAGCCGCACTTTCGGAACTGCCCGCGCCCGATGGGCATGCCCGCGCAGCGGCAGCCGCGCGGCAAGCAGAGCTTACCAAACCGCAGGGGTCGCTGGGGCGGTTGGAAGAAATCGCCCTGTTTTTCGCAGGATGGCGGGGCATTGCGCGCCCGCGCATCCATAAGGGTCGGGCGGCCATTTTCGCGGGCAATCACGGTGTGACGCGCCACGGCGTCAGCGCTTTCCCGCCTGCCGTTACCGCGCAGATGGTCGCCAACTTTGAGGCCGGGGGCGCGGCGATCAACGCGCTGGCCCGCGCCGCCGATCTCGAACTGAAAGTCGTTGCGCTCGACCTCGATCGTCCGACCGCCGATTTCAGCGAAGAAGCGGCGATGAGCGAAGCGGAGTGCCTCGCCGCCATCAATGCGGGCGCCGCAGTTGTCGAGCCAGACCTCGACCTCATCCTGTTGGGCGAAATGGGGATCGGCAACTCAACCGCCGCCGCTGCGCTGTGCGCCCGAAGCTTTGGCGGCGATGCCGCGCAGTGGGTTGGCCCCGGCACCGGCGTCGACACCGAAGGGCTAACGCGAAAAAGCGCCGTAATCGACCGCGCGCTGGCACTGCATGGGACCGCGCCACCCTCCCCCTTTGAAACATTGCGCCGTCTGGGTGGCCGCGAAATTGCGGCCATTGCCGGGGCGGCGTTGCGCGCGCGACAATTGAGAGTGCCCGTCATCCTCGACGGCTTCATCTGTTCCTCGGCGCTCGCCCCGCTCGCCGCCGCGCACGCTGCAATTACCCACCATTGTCTCGCGGGCCATTGTTCCGCCGAGCCGGGACACCGGCGCCTGCTCGACCATTTGCGACTGACACCACTGCTGACGCTCGATATGCGGCTGGGCGAAGGGAGCGGCGGCGCCGTGGCGGTGAATGTGATCCGTGCTGCGCTCGCAGCGCATGACGAAATGGCGACCTTTTCCGAGGCTGCCGTGGCATCCGGCCTGTGAAGCCCTTCGCGCTCCATTTGCTGCGGCACGGGGCGCCCGAAGTGCCGGGACTGATGCTCGGCCATAGCGATATGGCGCCGACCAGCGATGGCATTGCTGCTTGCGCCGCGCAGGTGGGCGATCTCCACTTTGAACGGATCTTGAGTTCCGACCTGGCCCGCTGCCGCCGCGCCGCCGAGCATATCGGGGCGGCGCATCATGTGGAGGCCATCATCGACCCGCGCTGGCGCGAGATGAACTTCGGCGCATGGGACGGACAGTCCGCAACCGCTCTGGACCCCGCCTTGCTTGAACGATTTTGGGCCGACCCCGATGACAGCCCGCCGCCGGAGGGTGAAAGCTGGTCGGCGCTTGTCGGGCGCGTCTCGGCGGCGCTGGCGGAACTGGCAGAGCAAGCCCCCGTGCCAACGCTGGTCGTCACCCACGCCGGCGCCATTCGCGCGGCGTTGCATCAGCTTTGCGGCTTCCCGCTGAAAAGCCTCTGGTCCTTTTCCCTGCCCTATGGCGCGCTCATCTCGCTGACTATCTGGCCCGACGGCGATCGGACAGATACGCAGATCGAAAGACTGCAGCCATGAAAGGGCTGATCGTCGCGATCCAGTTTCTGACCCGGTTGCCCACGCCGCACTTGTCGGTCTCGGGCGAAGAGTTTGCCGCATCCATGCGCTGGTTTCCCGCCGTCGGCCTGATCGTCGGGTCTCTGGTGGCCTGCGGCGGCTGGGCGGGCGCGCGGATCGACCCATGGACGGGGGCGCTGGTCGCGCTGCTGCTGTGGGTGGGCATCACCGGGGCCTTGCACCTTGACGGACTGGGGGACGTCGCCGATGCCGCCGGGGCAGCGCATAAATGGGCGGGTGACGCCGCGCGGCTGCGTGCCGTTCTCGAGGACCCGCATATGGGGAGCTTTGGCGTTTGCACACTCATCCTGCAGCTATGCGCCAAGCTGATCTTGCTCCACAGCCTGATCGCGCTCGGTACTTCTCATGCCTATGTCGCCATCGCCCTGTCCGCGTTTGGCGCGCGCATCGGGCCGTTGGTCTGGTCGCGCTGGTTGCCCGACCTACACGAAGGGCTGGCTTCGAAATTTCGCAATGTGGTCCGCCCCATTGACCTGATCCTGTGGGGGCTGCTTCTGATCGTCGCCGCGACGGCCTCCCCGGGGTTGATGCTCCTCCCGCTTTTCCTGTTCCTGTGGGGCTGGTGGCTGATCCGCCGTCTGGGCGGCCTGTCGGGCGATGGCCATGGCGCGGGAATCGAGCTGGTGGAAACGGCGCTGCTCTTTGCAGCGCTGGTCTTCTTCCAACTCGCATGAAGCGCGAATGGACCTGGCATGGCGGCGCGCTGGAGGCGGCGAAGCGCGATTTCGGCAACCGCGATACGTCATGGATCGACCTGTCGACCGGGATCAACCCCCACGGCTGGCCGGGGGCCGCGCATCTGGACATCGACTGGCAACGCCTTCCCGAACGCGATGCGATTGCTGCGCTCGAAGCAGAGGCCGCGGCCTTTTTCGGAGTCGATCCGGGTCATGTCTGCGCCGTGCCGGGAAGCGAGATCGGGCTGAGGCTGGCGGGACGCCTGATCGGCGGCGCGGCACAGCATCTTGTTCCCGCCTATCGCACCCATGGCGAGATATTCGCCGCGAGCACCCCCGTGGAATTGGACAAAGCCAAAGCCGCGACGACCGGCGACGTGCATCTTGTCCTCGCCAATCCCAATAATCCCGACGGACGGATATTGAGGCCCGATGCGGTTGAGCGCTTGCAGCCGAAGCAGGGCTGGCTGCTGGTCGATGAAGCCTTTGCCGATTGCATGCCGGATATCAGCATCGCCGCCAGGGTCCATGACACAAGGCGGCTGGCGGTCTTTCGATCCTTTGGCAAATTTTTCGGCCTTGCCGGGGTGCGGCTGGGTTTTGTCATCGCGCCGCGTCCGCTGGTTGAGGAAATGCGCGCCTTGCTGGGGGCATGGCCCGTCTCTGCCGCCGCCGTGGCAATCGGGCGGGTGGCGTGTGCCGATGCGCGCTGGATTGCGATGACGCGCGAGCGCTTGCCGCGAGAAGCCGCGCGGCTCGATGCAATGCTGGCGCGGCACGGCTTTGCGGCGGAAGGCGCCTGTCCGCTGTTCCGGCTGGTCCGGCATGTCGAAGCCCCTGGCCTGTTCGAACGGCTCGCCCGCGCAGGGATATGGACCCGGCCTTTTGCCGAGCGCGCCGACTGGCTGCGTATCGGGCTTCCTGCCGGTGACGCGGCGTGGAACCGCCTCGATGAAGCGCTCGGCCATGGCTGAGCCGGTCGCGCTCGCCGCGATGGCGCTCGATGCCGTTTTCGGCTGGCCTGCACCGCTGTATCGGCGGATCGGTCATCCGGTCGGGCTGTTTGCGCGCTGGATCCATCGCTGCGAAGCACGCTGGAACCGGGCAAGCTATGGCAACGGGGCACGCCGCCTCTTCGGCCTTCTCACGCTGCTGATGATGCTGATTGTCGTGGGCGGTGCCGGCTGGGGTCTGCAGGCCTTGGCCGCGCGATTTCTTCCCGCGCCGCTGGGTTCGCTGGTCGTTGCGCTGCTCGCCTGGCCCGCGCTCGCACAGCGGAGCCTTTTCGACCATGTGCGCGCGGTTGCCGCGCCCTTAAGCGCTGGAGAGAGCGACAAGGCCCGCGAGGCCGTCGCGGCCATTGTCGGACGCGATACGGCACGGCTCGATGAAAGCGGGATAGCGCGCGCCGCCATCGAAAGCCTCGCCGAAAGCTTTTGCGACGGAGTTGTCGCGCCGCTGTTCTGGTTGCTGGTCGCGGGGCTTCCCGGCATATGGATTTACAAGGCGGTGAACACCGCCGACAGCCTGATCGGGCATAGAGAGCCGCGCTGGCGCGCCTTTGGCTGGGCCTCGGCGCGGCTGGATGATGGGCTGAACTTTCTGCCCGCACGGGCGGCGGCGCTGTCCCTGCTCGTCGCCAGTCTGCGTGACGGCTGGCGTGCCGGGATGCAAAGCTGGCGCGTCATGCGGCGCGATGCGCGGCGCCATGCCTCCCCCAATGCGGGCTGGCCCGAAGCGGCAATGGCAGGTGCATTGGGGGTGCGGCTGGCGGGGCCGATTGCCTATGACGGGGTAAAACTCGCCAAGCCGTGGATCGGTAGCGAAGGGCGTACGGCGCGGGGCGAAGATATCGACCGCGCGCTGCGCCTCTATATTCGCGCCTGCCTGCTGCTATGGCTGATGACGGGAGGATGGCTATGGCTGCTGGCCTGATGATACAGGGGACAGGGTCCGACGTCGGCAAATCGGTGCTGGTCGCCGGGCTGTGCCGCTTGCTCAGCAATCGCGGCCATCGGGTGCTCCCTTTCAAACCGCAGAATATGTCGAACAATGCCGCGGTCACCTGCGATGGCGGGGAAATTGGCCGTGCGCAGGCGCTGCAGGCGGTGGCGTGCCACGCAGAACCTCATAGCGACATGAACCCGGTGCTGCTGAAACCGCAAGCCGATCGCACGTCGCAACTGATTGTGCAGGGGCAGGTGCGCGGCACATTGGGCAGCGGCAATTTCAGGGAAGCGCGCGCGCCGCTGCTGGACGAGGTGATGGCGAGCTATCGCCGCCTGTCGGCGCGGTGCGATTATGTCATCGTCGAAGGCGCGGGATCGCCCGCCGAGATTAATCTGCGCGCCGGGGACATCGCCAATATGGGCTTTGCCCGCGCGGCGGGGGTTCCGGTGCTACTGGTCGGCGATATCGATCGCGGCGGCGTGATTGCCGCACTCGTCGGCACAAAGGCGGTGATCGACCCCGCGGATGCGGCGATGATCCGCGGCTTCCTGATCAACAAGTTTCGCGGCGACCCTGCGCTGTTCAGCGATGGCTATCGCGCAGTCGAAGAGCGGACGGGATGGCGCGGGCTGGGGATCGTCCCCTGGCTGCGCGCGGTGCGGCAGTTGCCGAGCGAGGATGCGGTGATCCTTGAGCGCCCCGCCGATCCGGGCGAAGGGCGACGGATCATCGCCTGCCCCATTTTGCCGCGCATCTCCAATTTCGACGATCTCGATCCATTGAAGGCCGAGCCCGGTGTCGAGCTGGTCATGGTGCCGCCGGGCCGCCCCATTCCCGCCGACGCAGCGATGATCATCCTGCCGGGGTCGAAGGCAACGATTGCTGACCTAGCGGCCTTGCGCGGCGAGGGATGGGACATCGACATAGGAGCACACCACCGGCGCGGGACGCTGATCATGGGGCTGTGCGGCGGTTATCAGATGTTGGGCCGCAGCATTGCCGATCCCGACGGGATTGAAGGCGCGGCCAGCGAAGCCGAAGGGCTGGGTCTGCTGGATATCGAGACGATGCTGACCGGCAGGAAAAGGCTTTGCCGGGTGGAGGGCGAGGCGCTGGGGGCAAAGCTGACCGGATATGAAATGCATATGGGGACAAGCCGGGGGCCAGGCTTAGAGCGCCCCTTTGTAACGCTGGCGGACGGGCGGAGCGACGGCGCGGTCGATGCGGCGGGACGGGTCATGGGAAGCTATGTCCATGGCATTTTCGCCTCCGCGGCCTTTCGCGCGGCGCTGCTGGCGCGGCTGGGCGTTGCGGGCGGGGCGCAGGATCATGCGGCGGCGGTCGATGCTGCGCTTGATACGCTGGCCGAGGAGCTGGAGCGGCATGTCGACGTCGCGGGTCTGCTGGCCATCGCCGATGGCGGGGTGGCGGGATGAGCGGGCATCGGCTGTTTGTGCTGGGTGGAGCGCGGTCGGGAAAGAGCCTTTATGCCCAGCAACGGGCCGAGGCACTGGGCGCGCCGCGCCTCCACTATATTGCGACCGCCGAGGCGTGGGATGCTGAGATGGTGGAGCGAATTGCGCAGCACCGCGCCGATCGCGGGCCGCGCTGGGCGACGGTCGAGGCGCCGCTTGAGCTGGCGGACCAGGTTGCGGCGATGGATGCTCCGGACGCGGTTTTGCTGGTCGACTGCCTGACGCTTTGGACCTCCAATCTGCTCCTCGCCGAGCGGGATGTGGAGGGTGCGGCGGAGGCGCTGTGCGATGCCCTTGCCCGCTTTTCGGGGCATATATTGCTGGTGGCCAATGAAGTGGGGCTGGGCATCGTTCCCGATAACCCCCTCGCCCGCCGCTTTCGCGATTTGGCGGGGCGGCTCAATCAGCAGGTGGCGGCGGTGGTGGATGAGGTGGTGTTTATGGCTGCCGGACTGCCGATGACGCTCAAACCAGCTGGACGATGAGAGGGTGGATGTTTGCGAAGGAAGGCTGCACCCCTTCTGCCATCGGATATTGACCCCGGCCTTCGCCCGGGTGCTTGCATCGAGCACCATTCAAAAAGAAGGCGCGCCCCGGGGTCGAGCCCGGGATGACGGGGTTGGTTTTCGGATCAGGACGCGTTGGACAGCAGCAAGGCACTGTCGAGCGCGTCGCGGTCGATGCCGCCGCCGGGTGAGGGAAATTTGCGGCCCAGCGTTTCGGCCTTTTCGGCATTGGCGACGACGCGCGCCTTGAAGCGCTGCGCCAGCGAATAGCGCACCGGGCGGCCGCCGCTGATCTTGATCCATGTATTCCAGCTGATGCCGATGCGGGTCATGATATCGGCCTGTCCGCCCACCAGCGGGGCGATATCCTCGACCAGCGCGGGATTGATCACGCACATGCGCTGCTTTGCCTGTTTCACTCTCTCTATCCTCCCTTGGTGGAACAGCGACCGGAGGAAAATCCGGCCTTCATGCAATTTTGAATTTGTTTATCGCGAAAATATCCGATCTATCAGAATCCTCTTTTGACCATTTGCGACAATCGCGGAGAATGATCAGTGCTGAACGACGCCGACCGACGCATATTGAAGGTGATCCAGAGCGAGGGGCGGATCACCAATCAGGAACTGGCCCATCGCTGCGGCCTGTCGCCCTCGGCCTGTTTCGACCGGATGAAGCGGCTGCGCGAGCAGGAATATATTCGCGGTTTTCACGCCCATCTCGATCCCGCCAAGCTCGACCGCGCACTGCTGATCTTTATCGAGGTGCTGATGGACCGCACCACCGGCGATGTATTTCAGGAATTTGCTGCCGCCGTGCTCGACATGCCCGAAATCCTCGAATGCCATATGGTTGCGGGGGGTTTTGATTATCTGATCAAGGTGCGGGTGCGCGACATGGCCGCCTACCGCTCCTTCCTCGCCGACACGCTGGTTCATGTGCCCGGCGTGCGCGAAACGCGCACCTATGCCGTGCTCGACGAGGTAAAGAATACCAGCGAACTGCCCTTTTAGGCGGCAGCTTTGAATATGGCGGCGATCAGGAGGGGAGAGCGGCATAATCGTCTGTCCGGCGGTGGGCGCGTCGCGTCCACCATTACGGGGGTCGGGTGGCGCCCCGCCGCAAGCGGCGGGGCTGGCCCGGCTATTGGCCGAGCCGCACCTTTTCGGATTCCACCATGGCGGCAACATCGGCGAGCAATTGCTGCGCGTCATACACAATGCCGTCCTTGACGGTATATTTGACCCCGCCGACCTTTTCCTGCCGGTTGGTTTCCGAATTGAGCCGCATGAAGCCCGTGCCATAGAGCGTCTTGAGGTTCTGAAGCGGGTTTTCCGGAACGATCACGAGATCGGCGAGCATCCCGGCCTTCACCGCGCCGATCGGCGGCTTTTCATTCCGGGGTTCATAGAGGGTTTTGGCACCCATCATCGTCGCGGCGCGGATCGCTTCCAGCGGCGTGAAGCCCGCTTCGCGCAGCAGCTCCAGCTCCTCGACATAGGCAAAGCCATAGGTTTTATAGATGAAGCCCGAGTCCGTGCCGACGGTGACGCGGCCGCCCATATTCTTGTAATCATTCACGAGCCGGAAGAAGAGGCCGTAGAATTTCTTCCACGCAAATTCATTCTCGGTCGTCCAGTCGAAGAAATAGGAACCGTGATTGTCGCGGGTCGACTGGAAATAATTCCACATTTGCGGCGTGGTATAGCGATTGTGCCAATCGGCATTGCGCGCGCGCATCAGGTCGCGTGAGGCGGCGTAGATATTGAAGGTCGGGTCGAAATTGACCCCATTCGCCTTTTGCTGTTCCAGATATTCGCGCCACTCGTCGGTTTCGGGGCCATGGACCTGGTTCCAGATTTCGGCGACTTCGCCGAAGCGATGCTGTTCATTATTATAGTCATAGTTGGACGGGAAATCCTGGATCGCCCGGTCCTTGAGCAGCGATTCCAGATGGCCATAATAATGGGTGATGGTGTTCAGCCCCGCCTCGCCCGCCTGACGCCCGTTGAAATTGGCGACGCCGATCTGCGACAGATGCGCGGTGGTGCCGAGGCCGAGCTTCTCCGCCTCTTCGAGCGCAGCGGTGAACACGTCGGGGGTTTCATTTTCGCGGTTGAAGAATTTGATCCCGTCGATGTTGTTCTTTGCCGCCCATTGCACCCATGCGCGCGCCTTGGCCGGGGTGTCGACGACCCCGCCCGACCAGCCCGCGCCCAGCGTCTGATAGTTGAAGATGCGCGGGGCGGTGATTTCATTGCGCGCCGAGCGATTTTTCTCGGTGCTGGCGACTTCGGGCGGCGCGAGCGGCACGCCGCGCACCGTCGTCACGCCATGGGCGAGCCAGAGCTTGTAGGCATAGCTGGCATTGGGCGCCTTTTCGGGACCGGGAAGATGGACGTGCATGTCGGTGAAGCCCGGCAGGATATACATGCCGGTCGCGTCAATTTCATAATCGGCGTCGCGCGGTTCGCGATTGGCCTTTGACGGCAGGCCGGGCCAGCCCGACTGGGTGATCGAGGTGATGCGATTGCCCTCGACCACAATGTCGAAACGCCCGCGCGGCGGCGCGCCAGTGCCGTCGATGATCGTCGCATTGCGGATCACCATCTTGCGGAACGGGCCGGCGCCCTCACCGCTTGAGCGCGCAGGAGCGCCATACATTTGCGGGGCAGTGGCAGCCCCCTGCCCCTCGCTGGTCTGATGCGCCGCGGCGGGAGCAGTGAAAACAAGGGCGGCCAGCGCCAGTTTCGTAATTTTAGACTTCATTATCCTCTTTTCCCTGTTCATTCTGGCGGTCGGCACCGCCCAGTCCGGTTCAATAGCATATCCCATCGGGAGGCGACGCGCGAAGCAACCCTGCGCCGCCGATCCGGTCAAGGCAAGGGAACCCCTTCGTCGGGCAGCCCCATGCGGCGTTTTTCCGCTTTCACCATCTCGGCAACATCGGCGAGCAGCTTTTTGGCATCGTAAACGATGCCATCCTTGATCGTGTAGCTGACCCCGCCGACGCGCTCGAGCTGTTGCGTCTGTTCGTTGAGGCGCAGCGCGCCGGTGCCATAAAGCGTCTTGAAATTCTGAAGCGGATTTTCCTTGACCAGCACCATGTCGGCCAGCTTGCCGACACGCACCGTGCCGATGGGCGGCGCGACAATGCCCTTGGGTTCATAGAGGGTGAGCGCGCCGTTGAGCGTCGCCGCCTGCACCACCTGTGAGGGGTTAAAGCCCGCTTCCTGCAAGAGTTCGAGTTCCTCGACAAAACCAAAGCCATAGGTTTTGAAGATGAAGCCCGAATCCGACCCCGTCGTCACCCGGCCGCCCATATTTTTATAGTCGTTGAGCAGCGTCATGAATTTCTTGTAGAAATTGCGCCAGCGCACCTCTTTCTCGGTCGTCCAGTCGAAGAAATAGGAGCCGTGGTTTTCGCGCGACGATTGGAAGAAATTCCAAAGTTGCGGCATGGTATAGCGGCCGTGCCAATCGGCATTGCGCGCATGCATCAGGTCGCGCGAGGCGGCATAGATGGTCATCGTCGGGTCGAATGTGACGCCATTGTCCTTCTGGCTTTGCAGATAGGATTTCCACTCGTCGGTGCCCGGCTCGAAGCTTTCGCGCGCGAGATTGGCCACATCGGCGAAACGATGCTGCTCATCCATATAATTATAGTCGGGATCCCAATTCTGGACCGGGCCATTTTTGAGCAGCGATTCCATATGGCCATAAAAATGGGTGACGGTGCCAAGGCCCGCGAGGCCCGCCTGTTTGGCGTCCATGCGCGCAACGCCGATTTGCGAGAGATGGGCGACGGTGCCGATATTCTGTTTCGCGGCTTCGTCGAAGATCGCTTCGAGCACTTCGGGCGGCTGGACCGGATCGGCGGTCAGCTTGATGCCGTCGATGCCCGCCTTGCTCGCCCAGCGCACCCATTCGCGCGCCTTTTCGGGCGTGTTGGTCAGCCCGCCGGTCCAGCCGCGTCCCTGTCCAGGGCGGTGATAGGAGAAGATGCGCGGGGCGACGATTTCATTGCGCGCCGACCGCGCGCGTTCGCTGAGCGCGATTTCAAAGGGGGCGAGATCGACCCCGCGCACCGTGGTCACGCCATGGGCGAGCCACAGCTTGTAGGAATAGCTGAGGTCGGGCGCCTTGTCATCGCTCGACCCATGGACATGCATGTCGATGAAGCCGGGCAGCATATACATGCCGGTCGCATCAAGTTCATAATCGGCATCGCGCGGCGCGCGGCCATCGACGAGCGGCAGGCCCGGCGTTCCCGCCGCCTCGATCGCGGTGATGATGTTATTTTCAACGACGACATCGACGGGGCCGCGCGGCGGCGCGCCGCTGCCGTCGATCAGGGTGACGCCGCGAATGACCATCTTGCGAAACGGCCCTGTCCCCTCCCCCGGTTGCCGCGCCGGAGCGGGCACGGCGCCCGCGCGCGGTTTCACCGCCTGCGCGGCCTCCTGTTTCTGCGCCATGGCGGGCGTTATCGTGCCCAAAGCCAGACTGACGGCCGAACCGGCCAAGAGCGCACATCGTGCGGCTGATCCCCACATATTCATCGTCGCGACCTTCCCCATTATGCCGATAAACGGCTTCCTATTTCAGCATGGAAAGAGGCGGCGAGCCGTGGCCCGCCGCCTCGTTGATGATCAGCGGAACCTTTTGGTCAGGCTGAGGCCGATGGTGCGCGGCGGTGCGCCGTGCGTCACCGTCAGGCCGCCGGTGTTCGAGCTGCTCGACTTGGTCGTGATCGCCAGCGCATCGAAGATGTTGTTCACATAGAGATGCGCACTCCAGTCGCTGTCGGGCGACTGGATGCCGATGCGCGCATTGACGAGGCCATAGGCATCGACCTTGCGGCGATAGGCGTCGGTGGCGGCGAGCGTCGAATAGGAAGAGCCGACATAGCTGGCGTCGAGCCGCATCATCCCTTCGAGGCTGTCGCTGAGCGACCAGATATACTCAGCCGATCCGCTGAGGTTCCACTTGGGAACGAAGGGCAGCCGGTCGCCCTTGCGGCCTGCGGCAACCACGACGTCGCTCACCTGATCCTCGGTCAGCTTGGCATCGGTGTAGCCGATGTTGCTGACGAGCGAGAGGCCGGGCAGCGGGGTAGCGTTGATTTCCGCCTCGACCCCACGGATCCGCGCCGCGCCGACGTTGGAGATGAGGCCGAACACCGAGCCGGTGCCCGACGTACGCGCCGACACCTGCATATCGTCCCAGTCGATCTGATAACCGGTCAGGTTGAAGTAAACGCCGCGGATCGGCTGGCTCTTCATTCCCAGCTCATAATTCCACAGGCTGTCCGACCGATAGGCCGCCATGGCCGCCGGAAGGCCGATCGCCTGATTGACCCCGCCGGGGCGGAAGCCCTGCGCCGCCTGGGCATAGATCATCAGGTCGCGGCTGAATTCATAGGAGAGATTCCCCTTGAACACGAAGCCGTTCTCGGTCGTTTGGGCCTCGGTATAGGCGCTGGGGACCGAGGCATAATGGATCTGCCCCTCTTCGACGATACCGCCGACCGTCTTGTCATATTCATACCAGCGCGCACCCGCCGTCGCGGTGAGCTTGTCGAAGAATTTATAGGAGATTTCGGCAAACAGCGCCTTTTGCTTCAGCCGGTCCTTGATCGTGCGGTCATAATAGATGTTTTCATCGACAAAGGGATAAAGCTCCCCCGTGCGCGGATCGGCGGCGAGCAGGGTCGAGCGCACCCAGCTTTTGCGATCCTCCAGAAAACCGCCCGCTGTCCAGTTGAAGGGGCCATTGCCCGTCGAACTGAAGCGCAGCTCGTTCGTCCAATTCTTCACATTCTGCGGCTGGTAAAGGCTGGAGAAGAGAATGGTGTTGGTGAGATCGAGATAGTCGGAAAGCTGCGACGACGAGCAGGGCGTCGCGGGATCGCGCAGCAGGTAGCGCGAGCAGCCCGCCGCCGTCGCGCGGCCGTTGAAGGTGTCGCTGACATCGCCCACGACGGTGCGGTCGCGGTCAAAATAGGTGCTGACCGCGGTCATGGCGACGGCGCCGAAATCATAGTTGAGCGTGCCGCTGTAAATACGGCTTTCGTCATAATTGCCCGATTCCGCGCGCGCATTGGTCGTGTGCCGCTCGCCGGTTTCGAAGAACCAGCGCGAGCTGTCGGTCGACACCTTGGTATAATAAGCGCCGAGGTCGAGCGTCAGCCGATCGGTCGGCGTGAAGCGCAGCAGCGCGCGGCCGCTGTAGCTGTGCCCGTCGTTGATGTTCTTCAGGCCATAATAGCTGTTGTCGATATAGCCGGCGAACTGCTGATAGCTGCCGACGACGCGCAGCGCGAGCTTGTCCTCGGCGATCGGCAGGTTGATCATGCCGTCGACCGAGGCGCCGGGGCTGCCGCCCTTGACCGCCGACAGATTGACCGCGGCGGCGCCTTCAGCCTGCTCGCTGTTCGGCTTTTCATAGATGATGCGGACCGTGCCGCCCATCGAGCCGGAGCCATAGAGGGTGCCTTGGGGTCCGCGCAGCACTTCGGCGCGCTGAACGTCGAAAACACGGAAATCGGGGGTGCTGCCCGCAGCATCGCTGGTCGTCCCGACCGAGCCCGATACGGGGGATTCGTCATAATAGACGCCAACGGTCGGCTCGCCGGCGCCGACGACGCCGCGCAGGATCACGCGGCGGTTGCCAGGGCCATTATCGACGATGCGAAGGCTGGGCGTGTTCGAGGTCAGCTCGGTAAAGCTGGTCGTGCCCGCACGTTCCAGAGAGTCACCAGTGACAGCGGAGATAGCGAGCGGCGTATCCTGAAGCCGCGTGTCGCGCTTGAGCGCGGTGACGACGATTTCGCCGCCGGTGGCTTGTGGCCCCTGAGCCTGCGAAGCCTGCGGCCGTGGCTGTTCGCTCGTATCCTGCGCGACGGCAGGCGATAAACTCACCAGACCCGCAACCGAAGCCAGCAGTGCGCCCCGCCGCACGCCGCGCCCACGACGTACAGATGTTCCAGCAATATCCATGTAACCTTCCCCTTTTTTTATATTCCGTCCGGATTTTGGAATTTTCGAAGGCTATCAAAGGGGCTTCCGAAGGTGCGTTCTATTTTGGACGGAAAGGCGAAGTTTATTCCCGATTTCACGGAGTTTTCGGATTATCTTCGGCGCGGCGGATCAGTCATCCATTGCGAACATGTGCCATTGTCATATATTTTTCATATATATCAAATGGATAAGATTATTTCGCCAATCTAAGGGCATAACCGGAGAAGTCAATCATGTGATTCGGCACATAATTTTCGTCTCTTATTGCGGGGAAATGAGAGGGCGCTAATCTGCCCGCCATGCTGATTCGCGCCGCCCAATCCGAAGATCATTCGGCCATCTGGTCTATCATCGAACCGGTTATCCGTGCCGGAGACACCTATACGCTGGACCGCGATATGGGACGCGACGCCGCCCTTACCTATTGGTGCGGCGCGGACAAGTTCACCTTTGTCGCCGAAGCGGATGGCGCGATCCTCGGCACCTATTATCTGCGCGCGAACCAGGCAGGCGGCGGGGCGCATGTCTGCAATTGCGGTTACATGACGGCCGCGGCCGCGTCAGGGCGCGGCGTGGCACGCGCCATGTGCGCCCATTCGATGGACGAGGCCCGGCAACGCGGTTTTCGAGCGATGCAGTTTAATTTCGTCGTATCGACCAATGTTCGCGCGGTGCGGCTGTGGATTTCGATGGGCTTTTCGGTCGTGGGCCGCCTGCCCGGCGCCTTTGCTCATCCGGCCGAAGGCGATGTCGACGCACTGATCCTTTATCGTCCGCTGTAGTCCGCGACAGCCCTCGCCTTCTACCCGTCCCCTTCGCCCGCGAAAGGCCGTGGGAGCACGTCGCCGCCAGGGGGTGGCAACCCCTTGTCAATCTCTTGCCCCTAGAGCGCATGCTTTGGACAAGTGACGGGGACCATGGGATCAGGGCTGTTTGACCAAAGGGCGCTGCTGAAGACGCTGCTGCTCCTTGTTGCGTTGGGAGCCGATTATCCGGCCATGGGCGCCCGCATAGGCTCGCTGGGCCTCTCCCCCAGCCTGCTTTTATACATCGGCCTCTATGGCTTGCTTGCCGCGACGCTGTGGGTTGCAGCCTTTATCGAGCGGGGTGCGGTGCGCTGGAGCGTCGCCCTGCTGCTGGCGGCGGGGGAGTTGCTGGTCAATGCCATCCGCACGGCGACCGCCGATGCCATGAGTTACGAATTATTCGTCACCATGATCCTGTCGGCGGGCTTTGCCGATGATGCGCTGGCCCAGCATGGGCGCGCCATCCTGTGGGCCGGACTGGGCGCGGCGGCACTGCTGCTCGGTATCGGGCTGCGTCCAGGCACCTGGCGCCCTATGCCCCGGACGATCGCCATGCTGGCTCCCCTTGGCGGGGTTGCGCTGCTCGCGCTGCTGCTCTTTTTCCGGGGCGGCGAAGGCGCGCGCGGATTGCCGAGCGCCATGGTCGGGGCGGCTTATTCCTCGCTCTTTGTCTATGAAGCAGCAACCTTGCCTGCGGCTATTCGGCAGTCGGTCAAGCTTGGCCGGTCGGGTAAGGAGGATCCACGCGACCTGATCCTGATCATCGACGAAAGCATTGCGGGCCGCTATCTGGACATTAATGACCCGGCGGGTGTCCAATCCGGCCTCGCCGCACCGCCGCCGGGCGTGCATGTCGCCAATTTCGGCCTCGCCGCATCCATCACCCATTGCAGTTTCGGGTCCAACCTGACGCTGCGCCACGGCGGAACCCGCCGCGCCTATCAACAGATTAACGCGGTGCGCCCTTCCATCTTTGCCTATGCCAAAAGAGCCGGCTATGCGACGGTCTATATCGACGCCCAGCGCACCGGCGGCGCCTATCAAAATGGCATGGACGACGCCGAGCGCCGCCATATCGACAATTTCATCCAGTTTGATGATACGCCCGTGCTTCACCGCGACATGGCGGTTGCCGATGCGTTAGTCGGCGCCCTTGCCAACGATCGACGCGAATTTATTCTGGTGAACAAGATGGGGGCGCATTTCCCGGTCGCCGACAAATATCCCGACAGCGCCCATATTTATCGCCCCGCCCTGCCGCGCGGCGAAAATGTCGAGGTTGCCGAAATGCAATTGCCCGCCAACCTGTATAGCGGCGCGGATGTGTGGCGGAGCTATCGCAATGCCTATCGCAACAGCCTGCGCTGGACGGTCGGCGCCTTTTTCGAGCGGCTTCTGTCCGACGGGCGGATCGACCGCGGGTTGATCCTTTATACCGCCGACCATGGCCAGAATCTGCATGAGCGTGGCGGCGATGGCACCACCACCCATTGCAGCCCCGCCCCGGCAGCGGAAGAAGGGGCGGTGCCGCTCGTCCTTATCGACACGCATGGCCGATGGCAGAAAGCGGCGCAGCGCAATTTCGACGCATCGAGCCATTATCGCATTTTCCCCACCCTGCTCACCGCCATGGGCTATGACAGGGCGGCGGTCCGAAAAATCTATGGCGAGGGGCTGGATGCTCCGTCGCGGGACGCCAATAGTTTCAACGCGCTGTTCCACGCGCGGCTGGGCCGTCAGCCGGAGTGGGTCGCGGTACGGCGCGCGGCGATTGCGCGCCCGCCCGCGAGCGACCATGACGAAAAATCCCCTTCGCCGGCCCCGACCCCATGACCTTATGCCGCCGCGCATTTCGCAATTTTCCATGCTAGGACGCGCCCATGTCAGGCCCGATTCCATCCGATCATAGCGAGGCCGAACCCGCGCCGTCCCCGGCATCGGCGGATTTCGGGCAGAAGGTGCGGCGCGCGGTCATCTGGCGGACGGGATCGCAAATTGCCGGGCAGTTGATCGCCTGGACCTCGACTTTCCTCGTCATCCGCATTTTGACGCCCGAAGATTATGGCCTGTTCGCGCTGACGCAGGTGATGATCATGCTGTTCACCATGCTCAACGGCCATGGGCTGGCGAGCGCGGCGATCCAGCGCGCCGAGATCGGGCAAAAGGAAATGCGGAAGATTTTCGGACTGCTCATCCTGCTCAACCTGGGCCTCGCCCTCGCGCAGATACTGACCGCGCCGCTGGCGGCGGCCTATTATCGCGAGCCGATGGTGGCTGAATTGCTGCGCGTGCAGGCGCTGCTCTATCTCACCATTCCGTTTGCCTCGCTCGCCTATGCCAAGCTCGCGCGCGCGCTGGAATTTCACCGGCAGGCGCAGGTCAATCTGGTCTCCGCCGTGATCGGTGCCATTGTCGCGCTGGGCGGCGCCTATGCGGGCTGGGGCGTGTGGGCGCTCGTCTGGGCGCCGATCGCCATGTTCGCATCGCGCGCGCTGGGGCTGACGATCGCGGCGCAAAGCTGGATGTGGCCGAGCTTTGACTTTCGGGGCGTGGGCAGCATCGCCCGCTATGGCGGGCTGGTCGCGATGGGGCAGATTTTCGCCTTTGCCCAGACCCAGTCGGACATATTGGTCGCCGGGCGCTGGTTCGACGCGCATCTGGTCGGGGTGTACACCACCGCGCTGATGCTGACCCAATTGTTCAACAACAAGGTCGTGCCGCTGCTGAATGAAGTGGCGTTTGCCGCCTATTCGCGGATGCAGCACGACCCCGCCGCCTTGGCGCGGGGCTTTGCGCGCGCCGCGAGCGCGATCATGGTCGCCGCCATGCCCTTTTTCCTGGGGTTGGCCGCCGTCGCCGAGCCGTTGGTGATCACCCTGCTCGGCGAAAAATGGCGTGAGATCATTCCCCTCATTCTGCCGCTGGCCCTCGCCATGCCCTTCTGGACGCTCTTTACTCTGCTCCAGCCCGCGACCGACGCGCTGGGGCGTCCCGGCATAGCGTCGGGCAATGCGATTGCGGGTGCGCTGCTGATGCCCGCAACCTTCCTGTTCGCGGCGCGGTGGGGGATAGAGGGCATCGCCTGGGCGTGGCTCTTTGCCTATCCCCTGCTGCTGCTGCTCGCGCTTGCGCGGGCGCTGCCGGTGATCGGTCTGGCGCCGCTGACCCTGCTGCGCGCCCTTGCGCCGCCGGTCCTTGCCGCAGGCGTCATGGCGCTGGCGGTGACGCTGGCCGACCGGGCGCTGCCCATGATGAGCGAGCCGCTGCGCCTTGCTGTGCTGGTGCCGCTGGGCGGAACGGTTTACCTGCTGTGGATGGCGCTGTTCGCGCGCGATACCGCGCGGGGGCTGGTGGAGATGATCCGTGGTCGCAAGCAGGCGGCGGCTTAGCCCCGACTATCCCGCCAGATGGGCGATGGCAGCGCGGGTGTCGTCGATATAGCGGCTGCCCGTATAGCGGTGCGTGCCGATATAATGGACGAAGACGGCGGCGTCCGGCACGCCCTCGTTCCAGAAATTCATATAGCGATCATAGGGGAGGAGCAGCGCATCGGGTTCATTGGCAATGACCATATTCGATGTCACCTGCTCGCTACCCCAGCGCGCCCAGCGCTCGGCGCCGAGAAGCGCGGTTGCGCCTCTCGAAAATTCTTCCGCCAGCGCGCGGCCCCCTTCGCGGCGGGCAAAGCCGGCAAAGCCCGAACAGCCGCGCACATAGAGCGGATTGGCGAGCATCGGCATCGGCACACGGTCGAGCCCGGTTTCAACCGCCCCCTGCACATGGGCATTCGGATTGTGGAGATAGTCGGCGTCGTCGGTCAGCGACGCCATTTCGGCAAAAGGCATGATCCGCGAGTCAGCATCGCCGCGCAGCGTGAAGCTGCGGTTGGCGGCAATGGCGTCGGCAATCTCATCAACCGGGCCGAGCGTGACGGTGTCAGAATCGAGCTGGATAACATAGTTCTGCGCGCGCAGGTCGAGCAGGGTCAGCAGCCTTTCCCATGTCCCGCCGCGCGGACAGGGGCCTGTATCGACGTCGTGGATCGAGAGGATTTGCGGGTCGCCAAGCTGTGCGTTCAAAATCGCGCGGTCGCCCATGGTGAGCGTGCCATCATCGAGGATGATGACGCGCCCGCGCCCCAGCCGGGCATGGAGCGATTTGACCGCGACCAGATAGGGAAGCAGCACGCGCGTCCCGATCATCGAGAAAAGAACCAGCCCATCATCCGCCGGGGTAAGGGGCGGGGTGCTGAGCACGGCGCGCGCCACCTGATGATGGCGGCGCTCTTTCCATATCTCGTTGAGTTTCTTGACGACCCTTTTCATGCGCGCGCTTTATCACGCAGCAATGCGCGTGGGTAGAGGGAGCGGGCAGGCATCTCATAACGGGATGCGGCGCGGGCAAGGGGTTAGCGGAAATGGTTATTCCGCGTCAGCCCTCGCCCACGCCGCGCCGCTTCACGCGTTCAGGAAAAGCTCTGCCGCCGCGTCGATGATTGCCTCGCTGTCGAGGCGATAGGCGCGATAAAGATCGGGCTGGTCGCCGGTCTGTCCGAAGCGGTCGGTGCCGAGCGGGCTTACCCGCATTCCCTTCACCCCGCCGAGCCACGAGAGGGCACCGGGTGCGCCGTCGATCACCGTCACCAGCGAGGCTCCGGGGGCAAGGGCGTCCAGCAGGCGTTCGATGTGCGAGCGATTGTCGCCCTCCCCTGTCCAGCGCGCGGCGCGCGCCGCCGACCATTGGCGGTGAAGAAGGTCGGGCGAGGTGACGTTGAGGAGGCCAAGGCCCGGAATATCGTCGGCCAGTTCCTCCCATGCCGCCAGCGCCTCGGGCGCGACGACGCCGGAAAAGACGATGGCGGCTTCGGCGCGGGGTGCGGGACGGCGGAGCCAATATGCACCCGCGACCGCATCCTCTTCCCACGCGTCATCCGCGCGCGCGATCTGGGGAATGGTGCGCGTCGAAAGGCGCAGATAGACCGAGCTGCCTTCGGGCCGTTGCATGTTGTCAAAAGCCCAGCGCATGAGCAGCGCGACTTCATCGGCATAGGCAGGCTCGAAACAGGTCAGCCCCGGCTGGCCCATGCCGATCAGCGGCGTGTTAATCGACTGGTGCGCCCCGCCTTCGGCCGCCAGCGTCAGCCCCGACGGGGTGCCGATCAGCAGGAAGCGCGCGTCCGAATAACAGCCATAGTTGAGCGCATCGAGCCCGCGCGCGATGAAGGGATCATAGACGGTGCCGACAGGCAGCAGCCGGGTGCCGAAATGCGGCGCGGCGAGCCCCAGCGAGGCGAGCATCAGGAAGAAATTATTCTCCGCAATGCCAAGCTCGATATGCTGGCCTGCTGCATGGGCGGCCCATTTCTGCGCCGAGGGGATTTTCGCCTTTTGGAAAACGTCAGCAAGCTCCTGCCGCCGGAAAAGCCCGCGCTGGTTGACAAAGGCGCCCAAATTGGTCGTCTGCGTGACGTCGGGCGCGGTGGTGACGATGCGGTCGCCGAGTTCCTCGCCAGATTTGGCCAGATCGAGGAGGATGCGGCCAAAGGCGGCCTGCGTCGATTGTTCGGCGCCGTCGGGCACCGGCAGCCGCGCGGGGACGGGCACGGACGGCGCCTCGGCCTCCTTCGCCTTGCGCGCGAGCGGGCTGGTCTCGACAAAGGCCTGAAGCTGCGCGGCGGCATTGTCGCCCAGCCCGCCCCACGGTTCCCACTCATCGCCTTGCGCGACGCCTTGCGCGGTGCGGAAGGCTTCCATCTGCGTCGGGTTCATCATCCCCGAATGATTGTCCTTGTGCCCCGCGAGCGGCAGGCCATGGCCCTTGACCGTATAGGCGATGAACAGGGTCGGGCGATCGTCATTGGCGCTGTCGAACGCATCCATCAGCGTTTCGACGCAGTGGCCGCCCAAATTGGTCATCAGCCGCGCGAGGGCATCATCATCATAGCTGTCCAGCAGCTTTTTCACCCCCGCCCTGGCGCCGATATCGGCCTCCAGCCGCTGCCGCCACGCCGCGCCTCCCTGGAAGGTCAGCGCCGAAAATTCGGCATTGGGGCAATTGTCGATCCAGTCTTCCAGCGCCTTGCCGCCGGGGCGCGCAAATGCCTCGCGCTGCAATTTGCCATGTTTCAGCGTGATAACGCGCCAGCCGCAGGTTTCGAAAATATCGTCGAAACGGCGGAACATGCGATCAGCCGTGGTCGCATCGAGCGACTGGCGATTATAATCGACCACCCACCAGCAATTGCGAAGGTCATGCTTATACCCTTCGATCAGGCATTCATAGATATTGCCTTCGTCGAGTTCGGCATCGCCCATCAGCGCGATCATCCGCCCCGCCGCTTCCTCGCGAAGCTGGCCATGGGCGATGAGATAATCCTGCACCAGCGAGGAAAAGGCGGTGATGGCGACCCCCAGCCCCACCGATCCGGTGGAGAAATCGACAGGAATCACATCCTTGGTCCGGCTGGGATAGCTTTGCACCCCGCCAAGGCCGCGAAACCGCTCCATCCGCTCGCGCGTCTGCTGCCCCAGCAGGTAATGGACAGCGTGAAGAACCGGCCCAGCATGCGGCTTGACCGCCACCTTGTCCTGGGGGCGCAGCGCGTGGAAATAGAGCGCCGCCATGATTGTGGTCATCGACGCGCAGCTCGCCTGATGACCGCCAACCTTCAGCCCGTCGCGCTTGGGACGGATATGATTGGCATGGTGGATCATCCAGGAGGAGAGCCACAACAGCCTTTGTTCCAATTGCTCGATAGCGCCGATGCGATGCTGCCGCTCTGCGCCAATACCCTTCGTTGTCACACCAAATCCTCTGCAATTTTCCTCTGCCTCTCATAGCCGTTTCGGCCGCTTTTGTCCTTTCAACGACGGCATTCGAAATAAGAATTATCGGCAGAAAATTGCGAAAGAGCCTGGGATTGCGTCAGCAAATTCCAGGACGGAAAAAACGCGCAGCGCGGCCAATGGCGAGGCACGGAATATCGGCAAGGAAGGAAGCGATTGCTCGCATTTTGTGGATGGTGCCCCTGGCCGGACTCGAACCAGCACTCCTTGCGGAACTCGATTTTGAGTCGAGCGCGTCTACCAATTTCACCACAGGGGCCCGTGGACGGCGACAAGGGAATCGATTCTGTCCCCCGCACCGCTGAGCGCAGCCCGTTGCCACAAAAAGGGGCGCGGCGTCCAGTCCTCACATTTCCGCCGTACGGGTTGCTTTCCTGCGCGCGGCCCGTCGCGAGCCGCTTGCGCCCGCCCATGGCGCAGCTAAGGTGCGCGCGATGAAGGACAGCGAAACCCCCTCGCCCATTGGTTCGGCGCGCGTTGCGAGTGCGACGCTGACGGTGATCGCCATTGTCGGAACGGCGTGGCTGCTTGTTGAGCTGACGCGCTTTTTCTTGCTGATCTTTGCCGCGGTCGTGCTGGCGTCGGTTTTTGGCGCGATTGCGGGCTGGCTGTGCCGCCGCACGGGGATGAAAAGGCCGCTGGCGCTGGCGCTTTCGGTGATAGGAATCGTCGCGCTGTTTGCCGGGGTCTTCACCCTTTTCGGGTCCCAACTGGGCAAGGAAATGGCGACAATCCGGGAATCGATCCCGGACGCGCTGGCCGATGTGGAGGCCTTTCTTGATCGCTATGGCTGGGGCGAACGGGTCCGCAGCCTGGCGCAAGTGGGCGGCGCCGATTTGTCCGATCTGCTCTCGCAAGCAGGCGGCTATGCGCTCGCGGCGGGCAGCGGCCTCGCTGATTTCGTTCTGGTGCTGGTCGGCGCGATCTTTCTGGCAAGCGACCCCGCCACCTATCGCCGCGGGTTGCTGCTGCTCATCCCGCGCAAGGCGGAGCCGACCGCCGCGCAGGCGCTTGATGATGCGGGGCACGGGCTTCGCGGCTGGATGATCGGACAGGGCGTCTCCTCGCTGGTCGTCGCGGCCCTGACCTGGGCGGGGCTGGCGATGCTGGGCGTGCCCGCGGCGGGCGGGCTTGGGCTGATCGCCGGGCTCCTCGACGTTATCCCGATGATCGGGCCGATCATCGCAGGGATTCCCGCCGTTCTGCTTGCCTTTACCGTGTCGCCTGCAACCGCGCTGTGGACGCTGATCCTGTTCCTGATCATTCAGCAGATACAGGGGAATTTCCTCCAGCCGATGATCCAGAAACAGGCGGTCGATGTGCCGCCCGCCGTGCTGCTCTTCGCCGTGGTTGCGGCGGGGCTACTGTTCGGTTTTCTGGGGGTACTGCTCGCCGCGCCGCTCACCGTGGTCGTCTTTGTGCTGGTGCAGCGGCTTTATGTGAAGACATTGCTGGGCAAGGATATCAAGGTGGCCGGACGAGATTGAGGCGCAGGCTTATTCGCCGGGTGTCTCGACTTCGCGCGACCCGAACGGGGACTTCATTCGCCATGAACGAAGAGGTATCCGGTGAACGCGGCGTCGCTATTTCTTCAGTTCCTTCGCCAGCGTCTTGGCGGTCGCCTTGCCATAAGGGGGCTTGAACCCCGCCAGCCCGGCAACGTCGAGCTTTGGCTGGCGGTAGACGGCGCGCGCGTGGCTGAAGGTGCGGAAACCGTCGATCCCGTGATAATGGCCCATGCCCGACGGGCCGATGCCGCCAAAAGGCAGTTCCTCCATCGCATTGTGGAAAAGCACGTCATTGACTGTGACACCACCCGAAAGGGTGCGGGTGAGTACGCGCTCCTCCTCGCTCTTGTCCTGCCCGAAATAATAAAGGCCGAGCGGTCGGTCGTGAGCGTTCACATAGTCGATGGCTTCGTCGATATGGCCATAGCGTTTCACCGGCAGGATGGGGCCGAAGATTTCCTCCTGCATCAACTTCATATCGTCGGTCGGATTACGCACGATGTGGAGCGGCATTTTATGGCCGTTGGCACTCGCAAAATCCTCCTTCGCGGGATTGACCTCGATCACCTCGGCGCCCTTTTCGCGCGCGTCGGCGAGATAGGATTGCAGCCGGTCATAATTGCGCGTGTTGACGACCGATGTGTAATCGTCATTTGCAAGCAGGCTGGGGTAAAGCGCCGCCGCGCTTTTTGTCACGCTGTTGATCACCTCCGCTTCCTGATCATCCGGGACGAGCAGATAATCGGGGGCGAGGCAGATTTGCCCGGCGTTCATCATCTTGCCCAGCGCCACCCGCTGGCCCACCAGACCCTTGTTCGCGCTGCGCCCGATGAAGGTCGGCGATTTTCCGCCCAACTCCAGCGTCACGGGCACCAGATTATCTGCCGCCGAGCGCATTATATGCCGCCCCACGCTGGTCGCGCCCGTGAAGATGAGATGATCAAAGGCGAGCTTGGAAAAGGCAATGCCGATATCGGCGTCGCCGGTGAACACCGCCATTTCGTTTTCTTCGAAATAATCGGGGACCAGACGCGCCATCAGCGTCGAAACATTTTCGGTAAATTCGCTGGGCTTGATCATCGCGCGGTTGCCCGCGGCCAATATGCCCGCCATCGGCACGAACACCATGCCAATGGGGAAATTCCACGGGGCGACGACCCCGACGACGCCTTTGGGCTGAAACATCACCTCGGCCTTGGCGCCCAGCAGGCCGAGCGGAAAGGTCGGCTTGCGCTTCTCGCCCCTCGCCCAGCTCGCCATATGCTTTTTTGCATGTTTCAGCGCGCTGACCGAAGGCATGATGTCGGTCATCAGCGTCTGTTCGCGGCTGCGATGGCCGAAATCCTCGCTCACCGCGCGGGCAAATTCCTCCGCATTGTCGACGAGCAGCGCGATGGCGCGGTCGATACGGTCGCGCCGTACACCCAGCGCCTCGGGCATGGCGGCGGTAAAGCTGGCCTTTTGCGCGGTGAGCACCGCCTGCATCCGTTCAGCTTCACCTTGTATGTCGTTGCTCATCGCGCCCTCCCTGATCGGTGTTGGCGTTTGACCATGAAGCCGGGCGGGTTGCAAGATGCAACGCGCTGCCCATCTTCGACCTTGTTTCGCGTAGAGCCTCGCGCAAGCCCCGCCCCTTTCGCACGTGCAGCATTTACGCTAATCGGGCGCCAAAATCATATTCACTGGAGTCTTTTGCCATGACCGCGACCGATCCGATCGTCTTTCTCTCCTTTGCCCGCACGCCGATGGGCGGCATGCAGGGCGCCCTTTCCGATGCCAGCGCGACCGATCTGGGCGCGGCGGCGGTCAAGGCGGCGGTCGAGCGCGCTGGCGTTTCGGGCGACGATGTCGAACGCATCTATATGGGCTGTGTCCTTCCCGCCGGCCTCGGCCAGGCGCCCGCGCGGCAGGCGGCGATCAAGGCGGACCTGCCCAAATCGGTGCAGGCGACCACGGTCAACAAGGTCTGCGGTTCGGGCATGCAGACCGTCATCATGGGCGCCGAGGCGCTTGCCGCGGGCAGCGTCGACCTGATCGTCGCGGGCGGCATGGAGTCGATGACGAACGCGCCCTATCTGCTCAAGAAGCACCGCTCGGGCGCGCGCATCGGGCACGACACCGCCTATGACCATATGTTCCTCGACGGGCTCGAGGATGCCTATGACGCGGGCCGCGCGATGGGCACGTTCGCGCAGGACACCGCCAATGCCTATCAGTTGAGCCGCGAGGCGATGGACCAATATTCGATCGAATCGCTGCGCCGCGCCCAAGCCGCCATCGCCGACGGCGCCTTTGCTGCCGAAATCACGCCCGTAACGATCAGCAGCCGCAAGGGCGACGTCGTCGTCGATACCGACGAACAGCCGGGCAAGGGCCGCCCCGACAAGATTCCGACGCTGCGCGCCGCCTTTGCCAAGGATGGGACGATCACCGCCGCGACCAGCAGCTCGATCTCCGACGGCGCCGCCGCGGTTGTTCTGGCGCGCCAGTCGGTCGCCAACGCCAAGGGGGTAAAGCCCGTTGCGCGGCTCGTCGCCCATGCCGCACATGCGCAGGAGCCCAAGGATTTCACCACCGCCCCCGTCGGCGCGATCAACAAGCTGCTGGAAAAGGCGGGCTGGTCGATCGACGAGGTTGATCTGTTCGAAGTCAATGAAGCGTTTGCCTGTGTCGCAATGTTCGCGATGCACGACCTTGGCATATCGCACGACAAGATCAACGTCCATGGCGGCGCGACCGCGCTCGGTCACCCCATTGGCGCGAGCGGCACGCGCATCATCACCACGCTCATCGCCGCGCTCCAGCGTCACGGCAAGAAGCGCGGCGTCGCCAGCCTGTGCATCGGCGGCGGTGAAGCCACGGCAGTGGCGATCGAACTGGTCTGAAACAATCTGTGCCCCTGCTAAGGCAGGGGCACGGTCCAGTGATGATCGCGCGCGCCTACCCGCCAGCTCTCCGCGACAATTTGCGACACTGATGACCCGAAGATAAACGCGGCATTCCGCCTTCGTTCAAAAGGCCTCGCCTAATCCTTTCCCTGTCATCGGGCAGTTCCCCTCCCCCGACGGACTGAAAGGATAGGCATATGAAGAAGAGCAAATTTCTTGCCGCCGGCCTGATCGCCGCAATGATGCTGCCCGCCGCCGCGCAGGCGCAAAATCGTGAAATTCGGCAGGACCGGCGCGAGGTACGCGAAGAACGGCGCGACTATAACCAGGCGCTGCGCCATGGCGATCGCAAGGATATTCGCGAGGAACGCCGCGAATATCATGATGCACGCCGCGATTTGCGCGACAGCAAGCGCGACTGGCGCCGCGACCAGCGTTACAGCCATTATCGGGCGCCTTTCCGTTATCAGCAGTTTCGGGTGGGTTCGGTCCTGCGGCCAACCTATTATGCCCCGACCTATCGGCTGAATTACGACAGCCGCTGGGGTGTACCGCGCGCGAACGGCAATCTTGCTTATGTCCGCCATTATAACGATTTGCTGCTCGTCAATGTTCGCAGTGGACGCGTAATGCGCGTTTATCACAACCATTTCCGCTGGCGCTGAGGCGGATAGCGCGGGGGAGCTGGCCCGATGCCCGGTCCCCCGCACAATTAATTGGAAGCGGCGAGGTTAAGCCCGCTTCGCCTGCCACCCCGTTTTTGTGTCAGCAGCCGAAGCCATGGGACCGAAACCAGGCGGTCGGAAAGAGCAATACAAGCCACGGCAAGAGCAACACCAGCGATGACGTCGACAAAATAATGGGCGCCGTCCACGGGCGTGGCGGCGAGCATCAGCGACGCCCAGAGCGCGCCCGGCCAACCCCATGGTCCGAGCTTTATGAAGCCCCAGATAAAAATGGCTCCGAGCGCCGCGTGATAGCTTGGAAACGTGATGATACCCTGCATCGTCCCGATATCGAGCATGGTCAGCGAACCCGCCCGCACTGCAGTGAAATCAGCATAGTGAATATAGGCGGCCGCAGGGTGAAGATTGGGAAAATCCTCCGGCCGCAGATTCAGGTGCACGAAATTGCTCGCCGCCGGAAAGTAGCCGGAAATCAGCACAGCGAGAATTCCTGAAAGAATCGATGCGCAGGCGACTCTCCGCAAAAGCCGATCTCTCCCCGTGACGGCCAAAGCCATGAGCAGCACGACCAATTGGGGGATCAGGGTGACATAGGCCCAGTGATACAGGTTTCCCAGCAGCGGCCGGGCGTTGATCCAGCCAAGATAGGCGAGCCAATCGAGCCCCAGCCCCTGATCCCAGCGTGTCAATTCGGCATCCCACAACGCCCCACCGCGCGCCGCCACCATATAGCTGAGCAGCAAGCCCAGGATAGAAAAGAGGATGATCTGCGACATGGCCGCGAACAGCGCCGCCAAGGCGGGGCGCTTGCGGTGAGCTGTGTAAAAATATTGCCCTATCTGCAGGCAGCAAATGACCAAAGCCGCGGATACCAGCGCTCCCGCCCGGATACCGAAGGGCTGCACCATCTGGAAACCGGCCAATAATAGCAGACACAGCGCCACCAATAGCCAGGATGCATCATCATAGCCTGGATGGGATCGTGGGAGCGGCATGGAACTCATGCGCCTGCCCCTATCCTGCTATGGCAAAAATTCGATTAATCAGGACGGCTGGGTGAGGCATTTCATGGTCCGAGATGCCGGGTGGCGCATCCCCGCTTCATCCTCCCATGGGACGACCAGACTTAATCGCCCCAGATATGGTCGGTACGAATCCAGCCCTTTCGGCCCTTTACGTCGAGCAGGCACCAGTCATTCTGACACTCCGTGATCCGGCCAACGACGCCCGGTTCAGCACGGTAGCTGACTGCTGCGCCGTCATCGGCCTCGGCGCGCATCGGGCGGATCGCCCCGGTCACGATCGCTGTGCGCGTGCGGCTCAGCAGCCGTGCCGCCATCCAGCCCTGCGTCCCGTCGGGGTCCTCAATTTTGCGCCAATTTTCGTGGCGTGCGATAACCTTTACGGGCAAATCCTTGCGCCGATATTCCCATATCACGGGCACATCCTGCGACGGCCCCTTGCGCATCCGCGCCTGATCTACGCTGATCGACGCCCAATAGGGCAGTTCGGGATCGGCGCTTTGCGCGGCGAGCGGGGTTGCGTGCGAGAGGGCAAGCGCCGCCGTGGCGCTTGCGGCCACGGCGAAAAACAGAAACAGACGTTTAGTCATCTGCCTGCCTTGTCAAACTCCACCCCTTTTATCAACCGGGGAGGCCGCCATGGGCGCGACTTATCAACAGGCTTTGGCACCCCATCCCGCGCCGACCATTGCCACCCAACCCTCTTGACCCCCGCGACGGCGCGCGCTCTATCGACGCCATGTCCGATTCACCTCGCCCGAAACGCCCGCGCGTCATCGTCACGCGCCAGTTGATGCCGCATGTCGAGGCGCGCATGGCTGAATTATTCGATGTCGCCCTGTCGGCGCAGGACCATGCGTTTTCCAAGAGCGAGCTAAAAAAGGCGGTAAGCGAATGCGATGTACTAGTGCCGACGGTGACCGACCGGATCGACGCCGAGGTGATTGCAGCGGCCGGAGATCGACTGAAGCTGATTGCCAATTTCGGCGCCGGGGTCGATCATATCGACCTGGCGGCGGCGCGCGCTGGGGGGATTATGGTGGCGAACACCCCCGGCGTCTTTACCGAGGATACGGCCGATATGACGATGGCGCTGATCCTCAGCGTTCCGCGCCGCCTGGCCGAAGGCGTCAAGCTGATGCGGTCAGGCACATGGGAAGGCTGGGCGCCGAGCGCGATGCTCGGTCACCGGGTTGGCGGCAAATTGCTCGGCATCATCGGCATGGGGCGCATCGGGCTGGCGGTCGCGCGGCGCGCGCGCGCCTTTGGCCTGTCGATCCATTATCATAATCGCAAGCGCCTGCCCGCGGGACTCGAGGAGGAATTGGGCGCAAGCTATCATGCGAGCATCGACACGCTGCTGCGGATCAGCGACGTCGTTTCCATCCATTGCCCGCATACCGATGAAACGCATGAGATGATCAACGCGCCGCGCATCGGGGCGATGAAGCCCACCGCCTATCTGATCAACACGGCGCGCGGCGAGATTATTGATGAAAAAGCGCTGATTGCAGCACTGAAAACGCGCCGGATCGCGGGCGTCGGCCTTGATGTCTACACCAACGAACCCGACGTCAATCCGGAGCTTTTGACCCTCGACAACGCCGTGCTCCTGCCGCACCTGGCCTCCGCCACGATTGAGGGGCGCGAGGCATCGGGCGAAAAGGTGATCGCGAATATCCGCGCCTGGTCCGACGGCCACAGACCGCCGGACCAGGTGCTGGAGGGCTGGGTTTAAGCGAAACAGGCGTTCCTCTACGAAGGCGAGGCTGCGATGCTTAGTCCTCCAGTTGCGGCCCCCGCCTTTGCGGGGGCAACGCTTTTTAATCCCCCGTCAGGATGCGGTCCACAAGTTGCTTCACCGTGGGGGTGAAGTTGTTGGAATAAAAGGGGTCGGTCTTGAAATTGAAGGCGGCGTGGCCCGCAAACATCAGATTTTGCTCGACATCGCCATGGTGCGCAATGTCTTGCAAGGTTTTCTGAATGCAAAAGCTGCGCGGATCGGCGAGATAGCCGGTGGTGTAATCATCATGGTCTTTCCAAGATGAAAAACCGCAGTGTGACAGACAGCCCATGCAATCGGCCTGATCCTTGCGGATGATTTCGCGGTCGCTTTCGGTCACAAAAACCACAGTATTGTCGGGCGTTTTCAGCGCCGCCGTATAGCCTTCGGCGACCCAGTCGCGCGCGCGATCACGGTCGTGCGGGGTGACCCAGAAATTCTTGCCCTTTACCCCGGCATCGAGCTGGACGACATGATCGCCCGCTTCCTGTTTCGAATAGGGTATCTGACGCTCAGACCGCGCCTCAAGGTCGCGCAGGAAGGGATTGCGAACAGCACTGGAATAAAAGCCGGTGGGCGAGAAGCGGTGCAGCAGAACATCGCCTTCATCGAGGGTACGGAGCCGGTCTTTCCACTGCTGCGGAATCGGGCTTTCCTCGGTCAGGAGCGGGCGCGTGCCATATTGAAAGACAATCTGGCCAAGCTCGGGATTGTCGATCCAATCTTCCCAGTCGCGCAAAAACCAGACACCGCCAGCCATCACGATGGGGACATCGTCTGAAATGCCTTCGGCGCGCATCGTGTCGCGCAGCGCTTTCACCCGGGGATAAGGGTCCTGCGGCTTCAGCGGGTCTTCGGCATTGGATAGGCCGTTATGACCGCCCGCAAGCCAGGGATCCTCATAGACCACCGCGGCCATCAAATCTGCGACCTTGTGATAGGCGCGCTTCCACAACGCACGGAAAGCGCGCGCCGAACTGATGATCGGCAGATAATGGACATTATGCTTCGCGGCGATCTCGCTGAGCTTGTAGGGCATGCCGGCACCGCAAGTGACGCCGGTGACGAGGCCCTTGGCGCGTTCGAGCACGCCTTCCAGCACCTGCTGCGCGCCGCCCATTTCCCACAGGACGTTGATATTGATCGCGCCCTTGCCGCCCGCAATATCATGGGCGCGCTTCACCTGTTCGACAGCGCCGTCGATGGCATATTGAATCAGTTCCTGATGCCGCTCGCGCCGCGTCGCGCCGCGATAAATTTGCGGAATGATGTTGCCATCGGCATCATAGCTGTCGGCATTGACGGCCGACACGGTGCCAATCCCGCCCGCCGCGGCCCACGCCCCACTCGACATATGATTGGTAGCAGAAACGCCTTTGCCACCCTCTACCAGCGGCCAGACTTCACGTCCGCCGTAAAGGATGGGCTGTAAACCTTTGAACACTATAAACCTCTTTCTCTCCACCAATGACCTATCGGTCATCGGCCCCCGGTTGCCCTTTTCCGTAAACGGAAGCGGCATCACTTTGTCAATCGACGCATCCTTCTCCTAGGAAAAGAGCCGATATCCTCCCAAAGCCGCTCCATAGAGCTTTTCATAAGCGGCGACCATCCCGGATTCGTCGAAACATTGGGCCGCCACCCGGCGGTTTTCCGCCCCAACGCTGTTTCGCACGGCTCCATCCTCCACCATGTGCCGCAAAGCCGCGCGAAATTCCGCTTCATTGGCCGCGATAAAGGGCCGGTTGCGAGGGCTGACAATCGTCGCAACATCGCCCACTTCGGGACTGACCACCGGAAGACCCGCCGCCATAGCTTCGATGACCGCAATCGGCGCCTGTTCACTGCGCGATGAAAGTGCCAGCATATCGAAATGGCCGATCCAGCGCCAAGGCTCAGCCATAAAACCCGGCATCACCAGCCGATCCGCCATGCCCAGCGCCGCCGCTTCGTCCGCAATGGCCGGGCGTTCCGGCCCCTCCCCCACGATGACCAGGCGAATATGGGAAGGCAGTTGCGCAACAGCCTGAACCAGTCGCGGGAGGTCCTTTACCTTGCGCAATCCGGCAACGGTCCCGATCACCACCTCGCCCGCGCGGCGCTTAAATCCCGGAATATCCCGCGAGGGCGGTGTCGCATAGGCGGCGACATCGATGCCGTTGCGGATCAGGTGAAGACGGTCGCCCCTCACCTTCCATTCAGCCTTGGCGATATCGGCCAGTTTTTGCGACGGCACCGCCAGCGCGGCCGCGTCGCGTAACGCGAAGCGCCGGAAAAGATTGCGCTTCCAGTTGCGCCGATGGCTTTCATCTTCGTTGAAGCCGTCTTCATGGTGAATGAGGAATGGTGGCGCATCATACCAACGGCCCTTTGCGAACAGTCGGTGCGCCATCACCCCGTCCATTGCGCCCCAATTATAACTGAGGATCAGGTCGAAGCGAAAACTGTAATCGGCAAGGGCGCGATAGCGGTTGAGCGACGGGCGTCCGGCAAGCGGGGGGGCGTCGGTCGGGAACAGGACATCGACGCCAGGATCAATGGCATCGCGCGCGCCCAGCGCATCGGGAACGGCGGAAAGGATTGTGTGCTGCGCTCGGTCTTGCATCAGATTCATCAGGCGAACAGCGCGCGCTTCTTTCCCGCCGAGAGAGAAGCTGGAATGCAGGTGGAGGATACGCACCGGACCCCCACGCTCCCTGTGGCCCGCGTCGTTCATGTCGCTGGCAGTTCCTTCACCCACAGGTCGAGCGCTGCCCGTGCTTCTGGTTCATCAAGCGTGGGGGCGTGTCCGACACCCGACACCTCGACAAGCCGCGCATGCAAAAGCTGGGCAACCATTTTTTCCGCCGCCTCGTGCGCCAGAATGTCGGACAATTGCCCCCGCAGCAGCAGGACGGGCACCTCGCCGAAAGCCCGGTAGGCCGGCCACAAATTGACTCCGTCATCCCCGCCGCTGGGCAGTCGCAGCGGCGCTGCGATCTGCTTGTCATAATCTGCGACGATCCGCCCCTCGGGCGTCAACCGGTGGGTGCGCTTTGTCAGGCGCAGCCAGTCGCGGATGCCATAGCCGGGATAAACCGCGGCATTAAGCTCGCCATAAGCGCGTGCGGCGTGCATCCACGTGGGCTGGCTGCCGCCTGCACCGATATAGTCGCGAATACGTTCCAGGCCGGCCGGCAGCAATTCGGGCCCAACATCATTCAGCGCAGCCCCGACGAGACGCCCCGAGATGCTCGCAGCCATCAGCATGGAGACGAGACCGCCTAGGGAAGTACCAAGCGTCGCAAAGCGATTGATTTTCAGATCGTCGAGCAAAGCCACCATATCCTGCACATAGGTTAGTGGCACATAGGTCATCGGATCCTTTGCATAGGCGCTGTCGCCGCGGCCGCGAAAATTGGCAACGATGACTCGGCGCCTTTTCGCAAGAAACGGCGCGACATCCTCAAAGTCGCGCGCATTTCGGGCAAGGCCCGGCATACAGAGAATGGGCGGCGCCCCGCGGCGGCTTTTCGGTCCGTCATAGATCCGGGCATGAAGGCGCACGCCGTCCGCCGACCACCAATAATGGTCCGACCATCTGCCCGTTTCTTCCTGGATCGAAATAGGGTATCCCCGGCTGTCTGATTGGCTGAACAATGGCGGCTTGGCGGTGACACGACCTTTCGCGAAACCGACACCGTCTATCGCAAAGGGCGAGTCCCGGCGCAAGCTGCGAGCGACAATCCATCGGCCGCTCCCTTACAGGCAGTTGCCGCCAAGCTTTTTCGCCGATATGAGGCGTTTGACCATGAGCGACAATCTGCTTTCCTTTGAGCCTGCAACCGGCGAGGAGTTGTGGCGCGGCCCGGTAAGCGACATTGACGCCGAGGTCGCCGCCGCGCGCGCCGCTTGGCCCGATTGGGCTTCAAAAGCCGTCACCTATCGGACCGAATCGCTGCGGCGTTTTGCCGACCGGGTCAAGGCCGAGGGCGAAGCGCTCGCCGACCTGATCGCCCGCGAAACCGGCAAGCCCCTGTGGGAAGCGCGCACCGAGGTGGAATCGGTCGCGAACAAGGTCGACATTTCGGTCAAGGCCTATGCCGAACGCACCCCTAACCGACGCAGCGAAGGTGCCATGGGACTGCGCACCGCCGTGCGGCACAAGCCGCATGGCGTGCTCGCCGTACTCGGCCCCTATAATTTCCCGGCACATCTGCCGAACGGGCATATCGTTCCCGCGCTGATCGCGGGCAATACGGTGGTGTTCAAACCATCGGAAAAGACCCCGGCGACCGGCGCAAGGCTCGTCGAGCTGTTCCACGAGGCCGGGGTGCCCGCCGACGCGTTGCGACTGGTGGTCGGCGGTCCCGAGGCGGGCAAGGCGCTCGCCGGCCATGCCGGGATCGACGGGCTCCTTTTTACCGGATCGGTCCGCGCCGGTATTGCGATCAACCGGCAATTTGCCAATAATCCGGGCAAGATCGTCGCGCTGGAAATGGGCGGCAACAATCCCGTCGTCGTATGGGATACGCCCGACATTCGCACTGCCGCGACATTGGTCGTCCAGTCCGCCTTTCTGAGCGCCGGGCAAAGGTGCAGTAATGCGCGGCGACTGATCGTCAAGCAGGATCTGGCCGAGCCGCTGCTGCAGGAAGTGCGCGCGCTTGCCAATCGGCTGATTGTCGATCATCCCCATGCCGACCCTGCGCCCTATATGGGGCCGGTGATCGACAATGAGGCTGCCGACGGGCTGACCGAAAGCTTCCTCATCCTGATGTCGAACGGCGGGCAGGTCATTCGACACATGACGCGGCCTGACCCCGACCGGCCGTTCCTGACCCCCGGCATCATCGACGTCACCGCCATGCCCGAAAGGCCCGATATCGAGCTGTTTGGTCCGCTGCTCCAGGTTGTGCGGGTCAACAGCTTCGAAGCCGCCATTGCCGAAGCGAACAACACCGCCTTTGGCCTGTCGGCGTCGCTGATCGGCGGGTCACCGCAGCTTTATGACCAATTCTGGGCCAATGTGCGCGCGGGCGTGATCAACTGGAACAAGCCGACCAACGGCGCTTCTTCCTCCGCCCCCTTTGGCGGGGTGGGCCTGTCGGGCAACCATCGCCCCAGCGCTTTTTATGCCGCCGATTATTGCGCCTATCCTGTGGCGAGTTCCGAAAGCGACGCCATCCGCGCGTCGATCGGTGTAGGGCTGCGCGACGACCCCGCCGATGCGCCCAAGCTGGTGCGCAAAGGCTTTCTGTAACGCGCTAGCGTAGCGCGCAGGAAATTTTACCTTCACCGCGGCCAAAAAAGCCTGTTTTGCGATTTTTCTCCGCTACGCTCATCTTGGCGGCCATGAAAGAACACGCATATCCTGCTGCTGACCCGACATCTACTGAGGGCAAATTGTGGCTCGTCGGCGCCGGGCCGGGCGACCCCGACCTGCTGACGCTGCGGGCGGCGCGGCTGCTGGAAAGCGCCGATCTGGTCGTGCACGACGGGCTGGTCGGTGACGGCGTGCTTGCGCTGATCCCGCCAGATGTCGAACGGATCAGTGTCGCCAAACAACGCAGCCGCCACACGATGAAGCAGGAACTGATCAACGAACTGCTCGTGCGCGAGGCGCGCGCCGGCAAGCAGGTCGTGCGACTGAAAGGCGGCGATCCGTTCATTTTCGGGCGCGGCGGTGAGGAACTTGACGCCGCGCGCGAAGCGGGGGTCGCGTGCGAGGTTGTCCCCGGCATTACGGCGGCGGCGGGCTGCGCGGCGCAGGCGGGCCTTCCCCTCACCCACCGCGAGGATGCGAGCGCGGTGAGCTTTGTTGCAGGCCAGTGCAAGGATTTGACCGACCAGGACTGGTCGGGCCTTGCGGGACATGGCCGCACGCTCGTCATCTATATGGGCCTCGCGACCGCATCGGCAATTGCCGACAAGCTGATTGCCGATGGTGTGTCGCCCGACCTGCCCGTTGCGGTGATCGAGCGCGGAACAACGGCGGACGCCCGCGTGCTCCGCACCTTGCTTACCGATCTTGGCGACCTGGTTGTGCGCGAACGGGTGGCGAGCCCGGCGCTGATCATCGTCGGCAAGGTCGCTGCGCGCGCCGACGCGCTCGATTGCCTCGGCGCGCCCGGCGTCGCCGAACAGATAAGGGGTTTTTCATGAAGCTATTGACGGGCAACGACCTGAAAACGGGCGCTGTCACCTGGTGGACGGGCAGCGACTGGTCGATCCATATCGAGGACGCCGCCGATGTCGGCGAACAGGGCGAGGCGATCTTGCACGCCGAGGAAGGCGCACGCCGCGTCAACGCGCCCTATATCATCGCGGGCGAAATGACCCCCGACGGCCCGCGCCCCGCGCATATCAAGGATCGTATCCGCGCGCTCGGCCCCACGGTGCGCCCCGACCTGACATTGAAACCCGCCGATCCCACGGCCGGCGACTGGGTGATCTGACATGTATAAATATGACCAATATGACCATGCGATGGTCGAAGCGCGCGTTGCGGAATTCAGTGACCAGGTTCGGCGCCGTTTGGCGGGCGAGATTACCGAGGATCAGTTCAAGCCGCTGCGGCTGATGAATGGCCTCTATCTCCAGCTGCACGCCTATATGCTGCGTGTCGCGGTGCCTTATGGCACGCTCGACAGCCGGCAGATGCGGATGCTCGCGCATATCGCGCGCAAATATGACCGCGATTATGGCCATTTCACCACGCGCCAGAATATCCAGTATAACTGGATCAAGCTGGAGGATGCGCCCGCGATCCTCGCCGACCTCGCGTCGGTCGAAATGCATGCGATCCAGACGAGCGGCAATTGCATCCGCAACATCAGTTCGGACCAGTGGGCGGGCGCCGCTGCCGACGAGATTACCGATCCGCGCCCCTGGGCCGAGCTGCTGCGCCAATGGTCAAGCTTTCACCCCGAATTCAGCTATTTGCCGCGCAAGTTCAAGATCGCGGTCATCGCTGCCGACGAAGATCGCGCCGCGATGCGCCTGCACGACATCGGCATCCAGATTGTCGAGAAGAACGGCGTCCACGGCGCGGCCTTTTATGTCGGCGGCGGCATGGGGCGTACGCCGATGATCGCGCCGCTGATCAAGGATTTCGTGCCGCTCGAGGACCTGCTCAGCTATACCGAGGCCTGCCTGCGCGTGTACAACCGCTATGGCCGGCGCGACAACATCTACAAGGCGCGGATCAAGATTCTGATCCACGAGCTGGGCGCGGAAGAATATGCGCGCCAGGTCGAGGAAGAATGGGCGCATGTGAAAACGCTGGGCATCGACCCGCCGCGCGCCGAATTCGACCGCATCGCCGCGCAATTTGCGCCGCCGCCGCTCGATGCTTCGGCGCCGGAGGACGTCGACCGGAGCGATCCCGATTTCGCCGTCTGGCTCGACCAGAATGTCGCCGCGCACAAGGTGCCGGGTCACGCGATCGTCAACATCAGCCTGAAGCCCGTCGGGGGTATCCCCGGCGACGCAAGCTCGGCGCAGATCGAGCTGATGGCCGATCTTGCCGAACGCTATAGCCACGACGAATTGCGGGTGACCCACGCGCAGAACATCGTGCTGCCGCACGTCCGCAAGGCTGACCTCTATGCCATCTGGCAAAAGCTGGACGAAGCGGGGCTGGCGACGCCGAACCTCGACCTGATCAGCGACATCATTGCCTGCCCCGGGCTCGATTATTGCAGCCTCGCCAATGCCCGTTCGATTCCGGTCGCGCAGAAGATCGCGACGCGCTTTGCCGACCTGGACCGCCAGAAGGAATTGGGCGAGCTCAAGCTCAAGATTTCGGGCTGCATCAATGCCTGCGGCCACCATCACGCGGGCCACATCGGCATCCTGGGCGTCGACCGCAAGGGTACCGAAAATTACCAGCTGCTGCTCGGTGGTTCGGGTGCAGAAGATGTGTCGCTCGGCGCGATCACCGGTCCCGGCTTCGACGAGGACGGAATCGTCGATGCGATCGAGCGCGTCACCGACAAATATCTCGCCGAACGCACCGAGGGCGAACGCTTCGTCGACACCTTCCGCCGCGTCGGCATGGCGCCGTTCAAGGAGGCGATCTATGGTTGAGCATCATCACAGCGACGGCGAAGAACCCTGCGTCACGCTCGACGCATTCCTGTCGCAGTCGAACGCGACCGCGGTGCGGCTCGAAAGCGACGAGGATGCACGCGCGCTCATCCCCTATCTCGACCGGCTCAAGCTGATCGAGATCGCCTTCCCCGCCTTTCGGGACGGACGCGGCTATTCGTCGGCGCGTATCCTGCGCGAGGCCGGATACACGGGCGAATTGCGCGCGCAGGGCGACGTCCTTGTGGACCAGATCGCCTATATGAAGCGCTGCGGGTTTGACAGTTTCGCTGCCGAAAAGCCGCTCAACCCGGCCGATGTCGAGGCGGCGCTGGCGCGCTGGCCCCATCATTACCAGGCCGCAGCCGACGCAGCGGTGCCGATATGGAAATTGAGGCATGGGTGACGTGACTGCCTCTCCCCAACGCAAGGGCGAAGACCGGACGCGCGACCGCATCGACGTCGCGCCGCGTTTCACCAACGCAGACGTCATCCGGCTCAACAACCTGTTTCGCGGTCAGGACGCCGCCGAGGTCGTCGCGAGCGTCATCGGCGCCGGGCTGATCGGCGATACTGCAATCGTGTCGAGCTTCGGCGCCGAAAGCGCAGTGCTGCTGCACCTCGTCACGCGCGTTGCGCCCGGCATGCCGGTGCTGTTCCTCGACACGGGCAAGCATTTCCCCGAAACCCTTGCCTATCGTGACGAACTGGCCGCGCGGCTTGGTCTCAACCTCGTCAACCTGGCCCCCGACGCCGAGGAGCTCGCCAAGAAGGACGCGACCGAACTGCGCTGGTCGTACGACCCCGACGGCTGCTGCGAAATCCGCAAGGTCAAGCCGCTCGAAAAGGCGCTCGCCGATTTCGACACGTCGATCACCGGGCGCAAGGGGTTCCAGTCATCGACGCGGCAGGGCCTGCCGCGCTTCGAACTCGACGGGTCGACCGGGCGGCTGAAGTTCAACCCGCTTGCCAACTGGACGCGCGCGATGCTCGACGATTATTTCGCCGAGCACGACCTGCCCCGCCACCCGCTCGAAGCCGAAGGCTATCCCTCGATCGGTTGCTCGCCGTGCACGTCAAAGGTCAAGCCGGGCGAAGACCCGCGCTCGGGCCGCTGGCGCGGCTGGGACAAGACCGAATGCGGTATCCATGAAGCGGTGACGCCGCTGGATGATGATCCGGCGAACGATCCGGCGTTTTGACCCATCGTCATTGCGAGCGAAGCGAAGCAATCCACCTCAGGTCGTACCAACTCCGGATTGCCGCGTCGCTTCGCTCCTCGCAATGACGACCTTATATAGTCGTAACCCTCACTCATAATCCTCATAGGCTTGGCTGTCATCGGCGAGGTCCTGGAACTTGGTGGTTTTGGCGTCAAAGTGCAGACGCACCTTGCCGGTCGAGCCATGACGCGATTTGGCGACGATCAGTTCGGCCAGGCCAAAGACGCGCTCCATTTCGGCGGCCCATTCTTCATGCGCCGCATGAATTTTGACATCATCACCTTCGACCGGGCGCTTGGGTTCGCGCGCCGCGACATAATAATCCTCGCGGAACACAAAGAGGACCATGTCGGCGTCCTGCTCGATCGAGCCGGATTCGCGAAGATCAGACAATTGTGGGCGTTTATCCTCGCGGCTCTCAACCTGACGGCTAAGCTGGGACAGCGCCATGACAGGGACGTTCAATTCCTTGGCAAGTGTCTTAAGTCCACGTGAAATTTCGGAAATTTCCTGCACGCGGTTATCGCCGCTCCGCGAGGACCCTTGCAGAAGTTGAAGATAGTCAACGATAATAAAGCCAATCCCATGCCGCCGCTGCAGGCGGCGCGCGCGGGTGCGCAAGCTGGCAATCGTCAGGCCCGGGGTATCGTCGATGAACAGCGGAAGTGTCTGCAGTTGCTGCGCGGCGCGCGAGAGTTGCTGAAATTGCTCCTTGCTGATCTTGCCCATTCGCAGCGCTTCGCCCGACACTCCCGATTGTTCGGCCAGCACGCGGGTCGCAAGCTGGTCGGCGGACATTTCGAGGCTGAAGAACGCGACCTTGGCGCCCATATTCTTTTCGGGCGGGATTCCATCTTCCTCGTCGCGGCGCCAGCGTTCGGCGGCATTAAAGGCAATGTTGGTGGCGAGCGAGGTCTTGCCCATGCCGGGACGCCCCGCGAGGATCATTAAGTCCGAATTGTGCATGCCGCCAATCTTGGCGTTCACGCTCGAAATACCCGTGGTGATCCCCGACAAATGCCCGCCCGAATTGAGGGCGCGTTCTGCGGCCTGCAAGGCGGTGAGGCTGGCGGCGTTGAAGCTTTTTACCGATCCCATTTCAGCTTCGCCCCCGGCGACGCGGTAGAGGGCAGTCTCGGCTTCTTCGATTTGTGCTTGCGGATCAACGCTTTCGCTGGTGTCGAGCGCGCCTTCGACCAGGCCGCGCCCCACCCCAACCAATTCGCGCAGCAGCGCGAGATCATAGATTTGTCGCGCAAAATCGCGTGCGCCGATCAAACCCGCGCCGCTGCCTGTCAATTGCGCCAGATAGCCGACACCGCCCACCGCCTTCATCGCCTCATCGGCTTCGAAATAGGGTTTCAGCGTCACCGGCGTTGCGATGCTGTTGCGCTCGATCAGCGCCATGGTCTGCGCGAAAATGCGGCCATGGAGCGGTTCGAAGAAATGCGCGGGCGTCAATTGTACCGGCAGATCCTCCACGACTCGATTGTCGATGAGAATCGCGCCCAGAAAGGCCGCCTCCGCCTCGATATTACGCGGTAACTGGCGCTCATCCCCGGCATTGGCGGGGGGCGAAAACAGGGCTACTTCCGGCATAGCCCCTTCATGCGACGAGGCGCCCTGGGTTGCAACGGTGGAAGCCATTCCGGCGATATATCCTGTGGATGATTTGGGGAAATATTTGCGTTCGGGAAAGAAACCTGACGCCCCTTGCGCCTGTGGCGCGCGCCTTTACAAGCAGCCGCATCATGGCCGACGCAGATCGCACCCTTCAACGGATTATCGCCGTAGAGCTGGACGAAGGCTCGATCGTCTGGCGCAGCCCCGATGTGGAGCAGGAGCGGCGGGTCGCGATTTTTGACCTGATCGAGCAAAATTATTTTGCCCCGCAACGCGTCCAGCCCGACGGTTATGCGGGGCCCTATCGCCTGACGTTGCGGGTCGAGGACGGGCGGCTGGTGTTCGATATCGGGCGCGAGGACGGCTCGCCGCTCGAATCGATCATATTGGGACTGGGCCGCTTCCGGCGACCCATTCGCGATTATTTCGCCATTTGCGACAGCTATTATCAGGCGATCAAGACCGCGACCGCGCAGCAGATTGAAACGGTCGACATGGCGCGGCGCGCGCTTCACAATGAAGCGGCAGAGATGCTGGTGGAACGGCTCGACGGCAAGATCGAGGTCGATTTCGATACTGCGCGGCGGCTCTTCACATTGATCTGCGTGCTGCATATCAAGGGCTGATGATGGCGAAACGGGGGATGACAAGCGGCGCGCCGCGCGATTGGCGCGCGAGCCTGTTGCGCTTGCTGCACCGGGTGGGGGCTGCCCTGGTCCTGCTTTTGCTGGGGATGGGCCTCGCGCTTTGGTGGGCGGCGCGTTGGACCCCCGATCGCGCCATCTATCCCACCCAGGGCGTTACCATCGATGCCCGAAATGGCGAGGTGCGCTGGGGCTCGATCAAGGCCGCTGGCGCTGACTTCGCTTATGTTATGGCGACATCGGGCAAGGATGGGCTCGACCCGGCTTTTGCCCGTAATCTGGCAGCTGCCCGTGAGGCTGGGGTGCAGGTGGGCGCCGTTCACCGATATAGCCTTTGCGAATTGGCGACCGATCAGGCGGCCAACTTCATCCGGCATGTGCCGCGCCGTACCGATGCTCTGCCTGCCGCGGTCTGGCTCGATTTTGACGATGATTGTCCCGACCGGCCGACGCGGGCGCTGCTCTTGTCGGAACTCGCGACCTTTCTCGCGCAGATCGAGGCGCATCTCGGCAAGCGCAGCCTGATCGCCCCCGGCCCCGCCTTTGAAGCCGAATATCGGGTGACGAGCGGGATTGCCCGGACCATCTGGCTGCGCCGCGATTTCTTCGAACCCGATTATGGCGCGCATGATTGGGCAATGTGGCAGGCCAATGACTATATCCGGCTGGCAGGCGCCGACGGCACTGTCGGCTGGAATGTGCTGCACGCGCCGCAAGGAGTGAGAGAGTGAGCGAAGTCAGGAACGGCAGCGAGCAGGCCGGAGAGGAACGCGAGCCGCTGATCGCGGCGGCGCGCGAGGCGGCGACGCGCGCCTATGCCCCCTATTCGGGATTTCATGTCGGCGCGGCGCTGCTCCTCAAAAATGGCGATATCGTCACCGGCGCCAATGTCGAAAATGCCAGCTATGGCCTGACGCTTTGCGCCGAAACCAGCGCCATCGCCAAAATCGCCAATGAAGGATGGATCGGCGAGCTGGTCGCGGTCGCCATTGTCGGCGGCCGTCCCGACGGGGACGCGCTGATCGGCAGCGATCCGGTGCATCCGTGCGGACGCTGCCGCCAGATATTGAACGAAGCCGCCGAACGGTCGCGGACCGATATTATCGTTCATTGTTCGTCGGGCGATGGCCGTTCGATTGCCTCCTACCGGCTGAGCGAGCTGCTGCCCGCCGCCTTTGGCCCGAAGGATCTGGGCCTGATAACCGACTGACCGCTTGCGCTGGGCGGCGCGCATCGACAAGGGAAATATATGGCCATTCTTTCCGATATCTGGATTCGCGAAGCCGCCCAAACGCAGGGCATGATCGAACCGTTCGTGGAGGCACAGCGACGCGACGGCTGTATCAGCTATGGCCTGTCTTCCTATGGCTATGATGCGCGGGTCGCGCCCGAGTTCAAGATTTTCACCAATGTCGACAGCGCCGTCGTCGACCCCAAGAATTTCGCGGCGAACAGCTTTGTCGACCGCGAAACCGATGTGTGCATCATCCCGCCGAACAGTTTTGCGCTGGCCCGCACGGTCGAATATTTTCGCATTCCGCGCGACGTGCTGGTTATTTGCCTTGGCAAATCCACCTATGCGCGCTGCGGCATCATCGTGAATGTCACCCCGCTGGAGCCGGGCTGGGAGGGGCATGTGACGCTGGAATTTTCCAACACCACCCCCCTACCCGCGAAAATTTACGCCAATGAGGGCGCGTGCCAGTTCCTTTTCCTGAAAGGCGAGCAGCCCTGCGAGACAAGCTATGCCGACCGCGCGGGCAAATATATGGGGCAGCAGGGCGTCACACTGCCGAAGCTGTAGGCGCCCCGCTTCCCTCGCTCAGTTGAGCGAAGTGGTAACGGCCAGCGCGGCAAGATTATCGAGCGCCGCCGACCAACCGTTGCTGTAATCCCCGAACAACTCTGGTCCGGCGAGGCTGGTGATCTGCAGGGTGACGCGCAGCGCACTGCCCTTTGCGCTGGGGGAAATTTCGTGGCTACAAAGCGATATGGAAATCAAATCCTGCCCGACCGTCAGCGTTTCGGTGAACGACAGAAACTCCGGCGTCACCACATGGAAATTCCCGCTGGTATGAAATTCGGGCGCTTCTTTCGGGCCGCACCGCGTCTTTTCATGCCCGCCGGGGCGGCAATCATATTCGTCAATGATGACGACCGCATCGTCACCGGGCGTGCTCCATTTCTGGCGCAGTTCGCGTTCGGTCATCACGCGGAAGAGATTTTCGGGCGAGCAGGCAATGTCGCGTTCCAGAACGAGGGTTTTATAATCAGGCATTCATCGCTCGCTGTTCCCCGCCATCGCCCCTTGGCACCCGGCATCATCTGCGCTAGCAATCACTTAACGTTTACGTAAAGGGAGGGGCTGATGGCCGAAGCACGCGAATATGACATCATCGTCTATGGCGCGACCGGGTTTACGGGTCGGCTCGTCGCCGAATATCTGGCCCATCATTATGCGGGCCGGGCCGATGCGCCCAAATGGGCGATGGCGGGGCGGAGCGAGGCGAAGCTTGCCGAGGTGCGCGACCTGATCGGTGCGCCGAAAGACACGCCGCTCGTAATCGCCGATGCGAGCGACCCGGCGAGCCTTGATGCGATGGCGGAGCGCAGCAAGGTCGTGCTGACCACCGTTGGTCCCTATCAGCTGTACGGGGCCGATCTGGTGGCGGCCTGCGTGCGCGCCGGAACCGCTTATGCCGATCTGTGCGGCGAGCCCGGCTGGATGCGCGAGATGATCGACGCGCATGAACAGGCCGCCAAGGCGTCGGGCGCGCGCATCACCTTTAGCTGCGGTTTTGATTCGACCCCCTTTGATTTGGGTGTCCTCTTTTTGCAGGCCGAAGCGGTGAAACGGCACGGCAAGCCCGCGCCGCGCGTCAAGGGCCGGGTTCGCAAGATGCAGGGCGGCGCTTCGGGCGGCACCGTCGCCAGCCTGACCGAAACATTGAAGGCGGTGGCGAAAAATCCCTCGCTTGCCTTGTTGCTTAGATCCTCCTTTGCGCTGACGCCCGGATTTGAAGGCCCCGCGCAGCCAACGGGGCTGGTGCCCGAATATGACAGCGCGACCGGAACCTGGACGGCCCCCTTCATCATGGCGCCGATCAACACCAAAAATGTCCATCGCACCAATATGTTGCTGGGGCACAAATGGGGCGCGGACCTTGTCTATGACGAGATGGTGATGACGACGATCGGCGAGGCCGGAAAAGCCATGGCCGAAGCGATGGCGAAGGCGAATCCCTTTGGCGAATCCAGGCTGAAGCCCGGCGAGGGGCCCAGCAAGGAAGAGCGCGAGGCGGGATTTTACGACATATTGTTCATCGGCGAATATCCCGATGGGACGACGATCCGCGCAAGCGTTCAAGGCGACCGCGATCCCGGCTATGGCTCGACGTCAAAGATGCTGGCGGAGACCGGCATGGCGTTGCTGGGCAATGAGGGCGCGGGCGGCATCTGGACGCCGGGCGCGCTGCTGGGCGACGCCCTGATCGAGCGGCTGACCGCGCACGCCGGCCTGACTTTCCAGATCGAGGAATAAGCGGGCATGGACAACAGGATGAGCGCGCTCGACCTTCTGCTCGCCAGCGTTGAGGTCGACGGCGATGGCGCGCGCGCGCATATTGACGAAGGCTGGATGCAGGGGCGCACCGCCTATGGCGGGATCAGTTCCGCCGTCGCGCTGGCCGCGACGATGAAGCTTCATCCGACCGAGACTCCGCTGCGCTATGCCCAGATCAGCTTTGTCGGCCCGGTGGGCGGCGATTGCCGGATCGCGACGCGCGAGCTGCGCCGATCAAAGTCGAGCCTGTTCATCGACGCGGGCGTTTCCAGCGAACAAGGGTTCGGCACGGCGGCGGTCTTTGCCTTTTCGCCCGACCGCAAAAGCCATGTCGACCATGACCGGCTGGCCATGCCCGACGCGCCCGACCCCGACAGTCTGGAGCCCGTGCCCGACCACCGGGTGCGCCCGCCCTTCACCCGTCATTTCGATATGCGGCCGACCAGCGGCCCGCGGTTCGACTGGAAAAGCGACGTCGGCGAATATCTGACCTGGGTGCGCTTTGCCCAAGAGCCCGCCTGTCACCCGATGATCGCGCTGCTCGCCATGGGCGATGCGTTGCCGCCCGCGGCGATGGCGCTGTTCCGTGAGTTTGGCCCGATCAGCTCGATGAACTGGACGGTGAATATGCTCACGGGCGCCCCGCAGACCGAGGATGGCTGGTGGCTGCTCTCGGCCAAGACCAGCTATGCGCGGGCGGGTTTTTCGGTTCAGGACATGATGATCTGGAACCGCGCGGGCGAGCCGGTGATGAGCGGCAGCCAGGGCATCGCCATCTACGCCTGAACTCACCGCCCTCCTCGCCCTTGGGGGCAGGACTCAGGGGCGGGGCAGCGCAATGATCGCGTCAAGTCCGCCGCCCGCGCGGTTGGCAAGGATGAGCGCTCCGCCCTCCCCCGCGGCGATTTCGCGGGCGATGGATAATCCAAGCCCCGCCCCGCCGGTCGCGCGATTGCGCGATTGTTCACCGCGCGCAAAGGGTTCGATCAACGTGTCGATCTGCTCCTCTGACAGGCCGGGGCCATCGTCGGAAACGACAAGCCGCACCCGCCCCTCTGCCATTTGCACCTGGAGGCGCGCGCGGTGGCCATAGGCAATGGCGTTGTCGATCAGGTTTCGCATGGCGCGGCGAAGCAGCATTGGCCGCGCCGCGACTGTCACATCCGCCACATCGGTCGCCAGCACGGCCTTGCCCTGCTCCTGGTAATCGGCGGCGAGCCGCTCGACAAAGGATGCGAGGGCGACCTGCTCCTGCGCTTCGGTGCCCGAGCCTGATCGAGCCAGCGCCAATATATCGGTCAGCATCGCGGTCATTTCCTCGATGCTGGCGATCATCTTTTCCCGCAGCGGCGCCTCTTCCACCTGTTCCACCCGCACGCGCAAGCTTGCCAGCGGGGTGCGAAGATCATGGCCGACCGCGCCCAGCATCCGGTCCTTGTCCGCAAGCATGGTCGCGATGCGGGCACGATAGCTGTTGAAGGCACGGATAAGCTCGCGCACGTCCGAAGGACCCTGCTCCTCCAGCGGAGGCGCATCGCGGCCGATCGGGTCGGCGCGGGCGGCGCGGGTCAAAGCGCGCAGCGAGGCAGCAGCGCGCCACGCGATAAGGATGACGGGCACCAAAAGAAGAAGGTAGAGCGATAGCGTCTGCCAGACCAGAAAGCCCTGAAGCCGGTCCCCCCCGGCGGGAATGCGCCCCTTTACCAGATAATGCCGGCTGCCGACCTGCGCGACGACGAGGACCGACTGGGTGGCGATTTTACCCTCTCCCACGGGCATGCGGCGAGGGACGGCCCAGGCGTCGACATGCTGAACCGGGACATCGGCTTCGTTCAGCAGATTGGCGACATAAGCGGAAAGTTCGGGCAGGCGCTTTCCCCCGACCGGCGGTGGAGGGGAATGATCCAATGCCCGGACGCGCTGGGACCGGTGCTGCTGGGGCCGCACATCGCGTCCCTGGGCATCAAATAAGCCGCGTCGGTCGCGGTCGATGGCATCAATGATGCGGGCGACCGCCATGCCCCCGCCATGGGCAAGAAGCTGTTGTTTCTGGCCGCGCACCAGCAAGGCGAAGTTGATCGCCTGCGCCAGGAAAAGCATCAAGGCGACAGCGACGACCAGTTGCCAGACAAGGCTGCGAGGCCAAAGGCGGAGCCTCATGCGCTCGCTCCGATCCGCTTTACCTCGCATGCGAGTGTATAGCCGCCGCCCCATACGGTCTTGACGATCTGGGGATGGGCGGGGTCGACCTCGATCTTCTTGCGAAGCCGGCTGACGAGATTGTCGATGGCGCGGTCGAAAATATCGGCCTCGCGCCCGCGCACGAGATCGAGCAGGCGGTCGCGGCTCATCACCTGGCGCGGATGGCGCACCAGCGCATGCAGCAGATGATATTCGCCCGAGGACAGGGCGACTTCCCGTCCCTCTCCATCCACCAATATCCGCTCCACCTCGCGCAGCACCCAGCCCGCAAAGGCATAGCTGGTCCCGCCGGGATCGAGCGCGCGTCCATTGCCCTGGGTGCGGCGCAGGACCGTCCGAATGCGGGCAACCAGTTCGCGTGGATTGAAGGGTTTGACGACATAATCATCGGCGCCGATTTCCAGTCCGATGATCCGTTCGGTGTCTTCCGCGCGTGCGGTAAGGAGGATGACGGGAATCTCGCTTGTTTCGCGAAGATGGCGGGTCAGCGACAAGCCGTCCTCACCCGGCATCATGATATCGCTGACGACCAGGTCGATCCCCTTGGCCTGCAGCACGGCGCGCGCTTCCGCGGCGCTCGCTGCGGCCATTACCGAAAACCCCTGCCCTTCCAGATATTCGGACAGGGGTTCGCGGATCGACGGTTCATCGTCGATCAGCAATATGCGGGGGGCATCGCGCTCGATCATCCATCATCCTTAAAAGGCATATTCGCCAGACAAGTTCGCCCACCGGCGTAAAGCCGGTGGGCGATTGCTGGCAGGCGGCGGCGACAAAGGCAATGCCAGGGAGGGGAGAGAACGACCTCAGACGCCGCCGGTGCCAATCAGTTGGAGGGGGCCATGCGCCCTGCACGATGCTTTCCGCGCATCGCGCTGCGTGCTGCCTCGCGCTCTTCCGCCGTGACCTGACCGTCCTTGTTCGCATCCATCTGGTCAAAGCGCGCCATGGCGGCGGCCCGGAATTCGGCAAGGCTGATCGCCTTGTCGCCATTGGTGTCGGCCTTCATCATCATGGCCGCGGCCATGCGGTGACCGCCGCGCTTTCCGAAATGACCGCGCTTGCCCTTGCGCTCGCCAGCGCCCGCCTTGTCGGACCCGGCGCGCTTCGCATCGCGGGCAGCGGCATGCTGATCCCACTCCGCCTGGCTGACCTGGCCATCCTTGTTGGCGTCGAGCCGTTCGAAACGCTTTTTCTGCATTTCCGCGCGGCGCGCTTCGCGATCGGTGGCGTCAAGCTTTCCGTCACCGTTCACATCCAGGCGCTGGAAACGCTGGGTGGCCGCAGCATCGGCTTCGGCGCGGGTGATCACGCCATTGCCATCGGCATCGGCGCTGGGGCGCTTGTCCCCGGGGGCGGCAAATGCGGGCGCAGCCATCAGCGCGGCGCCAAGCGTTAGAAGCATCATCTTGCTTTTCACGTCATAAACTCCTTCTTCGCGAAGCCGGGCAAAACGCCGCTGCTTCCGATGAGGCGCTTTTAGGAAGCCTTTGTCCCAAGGACGTGCCGCCTGAACGCAAAATTGTCGCAAAATGTCGCGAAAAGAAGCGCACGTTCATGGGCGCGCAAGCTTTCTGGCGCCGTACGTCCAATACGCTCTATCCATTGCAGGGGATGTTTGACGCACTTCTAAGAACATCCGAACGGCGCAGCGCGGCGAGATCGTCCGAACCCTGATTTTCCCAAATCCATTCGCAGGATAGCCTGAGACAAAAGCGAGCCAGTCCCTCTGCCATGCTTCGGGTTCCCTGCCAATCGTGGCCGTGACAGTCAGTTGAGCCATGAATGGCGCGACTTCGTGCGTCGCTATAGATTTCCTTCACAACCTCCCGCATGGTGCGTCCGCCCATCGTCAACGGATCACTGGGAGCAATCGAGAGCCGTGCACTCACGAGTTCCTGTATGCCGCGCATTCCGCCGCCGCCCGCCAATGCGTCCAGAGAGGCTGCGTATTTGACTATGGCAAACAGCGGGGCTTCCTCACGGCAAGCCTCATGAAACCACCACAAGCTCATGAAGAGCGCATTATTGATGCACGGACGTGAGGAGGTTTTATTGGGCTGGACGTAAGCGCTAAGTGCATCTCCGATCGGTCCGATGAGCCAATCGAGCGATGGCCACCGCAAAAGCCACTCGTCAGTCACGAACTGACCACCGATATGCGACACTTGTGTAAAGAGGCCGGACACATGTGTTGGCGCGAAACTTATTGCACGCTTCTTGTAGATCGGGCCATCAACCAGAAGGCCCATCCGGTCCAGCGCTCTGGAGGGGGTTTCCCATGACAAGGCCAGCGCAGTAAGCGCGAGGCGGGCCGCCAGCGGAGCCTTGTGCTTGGCGACCTTTTGCGAGAGGCCCTTCGTTACAATTGAGCAGACGGTCGAACAGTCTTCGACGGTATCGATAACCATTCGTTCCTTCTCATAGTCGAGAGACGTGACGCGGCGGGACAACGAACCGCCATTCCACTTCTTGCGGATACGCTTTGCGGAAATTTGAGAGATGCGCCCGAGTTCGGTCTCCCGTGCGAGCCAATTCTCGCGCGCCTCGATACGCACCGGGCCAATAGTCAAATCATCGGTCCCGGGACCGGTGAGCGCCCAGCAACCGAAGACAAATTCCTCTTCATGCTTTCCCGGCGCCAATTCCTTTTCCAGATACTCCTGGACCGCCTCCATGGTCCGGTCATGGACCTCCTCATCTGGTCGATCGATATCGACCGTCGCAAAAGCGCCGCCAAAGGCGCGTCCGACAATATGACTAATTTGCTCATCGGTGTGCGACAGAGCCAGCGCAGGATCGTTGCTCCGAAGGATGGTCCCATATGCCCAGATGTCCTGAAGAGCTGCCTTCGTGACCGGTATAAAGCGGCCATTCCCGACCGGAAGCTGCGGCGGAAAACTCAGCGGTAGCGTATCGTCGCACCGCTCAGCGAACGGGGTCGGTTGCCGCTGCTCGTTGAGCATGTCGGCAACGATACGGCGGGAAAGCTCATTCTTCGTTGTCATGCGTGGCCTTCGATTGCCAAGAAACCAGAAGTGTAAGCACTACGTCCGGCTGCTGCCAAGCGAGGTTCGAGTGAACAATGAGGAATATGTCAAAAGCCGTATTGGCCCGAAGTCCGACCGGGGCGTCAGCATGACCACGCCCGCAGTTCTCTCTTTTGTTCGGAAATGGCGCACCCGGAGCCGCCACTTTGCTGGCAATCTGCCATTTTTCGCTGATTTTTGGATCGTGCCAAACTGGCACGATCTAATGGCAATTCAGATGGCCCGATTTGGCACGAAAGGTACGCTAACAGAAGTGAATTGAGGCGCGATCGTGCCAACGAGTTTTTGTCACGGCCTATCGGTTGGGATTATCCCTCTCCGAAAGATCTTCCAAATGCATTGCAACTCGTTCAATCAACTTGCGGCCTTTCGGCGTCAGCCGAAGGAAAAACACGCGATTGTCGCTAGGATTTACCTCCCTACGAAGGAGGCCCAGTCCATTAGGATAGGCTTTGCACTTCTCCAGCAAAACTCGATAGGTTGAGTGAAGTGAACGGTCCAAGGTCTCACCTATCTCATTTCTTATCTGGCTGTATGTGGGTTGATGCCCCTTCAAATCCGCTGACGCTGCCGCAACGAAGAAGACCAACTGTGACGCAGTCATTCGCTTGGGCATGTCCTCACTCAGCAAGATTATTGCTTTAGCGAATGCGTCGAGCGATTTGACGTGGGCGTAAAGTCTAAATGGCAAGGCCCAATTAACTCACGAAAGCAACGGCGCATGATCCGTCATACGGAACCTTCGCGCCACTAGAACTATTCGTGCCAAAACAACTTTTGGCACGATCCACGAATCCCGCAGAAGTCCTCGAAAGAAATGGCGCACCCGGAACGATTCGAACGTCCGACCCCCAGATTCGTAGTCTGGTGCTCTATCCAGCTGAGCTACGGGTGCGTGGAGCGGTGCGTTTAGGGGGTAGCGCGGAGTCGCGCAACCCCCTTCTGCACGATTATTTTCGCAAGGCTGCCTGCGCTGCCGCCAGGCGTGCGATGGGCACGCGATAGGGCGAGGCGCTGACATAATCGAGCCCGGTTTTCTCGCAGAAATTGATGCTGGGCGCATCACCGCCATGCTCGCCGCAAATGCCGAGCTTAAGCCCGGCGCGGGCGGTGCGGCCACGATCGGCGGCGATTTCGATAAGCTGCCCCACCCCTTCGACATCAAGGCTGACGAAGGGGTCGGTGACGAAGATCCCCTTGTCGACATATTGGGTGAGGAATCGGCCCGCATCGTCGCGGCTGACCCCCAGCGTCGTCTGGGTGAGGTCATTGGTGCCGAAGCTGAAAAATTCAGCCGACTGGGCAATCTCGCCCGCCATCAGTGCGGCGCGCGGCAATTCGATCATCGTGCCGACCAGATAGGCGATTTCGCGCCCCTTTTCGGCAAAGACCGCCTTTGCCGCCTTGTCGACCACCGCCTTCATCAGATCAAATTCGCGGCGTGTGGCGACGAGGGGGATCATCACTTCCGGGATAGGCGCCGCACCGGTTTCCGCGGCGACATCGCAGGCCGCCTCAAAAATGGCGCGCGCCTGCATCTCGTAGATTTCGGGATAGGTCACCCCGAGGCGGCAGCCGCGATGGCCGAGCATCGGATTGAATTCATGCAGTTCGTTCGCGCGCGCCTTGAGCGCTTCCACACCGACACCCGCGGCCTCAGCGACGACGGCAAAATCCTCTTCGCGGGTGGGGAGAAATTCGTGAAGCGGCGGATCGAGCAGGCGGATGGTGACGGGAAGCCCGGCCATCACGCCGAAGATAGCCGCGAAATCGCCCCGCTGTTCGGGAAGCAGCTTGGCAAGCGCGGTGCGGCGACCCTCTTCATTGTCGGCGAGAATCATCTCGCGAACGGCGGCGATGCGCGCTGCGTCGAAAAACATATGTTCGGTGCGGCAAAGGCCAATGCCTTCCGCTCCGAAATCGCGCGCGACCTGTGCGTCGGCCGGGGTTTCGGCGTTGGTGCGCACCTTCATGCGGCGGACCTTGTCGGCCCAGACCATGAGCGTACCGAAATCGCCGACCAGTTCAGGCTGAAGCGTGGGAACTTCGCCCGCCATGACTTCGCCAGTCGAGCCGTCGAGAGTGATCACCTCCCCTTCCCGAAGCTCGCGCCCGCCGACGCGCAGCACACGCGCCTGACCGTCGATGGCGATGCCGCCCGCGCCCGAGACGCAAGGACGCCCCATGCCGCGCGCAACGACGGCGGCATGGCTGGTCATCCCGCCGCGTGCGGTCAATATCCCCTTGGCGGCGTGCATGCCGTGAATATCTTCGGGTGAGGTTTCGACGCGGACGAGGATCACCGGCTCGCCGCGTCCCGCCAGTTTCTCTGCGCTGTCGGCGTCGAACATGATCTTGCCCGATGCGGCGCCGGGGCTGGCGGGCAGTCCCTTGGTCAGCACATCGCGCGGCGCGTCGGGGTCAAGCGTCGGGTGGAGCAGCTGGTCGAGCGCGCCGGGGTCGATGCGGCAAACCGCTTCCTCTTCGGAGATCAGCCCTTCGGAGGCCATGTCGACGGCGATTTTCAGCGCCGCCTTGGCGGTGCGCTTGCCCGACCGGGTTTGCAGCATCCACAAGGTGCCGCGTTCCACGGTGAACTCGATATCCTGCATGTCGCGATAATGATTTTCGAGCGTATCGAACACGCGGCCCAGCTCGGCAAAGGTTTCAGGCATCGCCTCTTCCATGCTGAGCGGCTTTGCCCCGGCCTTTTCGCGCGCGGCTTTGGTCAGATATTGCGGGGTGCGAATGCCGGCGACGACATCCTCGCCCTGCGCGTTGATCAGCCATTCGCCATACCAGGCGCGCTCGCCGGTCGCGGGATCGCGGGTGAAGGCAACGCCCGTGGCCGAGGTGTCGCCCATATTGCCGAACACCATCGCCTGCACATTGACCGCGGTGCCCCATTCGCCGGGGATCGAGTTGAGGCGGCGATAGACTTTCGCCCGGTCGCTTTCCCAGCTGGCAAAGACGGCGCCGATCGCGCCCCAAAGCTGATCCTTCGGCTCCTGCGGGAAGGGCGCGCCGGTTTCGCGCTCGACGATCGCCTGATATTCGGCGACCAGCTTTTGCCAATCCTCTGCCGTCATCTCGGTATCGAGATAAAAGCCCTTGTCCTCCTTGGCGATTTCGAGGGCTTCCTCAAATTCGGCATGGTCGAGACCCATGACGACATCGGCATACATCTGGATGAAGCGGCGATAGCTGTCCCAGGCAAAGCGCGGATCGCCCGACGCTTCGGCCAGCCCCGCGACGGTCGCGTCGTTGAGGCCGAGGTTGAGCACCGTGTCCATCATGCCCGGCATCGATACGCGCGCACCCGAGCGGACCGAGACGAGCAGCGGATTGGCGGCATCGCCAAAGCTTTTGCCCGTGATCGCCTCGATATGGGTGATGCCCGCCGCGACTTCGGCGGCCAGGGCGGCGGGATATTCCTCCCCATTGGCATAATAAGCGGTGCAGACTTCGGTGGTGATCGTAAAGCCGGGAGGAACCGGCAGGCCGATCGAGGCCATTTCGGCAAGGTTCGCGCCCTTGCCCCCCAGCAATTCCTTCGAACGTTCAGCCGTGGTGGCTGCGCCGCCGAACAAATGCACCAACTTCGTCATGTCTCGCTCCTGCTGCCCCGGGGAGGCGGGTTTGCGGGGAATAATAATCTTGCCCTTTTGGGTCGATTCACTTTTGCTTTAGCGCGCTCAGCCGCTTCTACCTGTGCCATACGAATGCCGCTGCCGATTTTCGCGGGCGCGCCATGGATCAGCCCTCAATCTTCGAGAAATCGGCGACGCTGTGCACCGCATCGGTGAAGCGGGCGAGCAGGCCAAGGCGGAAGGCGCGCACCGCTTCGTCGGGGTCATTGACCATCACCCCTTCGAAGAAAGCATCAATGGGCGCGCGCAAACTGGCGAGCGCGACCATGGCGTCGGTAAAGCGTTCGTCGGCAACGGCGGCGGAGGCGGCAGGCTCGGCGCTGTCGAGCGCGGCGAGAAGCGCGCGATCCTCATCCGTCGCCCCCGCGAAGGCGGGGGGCGTTGGCGTGGGTGCGCCGTCTCCAGCGGCCCCCGCCTTCGCGGGGGCGACGGACATGTCCGCCTGCTTCAGGATATTCGCCGCGCGCTTGTAGCCTGCGAGCAGGTTGGCGCCGTCGTCGGTGGTCATAAAGGCTTGCAGCGCCTTCACCCGGTCGAGCAGGCGGACGAGATCATCCTCTCCGCCGAGGGCGAATACCGCGTCGATCAGGTCGTGACGGACGCCCGCTTCGCGTTGCTGGACTTTGAGGCGGTCGGCGAAGAAGTCGAGCAAGCCGTCAACCACCATTGGCAACGTCTCAAGCGGATCAGGGAAACGCTCGTGCGGGATGTCCCAGCGATACTCCTGATGAATTTCCGAGCGTGTCCGAGACCAAAATTTTTGCCTCACAATGGCGTACATGTCCGAGGAACCGCCGCTCAACATGATCTGGCCAGCGATGATTGGCCACAAAGGCAATCTGATCTCGTTAGCCTCAATAATGCGCGAGACGGCGATCGCAGCACGACGGAGAGCAAACGGATCCTTTGACCCTGTCGGCAATTCGCCGATTTCAAAGAATTTTGAGACTGTATCCAGCTTATCCGCCAGCGCCACAGCCACCGTCACCGGCGCTGTCGGCACGTCATCGCCCTGCCCGACCGGCTTGTAATGGTCGCGGATTGCGTCGGCGACGGCGTCGGGCAAGCCTTCGGCGCGGGCGTAATAGCCGCCCATCAAACCCTGAAGCTCGGGGAATTCGCCGACCATTTCGGTGACGAGGTCGGCCTTGCACAGGCGTGCGGCCAGTTCGGCCTGGTCGGCCAGTTCTGCTTTCGTCAGCGTTGGCGCATTGTCGCCCTGGGTTCCCGCCTGCGCGGGAACACTCGAGGATTTGACGACGCCTTCTTCCACCAGCCAGCGCGCGAGTTTCGCTACGCGTTCGACCTTGTCGGCGACACTGCCGAGCTTTTCATGGAAAGTGATGTTCGCCAGTTTTTCGGCATGCTGCTCCAGCGTCTTTTTCTGGTCCTGTTCCCAGAAGAAGCGCGCGTCGGAGAGGCGGGCGGCGAGGACTTTTTCATTGCCCGCGACAATCGCCGCGCCGCCGTCGCTGGCGGCGATATTGGCGGTGCAGACAAAGGCGTTGGCGAGCTTGCCGTCGCTGTCCTCGACGACGAAATATTTCTGGTTCACCCGCGCGGTAAGCTGGATGACTTCGGGCGGAACCTCCAGAAAGGCCGGATCGAAGCGCCCCAGCAGCGGCACCGGCCATTCGGTGAGACCGGCGTTTTCGACGACCAGCCCTTCATCCTCCACCAGCGTCAGACCGGCAGCAGCGGCGGCCTTGGCAGCGCCGTCGCGGATGATCGCCGCGCGTTCCTGATGATCGACGATGACATGGCAGGCGCGCAACTTTTCGGCATAGTCGGCCGCCGAACCGATAGTGATGTCGCCGGGGCAATGGAAGCGGTGGCCGCGCGTTGCGGTGGCCGCGCGGATGCCGTCGATTTCGCATTCGACCAGTTCGTCGCCAAACAGCGCGACGATGCCCGAGAGCGGGCGCACCCAGCGCAGGCTTTCGCTGCTGTAGCTGTCGCGGCCCCAGCGCATCGACTTGGGCCAGGAAAAGCCGCGAATGATGGCGGGAATCGCCTCGGCGAGCACATCGCGCGTTGCCCGCCCTGCCCGTTCGATCAGCGCGAACCAGATGCCATCGCGGTCCTCCAGCTGATCCTGCGTCAGCCCGGTCTTGCGAAGAAAGCCTTCGAGCGCCTGTGGCGGGGCGCTGGTGCGCGGGCCTTTAAGTTCCTCGCGCACCGCCTCGGTCGCGTCCGGAAGATCGCGGGCGATGAGCGCCAGGCGGCGCGGGGTGGACCAGATGCGGAGGTCGCCAGTGGCGAGCCCCGCCGCCTTCATCTGGGCGCTGAACAGCTTTTCCAGCTCGGCGCGGGCGCCGGCCTGCATCCGCGCGGGGATTTCTTCACAGCGCAGTTCGAGGAGGAAATCGGTCACAGCAAATTCTCCGAACCCCGAACCCCGCTCGCATCGAGCGAAGTCGAGATGCCACAAAGGATTGCGCTATTCCGCCGGGTGTCTCGACTTCGCTCGACACGAACGGACTGAAAGGAAATCACGGAACGGGCCATCACAGCGTCCACCCCGGATATTTGGCGGACCAGCTATCGGACTGGCTGTCGATCCACGCCTTGCAGCTTCCCTTGGCGAGATCGCGGACGCGGGCCATGTAATTGGCGCGTTCCTGCACGCTGATCACGCCGCGCGCTTGCAGCAGGTTAAACAAATGGCTGGCCTCGATCGCCTGATCATAGGCGGCGAGCGGAACCCCCGCTTCGATCGCGCGCTGGCATTCGGCCTCGGCGGCCTTGAAGCCCGCGAACAGGCTGTCGGTGTCGGCGACTTCGAAATTCCATTTCGAGAATTGCTTTTCATTCTCCAGAAACACATCGCCATAGCTGACCCCGGGAACATCGCCGACGGGGTCGGAAAAGCGCAGGTCATAAACGTTGTCGACGCCCTGAATATACATGGCGAGGCGTTCGAGACCGTAGGTGAGTTCGCCCGCGACGGGCTTGCAGTCGAAACCGCCCATTTGCTGGAAATAGGTGAACTGGGTGACTTCCATCCCGTCGCACCACACTTCCCACCCCAGCCCCCAGGCGCCGAGCGTCGGGCTTTCCCAGTCATCCTCGACAAAGCGGATGTCGTGGAGCAGCGGGTCGATGCCGATGGCGGCGAGGCTACCGAGATATTGTTCCTGAAGATCGGCGGGCGACGGCTTTAATATGACCTGATACTGATAATAATGCTGAAGGCGATTGGGGTTTTCGCCATAGCGGCCATCGGTCGGGCGGCGACTGGGCTGGACATAGGCGACATTCCAAGGCTCCGGCCCCAGGCTGCGCAGGGTGGTCGCTGGGTGGAATGTCCCGGCGCCGACGCGCATGTCATAGGGCTGCAGGATCGCACAGCCGCGCGCACCCCAATAGGCGTGGAGCGTCAATATGATGTCCTGAAAGCTGAGGGGTTTCTTTTCCGCCGCGTCCGCCACGCTTTTTCGCCCTTTATTCGCAGGTGCAACAAGTGTCGCCGCCCTTGGCGCAGCGGGGGCGCAGGGTCAAGGGCGGGGAAGCTGCCGAAGTTTGCGAAAGTGCCACGCAAAACAACATGGCTGGGTATTTTCGAGGTTGACAAGGTCATTGATGCGCGACATTTAGTCAATAACACCTGACATTTTGTCAGGGAGAGGTGGCTGATGCCCGCGATTGGAGTCGGATGAAGAACCAGCTGAAAGTGCTGCGTGCGATGCGAAGCTGGAGCCAGGCCGAACTGGCCGAACGGCTGGATGTGTCGCGCCAGGCGGTGAATGCGATCGAGACGGGCAAATATGACCCGTCGCTCCCTCTCGCCTTCAAGCTGGCACGGCTGTTCGACATGCCGATCGAGGAGATTTTTGACGATGGCTTTACAGGAGAGGCCGATGACTGAGCCCCATGATCCCCACAGCTCCGGCTCGCACGCCGGCCAAGCCCGGCCCCGCTGGTCGGCGCGCAAGAAGCTTTACTGGACCAGCCTGATCGGGGCGGGCCTGTTGGGGGTCGTCATCGGCGTCGTCAACCCGAGGCCATATCTGGACGCCGGCGCCCTTACGCAATCGAGCGCAATCGCGCTGTCGGCGGCCTGGATTGTCGGGCTTTTGCTGGTCATGGTCCTGTATCACCGCGCGGTCGATGACCATGAAGAGCGCGCCATGCTGTGGGCCAATAGCGCAAGCTGGTATTTTCTGTTCCTGGCGGCGCCCGTCTGGTGGCTGCTCCACCGGGGCGGTCTGGTGCCGCCGATTGATCTGGTGGCGCTGTTCTTCGCATCCATCATCGTCAACGCCGCGGTCTGGGCGTGGCTGAAATTCCGGTAAAGCGGCGCTTCATCCCCCCTTCCCTATCTTTCCTTCCTGTCCGCGCCGTCACCGGTTCGGCTTATCCAAGAGAGGCAAATTCCCGTGAAAAAATTCGTTAAAGCCCTTGCCCTGAGCTGTGCAGTGGTTCCCCTCGCGCAAGCCGCGCTCTTTTTGGGCAATCCGGCCTTTGCCGCAGAAGCCGCGGCGCCTGTTGCCGCGGCGCCCGTCACCGAAGCCAAGCCTGCCTTGTGGGCGGTGAAGGATGCGGACACGACCATCTATCTGTTTGGTACCATCCATGTGCTGAAGCCCGGCCTTGGCTGGTTCGACGAAGCGGTGAAGGATGCGTTTGACAAGTCGGACGAGCTGGTGCTCGAACTGGTTCTGCCGGAAAATCCGGCTGAAGTGGCACAGAAGATGATGCCACTTGCCATCGACCAGACGGGGACGCCGCTGTCGTCGCTGCTGAGCGACGAGGAGCGCGCCGCCTATGCAGCGATGCTCGCCAAATTCGGTGTCGCGCCGCAGCAGTTCGACATGTTCAAGCCGTGGTTCGTCGGCGTGACGCTGACGACGATGCCGCTGCCCCAATTGGGATATAATCCCGAAGAAGGGGTCGAGAAAAAGCTGACGGCTTTTGCCAAGAGCGCGGGGAAGCCGGTGAGCGGGCTGGAAACGGTCGAGGAGCAGCTTGGCTATTTCGACAATCTGCCGCAGGCCGACCAGCTGAGCTTTTTGAACGGCGTGGTCCGCGATCTTGATAAAATGGGGCCGATGCTCGACACGCTGGTCACCCAGTGGAGCGCGGGCGATCCCGAAGGACTGGCCGAGACGATGAACGAAAGCATGAAGGAATCGCCGAAGCTGACCGAAATTTTGCTGTGGAACCGCAATCATCGCTGGGCCGAGCAGATTGAGGAAAAGCTGGAACAGCCCGGCACCTTCTTTGTCGCCGTGGGCGCGGGCCATCTGGCGGGCGAGAAGAGCGTGCAGGATTATCTGGCCGAACGCGGGCTGACCGCCGAGCGGATCGACTATTGATCCGCGGCGCTTCCGTTCGCACGCCGGGGCGAGCCGGGTGGCGCGGGGCGGCGATCGCTGCCCTGCTACTGCTCGCCGCCTGTAGCCCCGGCGCGCCGGAGCGCGATGCGCGGCCCGCCATGTGGCTGGCGTCAGATGACGACACGAAAATCTATATTTTGGGGACGATGCACGCCCTGCCCGCGCGCACCGACTGGGCGGGCGGCAAAGTTGCGGGGGCCATCGCCGAGGCCGACGAGCTGGTGATGGAATTATCGCCCGCCGAATTGGCGCGCGCGGGCGAAATCTTCGCCGAACTCGCCCCGCGCAGCGCGCCGCTGGCGATGGAAAAACGGCTGAGCCCGGAAGAGCTGGCCGATTATCGCGCGCTGGAGGAGGGGCCGCATCCCGAGGCGGATCGGCTCGACGATTGGGCGATATTGGTGCTGATGGGACAAAGCGCCGCCCAGCGCGCGGGGCTGAAAGCGGCTTATGGCGTCGAGACGGGGCTGCGCGAGCGCTTTTCCGCCGCGGGCAAGCCGATGACGGGGCTGGAGAGTGCGCGCGCGCAACTGATGATGTTTGAGAATTTGGACGCGCGCACCCAGCGTGCGCTGTTGAAGGCCGCCGTCGCTGATGCGGATGAAGCCGTTAGCGAGGTGGAGGCGCTGACCGACGCCTGGGCAAAGGGCGATGTCGCAAAGCTGGCGGCGATGATCAATGAGGATATCGACGCGGTGCCTGCGGCGCGTGCGGCGATCATCACCGAACGCAACCGCCGCTGGGCGGCATGGGCGCGGCAACGGATGGAGGTGCCCGGAACGCTGCTGCTCGCCGTAGGTGCCGGGCATCTGGTGGGCGATGACGGCCTGCCTGCGCTGTTGGAGGCGCAAGGGGTGAAGGTGGTGCGGGTGCAGTGATCGGGCGGCGGTTGACTTGGCGGGGTGTGGGCAGAAATCCGGAAATTTAGCGGGCGTTGGCCGTGGCCCGCTTGGCCATGTTTTTGGATTCGCACAAAGACACGAAGACACAAAGGGGGGCCGGGGTTTGAGGTTTTGCGCGCCCTCTTCTTTTGGTTGAAGCCGCCACGCCCTTGAAATGGTTTCGCGCAGAGGCGCGCGGGGGATTGTGGAGCGCGGAGCGCATTTACTCCCCCTCCTCTGCATCCTGATGCCAAGGTTTGGGGAGGAAGCCGCTTCGCGGCAGGGGACTCTTCTTTGTGGCTTTGTGCCTTTGTGCGAAATAATTGGCACGGCGATCCGGTATTCGCGTCGTCGGCGTCAGGAGGCGGGCTGGCGATTGCTTCGCCCGGCTTTGCCGGGCTCGCAATGACGGGGATGGGTGGCGTGTGACATATGGGCCGCGCGGACCGGATCGACGCGCGCGAGCGGCATTGCTTGCATTTGGCTGCATTCCCCGCTATGCGCCCGCGCTTCCGTCATGGTCATCCCTGGAGGCGTGGCGGAACTGTGTAACTGTTTCTCGGAGAAATAATATGAGCGATCAGCTGACGCTGACGGCCGAGACGCGCGAACGTGCTGGCAAGGGAGCCTCACGTGAACTGCGTCGTAATGGCCGCGTCCCCGCCGTTATCTATGGCGGCAAAGAAGAACCCCAGATGATCCACGTCGAAGAAAAGCTGCTGATGAAGCAGCTGATGACGGGTCATTTCATGAACTCGGTCGTGATGATCGAAGTGGGCGGCAAGAAGGTCCGCACCCTGCCCAAGGACGTCGCGTTTCACCCGGTCAAGGATCGTCCGCTTCACGCCGACTTCCTGCGCATCACCAAGGATGCCAAGGTGCAGGTCGCGGTTCCGGTCGTGTTCGAAAATGAAGAGCTGTCGCCCGGCCTGAAGCGCGGCGGCGTTCTGAACGTCGTGCGCCACGAGCTGGAACTGATCTGCGACGCGGACAAGATGCCCGACCAGATCGTTATCGATGCGGCCGGCTATGACGTCGGCGACTCGATCCACATCAGCAATGTCACCCTGCCCACCGGCAGCGAAAGCGCGATCACCGACCGCGACTTCACCATTGCGACGATCGTCGCCCCCTCGGCGCTGAAGTCGAGCGATGGCGACACGACCAAGGATGAGGGCGAAGCCGCCGAAGGCGAAGACGCCAAGGGCGAAGGCGAAGCCTGATCCCGATCAACGGATAGCCCCCTTCGCGCCCATGCGAAGGGGGTCGTCCCAACCCGGAAAAGGCAGGATCATGCAGCTCTGGGTCGGCCTCGGCAATCCCGGGCCCCAATATGCGATGCATCGCCACAATGTCGGCTTTATGGTCGCCGATGTCCTCGCCGATGTTCACGACTTTTCCCCGCCTGCGAAGAAATTTCAGGGCTGGGTGCAGGATGGCCGCATCGGATCCGAGCGCGTCCTGCTGCTCAAACCCGCGACATTTATGAATGAAAGCGGCCGCAGCGTGCGCGCCGCGATGGATTTTTACAAGCTGACGAGCCGCGACGTCACGGTATTTTACGACGAGCTGGATCTCGCCCCGACGAAGGTGAAGGTCAAACAGGGCGGCGGGGCGGCGGGCCATAATGGCATTCGCAGCATGATCGCGCATATCGGCGAGGATTTCCGCCGCGTCCGCATCGGCATCGGCCACCCCGGCAGCAAGGCGCGGGTGACAGGCCATGTGCTGGGCAATTATGCCAAGAGCGAGATGGAGCCGCTGGCCGACCTGCTGGGCGCGATTGCCGCCGAGGCAAGCTGGCTGGCCGACGGCGATGATGTGCGCTTTGTGAGCGACCTTGCACTGCGGTTGCAGGGGTGACGGCGATCCGCCCGGCGCGCGCGGCCGACCGCGATGCGGTGATTGCGCTGTGGCACGGCTGCGGGCTGACGCGACCCTGGAATGACCCGGTTGCCGATTTCGAGCGCGCGCTTGGCTATGCTGCCTCCACGATCTTTGTTGCCGAAAATGACGCGGTGATTGTCGGGACGGTGATGGCCGGCTTTGATGGGCATCGCGGCTGGATCTATTATCTGGCCACCGACCCCGCCCGCCGCGGACGTGGGCTGGGGCGACAGCTGCTCGATGCCGCGTGCGACTGGCTGCGCGGCGAGGGCTGCCCCAAGGTCGAGCTGATGGTGCGCGACGATAATGAGGCGGCGGATTTTTACGCGCATCTGGAGTGGGAAAAGCAGGCGGTTGCGGTGTTTGCGCGGCGGTTGCAGGGGTGAACCTCCCTCTGGCGACGCCTCAGCATTGAGGGCGGGTCATGGATTCCGGATCAAGTCCGGAATGACGATAAGAGAAGAGCGACAAGGGGGATTGGCGGCGGGCTTTTGTTGAGTCATGTTCCGGCCCCGAAAGGAGCCTTGCCATCATGACTGACTTTCCTGCCCCGAGCCGCCGTGACCTTTTGGCGGGAGCCGCCGCGCTGACCGCTGCTGCCCCATCCCTCCTCCGTGCCGCCGAGGCGACTGCGCCGCTCGGCGCCGATGCGCTGAAAGGGCGGACGGTGCTGATCACCGGCTGTTCGAGCGGGTTCGGGCGATTGGGCGCGCTCCACTATGCCCGGCTGGGCGCGAAGGTGATTGCGACGATGCGCAATATGCCGCGCGCCGAAGCGACGAGCCTGGCGGAAGAGGCCGCGAAGGAAAAGCTCGACCTGCAAATCGCCGAGATTGACGTGACCAGCGATGCCTCGGTTGAAAGCGGCACGGCGAAGGCGCTGGAACTGGCGGGCGGGCGGATCGACACGCTGGTCAATAACGCCGGGATCGGCATCACGGGGCCGGTCGAAGTGCAGGATATGGAAGCGACGCGCGCTATCTTTGAAACCAATATATTGGGTATCCAGCGGATGCTGCGCGCGCTGCTGCCGCAAATGCGCGAAGGCAAGGGCGGGCAGATTTTCAACATCTCCTCGCAGCTGGGCCGGGTGATTGCGCCCGGAAGCGGCCATTATTCGGCGACCAAATTCGCGGTCGAGGCCTTGTCCGAGCAAATGGCCTATGAACTGGTGCCGCATGGCATCGACGTGACGATCATCCAGCCCGGCGGCTATCCCACCAAGGTCTGGGTCAATCGCAATGTTTATACCGGCGCGCTGAAGGAACGGAGCGATCCCGCGCTGCTCGCGGCCTATGAGCCCTTTACCAAGGGCATGGGCACGGAAGATGGCAGTGGGCGGAGCGCCGACCCGATGGACGTGCCGCGCGCCATTGCCGAGATCATGGCGATGCCCGCCGGGCAGCGCCCGCTGCGCTGCGCGGTGCATCCGGGACCCAAGCCGCAGGAAGCGATCAACCGCGTGTCGGCGGAAGTGCAACTGGCCTGGCTGGGCAGTTCGCGGCTGGGGCCGCTGGTGAAGGCGGTGCATGGGGCGGGATAGGGCGCACGCCCCCGCTCCCTGCAACATATTCGTCATCGACAATCTTCATTCTGACGCCATAGCGCAACAGGCGTGACACCCTGCCCTGCGAAGGGGCTGGTCGACCGCATCGGACGATGATCCGGGCGGAGACCAACCCCAAAGGGAAAAGGGACCTGCATGTCACATCTGACCGACGAAGCGCGCGCGCCCTATCGCCGCGCCACCGACGACCTTAATGGACCGAACAGCCTGGAAGCGCTGGTCGGTGAAAATCCTTCGCGCCGGTCGATCCTGCGCAATGGGCTCTTCGGCCTGTCGGTCCTGCCCGCCGCCGCGCTCGCCGCCTGTTCGGACGATGATGGCGGCCCCGTCGTGACCGTTCCCCCGCCGACGCCGACCCCCACCCCGACCCCGACGCCCCCGCCGGTGAGCTATGCCATCGCTTTCACCCCCGTTGCCGCCAATCAGGCCGACCGCGTCACCGTGCCCGAAGGCTACACGGTCGATGTCCTGCTGAAAGCCGGCGATTCGATCGAAAGCGGCACGCCCTGGTCGGGCAGCTTTCCCACGGCCGATCAGGCCGAAAAATGGGCGGGCGGCAATCATGACGGGATGGAATATTTCCCCCTGCCCAACACCGATCCCAATGTCGGCGGCCTGCTCGCGATCAATTTCGAGTATCCCGATTTCAATATATTGATGAACGGCAGCTATAATGCCGCCACCGCGACCGCCGAGCAGAAGGCGCTCGCTCTCTCCGCCGTCGGCATCGGTGTCGTCGAAGTGGCCAAGGGCAGCGACGGCAAATGGGCGGTGAAAGCCGGTTCGAGCTATAACAAGCGCTATACGGGCAACAGCAGCTATCGCGCGGGCGGCCCCGCTGCAGGCCTGCTGTCGGGTTCGATCAAGGGGATGCTTAATAACTGCGCCAGCGGCCGCACCCCCTGGAACACTTATCTCACCTGCGAGGAAACGACCGACAATTACCTCGACCCGACGCAGCCCGAGCAAAATTACGGTTGGGTGGTCGAGATCGACCCGCTGCGCGAACTGGCGCCGCCGACCAAGCGCACTGCCATGGGGCGTTTCAGCCACGAAAATGTCGCCTACATGGCCAATTCCGACCGCCGCGTCGCCTTTTACATGGGCGATGACTCGACGCCGGGCTGTATCTATAAATTCGTGCCTGACCGGGCGTTCAGCACCTCGAACCGTGCGGCGAACACCGACCTGCTCGATTATGGCACGCTCTATGTGGCGCGCTTCAACGCCGATGGTACGGGGGAATGGCGCGCACTGGTCGTCGGGCAGAATGGCTTGACTGCAGGCGCGCAGGACCCCGGCAATGTCAGCCAGAGCACGACGCCCCCTGCGCCCACCACGGTCAATTTCAACAATCAGGCCGATGTGCTGATCAATTGCCAGTCGGCAGCGCGCGTCGCGGGCGGCACGGTGATGGATCGCCCCGAATGGCTGACCGTCGCACCCGACAATAGCGCTGTTTACTGCACGCTGACCAACAACAGCCGCCGTCAGGTCACCGACCCTGCCAACCCGCGCAAGACCAATTTGCACGGCCACATCGTCAAATTTGTCGAAGATGGCAATTCGCCGCTGGCCACCAAGTTCAAATGGGACATCTTCCTGCTGGGCGGAAGCCCCACCCTGGCCGAAGAGCATTTGAAGGGCGATATCAAGGGCGACCCCTTCTCCAGCCCCGATGGCCTGCGGATCGACCCGCAGGGCCGCCTGTGGGTGCAGACCGATGCGAGCACCAGCAGCTCCACCACATCGGTGTTCGGCAATAATTCCATGTATTATGTCGATCAGGTGACGAAGGAATCGAAACGCTTCCTCGTCGGCCCGGTGGGATGCGAAATCACCGGCCTTGCCTATACGCAGGATCTGAAGACCTTCTTCATCAATATCCAGCACCCCACGGGCGACTGGCCGGTTGCAGGGCAAAAGCCCCGCTCCTCCACCATCGTCGTCAGCCGCACCGACGGAAAGCCTGTCGGCGCCTGATAAGTCATCGCATCTGGAAAAGGCCCGCTCCTGCCGCTAAGGGGCGGGCCTGTTTCCAGATGATCGGATTTATTCATGGGTTTCAAATGCGGGATCGTCGGGCTGCCCAATGTCGGCAAGTCCACCCTGTTCAACGCGCTGACCGAGACGCAGGCAGCGCAGGCGGCCAATTATCCTTTTTGCACGATCGAGCCGAATGTCGGCAATGTCGCGGTTCCCGATGAACGGCTCGACAAGCTGGCGGCAATTGCGGGCAGCGCGAAGATCATTCCGACGCAGCTTGCCTTTGTCGATATTGCCGGGCTGGTGCGCGGCGCGTCGAAGGGCGAAGGGCTGGGCAACCAGTTCCTCGGCAATATCCGCGAGGTCGATGCCATCGTCCATGTGCTGCGCTGTTTCGAAGATGACGATATCCAGCATGTCGAAAACAAGGTCGATCCGGTAGCGGATGCCGAAACGGTCGAGACCGAATTGCTGCTCGCCGATCTGGAAAGCCTCGAAAAGCGGGTTCCGGCCTTTCAGAAGAAGGCGACCGGCGGCGACAAGGAAGCCAAGGTTGCAGCATCAGTGCTGGGACAGGCGCTGGAACTGCTGCGCAGCGGCAAGCCCGCGCGGCTGACCGAGCCCAAGGACGCCGAGGAAGAGCGGGTGCTGAAGCAGGCGCAATTGCTGACCAGCAAGCCCGTGCTTTATGTCTGCAATGTCGAGGAAGCCAATGCGGCGACCGGCAACGCGCATAGCGCCGCGGTCTTTGCCCGCGCCGAAGCGGAAGGCGCGCAGGCGGTGATCGTATCGGCGGCGATCGAGGCCGAGCTGGTCGGGATGGACAGCGAGGAACGGATGCTGTTCCTTGAAGAACTGGGGCTGAAAGAGACCGGCCTCGCCCGCGTGATCCGTGCGGGATATGAGCTGCTGCACCTGCTGACTTTCTTCACCGTCGGGCCGAAGGAAGCGCGCGCCTGGACCGTGCACAAGGGCGCGAGCGCGCCCGAAGCGGCGGGGGAAATCCACAGCGATTTCCAGAAAGGCTTTATCCGCGCCGAGACCATCGCCTTTGACGATTATGTCGCGCTGGGCGGCGAGGCCAAAGCCCGCGAAGCCGGCAAGCTGCGCGCCGAGGGCAAGGCCTATGTCGTGCAGGACGGCGATGTGATGCACTTCCTGCATAGCTGAGGGGGCGGGGGCACCTTTGGCAGGCCGCCCCCCTTCGTCATTCCGGACCTGATCCGGAATCCCTGGTCGCGCCGAAGTCGTGGATCCCGGATCAAGTCCGGGATGACGAGGGTTGCGACTTATGTGCTCCGCCTAGCCTTCGAAGGCCGACAGGATCGGGCATGGGCCCTGGTCGCTCGTGGCGCATTGGTGGGCGAGGCGCGCGAGGGCGGTGCGGCTTTGGGTCAGTTCGGCGATTTTTTGGTCGAGGGCGTCGATGCGCTGGCGGGCGAGCAGGCGGACTTTTTCGCGTTCATCCTTTTCTTCGAGCGCCAGCAACTCGCCGATTTCGGCGAGGGTGAAGCCCGCCGTCTGTGCTGACCGGATGAAGCGCAAGCGCCGCAGATCCTGTTCGTCATAGCGGCGTACACCGCCGCCCCAGCCGTCGCCGCCGCTGCGTACCGGGGTCGCGATCAGGCCGCGCCGCTGGTAATAGCGGATGGTTTCGACGCCAACTTCGGCGGCCTTGGCGAGTTTCCCGATTGTCATCTGCACCGCTTGACTCCGTACCATGGTACGGATGCGATATGGGGTTCAGGATCAACAGAGGCAATATGTGATGACAAAAGAAGCAACGCTTTATCGTATGGTCATGCCGGGGCATGTCTGCCCCTATGGCCTGAAAGCCAAATATCTGCTGGGCAAGAAAGGCTATAAGATCGATGACCGCTGGCTGACGACGCGCGCCGAAACCGATGCCTTCAAGGCCAAGCATGATGTGAAGACGACGCCGCAGACCTTTATCGGCGGCGAGCGGATCGGCGGTTATGACGATCTGCGCCGTCATTTCGGACTGAAGGTGCGCGACCCCGGTGCCACCAGCTATCGCCCGGTGATCGCGCTGTTCGTGATGACCGCGCTGATGGCGCTGGCGACCAGCTATTCGGCCTTTGGCGACCCCTTTACCTTGCGGGCGGCCGAATGGTTCATCTCGTTCAGCATGGTGGTGCTCGCGCTGCTCAAATTGCAGGATGTCGACACTTTTGCGACGATGTTCCTGAACTATGACCTGCTCGCCAAGCGCTGGGTTCCCTATGGCTATGTCTATCCCTTTGCCGAAGGACTGGCGGGGATATTGATGACCGCCCATGCCCTCCCCTGGCTGTCGATCCCGGTTGCGCTGTTCATCGGCATCATTGGCGCGGTATCGGTGTTCAAGGCGGTGTATATCGACAAGCGCGAGCTGAAATGCGCCTGTGTCGGGGGCAGCAGCAAGGTGCCGCTGGGCTTTATCTCACTCACCGAGAATCTGGCGATGATTGCTATGGCGGTCTGGATGCTGCGCGGCCTGATCTAGCGGTCATTGCAGTTACGCCGGGCTGGGCTATCGAGGGCGGGTGATTCGTCCCCCTCCCCGGAGCCCAGCCATGCTTAACCGCCGCCTTTTTATTGCCAGCGCCGCCGCCACAGGGCTGGCCGCACCTGCCATCGTGCGGGCGCAGGGGATTTTGCGCGACTATCCCTTTCAACTGGGGGTGGCGTCAGGCGATCCGGCGAGCGACGGCTTCGTCATCTGGACGCGGCTGGCGCCCGAGCCGATGGCGCGCCATGGCGGCATGCCGCCCGCCAATGTTGCGGTCGAGTGGGAGGTGGCGAGCGATGGCGGCTTTCGCGACGTGGTGGCCAAGGGCACGGCGCTCGCCCGGCCCGAATTGTCGCACAGCGTCCATGTCGAGGTGGCGGGGCTGAAGCCCGATCGCCCCTATTATTACCGCTTTACCGCTGCTGGCGAGCGCAGCCTGCGCGGGCGCGCCCGCACCCTGCCCGCCCCCGGCGCGCGGGTCGATGCCGTGAAATTCGGCGTGTGCGGATGCCATCATTTTGAATCGGGCTATTTCGGCGCCTTTCGCCATCTGGCGCGCGAGGATCTGGCCTTTGTCTATCATTATGGCGACTTCATTTATGAATATCAGCAGGATTATCTGTTCGACGGCGGGCTTCCGACCAAGCCGGTGCGCCGCCATGCCCACCGCGCGCTGAACGATATTGACGATTTCCGCCGCGCCTATGCCCAGCAACTGGGCGATGTCGATTTGCAGGCGGCGCGTTCGGCGCAAGTGTTCCTGTCGAGCTTTGACGACCATGAGGTGGTCAACGACTGGGTGTCGGACGTCGCCAACTGGAAGCTGGGGCTCGACGGCAATGACCCCGATGCCGCGCCAAGCGATGTTTTCCTGATGAAGAAAGCGGCGGCGATGCAGGCCTGGTATGAGCATATGCCGGTGCGCCGCGCGCTGTTGCCGCGCGGCGGGATGGTCGCGCTGAACCGCGAATTTCGCGTCGGCGATTTGCTCGCCATGCAATTGCTCGATACGCGCCAGTACCGCGATGACCAGCCGTGCGGCGACGGGTTCAAAACCCCCTGCCCCGAAGTCTTTGCCAAAGAGGCACAGGTGCTGGGCAAGGCGCAGGAGGAATGGCTGGTGCGCAATTTGAACCGCGGCGGGGCGACATGGAATACGCTGGCGCAGCAGGTGACGATGATGTCGCTCGACCGGCGGCGGCGGCCCGATGAGCCGGAAAAGATCGTCAATCTGGATAGCTGGGCGGGATATGAAGCGCCGCGCGAACGGATGCTGTCGCGCATGGCGGGGCTGGAGAATGTCGTCGTGCTGACGGGCGACGAGCATCAGAATTTCTGCGGCGACCTCGTCCACAAGGACAAGGTGGTCGGCGCCGAATTTGTCGCCACATCGATGTCGAGCGGCGGCGATGGCAGCGACCAGCGCGCGGGCACCGACCAGTTTCTGGCGCGCAACCCCGAAGTGAAATTCGCCAATGACCAGCGCGGATATCTGGTGTGCGAGGTTAATCGAGAGGCGTGGCAGACGCATTATATGGTCGTCGACAAGGTGACGACGCCGGTGAATAATTTGTCGCGCCGCGCGACGGGCGTGGTGGCGCGGGGCGAGAAGGCAATCCGGATGGCGTAGGGCGGGGTCGACTGCGACGCCGGCCCACCCGCGCCCCTCCCGCTTGCGGGAGGGGAGTCGCATTGCTGTCACTTTTGGGCCATAGCGCGGCGCGATATGGCACGTTTTCTGATTATTCTGCTCGCTGCGACGCTTGCGCCCCTGTCCTCCCTTCATGCAGCGGAAGAGGCGCGCAAGCCCCTCACCCTGCTGATTTCCATCGACGGTTTTCGCACCGATTATCTCGACCGGGAGATCACCCCCAATTTGTCGCGGCTGGCGGCCGAAGGCGCGCGCGGCAAGCTGCGCCCTTCCTTTCCCACCAAGACTTTTCCCAATCATTATACGATCGTCACCGGCAAGCGGCCCGACCGCAACGGCATTGTCGGCAATTCGATGATCGACCCGCGCCGCCCGGAGGTAAAGTTCAGCCTGGGCAATGCCAAGCAGGCGCTCGACCCATTCTGGTGGGATGAGGCCGAGCCGATCTGGGTGACCGCCGAAAAAGCGGGGGTGCGGACGGCAACGATGTTCTGGCCGGGAAGCGAGGTCGCGATCCATGGCACGCTGCCGTCGGACTGGATGCGGTTTGACCAGCGCATTCCCAACGCGCAGCGGGTCAATGCCGTGCTCGACTGGGTGCGGCGTCCGGCCGATATTCGCCCCGCCTTCATCACCCTTTATTTCGACACGGTCGATACGCAGGGGCATCGTTTCGGTCCCGACAGCGCGGAGGTGAATGCCGCCCTTGCCGAGGTGGACGCGCGGATCGGCGATTTGCTCAGCGGGCTTGCCGCGATGGAGCAGCCGGTGCGGATCATCGTTACCGCCGATCACGGGATGCGCGCGGTCGATGCCAGCCGGGTGATCCAGCTTGCCGACCTGATCGACCTCGACAGCTTTATCCCGGTCGAAACCGGTCCCTATGCCGCGATCGAACCCGCCGCCGCGACCGATGCGCGTGTCGCCGAGGCGCTGTTGAAACCGCATGAGCATATGGACTGTTACCGGCGCGAGGAGCTGCCCGAACATCTTCATTATGGCAAAAACCCCCGCGTCGCGGCGATCATCTGCATCGCCGAACCCGGCTGGACGATCCTGGCGGGCGAGCCCGAGTGGCCGGTTGCGGGCGGCGCCCATGGCTATGACAATCGCGACCCCGATATGCTGGGGCTGTTCATCGCCTATGGCACGCGGCTGAAAGGCGATGTGGGGACGATCGACAATGTCGAAGTCTATCCGTTGCTCGCGCACTTGCTGGGGGTGAGGCCCCTGGCGAGTGATGCAGCGGGGGTGTTGGTGGAGGGGCGCTGAGGCGTTCTTCTGCCGCTGTGGCTGGGCTGGTTCAGTCTCATACGAAGGCACGAAGAAGAGGCTTGGGCGCGCGAAAAGAGGCACGCGCCCTCCCATAAATATTGACCAGCGCGCTCCAGCGATTAGCGTTCGCATTCCTTCCGCTGCGAAAGGCCCGCGATGCGTTACGCCCATTCCACCCGGACAAGCTTTGGCGATATGCTCGGCACGCTCGACCATCTGGTCGGCAAGGCCATGGAGGCCGGGCTGAGCGATGATGTGCTCGCGGTCAAGCTGACCGAGGATATGTTTCCGCTGGAATTGCAGTTTCGCGTGGCGCTCAACCAGATTTTGCTCGCGCTGAATCAGGTCGGGGGACAGACGCTGCCGCTCGAGGAAAACAGTTATGGTTCACTGCGCGAGATAAGGGAGCGGATCGCCGCCGTTCGCGCGTATCTGGACGCGGCCGATCCGGCGGATTGGGTAGCAGGGGATGCCGAGGTCGATCTGACGCTTCCCAATGGCGTGCGTTTCCTCATGTCGGCGAAGGAAGATATCCGCGACTGGATCCTGCCCAATTTCTATTTTCACGTGACGATGGCCTATGCCCTGCTGCGCCATGCGGGGCTGAACGTCGGCAAGATGGATTTCATGCCGCACATGCGCCGTTACATGGTGGCGGTTGCCGAAAGCTGAGCGCTCTGCAGTCGTGGATCCCGGATCAAGTCCGGGATGACGAAGGGGGTTGGCGGGCCGCCTCTGCCCCCCCTATTTCCGCCCGAATAATTTCTCCACATCGTCCATGGCGAGCTTCACCCAGGTGGGGCGGCCGTGGTTGCACTGGCCCGAATGGGGGGTGATCTCCATCTGTCGGAGGAGCGCGTTCATTTCGGGGACGTTGAGCGTGCGTCCGGCGCGGACCGATCCGTGGCAGGCCATGGTGGCGGCGACGAGTTCTATTTTCTCGGCAAGCCCCAGCGCGGCGTCATAGCCGGCGAGGTCGTCGGCGATGTCGGTGACCAGCTTGCGGCAGTCGATATTGCCGAGCATGGCGGGGGTCGCGCGCACCATGACGGCGGCGGGGCCGAAGCGTTCGAGTTCGACGCCAAGCGCGGCGAGCTGCGGTGCCGCGGCCTCCAGCCGGTCGCAGGCGGGTTCGTCCAGCTCGACGACTTCGGGCATGAGCAAGCCCTGCGCGGCGACCGGCTGGCCCGCCATGCCGCACCTTAATTGTTCGAGCACCAACCGTTCGTGCGCGGCGTGCTGATCGACGATGACGAGGCCATCCTCGGCTTCGGCGACAATATAGGTTTTGGCGATCTGCCCGCGCGCGATGCCGAGCGGATGCGCCTCTGCCGCGGGGGCTTCGGCCTCGGCCACTTCGGCGCGGCCCGCGAGCGGCGCGGGGGCGAAAGGCGTTTGCCGGTCATAGACATAGGCGGTGTTCGGCGGCGGTGGTGCGGGGAGTGTTCCGGCTCCTGCACCCGGCGCGGGCGCCGCCCAGGCAGCGCCGCTGCCGCCGCCGAACAGCGAGCCGGTGGCGGGCGCCGCCGGAGCGACCGGCTCCTGCTGCCACGCGGCGAGCGCTGCCTCTGCCGGGCGCTGAACGCTCCGAAAGCCATGCTCGTCAAGCGCGCGGCGCAGCCCGCCGACGATCATGCCGCGAACAAGCTGCGGATCGCGAAAGCGCACCTCGGTCTTGGCGGGGTGGACGTTCACATCGACCTCCTGCGTCGGCAGGTCGAGGAAGAGGGCGACGACCGGGTGCCGGTCGCGCGCGAGCAGGTCGGCATAAGCCCCGCGCAGCGCGCCGACGAGCAGCCGGTCCTTTACCGGGCGGCCATTGACGAACAGATATTGATGATCGGCAATGCCGCGATTGTAGGTCGGCAGGCTGATCACCCCGCCCAGATGCACCTCCCCCCGGTCGAGATCGACGCCGATGCTGTTCGCGGCAAGCTCGCGGCTGGTGAGTGCAGCGACACGGGCGAGCCGGTCCTGCCCGCCCTGCACATCGAGGACGCGGCGCCCGTCATGTTCGACGCTGAACCCCACATCGGGGCGCGACATGGCGAGGCGCCGCACGACATCGAGGCAGGCGGCATATTCGCTGCGCGCGCTGCGAAGAAATTTGCGCCGCGCGGGGATGCGCGCGAACAAATGTTCGACGCGCACGCGGGTGCCCTTGGCCAGCGCCGCGGGACCTTCGCCCGCAAGCGCGCCATTGTCGATGATGCGGCGCCAGCCGTCGCCGTCCGCCGTCCGGCTTTCGAGCGTCAGATGGGCGACGCTGGCGATGGACGGCAGCGCTTCGCCGCGAAAGCCAAGGGTGGTGACGGCGTCAATCGCCTCGTCGGGCAATTTGGAGGTGGCGTGGCGTTCGAGTGCGAGCGCCATTTCAGCGGCGGTCATTCCGCAGCCGTCATCCTCCACCTCCAGCAGGCCGATGCCGCCCTCGGCGATTCGCACCGAGATGCGAGTCGCCCCCGCATCAATGGCGTTTTCAACCAGTTCCTTGAGCGCGGCGGCAGGTCTTTCGACCACTTCACCGGCTGCAATCCGATTTACGAGCGTTTCCGGCAGGCGGCGTATTGACATGGGCGCTGTCCTAGCGCAGTCGGACGAAAATCGCGACCCACCGCGCGACCAATCTTTTTCATCCGTTCCTTCCAATTGGCAGCGTCGGATTTTCTTTACAGATTTGGTTCAAAAGGCGACGGGGACCGAAGATCATGTAAAAACGGTGGGGCCGATCCCTTTGAGCGGCCACGCTGCCGAAGACAGGAACTATACCGGATGTCCTTCTTTTCCCGCTGGCTTAAATTCAACTCGCAAGACATGGCGATTGACCTCGGCACCGCGAACACCGTTGTTTATGTGCGCGGCAAGGGCATCGTCCTGAATGAACCCTCGGTCGTGGCGGTCGAAACGCTGAACGGCATCAAGCGCGTGAAGGCGGTCGGCGACGACGCCAAGCTGATGATGGGCAAGACCCCCGACAGCATCGAAGCCATTCGTCCGCTGCGCGACGGTGTCATCGCCGACATCGACGTCGCCGAACAGATGATCAAGCATTTCATCACCAAGGTGCATGGCGGCAAGCCCAATGCCTTTCGTAGCCCCGAGATTGTGATCTGCGTCCCCTCTGGCTCCACCAGCGTCGAACGCCGCGCGATCCGCGATGCCGCGTCGAACGCGGGCGCGAGCGAAGTGTGGCTGATCGAGGAACCCATGGCGGCGGCGATTGGCGCCGACATGCCGGTCACCGAACCCATCGGGTCGATGGTCGTCGATATTGGCGGCGGCACCACCGAGGTTGCGGTCCTGAGCCTGCGCGGCCTGGCCTATACGACGTCGGTTCGCGCCGGCGGCGACAAGATGGACGAAGCGATCGTTTCCTATGTCCGCCGACACCATAATCTGCTGATCGGCGAATCGACAGCCGAGCGGATCAAGAAGGATTTCGGCATTGCCCGCGTCCCCGCCGACGGCAGCGGCATGACGATCCACATCAAGGGCCGCGACCTGGTCAATGGCGTGCCCAAGGAAATTTCGATCAACCAGGCGCAAATCGCCGAAGCTTTGTCTGAGCCCATCGGCACGATTGTCGAAGGCGTTCGCATCGCGCTGGAAAATACGGCGCCCGAACTTGCCGCCGACATTGTCGATCAGGGCATTGTCCTGACCGGCGGCGGCGCGCTGATCGCCGAACTGGACGAGCTGCTGCGCGATGCGACGGGCCTGCCCGTCACCGTCGCCGACGATCCGCTGACCTGCGTTGCCATCGGCACCGGGCGGGCGATGGAAGACCCCGCCTTCCGCGGCGTATTGCAGCAAGCTTGATCGAGGGTTTTTGAACCATGGTTCGCCCGGCACATCGACGTCCGGGGCAATCCCGAAAGGCTCAATACAGCCTGTTCGCGGCCTATGTCATTGCCGTGACCGGTGCGGCCGCCGGGCTGTTGCTTGCCATATTGTCGGTCGCCGATCCGATCGGCTTTGCCCAATTGCGCGTCGCGGCACAGGAGCTGGCGGCGCCGGTGGCGCGCGTCACCCGGTCCGTCACCGGATCGATTTCGGGTATCGACGATGCCGTGTCCGCTTATGTGCGCGCAGGTTCGCAGAACCGGCGCCTGCGCCGCGAACTGGCCGAAACGCGGCGCCAGCTGGTCGAAACCAGCGCACTGCACGAAGAAAACCGCCAGTTGAAGGCGCTGTTGAAGCTGGAGGAAACGGGCAAGACCGCCATTGCCAATGGCTATCTCCTCACCTCCACCTCCACAAGCAGCCGCCGTATTGCCCTGCTGAGCATCGGGCGCAATCGGGGAATTGAGGCCGGGCAACCGGTACGCGGCGCCGACGGGCTGATCGGCCGTATCTTGAGTGCGGGGCCGACGACGTCGCAGGTGCTGCTGCTTACCGATGTCGACAATATCGTGCCGGTGCGCCGCGCGCGCGATGGCCTGCCCGCGCTGTCGTCGGGTCATGGCAATGGCAATCTGGACATCCGCACCCTCAACATCGCCAATAATCCCTTTAAACCGGGCGATATTTTGGTGACGTCGGGCACCGGCGGGCTTTACCCCCCCAATATTCCCGTCGCCATCGTCGTGCGGCGGCAGGATGATGGCGCATTGGCGCGTCCGCTTGCCGATCCCGGCAAGGTCGATGCGGTGTCGGTGCTGCGCCCCTATACCCCCGATCATATCGAGGCGCAGCTTCAGGCGACCGAGGATGCGAGCGAAGGCGAATGAACGCGGTCGGCTCCCGCCTTGGCGAACCCGCATCCCCCTGGCGGATGCGGCTGGTCCCCATATTGAGTGTGATGATCGCTTCATCGCTGCCGCTCATGCTGCCGATCATCGCCAGTTCGCCGGTGGTCCCTCCCCTGGGCCTGATTTTCTTTCTGTGCTGGCAATTGCTGCGGACCGAGATGTGGCCAGTGTGGATCGGCCTGCCGCTTGGTCTGTGGGACGATCTGTTCAGCGGACAGCCCATCGGATCAGCCGTCGGATTATGGACCCTGGCCAGTCTGGCCATCCATTATTCGTCGGAGCGGATCTATTGGCGGGGCTTTTTTCATGACTGGGCCATCGCCGCCGCGTTGATCGCGCTTGTCCAGACGGTCGGCGCCCTGATTGCCCATCCGGGTGCGGGGATCGGGCGGATGATCATCTTGATCGGACCGCAGATTATCATCTCTGCGCTGCTTGTTCCGCTGATCATGCGAATGACCGGGGGGTTTGACAATTTCCGTCTGAAGCGCCGATAGACAGATGATGCAGCGCAAAGGCCCGCCAATCACCGAAGCCTGGAGGGGGATTACCTTCACGCGCCGCACGCTGCTGGTCGGCGGGGCGCAAATGGTCGTGGGCGGCGCGCTGGCCGCGCGCATGGCCTATATTTCGATCATCGACAATGATCGTTATGTGCTGCAATCCGAAAGCAACCGCGTCAACCTGACACTGATCCCGCCGCGTCGCGGCTGGATCGTCGACCGCAAGGGCAAGGCGCTGGCGAACAACCGCGTATCGCTGCGGATCGACGTTATCCCCGACCGTTTGCAGAAAAAGGATCTGGTGCTGGGCCAGCTCCGCACGCTGCTGCGGCTTGATGGCGATGCGATGGAACGGATCAACCGCGACATCAAGCAGGCGTCCGGCTTTCAGCCCGTGGTGATCAAGGAGGATTTGTCAGAGGCCGATTACGCCTCGGTCCTCGTCCGCCTGCCCGATCTGCCGGGGGTCGCGCCGCAGCGCGGTTTCGCGCGCAATTATCCAACCGGCGCCGCGGTCGGCCATCTGATCGGCTATGTCGGCACGCCGAATGCCGAGGAATATAAGGAAGCCAAGGACCCGCTTTACATCACCCCCGGCTTCAAGATCGGCAAGGACGGGCTGGAGAAATATTTCCAGCCGATGCTGCAGGGCAAACCCGGCGCGCAGCGGGTGGAGGTCACCGCGCGCGGCAAGGTGGTGCGCGAACTCAGCAGCCAGCCCGATATTCAGGGCAAGACGGTGCATCTGACCATCGACGCCGATTTGCAGGAATTTACCGCGCGCCGCATGGGACGCGAATCGGGTGCGGCGATTGTGATCGACTGCCTGACGGGCGATATCCTTGCCTTTGTCTCCATGCCCAGTTTCGATCCCAACAGCTTTTCGGACGGGATCAGCACCAATGAATATGCCTGGCTGCGCGAGGACGATCACCAGCCGCTGATCAACAAGGCGACGCGCGGCCTCTATCCCCCCGGATCGACGCTGAAGCCCATGGCCGCCATCGCAGCGGTCGAGCATGGCGTCGATCCCAGCGAGCGGCATACCTGCATCGGCGGCTATCGGCTGGGCAACCGCTTCTTCCGCTGTCTCGGCGTGCATGGCAGCATCGACATGAAAACGGCGATCATGAAAAGCTGTAACAGCTATTTCTACTGGCTCGCCGACCGGCTGGGCTATGACGCCATCGCACCCACCGCGCGCCTGCTGGGGCTGGGCGAGGAATATCAGCTCGCCGGCAGCAACCAGCGCTATGGCACCATTCCCGACAGCGCGTGGAAAATGCGCAAATATGATCAGCGCTGGACGGCGTCGGATTCGCTCAACGCTGTCATCGGCCAGGGTTATGTGCTCGCCAACCCGCTCCAGCTTGCGGTGATGACCGCGCGCATGGCGTCGGGGCGCTCGCTCTATCCGCGACTGATCAACCGCAAGTTCGACAATAATCCCCTGCCCCTGCGCCCCGAAGCGCTGGAGATTGCGCGCGCGGGTATGGATGCGGTGGTCAATGGCGCGGGCACCGCGGTACGCAGCCGCCTGCCGCTCGACGGCATCACCATGGGCGGCAAGACCGGCACCGCGCAGGTGCGCGGCCTTGCCTCGGGATCACGGGGGCAAAGCGGGGCGTGGAAATATCGCGACCATGGCCTGTTCGTCTGTTTCGCGCCGGTGGAAAATCCGCGCTATGCCGCGTCGGTCGTGATCGAACATGGCATGGGCGGTTCGCGCGCCGCCGCGCCGGTGGCGAAAGATATCTTCACCTTCCTTTATGATCGCGAAAAGGCGATGGCCGAGCTGGAGCGGCTGGAATCGGGCTGGGGCGGCACGATCAAGGAACGGATGGACCGCGACTATGCCGCGTGGAAAGCGGCAGCGAGCGGCGCGGCGCAAAGCGATGAGAGCGCAAAAGACGGTGAGGACAGCGACGCATGATCCCCGTCCCGCCCGCCATCCAGCGCATCCCTTGGAAATTAATCGCGCTGCTGACCGCCATCACCGGCTTTAGCGTGCTTGTGCTTTATTCGGTGGCCGGGGGAAGCTGGTCGCCCTGGGCGGGGCAGCAGGCGCTGCGCTTTACCATTTTTCTGAGCATGGCGCTGGTCATCGGGCGCTTCTCGCTGAAGCTGTTCGAGGATTTCTCCTATCTCGGCTATCTGGGCGTCGCAGTATTGCTTGTGGCGGTGGAAGCACTGGGCTTTGTCGGCGGGGGGAGCCAGCGTTGGCTCAACCTCGGCTTCATGACCCTTCAGCCGTCGGAGCTGATGAAGGTCGCGATCGTGCTGGCCCTTGCGCGTTTTTATGCGCAGCTTCCCCCCGGCGAAACGCGAAACTGGACCGCCCTATGGCCCGCGCTAATTCTGATCGGCATTCCGGCGGGACTCGTCATGCTGCAGCCCGATCTGGGCACCGCGCTCGCCATTTGTGCAAGCGGCGTGGTGGTGATGTTCGCCGCCGGTCTGCCTTTCTGGTGGTTTGGCAGCGCAGCGGTGGCGGGGGCAGCAGCGCTCCCCCTGCTTTTTTCGATGCTGCATGATTATCAGCAGCGCCGCGTGCTGATCTTCCTCGACCCCGAAAGCGACCCCTTGGGCGCGGGCTATCATATCAGCCAGTCAAAAATTGCCATCGGGTCCGGCGGACTGACCGGCAAGGGCTTTCTCAACGGGTCGCAAAGCCACCTTGATTATCTTCCGGAGGGGCATACCGACTTCATCTTTGCCACCATGGCCGAGGAATGGGGGCTGATCGGCGGTTTCGCGTTACTCTTTGGCTTTTTCCTGCTGTTGCGCTGGTCGACGCGTGTTGCCCTGAATGCCCGCACTCGCTTTGGGCAATTGACCGCTGCCGGGCTGACCATGACGATCTTCTTCTATATCGCGATCAACCTGATGATGGTGATGGGCCTCGCTCCCGTGGTCGGCATTCCCCTGCCCCTCTTTTCGCACGGCGGGTCGTCGATGCTGACCATCATGATCTGCATCGGCGTCATTCTCGCCATCGAGAATGACAGCAAAACCGGGACGCGGCGTTTTTACTAGGCAAAAAATTTCGGCAAAATGGGCAAAGCCCATTGCCAAGGGCAAAGCACCATGATAGCGGGCCGCTCGCTTTGCAGCAAAGAGGCCATCCTCCCGCTGCGGCGAATGCCCGAAACATGGCAGTGGACGCATAGCTCAGTTGGTAGAGCAGCTGACTCTTAATCAGCGGGTCCTAGGTTCGAGCCCTAGTGCGTCCACCATTTTCCGGATTGTGGCATATGTGACGGCAGCGCGCCAGGGCGGAACGGTGTCCGCTTTCCGCCTTGCAGATATTTTCCCCCATATTCATACGCCTCGCAGACGGCGCCACTGCGTAGTGAAGAGCGTCAGGGCATTGGCCTCGGCGCCCGGCGGCCGGCCGGTGATCAGCCATAGGAGGGTGGTGGTCGCGGCGTAGGTGATGGCGCCGGTAGCGGCGGCAGTGCACAGCGCGAACAAGGGCGAGCCGGTCCAGGGTCCGAGAAGCCGGATGGCGAGCAGCATGACACCGGCGGCAAGGAAGGGGCGCGCGGTGGCAAACATCAGCCCTGCCATACCGATGCGTTCGGCCAGCGCGAGTATCGCGATGGCGGCGATGAGGGAGAAAGCCACCGTAGCCAAGGCGACCGCCGCAACCTCAAGCGGCTTCGCCCCCAGCAGCACCGCGACGGCGATGGCCGCAGCCGCGAGGAACGCCGCACCCATGGCGAGGAAAGCAGCGAAGCGCGCGCGCCCGCTGGCCTGGAGGCACGAGATTATCAGCTTGAACACTGCATAAGCCGCCGAGGCCGGGGCAATGAGTTGGAGAAAGGGCGCGGCGCCCAGCCATTGTTTTCCGAGCAGAACATGCACCGCATTTTCCGCCGTCGCGGCCAGTCCCAGCCCCAGCGGCGCGGCGAGCAGTGCATAGGTTCCGAGCATCGACTGAAGCCGCAGCGGCGCCTGACCCAGTGCCGTCCCTGTCTGCGCCGTGGTGACAAAGGTTACACGGTTGAGCGCGGTCGCAATATCATGGGTGAAGATGGACGAAAGGTCGCGCGACACCGAATAAAAGCCGGTCGTACCAAAGGAACCGATCCGGCCGACGACGAAGCGTTCCATTTCGCTGTGCAGCGTCTGCGCCGCCGCAGCCAGGAACATCCACAGCGATGGTCCCAGCATTTCCGCCCGGCGCCGGAACGAAAAACGCGGTCGAAACGGGTGGAATATATAAGAAGCGATGCAATGCAATGCCCCCTGCAACACCGCCCCGATCACCAGCGCCCAATAATTGCGCAGGATAAGCGCCGCCGCGACGGTGAGGACGAAACTGGTAAGGCGCACCACCAGACGCATTTTCAGGTCGCGCCCCAGTTCCAGATTACGCTCGAAATCAACGATGCCGATATTGGCAAGGCCATAGAAGAGGAAACGGCTGGCCAATATGGCGATGATCCAGGCAAGCGCCGGTTCCTGATAGAAGGACGCCATGACCGGGCCCAGCGCGACAAGGACGAACGCCAGAAACGCAAGAAGGATGAGCTGGATCGTCCAGACCGTATCATAATAGGACCGGTCCGGGTCGGGGACGCGCAGCAAGGCCTTTCGCAAGCCGAGCGCGGAGAAAATATCGACGATCGCCAGCGTCACCATGGCCAGCGCGAAAACGCCGAAATCAGCCGGGGTCAGCGTCCGCGCGAGAATGAGGACCGAAACCAGCCCGATCAGCCGCATCGCCCACGCGATGGCGATGGCGATGGCGGCGCTGCGATAAAGCTGGCCGGATGGGGTGGCGTGGGAGCTATTCATATTCTTCATTCACTGACCGTCCACGCCCGCCCCACAAATGCGATGAGAAGGCTGGAGACATATTAGGACATCTAAGGGGGTAAAGCCGCGCCTCCCCTTTTCCCACTAGCGCAATCCTTTAAAGATTTTATAGCGATAACGGAGCGTTAGGAAAAAAATTCTAAGCATCTCAATTCTTTGACCGGTGGGATAATATGCGGCCAACTAGCTGGGCATTTTTTGCGATATTGGCATTTTACTCGGCAGCGCTGATGATTGCCGAGGCCAATACGTCGCAGGATTTCATTCGACACTATTTCAGTGACATAGAGGGGACCCGCCCCTTTTTCGCAATCAACACGACGCTGAGTACATTTTTATTGGCCGGGGCCGCACTTTTGCTTGTTTTTACGGCAACCTCCGGCCACGCAGAGCTTGCGCCCCGGACCCACGCCTTTTTATGGTCGCAAGCGGGAATGTTGAGCTTTCTGGCCTTTGACGATCGGTTCCAGCTACACGAAGCGCTGGCCTATCGCATCGGCATTGGCGACCATTTTATCATGGCGGCATGGGCACTGATCGAGGCCGGGCTGATATTGGCGCTGGCACGGCGGATCGACATTCCGCTGCGCGCCGCCCTGCTGGCAGCGGCAGGAGTGATGTTTTTCGGGGTGATGATGATCTTTGATGCGGTGGTGCCGCACGATATGCTGCTGCGCCTGTCGATCGAGGATCTGGCAAAAAGCTGGGCGGCGGCGCTGTTCCTGACAGGAAGCTGGTGCCTTGCACGCTATCATCTGGGGCTGGACCGGGCTGCAGCTACGCTAGCCGACTGGAACATAATGGCACAGTGGGCAAGCTCCATCCGTTCACGCGAGGCGGAAGAAAATTAATAAAACGCCGCTAGCCCCGCGCCTTTTCCCTTCCAACCAAAGCCTCATGACCCAGACATACCGCATTTTCCGGAACTTGAACGAAGCGATCGACGACGCGGGGGGCGCGCTCGACCGGGCGCGGCAGCCGTGGATGTTCAACCGCGCGCTGTGGTTCGCCATTGCGGAAAAACATACATGCGACGGCGCAGCGCTGGTCATCAAGGCCGAAGCGGGAACGTCGGCCTGCTGGCTGTTCCTCGACCATGATAGGGCGTCGACGCATTCGCTGAGCAACTGGTATTGTCTGCGCTATGACATTGTCACCGACGGTCCGAGCCCGCCTTTTGAGGCGCTGGTGGATGGGCTGAGGGCGGCGGGGATCAGCCATATCCGGCTGGAGCGAACGGGACCGATGGAAGAGTTTCTGTCCCATTTGCGGCAGCGCGGCTGGCTGACGCGGCGCGAGGAGACGAGCGTATCCTGGCGGATCGACACGCGCGGCCAGAGCTTTTCCGATTACTGGACCAAGCGGCCTTCGCGCCTGAAAAACACCTATCGGCGTAAGGCGAAGAAAGGTGAGCTCAGCTGCACCATCCACCGACAGATCACGCCGCAAATCTGGTCGCATGTCACCGACATATTCGACAATTGCTGGAAAAAGCCCGACGGAACGCCCGAACTGACCCACGATTTTTTCGCGTGCGAAGCCGATGCGGGGACGCTGCGTATCGGGCTGGCCTATCGAGAGGAACAGCCGGTTGCGGTGCAATTATGGACGATTGAGGATGGGGTGGCGATCATTCACCTGCTGTCCTATCGCGAAGATGCCAAGCAGCTGAGCGCGGGCACGATTTTAACCCACCACATGTTCCGCCATGCCCTGGATGAGGAAAAGGTGGCGATGGTCGATTTCGGCTATGGCGATCATGGCTATAAGCGCGACTGGATGGACGAGCGGGTGCCGCTTTATTCAGTAACCGCCTATCATGCGTTCAGCCTGTCGGGCTTGTGGGCCATCGGCAGGATGGTCTGGCGCAAGATCCGCCGACGGGCGCCCAGCATATCCACGGTGTCCGGCGGGCGCGAATGACGGGGGCCACCCGGCAATTACCCGCCACAGCCGCAGGTGGCGCCACAAACCATCCGGGCCGGGGAAAAGCCTTGGTGATTGCCGATGATATCGGCGTTTTCCTGTCCATCGCCCGGTCGCTGGGCCGCGCGGCTATCATGGTCGATGTCGCCACATGCGGAGAGGATTATCCGGGTCTTGCCTCGCGCTATGTCCACAGGGTTCACGCGCTGCCCCCCTATCTGACCACGCCCGAAGCCTGGGTAGAGGCGCTGATCGCGTTGGTTCGGAAAGAGGCCTATCGGTTGATCATTCCGAGCAGCGACAGCAGCCTCGACCTGCTGGCCGTGGCTGCCGCGCGGATGGAAGGCGAAGGCGAAGATATTGCGGCCTTTGCCATCGCGTCACCCGCCGTGCGACAGGCGTTCTCCAGCAAAGCGGCAACGCGCGCGCTGGCAGAGGCACAGGGCGTTGCCATTTGCCCGGGGCGGACGACCACTGCCGATCCCGCCGCTGGCGCGGCGTTCGACGACATGGCCCTTCCACTGATTATCAAACCCAGCGCCCCCTATCTGATAGGCGGACGCGAAGCGAAAGCCAGCGTGCGGATGATCAAAGATCGCGCAGCGCTCGTGCCGACTCTCGCCGAAATGGCGGGGCGCGAAATTGTCGTCGAGGAATTTTTCGATGGCGAGGGCGTCGGCCTGTCGGTGCTGGCCGAAGAAGGCGCGATCCGCCTCGCCTGGCAACATCGGCGGCTAGCGCAATCAAGCGCCACGGGCCGTAGCTCGCGGCGGGTCGGCGAACCCCCTTCCCCTGTGCTGCAGCGCGATGTCGAGCGATTGTGCAGGGCTACCCGGCTGACGGGCGTTGCCATGTTTGAGTTTCGGCAAAACCGCCGCAGCGGAGCGCATGTGCTGTTGGAGGTTAATCCGCGTTTCTGGGGCTCGCTGCCGCTGGCGCTCGCGGCCGGCGCGGATTTTCCCTTGATGCTGTGGCGGCTTTGGACAGGACAAGGCGCAGCTGCCGACCCCGGTTCCTTTGACTACCGAATAAGGAAAAGCAGCCTGCTCGCCGAAGTCGACCGACTGTCGGAAGAAGGCGGCGGTGTGGCAGGCGCGCTGCGCAAGGGAGGCGGCACCGCTTTGCTGTTGTTAAAGGCGCTGTTCCGCCCCGCACAATTTGATGGCTGGACCCGCGACGACCCCGCACCGCACCGGGTGGAGACCGCGCGGATAATAGGACGCTTGAAGGAAGCCATCCTGCGGCGGCTTCGATATATTTGGTCATGAAGCAAGTGGAGCGGGTAGCGGGAAACCCGCCTCTAAAGCTATGAATTGAAACAGAAAAAAATTATCCGATTTCGATCAAAATCGAGCCCCGATCGTAGCCCCAAGGCCGTTTTGCGAGACCGGTTCGGTTCCCAATGCGTGCTGAGACGTCTTAAACACCAGTGATTAATCATGGGCAAGCGCATTTTCTTGTCGACCGCCTTTGGTCAGGATGGCCGTTTCAGTTCAGGCAACTTTCAGGCCAGCAGACAAGTTAGCGGAGTTGCCGTTGGTAGCTTGTGCAGTTTGGTTCCGGATTGTCCACCGCGAGCCCGCGTCTATTCGTCTGCTTTGGCATAGCCCTCCTTCAGTGCAGCGAGCAGGGCATCGACTGTAGCGACCGACCAGCGCGCGAACGATGCGCTCAGGAGGCGCGCGGGCCAGCTATGCGGTACGTCGCGAAGCTCCACCTCGGGCGGTAGGCGCCGCAAGATTTCATGTAGATGCTTTGGCGCCGGCGAGACCTGCTCGAACTCGGCCGCCTTGAAATGGACGAGTTCGTTGCGGATCGAGACCAGCGTCGTGAACGCGCGCCACGCGTCCGGTGCGATCCATTCAGGCCCGGCAAGTGCCGCGCCAATGGCGGCCCATTTGAGCGTGAGTTCGGTGCCGCGCTGGTAGGCGAGTGGCTCGCCAACGATGGCGGCGGCAATGCCGAGACGCGACGACGCATCGGCCCCGGTGCCTTTTGCGGTTTCGTCGATGAAGAAACAGAGCGTGTTGATGAAGGCCTCCGCTCCGCAAACCGAGAGGACACAGGCGGCGAGCGGCTCGTCGAAACGCGTGAGGCCGGCATCGGTCGCCGCGGCCGCCATGCTCCGCGCGGCCTTCAGATGATAGTTTGCGACGTCGGGGAGCTCCGACACGCTCATCCAGCCGTCATGGCCTTCGGCGGTGGTCCAACTGAACCGATCGGTCGGGCCGGGAGCCAGGAGCGTGTCGAGCCGCCCCCGGTCACCGCGCGACCGCGCGTGACGAAAGACGAGGCCTTCCGAGCTCGGCGTTTCGTCGAAATTGATCAGCGGCGTATCTGGCTCGAAATCTGCACGGCCGCAGCAATCCTTGAAAATCTTGCCGCTGTCGCACGCGCATGGCGCCGCCTCGCCTACGGTGATGCCCCGCTTGCCCGCCTCGCGGCCTGCCTCGGCGGCGGCGGCGAGATTCGCCTCGACCATGCGGAGTGTATGGTCGTGGCCGAGACGGGTGCCGATATCGCGCGCTTCGAGCAGACATCGCCGTGCGGACGAGAGCTGGAGGGTCTTGATATAGATAACCGCAAGGTTGCCGAGCGTGGCCGTAAGCTGGTGGGCATCACCGATGAGGCGGGTCAGCCGGAGATCACGGCGAGCAAAGGCAATCGCGCGCTCCCAGCGGCCAAGACGCATATAATGGAGGCTCAGCGTCGAATAATTGTTCGACAGACCCTCGGCATCACCCAGGAGCGCCTTCGCGTCGGAGGTCTCGTACAGAATGCGCTCGCCCTCGGCGACCTCATCGGGATCGACGGACCGCAGCAGTGCGACACCGAGATTGGCGCGCACGCGCTGCAGATGCTCCTCGTCATCACCGCGTGCTTCGAAGACGTCGGCGGCTTCCCGCCACACGCTAACGGCGTCCTGAACGCGGTCGACCATCAGATAGGCACGTCCGATCTCAATGAGATAATAGTGACATTGCTCGGGCACATGCGCACGCAGCTTCGGGAGGACTTTATCGAACGTCGCCGCCGCCTCCTCGAAGCGTGCGAGCCGCTCGAAGGACCGCGCCCGCCAGTACATGCGCATTGCAGCATCAGTCTTATTCTTTGCCGGACCGAGTTCCTTCAGCAGGGCGAGTGCACCATGATGATCGCCGATCCGCTGTAGAGCCTGAACAAGAAGAATCTCGGCGCTTTGACGCTCGGCGCCATCGATGGTAGGCAGCGCGCGCAGGCGCCGAAGCTCGTCCACCGCCGCTTGCCGCTCATCGCCGTCGTCGTTCATCGATCGATACATCGCGGCGTCGAGGCGGGCCGCAAAATCCGGCTCACCATCAAGTCTTCCGCAGCAATGCTTGTACTTCGCCCCGCTCTCACAGGGGCAGGCGGCGTTCCGACCGACCTTCACGACGCGCGACATTCAGCGCGAGGGGCGCTGAGGCAATGCAACAGACGCCCGGCAGATGGTCTTGACGTAGCGCGGCAGGCGCCGCGCTACGCTCGCCGCGCCACCAAATCTCCCGCTGATTGCGGGATGGCCCGCCGAAAAGTGGTCACTCATGTTCGCAAGGCCCCATACCTCAAGGCGGACCGGCTCGGCGCTGGCCTTGCGGTGCCGGACGGCAAGCAACGGCCCATCGAGCAATGAGGCATCATCGAGACCTGTTTCATCATTGCCCTGCCCTATCAAGGTGGTTGCACAGTTGCACTCCCGATTGTTCCCCAATTCGGGCTAAAATATACTGTCATTTTCGAATAGGCCTGGTGAGAGGTCACCGTTCGTAATTCTTCTCCATCTATAGTTGATATCGAGAGTAACGGACGCTTCTGAAGGGGGAATGGGCAGGTGCGAGAGCATGAAGATTTCAGAGATGATCGACTAAAGACCTGGTGCATTCATTGCGGCGCCGCGATCGCTGATATCGAAAGCAATCGTGATCATGTTCCGACCAAGTCGCTCCTGACGAAAGCTCTTCGGGAGCGTGGCGCAAATTATGACAAGGGCGCGGGCGGTGTAATGGATTACCTGCCGCAGGTTGTCGTTTGCCGTCGGTGTAACTCGGGTTTCTCCTCCGACGAGAATTATCTTCTCTGCGTCCTGCACGCGGTCATGGCCGGAAGTCTCTACCCCGATCCGCAGAGCCATCCCGAAGCAGCGGCGATTTTGCGGAGCAACCGCAACGTGGTTCGGGCCCTTAAGCGAAGGCCGGACGGACAGCTGTTGTTGTTTGAAAACGTGGCCCCCTTCACCCTTTATCCCGATCCTGAGCGGGTATCGCGCGTCGTGGTCAAAAACGCTCGTGGGCACGCGTATCACGAGATCGGTGAGCCGCTGCTCGAGGCGCCCGATCACGTCGCTTTCGTGCCTCTCGAGCAGCTGAGTCCCGAGCAACGCGACACCTTTGAGGCCGCTGGTTCCGACGGGGAGCTTGCTGTTTGGCCGGAGGTCGGTAGCCGCATGACCGTACAGCTTTTCGACGAGCAAGCCATGGTCGGCGGCTGGCTCACGGTCGAGCCTGGACGCTATCGCTATTCTATAGACTGGTCTGACGCCGTCATCGTTAAAACCGTAATCTGGGAATATCTCGCTACCGAGACCCGCTGGGATCATTAATCGTTACTCGGGATCGCGGTGGCAATCCCGTCGTCGGCGACAATTTAACGACCGGCTGGAAGATCGCCATCTCCCGTCAACTATTCTGACCCGGTTGTTCTAAAATCAACTGCTGTTCGGATTGGTGCACATTGGATGTTTTGAACACCGCCGACCTGCGCTACGTCATTCCACATTGGGGGCGATACGTCGCGCGATTCTGTAGACGCGCGCGCCTTCCTTGGGCACATTTTTCAACTGGACATCATTATGAAGGTTTCGCTGCACAGTCACTGCGCCGGTTCGGAACGCATCCCGCCCCACATATTGGATGACGTCCTCGCGGCGGCAGCGGCGGTCGAGGTTCGTATTGAACGCGGTGCGGCCCCGCGCATTCGGGATCATTTCGTCGCGGCGCTTCGGTCGAGAGGCTGGTCGAGCGAAGTGACTGTCTCGCGCGGGTCCGACATGAGCATCACCTCGATGCGCGAGAATGTCGGCCTCTGTCTTCAGACCGGTAATATGGCGCGTATGTACGCGGATTTGATGAAGCTGCAGACGATGTATCTCGACGATGCCATCCAGGGCGCGGTTTTCGTTCTGCCATCCCAGCCCGTCGCATTAGCGATGGGCGACAATATCGCGCAAGCCGCGCGGCTCGAGCGCGAGCTCGAGATTTTTCGCAAGGTCTATTATGTTCCGACGCTGATCGTCGCACTGGAGTGAATATGCCGGAGATGGATTTGCCCGATACACCGAAAGGATCGCGGTTCGGTTGGCCGCGTCCTGCCCGCCTCGAAGAGTTCGAGGCTCGACTACAGATCAAGGGCCTTGCAACGGACCGGGTCGTGTTTCAGGGCCTCAACCAAGACCTGCCGATCATCCGCATTCCGATCGATCTCCCCAAATATCGCCTGGTCAATGGACGAACAGCCTCGCTGCAGGTCGAACATCTCGCCCTCAATCCGGACCTTCGCTCCGATCTTTTTTCCGGCGATCCCGAGATGTGGGACGCGCAAGAGGCTCAGCATGAGCTTTTGCTGAAACTCGGTCGCTTGTCGGATTTGGATGGCTATTTCGAAGATGCGGCCCACAAGCAGGTGAACCCGTTGCTGCTCGACGAGGAAGGTTTCGTCGTCAATGGCAACCGCCGCCTGTCGACGTGGCGCCAGCTCCTGCACGACGATCCCGAGAAATACAGTCATTTCGAGCATATCGAAGTGGTCGTCCTTCCCCATGCGACGGAGAAAGACATTAATCGTCTGGAGGCGCAGCTCCAGATCGAGAAGGACATTCGGGCGGACTATAGCTGGGATGCTCAGGCCAATATGATGATTGCGAAGATGGAGCGCGACAACATCAAGGCGGAAGAGCTCTGTAAACTTTACAAGATGAAGGACACCGAGTTCGCCCAGCTGCTCGACATGCGCGCCTATGCCGACGAGTATCTCCGGTCGCGGGACAAGGCGAATAGGTGGTCGGAAGTCTCCGGCCAGGAGCACACCTTCCAGCGTCTTGCTCAAAGCCGATCGAAGCTCACGGGCGTTGGACGGAAGGAAATCTTCAAGGAGGCCGCTTTCGCCCTGATCGACGATCCGACCTCGGTTGGCCGTCTCTATATTGCGATCCCGGAACTGGCGGCCAACCTCGACAAGGTCGTCGAACGCCTCGCCAGTGAAATGGACCTCGATATGACGGCGCCGGACGACGGTCTGGGCGACTTGTTTGGAGGCGACAAAGGCGATGAAAGCGATGTGCAGCAGACATCACTGATTCAGGCCCTGCGGAATCCCGATCAACGCACACAGGCTCGCGAAACGATCGGCGAGGTTCTGGAGACCGAGCGACAGGTCAAAAAGGATGTGAAGAAGGCGGGGTATCTCCTGGATCAGTGCGCCAAAGCGAACAGCTTCCTGACGGCAGCCGCGAAGGAAGGCCTCAGACCCGAATCCAAGATCACCGGCGTAGCCAAGCAACTCGATGAGATCGAGGCACGTGCCGCCGCTATTCGCGCGTATTTGGCCACACGTGCTTAATATTGCTTATCGCGCGAAGGATGGCCGGGCCGTCTTTACCTGGGAAGCGGGTGAGAGCGTCAGCACCTGGACGGCAATGCTCACACGGGTCGCCTATGACGCGAGCCAGGACGCGACGCTCGAAGGCGTTGCAGGCTTTTCCCTCCCTTGGTGGGCTTTCGTCGGGTCCCGGGACCAGTTCCTGCAGGTATTTCGCGCCAACGGACTGAAGCTCGGAACTGGCCTCTTCATCACCCCTGAAGCCACGGCCCTTTTGCAGCAATCCCAACGGGCAGCTGCAAGTTACCGAGCCGCGTCGGGCGCCGCACCATTGTCTCTCGACGCGCTGAAAGCCTCGCTCGAAAACTCGGGCTTCGGCCGCTCCCTTTCCGAACACCAGGGCGCGAATGTGGCGCGCCTCGCCGCCTTGCCGGCGGCCGCGACCTTTTCGGTGCCAGGCGCCGGGAAGACAACCGAAGCGCTTGCCTTTTTCACCCTTCGCGCACAGCTAGGCGATCGGTTGCTCGTGATCGCGCCGAAAAATGCCTTCGCGGCATGGGATGAACAGATTCAGGAGTGCCTGGGGGACACCGCTGGTAGCTTTGTCCGTCTTCGCGGCGGACGCGACCGCATACAAGCAAGTCTTGCGGACGACCCGCCGCTGATGCTGATGACCTATCAGCAGCTTCCGCGGGTCCAGGATTTGATTGCGCAGCATCTGGCCCGCTATCGAACCTTTGTGTTTCTGGATGAAAGTCACCGTATCAAGTCGGGTGTGAGCGGCGCGAGTGGACGCTCGATTATAGAGCTATCCCATCTGCCGGTCGGCAAGCTGATCATGAGCGGTACGCCAATGCCCCAGTCGGTTAGCGACCTGCTCCCTCAGTTCCAGTTTCTCTATCCCGAGGTCCGGGCCGAGGAAGCGACTGTTGTCGATCTGGTGCGGCCGATCCATGTGCGAACCAACAAGAGGCAGCTTGATCTTCCCGAGGTCACTCGCAATCTCATCTCCTTGCCGATGGCACCGGTCCAGCAAGAGCTTTACGAGCTGATGCGTCTGGAAGTGGCGCGGGAGGCTTCGGTCGTGCTCGATGCCCAAGGCAAGCAGACTTTCAGGGCCCTCGGCCGCTCCGTGTCCCGCCTGCTTCAGTTCGTCTCCAACCCCTCGCTTCTCGCCGCCCAGATCGGCTTTGCTCACCACGACCTTCTCGCGGCCGTGCTCGCGGAGGGGGAAGGTCCCAAGCTCGACTATGTGCTCCGGCGGGCGCGCCAGCTTTCACGCCAGGGGCACAAGGTGCTGATCTGGTCGTCCTTCGTCCGCAATGTCGAATATATGGCCTCACGGTTGGCGGACCTCGGCGCGGTCTACATCCACGGCGGGGTGGACGCTGGCGACGAAGACGATGCCGACACTCGCGAAGGCAAGATCAAGGCGTTCCACGACGATGAAACCGTCCGCGTGATGGTGGCCAATCCGGCGGCGGCCAGCGAGGGGATCAGCCTCCACCGCGTCTGCCACCACGCAATCTATCTGGACCGCACGTTCAACGCTGCACATTATCTTCAGTCGGAAGACCGGATTCACCGGTTCGGCTTGGGGAAGGACGAGGAAACGATCATCGAAATCGTCGAGTGCGCCGGAACAGTTGATGAAACCGTCCGCACCCGGCTTGGGTTCAAGATCGGGGAGATGGCCAAGGCGCTCGATGACTCGTCGCTTGCTCCAGATCCCATTCCGATTGATCCCGTCCAGGTCGGCACCGCGGATGTCGAGGATTATGTGACCGGCCTCCAGGTAGATGACATCCGGGCGATCGCTGCGGATCTCGGTTCGCCGAAGTGACGCTCGCCCTGTCGCCCGGCCTGGCTCAGGCGGGCATTGCCCTTCTCGACCTGCTGCAAAGGCGGCCCCTGTCGGCAGCAGACCTGCTTTCCGGCCTTCCCAAGGTCGGCGGCATGTCGTCGGCCTCCGCCCTATCTCTGGCGGAAGCTCTGGCTTGGCTGGACATAAATGAAGCGGGTGAGTTACAGGCGTCAGCGGCGGGAGTGCAGGTCTGCGACGCCGACGGGTATGAAGCCGCCTTGCGCTCTATCCTGCTGCATTATGTCGACACCCAAAATCCCGATTGGCTTCAGAATGCGACCTTCGGCCGTTCCCGGGTTTTAAACTTCTGCCCCGTCGGTGTGCGCCAAGTCTTCGTCGAGGCAGGCCTGGCCGGCGCGCTGGACGACGAGGTGGTCGCCTTCTGGGACTGGCTCGCAGCGATTGCCCGAGGACTTCAGAAGGATCAGCTCGTCAGCATCGGGCGCGAAGGGGAGCGATTGACCCTGATCCATGAAGAGGCTCGCACCGGAGCCAAGCCCCGCTGGATAGCAATTGACAGCAATCAGGACGGCTACGACGTTCTTTCGGTCAGGGCGACAGACGATCGCGCCTTTCTCTCTATCGAGGTCAAGGCCAGCCGCAGTGGGAGGAATGGGTCGCTGCACCTCACCCGCCACGAATGGGAGATCGCACTCGATCGCCCCTTTCATCTGTTTCACCTCTGGGATTTGTCGTGCGCCCCGCCAAGGCTTGCGAGTGTCGGAATGGACGAAATGGCGGCGCATGTTCCAATTGACGCCGGTGCCGGGGGTTGGGAAAAGGTCGAGGTCCCGTTTAAAGCCTTTGAAAGCCTTTTCGGTCCGGCTCTGATCTGACTAGGCCGCGGACTTCTCAAGGCGATGCCAGGGCAAGGTGTTAAACCAAGCGCCGACCAGCAACCCGCTCAGGATTGCGAGCGCATGGGTCGTGAGTTTTTTCGATCCCGGGATGCTGTCGCCTACCTCGCCCTCGGCCGCTGCCTCCATGACATAGCCGATAACCGCATGCTGGTCATCGATCGAGGCGGAGCGGAGCCGCTCGTGGACCCTGTCGGCCAGTTCGCCCAGAAAATCCGTGACCTGATAGGGGCGAAGCCCGCCAGCCCGGTGCGACCACGCCGCCTGGAGATCATCTGGGGTGCTCGTCTGCAAAATTTGTTCGATCCTAGCGAATTCGACGCCCAGCGCCATCATCATGGTCCGGATCAACGGCGAACTGCGGAGCTCGCGAAGCAGTTCGCCATCGAGGGTGATCTCACGAATATCGATCGATGGCCCGAAGAAAAATCGCACTTGCCAGTCTCGCTCCCGCCCGCGTCCGTTGGCAAGCTCGAACCTCATGCCGCTCTTGAAACGCAGGCCAGGCAAAGCGGCCCGGAAACTGCGCCCGGCGGGGTAGGTGCGCCCTTGCGCCGTCGGCGGAGTCACCGGTGCCGCCATCTCGGGCGGCCGCAGGTACGAGCCGGCGCTCGCATATGGGAGCAAGTCATCAGCCGAGACCCCCTGGCACGCCCGTGCGACCAGATAGGTGAAGGTAGGCGGAATGGCGTTGCCGACCATCTTTGCCTTTTCCGGGAAGGAGCGAGCATAGAATTGGTAGGTGATCGGGAAGCCCTGAAGGCAGGCGCGTTCCCGGATGCTCAGCCGGCGGAAGCCTTGGACGCTATCGCCGATGACGATGCTTTCGCGCGACACGCGGGTGCAGGTCGCTGTAACGGTCCGGGCCGGCAAATCCATCCCGTCGGGGAAGGCCATGTTGTTGTAAACCGGATGATAGGTCTTGGCCTCCCGGTTCATGCGAAGCTCTTCCGCGTTGAGGACGCCTTCGTTTTCCCGCTCCGTCACCGTCGCCGTCGCCAGCGCGCAACCCCAGACGGGATCGACGATAGTCTCGTCAGCCGCGATTGCTGAAACAACATCGCCGAGGGTCCGCCGCGGCAGGCGCGGCTGGTAAGCTTTGATCAGTTCGAATGGGATATTTCCCGCGATGCAGCGCCGGCGCGACTGCGGCGTCCCGTAATCGGAGAAGTCGATGATCTCGATTTGCATGCCGAGGTTGCGGAACCGATAAAGCGGATGGTCCGGATCGGCCATGCCTCGCTCGAGCACCTTCGCCACGCGCGGCACATTCTCCAGCGCCCAGAACCTCGGCTTCACATGTGCGACGACTTCCAGAAACCGCACGAGGTCCTTCAGCCCCTCGTCGAGGTCGCCGCCGCCGCCGCGGTTCGAATAGGAAAATTCGGTGCAGGGCGGGCTGCCGACGACCAGATCGATATCCGGCGGCAAATCATCGACCTGCAACTGGCGAACGTCGGTCGGCTTCAGAGCGCCGCCGTGATTGCCATTATGCGTATCGACCGCCGGCTGCCACCACTCATAAGAGGCAACGACCTCGACGCCGGCCAAACGCAGCCCGAGGCTCCATCCTCCGATGCCGGCGTAGAGATCAATTGCTCGCATTCGCGATCACCCCAGCGCGACTCACGCGCAACTTCCAAAGCAGCGTGATTGTTTAGCGAGCTGAGACCAAAGTGCAAGATCCAGCTGCCATTTAATTCCGCTGCGATCTTGAGAAACTGGACAATCTCGACAGGCCCATCAACGCGAGAAATCAAGCCTGACAGCCGCTTCGGCCTCATTGGACCCTCGGTTGGCCGCTCACAAGTTATCAATGCGGTGTCGCCGTTCGGCTCTACCTCCCTGCGCCCGCGATCACATAGCCGAGCTAAATGCGATCGGGCAATTCGATAACTGAAGAACAGAGGCCGCCATGGCTCATGGACGGAGTGGCCGCTTTCGAGCACTGTCGAAAGTCAACGTATGCCCGACATCAGGCGCAAAGCTGCCAGGCCTAAGGCGCTACCTTCGGTGACACGCCAATGGAGCAGGTTACCGCCTTCTTGCGGCGCTGCGCCTGCTCCTCACACGCGGTGATGGCGGTCCGGTTCTCGTCATAAAGACGCGCGCTTCTGGCCAGCCCGTTCCAGCTGTCGGGGTCGGCGACCTGCATCATCCGAACGCCCGCACTCCACATATCACGCGATAACTGACTCGCTGCGCGCTTCTCGGGCCAGTGCCAGCTCTCGGGAGCTGCCCGGCTCACCGCCGACGGAATGGTGCACCCTGCGAAGAAGGCAAGAATGGCCGCGATCCCGGCGCCAACGCCGATCCATTTGTTCTGCTCGTCGCGGGTCCGCGCCGCGCCGAGCCTCTGCTCAAGAGAACGGGCTACCGCTTCGAGCTGATTCTGCGCGCTTTGCCACCGGGCATGATCGGCTTCACGAACGCGCCGCCCCGCCACTTCGATCTGGTCGGCGATCACCTCGGGCGTCAGTGTCATCGCGGGTCGGGCCGCAAGGTTCTGGAAGACCTCGCGCGCTTTCTTCCAAGTTTGATCGATCCGCGCGAGATCCTCGCTATAGTCGCGCCCCACGAGTTCGTCCTGGCGAAGGCCGAACCGGTCGAACGCCGCGGTCAGCGTGTGGATGCGCCCCGAGAGCCGGTCGAAGGCTGCGTCGAGGGCGATGTTCTCGGGGTCGGTGTCACTCATCCCCCCGCACTAGAGGCCGAGCCCGCGCGAACGCGAGGGCGCGAGATAGTCGTGGAGCGCCTGGGACAGCGATTTCTTCTCAAGCGATCCCAGCCCCAGTTCGCGGGTTCGGTTGCGCAGCAGCGACTCGAGCTGCGGGTCGCGGTGCAGGCTTTTCGCCATCTCGCCGAGCTGCGCGCCCTCGCGCTCGGCGCGGGCAACATCATAATCTTCCCTATAACGGCGCAGCTGCCGCGATCGCGCCTGCCATTCGGCGACGAAGCGGTCGGCGCGCGCCGGGGCATCGATCCGTAGCGCACGCTCGGCGCGCATCGCCTGCATCGCGCGCTGGGTGCGTCCATTCGCTGCCTCGCTGATCAGAGTCGGATCATTGCGCAACGCCGAAGCCAGGTCCTTGGCACCATCGCTGCCGAGCGCGTCAAGATCGCGCGTTGCTGCCGCCAGGCTATTGCGCTGATGAGCGACCGGCGACAGATTCTTGGAGTGCATTCCCGCGATATCCTGATGCGCGCGGGCATAGCGCTCGATAGCCTTGTCGAGCGCCGACCGCTCCGGACCCGCGCCGAGCGTGCGGGCGTTAATGCGAACAGTCTTCGCTGGAGGATCGCGCTGCGGTTCGGGGACGGACTTCCCGAGCGCGCTGATGGCGATCGTGGGCTTTAGCTTGAGACCGGCGAAGATGCTGCGCTTCGGTACCTCCGCATTCGTCGCCTCTGGGGGCCGATAATCGCTCGCCATATCCTTGCCGCGCTCGCGCGACGCGGCACGGACGAGCTTGGCCTGGTTCGCGAAATCGTCGCGGCCATAGTATAGCTCTACCGTCTCGCGATGTCTGGACAGCGCCACGTAGGTCGAATGGCTGTCGACCCCCGGCGTCGCGAGCACTTGCACCCGGCCGACGGTCATCCCCTGCGCCTTGTGGATTGTCGCCGCATAGCCACGATCGATGTGCGCATAGTCCTTGAGGTCGAACGCCAGGCTGCGGCCGTCGTCGAGCAGCACCTCCATCCGCATCGCGTTCACTACCTGAACCGACCCGAGTGACCCGTTCTTGACGCCGAGCGAGCGCTCATTTCTGAGGAACATCACGCGGTCGCCAACAGCGAACGCGCGCGTCCCGCGCTCGACCGCGAGCGTCACCTCTTTCCCGAGCGCGCCACTCGCCTTCAGCCGCTCGCGTGCCGCTTCGTTGAGCGCCCGCACTTCATCATTGGTGTGGGTGAGGATGATCCGGCTCGCGTTGGGCGAAGCCTGCCGATCGCGGTCCCACGCATCGACCAAGTCGGCGCGCGCCGCTTCGCGCGTTTCGGCTGCATGCACAAAGCCAGCGTCAGCATAACGCCCGATCGCCTCTCCGGTCCGCCCGGTCGCGAGCTCGCGCGTCGCCTCGCGCTGCCAGTTCTCCTGATGGCGGCGGATATCGATGATCTCGACAGCGCCGTGGCGTTCGGCGGCCGCGCGGAACGCGGCACCCGCCTCGATCGCCTGGAGCTGCTGCGGATCGCCGACGAGCACGATCTTCGCGCCCTGCCGCTCGGCTTCGGATACGACGCGTTCGAGCTGGCGCGTGCCCACCATGCCGGCCTCGTCGATGACAAGGATATGCTTGTCGGTCAGCCGCTCGCGATCTTGTCCCCACTGATGTTCGAGGCTCGCGAGCGTGCGCGAGGCGATGCCCGAACCATGCTCGAGACCCTCGGCGGCGATGCCCGACAGCGCGGCGCCCTGCACCTGGTAGCCCGCCGCTTCCCACGCCTCGCGTGCGACCCCGAGCATCGCGCTCTTGCCCGTCCCGGCATAGCCGATGACATTGCTGATGCCGCGTGCGCTAGTCACATGTTCGAGCGCGCCGCGCTGCTCGACCGACAGCTTCAGCCCACGCGCCAATGCGCGTTCAATCGCAAGCTCGCGGTGATGTTCGCTGACGCCATGACGTCGCCGCGCATCGAGCGTTGCGGTCGCGCGTTCGAGCCGCTGCTCGGTCTCGATCATGCCGCGCGAGGTAAAGCGCTCGTCACCCTTCCCGTCCTTGCCCAGCGCGACCAGCTCGGGAGAGGATTTGACTGCGCCCAGCACTGCATCGAACTGCTCTTTGCCGTCGCTGTGGCGATGGACGAACATCGCAAGGTCGCGGGTCGTAAACGTCGCTTGCTTGTGCGTGATCGCGTCGAGCGCGATGCCGGGATTGGCGAGGATCTTGTCGCCATTCGACCGCGCGATCTCGCGATGCTCGGCAAGCCGCTCGGCTTTGAGCCCCTGCCCTGCCATCCGCGATGCTGCGGGACCGATCTTGTGCTGCGGTTCGAGGTCGATCCCCTGCGCTTCCAGACTGCGGTGATCGACGCGTGCATCGATGTCGAGCGAAGCCAGCCGTTCGTTGACATGATCGGCCCACGCCTCGCGCCAATGGGAGAGTAACTCGGTGCGATTCCACTCGCGCACCTTCGCGCCGAACCCGACCTCTCCATCCTCGCCGATCCGGATCTCGCGCATCGTCAGCATCACATGCGCGTGCGGCTTCGCGAGCCCGTCGGCGCCGATGTCCCAATGGACATTCAAATCGGCGACCATACCGCGTGTTACAAACTCGCGGGACACGAACTCGCGAGCGAGCGCGATCCCCTGCGCTTGGGTCATCTCGCGCGGAATAGCGAACTCGATCTCGCGGGCAAGCTGCGCGTCCTTCCGGACCTCCGCCGCTTCGACATCGTTCCACAGCTGTTCGCGATTGCGCCAGCGCTCGTCTGTCCCTTCGGGCAGCAGCACCTCGCTGTGAACCACGCCCGCCTTGTTCGAGAAATCATGGGCACGGCCAAGCCGCTCGTCGTGCAGCCGATCGGCCGAGCGATAGGCCGCGGCGGCCACCGCGCTGCTGCCCAAGCTGCGGGAGATCACTTTTGCCGAGAAGTGGTAAAGCGCCATAGCGCCGTACCATTTACAGCAAAACGGGCACATCGGCACGACGTATAAGCGCGCCCTCACACGATTTCATCGCGCTCGGGATCACAAAGTCTCGGGAGATTTCAGCTACTTGTTCGCCGCTGAGACCCGGCATAGCTGGATCGTCCGACCCCATTTCATGGAAGGACCAACGATGCGCAAACCGCGTGATTACGACGCCGAACTCCAGGCACTCACCGACAAGGCGAAGGCGCTCAAGACGAAGAAGCAAGGCCAGCTCGGCGAGCTCGTGATCGCCTGCGGCGCCGATGCGCTGCCGATCGAACAGCTTGCCGGCGCACTGCTCGATACCGCCCAGGCCGACGCCGCGCGGAAGGAGGCGTGGCGCAAGCGCGGCGCGGCATTCTTTCGCGGTGAAGGTGCCCGCGCTCGCAAAGGCGCTGGCAGCGACGCGGGCCGCGCATCGGCGAGCGGTGCAAGCGCGCAATCGCGTTCAGGCGAAGCGGGCGCGGCATGACACGCGGGCGTGGCAGGTGAAGCGCCGCGAACGCACGCGCCAGCTGATCGAACTTGGCGGCCTCGTCGCCAAGGCCGGTCTCGTCGAACTGACAGGCGACGATCGCGCGGCCATTTTGGGCCTGCTCGTCGAGGCTGCGGCGAAGCTGCGCGGCGAAGCCCGCGAGCAGCAGCTGACGCTATGGCGCCGTCGGGGACGACGCGCGTTCGCCGATGGCGTCAGCGGCGATGCGATATCGAGGTCTTGACCGTATTGCAGAATCCGCTGGGTCGTTTGTCGCGGGCGTAGCCGCCCACGCCGCCGAGACCGCGCGTCACGACATTGGCCTGCGAGCGGACCGACAGATTAAGCCTGTCGGTGATGCAGTCATCGCAGATCGCGACGCCTTCGAGGCGCTGGATCAGCGCCTCGATCTCGGCGGCGATAGTCATTTCGTCCGGGCGCGTCCGCGCCCTGCGGGCTTGCGGCCACCGCCGCGGCCCTTGGTGCCGAGGCCGATTTGCTTGGCCAGCGCGCGGCGCTTCTCGGTATAGTTGGGCGCGGTCATCGGATAGTCTTTCGGCAGATTCCATTTCGCGCGATACTCATCGGGCGTCATGCCGAAGTTGGTCATCAGGTAGCGGCGCAGCATCGTGAGCTTTTTGCCGTCTTCGAGGCAGACGAGATAGTCGGGTTTCACCGACGACCGGATCGAGACGGCGGGCTGTTGCGGTTCGGGTTCGGGTTCTGCGTTCGACGCCAGACCGGCGAGCGCCTCGTGCACCGAGCAGATGACGAGCGGGATATCCGATATGGCGACATTGTTGTTGCTGACGTGCGCGGCAACGATGTCGGCGGTCAGCGTGACCAGCGTTTCACGGTCTTCCATAGGTGTACTTTCCCTAACCCGCCTCGCGCGCGGTGTTTTCCAGTTCGGCGATACGTTCGTTGCAGATGGCCTCCACGATGGCCGCGAGCTGCTCGACGCGTTCGCCAAGCCACGCAAGTTCCTCCTGGGTGATCCGGTAATGCTTGCTGTAGCGCGCCTTCACATAGGCATCCTTGAGCTTCTCGAAGCGGGCGCGATCCTTGCGGTCCTCACGTGGCCATGCGTCGATCAGGCGCACGTCGATTCCTTCAGCCTGTGTCCGGAGGAACGCTAGGTTATGACTGTGGGGTGTGTAGAATTTGCAGACCAACAAAACGCAGTCATATAACCGTTCCGCGGTTTGGTGCATGAGGAATGCTGCATCCTTTAGCCGCCCCTCGCGCTCACTGAACTGCGCTGTCGCGAGCATGCCGGTCGCGGCGGGCAACCACTCGTCAAAATACTCCCGCGCCATATCGAGCGCCGCGTGCGGTGTCATCGGCTTGGGCTCGGCAAGCTCGCTGTTATGGTCCTGGTAAAGCGCGATGCCGTCGCGTGCGACATCAATGAAGAAATAGCGCCCATGGCTGAGCCCCGCGTTCACCTCGTCGAGGCTGTGGACGATGAAGTTGACCGGCGTGCGGAGCGTCCTCGTCACGCCGAATTCGCGGATCAGCCGGTCGTCGAGCTTCGCCCAATATTCGATGCGGTCAGTAAGCCGCTTGTCGCTGACAATGATGAGCAGGTCATAGTCCGACTGATAGCCCTTGGCGGTGTGCGGTTCGTCGACCCAGCCGCCCCGCGCATAGCTGCCGTAGAGGATGATCTTCGATATGCGCCCCTTCTTCTTCCAGCCTTGGGTCGCGAGCGCCAGCGCATCCTCGAACTCCTCGAAGATGATCTGCACCACACGCTCGAGCTCACGCTGCTTGTGCGGGGGAAGATGATCGATGTCGCTGCGCATGTCGGACCCGACCTTAGAAAGCCGTTCGACCCGATGGCAAGCGCCATCGGATCGAAGTTGGATTATAGCCATGGCCAGACGAGCGACGGGAAGCGCGCGTGCAGGCAGCGCGACCAGATCCGAAGCGCGCGGGCGAAGTCGGTCGTGACCTGACCGAGGGTGACGCCATGCCGCGCCGCCAGTTCCTCATAGGAAGTGCGGTCGAAGCGGATCGACAGGAAGATGTCGGCCTGCCGCGCGCTCATTTTGGCGAGCGCAATGACCAACCGCCGCTCCAGATCCTCGATCGTGACGGTGGAGAGATCACGGCGCCTCATTGTTCGTCCCCCGCAAAGGCGAGTAGGTAATCGCTCGACTTGCTTGCCGCGCTCGCGGCGCGAAAGATTGCCTTCTCGTCGCCGCGCAGCACCGAGAGCCACGACGCGATATAATCCGCATGGCGCACGGTCGGTGAGATGCCGAGCGAAGCGCAGGTGAACGCCGCCGCCATCTCGGCGACCAGTTCTTCCCGTGCATAAGCCTCCGACTCGAACCCGCCCTTCTGATCGCGGTCGAGGCGGCTGGCGTGTCCGGTCCAATGGCCAAGCTCGTGGAGCGCGGTGCGATACCAGTTGATCGGCTCATGAAAGGCCGCCTGCGGCGGCACCTGCACAAAATCATGGCTCGGGCTGTAAAAAGCTTCGCCGCCGCCGATATTCACCGTTGCGCCGCTCGAGGCGATCAGCGCGTCGGCCTCAGCGATCGCCAACACCGGATCAGGGCTGACCATCGGCGCAGTATAATCCTCGGGTAGTCCCTCGCACTGGTCGACATTGAACACGGTAAAGCGCTTGAGGAACGCCACCTGCCGGGCGTCGCGATCTTCGTTGCGTGCCGCTTCGGCTTCGGCTTTGGGCGTGAACCGGTCGGCGTAACAGATGATGGTGCCCTTTTCGCCGCGCCGGACATTGCCGCCGGCGCTTTCCGCCTGCCGGTAGGTCAGCCAGCGCTGCGAGACATAGCCCTTCGCAATCCCTTCGGCCCAGAGGAGCAGCACGTTGATGCCGCTATATTTGCGGGCCGTTCCCGCATTCTGCGGCATGGTGCATCCGCATGCCGCGCTGTCCCAAGGCTGCGCCCATGGCAGCCGCCCCTCTTCTAGCTCGGCGATGATCCGGCTCGTGACCTCGGCATAGAGGCTCTGCCGTCCGACTTTCTGATGTTTCATATCCCTTCTCCTTCCAACCACCGCACCCCGGCCCGGAAGGGGGCGGAGGGGGACGGCAGGAATGAGCCGGCAGACCCGCACGATCGGGCGGGCTGCATCCGTCAGGACCGCAATGCAATGGAGGACCCGCGGCACGCGGGTTGCGGCCCGGCCGGGGGGGGGCTAAGGCGAGTGACGCCCGCCTCCGCCCCCGCCTTGCCGGGACCACCAAGCGCCGCCGCGAAGCGGCGACCATCTGCGCGCCAAAGCCGGGAAGATGATTCGCGCCGCGAGCGGCGCGGCCATCGCAAATCGCATCGTCTGCGATTTGATCTGATGATGTTTATGAAGCGCCAGGCGGCGCCTTGCCGCGCCACGGGGAATCCAGGCGTCTCACCCGATTGACGCGACCGCCCGACATGCGAGCGTTCGCGCGAGCGCAGACATCGCTGCCCCCAATCGACAAGGACCCCACCATGCCAACCCATGCTCCCGTCCGCTATCTCCGCCTTCCCGCGGTGCTCGAGCGAACCGCGCTCAGCCGCGCGACGCTCTACCGCAAGATCGCCGCGGGTACCTTCCCGCAGCAGGTCAAGCTCGCCGCGCGGTGCTGCGGCTGGCGCGAGTCCGAGGTCGAGCTGTGGCTCCGCAACCCCATGACCTTCACCGTCGCCGACCTCGAGCGCGACGAGGACCGCGACGCCGCCTGATTGCCAGGCATGGCGATAGCCCTGCGCCGCCGAAGCTGTGCGGGGCCGGTCGCCCGCTCAGTCGGCGGGGTTCCAGATCAGCGCATAGGCATCATCGCCATCCTGGCGGGCAGCGCGCCCGAGGTTGGCATAAAGCCGGCGCGGTCCGAACTCGGGAGCCGCGAGGCTCAGCGACACATAGCGTTCGCCCGAAGCTTGGCCGACGCGGATCCAGCCCGCACCGATTTCGACGCCTTCGGAATAGACCCGGTAGTCGGGCTGAACGTCGCCCGCCTTCGAGCGGTTGGTCCGGATTTCGATGCCTGCGCGGATCGAGAGGGTTTTAAGCTGGCCCACGAAGCCTGCTTCGATGGTGCCGTTCACAAAACCGATTGCTGCCATTGGTCGTCTCCTTGAATTAGCCGCGGGACCATCCCTGCGGCATGGGCGGACCAGGGGCCGGCGCGTGAGGGTCCCCGCGAACCCCAAAGGGGCCGCAGCACAAGCGGAGGAGTGCGGCGGCGCGATTATTTGAAGCGAAACGGCCGCGAGGAGCGTGCGCAGCACGCGGGGAAATAATCGCGCCGCCGCGCTTTCGCGGGACGCCGGCCCGGTTCAGGTCACATCGCCCGTCGCCGGGATGGTCCTGCGGTCGGTGCGGATGCGTCCATGCCAACATCGCGTGAGTGCGAGTGCGCGCTCGTTGGAGGCCGCTCTCGATCGTACAACGGGAATACTCCCGTTTTCAGCCGTAGGCGATCACGTAATCTCGCCCACAAAAGCGGACTTAGCTGAACAAGGAGGACTCTGTCTGGCGAAGCGGAGGCCGCTATAAATTGGCGTAAAACTGACATTTATTGCCCACGCGGTGGCGTTTGGCCATCATAGCGCGTCCCTCCGTGGGCATGGTTTCTGCCATCGACATGACTATAGCTTTTTTACGATATTCGTATATTTGACGGTCTTCGTATGGGGAACGCTACTAAGAACGATCAAAAAGACGATGCTACAGGGACGTTTCCGACGACCTTTCCCGCCAATTGTCCGGCGTTAGGGCAAGCCGTTGATGCGACAATCTTTCATGGTTGCGAACATACGCCGCCGGACGGCGACGACTTCGTTCCGTTCGCCTATTCCACCAATGAAGGTAGGCGAAAACGCGCCGCCCGCAAAGGATGCGATGGATGGGGCATTTCGTGCTGGATAAGCGAAACTGCGGCCCGTCACGCGCAAGAGGCATTTGGCTGGGCCGCACGGTGGCACATCTACAAGGGCGATGTGACTTCGAAGGACGGCAAGCTGGCGCATACGCCTTCGGGTAATCAAGCAGAACATCACACGTTTTGGTGCTATGACGGGGTGAGCATCAAGGAGCGTTTCGCGTATGCGCTCCCTCCAAATCATGGGTTCGGCAAATGAAGTGGGCCGATTGGACAACCGGGAATACCGCATGGCCGTTTGGGACGCTCGTTCCAGACGACGTGCTGTATGAGTTCGGTGGGCCAGCCATCTTCACAAAAAGCATTGGACTTGACGATTTTCTTTTTTACAAGTCTGATGAATACAGCGATGGAGATTACTTCGTTGCCGTGGGCGTTACACCTGATGAAATTGACGCCCTGAAGCGTGGTCGCCTTTCTATTCGGGGCGCGCTCAATCAGTCCAAATGCTATATATTCGATGTTGATCTTGACCTAAACGTTCGGCGTTTTGAGCGAAAGAAGATATCGCAACTCGCCTCGCTTCTTCCGAGTAGCGGCGTTCCGCTATACGCTAATTTTAAGACCGCGCCTGATTCTGTCGTGCAATCTACGTCGCCGCTCGCGTTCAAATTTTTTGGCGATGAGTTGCAAGACGGTTTGATGCCGTTGGATATTTTCAAGACGCTCGTAACCAACGTATATGATGTTGTGCGCCGTTCATTCGTTCCGCCGTCACTTAGCGCGAGCAGAGCGGGAGATTTACTAGCATTTCCGATGCGTCAACCTGTGCTAGCTAGTTTGCTAATTGCGATTGATCATCCGTCGATTGACGTGGGCCGACTTCGTCGTAGAAACAGCACAAAGGGTCTGGACCCCAATCAACTTGTGGTTGAAGCTGAAGCGGAAGGCGCGCGGTTTGTTGAGAGTGTTGAGCGAACTGTTGATGTAGCTATGGCGGGGAAAGTCACAAAGACTTTTGCGCGGGATAATTTTTCATTGTTTGATAACATTAATGATATTGTGCCCGGTGAGCATGGCGACGTTTCAAAGCTTCAACTGTCTTCCTATCTAGCTGGACAAGATGTTTTCATCGAACTTGATCGTGAAGTCGGTGAAAAAATCCGTTTTGCTTATAAATCCGTTCGCGACAAGTCCGTTGATATCACTGGCGTGATTGTTGGCATGATTGAGAAAAGCCGCTCGTTGATCCTTCGGAACCGTTTTGGGCGTGAAGTGACATGTTACTTCGTTCCTTCGATTTACGACGACCTTCTTGTGCGAGGGGAATTATTCATCGGTCGTCGGTTGTTAGTGTCCGGCGGGTTTCAAAAGCGCGACAATCGCGACCTAATCAAAGTCGATGGTGCCCCCAAGCTTCTTTGATGGCGGAACCTACGTCCGCCATAATCGCGAGTGGCAACTAACCGATTCTGTGAATCCTAACCCGACATTCTGCTGTCGCCCAGTGCGTCTCAAAAATGGAGATCGACCGTTACCGCCGCCTAGAGGAACGACGCCAACCATTCTCCGGCCGGATCAGCACCGAACCAGGGTCGGTACAAGGCTCTACTGCTTTTATGATTTGTCGAGTGTCAGCGCCCGTTCCCGCTCTTAACTCGTCCAGATAATCAGACCACCATTGCGCCATGGCGACGCGCTCCTCCCAATGAGCGCCGCGGTGGTATGCAGCTCGCACGCGGTTGTTATCGCCGTGGGCAAGCGCCCGCTCGATCGCGTCGTAGGACCATTTCCCTGATTCATTTAGCAGCGTACTGGCCATGGCCCGGAAGCCGTGGGCCGTCATCTCGCTGCTGGTATATCCCATCCGACGCAGCGCGGCGTTCATAGTGTTGTCGGACATCGGTCGCTTCCTCGACCACAAGGAAGGAAAGATGTAGCTCCAAGGTTTGGTGATCTCGCGGATTTGCTCAAGGAGCGCCACGGATTGGCGGGACAGCGGCACGTTATGCGGCTTGCGCATCTTCATCTTCTCGGCTGGGATGGTCCAAACACGCGCATCAAGATCAAATTCTTCCCACTGGGCCGTGCGAAGTTCCCCCGGGCGGACGAAGACGTGCGGCGCCAATTTCAAAGCCCAGTCCGTCATTCCCTGGCTCTTGTAGCCATCGATGGCACGAAGAAGCGGCCCGACCTGGCTTGCATCCGTGATCGCTCCATAATGAGTGACGGTCGGATTGATGAGCGCGCCGCGCAAATCCCGCGTCGGGTCGGATCGTGAGCGCGCCGTCGCGACGGCATAGCGGAAGACCGACCCTGCTAACTGCATCGTGCGTCGCGCACTTTCGAGTTTGCCCTGCGCTTCGATCTTCCGCACAGCGGCCAAGACATCGATCGGCTCAATCTCCTGGATCGGCATCTTTCCAATGCTGTTATCGAGAAGGCTGAGCAGATACTCGCATCGCCTCGCAGTCGATGGTGCCCACGCCTTGTCGCCATCGCGGCGGCGCTTGTCGCAATACTCTCGCGAGATGCCCGAGAAGGTATTTTCAACGCTGGCGTGGGCACGCAGCTTGTTGCGCTTCTTCTCATAGGATGGATCGATGCCCTTGGTAATCATGTTGCGCGCCTCGTCGCGCTGAACGCGGGCATCGCGAAGGGAGACGCGAGGATATGGTCCGAAGCTCAGCTTCTTCTCGCGCCCATCGAATCGGTACTTCATTTTCCAATGCTTGCTGCCGTTGGGCATGATGTGGATATAAAGACCTTCGCTGTCGGCCATCTTGTAGGGCTTGTCGCGCGACTGAGCATGGCGAACGGCAGAATCGGTTAGTGGCATCACGATCTCTCCATTTGGCCGACTCCAATTTGGAGCGGAGGATCGGCAAAAATCGTCCCCGATAGGGGCCCCTTTTTGGAGGCGCTGCCATGAGATAATATGACACGCGACGAGCCGATAAATGGCAGATTACCGCCATTTTTTCGGTTTTGTAAATGGTGTGAGACGCCCTGAAATTGGCTTCTGGAGCGGGTAGCGGGAATCGAACCCGCCTAGCTAGCTTGGAAGGCTAGAGCATTACCACTATGCTATACCCGCATATCCAAGGTGGCGGCGATTGCCATTTTGGCGGGGCTTCGTCAAGCATATCTGTCGCCGCAGCATTGAGAACATTGCGCGAACATGATATGCGAGGCGTGTGAGCAGCAACGAAGATGGTGATGATCCCGCGCCCGAGGCCCCGGTGCGCAAAATCATCCATGTCGACATGGACGCCTTTTTTGCCTCGGTCGAGCAGCGCGACAATGTGGCGCTGCGCGGCAAGCCCGTGGCCGTCGGCGGTTCCTCGCGCCGGGGGGTGGTCGCGGCGGCTTCCTATGAAGCGCGCAAATTTGGCGTGCGTTCCGCCATGCCCAGCGTCACCGCAAAGCGCCAATGCCCCGATCTGATTTTCGTGCCGCATCGTTTCGAGGTGTACCGCGAAATTTCGCAGCAGATCCGCGCCATTTTTCGTGACTATGCCGATGAGGTCGAGCCGCTGTCACTCGACGAAGCCTATCTGGATGTCAGCAGCGACAAGGCCGGATTGGGCAGCGCGACGGCGACGGCGCGCGAAATTCGCGCGCGCATCCGCGCCGAAACCGGGCTGACCGCCTCTGCCGGCGTTTCCTATAATAAATTCATCGCCAAACTGGCGTCGGACCAGAATAAGCCCGACGGGCTGACCGTCATTCCCCCCGGCAAGGGGGCTGCCTTTGTCCAGACGCTGTCGATCCGGCGCTTTCACGGCATTGGTCCGGTAACCGCGGCAAAGATGGAGGGGCTGGGCATTTATTCGGGCGCCGACCTCGCGGCAAAGGATAGGACGTGGCTGGCCCGGCATTTCGGCAACAGCGCCGAATGGCTGTATAATCTGGCGCGCGGGATCGACCACCGCCGGGTCAAATCGCACCGCCCGCTGAAATCGCTGGGCGGCGAGCGGACCTTTTTCAACGATCTGGTCAGCGACGGAGAAATTGAGGAAGCGCTGGCGCATGTCTGCACCGTGGTCTGGGATCGCGCCGCCAAAAAGGGCGCGCGCGGACGCACGGTGACGCTGAAGCTGCGCTATGCCGATTTTCGCACCATCACCCGCGCCCGATCTTTTCCGCGACCCATTGAGGATGGCGCGGCGTTGCTCGCGGCGGCACAGGCCATTCTGGCACCGCTGCTGCCCGTTGAGCAGGGGGTGCGGCTGCTCGGCGTTACGCTGAGCAAGTTCGAGGGCGCGGCCGAGCGGCAGGAAGCGGAGGCGCCAGCAGAAGATGCGGCGGGCGACCTGCTGAGCTTGATTTGAGGGCTGTGGCGTCGCCGCGAAGGCCGGGACCGACATAGCACAGGACGCGGAAGGGCGATGGCGGCCCCCGCCTTCGCGGGGGCGACGGTGGATTGGTGGGCGGTCAGCCCTCGCCTGCGAAGACGCGTTCCTTGGTGGCAGTGAAGCGGATCCCAGGGTGGCGCTGGGTGACATAGCCGACTTCCCACGCATCCTTGGCCATGAAGACGGGCGCGCCGTCGCGGTCGGTCGCGCTCGCGCCGCGATTATCGGCCTGAAATTGCTTGAGCGCCGCCGCGTCGTCGCTCGCAATCCAGCGCGCCGTGTCCCAGGGGGAGGCCTCCAGCTTGGCTTCCACCTTATATTCGGCCTCCAGCCGGCTGATGAGCACGTCGAGCTGAAGCTGGCCGACGACGCCGACGATCATGTTCGCGCCGATTTCGGGGTAGAAGACCTGGATAATCCCCTCCTCCGCCATATCGTCGAGCGCTTTGCGAAGCTTTTTGGTCTGGGTCGGGTCGACGAGCGCGACGCGGCGCAAAATTTCGGGCGCGAAATTGGGAAGGCCGGTGATGGTGACATCGCTGCGTTCGGATAATGTATCGCCAACGCGCAGCGTGCCATGGTTTGGAATGCCGATGATATCGCCCGGCCAGGCTTCTTCGGCCATTTCGCGGTCCTGCGCGAGGAAGAGCATCGGGCGGCTGATCGCAATCGCCTTGCCCGTCCCGCCCTGCGTCAGCCGCATGCCGCGCGTGAATTTGCCCGAGCAAAGCCGCATGAAGGCAATGCGGTCGCGGTGGGCGGGGTTCATATTCGCCTGCACCTTGAACACAAAGCCGGTGACGGCGGTGTCATCGGGGTCGACCGGCGCAGGCTCGGCCGGCTGCGGCTGCGGCCCCGGCGCATGGACGGCGAGCGCGTTCAGCAGCTCTTCAACGCCGAACTCCTTGAGCGCCGATCCGAAATAAACGGGGGTGAGGTCCCCGCCGCGATAGGCGGCGGCGTCAAAGGGGGCATAGCCCGCCCCGGCCAGTTCGACCTCTTCGTTAAACTGTTCGAGCGCGCGGGTATCGACCGCGGCGGCGAGGCGGGGGTCGTCATGGCCCGACAGCGCGAGGCGCTCGCCCTCAAAAGCGCGCGAGGCTTCCTTGCCCGGCAGCGCCAGCGAAGGATTCACGAGATCGTAGAGGCCCGAAAACGTCCCGCCCATGCCGACGGGCCAGTTCATCGGGCACACATCGAGCGCGAGCCGGTCGGCAACTTCGTCGAGCAGTGCGAAAGGCGCCTGCCCTTCGCGATCGACCTTGTTGATGAAGGTGATGATCGGCACCGAGCGCAGGCGGCAAACTTCGAACAATTTGAGCGTCTGCGGCTCGATGCCCTTGGCGGCGTCGATCACCATAACCGCGCTGTCGACCGCGGTCAGCGTGCGATAGGTATCCTCGCTGAAATCCTCGTGCCCCGGCGTATCGAGCAGGTTGAAGGTCAGCCCGGCATGATCGAAGGTCATAACCGAGGAGGTGACCGAGATGCCGCGCTGCTGCTCGATCTTCATCCAGTCCGATCGCGCGCGCCGCGCCTGCCCGCGCGCCTTGACCTCGCCCGCCATATGAATGGCGCCGCCCGCGACGAGCAATTTCTCGGTCAGCGTCGTTTTACCCGCGTCGGGGTGCGAGATGATGGCGAAGGTGCGGCGGTCGGGACGAGCGTTGGACATGGCGCGGGCGCGTAGCAGGCCCGGGGCTGGCTGGGAAGAGGCTGGCTCAGACGATGAAGGCAGCCAGCCCGGCGATGAACGCTGCGAGCGCCGAAAGCCAGCAGGCGCGTTGCAGCATCGGCTTGACCGGCCGCCACCGCGCCGCAACGGTCGCTGCAAGGAGCAGCAGCCCAAGCCCGATCCAGAAAATGGCCGTCAGCGGCGCCGCATTGCCCAGCACGATGCGGGCGACAAAGCAGAGCGCCAGCACCGTCGGCGTGCCCCACACGACGCCGTCCCACCAGCCGCGCAGCCGCGGTTGGAGCACCCCGCGCCGCTCGCGCTTGCCGAGCCAGATCGACATGCCCGTCGCGGTCACGACGCAGAGCGCAAGGCCCAGCAGCGCATAGACGATCTTGACCGGCAGCCCGCCATAATTGCCGAAATGCAGATGATAGTTGGAAGCGGCAAGCTGTTGCCCGAGCTTGCCATCGGCCAGCCCCGCGCTGCCGGTAAAGCGTCCGGTATCGTCGAAATAATAATTTTCGCCATAGATCAGCCGCCGCGGATGTTCGGCGATAATCTGCACCATCTGTCCGCGCGTTTCGGGGTCATGCACGATGACATAATAGGGATGAACGCCGGGAAAGCGCGCCTCCATCGTGCGGAGCGCTGCGGCGATGTCGGGCAAGGGCGCCCTGGCGGGGTCCACTTCGGCATCCTTGCCGAAAATGGGGGTGTAAACCCGCTCTATCTCGCCCTTGTAAAAGCCTTCGGCCAGGCCATAGCTGACAACCGAGCCAAGGCCGATCACCGCGCCGGTCAGCGCAATGGCGATGGCAAAGGGCAAGGTCCACACCCCCAGCCGGTTGTGCCAGTCGGCGATCCCGACCCCGCCATTGCTGCGCGCGCGCAAACGAAAGGCATCGCGGAAAATACGCGGATGCGCGAGCACGCCCGACAGCGCCAGCGCCACCATCATCACCCCCAGCGCCCCGACAATGGTGATCCCCAACGTCGAGGGCAGGTGGAGCCGGTAATGGAGATGCAGCAGGAAATCGGCCCAGGCATTCTGCTCGCTGACCACAAGCCGCCCGCTCGCATCGGCGTGGGCGGCCTGCGTGTCGGTGATTACGGTGGTGCGCGGCAGGTCGCCGGTCGGCAAATGCACATAAAGATGGGTGGTCGGCGGCGTTCCTGCTTTTTGTTCGCGCGCCAGCATTTCCGCGGCGGCGCGCGCGACCGCTTCGGGCGCCACCGCGCTCATTTCGGGCGCGGCAGGCTGTTCGACCCGCTGCCACTCGTCATAAAAGACGAGCAGGACGCCGGTAACGCTGATCAGATAAAGCAACGCCCCCGCGAGCAAGCCGATGGCGGCATGCCCTGACAGCGCCCGCTGGACGAGCTGCTTGTCGATAGTGAAACTCATAAACTTCCCCCCGCCAGCGTAGCCGCCGTTCCCCCGATCAGGGGAAGCGCGAGCCAGACCCATTGCCGCATCCGGCGTGTTTCAAGCAACAGGATCGTGGCGAGCAGCGCCCAGAAGATCGGCACCGCCATGAAAGCCAGCACATTGGCATCGGCGTCCGCCCAGCCGAGCGCTCCGGCCCCGGCGCGCAGCGCAAAAGCCGCAAAGGTGGCGGCAAGAAAGGCAAGCGGAACGCTGATCACAAAGGTCATCAGGCGCGCGCCAAGGCGTAGCGGCTCCTGCCCCTCCGGCAGCATGTGTACCCGCCGCTGCGAGGCGGCCGGCACGCGTCCCGCCGGGGCGGTCCACGCCGCCTGCCCAAGGAAGACCGCGGCGAGCGTCATGGCGGCGAGCGAGGCGATGGCAACGCCCCAGGCCCCCTGCCCCGCCCCCGCGATCAGCACGCCCGCGAAGAGCAGCGCCCAGGCCAGCCCGTTCGCTGTTGCCTTGCGGCGCGGCAAGTTCCACGCGCGGCGCAGCAAGGCCACGCCGCCAGCGCTGGCGATACTTCCCGCCGCAACCAGCATCGCCCCGCCGTCCATCAGAAGCGATAGCCCAATGTGCCCATCACATTGCGCGGCGCGCCGACAAAGCAGTCGCCGCGAGCAAGGCAGGAGGCGTAATAGTCATTGTCGAACAAGTTGGTGGCGTTGACCGCAAAGCGCCAATTGTTCCAGCTGATCTCCGCCAGCGCATCGACCGTGGTGCGCGCCGGGGTGGTGATCGACCAGACGGGGCTCGTCGATACGCTTTTGCCGCTATAGACGACCCCCGCGCCAAGGCGGAGCTGCGCGCCGCCCGCCGTACCAAAGCTTTTGATCGACCAGAGCGAAGCGGTGTGGCGCGGCATATAGTTGAGGCTGGTGTCGCTTTCCGATTCCAGCTTGGAATAGCCATAATTGGCGAGCAGCTCGAAATTCTCGGGCAGCGTGTGGCTCGCCTCAAGCTCGACCCCCTTGGTGTCGAGTACGCCCGACTGGGTGGTGCCGCCGCCGGGAAGGTAAAGGACGCGGTTGCGCTCCTTGATCTTGAAGGCCGTGGCGGTGACGAGGGTGTTGGGCGCCGGCTGCCACTTCACCCCGGCTTCAAACTGGGTGCCGGTCTGCGGGACATAGGGGTCGCCGAAGCTGCCGTCACCATTGTCGATCCGCCCTGCCACCGGCAGGAAGCTTTCAGTGTAGCTGAAGAAGGGGGAAAGGCCCGCGCCAATTTCGCCGATGATGCCCGCGCGGAAAGTGGTGGCATTATCCTTTTGCCCCGACGATCCGGTCACCCGGTCACGCCGGGCGCCCAGCACGACCGAGACGCGGTCGAAAAAGCGGATCTGGTCCTGGACATAGAGGCCCAATTGCTTCTGGCTTTCCACCGCAAAGGGGCCGCTCGGTTCATAGGATTGCAGTGCATCGCCGTCGATGTCGTACAGGTCGACAATCTCGAAGCCGCGCACCTGCCGCTTCTGCACCTTGTTCCAGCTATAATCGAGCCCGACGAGCAGCTTGTGCTCGATATTGACGCCGGTGTTGAAATCGATCTGCAGATTATTGTCGGTCGAAAACACATTCATCCGCGCATCGCTGGCGCTCGCGATCAAGCCGATCGTCCGGCCATCGGTCCCATAGACCGAAAAGGGATCCTGCGGGTTCGAATAGCTGTCGGCATAATGGGTCTTATACTCAAGGTCGCTGTCGATATAGCGCGCCTTGAGGCTGAGCTGCACGGCTTCGGAAAAACGGTGCGTCACCGACCCGCCGCCCTGGAGCAGACGGCCATCATAACGGTCCCAGCCGGGCTTGCCGACAAAGGGATAGCGGCCAAGCTGCTCGCCCGCGACAGGGTTGGGGCGGAAGGTGCCGATGATCGGCAGGAATTGCGAGGTCGAGCCGGTATCATCCTCCTGATAGAGGCCGGAGAGGACCACATCGGTATCGGGGGTCGGCTGCCAGCGGATCGAGGGCGCGATCATCACCCGGTCGTCGGGCACATGATCGACATAGGTGTCGGCATCGCGCGCACGGCCGACAAGGCGGACCGCCAGATTGTCCGAGGCGGCGAGGTTGATGTCGCCGAGCACTTCCTTGCGGTCATGGCTGCCATAGACAAGGCTCATTTCGCCCTGCGTCGTAAATTCGGGCGTCTTGCTGACGAGGTTGATGATGCCGCCGATCGACCCTTGCCCGAACAGCACCGATGCCGGGCCGCGCACGACCTCTACGCGCGAGAAATTATAGGGGTCCGCAGTGATCGAGGCATAATAGCTGAAGATATCGCGCATACCGTCGCGAAACTGGAGCGCCTCCAGCCCGCGCACGCTGAAGCTGTTGACGCGCGTGTCGCGGCCATAGGGGCTGGCCACAACGCCTGCGGCATATTTAACCGTATCGCTGATGCTGATCGCGCCTTGCGCTTCATATTGCTCGGCGGTCACGACCTTGACCGGTTGCGGCAATTCGGTGAGCGCCGTGTCGGTCTTGGTCCCGGCATAGCCAGTGACCACAATCGTATCGCCCTCTGCACCGGCATCGGCTGCGGCATCGGCTGCAACGTCGTCGGCAGCGGCGGCAAAGGCGGGCGATACACAAAGCGCGGAACAGGCCAGCAAAGCGAATTTGGTGAATTTCATAAAAGCCCTTTTGGATGACGGAGCCCCGACGCCCCGTTCGAGTCGCCGACCCCACTAATGCGAGTCACTTTCATTATCAACTCTTGTGTACGCCAAAGCTGAACCAGATCGAGGCAGGACAAGTTAACCGGGGGGTGGCGGCACGGCCCGTAAAAGCCCTAGATAGGCCGATGCGATTCCCGCTTTTTCCCCTCGCCCTTTCCGCGCTCCTCGCTGTCCCGACGGCGGCAGGAGCGAAGCCCGGCACCGACGCGAGCGGGCGCGCGGTGGTCGTCGATGATGCTCGCGAAGACGCGTTAGAGGAGGGCCTGCCTCCCTTTGGCGATTACCGCATTGCCGATGGTCCCGATGTTGGCGGCGGGCTGCGGATCGCGGCCGAAGGGCATTTCTTCTACAGGCTCGTCGCCGGGGCACTCGACCAGCGCGCCGAGGGGCGCTGGGAAAAGCGCGGCGAGGCCTTTTGCCTGATCACCGAGCCAAAACCGATACCGCCGCTGTTCAGCCGGGTGGCGCCGGTCGCCGTCGATGGCCGCATCCCCACCATCTTCGCCAGCTGGCCGCGCGGAACGGGAATTGCCGGTATCGATTTCGTAATCGGCTTTGACGAAGGCGAACCAATCCACGGCTATACCCAGACCGATGGCTGGATGCTGCCTGCCGAAGAGACGCGCACCCCGCGCTGGGTCGAGGTGCGCGAGCCCGTCCATGATGTAACCGCGCCGCGCTTCCTGCTCGATGAAAGTGACGGTGGACGGCTGCACGTGCGCCTTACCCCCAATCATATGGGTATTATGGATTTTGACGGGACAAGCTGCGTGCAGCGCATGGGCGATGCTTTCCGGCTTGATCACCCCGATGGGCCGCTCCGCCTGCAATGGATGGGCGGGGAGGAATAGCCCCCCTCTCCCCCCTTGCGCCGGGACGTCAAATCGGTCACAAGTTTACGTGAACGTAAAGGTAAGGCTTGTCCGCGCCATCCAAAACCAAAGAGCAAGACCAGAGAGGATGTCTTCCCCATGACCGACCTGCCCAGCTTTGAGATGATCAAGCTCGAATGCGCCGACAATGTTGCGACCATCACGCTCAACCGGCCCGACCGGCTCAATTCGATGCCCCCCGCCATGGCCGACGAAATTCGCGCCGCGCTCGACTGGATGGGCGTGCTCGGCGCGCGCGCGCTGCTGATCACTGGCGAAGGGCGCGGCTTCTGTTCGGGCGCCGATCTGGGCGGCGACCGCAGCGCATCGGCCACGGGCGGCGGCGCGAACAGCCGCAAGGCGTTGCGGAGCCATTATAATCCGATGCTGCTCGCGCTCGCCAATCTCGACATTCCGGTCGTCACCGCGGTCAATGGCCCGGCGGCGGGCGTGGGGTGCAGCTTTGCCCTGTCGGGCGACTTCACCCTTGCAGGCAAAAGCGCCTATTTTCTGCAGGCATTCGTCAATATCGGACTGGTGCCCGATGGCGGCTCCTCCTGGCTGCTGCCGCGCCTCGTCGGCGTGCCGCGCGCCTTGCAGATGATGATGCTGGGCGAAAAAATCGGCGCCGATCAGGCCGCCGAATGGGGCATGATCTATAAAAGCGTCGCGGACGACGCGCTGATGGACGGAGCGCGCGCGCTGGCGCAGCGGCTCGCGCAGGGGCCGACACTGGCGCTCGGCACGATGCGCAAGATTTTGCGCGACGGCCTGTCGCAAAGCTATGCCGACACGCTCGATGCCGAAGCCAAGGGGCAATATATCGCCGGCAACAGCGCCGATGCGGTCGAAGGCGTCATGGCCTTTGTCCAGAAGCGCAAGGCGGCGTTCAAGGGCGCCTGACGCGCCCTCTCCTTCTATCCCGACCGTCATTGCGAGCCCGGCAAAGCCGGGCGCAGCAATCTCCCGTCCGCTGGCTTCCCGCAAGGACAGGCAGGCCGACTATTCCGCCTCGGCCATCACCTTCTTGTAGATGCTCTGCTTGGGCTTGGCGCACAGGCGCATCACCATCGGCTCGAAAAATTCGAGCGGCAGCGTGTCATAGTCGGGGTCAAAAGCCGGCTGGTCATATTTTTCGCAGAAATCGACGCACGCCTGATAATAGGGATGATCCCTATATTCCTCGCGCATGTCGCGGTTGAGGCCGATATAATGAAAGAAATAATGGCCCTGAAAAATGCCGTGATGCTGCACGATCCAGTGATTTTCCTCTGACAAAAAGGGTTTGAGGATCGCGGCGGCAATATCGGGGTGATTATAAGCGCCCAGCGTGTCGCCAATATCGTGGAGCAGCGCCATGACGACATATTCCTCATCGCGCCCGTCGCGATGCGCGCGCGTGGCGGTTTGCAGGCAATGCGTCAGCCGATCGACCGGAAAGCCGCCATAATCGCCCGCGAGCAGCTTGAGATGCGCCAATATGCGCGCGCCATTGTCGGGCGCGAACTGCCTTTGCTCGGCGGCGATAATATCCCAGTCCTGCTGCGTTCCCTCGGTCATGGCGCGGAATTTGGCGCGCGGATGCGACATGTCGTTCATCGTCTGGCTCTCCCTTGTGGGACCGAGATTAATGCACTGGTTGCATTTTGCAACGGCTCTCCCCCAAGGCCGCTATGAGTGGCGACATGCGCTTTTTCGGTCACAGCCGGGGAAATCTCATCCAGACAGGTTGAATTAAGCAAATTTATGGCTCACTAGGCCCCGTCATGCTTTCGCAAAAGACTCGCTACACCATCCGGGCGTTCCAGCATCTTGCCGACCATTGGGGCAAGGGGCAGGTGCAGCTTGCCGATATTGCCGAGGCACAGAATATCCCTCCCAAATTTCTGACCGTCATCCTGTCGGAAATGGCGCGCGAAGGATTGCTGATTTCGCAGCGCGGCCGCGATGGCGGCTATCAGCTTGCGCTGCCCCCGGTCGATATCAGCTATGGCGACCTCGTCCGGCTGACGCGCGGCTCGCTCGCGCTCGTTCCCTGCGCGAGCCGCAACGCGCATGAACATTGCAAAAATTGCCTGCCCGAATCCGAATGCCGGATGCGCAGCCTGATGCTGAAGGTGCGCGACGACACCGCCGCCATCCTCGACCGCATCACCCTCGCCGACCCCATTCGCATGGAGCCGGTCTTTGATCCGGGCAGCGAAAGCACCGCGCGGTCGGAAATGGAAACGGCCGTCTGACGCGGAAACACTGAGACGCGCCGCCAAAGAAAAGGCCGCCAATGCGGCGGCCTTTATATTATTCGATCACCAGGGCGGTTGATCAGGGGCTGACCGGATCGTCATCATTGTCATCGGCCGCCAGAACCATGGCCGTTACGCCGCCGATCAGGCCGATCAGACCGATAATCCAGCTTGCATTTCCGCTCAATTCGCTTTGATCGCTTGCGGACGAGATATCCACGCCCTGCGCGGCGACTGGGGCCGCCAAAGCGGCAACGGGGGCTGTCACCACGCTAGTGGCAGCGAGAATGGCGGCGGTTTTCTTAAGAAAAGGCATGTCTTCCTCCTTCCGGGATCGTACCGTGCGGCATGATCATGGCGCCAGCGAAACGTCTCACTGATTAATATGATCCGCTTTTCGGCCCGGTCAGGGCACCGTTCGTCGCCTAACGCGCCCGAAAATGGAAGTATTGGACCGCGGACCAAAGGGTCATTCCCGTCCTAGCCTCCCCTCAGCGCCCAGCGCCCGGGCGAGTATCGCCTGGATATCGGGCGGAACAGCCATGGGTGCGAAAGCGCTGACCCGCGCCCGTCCGTTGTTCCCGGCTGGTGTGCGCCCCGTCACCGCGCCCAGCGGCGCCAGCGCCAACCGCAAGGCTTGTCCCGCGACTTCCCGGATGTCGCCCAGTCGAAGGGCATAAATCAGCATCCAGCCATGGACACGCAGATGCGGAATCAACAGCGGCTGCGACAGGATATGCGCGCGCTCGAGCGCGCGCCAGGCTCCAGCCGGATCGCCAGTCCCCGCCGCCGCAACAAAGCGGCTCCGCTCCGCCGCAACCGCCCTTTTCAACAGCAAATCGTCCATGATCCCGCCCTTTCCGCAAATGGTGCGGGCGCCGATTTAACGCCTGTAGCCGCTACAGGGTCAAGCCCGCCAAGGGGACGGGCTGTCCCGGCAATCGACAGGGCGCGGAGGAAACCGCTCTGAAACCATGCCGATTTACTTTGCATCGGGTGCCCCATCGCGAATCCATCAAGTAGGCATAATATCGCTCTCCTTGAATATTCTTTCCGGCAAGCATTGTTGCCTTGTCGCCACAGTTAAGAATTTTTCTATGACCCATATAAATTTGAGTTGATAAGAAATTATTCGCCGCTATCGGCGCGTTCGAGCGCGTCGCTCACTATAGAGGAGAGTAAGGTGAAGAAATTAGCATTTGCAGCAATTGCCGCGTCGCTCATGGCTACCCCGGCATTTGCGCAGGAAGCCGAAGGAATGGGTGGCTTCAAACTTGGTGCGCTCGTCGGCTATGACAGCCTGTCCTTCAAGGTCGATGGCGAGAGCGATTCAAAGGGCGGCCTCGGCTATGGCGTGGTCGCGGGATATGATTTCGACGCGGGCGGCGCCCTCGTCGGCGTCGAAGCCGAATATGCTGATTCGACGGCGAAATATTCGGCGCGCGACATTGAAACCCCCGGCGACGAAGCCTCGATCAGCGCGGGCCGCGACCTCTATGTCGGCGCTCGCCTGGGCGTTCCGGTCTCGGCGAACATGCTCGTCTATGCCAAGGGCGGCTATGCCAATGCCAGCATCAAGATGCGCTATGACGATGGCACGGACGCTGCATCCATTTCGGAAAATGTGGACGGCTTTCGCCTTGGCGCCGGCGCTGAATATGTCAGCGGAACGATGTTTGCGCGCGCGGAATATCGCTATTCTGACTATGGCAGCTTTGAATATGAAGGCATCGATACCGGCCTGAAGGTTTCGCGCCATCAGGGCGTCGTCGCTGTCGGCTATCGCTTCTAAACAGCGGCCCCATGACGAACGCGAAGGGCGGGACGCTGTTCCCGCCCTTTTTCTTTGCCCGGACAAGAGGGCGATGCGGCGCAGATGGATCCCGGATCAAGTCCGGGATGACGAAACCGCTAGCGGGATCGAACCGCTGACCTCTAATATGCCATGAGGAGCGCTATACCGCGCCAAGGAGAAAATGGTGGAGCCTAGCGGGATCGAACCGCTGACCTCTACAATGCCATTGTAGCGCTCTCCCAGCTGAGCTAAGGCCCCATGCCATTTTCAAGCCGATCGCGTCTGGGTGATGCGATCGGGACGCCGCCTTTACCAGCGCGGGCGTCCGATGCAAGGGGGCAAATGCGTCTTGTGACGCTTTTTTGTCCCCTTGCCGAAAAACTCAGCTTTCGTCGTCGTCGTCGTCCGCCTTGGTCACGCCAAGATCGTCGTCGCCGCCAAGGTCGACGTCATTGTCGGGCGAATCGCTATCTTCATCGACATCGACGTCAAGATCCAGATCGTCATCCGCGACCTCTTCCTTCGCCTTTCCGGGCTTCTCAGCCTCTTCAAAAGGAATGGGTTGCTTTGATTTCAGGACCGATTCCGGGATCCAGGCATGACCGCAATTGATGCAGGTGACCGGATCATCCTTGGTCAAATCATAGAATCGGGTGGCGCATTTCGGGCAGCTCCGCTTGGCGCCCCACTCAGCCTTTACCATATGTGCCTCATAAATCCTTGAAAGGGGATATAAATTTCTTGAAAAGAGCAGCATAGCTATTGCTGCCCGTCAAATCGGCGTGCGCCTTGCCAGATTGTCGGGCCGCTGTCAAAAGCCGCACGCCATGACAGATCAGACCGCAACACCGCGCCGCTTTTCGGCATCCCCGCCGCTCAAGGGCGAAATTACCATTCCGGGCGACAAGAGTATATCGCATCGCGCGCTCATGTTCTCTGCGCTCGCCGTCGGAACCAGCCGGGTGACCGGCCTGCTGGAAGGGCATGATGTGCTCGCCACCGCCGACGCAATGCGCGCGATGGGCGCGCAGATCGAACGCAGCGAGGACGGCGCGTGGCGGATCGACGGCGTCGGGGTCGGCGGACTGCTCCAGCCGCGCGCTGCGCTCGACATGGGCAATAGCGGGACGTCAACGCGGCTTCTGATGGGGCTGGTCGCGAGTCATCCGATCACCTGCACGTTCGTGGGCGACGCCAGCCTGTCGGGCCGCCCCATGGGCCGGGTGATCGACCCCCTGTCGCAAATGGGCGCCGATATCCGCGCCACCCCCGGCGCGGGCGGCAGCCAGACGTTGCCGCTGATGGTGCGCGGCATTTTGCCCGCCGTCCCCCTCTCCTATCGCCTGCCCATGGCCTCGGCACAGGTGAAAAGCGCGGTGCTGCTCGCCGGGCTCAACACGCCCGGCATCACCGAAGTGATCGAGCCGGTACCGACACGCGACCATAGCGAGCGGATGCTGCGCGGTTTCGGCGCGGATCTGTCGGTGGAAACGGACAGCGAGGGCACCCGTTACATCCGCCTGCGCGGCGAGGCTGATTTTACCCCGCAAAATATCGTCGTGCCGGGCGACCCTTCTTCGGCGGCCTTTTTCATCGTCGCCGCGCTGCTGGTGCCGGGGTCGGATATTCTGATCGCCAATGTCGGCATCAACCCGACCCGCGCCGGGCTGATCCACCTGCTGCGCGATATGGGCGGCGATATCAGCCTGCTCAACGAACGCGAAGTGGGCGGCGAACCCGTCGCCGATCTGCACGTGCGGCACAGCATGCTGACGGGCGTAGAGGTAGACCCCGCCATCGCCCCCAGCATGATCGACGAATTTCCGATCCTTTTCGTCGCCGCGGCGCTCGCGAAGGGGCGGACGGTGACCAGCGGGCTCGATGAATTGCGCGTCAAGGAAAGCGACCGCATCGCCGTCATGGCGACCGGCCTGCAAGCCATTGGCGCGCGGGTCGAAGAGACCCCCGACGGGCTGATCATCGACGGCACGGGGGGCGAGCCGCTTCCCGGCGGCGCCAGCGTTGCAGGCCATCTCGATCATCGCATCTGCATGAGCTTTGCCATCGCCGGGCTGGTCAGCAAGGAAGCCGTCGAGATTGACGATATCGCTCCCATATCGACGAGCTTTCCCAATTTCGAGGCGCTGCTTCAGTCGCTGAGCGGGGAAGCCGACGCATGATCGACCTGTCGAGCCCCGTCGCCAATGCCATCGGCCTGTGCGGGACGGCCTGCGTCCTTGCGGCCTATGCCTATATCAATATGGCGACGAAGCCCAATCCGATCCTGTTCAACGGCGTCAACCTCGCCGGCGCGCTGCTGCTGCTCGTGTCGCTGATGGTTCACTTCAACCTCGCCTCCTTCCTGCTTGAAATCGCCTGGGGGAGTATTGCCATCTGGGGCCTGGTGCGCGGTTGGCGGCAACGCCGGGCGAGGAGCGCACAATGATTATCGCCGTTGACGGCCCCACTGCGTCGGGCAAGGGGACGATTGCCCAGGCGCTGGGACGGCATTTCGGCTTGCCGGTGCTCGATACGGGGCTGCTTTACCGCGCGGTCGGTTTTCAGACCCAGCAGCGCGGCGGCGACCCCGATCGGGCGGCGGACGCCCTCGCCGCCTGTGACTTCCCCGATACGCTTCTGGAGAATCCGGCGCTGCGCCATGAAAGCAGCGGGGGCCTCGCCAGCCGCGTCTCCATTCACCCCGAAGTGCGCTCCGCCCTGCTGCAGCGCCAGCGCGATTTCGCCAATCAGCCGGGGGGCGCGGTGCTCGACGGTCGTGACATCGGCACAGTGATCGCTCCCCATGCCGATGCCAAGCTGTTCGTGACCGCCACGGCCGAAGAACGCGCGCGGCGGCGCCATGGCGAAATGGTCGAGCGCGGCATTTCGCTCGGCTATGAAGAAGTGCTCGCCGATATCCGGGCGCGCGATGCCCGCGACATGGGCCGCGCCGATGCGCCGCTGATCCGTGCCGAGGATGCCATGCTACTCGACACCAGCCGCATGGACCGCGCCGCCGCCATCGCCGCCGCCATCGCGTTCGTCGAAGGGAAATTGGCGACACCGGGCTGAAGAGGAATTCGCGCCGAGGCGCAGAGAGCGCAGAGGGATTGAATTCACGCGGAGACGCGGAGGCGAGAAAGAAAGCCGCTTCGCGGCAGGCGCGCTCTCTCTCCGCGTCTCCGCGTCTCCGCGCGAAACTTCCCGCCCCCCCTCTGCTCTGGGCCTCTGCGCGAATCCTTCCTCTCCCCCTCCGGGCCGCACCCGCCTTTTTCCTTGCTGATGCCTGCTTTTCCGCCTATACGCGCGCGGTCCGACGGGCATTGCCGGTCGAGGCACGGTCAGACCGTCGCTCCCTATAATCGAGCGTCGGGCGTGATGGGGATGCACCCGTCGCGCCCTTTTTGCTTTGCCCACGCCTTGATCCCGGCCTTGTTCGAAGGATGTCTTGCCGAGCATTCGGCTGGCAGGACGGATCGGCCAAAAGACCAGCGGAACCAACCGCTTGGCCGGAACAAATGAAGTAAGGAATGTAGTTTATGGCCTCTACGGCTTTTCCGACGCGCGACGATTTCGCCGCGATGCTCGATGAATCGCTGGGCGGCGCCGACGGCGGCTTTGAAGGCCGCGTTGTCAAGGGCACCGTAACCGGCATCGAAAATGACATGGCAGTGATCGACATTGGCCTGAAGAGCGAAGGCCGCGTTGCGCTTCGCGAATTCGCCATGCCGGGCCAGAAGGCCGATCTGAAGATCGGTGACGAAGTCGAAGTTTATGTCGACCGTGTCGAAAATGCCAATGGCGAAACCATGCTGTCGCGCGACCGTGCGCGCCGCGAAGCTGCGTGGGACCGCCTTGAAGAAGAATTTACCAAGGAAGCCCGCGTCGAAGGCGTTATCTTCGGCCGCGTCAAGGGCGGCTTCACCGTCGATCTCGGCGGCGCCGTGGCCTTCCTTCCCGGCAGCCAGGTCGATATCCGCCCCGTGCGCGACGTCGGCCCGCTGATGGACCTGCCGCAGCCCTTCCAGATCCTGAAAATGGACCGTCGCCGCGGCAATATCGTCGTGTCGCGCCGCGCCATTCTGGAAGAAACGCGCGCTGAACAGCGTTCGGGCCTGATCCAGAACCTCGAAGAGGGCCAGATCATCGAAGGCGCGGTGAAGAATATCACCGACTATGGCGCCTTCGTCGACCTCGGCGGCATCGACGGCCTGCTCCATGTCACCGACATGAGCTACAAGCGCGTCAATCACCCGAGCGAAATCATCAACATCGGCGACACGGTCAAGGTGCAGATCATCCGCATCAACCGCGACACGCAGCGCATCAGCCTTGGCATGAAGCAGCTGGAAGCCGATCCCTGGGAAGGCGTCGCCGCCAAATATCCGGTTGGCGCCAAGCTTTCGGGCACGGTCACCAACATCACCGACTATGGCGCGTTCGTCGAACTCGAACCCGGCATCGAAGGCCTGGTCCACGTCAGCGAAATGTCGTGGGTCAAGAAGAATGTTCACCCCGGCAAGATCGTTTCGACCAGCCAGGAAGTCGAAGTGCTCGTCCTCGAAGTCGACAGCGAAAAGCGTCGTATTTCGCTGGGCCTCAAGCAGGCGCAGTCGAACCCCTGGGGCGCCTTTGCCGATGCGCATCCCATTGGCAGCGTCGTCGAAGGCGAAGTCAAGAATGCGACCGAATTCGGCCTGTTCGTCGGCCTGCCCGGCGACGTCGATGGCATGGTCCACATGTCGGACATCGCCTGGGGCATTTCGGGCGAAGAAGCGCTGCACCTCCACCGCAAGGGCGAGCAGGTGCAGGTCGTCGTTCTCGACGTCGATGTCGAGAAGGAACGCATCAGCCTTGGCATCAAGCAGCTTGAAAAGGGTGCGCCTGCCGTGGGCGCCGGCGCCGCTGCCGGATCGCTCAAGAAGAATGACGTCGTGACCGTCACCGTTCTTGAAGTGCGCGACAATGGCCTTGAAGTGCAGGCTGGCGACGATGGCGCCACCGGCTTCATCAAGCGCGCCGACCTTGGCCGCGACCGTGACGAGCAGCGCCCCGAGCGCTTCCAGGTCGGGCAGAAGTTCGACGCGATGGTTGTTGGCTTCGACCGTTCGAAAAAGCCGAACTTCTCGGTCAAGGCGATGCAGATCGCCGAAGAGAAGCAGGCTGTCGCCCAATATGGTTCGTCGGACTCGGGCGCCTCGCTCGGCGACATCCTTGGCGAAGCGCTGAAGGCTGGCAAGAAGGACTAATCTTTCTTTCACGCCAAATAATGAAAGGCCCGCAGAGTGTCCCTCTGCGGGCCTTTTGCTTTGGGCGATATATTTTGACGCCCCCTTGTTTCATGATAATCTTGGCTTTGCGTTGGGAGGGGGCCTTACGCATCCGTGCCGCAGCACTCCGGTTTCAAGAGTGTCGGGAGGGCGCGCGCGATGTGTCACAAGGGGAAGTATATGATCCGGTCCGAACTGGTTCAAAAGATCGCCAACGAGAACAGCGACTTGCGTCTCGATGAAGTCGAACGCATAGTCGATACTTTCTTTGATTCCATTGTCGAGCAACTGGCCGCTGGGGGGCGCGTGGAGTTGCGTGGCTTTGGCGCTTTTTCGACTCGCGCCCGCGAATCACGCACGGGCCGCAACCCCCGCACGGGCGAGCCGGTGGCCGTCGAGGCCAAAAAAGTGCCCTATTTTAAGCCCGGCAAGGAAATGCGCGAGCGCTTGAACGACTAATTCTTCGTTACGGCCATGGCCACACAGCAAAGCGATCTTTGGCTTTCGTGCCGAAGATCGCTTTGCTGCATTTCCCTTCCAGGAAATGTGGGGAGAGGGTTAAGCCCAATCAGTTTTTGAGGCGGTATCCGGTACGGAACATCCAGAAAATCACTGCCAGGCAAAGCAGGAAGAAAAAGCTGACCGCGGCCATGCTCACCCCGATGCCGACATCGCCTTGCCCGAAGAAAGTCCAGCGAAACCCGCTGATCAGATAGACGACGGGGTTGAACAAGGTCACCGTCTGCCAAGCCTTGGGCAGCATATCGAGCGAATAGAAGGCGCCGCCAAGAAATGTCAGCGGATAGACGACCAGCATGGGTATGACCTGAAGCTGTTCGAAACTTTGCGCCCAAATGCCGATGATGAAGCCGAAGAGGCAGAAGGTCACCGCCATCAAAAGCATGAATCCCACCATCAACGCGGGATGCGCGACCTGAACATCGACGAACAGGTGGGCGGTTGCGAAGATGATCGTTCCGATGATCACCGATTTGGTCGCCGCCGCGCCGACATAAGCGATCAGCAACTCCAGCGGCGACATGGGCGCCGAGAGCATTTCGTAGATCGTGCCCGTCCATTTGGGCATATAGATGCCGAAACTCGCATTACTGATGCTTTCGGTGAACATGGTGAGCATCATCAGGCCCGGCACGATGAAGGCGCCATAGGATATGGCGTTCACCTCGGTCATCCGGCTGCCGATCGCTGAACCAAAGACCACGAAATAAAGCGCGGTCGTAATCACCGGCAACATCAGGCTGGTCCAGAAGGTCCGGCCAAAGCGGGCCATTTCGAACATATAGATGGCGCGAATGCCGCGCATATTGCCGATCATTGCGCCTGCTCCTGCGCGTCAGTGCGGTCGCGGACAAGTCCGACGAAAATATCCTCCAGCGAACTTTGCCGCGTGTTGAGGTCTTTAAAAGCAATGCCAAGATCGCTCATCCGGCGCAGCAGCGAGGGCACACCTGTCGCTTCTGCCTGGCTGTCGAATTCATAGACAAGCTCATGCCCCTCCCCCGCCAGTTCGAGTGTCCAGTCGGACAAGCCTTGCGGGATAGCCGCCAGAGGTTCGGCGAGATTGAGTGTCAGCGTTTTACGTCCCAATTTCTTGATCAGCGCATGTTTCTCTTCGACCAGGATCAGGCGGCCCTTGCTGATCACGCCCACGCGATCGGCCATTTCCTCGGCCTCTTCGATATAATGGGTAGTGAGGATGACGGTGACGCCGCGTTCGCGCAGCCCTCGCACCATGTTCCACATGTCGCGGCGCAGCTCGACATCGACTCCGGCCGTGGGCTCGTCAAGAAACAAGACTTCCGGTTCATGGCTGAGCGCCTTGGCGATCATCACCCGGCGCTTCATTCCCCCCGATAATTCCATGATCTTGGCATCGCGCTTGTCCCACAGGGAGAGGTCGCGCAGCAATTGCTCGATAAAGGCGGGGTCGCGCGGCTTGCCGAACAGGCCGCGCGAAAAGGTCACGGTGGTGATGACCTTTTCAAAGGCGTCGGTGTGCAGCTCCTGCGGCACCAGTCCGATCATCGCCCGCGCCGCGCGATAGTCCCGCTGATGATCGTGGCCGCCGACGGTCACCGTCCCACTGCTGGGAGTAACAATGCCGCAGATAATGCTGATCAGCGTCGTCTTGCCCGCCCCATTGGGGCCAAGGAGAGCAAAAATCTCCCCTTTGGCTATGCTGAGATTGACGTCCGAAAGCGCCCGGTGGCCGCTTTTATACTCTTTGCCGAGCCCGGCAATGTCGAGGACCATTTCCATGCCACCCTATGTAGGGGCACGATATGACAAGTAAAAGCCGCAAACATCACTTGACCTGACGCGCGCCATCGGCTTTCCCGTGCGCGGTGCGCGGACGTGGCGGAACCGGTAGACGCAGCAGACTTAAAATCTGCTATCCATATGGGTGTGCGGGTTCGAGTCCCGCCGTCCGCACCAGATTTCTCCAATATAAGCGGCACAAGAAACGCGACACGGTCTTTGCCCCAAAGCCGCGCGGCACCGGTTCCCGTAGCGCGCCCGGCTCGCTATGCTGCATGCCATCGGCGCATGACGAAAGGATGGAAATGACGGCAGAAACGAGCCGCACAGGCGCAGGAAAAAGCCTGGCGACGCGCGCGGCGGCCGCGATGCTGCTTTTTTCCACAGCCAGTTGCGGCCTGTTTGGCGAGCAGGGACCCGTGCGTGTCGCCGCGATCGGGCCGCTTAATCCCGCCGCCAATCCCATTAATGGCGAGTTGTCGGCGCCCAACGTCGCCCTGCTTGATGCCACCTCGCAAGGATTGGTGGCTTATGATGGCGACGGCCAGATCGAGCCCGGGCTTGCCGAACGCTGGACCGTTACCAAAGATGGCCGCAGCTATATTTTCCGTATTCGCGAGGCGCGCTGGACCGATGGAAAAAAGGTTCTGGCCAAGGATGTAGCGGGAATTTTGCGATCCTATGTGGGGCCAAACAGTCGCCATCCGCTGAAAGATGATTTCCCGGAAATAGAGGCGATCCGGGCGATGACCGAAAGCGTCGTCGAAATCCGATTGCTGGTGCCGCAGCCCGAGCTGCTGGAACTGCTGGCGCAGCCCTCAATGGCCATTGTTCGCAAAGGTGGCGGATGGGGGCCGATGCGCGCCCACAAAATCGGGCGCGCGATGCTGCTGTCCCCTGCCCCCGACCCCTTGGCTGAGGACCCGGAAGTCGCCGAAGCCGCGGCGCGCAATCCGGCCGCTGCAATCGAGCTGATTGGTACCGATGCGCCGCGCGCGTTGGCCCGGTTCAAAAATGGTTATGCCGACGGCGTGCTGGGGGGCCGTTTTTCCACGCTCCCTTATTATGTTGCATCGAACATCGGGAGGGCGCGCCTAGTGGTCGATCCTGCGCCAGGGCTGTTCGGCCTGGCCTTTGTCCAGGCAGAGGGTTTTCTGGCAACGGACAATAATCGAGACGCGCTTGTCCGCCTGATCCGTCGCCAGCGGGTGATCGGCGCCTTCGGCCTGTCGGAGTGGAACACACAGGTGACGCTTCGCCCGGTTCATCACCTTCGCGATGACAACGGCCCGCCTTTGCTTCCCGGATGGGCCGAATATGACGATGCTTCGCGCATCGCGCAGGCCAAGCGGGTGGTGGATGCCTGGCGGCGCGCCGGACGCGATATAGCTCCGCTGAAGATTGCCGTGCCCGACTTGCCCGGCGGGCGTATCCTTTTCGCCTATATCGCTGCCGATTTCGCACAGGTCGGGATTGAGTGTGTACGCGTGTCGATGAAAGAGAAAGCCGACCTCAAACTCATCGATGAAGTGGCCCCGCATGACGATCCGATATGGGCCCTGCGCCGTCTTTCGTGCCGCCCGGACACGCTGTGCAATCGCGAAGCGCAAAATCTGATCGACCAAGCGACGCTCAACACCGATCCGACCCAACGCGCAGAGCAAATGGCGCAGGCCGAGAAAATCCTCGAACGCTATGCTCCCTTCATTCCGTTGGCGACCCCGCTCCGCTGGTCGGTTACAAGCCAGCGGCTGACGGGACTGCGCGCCAATGCCCATTCGCAGCACCCGTTGAATCGATTGGTTGCGCCCCCCAAATAGCAGCAACGCGCTCGCTTCCGGGCGCTTGGAAAGGACCCCCTATGGCCCCTTCAAAAGTAGATCCCGACGCCATTTTCGACGCGATCGTTGCCGACCGGACCAATCCCGCCGCCCTGCGGAAACGGGTCGAAATGCTGGAAATGATATTGGAGCGCAGCTTTGTCATCCCGGGGATCAACCGTCCCATCGGCCTTGACGCCATTGTCGGGCTGGTTCCGGTCATCGGCGATGTCATCACCGCTGTCATGGGCGCCTATCTGATCTGGGAAGCGCGCAATCTGGGCATGCCAAAATGGAAAATCGCCCGGATGATGGGCAATTTGGGAATCGATACGGCGCTGGGCGCCGTGCCCCTGGTCGGCGATGCCTTTGATTTCATGTTCCGGTCGAACACCCGCAATCTGCGGATCATCATAAAGCATCTCGACAAACATCATCCCGGCAGCCGGATCATCGACCAATAGCGCGCGACGCTGGCCGCTTCCCCGGGGTGTCTGATGATGCTAGCACAGCATCAGCTATAATCAGATGGAGAGCCCCCCATGATCCGCACCGGCCTGCTCGCGCTTGCCCTGTCCACCACCGCCGTCGCCGCCATTGCGGCCGACCAGAATACAGCCGACCCCTGGCTGTGGCTGGAGGAGATTGAGGGCAATAAGGCGCTGGGCTGGGTAAAGGCCGAAAATGCCGAGGCCGATGCCCTGCTGTTGGGCAGCGAGGGCTATGAAGCCGACCGCGCCCGCGCGCGCGCCATCCTCGACGATGACCGGCAGATTGCGATGCCGGGCACGGTCATGGGCGGCCAGATCACCAATTTCTGGCGCGATGCCAATAATCCGCGCGGCATATGGCGGCAAAGCCCGCTCGATGCCTGGCTGGCCGGAAAGCCCGAATGGACGACGCTGATCGACGTCGATGCGCTGGGCAAGGCCGAAGGAAAAAGCTGGGTCTGGCATGGCGCCGACTGCCTTGCCCCCGATTATCGCCGCTGCCTCGTTTCGCTCAGCCCCGGCGGCACCGATGCCGATGTCGTGCGCGAATGGGACCGCACGACCAAAAGCTTTGTCGAAGGCGGCTTCACCCTGCCCGAAGCGAAGAGCAGCGTAACCTGGGAAGATGCCGACACTTTGCTGGTCGCCACCGACTTCGGGGAAGGCAGCATGACGGCATCGGGCTATCCGCGCATCGTCAAGCGGTGGAAGCGCGGCACGCCGCTGGCGAGCGCCAAAACCCTCGTCGAAGGACAGGCGGATGACGTCGGCATGGGCGTTTATGGCGTCATGGACGGCGACAACCGCTGGACGCTGATCAGCCGCAACAAGAGCTTTTACACCAGCGATTATTATCTGCCCGCGGCCAAGGGCGGCGCCTATGTCAAGGCGGCCATCCCCGACACCGCCGACCTGCGCGCGCTGCTCGATGGCCAAGCGATCATCTTCCTCAACAAGGATTTTGCGGGCCATGGCCAGGGCGCGCTCATTTCCATGCCGCTCGCCGAACTGGCGGCCGGTCGCAAGCCGGCGGTGACCCCGGTCATGACCCCCACCAAGGCGCAGGCGATCGAAGAGGTGGCGACAAGCGACCATCTGCTCTGGGTCAAGGCGCTCGACGATGTAGAGGGCAAGCTGTTCGCGCTGCGCCGCGATCCCGCGACGGGGGAGTGGAGCCAGCAAGCCGTGCCGGTGGCCGACAATGCCACGGTGAAGATCGCGGGAACTGTTGGCGCGCGCGATCTGGCGCTCGTCACGGCGGAAACGATGATCGCCCCGCCGACGCTTTACGCCGTCGATGCCGCCAAGGGCGCAAAGCCGAAGGTCGTGCAGAGCCTGCCCGCCGCCTTTGACGCCGCCGGGATGAGCGTGGAGAAACGTTTCGCCACCTCGCGCGACGGAACCAAAATCCCCTATTTTCTCGTCCGCAAGGCGGGCGCCACCGGCCCCGTTCCCGCGCTCGTCCACGCCTATGGCGGCTTTCGCGCCGCGCAGACCCCCGGCTATCTGACCGGCCAGCCCTATCGCGCCGGGCCGCTGGGACTGTTCTGGGTCGAGGATGGCAATGCCTATGTCCTCGCCAATATCCGTGGCGGGGGGGAATATGGCCCGCGCTGGCATGATGCGGCGCTGCGCGAAAAGCGGCAGAACAGCTTTGACGATCTGCATGCCGTCGCCGAGGATCTGGTAGAAACCGGCGTCAGCGCCAAGGGCAAGATCGCCATTTCGGGCCGGTCGAACGGCGGCGTGCTCGTCGGCGCGGCGATGACGCAGCGCCCCGATCTTTATGGCGCCGTCATCTCCGGATCACCGCTCAAGGACATGAAGCGCTATAACAAGCTGCTCGCCGGAGCCTCCTGGGTCGCCGAATATGGCGATCCTGACAATCCGGACGACTGGGCCTTCATGTCCCAATATTCGCCCTATCAGAATATCCGCAAGGGCATCACCTATCCGCCGATCTTCCTTTACCTCTCGACCAAGGATGACCGCGTCCATCCCGGCCATGCGCGCAAATTTGCCGCACGGCTGAAAGAATATGGCAATCGCGTCTATTATCACGAGCATCTGGAGGGCGGCCATTCGGTCGGCGCCGACCATGCCGAAGACGCGGTGCGCGCCGCCATGCTCCACGCCTTTCTGAAGCGCGAACTGGTCGATTCCGAATAAGGCCTTCACCCCTGCCCGGCTTTTCCCGCAAAGGCCGGGCAAGCCCTTTGCGCGTCCCGAAACGGGCTGAACCCGGACGCGGAACAGCGCGGCGCCGAAGCGCCGCTCCTTCAAAATTGTCGAAGAAGAAAGAAGATGGTGGACAGGGCTGGATTCGAACCAGCGTACGGAAACCCGGGCAGATTTACAGTCTGCTGCCTTTAACCACTCGGCCACCTGTCCATGGGGCCCGTCTGGGAAGCGGTCCAATGGCGAAACGAGGCTTGCCTGTCAATGCCAGTCGTGGAAAAGGCCACACCTATGAGGCAATTTTCTCGACATCGTCGCCCCGCAGGGCAAAATTCGCGCGGCCAGGGCATTCGTTTCTGGGGCCGCCATGCCGTTTTGGCGGCGCTCGGCAACCCCGACCGCCGGGTCAAGCGAATCTGGGGCACGCGCGAAGCGCTGGGCCAGCTCGACCTGCCGCCCGTCATACCGATCAGCTATGCCGATGTCGCCGATCTGGCGCGACTCGTGCCGCGTGATGCGCCGCATCAGGGACTGGTGGTGGAGGTCGATGCGCTCGACGGCTATCATCTCAGCGATATTCTGCAGGCCGAGGTCGATGCCGAAAGCAAGCGGCCGCTGATCATCCTCGATCAGGTCACCGATCCGCATAATATCGGCGCCGTGCTGCGCTCCGCCGCCGCGTTCGACGCGGCGGCTATTATCACCCAGGATCGTCACAGCCCGCCTGAAAGCGGCGTCATTGCACGCGCAGCATCGGGGGCGCTGGAAAGCGTGCCCTGGGTGCGCGTCGTGAACCTGTCACGCGCGCTCGAAGAAATTGCCGAAGCGCAATATTGGCGCATCGGCCTGATGGGCGATACGCAGACAACGCTCGCCGAAACCCTCGATGGCAGCAAGGTGGCGCTGGTGCTGGGGTCCGAAGGCGACGGGATGCGGCACAATGTCATGGAACATTGCGACGTGCTCGCCCGCCTGCCCATTTCGCCGCGCATGGAGAGTTTGAATATCTCGAACGCTGCCGCGATTGCCCTTTACGCCGTAGCCACGGCGGCGGCCTAAGTTCAAACGCCGCCACCGCGAAGGCGGGGCATCGTCATTGCGAGGCGCCCGGATGCAATCCGGGAGCCGAAGCAATCTCCAGCTATCGGCACATCACGACGATAGCGGGAGATTGCTTCGTCGCTGCGCTCCTCGCCATGACGCAACCGATGCGCGAAGGCAGCCGGACAGGGCACCAACCTTGCCCCCGCCGTCGCGGGGCAACGCGATCAATCCTCTTCGGCGATACGGACCTTCAGCCCGTCGAGCGCGTCGGTAAAGGGAATCTGGCACGACAGCCGCGAATTGGCGTCACGGTCCGTCGTCGAATCGAGCAGATCATCCTCGTCTTCGCTTATCGCGGGAATCGCATCCTTGTTGCCCGCTTCGACATGAACATGGCAGGTCGCGCAGGAACAGCATCCGCCGCACAGCGCCAGCAATTCATCAAAGCCCGCGTCGCGGATATTCTCCATCACGGTCAGGCTGGTGTCGCCCTCGATCTCATGTTCGGTTCCATCACGCGTCACCACAATCAGCTTGGCCATGCTCATCCCCAATTATTTGTGTCGGGGGCGCTATGTCGCGCGTTGCATGGCAAATCAAGACTTGCTACGCCCAGAGCCGGGAACAAAAGGAGAATATGCGGTGGGCCTCAGTCAGGAAGAGCTGAATCGCGGCATTGATGCGCTGGCCGCACGCGATAGCAATTTCGCGCGCGCGCTCGGCCATGCCGGCTATCCCCCGCCGCGCATTCGTCCGCCGGGCTATACCACCTTGCTGCGTACCATCGTCGGCCAGCAGGTCAGCGTCGCTGCGGCGACGTCGATCTGGAACAAGCTCGAAGCCGCTTTTGGTGAAGGCTGCCCGGTGGAGGCCATTGCCGCCGCGGATTTTGATGCGCTGCGCGCCTGCGGCCTGTCGGGGCAAAAGCAAAGCTATGCCAAAAGCCTGGCGGAGCTCATTATCGCGGGCGAACTCGACGTCAGCGCCCTGCCCGCCGATGATGAGGAAGCCATCGCCTTGCTCACCAAGGTGAAGGGGATCGGTCGCTGGTCGGCGGAAATCTATCTGCTCTTTGCCGAGGGACGCCCCGATATCTGGCCTGCGGGCGACTTGGCGGTGCAAGAAGCCATTGGCCGTATTTTTCAGCTCGGCGCCCGCCCCAGTGAAAAACAGACGCGCGAACTGGGCGAGGTCTGGCGCCCCTATCGGGGCGCGGCAGCGATTTTCAGCTGGCATTGCTATAATATGGACGTGATCTGAGGAAATTGCGGCGGCTTGACGCCATGACTGGACGCGGGGGCCCGCTCCCGCTAACGGCCTGCCGCATGGCTATTACCGCAACCATCATGAACAGTTCCACCGGACAGCCCATCCAGCAGATGCGCTTTGAACGCATGCCCAAGCCGTGGGCAAGCTTCACCCTCGCTTCGGGCGAGATGGTCACTGCGCAGCGCATCGACGTGGGCAAGCCCCCGCCGGGAAAATTCGCCGCGCCTATTCACATTTGGGTGACCTCGAAACAGGCGGGCTGAGCGCGCGCGCGTCGGCGATCACCCGCCCCTGTTCGGTAAGATCAAACGCTGCGAGAGCTGAAGACGGCTTTCTCGCTCCGCTTCTCACAATAATGCCTGAAATTCATGAGGGCGAGCGACACGGTCGCCCGGATCAGGGAAGCGGCACCAGCTCGATCCGTTCCTCGCTGGTTGCACTGCGCCGGGCGATGCCGTTCAATTCCAGCGCCGTGACAAAGCCCTCGACATCGCCGGTTTCGAACACACCGACAATGCGGCGGTCGGGGGCCGCGCCGCCTGCAAATTCCAGCTTGCGGTCCGAATAGCGGTTCACCTGTGCGATGGCGTCGGCCAGCCGGTCGTGCATGAAGATCAGCCGCCCTTCGGTCCAGCTCGTTTCCTTGTCGACATCGACCCGGTTCAGCGTCCAGTTACGGTCCGCGCCGATGACGAGGCGCCGCCCCGGCACCATGTCGGTGCCATTGCCTCCCCCCGCGACGCCATCTTCGACGCGGACCTTGCCTTCGGCCAATATGACCCCGACCTCACCATCTTCAAAGCTGACCTCAAATGCTGTGCCGACGGCGCGGATACGCTTGCCGCCGGCGCGGACGATGAAGGGGCGCGCGCGGTCGGGCGCAACGCGGAAATAGGCGCGCCCGTCAACCAGTTCGACCAGTCGCTCGCCCGGCGTGTCGTCAAAGCGGATTTCCGTATCGGAATCGAGCGTCACTTCCGATCCATCGGTCAGGGTAACTGTCGTGCGCTGCCCGGTGGCGGTATGAAAGGTCTGATCAACCGCGCTTTCATTTTGCGACAAGAGCTGCCAGCTCAGCGACCCCAGCGCGACCATCAGCAGGATCGAGGCGGCAATGGCCAACGCCCGCCAGCGGCGCGCCGGGGCCTCTGCCTGCGCTTCCGCCTCCGTCTCCGCAGGCGCCAGAGCCTCGCGACCGAGCGCAGGATCGTTGATCGCAGCGCCCGCGATGCTCCAGGCGCGGTCGATCGACTGATAGGCGCGGCGATGTGCTTCCGATTGCTCCAGCCATTGCTGGAAACGAAAATCATCCTCCGCGCTCATGTCTCCCGACAGGCGCAGGTTGAACCAATGCGCCGCTTCGGACCGGAGCGCCGCCGGATTGTGAAAAGAGCCGTCGGTCATGGGTCCATCTCCATTTCCTCGGCAATGCGGGTGAGCGCGCGGTGCATCAATTCCTTCACTGAATGTTTGGAAATACCCATCCGCCGGGCGATGGCCTGATAGGTCATATGTTCAAAGCGGTGGAGTTCAAACGCCTGCCGCGCGCGGGGCGGCAGATTGACGATCGCCTGCACCACGCGGCGATATTCATCCTGTCCGATTGCGATGCGTTCGGGTGAGAGGGGGTCCCCGATTTCATAACCGGGGAGCCAGGCCTGGCTGAGCGCGCTTTTATGTGCGGCCTGTTTGCGATAGCGGCTGGCCAATACATTACGCGCCGTAGCAAAAAGATAGCCTTCGACATTATCAATGGGCGCGGCGAAACGCGCGGCTTGCAGGCGAAGGAACACATCCTGCACCAGATCATCGACGTCCGCCTCCGGCGCGCGGCGGCGAAAGAAGCTGCGCAGCCCCGGGGCATAGGCGGTGATCCATGCCTCCAGATCAGGGTCGGGCCGCGGTGCCGCCATCGTCAGATATTGCCTTTCCAGCGCCTGCATATCCTCTTGCTCATTCCTTTGCGATTCCTCCCTACCTTGCCGGCCCAGCCTCATCCCATTTTTCTCGCCGCCCCCTGTGCGCCGGAGGCTTACCCTTTCAAGACGCACGCCAGCCAAAAGAGGGGGGATAAAAAAAGCGCCGAAGAAAAAAATTTTTCGCAGTTAGCCTAGGCTTACATTAACATCACTGAAAATAATGCAGACGCCCATCCCCCCTCTTTTGGCTGGCATGCGTCTAGCAGGATGACACCGGCGAACGGCGTCACAAACAAAGCGGGAAAAACCCCGCGCGAACAAACAGGGGAGAGGGACATGCAGTTGCATGCATCTGATTTGCGTAAATTTCTGTTGGGTGGGGTAGCGGTCGGCTGCATGGCGCTGGCGTCGGCGCCCGCGACGGCGCATGAAAATGCCTATGCGCGCGAAGGCGCGGTCAGCTATCGCATTCCGGCGCAACCGCTGGGCCGCGCGCTGCGCGATTTCGGCCTGCAGAGCGGCATGACCATTTTGGCCGACACGATGATCGTCAATGGCAAGCGCAGCCAGAGCCTCAGCGCCAAGACCGACGCCGAAAGCGCGCTGCGCGTGCTGCTGGGGGGCACGGGACTCAGCTTTCGGCGCGACGGCAATATTTTCGTGGTCCAGCCGGCGGGAAACGCCGCGGCGCCCGCCGCGCGCGCGGAAAATGACGCCGAGATCGTCGTCACCGCGCAAAAGCGCGAGGAAAGGCTGATCGACGTTCCCATCGCCATCAGCGCCTTTTCCCCCGAAGCGCTCGACGAGAAAAAGGTGGAGGGCGGCGCCGAGCTGGTCCGCACCGTTCCCAATGTGAATTTTTCGAAGAGCAATTTCTCGGGCTATGATTTCACCATTCGCGGGATCGGGACTAAGGCGATCTCCGCATCGAGCGACCCGGCGGTCGCGGTCAGCTTCAACAACACGCCGCTGATCCGCAATCGCCTGTTCGAACAGGAATTTTTCGACCTCGAACGCGTCGAGGTGCTGCGCGGGCCGCAGGGCACGCTTTATGGCCGCAACGCCACCGGCGGCGTCGTCAACATTATTCCCGCCATGCCCGTCTATGAATTTGAAGCCATGGCAAAGGGCGAAGTCGGCAGTTTCGACACAAGGCGCCTGAGCGGCATGGTCAATGTGCCGCTCAGCGACAGCTTCGCCGTGCGCGCGGCGGGCGCGATGACGAAACGCGACGGTTTCGATTACAACAGCTTCACCCAAAAGCATGTCAACGACCGCGACCTCTGGTCAACCCGCGTGTCGGCGCAATGGGAACCCAATGACGATTTCAAGGCCAGCTTCGTCTGGCAGCATTTCGAAGAGGATGACCAGCGCTCGCGCACCGGCAAACAGCTTTGCACCCGCGACCCGGGGCCGGAGATGTTGAACGACACGCCCGTTCCTATCCATTTGCGCGGCAAGCTGAGCCAGGGCTGCCTGCCCGGTTCGCTCTATGACGATGCCGCTTTTGGCGCGCCCAATGCGTCCAGCTTTGCCTTCGTGTATGCCGCCGACGCATTGATTGACCTTGGAAACATCTTTGATCCGGGGGCCGGTCGCAACAATGCCGTTCCCGTCATCGATGCCACCCGCGACCCCTATGCCAATGTCGTACAATCGCGCAACTTACGCGAAATTTCGACCAGCTACGATCCGTTGTTTCGCGCCAAAAATGATGTGTTCCAGCTCAATCTGGAGGCGGGTGTCGGCGACCTGCGCCTCTACTCCCAAACCGCTTATTCGCGCGACCGCTATTATTCCTCGCAAGACTATAATCGTTTTGTTTCGGCCCCCCTTTTCAACGATTCCACCGATCCCAACCTCGTAAACCCTCATGGGCTCCCCCTGAGCGTCCCTGGCCCTACACCGGGCGGCATTTATACCGACCCCCAGCTTGGCCCTTCGGATCGTATGATTGCGGTGGACCTCAATAGATCGCGCAACTCGCAGTGGTCGCAGGAATTGCGCCTGCAATCCGACTATGCGGGCCCCTTTAATTTCAGCATCGGCGCCAATGCCCTGAACTTCAAATCACAGGATGATTATTATGTTTTCAGCAATATTTTTAGCCTGCTAGCTGAATACGCCTATAATCGTCATCCCGACCGCACTATCAATGGCATTGCAACCCAAAATTGCGATGGCCCCAATGAAGCACGCGAATGCGTCTATGTCGATCCCAACCCAATCGACCAGATTAATGGCGAAGGGCATAATTATTTCCGCAGCAAAAATGTCGTGCAAACCCGGTCGTGGGCGCTGTTCGGCGAAGCCTATTGGGAGATTGCTCCCGATGTAAAGCTGACCGCCGGTGCGCGCTATACCAATGACAAGAAGAAATCGACGCCCTATCCCAGCCAGCTTCTTCTGGGAGCAGAGCAATTTGGTAAAGTAACAGGGGAATCGAGCGGTGGACGGATCAGCCGGGGCTATCCCGCGTTGCCCCCCGTACATCAGAAATGGGAGGCTTTTACCGGGCGGCTCGTCATCGACTGGAACCCGCAGACCAGTTTCAGCGACGATACATTGCTCTATGCCTCCGCCTCGCGCGGCTACAAGGGCGGCGGATCGAACCCGCCACGCGTCGATATCGACCCCAAGGTCATCCAATATCAACCGCTCGCGGAAACCTTTGAGCCCGAATATGTCAACGCCTTTGAAGTGGGGATGAAGAACAGCTTTGACGGCGGACGCTTGATGCTCAATGCCACTGCCTTCCTCAATCTGTACAAGGATTATCAGGTTTCGCAGATTGTCGATCGCATTGCGCTCAACGAAAATTTCGATGCGACGACCTGGGGGCTGGAACTGGAGGCGGCATGGCGCCCGACGCGCAATTTCCGCATCGACAGCAATTTGGGCTATTTGCGCACGCGCATTGGCAAGGGCGAACAGTCGATCGACGTGATGAACCGCACCCAGGGCAATGAGGATTGGGTGGTGGTTCGCCCGCAACTTGGCGTGCCATCCAATTGCATCGCCCCAAAAGAAAAGGTGGAAGCCATTCTGAACTCCCCCTTTGCGGGACCCGGGAATCTGGGTGATTTGATGATCTCGGCACTATGTGCCGGGTCGAAACGCTATGGCAGCTTCAGCCCCAACGTCGACACTCGCCTCCGCTGGGACCGCTTTCTGGGCTTCACGCATGACCCGCTCACCGATGCTCCCAATGGTGGGCGCGGTTTCTATGCCGACCTCAGCGGCAATGAACTGCCCAATTCACCGCGTTATACCTTCAATATCGGTGCCCAATATACATTCTTCATGGATGATTGGAATCTCACCTTCCGCGGTGATTATTATCGGCAGGGAAAAAGCTTCGCGCGCGTCTACAACACGGAATATGACCGGTTGAGAAGCTGGGACAATGCCAATCTGGCGGTCACGCTCGAGCGGCCTGAATCGCAGTTTGCAATGCAGCTTTATGTCAAAAATCTGTTCAACGACACGCCGATCACCAACACCTTCACCAACAGCGACGATACGGGGCTGAGCGCCAATATCTTCACGCTCGACCCGCGCATCATCGGGTTCAATGTATCCAAGAAATTCTAGAGGTCCGGCACCGGCCGACTCCCTCCTGGGCGCGCTTTCGGGCGCGCCCTTTTTTTATTTTTCGATTTTTTTCAGTTTTTTTGAGAAACCATCCCCCCTCTTTTGTCCGGGCTGCGTCTTACAGGATGGAAAGACCAAAAGGGTCCTTCCGTTCACTGTAAATATGAGGAGAGGATTATCATGAAGAAGTTCACGAAAATCTCCATCGCCACGCTGGCAGCGCTCAGCCTGACCCCGGCGACGGCGCTGGCTGGCACCTATTCGCCGTCGGGCGCGGGTTCGGCCAGCGGTCAGCAACTTGAGGTCCGGAAAGGCATGACGCTGAAATGCGATGTCAATGCCGGTATCAACTCGGATGGCACCATCTCCAGTTCGGGTGCTCCCAGCGGAACCGACATTACCAGCATCTCCCTGAGCAATGGCTCCTTCTGCGGTGCCGTCGCCTTTACCAACTTCCCCTATGACGTTTCCGCGACAAGCGGCACCGGCATCGTCATCCATGATGTTGTCGTGCAGGGAATCACGGGCGATTGCCGGGGCGATATGGCAGCGACCATGTCGGGCGGTGTGATCACCTTCAACCACGCCAACACCATCCCGTCGGACCCGCCGGGCGGTTCGCCGTGCAGCATGGCTGGCAGCATCACGACCAGCCCCACCGCTTCCTACACCTATCCCTGACAGGCGCTGAAGCAAAAGGCCGTCTGCCCTTCTTTCCGGGGGCAGGCGGTTGCTGCTTTTCGCCGTTCTCCCCTCTCCCGATATTTGCAAGACCGTCCGCCATGGTCGGCGGAAGAGGCTGGACCCAAAGTCCCGCCACAGCATAATGGGGCGCCATGATTGCCAGAGAAGAAACATCCTGACTGTCATGGCGCTTCCCACCCCCCAGGATCGCGCCATCCCCGGACGCCGCCTGTGCCGCCTATCCGCGTTCAGCCTCTCCTTATCCGCCTTTATCTTCGTCCCCGTCGCCGCGGCGCAGGACACACTCCCACCCCTCCCCCCCGGCGTGGAGGAAATCATCGTCACGGCTCCCTATGGCGAAGCCCGCGTCCCGGCGGAAAGCCAGTTGGATGAGGAGGCCATCGCCGCCTATGGCGCCAACAGCATCGGCGAATTGGTCACCCAGATTACGCCGCTGACCGGGCGTCCTGACGAACAGCCGATAATCCTGATCAACGGCGAACGGGTCGATGGCGCGGGCGGCATCAACGGCTTTCCGCCCGAAGCCTTGGCACGGCTCGCCATTTTAAAGCCCGAAGCGGCGGCGCGCTATGGCTATGCGCCGGGAAAGCGCGTGGTCAATTTGGTGCTCAAGAAGCAATTTGCCTCCTGGCAGGGCGCCGCCGATATCAAGGCCGCCACCGCAGGCGAGCGCTTTGGCGGCGAAATATCCACCGCCCGCTTTGTCATCGACGGCAAGGCGCGCTGGAACGCCCGCACCGAATGGGGGCAGGAGGATCGGCTGCTCGCTAGCGAACGCGGCGGCACCGGGCCGGGCGACCGGCTACGCAGCCTGTTGCCCGCCAGCGATTCCGCCGCGCTGCAATTGGGGCTGGCCCGTCCGCTCGGCGATTATCAGGCCATGTTCGATATCAGCGCCAATCGCCGCAGTCGCCAGCAATGGCTCGGTTCGGCTTTCCCGGATGACGCAGGCCGTTCGCGTGCCCTGCGCGCCGATCAGGACAGCGCCAACCTCGCCCTCTCCGGCACGTTGACCGGCCGGATCAGCGGATGGCAAAGCAATGCCGCGCTGCGCTATTCGCGTCAGTGGTCGGACAACCGGATCGAAGAGGCGCCATCCGCCGCCGCGACATCGCGCTCACGCGGCGACAGCCTGAACGGTCAGATCACGGCGAACAAGCCCGTAATATCCCTTCCGGCCGGGCCGCTGACCGCCAATTTGTCGGTGAATGCGATACGCAGCACATCGACCAACCGGCGATGGGCCGCCGATGGGGTGGAAGGACCGGAAAACGGATTTCGTCGCAGCCAGCTCGATACGCGCGCCGCTTTCGTCCTTCCCCTATCGACTGACAGCGCGGAAGGATTTTCTGCACTTGGCAATTTGTCCGCCAATGTCGCGACCAGCCTGTCCTTTGCGAGCGGCGCCGCGCGGCAGCATCGCTATGATTTTGGCCTCGACTGGACGCCCCTGCCCGCCATCGAGCTTCATGCCACGGCCAGCTTCGCCGATCTGATCCCTACCGCCGATCAACTCGGAGGGCCCCTGGTTGAAGATGTCCGGCGCATCTATGATTATGGCGCCGAGCAATTTGTCGATGTGATCTGGATCACCGGCGGCAATCCCGCGCTGCGGAGCGGGACGCAGCATCTTTATTCGCTGCGCGCGACCCTGCGCCCCTTTGGCCCGCGCCTCAGCCTCAGCAGCGATTATAACCGCCAGCTTTCCATCGGCGGCGTCGGCGCCTTTCCCGATTTCAGCCCGGCGGTAGAGGCAGCCTTTCCCGAACGCATCCGCCGCGGTGCAGACGGCAAGCTGATCTCTGTCGACGCGCGCTCCATCAGCATCGCCCGTGCCATCGACGAAAGGTTCGATCATCATCTGACGCTGATGCTCAGCCCCGGTCCGGCGCGGGGGGGGAGGGAGGCGGATGAAGGGGATCCGAAAGCCGCTTCACCGCCCTGGCGCACCACCTTGTCATTCCATCATAGCTGGTTGCTCAAAAGCCAATTGCACCCCCATGACGACCTGCCGCCGCTGGACCGCTTGAGCGGCGACAGCGCCCAGTCACGACACCGGCTGCGCCTGCAACTGACGGCCGGGCTACCGGGAATGGGCGCATCGGTCGACGGTATATGGCAGAGCGGATTTCGGCTAACGAACCCCGCCGTTCCAGACGGCAGCCAAGACTATCTCCATCCGCCCATGATGCTGTGGAACCTGCGCCTCTTCGCAAACCCCGACCGGCTGATAGGTAAGAAGAAGGCTCCAACATGGCTGTCGAACCTTCAGCTCACCCTGGATATCCGCAACATGTTCGATGGCTATCGCCGGGTGCATTTTCCCGGGGGCGATATCCCCCCCGGCTATCGCCGCTATGACGCCGATTCGCTGGGCCGCACCGTTCAACTATCGGCACGGAAGCGCTTCTAACGCCGCGATCGGAGCAGCCCGGCATCCCCCCGCAGTTACGCCTCGCGCGGCGGCATCAAGGGCGATGTGGAGCCTTCCGCATATTCAGCCTGAAGACAGGCCGCTACATAGCTGACTTGCTCAAGCAAATCGCCCTCGGGTTCGGGCATGAGGAGCGAGGACGACAAGATGATCCCTAAAGTCCCCGCAATCAGACCGTCCGGTTCGAAAATGGGAGCGGCAATGCCGCCAAGGCCACTCCCGTGCGGATTGGCTTCAAAATCGACCCCATATTGACGCAGATTTGCCGCGACCCGCGGCGGCGTGGGCTTTTGATCCTCAAAGAAATAGATTAATCGTGCGGCTGGCGAGGTGGGCAATGTCAACAGCATGCCCGGATGAATCATTATCCCTGGCTCAAACTGGTTATTGACCGACGACACCACCATGGCCCCCCCGCGCGTGGGGGTTGCCAGAAGGGCTGTGTGCCCGGTGCTATTGAACAATTGCTGCAGAAAGGGCCGCGCCAGTTCGACCAGATTGCTGCGATAGACCGCCGCGCGGCCGAACTTCAGCAGCTTGCGGCCGAAAACATAGCCCTCCCCCTCGCGCGCACGGTCGACCAGGCCGAGACGGGTCAGCGTCTGCAGATGGCGCGACACGCGCGCCTTGGTCATGCCCAGCCGCCGCGCCATGTCGGTGACGCGCACGGGTTCGGTCGCCTCGGTCAGCACCTCCAATATCTGGACGGTAACCTCGACGCTTTTGACGCGCGCCGAACCCACATCGTCTTCGGCATTTCCGTTATCATCGGTCATGATGCCTCCTAACACGCGGCTTCGGATACGAGAAGGGAGAGCCGACAGAATCTATTCGCCCTGATTCCAGAGGGTAAAGGCACAGGAAGAACCGGTGCCGCCCTCTGTCCGATAGAGTTTCTGATAATCGACGAGCTGCATGTCGAGCCCTGCCGCATCCATCGCGGCCGAGGTCGCGATCCAGCTCTTGCACTCCGACGTTCCCGCCATCAGCTCATTTTGGGGAATCGACCGCAGCCACTGATGGTCGCGCGTCCGCATCGCTTCCAGAAAGCGGTGATCCCATTCGGGATCGACGACGAAATGGGTAAGCCCGCCAGTGGTGAGCACCGCGACGCGCGCGTCGCTGTCCCACGCCGCGATCGCCTGCGCAACGGCGGTGCCGAAATCATGGCTGCGCGCCGCGCTGGGGCTGTTGTCATAATACCAGCAATTGACGTCGACCGGCACATGCGGGCGGATATGGTCGCGCATGATATTCTTGTACAAAAAGCCATAAGCGTGCGGCATTCCATAAAGCAGCGACTTGTCATTCCGCACCGTCGGCTTTTCGTGGCACAGCGTCACGTCGAAACCGCTTTCGCGCACCAGATGACGCGCCAGATGCGTCCCGAAAGCACGGTCACCGGGATAGACGGTCGCCGCGTCGGGCAAATGGCCATGGTCCGAAATCTCAATCCCCACCGGCAGCCGCGCCTTTTGTTCGTCGGTGCGCGGAACATTGGCGATCTCGTCCGCCGCGATCACCGCAAAGCTGGGGACGATGTCCGAGAATATCTCGTGCTGGTCGTTGCCGATGATCACCACCAGATCGGGCGCCGCCGCCTTATAGGCTTCGTGCAGCCGGTCCATCGCGGCGAAGCTGGCGTCGAGCGCGGCCTGTCGCGTCGCGAGGTCGAGCTGGTCGCCGATTCGTTCGCCCGCGCGCTCGCGCTCCAGCTCGGCATAGCGAAGCTTGCGCCCCTTGAACCACAGCGGGATGCCGTCCTGCCGGTCGCGGGCGGCGCGAATATCCCAGTCTTTTGCCACGGTATGAAGCTGCGGCGTGTGCGCGCATCCGATCCCCAAGACTATCTTCGCCATTTTTCCTCCTCAACCGATTGACGACGCCAACTGTAGCGCTATGCGTGACACTGTAGCGAATTACGATATAAATGTGGAGAGCAAAGATGAAACTCGTCACTTTCGATGCCGGACAGGGCGAACGGGTCGGCGCGGTCGCCGCCGACGGGTCGATCGTCGACCTGGCCGCGAACGCCGCAGAGGCCGCACGCCCCGCGCTGGCGTCGATGCTGGCGCTGATCGAAGGCGGCGAGCCGGCGCTGGACCTGGCGCGCGACCTTCTGGCGCGCAACCGCGGCGACCACCGCCACGCGGCCGGGGCCGTCCGTTATTGCCCACCGCTGCCCATCCCCAATTCGATCCGCGACTTTTCGAATTTCGAGCTGCATTGCCTGCAGGCGCTGGAAACGAGCATGCGGATGCGCGCGGCGGCGCAGCCCGACCCCGAGGCCGCCTATACCCGGTTCAAGACGAGCGGCGCATACGACCTGCCCGCGAGCTGGTATGAACGCCCCTATTATTTCAAGGGCAACCGCATGACCTGTTCGGGGCATGAATCGACGATCCGCTGGCCCTGGTTCAGCACGACGATGGATTATGAGCTGGAATTCGCTGCGATCATCGGCAAGCGCGGGGTCGATATCGGCGTCGAGGATGCCGCCGACCATATCTTTGGCTATACCATCTATAATGATTTTTCCGCGCGCGACGAACAGGTGCGCGACCAGCAGTTCCGCATGGGCCCGTCGAAGGGCAAGGATTTCGACACGGGCAATGCGATGGGCCCGTGGATCGTCACCCGCGACGAAATCGCAGACGCATCGACGCTGGCGATGGAATCGCGGATCAATGGCGAGGTGCAGGGGCGCGGCAATTCGTCGGGGATGCAGTTCAGTTTCGAACAATGCATCGCCTTCGTCTCGCGCGCCGAAACGCTGTACCCCGGCGACGTCTTTGGATCGGGCACCGCCGGCAATGGCTGCGGGTTCGAGACCGGCCGCTATCTGGAACCCGGCGACGTGATCGAGCTGGAGGTCGAGGGCATCGGCATCCTGCGCAACCGCATCGGCGACCGCCGCATCTGATCCACCAACCCCTGGGGAGGGGTGGTCCGGCGCGCGGACGGCACGCCGGACCTTCTGCCCCAAATGATGCGGACGAAGCGGCGCGACATGATGAAGGATGAAAAGACAAGTGCGCCGGTTTATTGCCTGCGCTCATTTCTTGCAGGATGGCTGTTCGTCCCGACCCCCTGACCGGCCCGTCGCCAAGGGTCGAATAAGGCGACGGGGACCGCAGGCGCGCGTTAGACCTTGTTCACGCGCACCGTCTGAAGCTGCATATACTCCTCCAGCCCGTGGAGGCCGAATTCGGCACCAATACCCGATTGCTTGGCCCCGCCAAAGGGCACGTCGGGCGAGATGACGGCATGATCGTTGACCCACGCCGTCCCGGTTTCGAGCCGCAGCGCAAGCGCCGCCGCCGCGTCGGCGTCGGACGACCAGACCGACCCGCCAAGGCCGTTTTCATTCGCATTGGCGCGCGCCAGCGCATCTTCGGGATCGCTGAAGCGGATCAGCGGGACGATGGGGCCGAACTGTTCTTCATCGACGATGCGGTCGCCGTCGGACACATCGACCACGACCGACAGCGGGAAGAAATAGCCCGGTCGGTCGAGCGGTTCGCCGCCCGCAAGGAAGCGTCCGCCGCGCGCGCGCGCATCGTCGGCGAGCGCGCGGACGAGGTCGAACTGCGCGCGGTTCTGGACCGGGCCATATTGGGTCGCGGGATCGTCGCCCGGCCCGACCACCGCCGCGCGGGCGAGGTCGGCGATCTTTTCGGCCAGCGCATCGTGCAGGCTGTCGTGGACATAGATACGCTTTACCGCCGCGCAAATCTGGCCGCTGTTGCCGAACGCCTTTTGAAACAGCTTTGGCGCGACCTTATCGACGTCGGCGTCGGCAAGCACGATCGCGGCGTCGTTACCGCCAAGTTCGAGCGTCAGCCGCTTTAAATTGCCCGCGCCGCTGGCCATGATCGACCGGCCGGTCGGGGTCGATCCGGTAAAGACGATCTTGTCAATGCCGCGATGTTCGGACATGGCGCGGCCGATGTCGCCTTCGCCGGTCACCGAATTGACGACCCCCGCGGGCAGGTGCGCGGCCATGATCTCGATCAACCGCAGCGCCGACAGCGGGGTGTAGGAGGAAGGCTTCATCACCACCGTATTGCCGGTGAGCAGCGCGGGGATGATGTGCCACACCGCGATCATCACCGGGAAGTTCCACGGCGTGATCGACCCGACGACGCCGAGCGGTTTGCGACGGATTTCAACGCGCATCGCGTCATCGTCCTGCACCACCTGTACCCCCGGGCGGAGCTTCGCGGTGGCGCGCGCCCAGCCGATTGATCCGTTGATTTCGCCCGCCGCCCCGCCATGGCGGGGCTTGCCCTGTTCGAGCGAAAGGAGCGCGGCGAGCGCGTCCTTTTCGGCCTCGATCGCGTCGGCGATCGCGTCGATCGCCTTTGCGCGCTCGTCAATCGGGGTCGCCGCCCACGCAGGAAAGGCGCGCCGCGCCGCCGCGACGGCCTTTTCCAGATCGCCCACATCGGCGAGCGGAGCGTCGGCGAAGGCTTCGCCGGTGGCGGGGTTGACGACCGGGAAGGTCGCCGCCGCGGCGTGCGCCCGCCCGTCGATGATCAGCGAGAATGTGGTCATAGTTTGAACAGCTTTTGTGCGGTGAGGCTCTTGATCTGGCGTGCGGCGCCCGCGTCTAGCGCATTCACCCGGCCAAGGCAGCCTTCCATATCGCCGATATTGTGCGGATAGTCCGACCCGTACATCAGCCGTTCGGGCCCGCCCGCAACCTCGATGCACAGATCGAGCGCCGATTTTTCATAGACGACGCTGTCATAATAGATTTTGCGCAAATAGCTGGAGGGCTTGTCGCTGATCTTTTCGGCGCAGGCCGGGATCATTTCGTGGCAGCGATCGAGGCGCCCTGCAAGATAGGGCAAGGTCGCCCCGCCATGGCCCGCGATGATTCCCAGCTTTTCATAACGGTCGAAAAAGCCGTCGAAGATCATCCGCGAAATGGCGAGCGTCGTGTCGATCATGAAACCGACCGGCGGCACCAGCCCATATTCGTCGAGCTGGAGTTCGACCGACCCCTGCGGCGCGGTGGGGTGGACGAGGACGGGGAGCGCGAGCCGGTCGATCGCTTCCCACACCGGGGCGAACCGAGGCGCGGTCAGGCTTTCGCCGTCGATATTCGCCGACACGAACACGCCGACGGCGCCGGCCTTTACCGCCCGTTCAAGCTCTGCCACCGCGCGGTCGGCATATTGCCAGGGCAGCGAGGCAAAAAAGCGGAGCCGGTCGGGATAGCGGCCCTGCTGATAGGCCATGAGGTCGTTCATAGCGGCCGCCGCCGCGGTGCTGACCTCTTCGCCACCCCAATAGACATTGGGGCAGGTCAGCGACACGATCGCGACATCGACCGCCGCCTTGTCCATATTGGCGATGCGCAGGTCGTAATCGAACATTCCCGGCGTCAGCGTGACAAAGGGGTTGCCGCCCAGATAGACCGATTCCTGCCCGGCCTTGGTCGGCTTGACCTCATATTTGGGTCCGCCATGGTCGCGAAGCATGGCCACCCATTCTGCGCTGAGCATATGGGTGTGGACGTCGATAACCGGCCCCGACATGCTCATTTCTCCAGATTGATGCGGTTCGACAGGCGGCCGAGTCCTTCGACCTCCACATCGGTCAGATAACCGTCATATTGGTTGAGATAGGTGCCGATATTGCCGCGCGGGTGCTTTTCGGTACCCTTTGACGCGGTGCCGGTATGGATGCAGTCGCCCGGTTCCATCGTGAACCATTTCGACGCTTCGGCTATCACCCGTTCGACCGAGAAGAAATAATTGGCGGTCGAATCGTCGGCATAGCATTCGTCGCCGATATAGCCGCGAACGGTGAGCTTGTTCGGATCGGCGATCTCGTCCTTCGTCGTCAGCCAGGGACCCATCGAGGCGAAGGTGTCGGCGGCCTTTGACTTGGAATGATAGATGAAGAGCAGCCAGGTATCGTCGCCTTCGAATTTCGGGCGCCAGGCGGTGTGGTGCGGCTTGACGATGTCGGCGGTCTGTTTGAGCGCGATCGAGTCCTGGGTGAACTTCACCCCGCTGGCGGTCACGTCGTTGGTGAGCGTGTAGCCGAACACATAGTCGAGCGCCTCTTCGGGCGAGACATTCTTGGCCCTTTTGCCGAACACAACGACGGGTTCGGGTTCGGGGATCGAGGGGCCATGATCCTTCAGAATGTCGATCGTCTTGTTGTGCGCGGTGAGCGCCGAACGGCCCTTGATGAAGAACATCGGGGCGGTCATCGGCTTCATCGCCTTGTTATTGAGATTATTGTTGTTGACCGCGCAGCCAAGGATTTTCGACGGGCGCGGATTGGGCGGCATCCAATCGGCGTTCGACACGTCGATGACCGGCAGGCGCCCAGCCTGCGCCGCGACGATCGCTTCGTGCGCGGCGTCGAGCCCCGCCGCCTCCGCCTCGATCAGATCCTCCATCCAGCGATAGGCGTCGATCGCGACCGCGCGGTCGCCCTCGACGCGCGCGATCACCAGCGGCGTGCCTTCATGTCGTATCATTCCCAGCTTCATGGCCGTCCACTCCTTTGAAATATTGTCGATTAGATGGTTTCGGTCGCGTCTTCGGGGATCATCCCCATCGCGATCTGATATTCGCGCTTCACCGCTTCGGGCTGGCCGACCTGGTGCTGATAATCGGGGCGGTTGATCCGATATTGCAGCGTGTCGCCGAGCCGCCGGCTTTCCTCGAGCGTCATCGAGGCGGTGAAGAGTTCCTTGTGCTTGATCGGCAGTTCGACGCAGCGGTTGAATTCCGCGTCGCGGATCACCGCCTTGGGATCGCCCTCGCCCGCCTCGACCAATTTCATGTTCGCTTCGAAGCTGCGGCGCATCATGACGATGCCCCAGTCGCTCTTGCCCAGATGTTCCTGCGTGCGGTCGGCGATCACCCCCTGCCCGGCCCAGGCGACAATGTCCTGGTTCATCACATGGCTGGTGATCCACTGGCCCCGATCATCCTTTACCGGCCCCTTCCAATAAGGGATGCGCTGCTGGGAGAAGGGTTCGCGGTCGGCGGGGACGCGGTGGAACATCCAGGTGACCGACAGCGTGTTTTCATCGTCGACAGGCACGCGCCATTCGATGTGGTCGCCCAGGAAAAAGGCGTTGGGCCAGAGCGCGGTCGCGCCCACGGTCCAGTGCGGATTGTCCTTGTCGGTATCTTCGCGCACGCGCTTGTAGATATGGCCGAACTCAAATTCCTCGAACGCCAGTTCAAGATGGGTGGGGCCATAGCTGCCGTCGCCCTTCAGCACCGACGACCAGTTGCGGTGCATCCATTCGAAATGGACGGGATCGCAACTGTTTTCCTGGCACTGGAACCAGTTGCACGGCACGTCGGCAAAGACGATCTGCTGAAAGCCATTGGCCCAGGTGAAGGGTTCCCAATTGGGAACGAGCGGCGCGGGCTGCGGCCCCATATAGGCCCAGAGCATCCCCGCCTTTGCCTCCACCGGATAGGCTTTGGTGCGGATCTTGTCCTTGAAGCGCGCCTTGGGGTTGGCGATATCCTCGAACGGCTGTTCGAGGCACTGGCCCGACCCCGCGAAGCACCAGCCATGATAGCTGCAGCGCAGCCCTTCTTCCTCGATAATTCCGTTCGCCATGTCGGCGCGGCGGTGCGGGCAGTGGCGGTCGATGAGGCCATAGCTGCCATTTTTCGACTTGAACGCGACCAGATCCTCGCCAAGAAGGCGCAGGGGCTTGATGCCCAGATCGTCGATTTCGGCGACCGCCGCAAAGGGGTGCCAATAGCGCCGGAGCAACTCGCCCATCGGGGTGCCCGGTCCCACCTGTGTGAAGCGTTGATTCTGTTCGGCCCGCACCATGCGTCTCCCTAATTTATGAGACGTGTCTGGCTTTCTGGAACGCTATACGCAACACGAGCTGCTCATAGTTGCACATATCGCAACAAGTCGCAGATCTGACATAATCGCCCAATCAGCGCGGTTTGCCTTTCCGGCGCTGGGCGGCGAGCGTGATGGCCTCTGCCACCACTGCCGGATCGCCGATATGGTTGATCAGGATCAGGTTGAGCCGCGCCGCCAGCTTCAGACTCTCTTCGGTCGAGGCATCCGCGTGCATCGCGATCAGCCTTTCATAGATGTCGTCGACCCCGGCGATATTGGGTTCGGTGATCAGGCCGGTCATAGTTCCTTCCCCTTTGCCCGCGCGATCGCCGCACGGACGGCGTCGGCATCGGGATGGCGCCAGCGCGCGCAGACATAATGATCGGGCCGCACCAGACAGGCGGTGCCGGGTTCGATCGCATAGCGCGCGCGCAGCACATCATCCCCCGTCCCCGGTTCGATGAGCGCAAAGCCGTCGGCCGCCGCGGCGGTCGCGCCGTCGGCCCAGCCGTCGGCGATCAGCGTGAAGCCCGCGCCCAGGCTTTCGAGGAGCCAGCCGGTACCGAGCGGCGCGTCGAGCGCAGGAAAGCCCGGCGCGATGCCCGCGCCGCGCCAGTCGTCGGCATCGGGGGTGTTCAGCGGGCTGGCGGGCAAGGCCACCGCGGTCGACAGCCGCCCCGAATTGACGAAGGGTCGCGCGAAGGGCAGCTCGTTCGCGAGTTCGAGCACCGCGTCGCGATAGGCGCTGCTCGCCGCCGTTTTTGGCGTCATGAAATCGGTCGAGCGGCTGGAGTTCAGGATATTCTCGTCGGCGATCGCGATCGCTTCGGTATCATAGCTTTCGAGCAGCACCGCCCCCGCCTCGCCCTTCAGGATCAGGTCTAGCTTCCACCCCAGATTGTCGACATCGGCGAGGCCGCCGTTGCAGCCGCGCGCGCCAAAGGGCGAAACCAGATGCGCGCTGTCGCCCGCAAAGACCACGCGGCCGTGGACGAAGCGCGCCATGCGGCGGCACTGGAAGGTATAGACGCTATACCATTCGGGTTCATATTCGACATCATCGCCCAGCATAGCGCGGACGAGCGGATCGACATTTTCAGGTTTTACAGCGGCTTCGCGGTCAATGTTCCAGCCAAGCTGGAAGTCGAGCCGCCACACATCGTCGGGCTGTTTGTGCATCAGCGCCGACTGGCCGGGGTTGAACGGCGGGTCGAACCAGAACCAGCGTTCGGACGGCCGATCCCCCTTCATCTTCACATCGGCGATGAGGAAATTATCCTCGAACACCCGGCCTTCGAAATCGAGGCCGAGCGCGTCGCGCACCGCCGAGCGGCTGCCGTCGCAGGCGATGAGCCATTCGGCGTCGATGCGATAGCTGCCCTCTGCCGTTTCGACCGTCACGCGGACGCCGTCGGCGTGTGTCTCTACCCCGCCCAGCCGATGGCCCCAGCGCAGGTCGACATTGGGCAGCGCGCCGAGCGCGTCGATCAGCCGATCCTCGACATGATATTGCTGGATGTTGATGAAGCCGGGGCGCTTTTGATTTTTGACCGGCAGCATGTCGAACTGGAACACCGGTTCTTCGCGGTTGCCCCAGAACACCTTGCCGACGTTCCAGACCACGCCCTTTTCGACCATCGCGTCGCCGACCCCCAGCCGGTCGAAAATGTCGAGCGAGCGTTTGGCAAAGCAGATCGCCTTTGACCCCGCCGCCACGAAATCGAGCTGTGCGAGCAGCACCACCGGATGGCCGCGCCGCCCGAGGTCAAGCGCCATGGCGAGACCCACCGGCCCCGCCCCGACGATGACCAGCGGCGCCTGCTGCAACGATGCAGCGGGGTGCGGCGCGGCGCCGATATCGCGCCACACCGGAATATTCGCGACATTGGCCATGGCGCGTCAGCCCTGCAACTGGTCCCAGACCTCTCGGTCGCGCTCCATCGTCCAGATGCGCGGCCGTTCGATCCCGTCAAATTCGTCCCACAGGCGCTGGACGTTGAACGGCAGGCAATGTTCGAAGATCGGCCAATGGCCGAATTTGGGGGCGAGCGCCGCATGGGTCGCCTCGAACGCATCTTTGAGCGTCCCGCCGCGCTTGTGCGCCGCGCCGACATGTTCGATCATGCCGTTCAGAAATTCGCGCGTCTGTTCGACCGCGGCGTCAACCTGTGCCCGCCCGTTCGCGACGGCGCCGCGTCCGCCGACCAGATGTTCGGCCTGAAACGCCTTGACCCGGTCGAGCGTGTCCGACGCCCAGTCGAAGTGAAAGGCATCGCCGGTGTAGAGCGCGGCCTGCGCCTCGACCAAGTCGCCCGCGAAGAGCGTGCCGCTCTTTTCATGCCAGACGGCGATGTCGCCCTCTGTATGCCCGCGTCCGCAAAATTGCAGCTCAAGCCGCCCGCGATCGCCGCCCAGTTCGATCACATGATGGTCGGCAAAGGTGATTGTCGGGCGCGTGAGGCCGGGAATTTCCTCCGGCTGTTTGAACAGGCGCGGCATCCGGCCGAACTCGCTGGCCCAATCCTGTTCGCCGCGTTCCTCGACCAGCGCGGCGGTCGCGTCGCTCATGATGATGTCTTGGGCATCAAAGGCGCTGGCGCCGAGCACGCGGACGGCGTGATAATGGGTGAGCACCAGATAGCGCACCGGCTTTTGCGTGTGCTGGCGCAGCTGCGCCAGCCAGTCGCGCGCGGCGGCGGGGGTGGCCCGCGCCTCGATGCAGACGATGAAATCCTCGCCCTCTACCGCGCCGACATTGGGGTCGCCCTCTGCGGTCAGCGCATAGACGCCGTCGGCCAGAACCTCGAGCGTTTCCTTCTTTTCGGTCATGTCGGCCGACGATGCGAACGGCTTTGCCATGGCGATATTCTCCCTCAGTCGCGGCTGACGGCCGCGATCGCATCGGCGACCCGGTCGACATTATTGTTGTTGAGCCCCGCGATGTTCACGCGGCCCGAATTGGTGACATAGACATGATGATCGCTGCGCAGCTGCTCAACGCCTTCGGGGGTGATGCCCAGCATGGTGAACATGCCGCGCTGGCGCGCGATGAAGCTGTAATCGCGCGCGCTTTGCCCCGCGAGGCGCGACGACAGGCGCGCGCGCATCGCATTGATACGGTCGCGCATCGTGCGCAGCTCAATCTCCCACCCGCGGCGCATGTCGGCATCGCCGAGCACGCGCGCGACGACCGCGGCGCCATGATCGGGCGGCATCGAATAGAGGGTGCGTGCGACGGGCAGCGTGTGCGCATGGGCAAGCGCCGCATCCGTTGCATTGGCGCCCACCAGCGTCAGCGCGCCGACCCGTTCGCGATAGACCGCGAAATTCTTGGAATAAGAGCTGGCGACGATCATTTCGGGCAGCCGTTCGGCGAGCAGGCGAATGCCCGCCGCATCCTCGTCGATCCCGTCGCCGAGCCCCAGATAGGCAAGGTCGACGAGCACCCCGGAGCCGGTCTTTGCGACGATGTCGGCAACCGTGCCCCACTGATCGAGGTCCAGGTCGGCGCCGGTCGGATTGTGACAACAGCCGTGGACGAGCAAGGTATCGGCGCTGGTCATGCCGGCAAGGCATGCCATCATCTCGTCAAAGCGCAGCGCCCCGGTGGCGAGATCATAATAGGGATAGACGACGAGTTCGTGCCCGCTTGCCTTCAGCAGCACGGGATGGTTCGGCCAGGTCGGGCCGGGCACGAAGATGCGCCCGCCGGGGCGCAGCCGCCGGATCAGGTCCGACGCCAGCCGCAGCGCGCCGGTGCCGCCGGGGGCCTGGATCGTCCGGCTGCGCTGGTGTGCGTCGCTGCCTTCACCGAAGAGAAGCGCGCGGGTGTGGTCATTATATTCGGGATGCCCCGCCGACGACAGATAGCGCTTGCTCGGCTGGTTTTCGACCAGCCAGCGTTCCGCGGCCTTGACGCAGTCGAGCACGGGGGCCTGGCCGTTTTCGTCATTATAGATGCCGATGCCCAGATCGACCTTGTCGGGGCTCGAATCGCTCGCAAGCAATTGGGCGAGCCCAAGAATGGGATCGACCGGCGGATCGGGAAGCTGAGCAAACATAATCTCTCCATCTGTTCCATTATGCGATACAGCGTAGTGCATTGCGTTACAATAGGGCAATCGCCCATGCGGCGAAAATCACCCCGAAAGCGGCGCCGCTTCGCCGAGCATGTCCACCAGCGCACCGGGATTCATCGCTTCGGCCGGATCGAGCGCGCGCTTGACCGCGCGGAACAGGTCGATTTCGACCGTCCCCACCGCGCGCGCGACCGCGTCGCGCATGCTGCGCCCGACACCATGTTCGGCGCAGATCGACCCGCCAAGCGACAGCACGATCGCCTCGATCGCGGCGCTGATCGACGGCCCCGCGGCGGTGAGCGAAGCGGGTGCGTGCGCGCCGCGATGGACCGAGAAATGGATATTGCCGTCGCCCACATGCCCGACGCTGAGGCATTGGCTGCCCGGCAGCAGGCGTTCGGCGGCGGCGCTTGCCTGATCGATGAAAGCGGGGACGGCGCCAAGCGGCACCGCGACATCGACGCTGACCGACGGTTTCTGCGCAATCTTGCCCTCCACCACCATTTCGCGGATGCGCCACAATTCGCGCCGCTGCGTTTCATTTTCGGCGAGCGTGCCGCCGCGGACCACCCCATCGTCAAAGCCCTGCGCAATCGCCTGTTCGACCGCGGTGCGGATCGGGAAATCGGCGGCGGAGGACGCAAATTCGGCAAGCACGAACCAGCCATGATCGCCCATGTCGGGGACACGCAGCGCGGGGTTGCGCAGCAGAGCCCAGTCGCACCCGCGCCGCTGGACCAGTTCGAACGCGACGACCAGATCGCCGAGCGCGGCGCGCAGCCGGTGGAGCAGCGTGAGCGTCGCCGCAGGGCTGTCGACCGCCAGCCAGGCGGTTTCGACCTGCCGCCACGCGGGCACGATGCGCAGCGCAGCGGCGGTGACGACGCCCAGCGTCCCCTCTCCCCCGATGAACAGCTGTTTGAGGTCATAGCCCATATTATTCTTTGCGACGCGGCGCAGCCCGTCCCACACGCGCCCGTCGGGCAGCACCACCTCCAGCCCCAGCACCTGGGCGCGCATCACGCCATGGCGGAGCGCGCGCACCCCGCCGGCATTGGTCGAAACCAGCCCGCCGATCGTCGCGCTTCCCTCTGACCCCAGCCCGAGCGGGATCGCAAAGCCATGTTCGGCAGCGACCGCCTGCACATCGGCGAGGATGCAGCCCGCGTCGGCGACGATCGCCCCCGCGTCGGCGTCGACCAACCGGATGCGGTCCATCCGCCGCAGCGAGACGAGCAGCGCCGGGCGGCACGATCGCGAGGCCAAGGGCGACCGCGCAGCGCACGACATCGGCCAGCTCCGCCGTATCGCGCGGGCGCGCGACCGCGACGGCGTGCGCCGGCCAGCGCCCCGTCAGGTCGCGATAATAGCTTTCGCAATCCTGATCGCCGTCGAGGACAACTCCGCCGGGAAAGGCGGCCTTCAGCGCCGCCACCGCATCGCCGTTCCGCATCGCCATCCCCCCTTCTCGATCGTCAGCGCGCGTAGGGATCGGCGAGCGCGGGAAGCACCCGCGCGCGGCATTCGCCAAAGCCGATCTCATATCCCTCGCCAATGCAGCGGCCGCGCAGGTCGAGCGTGTCGCCATCGGCGACGAAGCTGCGCGTGCCGCCGTCGCCAAGCTTCAGCGGTTCCTTGCCGCCCCAGCTCATTTCCAGCAGGCTGCCATAACTGCCCGGCTCGGCGCCCGAGATGGTGCCGGTGCCCAGCAGGTCGCCAACCTCCATCCGGCACCCCGCGCTGGTATGATGCGCGAGTTGCTGCGCCGCCGAATAATACATGCTGCGATAATTGGTGCGGCTGATCACCGTTTCCGTCCCGCCGTCGGGGGTCAGCGCGACGTCGAGCGCGATGTCATAGAACATCGGCCCCGGTTCGGTAAGATAAGGGAGCAGCGGCTTTTCGCGCGCGGGCGCGGCGACGCGAAACGGCTCCAGCGCGTCCTTCATCACGATCCACGCGCCGATCGTCGTCGCGGTAGCCTTGCCCTGAAAGGGACCGAGCGGCTGATATTCCCATGCCTGGATATCGCGCGCCGACCAGTCGTTCAGCAGCACATAGCCAAAGATCATCGCGTCGGCCTCTGCCACCGTCACCGGCCCGTCGGACGGCTGGCCGACGATCGCGCCCAATTCGAGCTCGATGTCGAAACGCGCCGAAGGGCCAAAGCGCGGCGCGGCATCGTCGGGACCCTTCACCTGCCCCCACGGCCGCCGCACGTCGCGGCCCGACACCGCCACCGAAGAGGCGCGGCCATTATATCCGATCGGAAGGTGCAGCCAGTTGGGCGGCAGCGCATTTTCAGGCCCGCGGAACATCGTGCCGACGTTGAAGGCATGCTGGCGGCTTGCGTAGAAATCGGTGAAGCCCGCGACGCGGAAAGGCATATGCATCACCGCGCCATCCTGCGGCACCAGACATGCCTCGACCGCCGCGCGCGCCTCTGCGCCTTCGCCGAGCAGGTCGGCAAGCCGCCCGCGCATTGCGCGCCACACCGCCGGTCCCGCCGCCATCACCGCATTCCACGACGGCGCGCCGAACAGCGGGGCGCCATCGAGCACGATCAGCCCCGCCGCCTCCAGCGCCGCCATGTCGACGATATGGTCACCGATCGCGACCCCGCAGCGCGGCGCCGCGCCGCCGTGGCTGAACACCCCGCACGGCAGATTGTTGAGCGGAAAGGGACAGCCGGGGGCATTGGCACTTTCGAGCCACGAGTGCATCAGCGCCATAAACAACTCCTTGGAAATTTTCTCTCTATAAACAAACCATATAGGTTATAACGGATCGCGGCTTCCATCGAACTTGCGGTCGATCCCCGCCCAGCAATCGGCATAATCGTCCTGCATCGGCGCTTCGTGCGCCGCCCAATGGGTAAGATGCTGGGGAAAGCGCGTTTCGAACATGAAGCTCATCGTATCGTCGAGCTTTTGCGGCTTGAGGTCGGCGTTGCTCGCGCCCTCAAAGGCTTCGCGATCGGGGCCGTGGGGCAGCATGCAATTGTGGAGGCTCATCGCGCCGGGGGCAAAGCCATTGGGCTTTGCGTCATATTCGCCGTAAATATTGCCCATCAGTTCCGACATCACATTCTTGTGATACCACGGCGGCCGGAAACTATGTTCGGCGACCAGCCAGCGTTCGCGGAACAGCACAAAGTCGATATTCGCCGTCCCCTCCACTTCCGACGGCGCGGTCAGCACGGTGAAGATCGACGGATCGGGATGGTCGAACAGGATCGCGCCGACCGGGCTGTAGGTGCCGAGGTCATATTTGCATGGCGCATAATTGCCGTGCCAGGCCACGACGTCGAGCGGGCTGTGGCCGATCTCAGTCTGGTGAAACTGGCCGCACCATTTCATGATGAGGGTCGAGGGCGCCTCGCGATCCTCGAACACCGCCACGGGCGTCTTGAAATCGCGCGGATTGGCCAGGCAATTGGCGCCGATCGGGCCGCGGTTCGGCAGGTCGAATTTCTGCCCGTAATTTTCGCAGACGAAGCCGCGGCACGGCCCGTCGAGCAGCTCGACGCGGTACACCAGCCCGCGCGGCAGGATCGCGATTTCGCCGGGTTCGATGTCGACGATGCCAAGCTCGGTCGCAAAGCGCAGCCGCCCTTGCTGCGGCACCACCAGCAATTCGCCGTCGGCCGAGCAGAAATATTCGTCGGTCATCGACCGGGTGACCAGATAGATATGGCTGGCCATCCCCGTTTGCGTGTTGACGTCGCCCGCAGTCGTCACCGTCCGCATCCCGGTCACCCAGGTCAGCGGCGCATCTTCGTGCGGCACCGGATTCCAGCGATATTGGCCAAGGCTGGCGACGCCGGGAAGGATGTGCGGCGCCGATTTCCAGTGCGGCAGCGCGATTTCCCGAAAGCGGCCGACGTGGCGCACGCTGGGCCGGATGCGATAGCACCAACTGCGTTCATTCTGCCCGCGCGGCGCGGTGAAGGCGGTGCCCGACAATTGTTCGGCATAGAGGCCATAAGGGCATTTCTGGGGCGAATTCTGCCCCTGCGGCAGCGCGCCGGGAAGCGCCTCTGTCTCGAAATCATTACCAAAGCCCGGCATATATTGCGGGGCATTGCTTCCCTTGTTCGTCATCCTGCCCTCTCCACCCGGCAAAGCCATAATCCGTTCCTTCATTGTAGCGCGGCGGTGCCGCCCGCGCTGCCAGCCACGTCCGCCCAGCCCGCCGCGACCGCCGCCGCCTGTTCGCGGGCGCGCAGCAACGTGGGCCGGCGTGCCGCGCTGACCGCCTGAACAATCGCGGGCGGGGCCGTTTCGGGCGTGCCCGCGTGAAAGGGCGGCGCGGGCGCATATTCGATGACAAGCTGGATCCGCTGCGCCGCCTCCTCTCCCCGAATCAGCGCGGCGAGCGTCAGGCCGAAATCGATGCCGGCAGTGACGCCGCCGCCGGTCAGCCGATTGCGATCGACCACGACGCGATCGGCCGATGGAATGGCGCCGAGCAGCGCCAGTTCGTCGCGCACCGTCCAGTGGCTGGTTGCGCGATAGCCGCGCAGCAGCCCCGTCGCGCCGAGCACGAGCGAACCGGTGCAGTCGCTGGTGACATAGCGCGCGCGTGCGCCGCGATCGGCCAGGAAGGCGAGCACTTCTGCATCGGCCATCACCGCGACCGACCCATCGAGCCCGCCGGGCACGAACAATATGTCGAGATCGGCCGGACAATCGGCCAGCCGCGTCGTCGGCGTCACAGCGATGCCGACGTCGGTGGCGACGGGGTCGAGCGTTTTCCAGACCAGGTGGATATCGGCGCGCATCATGTTGAAAACGGTGAGCGGTCCGACAAGATCCTGCAGCACCATCTTGGGATGGACAAGCATGGCGATCACCGGCCGGTCGCCACCGGCCGCGCGCTGTGCGCCCGCCCCGGGCCCCGGGACCGAAGGTGTCGCTGGCGCTGGCCCGGCAACATTGCCCTGCCCCGCCTGCGCCGCCCCAGCCGAGGCGTCGAACGCCGCCGTCGCCATCGCGCCGCTCAGAAACCCCCGGCGGCTGGCGCCTGAAACCGGATCGAAACCACTGGTCATCGCCTCTCTCCTCTCACTCTTTCCACAGGCGCCGTCGCGCGCCAGGGCTGCAATGATCGCGGCTAACAGTTTCCATCGACAGCGACAATGATTTACGTTACGATGTTTCGCAATGCGATACAGATTGACTGGCATCACGCCGATGGCGGCACCTCAACCCGAAGTAGTTTGTTGCGCAATGCGCGACTAAATCTCATAGGAAGAGACATGATATCTCGGCTGTGCGATGCTGATTGGCAGGTAGGTGTCGGCGTCGTCCGCGCCGATCCGCACGTTGCGGGCCATATTATGAAAGGGAGACTGAAAGGCAATGGCACATCTCAGACCGCTTGAACTCGACGAGGTGCAGGACGAGGAAATCCTGGCGGCGTGGAAGGAGGGCATCAAGAAGCGCGGCTTCGTCGTCAACGCCGCGCGCACCATGGCGCGCCGCCCGAACATATTGAAGGCCTATACCAAGCTCAACAATGTCGTGATGTACGAAGGCACGGTCGACGGCCCGCTCAAGATGCTGCTCACCTTGGCCCGCAGCCTGGCGTCGGGATGCCGTTATTGCCAGTCGCACATGACCAACTTGTCGAACCGCTATGGCGCGTCGGACGAAAAGATCCAGGCGCTGTGGGAGTTTGAAACGAGCGAGCTGTTCAGCGACGCCGAACGCGCCGCGATCCGCGTCGCCTTCAAGGCCGGGCAGCTTCCGAACGAGACGACCAAGGAAGATATCGACGCGCTGCTCGAACATTTCGACGAGGGCGAAGTGATCGAGATCGTCGCCTGCATCTGCCTGTTCGGCTGGCTCAACTGCTGGAACGAAACGCTGGCGACGCAGGCCGAGGATGTCGCGGTCGAAGCGACGAGCCGCATCCTGGGCGGCCAGGGCTGGGAACCCGGCAAGCACGCCTGACCGGCCAACGCCCGCGGCAGCGACCCTAAACGCCGCCGCGGGCCCTTTTGCGCGAGAAGGAGAATGCGATGGACATTCACGACGCCGATTTCGAACAACAGGTGCTGAAGGCCGAAGGCCCGGTGCTGGTCGATGTGTGGGCGCACGGCTGCGGCCCGTGCAAGATGGTCGGCGCGGGGCTGGAACGTATCCACGCGCGCGATCCCGGCGCCTTTACGCTGGTCTACGCCAATCAGCAGGATATTCCCGAAGCCGCCGCGCGGCTGAGCGTCCGCGCATCGCCGACGCTGATCCTGTTCCACGATGGCGAGGAAATCGCCCGCCGTTCGGGCGCGCTGATCGAATCGCAACTGGTCAATTGGCTCGACCAGTCGCTGCCGAAGAGCTGATCCGGCACCAGCGGCGGCCGCATGAGTGGCCTAGCGAATGGCCCCGTCGGGAAAGGCGGGGCCTTTTTCGTGCGGGTGTTGAGGTGGTCGGTTCAGAACGGCGCGAAGGACCGAATAGGGGTGGAGAAGGTGGAGTCGTGAGAACTCATCGGCTTCAATTTGATTACTGAAGATCCCAACATTTGGCGAATGCAGACAAGACGCAGAGGAATGGTGCGACCGTAAGTGACAGCGGCATCGCCAGAGAATGTCCGCCATCGGTCGCTAGCCGACGAACCGCCTTTTCCGCTCGTGTCAAGCGAAGTCGAGACACCCGTCGACACAGCACCTGGCCCGAGAGGCATCTCGACTTCGCTCGATGCGAACGGGGCTTAGATAGGCTCCAACGTCCACACCTGGCCGTTTCCTGCCAAACCTTTTCTTTGTCATCCCGGTCTTGGTCCGGGATCCATTTGTGCGCCAGAGTGACCGAAAGCCACCATGTGCGGAGATAAAAGGACCCGCCTATCCCGGGGGATAAGCGGGCCGATTTTCGCGGGGTCATTTTATGGGGAAATGCCCCGCGAGCTTCTAGAAGTTATAGCGCAGGTTCATGCCGAACTCGCGCGGGCGACCGACGTCCATCTGGCGCATTCCGATCGTTTTAGGCGTCGCGAAATCGATGCCGCCGATGAAATACTCTTTGTCAGCAAGGTTGGTGGCAAAGGCCGCGATGCTCCATCGGTCGTCGGGCGCATTATACTGAATGCGCGCGGTCAGCAGGCCATAGGGGTCGAGGATGACGGTGTTACCGTCGCTCGATGTCGTGCCTTGGCTCGACCGGTAGTTATAGTCCATGTTCGCGACGATTTCACCGGCGCCCACCGGCTGGCGGAGCTGGGCGCCGACTGTATAGTTCCACTTCGGCGCACGCAGCACACGACTGTCCGTGGTCAGGCCCTGCGCCGACCCGATGCTCTTATACTGGGCATCGAGATACCCGAGTGTCCCCTGGAGCCTTAGCCAGTCGGCCACGGCCAGCGTCGATTCCAGCTCAAAGCCTTTGAACACCGATTTGCCCACATTCTGGATGTAGGTGATGTTCTGCGACGCATCGAAGGCACTGAGCTGCTGGTCGCGATATTTGCTGTAAAAGCCCGTTAGGTTGAACCGCAGAATATCGAGCGGGTCCGACCGGAGGCCGATTTCATAGGTATCGACCGTTTCAGGGTCATAGGCCAGGAAGGGCTGGATGCGGCCGCGATAGCTTTGCCCCGTACCCGGTTCGGTCGAGAGAAGATTTTCGTTGAAGCCGCCGCTGCGGAAGCCGCGGGCCCATGACGCATAGGTCATGACATCGGGCGTCCACTGATATTCGACGCTGATGCGCGGCGAGAAATTATCCCAGCTCTGCTTGTCGCGGCCTTCCAAAATCCCGTTGGGATAGGGGGTGCCATCCGGCCGCGGGGTCAGATTGCGCGCCCGGCCCGACTTCGTATCCTTGCTGTAACGCATTCCCAATGTCGTCGAAAGTTTGTCCGTCAGTTTGTAGGTGCCTTGGAAAAAGGCCGCATAGCTGTCGACCTTGTGATTATCGATCAACAGCCGGGGATGCGGAAACTGGGAATCAAAAGTCGTCGATTGCATCCGCTGATCGCTGGGCGTTTCCTGCATATAATAAAGGCCGCTAACCAACTTCAGCCGATCGTCGAACAAGGCGCCCGACAATTGCAACTCCTGCGAGAACTGCTCGATCTTGCGATCATAGGAAATGTCATAGAGGGGGATGGGCGTGCCGTCCCAATCAGAATCGATCAGCACATTTGCATTGAGGTAAGCCGTTACCGACTTCAATGATATGGTATCGGAAAGATCTACATTGACGACCCCGGACAGGCCATAACCGTCATAATCATAGCCCGTGTTCGTACCCCCATAGAGGGTGTAATGATCGGGGCTGAGATAGGTATCGTCATAGGTGATGCCGAGCTTCGTCTGCGTGGTGCGCGAGAAGAGCGCATCAGGGCTGATCTTGTCGATGATGAACGCCCGCCCCCGGGTTTTGGTGCGGATCTTGTTGGCTTCCAGGTCGATCGTGACGTTCTCGCCCGCCAGAAAGCGCATTTCCAGTCGGCCAACGCGCGTATTTTCGTCGCCATCGCGCTTGTCGTCGATGACATGTTTGACGAAGCCGTCGCGCTGCAAAGCCCCTAAGGTCGCCTTGGCGAAGACATTGTCACTCAGCGGAACATTGACAACGGCCTTCAGGTCGAGGCGGTCGAAACTGCCCACTGTGGCATCGACATAGCCACCGAAATCTGGCCCTGGCTTGCGCGAAATATAGCGGATAGCGCCGCCAATAGTATTCTTGCCATATAGGGTGCCCTGCGGGCCACGCAGCACCTCGATGCGCTCTACGTCGACGATGTTGATCAACGTATTGTCGCTGCGGCTATAGAAAACATCGTCAATATAGAGGCCGACGGCCTGATCAAAGGTGATGCCCGACCGGTCCTGGCCGAAGCCGCGGATGAAGAAGCCGCCATTCTGGGCGCCAGTGGTCGATTGGCTGCCAACGAGAACATTCGGCGCGATACTGCCGACGTCGAGCAGGCTGGACACATTTTTCGCTTGAAGGTCGGATTCGCCGAGCGCGGTAATCGCAAGCGGAGTTGTCTGAAGCCGCTCCTCCTGTCGCCGCGCCGTCACGACGATATCAGCTATCGCATGACGATCCGCGCTGTTAGCCGTATCCGATGCAGCCGTCGCTTGCGCTTGGGCTTGTACCGGAGCTACTAAAGCAGCGCTCGCCAATAACCCGGCTGTAAGCTGGCGCCCCACAGATATGCTGTCGCTTTTGTAAAACATGCAATCCTCCCTCACCTGTCTCGCATTTTGCGTTTTTGTCTCGCATAGCGCGATACATGTGAGCAGAAGAACCGAAAACAGACCAAGGGGCGGAGTTGCACTAGGCGATACTCCTTCGCAATGGCAACGCGAGCGAATTTGTGTTTCTTAATGCCAAGCGCCGACGCCTGGCTTCCTAAACGCCCGGGAACGCTTGTCTGCGACTAGGACGCCCAGTAAACCCCCTCATGTCGTCTCGTATGGCGATACTCAATTTCGATTGACGCGACAAATCTCCTGCTCCATTCTTCTAAAATCCAAGGATGAGCGACCATAGTCGCCGTACACTTGAGGAGGGGAGCGAATGACCAGTTTAACCGCGACGGACGACCACCGCCATGCAAAGTGGAATGTCGCTTGCGCCTTTATCATTTTCTTTGCGGTGCTGGGCATTCCGGCCATTATGATACCCGTATTATACGGGCCAATCATTGACGAAACGGGCTGGTCTCGCGGTGACGTCGCCTTATTAAGTTCCCTGAAATTCGGCGCGGGCGCTATCGCCGCATATCTCACTGGCCCGTTGGTAGAGCGCTACGGGGTGCGCCCCGTCACTATCATATGCTCCATTTTATCGGGAATCGCGCTGCTAATGATGGTCGGTGTGGACAGCCTTTGGACCCTCTACGCCGTTGGCATCTTTCTGGGCATCAGCGCCCTGGGGGTCGCAACCGCCATGAAAATCCTCGTGTCGCAATGGTTTTCGCGTAACCAGGGGCTCGCGATCGGCATAGCGCTGATGGGCATCAGCGTCGCTGGGGTTATTGTGCCTTATATCACCACGCTGCTTTCCCAGGCCTATGGCTGGCGCATGGCATGCGCCATTATGAGCCTTGGCATATGGGGCATTGCCCTTCCGCTCTTTATCATGCGCGCCCGTGAACGCAGCACGGAACAAGCGACCGCTGCGGTACAACAACTGGCGCTGGATCATCCCGACGCCCCAGGTTTTGCCGACATTCGCTTCACGCGCTTTTTCATCACTGCGGCGATCATCAACGTGCTGATCGGCATGGTCGACCATGGCATGTCGACCCATCTTATCATCTATCTCGACCGCGATGTTCAATTGGGCGCCGGAGTGGCCGCGCTCGGCTTTTCGGCGGTGATGGTAATGAGCAATATCGGCAAAGCCGGTTATGGCTGGCTGTTCGACCGCTTCTCGGTTCGCGGCGTCGCCTTTTGCTGGTTCGTCGTCGCGGCCGGGGTCGCGCTGACCTTCCCCATCGCCGGGACCGCGACGATGCTTCTTTTCGCATTCATATATGGCCCCACCCAGGGCGGCATGATGATCAACGTGCCCATTCTGGCGAAACATGTGTTCGGTCCGCGCGCCATGGCGCGCGCGATCGCGGTGCTGACCACCTTTTTCATGGCGGGCAGCGCGATCGGCCCCGCGCTGGCAGGATATCTGTATGACGCCACCGGGTCCTATCACCTGCCCTTTGCGATCTTCATCGTGTCGGCGCTGGTGGCGGGCGTGCTAGCGCTGACTATCCGCCCCGCCTTTCGGCCGATGCCCGAAGAAGGCGGAAAACTAGCCCCCGCGAACTGAGTTTCCGACAGCAGAAGCCGATTCCGACAAAGAATCCGCTTGCGCTTTGGATCGAAATTCGCAACAAAGTCTCGTATTACGTTACAAACTATGCAATCGACAGAAAGGGGCGGCATGGCCACCGTAGTGAAGATGGAAGCAAGCGATTCGAACCGGGCGACCCGCATGACGGGCGGCGACGCACTCGTCGCGGGCCTGCACCGTTGGGGCGTCGACACGGTCTTCGGGGTTCCGGGCGTCCAGCTCGACGAATTTTTCGATGGCCTGTCGCGCGGCGGCGGCGACATCCGCCTGTACCACACGCGCCATGAACAGGGCGCCGCCTATATGGCGCTGGGCTATGCCATGGTCACGGGCAAGCCCGGCGTGTGCGCGGTCGTCCCCGGTCCCGGCGTGCTGAACGCTGGCGCCGCGCTGTCGACCGCCTATGCCTGCAACGCCCGCGTCCTGTGCCTGACGAGTACGGTGCAAAGCGCGCTGATCGACCGCCGTTATGGCGCGCTGCACGAGATCAACGACCAGACGGGCCTGCTGCGCAACCTGTCGAAGTGGAGCGCGCGCGCCACCTGTGCCAGCGAGATCCCCGCGCTGCTCGACGAAGCGTTCTGCCAGCTGATGTCGGGCCGTCCGCAGCCCGTATCGCTGGAAGTGCCGCCCGACATTCTGGCGCAGACCGCGATGATCGCTTACCCCGACGCGCTGCCGTGGCTGGCCAACCCGATCCTCGACCCCGAACAGATCGCCCGTGCCGCCGCGCTGTGCGCCGATGCGAAGAATCCGATGATCGTCGTGGGTTCGGGCGCGCTGGAAGCGCGCGAGGAAATCCGCGCGCTCGCCGAACTGCTGCAAGCGCCGGTGGTCAGCCGCCACATGGGCCGCGGTACGCTGCGCGCCGACGATGATTATGCGCTGCCCGCCGCCGCCGCCCTGCCCCATTGGGCAGAGGTCGACCTGGCAATCGGCATCGGCACCCGCCTGACCCAGCTTCGCGAATGGGGCATGGACGACGCGCTGAAGGTGCTGCGCATCGACCTGGACCAGGCCGAGATCACCCGCATCGCGCCGCCGACCCTGGGCATATGCGCCGACGCCGCCGAAGCGACCGCGGCGCTGAACGCCGAACTGGCATCGCGCAACGTCCAGCGCGCACCGCGCGTCGAGGAATTTCGTGCAATCAAGCAGGCGTTTCGCGACGAGGTGGAACGCGATATCCAGCCGCAGGTCGGTTATCTGGACGTCATCCGCGAAGCGATGGCCGACGATGACATCTTCGTCGATGAGATGACGCAGGTGGGCTATGCCGCGCGCTATGCGTTGCCGATCTATGAGCCACGCACCTATGTCTGCTCCAGCTATCAGGGCACGCTGGGCTATGGCTATGCCACCGCGCTGGGCGCGCAGGTCGGCGCGGGCAAGCGCCGCGTCATCTCGGTCAACGGCGACGGCGGCTTCATGTACACCATGCCCGAACTCGCGAGCGCGGTGCTGCACAAGATCCCGCTGATCGCGATCGTCTTTGCCGACGGCAATTTCGGCAATGTGCGCCGCATCCAGGCCAATAAATATGCAGGCCGCGTGATCGCTTCGCACCTGCACAACCCCGATTTCGTCGAACTGGCGCGCAATTTCGGCGCGGTCGGCATCCGTGCCGAAGGCGCCGAAGGGCTGCGCGCGGCGCTGGAAGAAGCAAAGGCCGCCGACGGTCCGGTGCTGATCGAGGTTCCAATGAATCTGGAAACCACCGCATCGCCGTGGAAGCATGTCCACGGCCGCAAGGTCCGCTGATGCACGGGGCCACCAGCCGCCGGCGCCCGTCCGACGCGACGGTAGCGATGCTGGGCCGGTTGGTGGCCTTTCCCACGGTCAGCCGCGATTCCAATCTGGAGCTGATCCATTATGTCCGCGGCTATCTGGCGGACCATGGCGTCGCGAGCCGCCTCACCCACAATAGCGAGGGCAATAAGGCCAATTTGTTCGCGACGATCGGCGCGGGCGAAGGCGGCCTGTTGTTGTCGGGGCATAGCGATGTCGTCCCGGTCGCGGGACAGGCATGGGCCAGCGATCCCTTTGTCCTGACCGAGCGCGACGGCCGCCTTTACGGGCGCGGCACCTGCGACATGAAGGGATTTATCGCGGTCGTGCTGGCGAAAGTGCCTATGCTCGCCGCGCGCGCGGGCGGCAGTCCCTTTCATATCGCGCTGTCTTTTGACGAGGAAATCGGCTGCAAGGGCGTCGGCCATCTGATCGCCGACCTTGGCGAACAGGATGTTAGCCCCGCTGGCTGTATCGTCGGCGAACCCACCGACATGAATGTCGTCGTCGGGCACAAGGACGGCACCGCCTGGCGCTGTACGGTCGAGGGGCGCGAGGTCCACAGCTCGCTGGCCCCGCACGATGTCAACGCCATCGAATATGCCGCGCGGCTAATCGTCAAGATCCGCGAAATTGCCGAGCGGCTGGAGCGCGAGGAACCGCGCCATTCGGGTTATGAAATCCCCTTTTCCACCCTGCAGACCGGGGTGATCGAGGGCGGTCAGGCGAGCAATATCGTGCCTCGCCATTGCAGCTTTCGTTTCGACGTCCGCACCCTGCCGGCAACGGAGAGCGCCAAACTGATCGCCGAGATTCGCGGCTATGCCGAGCGCGACCTGCTTCCCGCGATGCGCCGGGTCGCCCCCGACGCTGCGATCCGCATCGAACAGCTGGGGCGCGTGCCCGGCTTTGCCATCGACCCCGAAGCGCCGCTGGTCCGCCATGTCCAGCGCGCCGCGCGCAGCAATGCCGCGCCCGGCCATGTCGCCTTTGGCTCCGAAGCCGGATTGTTTCAGGAAGCCGCAATCCCCTCGGTAATCTGCGGCCCCGGGTCGATCGCACAGGCGCACCAGCCCGACGAATATGTCACGCTGGACCAACTCGCGCGCTGCGAAGCCTTTATCGACCGGTTGGCCGACACCCCCTGGCGGCGCCTGAAAGGAATGCCCCATGTCAGAACGCGCAACATATCGACTTATTAGTTGCGGAGAATGCAACGATGCTTAAAATGATGGATATGGATAGCAGGGATGTCCGCCGCCGCGCACCGCAGGCCACTTCCGCCAAGATCGAGGCGGTGGCGACCGCGTCGGCGATCATCGATTTCCTGGCCGAGAGCGAGCAGCCGGTCGGCGTCCAGCATACCGCCGCGACATTGGGCATGACCAAATCGCGCGCGTCGCGCCACCTGGCCAATCTGGAATCGCTGGGGCTGGTGATGCGCAATCCCAGCGGGCGCGGTTTCCAGCTGGGCTGGCGGGTGATGCGCTGGGGTCAGATTGCGTCGGCGCGGCTGGACTTTGCCCGCACGCTGGAAGAGTCGTTGCAGCAATTGGGTGCGCGGATCAATCGCACGGTCCTGCTGTGCGCGCCCGCGGGCGGCGACGCGATCGTTGTCAATTGCATCCCGGCGCAATCGGGGATCCGCATCGACGTCAAGATCGGGCTGGTACTGAGCCTGCCTCATTCACCGACTGCGCGCGTCTGTTACGCCTTTCAGCAGCGCGAACAGCGACAGGCGCAGCTGGCCGAACTGCAAGCGCGCGAGCCCGATTTCCGGGTGGAGAATGAGGCGCAGTTCATGCGCCAGGTCGCCGATATCCAGCGCAACTATTATTGTTGGGACCGCGACAAATATGGGCTGGGCTATGCCGCCATCGCGGCGCCGGTGTTCAACCAGAACGCCGAACTGGTCGCCGCAATCGCGATCATGCTGCCATCGTCCGAACTCGACAGCTCGCTGGGCGACCATGTCCGCGAGCTTTTGATTTCGGCAGAACGCTGTTCGCGGCTGCTGCGGTCGCGGATGAAATATCCTATTCCCCCTATGCGATGACAGCATAGAATTGCAACGCTCCGCCCACCGCGCGACCTCTACTCGCTTCCCGTTCAGGCGATCTGCGGTTCCGGGGACTTTGCGAACAAGTCGCTGCGGAGCGAACGCCCCGCGCTTTCAGGCATGAAGCGCAGCGCGATCAGGCCGACGATGCAGGCCAGCATCATATAATAGGCCGGCATCAGATAATCGCCCGTCGCGCTGATCAATGCGCTGCCAATGGCAGGAGCTGTCCCGCCGAAGATCGAGGTCGAAATATTATAGGCGATGGCAAAACCGGCAAACCGCACGCTGGTCGGGAACATCGCCGGAAAGGTCGCTGAAATCGTCGCAAGCTGCGGTACGTAAAGCAGGCCAAGCAGCATAAAACCGATCACCGCGCCCCAAAAACCGGTGCCGATCAATATATAGAGCGGCGTCACCATCACGAAGAGGCCGATCAGCGACCAGCGCCACATCGGCTTGCGTCCAATGCGGTCGGACAAGGCGCCGGCAAAGGGCAGGAAGATCATCATGAACAGCATGCCGATAATCGGCACGATCAAAGCCTCTTCATTCGAGAGGCCGATGCGCCGCTGAAGATAGGTCGGCATATAGCTGAGCAGCGTATAATTAACGACGTTGAGCGCGACGACGAGACCACCTACAACGAGCAAGGGGCGCCAATAATCGCGCATGATGGCGCCAATACCGGGGGCGGCCCGTCCTTCGGCCACGACCGATTCCTCCACGAAAATCGGCGTATCGTCCATGCGCGAACGCAGATACATGCCAATCAGCCCCATGGGTGCGGCGACTAGGAAGGGAATGCGCCATCCCCAATCGTGCATGGCCGCATCCCCCAGCAGAAGCGAAAAGCCGAGCATGAGGATGGCGCCCAGCGAAAAGCCCGCAAGCGTCCCGAATTCCAAAAAGCTGCCGAAGAAACCGCGTCGGTCATCGGGGGCATATTCGGCCATGAAGGTCGCCGCGCCGCCATATTCGCCGCCGGTCGAAAAGCCCTGAATCATGCGCAGGATGATGAGCAGCGTCGGCGCCCAGAAACCAATGCTGTCATAGGAAGGGATCAGCCCGACGCCGAGGGTTGCCCCCGCCATCATCAGGATGGTGAGCGCCAGCACCGACTTGCGTCCAATCCGGTCGCCGAGCGGCCCCCAGAACAGCCCGCCGAGCGGGCGCACCAGAAAGGAAATGGCAAAGGTCGCGAGCGCAAACAGCGTCGCTTCCTCTACGCTGCCCGGAAAAAGCGCGGCGGAAATATAGGTCACACCATAAGCGTAAATGCCATAATCGAACCATTCGGTCGCATTGCCGAGCGCAGAGGCCGCGATGGCGCGGCGCAGCGTCGCCGGGTCTGTTTGCGAGGCCCCCGCAGGGGTGGCAGTGGTCGATGTCATGGCATTTCCATCCTATGGTTATGTTGTTGGGGGCGGCGCCTCGGGCGCCTCCTCTTCGGGTCCGGCGGGGTCGAGCAAGGCGGCCACCGGCGTGGTACGCGGGAGTATCTGGAAATCCTGCTGGCCTTCGACGGGAACCGCATCGCTGGCCGCCAGACGCCACAGGCCAAAGGCAAACATGGCGGCGGCGCACAGGGCGATGAAGAAGAAGAGCCCGCCCGGCCCGGTGAAGGTCATGGCGGCTGCGGCGCCCAGAGGCCCCAGCGCGGCCCCGGCCGAATAGAGAAGGACAAGCTGCCCGCTCGCCGTCACCCGCTCCGACGCTTCCAACCGGTCATTCGCATGGGCAACGCTCAGCGGATATAGCGCAAAGCTCAATCCCCCGAACAGGAAACCGAGGATCAGTAACAGCCACGGCTGTGCAGGCTGAAAGGCCATTGCAAGCGTCACCGCCCCGGTAATACCGAAACCGCCCACGAGGACGCGCCGCCGGTCATAAAGGTCGGACAAATGACCCAGCGGCCATTGCAGCGCGACGCCCCCCAGAATAACGATCATCATGAAATTGGCGGTATCGCCCAGCGACAGCCCGGTCCGCCGCGCATAAATGGCGGCGAGGCCGTAAAAGGCCCCCAGCAGCAAACCGGTGATCCCCGCCCCCACGACCCCCAGCGGCGATGCTTCAAACAGGCGGCGGATGGGAAGCGATGCCGCTTCGCCCAGATGCGGCGCCGCCGCGCGCGTCAGGCAGATGGGGATGATCGCAAGCGATATGAGGATCGACGCCAGCTCGAACGGCACCGCCGGCGCCGAACCGCCCGACCGCAACAGAATCTGCCCCACCGCCTGCCCCAGATAAAGGACGACCATATAGGAAGCGAGGACGCTGCCCCGTGTTTCCGGCTCGGCGCGGTCGTTGAGCCAGCTTTCAAGGCAGACGAACACCCCCGCCACACAAATGCCGTCGATAACGCGGAGAAAACCCCAGAGCAGCGGATGCTGATAGAGCGCATAGGTCAGCGTGCTCGCCGACAAAAGGGCGACAAAGGCGGCAAAGGCGCGAATATGCCCCACTTGCCGCACGACATCGCCTGCCCGGACAGCCCCCACCACCAGCCCCGCAAAATAGGCGGTGGCGACCAGGCCGATCACAATCGTACTGCTTCCCGCCCGCTCCAGTCGCAAACCGATCAGGGTGGATAAAAAGCCACTTCCCGCCATCAGGGTGAAAATGGCGACAAGCAGGCTGCGAACGGGCTGGATGATTGCAAGCATCAGTCTAGCTAAAAGCCTGCGTCAGGCGGCGCAACGACCTTCCGCCGCGCCTTCCTCATCCTCGACCAGCGCCTTGTGAAGCGCGACGATCGCTTTTTCAAAATCCCGGCTGGGAACAATAAATTGCACGTCGACATTGCGAATCTGGTGCTGCATCGCGATCATGTCGATCCCCGCCTCTTCGAGCGCGAGCAAGGCGTCGGGGACAAGGCCGGGACGCGAAATATCGCTGCCGATCACCGACACCATCGCCACCGCTTGCGCCGAAATGGCGGCGTCGGGATATTGCTTCTGCAGATCGGCGATCACCTTCTTCACCGCATCGGCGCTCGCCGACAGATAATGGGTGATGGTGTTGGCATTCGACGATTTGCTGACAATCCAGATGCCATGCCGCGTCAGGGAATCGAGGATAGCGGCGTCATAGCCCTTTACCCCCACCATATCCTGTTCGAAAAATTGCAGCGCCTGCATCTGGCGAATGCCGGTGACAATTTCGACGCGCGGCACATCGGAGACATATTTGCCCGAAACCACCGTGCCCGGATCCTCGCGGTCGAACGTATTGCGAACCCGCAGCGGAATGTCGGTCTGGCGCAGACCGCGCCCAGCTCCCGGATGGATCGCCTCCATCCCCAGATTGGCGAGCTGGTCGGCGACGTCATAATTGGTGCGGCCGATCTTGCGCGCCTTGTCCTCGCCCACCAGCTTGGGATCGGCGCTCGACAGGTGAAATTCCTTGTGAATGATCGCCTCGCGCGCGCCAGTCAAAACGGCAATGCGCGAGAAGGTCATTTCGGTATAGCCGCGCGAGAAACGCCGGACCATCCCGCCCTGACAGCCTGCATAGCCGGTGACGATCGGCAGCGTCGTCGTCAGGTCGATATCGGCAAATGCCTCTTCGATCCGTTCATCAAGCGTCCGCAAATCATCCTGGTCCCAGGCGGTCAGATCGACCAGCAGGGCGTTGACGTCGCGGTCGCGCAGTAACAGCGCGGTGCTGTGCGCGCTATGCGCCTCGCCCAGCCCCGCCAGCAATTCGCGCGCCGTGACAAGCTGTTCCTTGACGCAAAAGCGCCCATGGCTGCGGAGCCGTGCCAGATCGTCGAGGCAGGCCGAAACGGCGTCGAGGCGTTCATCGACAAATTGATCGGCCTCCGCCCGGCTTTCCTCACGCGCGAACATGGCGGCGTTGCGGTCGCGCATGGCGCTACGCACGGCGGCCATCGCGTCGACCCAGCCCTGCGCGCCTTCGTCATCGGCGACGAAGCGGCCGTAAACGCCGGGTTCGCCGGTCTTCTTGTCCTCAAGAAGCAAGTTGGTGATCCCCGCATAGGCCGAAACGACCACGATACGGTTGTAAAGATCGGCGCCCGATCGTCCCGCAATCAGGACGTTGTCGAACAGGGTGGCGGTGGCCGCCATCGATGTGCCGCCAATCTTCTCGACGGTATGCTGACCGGTCATGCGGGCACCGCCTCTCCAAAGGCGCCATGGCGGACGGACAGCGGCTCGGGCACGCCGCGATGTCCCAGAAACCACGGGCGCGGCTTTTCAACGCCAAAGGGCTTTTGCAGGCGGTTGCTCACCGCATTATAGACCATGAAGGCATTGGCGCGCGGGAAAGGCGTTATATTGCCATTCGATCCGTGCATCAGGTTGCAATCGAACAGGATCACCGTTCCCGGCTTTCCGGTCGGCGCCACAATGCCGTGGCGATGGGCAAGCTCGGCAAGGCTGTCTTCGTCAGGCACGCCATATTCCTGTTTTTTCAGCGAGCTGAGATAATGATTGTCCGGGGTCTCGCCGATGCAGGTCAGATAACTGTGGTGCGATCCCGGTATCAGCATCAACGGGCCGTTGTGCGGCGTATTTTCAGCGAGAAGCACCGACATGGACAGGGCGCGCATTCGCGGCATTCCATCTTCGACATGCCAGGTTTCAAAATCGCTGTGCCAGTAAAATTCCTTGCCCTTGAAGCCGGGCTTATAGTTGAGACGCGATTGGTGGATATAAACCTCGTCCCCCAGCAGGAAACGGGCAACCTCGGCCAGACGGCTGTCGGACGCCAGGCGTTCCATGATATCGCTTTGCCGGTGAATCTCGAAGATTGACCGGATTTCCTTGCTTTGCGGCTCGCTGATGATCGTTTCCGGATTGAGCGCGGCCGGGTCGGACAACAGATTGCCCGCGGCACGCTGAAGGAATTTCACCTCGTCGTCCGAGAAAATATCCTCAAGCACCAGATAGCCGTCGCGTTCAAATTGCTCGGCCTGCGCCTTTGAAACCGGGGCCTCCTCGGTCCATTCGCTATAGACGACAGGATCCTGTCGCGGCAGCATCTCTGGCTCGGCCGCGTGGCGGGATGGGTAGATGTCTTGCATGGGACTTCCCCCTTTCATGTGGTGGAAAACTCAGTCGGCGGCGACGGTCTCGCGCACCGCGTCGGGATCGGCCGGATAGGCACCGCTTTCATCATGGACTTCGCGGCCCGTCACGGGCGGATTGAAGACGCAAGCGGTCAGAATGTCCGTTTCCGGCCGCACAATGTGCCGGTCATGGCCGTTGAGCGCATACATGACGCCCGGCTGAAGCTGGTGGATCTCGCCCGTCGCCAGATCCTCGATCGTGCCCTTGCCCTTCAAGATCAGCACGGCCTCCAGATGATTCTGATAATGCATCTTCAGTTCAGAGCCGGCGAAAAGCGTGGTGACATGGAAGGAAAAGCCCATGCCATCATCCTTCAGCAGCAGGCGGGCGCTGGCCCAGCCGTCCGAACGGACATTGCGGTCGGTTTTGCGGATATCGCCAAGATTGCGAACGATCATATGATTATCTCCTGTTTTTCTTATTCGGCGGCGACAGCAAAATCGCTGTCCAGCGCATCGCCGATCTTTGCCTCAAGAATATCGAGGCCATGGGACAGCACGGCATCGTCGATCACAAGCGGTGCGAGGACCTTGATCACCTCGTCATGCGCGCCGCTCGTTTCAATGATCAGCCCGGCGTCAAAGCAGGCCGCCGTGACGGCGCCGGCAAGCTCTCCGGACCCGACATTGATGCCCCGCATCATCCCGCGCCCGCGGGTTTCAAAACCATGTTCCTCCGCCAGCGCGGTCAACCGCTGTTCGAGCAGCGCGCCGCGGCGACGCACATCACCAATGAAATGATCATCGCTCCAGAAATGGCGCAGCGCCGCCGTTGCCGTGACAAAGGCGTGATTATTGCCGCGGAAGGTGCCATTATGCTCGCCCGGCGACCATTGGTCGAGCTCGGGGCGGAAAAGCGTCAGTGCAAAGGGCAGGCCCATGCCCGACAGCGATTTCGCCAGCGTGACAATGTGGGGGGTGAAGCCCATGTCTTCAAAACTGAAAAAGCCGTTGGTCCGCCCGCAGCCCGCCTGAATGTCATCGACGATCAGCAGCGCGCCATGCGCCTTGGCGATGCCGGCGATCTTGCGTAGCCATTCGGGCGACGCCGCGTTCAGTCCGCCTTCGCCCTGCACCGTTTCGACCAGAATGGCCGCCGGGGCGTCCAGCCCGCTCGACGGATCGGCGAGCCGCTGTTCGAGCAGATCGGCAGTGTCGACTTCGGGGCCATAATAGCCGTCATAGGGCTCATGGCTGACATGGCTCAGCGGAACGCCTGCGCCGCCGCGCTTGGCGGCGTTGCCGGTGCAGGCAAGCGCACCAAGCGTCATGCCGTGAAAGCCGTTGGTAAAGGCGATGATCATCTCGCGGCCCGTTACCTTGCGCGCCAGCTTGATCGCGGCCTCGACCGCATTGGTCCCGGTGGGCCCGGTGAACATCGCGCGATAATCGAGTTTGCGCGGCTTGAGGATCACGTCCTCAAATGTTTCGAGAAACGCCTCTTTCGCCTCGGTGTGGAGATCAAGGCCATGGGCGATCCCGTCGCCCGCGATATAATCGAGCAGCGCCTGCTTCAAAATCGGGTGGTTATGGCCATAGTTGAGCGTCGAGCAGCCCGACAGAAAGTCGAGGTAGCGCCCGCCCTGATTGTCGTGCATCCACACGCCTTCGGCCTTGCCGAATTGCCGCGGCATGGCGCGGGCATAGCTGCGAACCACGGATTCGCGGCGCTCATAAATGCCTCGATCGGGGATGAGGTCCGACGGTTTGGGGGTAATGGTCGTCATATGTCCCTGCTCTTCCTGCTTTGATCTTTTTGATATTGTTCAATTATCAAATGTTCAGCGGCCCGATTCGGGCCTGATATTCGGTGTCGTGCGCCCCGGCGAAATGAACTTCGCGCTCAAACAGCGCGCTGCGCTCCAGGGGCGCCTTCCAGTCGCGCGCGAGGCCATGAAACAAGGCCCAGGAGGCGGCATTATCGTCGGTCACCGTCGTGATCAGATGGGTGACCCCCGCCTGTTCGGGGCGCGCCAGCAACGCCTTGATCATGCGTCCGGCCAGCCCCTGCCCGCGCCCTTCGGCTGCGACCGCGACCTGCCAGACGAAAAATTCGTGCGGACCGGACGGAGGGCGATGCCCGGAAACCCATCCAATGATCCTGCCCTGCTTCTCTGCCACGATGCAGTGAGCGGCGAAATGCGTGCACTGGATCAGGTTACAATAAGCGGAATTGCGATCCAGCGGCGGACAGGCGGCAATCAACGCCGTAACCGCCGGACCGTCGGCTGCGACGGGGCGGCGAAATATAAGGTCCGGCGACGCGGATGATGCGTACAAATCTTTCCCTTGAGGCAATGACTCGTCGTCTTTTTGCCGATCAAATATCGTTCATCTCCTGAAACATCTGCCCTGACCACCCGGCGACGGGCGATTTGAAAGCGCGCGAAACATAAGGATTTATCACAATGATGCAACCCCGCAGCCGACAATATGTTTCACAGATCGAAATATTTATTTCATAATCTGCAGCACGAATTGTCGTTGGTCCGCGCTCAAAGCCCCGCTAAACGGGGGCCATGGATATCCAGATTGCCAATGCGACGCTGAAGGCCGTGCGGCGGATCCTGCGCGCGACCGAAGCGGGACGGCGGGGCCTCGCCGCCGCCACGGGACTGACGCCGTCGCAGCTTCTTGTCCTGCGCGAAATTCACACGCGCGCGGGCGTGACCCCCGGCGCCATCGCCCAACATCTGCAATTCAGCCATGCGACGATCACGGCCATTGTCGACCGGCTTTCCGCGCTCGGCCTGGTCACCCGTACCCGCAGCGAGCGCGACAAGCGGCAATTTCTGCTCGATGTCACCGAAGAAGGTCGCCGCCGCCTCGCCGAGGCGCCCGACATGCTGCAGGAAAGCTTCGCGACCCGCTTCACCGCCCTTCCCGCCTGGGAACAGGCGATGATCCTTGCCGGAACCGAACGGCTCGCGGCGCTTTTGGGTGCTGAAGATATAGACGCCGCCCCCCTGCTCGATACCGGCGCAATAGACCGTGCGGGGGCCGAACCGCCCACTAGTAGCGGCTGAGCGCGCAGCGAAGAGAAGTTATTCGTCCCCTATGGATAAAGGGGCAGTTCGGTGGTCGACTTTATTTCCGACAGGGCAACGGTCGAGTTGATTTCCTGAACCCCTGGCAATTTACTGAGGCAGTCGAAAAAGAAGCGTTCATAGGCATCAATGTCACGCGCCACGATGCGCAGCATGAAGTCCATACTGCCCATCAGCACATAAGCGTCGAGCACTTCCGGAAAGGATTGGATTGCCGCGCTGAATTCATCGAGATTGGCACGGCCGTGCGCATTGAGCTTTACCTGAGCAAAGACATGCGCGTTCAATCCCACTTTTCGCCGATCGACAATCGCCACCCGCTGGCGAATATAACCCTCGCGCTGCAACCGGTCGATCCGCCGCCAGCAGGGTGAAACCGACAGCCCTACTCGCTCCGAAACTTCAGCCGTGGTCAGGCTGATGTCACGTTGAAGCTCGCGAAGAATTTTTACCTCATAGGGATCAAGATCGGTCATTTTATCCTTCCTATCCAGGACAATCCGAAATTCTATTTCGATTTATTTCAGAAGCAGCGAAAAATCGAGCAAGTTTATCCCCAATCCCGGTGACATGATGCGGCCTCTGTGTTGAAGGAGATATTTAATGGTTTCACGCCCCACCCGTCTGACGCCGCCACTAGAATGTGTGCGACTATTCGATCCGGCCACCGGGCTGGACGGGGTGATTGCCATTCACTCACTCGCTCTCGGCCCCGGCGCCGGAGGATGCCGCTTCTGGGATTATCCCCATGCGGACGATCTTCTCGCGGATGCGCTCCGACTTGCAGAAGGCATGAGCTATAAAAATGCCCTGGCAGGTCTACCCTTCGGAGGCGCCAAGGCCGTGTTGCGCCGTCCCGCAGAGTCTTTCGATCGCGCGACCCTCTTCCGTGCCTTTGGCCGCGCTGTTGATGCGCTGGGTGGCAATTATGTCACCGCGGAAGACGTCGGCACCAGCGTCGCCGATATGCAGGAGGTGGCGCGCCAAACCCGCCATGTCGCCGGCCTGCCCTTTCGGGAGGGGCGCGCAGGCGGCAACCCATCGCCATGGACCGCCCGCGGTGTTTTCGAAGCGATGCGCGTTGGCGCCGAGCGTGTGTTTGAGCGCGAACTTTCGGGATTGACCGTCGCGGTACAGGGCACAGGTCAGGTCGGCACCAATCTTTGTCGCCTGCTCGCTGATGCGGGCGCACGGCTGATCATCGCTGACCCCAATCCGCTGCGCCGGGACCGACTAAAACATATTCTGGATGCGCAGCTCGTCGACTCTACGGAAATTGCTGCGGTGGAAGCCGATATCTTCGCTCCCTGCGCCTTGAGCGGCGCGCTCAACGAGGCCAGTGTCGCGGCCATGAAAGCACGGCTGGTGTGCGGAGCGGCCAATAATCAACTCGCTGTCCCCGCCATCGCCGACAGGCTGATGGCGCGCGGAATTACCTATATTCCTGATTATGTCGCCAATGCGGGCGGGATCATCAGCGTGGCCGCAGAATATCTGGCCGAGAAGCCGGATCATGTTGCCGGGCGGGTCGACGCCATCGCCCCACGCGTCGCCGCGCTGCTAGATCGCGCTGCGCTCGAAGGCCGGTCTCCCGCGCTGGTCGCCGATGAAATGGCCGAAGAGGTGATCGCCGGGGTAGGACGCCGCGCTGCTTGACGCCCCTTCCCTTTCGCGGGAAAGGCGCTGACATATAAAAGGCCGGGCGGATAATCTCCACCCGGCCTTTTCTTTGGCTTTTTAACAACCGCCCTATTCTTTTGAAGTAGCAGTCTTCTTAGCCGGTGCCTTTTTGGCGGCAGGCTTGTCGCCATCGGCCTTTTTCTCGTCAGCCTTGGCCGCGGCCTTCTTGGCCGGAGCCTTTTTCGCGGGCGCTTCAGCCTTGTCGGCCTTGCTGTCCGCAGCATCGGCCTTTTTGGCAGTAGCCTTTTTAGCGGGTGCCTTCTTCGGCGACTGTTCGCCTTCATCTTCATCGGCTTCGATGGCGGCTTCCAGTTCTTCGCGGGTTACTTCGCGGTCGCTGATTTCAGCCTTTTCGAAGAGGAAGTCGACGACCTTGTCCTCATAAAGCGGCGCGCGCAGCTGAGCTGCGGCGAGCGCGTCCTGCTGGACATATTCGACGAAGCGCTGGCGGTCTTCGGGGCGATATTGCTGCGCCGCCTGCATGACGAGGCGCTGCATTTCCTGCGGGCTGACCTGAACGCCATGCGCCTGACCGATTTCGGACAGCAGCAGGCCGAGGCGCACGCGGCGGACGGCTATGGCGTGATATTCTTCGCGGTCTCTTTCGAGTTCGGCCTTGGCGGCTTCGGGGTCTTCCTCATGGCTCGCTTCATGTTCGAGCTGCTGCCAGATCTGGTTGAATTCGGCCTCGACCATCGTCGGCGGCACGTCGAAATCATGATTGGCGGCGAGCTGGTCGAGCAGCTTGCGCTTCATATAGGTGCGCGTCAGGCCGTTGAGTTCCTGTTCGACCTGATCCTTCATCAGCTCCTTGAGCTTTTCGAGGCTTTCGAGGCCGAGCGATTTGGCGAATTCATCGTCGATCTTGGTTTCAGCGGGCACCTTCACCTGCTTCACTGTGACGGCAAATTCGGCGTCCTTGCCCTTCAGCGTCTCGACCTGATAATCGGCGGGGAAGGTCACCTTCACCGTCTTTTCATCGCCGGTCTTCACGCCGACGAGCTGATCCTCGAAACCGGGGATAAGCTGGCCCGAACCGATTTCGACGGCCATATCCTCGCCCGTGCCACCATCGAAGGCGACGCCATCGACGCTGCCCGCAAAGTCGATGATCACCTGATCACCCGTCGCGGCCTTTTTCGTCTTGGGCGCGTCTTCAAAGCGCTTCATCTGCGCGGCAAATTCTTCGATCTTTGCCATCACCGCCTTGTCGTCGGCGGGAACGGTCAGCCGTTCGAGCGTCAGCCCGTCGATCGACGGTGCTTCAATATCGGGCAGCACTTCGAGCGCGACCTTGATTTCGGCATCCTTGCCGCGCTCATAGCCATCGGCGAGCGTCACGGCAGGCTGCAGCGCGGGGCGCAGCTTGTGTTCGGCCATCAGATCCTTGACGCCCTGGTCGATCGCCTTGTTCAGCGCATCGGCCGACAGCGCTTCGCCATGCATTTTGCGGACGAGGTTCGGCGGAACCTTTCCGGGGCGGAAACCGGGCATACGCACCTGCGGCGCCACGGCTTTGACCTCTTCATCGACGCGCGCATCAATATCCTGGGCGGTAATGGTCAGGCTATATTCGCGTTTCAGGCCTTCGTTCAGCGTTTCGACGGTCTTCATTGCCTTGTCTTGTCCTTACTCAAAATCTCGTACACCGACCCGGGCCATGTGGCGCGGTTCTTCTTTCCCGGCCTGCGTGAGGGATGGTGCGGGCGAAGGGACTCGAACCCCCACATCTTGCGATACTGGTACCTAAAACCAGCGCGTCTACCAATTCCGCCACGCCCGCAGGAGCTGTTTCGGCCGGGTGCACGGGTGCCATGCGCGGTGCCGCGCACGCCCGTGCGGGCCGCGCGGGGCTATAGCAGACGCGCGGCCAAGGGCAAGGGCGGAAAACCACGGATATGGCGAGCGGAACATGCGCCCCCGCTGGTTCGTTGCTGAACCAAGGAGACAGGATGATGACGAACCCCGACCCCATGCCCCGCCCCAAACCCGATACCATCGACCCGCAATCGCCCCCCGAAACGCCCGTGCAGCCAACCCCGCTGGAAGACCCCGCGGGCCAGCCCGAGGAAATTCCCGGCGCCCCCGGCGGCGGCGATATCGACGAGCCGGGACGCGGCCCCGATGAATTGCCGCCGATGGAGCTGCAAAACCCGCGTTGAGAAGGCCCTTGGGAGCCTCCCCGCAAATTGGTTTCATAAGAAGACTTGACGCTGCTTCCCGCCCTCCCCCAAGGGAGAGGCGGGAGATTTTATGCAGATCATTCAAGCGCTATGCCGCAGCTTTTTGGGGCTTTCGGTCCTGTTTTCGGCCCCTGCCCTCGCCAGCGAAGCCCCGCCAACGCTTTATCGGGGGGGCACCATCATCACCATGGACGGCCCCGCGCCGCAATTGGTCGAGGCAGTAGCGACCCGCGGTGACCAGATTTTGTTTGCCGGCGATGAAGCGGAGGCGCGCAAAGCCGCTGGCACGGACGCGCAGGTCCGCGATCTGGCGGGTGCGACGATGCTGCCCGGATTTATCGACGCCCATTCGCATTTTTCCGTCGCGATGCAGATGGCGGGCGGGTTGGACCTTGGTGACAAGAGCCTGCCCCCGCTGAACAATATTGCCGATTTGCAGAAAGCCATCGGGGATTTCATCGCTCGCCGCGCGATTCCGGCGGGAGAGTGGGTGATCATATGGCAATATAATGAGGAAGCCCTGTCCGAGCGGCGGCACATCACCCGCGCCGAACTGGATGCGGTGTCGCCCGACCATAGAATCGTGCTGCTCCATATCTCGCTGCATGGACTGGTTGCGAACAGCGCGGCGCTCGCTGCCGCGGGAATCGACGATGCGAGCCAGCCGCCGCCCGGCGGATTGATGCTGCGCGATGCGGCGGGCAAGCTGAACGGCGTGCTGCTCGAGAAAGCCATGTATCCCCTGTGGGCGGCCTTGCCGCAAGCGACGGCGGAGCAGAAGCTTGCCGCGCTGGGGGCGGCGGAGCAGCGCTATTTTGCCGAAGGCTATACCCATGCCCAGGATGGCGCGACCCAGCCGGCCGATGTCGCCTTTTTCACCAGCCCCGCCGCGCGCGAGGCGCTGAAGATCGACTTGGCGCTGCTGCCCGCCTTTACCGGGCTGGGCAAGCTGCTGGAGCGGCCCGAGCTGCGCTTTGGCGTCTATGACGGGCATGTGAAGCTGCAAGGGATCAAGTTCATGCTCGACGGCAGCCCGCAGGCGCGCACCGCCTATTTCACCCATGATTATGCGCGGGGCAGTCCGGATGGCGCGCATCCCTGGCACGGCCAGCCGATCATCCGTCAGGAAGAGTTTGAAGCTCTGGCGCGCAAGGTGCACACACGCGGCTGGCAGATGTTCGTCCACGCCAATGGCGATGCCGCCATCGATATGGCGATCAAGGGCTTTGATGCGCTGGGGATCAAGGCGGCGGACGACCGGCGGCCCATCGTCATCCATTCGCAATTCCAGCGCCCCGACCAGCTTGCCGACTATAAGCGCATCGGCGTTGGCCCCGCCTATTTTTCCAACCACACATGGTTTTGGGGCGATGTCCACCGCACCAATTTCCCCGATGAAGTGGTCAATTTCATCAGCCCGCTACGCTCGGCGCGCGCCGCCGGGCTGACTCCGTCGAACCATAGCGATTTCAGCGTGACGCCGCTCGACACGCGGCTGATGCTGTGGACGTCGATGGCGCGCCAGTCGCAATCGGGCCATGTGCTGGGCGCGGCGGAACGGCTCGATGCCTATGCCGCCCTGCAGGCGCTGACTACCGGCCCCGCGTGGCAGATTTTCGAGGAGGATCGCAAAGGGCGAATCAAGGCGGGCCTGCGCGCCGATTTCGTCATTCTCGACCAAAATCCGCTGACAACGCCGGTCGAGGCGATCCGCGATATCAAGGTGCTGGAAACGGTGAAGGACGGGCGGAGCGTGTGGAAGGCGGGGGGCTGACGCGGCCGATTTCGCGGGAGGCGGAGCGACGTCGGCTATTCCACCGGTCGCCGCGCTGTTTCGCGAAGATGCTGGACCCCGGGTCGAGCCCGGGGTGACGATGGGAGGGGGTCCGGGGGTGCGGCCCCTCCGGCGCCTTTAGCCCAGTACCTTTTTCAGCAGTTCGTTGACGATCTTTGGATTGGCCTTGCCCTGCATCGCCTTCATCGTCTGACCGACGAAGAAGCCGAACAAGGCTTCCTTGCCGCCCTTATATTGTTCGACCTTGTCGGCATTGGCGGCGAGAACCTTGGCGATTTCGGCTTCGATGGCGCCGGTGTCGCTCGTCTGCTTGAGGCCCTTGTCCTCGACGATCTTCGCAGGCGCGTCGCCGGTTTCGAGCATGATCTCGAACACCTGTTTCGCGATGCTGCCCGAAATCGTCCCGTCGGCGACAAGGCCGAGCAGCTCGGCGGCCTCGGCGGGACTGACGGGCGAATCCTCGATGCTCTTGCCGAGGCGGTTGAGCGCGCCGAACAGCTCGCTCGTCACCCAGTTTGCCGCCGCCTTGGGCTCGGCGCCCGTTTCGAGCAGCGCGTCGAACCAGCGGGCATTCTCGACCTCGGCGGTCAGAACATCGGCATTATAGGCCGAAATCCCGGCCGCTTCATACCGCGCGCGCTTTGCGTCGGGCAGCTCGGGCAGGCTCGCGCGGCATTCGTCGAGGAAAGCATCGTCGAGTTCGAGCGGCAGCAGGTCGGGGTCGGGGAAATAGCGATAGTCGTGCGCGTCTTCCTTTGACCGCATCGTCCGCGTCGTCCCGCTGTCGGGGTTGAACAGCCGCGTTTCCTGCACCACCGCGCCGCCGCTTTCGATCAGTTCGACCTGCCGCTGCGCTTCATATTCGATCGCCTGCATCACAAAGCGCACCGAATTGACGTTCTTCGTCTCGGTCCGCGTGCCGAACGGGTCGCCGGGCTTGCGCACGCTGACGTTGACGTCGGCGCGCATCGAGCCTTCTTCCATATTGCCGTCGCACGAGCCGACATAGCGCAGGATCGCGCGCAGCTTGCGAAGATAGGCCCCCGCCTCGGCGGGCGAGCGCATGTCGGGTTTCGACACGATTTCCATCAGCGCGACGCCCGAGCGGTTCAAATCGACGAAGCTCATCGTCGGATGCTGGTCGTGCATCAGCTTGCCGGCGTCCTGCTCGACATGGATACGCTCGATACCGATCATCTTGCCGGCGGGGATGCCCGCCTTTTCGTCGGCCTCGATATGCAGCGAACCTTCGCCGACAAGCGGATGGTAAAGCTGCGAAATCTGATAGCCCTGCGGCAGGTCGGCGTAGAAATAATTCTTGCGGTCGAACCGCGACCATTTGTTGATCTGCGCCTCGATCGCCATGCCGGTGCGCACCGCCTGGCGGATGCACTCGCGGTTCGGGACGGGGAGCATGCCGGGCATCGCGGCATCGACCAGCGACACCTGCGAGTTCGGCTCGGCGCCGAACGCCGTCGCGGCGCCCGAGAACAGCTTGGCGTTGGAGGTAACCTGCGCATGGACCTCAAGGCCGATCACGACCTCCCACTCGCCGGTTTCGCCCTTGATGCGATAATCGCTCATCTTACCACCACTTCTCGGCGCGCGCGTTGAAACCCGCGCGCTCTTCAATTGCCAGCCCGGCGTTGAGCACGCCCTGCTCGTCGAACGCCTTGCCGATGATCTGGAGGCCCAGCGGCAGCCCTTCGCGGTTGAGCGCCGCGGGAACCGACATCGCGGGCAGCCCCGCGAGGCTCGCGGGCACCGCGAACACGTCGTTGAGGTACATCGCCAGCGGGTCGGCCATCTTTTCGCCCAGCCCGAACGCCGCCGACGGCGCGGTCGGCGCGAGGATCACGTCGCACGAGGCAAAGGCCTGCTCGAAATCGCGCGCGATCAGCGTCCGCACCTTTTGCGCCTGCGTGTAGTAGGCGTCATAGAAACCGGCGGACAGGACATAGGTGCCGATCATGATGCGGCGCTTGACCTCCGGCCCGAAGCCCTCGGCGCGCGTCGCTGCGTACATGTCCTGCAATCCCGCACCCTGCGGCAGGTCGCGCAGCCCGTACCGCACCCCGTCATAACGCGCGAGGTTCGACGAGGCTTCGGCGGGCGCGATGATATAATAAGCCGGCAGCGCATATTGGGTGTGCGGCAGGCTGATCTCGACGACCTCGGCGCCCGCATCCTTCAGCATCGCGATGCCGGCATCCCACATCGCGTCGATGTCGGGATCGATGCCGTCGAGGCGATATTCCTTCGGAATACCGACCGTCTTGCCCTTCAAATCGCTCGACAAGGCGGCTTCCCAATCGGGCACCGGCAGGTTCAGGCTCGTCGCATCCTTGGGATCAAAGCCCGCCATATTCTCGAGCATGATCGCGCAGTCGCGCACGTCGCGCGCCATCGGCCCCGCCTGGTCGAGCGAGCTGGCGAACGCCACGATGCCCCAGCGCGAGCAGCGGCCATAGGTCGGCTTGATACCCGAAATGCCGGTGAAGGCCGCGGGCTGGCGGATCGAGCCGCCGGTGTCGGTGCCCGTCGCCGCGGGGCACAGCCGCGCCGCGATCGCCGCCGACGAACCGCCCGACGAACCGCCGGGTGCGAGCGCCGCATCCCCGCCATCATTGCGCCGCCAGGGCGAGATGACATTGCCGAAATAGCTCGTCTCGTTCGACGACCCCATCGCGAACTGGTCGAGGTTCAGCTTGCCGAGCATGCCCGCGCCCGCGTCCCACAATTTTTGCGAAACCGTCGATTCATAACGCGGCACGAAACCTTCGAGCATGTGGCTCGCGGCGGTCGTCTGGACGCCGTTCGTGCAGAACAGGTCCTTCATCCCGATGGGGACGCCCGACAGCGGCTTCAGCGTGCCCGCCGCGCGGTCGGCGTCGGCCGCCTTCGCCGCCTCGATCGCAAGCTCGGGCGTTTCGACGATAAAGGCGTTGAGCGCCTTCGCCGCCGCGACATTCGCGTTGAACGCCTCGGCGACCTCGACAGCGCTGAAATCACCCGCGCGGTGGCCGTCGCGGATCTGTGCGACGGTAAGGTTGGTCAGGTCGGTCATTATTCGATCACCTTGGGAACGCCAAAAAAGCCGTGCTGCGGCTCGGGCGCATTGGCGAGCACATCGTCGCGGCGCCCCCCGCCGGTCAGCGGATCGGCGTCGACGACATCGTCGCGCAGCCGCAGCTTGTTCGGGATCACCGCGGTCATCGGCTCGACGCCGCTCACGTCGACTTCGCCGAGTTGCTCGACCCAGCCCAGGATATTGTTGAGCTCGCCTTCGAGCCCGGCGGCCTCGTCATCGCTGATCGCGATGCGCGCCAGCGAGGCGATTTTCTTTACCGTTGCCTGATCAATCGTCATTCTATTCTGCCTTTGCGGGAGACGCTGCGCCGCTAGCACCCTGCCCCGCGCGCATCAAGCGTGGGCGCATGGAATAGGGTTCCAGGGGCGATATTCTTACTCGAAGGTACCGGGCTCGGCCGCCCCATCGACCAGCAGGCGCCGGCGTTCCACCGTTTCAAGGCGAATGCTGGCGGTCGACAGGTCCGGCGGCGCATTTTCCGCACGCGGAGCCGCGCGCGCGCCGACGTTCCATTGTCCGTCCGCCCGGCGCGTCACCATATCGGACTGGATCGCGGCGCCGGGCTTTTCCTGCCCCAGCACATAGAAGCGGTCTTCATCGAGCCAATAGGCGACACAATGCGCCGCCCGCGCGCACATATAGCTTTCGGCAATCCGGTCCCGCGCGGCATCGGGCAAGCTGCGGCCTTCGGGCAAGACGCGCAGCCGCTGTTCCAGCGGTACAGGCGGGGTGAGCCCGCCCGGTTCCCCAAGCCGGTAGCGATCGGTCGCAGCCAGCGCCGCCTTGGCCGCGTTGGCGCGCAGCTTGTCGGGTGATTTGGCGAGGGCGGCGAGCGCCGCGCGTCCTTCGGGACCGAAGTCGAATGCCATCGCTGCCCAGTCAAACTTTTCGGTGGGTACGGTCCCCGCTTGAAGCCGCGCAAGCTGGTCGCGCGTGGAGATGGCGCCGAAATCAACGAATGGCAGGGCCAGGAACAGCGCAAGCAGCATCAAGCCAATTGCCAGCCGCTGCTGAAGCGGGCGCAATATTTCCGCGAAGCGCCAGCGCCCCATCGCGACCGCCCACAGCCCCGCAATCCCGTAAGCGAGCGCAATAGCAACGGCGATCGCGCCCCAGATACGCTCGGGCGTCCAGCCATATTGGACGATGCGCGCCTGCATCGACACCGCCGCAATTGTCGCAAGCGGCAACACCGCCAGAGCGAGCAGCGCCGCAGCGCCGCGCATCACCCGGTTCGCCGAGCCTTCCTCCTCCCCATCGCCAATGACGGCATTGGCAAGCAACACGGCGAAGGCGGCAGCGGCGAGCATCAGCGCGGCAGTCGAAAAGCCCGAATTCCATAATCCGGTGAGACCGGTCACCGTCAACGACAAGAGGAACAGCGCCAGCGCCGCCGCAAAAACCGGTGCCAGTACCGCCAGCACGATCATGACCAGCCGCTGCAAAGTCGCCACCAGCCGGTCGCGCTCGCGAAGCAAGCCGAAGGCCCCGCCGAAGGCCGCACCGGCGAGCATCCAGCCAAACCATTGGTCATTGAGGAGATCGAAAATCAGATGGATCCCGATCAGTTTGAACATCTGTCCAATGAGCATGGTGAGCAGAAAGGTCACGCCGACAAAGGCAAGGCTCGCGGCGCCAAGGACCGCGTCGGCCCAGGCGTGGCTGTGGAGGCGCTGATAGGGCAGCTTCCCCAATGTCCAGAAGCGCCAGTGAGGCGCGACATCCCGCCACGTCTGGAACAGCGGGGTTGCCACAAGCACCGCGAGCATCCCCGACCAGAAGGGCCATTCGATCGGCGTGCCCTGCAGATTATAGCCCGCCCTCTGCCACGCGATCAGCCCCATGATGAGGCCCCACAGCGCCGCAAAGCCGAACGCCCAGCGCCAGCGCCGCTGCTCGACACCAAGCACGAACACGATCGTCGCGACCGCCACCGCGGTCGCGAGCGCGGCCCGCCAATCGGCGAGCCGTTCGGGATGTTGATGATCGATCAGCAAGTGAAACAGCAGCCCCGCAGCGGCGCATAGCGCTGCCATGATCCACGGCCGCATCGGCCAGGGCGCGTCCTGGTCATCGAGGCGCGCCGAGGCGGCGCGGGACGAATCGGCGGCGGGGGATGCAGCAATGTGGGTCATGCGCCACATCTGGGCTTGTTTCGATGCACGGAGCAAGCCAAATGCACAGGCTTGACGGGAACCAACGCCCGCCTCCGTTCGTGTCGAGCGAAGTCGAGATATTCTTCGTGCCGGCCATGGTGGAGGAGCATCTCGACTTCGCTCGATGCGAGCGGTTAAGCTACAGACTATTCTTGGCGTCCTGATGGAGCTGTTATTTGGCCCGAAAATTCCTCTACCTGATCGCCGCCATCATTCTCCTGATCCTTGCGGCGGGTATCGTCTATCAGCTTTTTCCCGGCTGGATCGCCCGCGTCGCCTTTGTCCCCAGCGCCGAATATGAGCAGCAGGTCGCGCCCGCGCCCAACGCCTATGACGATCCCGCCATGTGGTTTGCGCGTCCGGGCATGGAAGAAAATCCCGCGCACTGGCGGCCCGAAGCGAGCAAGGAAGAGGCCGACCGCAAGGCCGCGCCCGACAGCGCCGAGGCGCAGAGCGGCGACCAGATGCTGCCGACGGCGAGCGAAGTGAACATTGAAGGACAAGTGGCTCCTGCCCAGGGCAATGCCGCCGTCTTTTTCGTTCACCCGACAAGCTATTACAGCAAGTCGAGCTGGAACGCCCCGCTGAGCGACCGCGATTCCGATCATCGCGCCAATTTGTTCGTGCGCGGCATGGCGAGCGCCTTTGACGATGCGGGCGAAGTCTGGGCGCCGCGCTATCGCCAAGCGACGCTGGGCGCCTTTCTGGCAACCGACCGGGTAACCGCGGGCAAGGCGATCGATTCGGCCTATCGCGATGTCGAACAGGCGTTCGACGCCTTTCTGGCGGCGCAGCCCAGGAACAAGCCGATCATCCTCGCGGGCCACAGCCAGGGCGCGCTGCACCTCACCACCCTGCTCCGCACCCGCATCGCGGGAACGCCGCTCGCCAAGCGGATCGCTGCCGCCTACATCATCGGCTGGCCCATCAGCGTCGAAACCGATCTCGATGCGCTGGGCTTGCCCGCCTGTGAAACGCCAGAGCAGAAGGGCTGCATCCTGAGCTGGGCGAGCTTTGCCGAACCCGCCAATCCCACCATGGTCGATGAGGCCTATGACGGCACGGTCGGCTTTGACGGGCGCCCCCGCGCCGGCACGCCGATGCTTTGTTCCAATCCGCTGACCGGAACGCGCGACGTGACCGCTCCGGCCGAGGCGAATATCGGCACGCTCGTCCCCACCGAGGGTTTCAAGGGCGGATATCTGGCGGCCGGAAAAATTGGCGCGGCGTGCGATGCCGAGCGCGGCTATCTGATGATCGGCGACGGGAATGTCGCCAAAAATTTCGTTGTCGCGGGCTATGTACTGCCGGGCAATAATTTCCACGTCTATGACATCACCCTTTTCTGGGCCAATGTCCGCGCCGATGCGCTGCGGCGGCTGGCGACATTTGAGGGCAAGCCTTCGCCGGTGCCGCCGCCTGTGGCTGCGCCGGTCGAAACGCCGACGTCCTGACGTCCGTTCGTGTCGAGCGAAGTAGAGACACCGGGCGTGGGAGGGATACCGATGGGCATCTCGACTTCGCTCGATGCGAACGGGTAGAGGATAAGCCATGATCACCGCCGCTGCCCCCGATTTTGCCGCCGCGCTTCCCCATGGCGGACGCCTCGCGGGGCTGGATGTCGGGACCAAGACGATTGGCGTCGCGCTATGCGATGCCGGCTGGAGCTTTGCGACCCCCGACAAGACGATCATCCGCAAGAAATTCGCCGCCGACCTTGTCGCCCTGAAAGAATTGGTCGCGGCGCAGGGCGTCGCGGGGCTGGTTGTCGGGTTGCCGCTCAACATGGATGGCAGCGACAGCCCGCGCACCCAATCGGTTCGCGCCTTTGCCCGCAATCTGGCGCCGCTTTCGTTGCCGCTGCTGCTCTGGGACGAACGCTGGTCGACCGCCGCGGTCGAGCGAGCGATGATCGCCGCCGATGTCAGCCGCGCCAAGCGCGCCGAGCGGGTCGACAGCGCCGCCGCCGCCTTCATCCTGCAAGGCGCAATCGACGCCCTCGCCCGCCTGTAAGTCACCGCATTGGCGCCCCCTCTCCTTTTGTGGCTGGGACTGGTCAACGGGCTTTGCTTTGCGCTGATGCTCATCGACAAATATCGCGCCCGGTCGGGCGGTCGGCGCATTTCCGAAATCACGCTGCTCGGCTGGGCCTTGCTGGGCGGCGCCATGGGCGCGGCGGCGGCGGCGCATCTGGTGCGCCACAAGACACGCAAACAGCCCTTTGCCGCGCGTCTGCGCTTTCTGCTGTGGGCCGAGATCATCCTTCTGACGCTGTGGGCCGCCGCCCATGTCGTGCCGCATGTTGCAGCGCCTCTTGCGGAAATGGCCGAGGAAGCATAGAGGCTCGGCTTTAATGACAAGCGCAACCACCCGACCCGTCAGCGACTATCCGCCCGGCGGAGACGCCTTTCCGCACCGCCATCTGATCGGCATTGCCCAGATGACGCCGTGGGAGATCAGCTATATTCTCGATGCCGCCGAGCATTGGGTCGAAATGAACCGCGCGGGCGCGTCGAAACATGATGATGCGCTGTCGGGCCTGACCATCATCAACGCCTTTTTCGAAAATTCGACGCGCACTTTGCTGTCGTTCGAGATTGCGGGGAAAAGGCTGGGCGCCGATGTCGTCAACATGCACGCCGCGCAGTCGAGCGTGAAGAAGGGCGAAACGCTGATCGATACGGCGATGACGCTGAATGCCATGCGCGCCGATGCGATTGTGATCCGCCATTCGGCGTCGGGCGCAGTGCAGCTGATCGCCGACAAGGTCGATTGCCCGGTGCTCAATGCCGGGGATGGACGGCACGAACATCCGACGCAGGCGCTGCTCGATGCGCTGACGATCCGCCAGCGCAAGGGGCGGGTCGAGGGGCTGACCATCGCCATTTGCGGCGACGTGCTGCACAGCCGCGTCGCGCGGTCCAATATTCTGGCGCTGACCCTGCTGGGCAATGAAGTGCGGATCGTCGCGCCGCCGACGCTGATCCCGCCCGCGATGGAGCGGATGCACGTCGAGGTCTTTACCGACATGGACGAAGGGCTGAAAAATGCCGATGTCGTGATGATGCTGCGCCTTCAGAATGAGCGTATGGACGGCGCTTATCTGCCGTCGGCGCGCGAATATCATGCGCTGTACGGACTGACGCCTGTGCGGCTGGAGAAAGCAAAGCCCGACGCCATCGTCATGCACCCGGGGCCGATGAATCGCGGGGTCGAAATCGACAGCAGCATTGCCGATGATCCCGCGCGCTCGACCATCACCCAGCAGGTGGAAATGGGGGTCGCAGTGCGGATGGCCTGCCTCGACATATTGACCCGCCGCACGCGAAAGGTGCCGGGATGGGCATGAGCATGTTCCTGATCGAAAATGCCCGGCTGCTCGGCGGCGACACGGGCAGCTTGCTGGTGCGGGACGGCGTGATTGCGGCCATTGACGCGGGCGAGGCTCCGGCGGACGCCGAACGGATCGACGCGCGCGGCAAATGGCTGGCGCCGGGCCTGATCGACATGGGCGTCTTTGCGACCGACAAGCCCGCCTTTCACTTTGGCGGGATCACCCGCGCCGCGCTGATGCCCGATGGCAGCCATCCGCTCGATCATCCCGGCATGGTCGAACGCGCGGCAAAGGGCGGCAAGCCCGACCTGTGGGTCCATCCCATTGCCGCCGCCACCAAGGGCCTCGCAGGCAAGGAAATGGCCGAAATCGGCCTGATGAAAGCGTCGGGCGCGCGCGCGGTGGCGACGGGGCGGACGCGGATCGCCGACGCAGGCAGCATGCGCCGCGTTCTGGCCTATTCGGCGGCGCTGGGGCTGACCACCATCGCCCATGCCGAGGATGAAGGACTAACCGCGGGCGCGGTTGCGACCGATGGCGAAATGGCGACGCGGCTGGGGCTTGCCTCCGCCCCTGCCATTGCCGAAGCCATGGCGATTGCCCGCGATCTGGCGCTGGCCGAAGAGACGGGCGCACCGATCCATTTCCGGCAAGTAACAACCGCGCGCGGGCTGGACCTGGTTCGCGCCGCCAAGGCCAAGGGAATCGCCGTCACCTGCGGCATTACCCCCGCCCATCTGTTCTTGTCGGATACCGCTATCGGCGATTTCCGGACCTTTGCGCGCCTGTCGCCGCCGCTGCGCAGCGAGGACGACCGGAAGGCGTGCCTTGCCGCCATCGCCGATGGCACCATCGACATATTGGCATCGGGCCATGATCCGCGCGGCCCCGAAGACAAGCGCCTGCCCTTTGCCGAGGCACAGCCGGGCATGGCGGGGGCCGAGACGCTGCTCGCGCTGGGCCTGCAACTGGTCCGCGACGGGCATGTCACGGCAGAGCGGCTGTTCGACCTGCTCGCGCGCACGCCCGCCCGCTTGCTGGGGGTCGAGGCCGGGGGGCTGGAGCCGGGGATGGAGGCCGACCTTATCCTGATCGACGAGGGCGCGCCCTGGCAAGTCGATGCCAAGAAAATGGCCGCCTGGGCGGGCAACACCCCTTTTGATGGCATGCCGATGCAGGGGCGCGTGACCGCCATGTGGAAGGGCGGGCAGCGGATTCGTTAGGGCGATTTGCGGGCGTCGGCGTTGGAGAATCCACCGCCTGTTCTTGAAAAGCGAGAGCGCGCGCAACGAGTTTGGGCCCGACCAGATTTCCTGGAGAAATGATTCGCGCAGAGGCGCAGAGATCGCAGAGATACAGTGCCTTCTTCTGCCGTCCGCGCGTTACGCCCGGTCTTTGCGAGCGCCCCGGACCAAAGCGATTTCTCGCTGGCGGTCGTGCGAGAAGGCCCGCTGGGGATTGCTTCCTCCGGCTGCGCCGGACTCGCAATGACGGCTTGTAATAGGGAGAAGCATTAGGTCGCGTGGACAAATTCCAGCCATCGCGAACGTCCGCACTTGGGGCCGTCGGACCGACCACCGAATGACTGGAAGTGGGTGGAAAGCGGACGAAGCGAGAGGGTTTAATTGTCATCAGCAGCAAAGCGTTTCATAGTCGCTTGGTGAAAGCTATCTTCTTCCTACCTGTGCTGCTATCTCTCGGTTGCGAGCAACCTGAACCTGCTATTTCGGATGATGAATTTATCGCGTTCCGGGAATCCCATCCGGGCATGGTCCAAGCCTGTCTAGACGAGGTTCGCTTTGGTGGTTTCATCGAGTGGCGCCCTGATGACCCTGACTGCTATGAGATGCTCCCAGCACAGCGGTGGAGTGGGCTTTGGGAACATGGGTGGGAATGGACTAACTTCTGTCCTGATCCAGCAGATACTTGCGATTGGATGGCTAAGCGCGGCATTTGGCTTGAGTTTGCGGATAACGTAGAATTTGATGACAACCTACGTGATGGTATCCATCGCATCGAGTTTGTCGGGAGACGAACCAAGGTGCCTGGAAACTTCGGCCACACCGCCAGCTACAATCACCTCATGATCGTTGACCAGATTATCTCGCTCGAACCCGTCAACGTCCAGCGATAACCCGCATCCTTAGCTGGCGCATTTGAACGTCCGTTTTCGGGTCGTCTCCGGAAAGGCAGCTTTTGGGTCAGAAATTGCGGAGATCTGCCCTGCCGAGTGGCTAGCAATTTGTCCATGCAACCTAGGCCCCGAGCTTTTCCGGTTCGCGCGGAGACGCGGAGGCGCGGAGGGGCTTGCCGCAAAGGGGCATTCTTTTCCTGATATTGCGTCTGACGTGATGGTGCAGGAATAATGGGCCTTTCGGCCCGGCTCCATATCTCCGCGTCTCCGTGCGAACCGAAATTCTCTGCGCTCTCTGCGCGAATCTTCAGAGCCTCACGTAAGGGAAAGGGCCCGCCTAACCGCCCAAGCGCTCGCGTAATGCCTGAAGTTCGCCCTCCGATATCAGCGGCAGGCGCCGTGCGGGTTTGCCTTCGCGCAGGCGCTGGCGGTCCTTTTCATCGGGCTCGACCCGGCGGACGCGGACCGGGGCGTGGCCTTGCGCGCGAATGCCCAATTCTTCCGCCGCGCCTTTTGACAGGTCGATGATCCGCCCGCGCCCCGCAAAGGGGCCGCGATCATTGACGCGCACGAGGATGCGGCGCCCCGTGTCGAGCGCCGTCACCTCGACATAAGTGGGTAGCGGCAGGGTCGTATGCGCCGCGGTGATCCAGTCGGGGCGGAATTTCTCGCCATTGGCGGTCTGGTTGCCGCTTTCGCTGCCATACCAGCTGGCATAGCCCACTGCATCATAGCGCGGTGCGGCGGCCGGCGTGTAAGTGACACCGCGTATCTGATAGGGCTTGCCGATCTTGACAGGCACATCGGATACGCCGCGATATTTAGGGCCGCCCGCACAGGCGGCAAGCGTTGCGACCAGCGCCCCCGCAAGCGCCACCCGACCCCGCACGACCGCGCCCCCTGGCATCGCCTTATCCCAATACCCAGTCGCGCCGCGCATAGCCTTGTGCCCAGAGCAGTGCGGTCAGATCATGGTGGCGGATGGCAGCATCAGCCGCCGCGGCAGCGGCAGGGTGCGGATGATAGGCGATGCCGAGGCCCGCCGAGGTGATCATCGGAATGTCATTCGCGCCATCGCCGACCGCCAGCGTCTCGGCGAGCGAAATATGCAAGGCCTCGGCCTCGGCCTTCAGTGTCGCCAGCTTCGCATCCGCATCAACCACAGGTTCGATCACTTTGCCGCTGAGTTTGCCGTCCACAATCTCCAGTTCATTGGCGATCATGCGGTCAAAGCCGATGGCATCGCCGATGGGCCCCGCAAAGGACATAAAGCCCCCCGACACCAGCACCGCACGCGCGCCCTTGGATTTCATGGTCTGGATCAGCGTTCGGGCACCCGGCGTCAGCTCGACCCGCTCGCGGCGGCATTCCTCGACAAAGGAAGCGGCCATCCCGCCCAGCAGGCCCACCCGCTCAGCAAGCGCCGCGCGAAAGTCTAGTTCCCCCTTCATCGCGCGTTCGGTTATTGCGGCAATCTGCGGCTTGAGACCGGCGTAATCGGCCAGTTCGTCGATGCATTCACAGCGGATCATTGTCGAATCCATATCCGCAATGATCAGCTTTTTGGCCCGGTCTCCTTGCGGCTGGATCACAATGTCGAGCGTTGGATGATCAATGTGAGCCAGTTCCTTCCGCGCGCTGACCAGACTGCCCTGAAAATAAATGTCCGCGGCATCATGCTCGTCGATCCAGTGCGGCGCGCCGACATCATGTCCGGTCGACGCCAACCGGTCGATTGCTTCGCGAACCACCTCGTCGGTCAGCTTTCCGGCTGCTATCAGCGTGACGACGAACATGGCATATACTCCTTTTCCTAAGGCCGAACGGCCTCCCCTCATGCTTATTGCCGGGCCCACCGCCAGCGGCAAGAGCGCGCTCGCGGTCGCTTTGGCCCAGCAACTGGGCCGGGCGCAAGTCATCAACGCCGATGCAAGCCAGGTTTATCGCGACCTGGCGATATTGTCGGCCCGCCCCAGCGCGGACGAAATGGCGGGCGTGCCGCACCGGCTGTTTGGCCATATCGACGCCAGCGAAGCATGCAATGCCGCGCGCTGGGCAGGCGATGCACGCCGCGCGCTCGCCCGCGCGTGGGAGGATGAGGAGGTGCCGATCCTCGTCGGCGGCACCGGCCTTTATCTGCGCACGCTGCTGTTCGGCATCGCCCCCATTCCCGAAATTGATCCCGATATTCGCGAGGCGGTGCGGGCGATGAATGTGGGCGACGCCCATGTCGCGCTGGCCAAGGCCGACCCCGCCGCCGCCGCGCGCCTTGCTCCCGCCGATCGCACCCGCATCGCGCGCGCGCTGGAGGTGGTCCGCTCAACCGGACGCACCCTTGCCGACTGGCAGGAGGCGCGCGAAGGCGGAATCGCCGATGACGTCGCCCTTTCCCCGCTGATCCTGCTGCCGCCCCGCGACTGGCTGCGCGAACGCTGTGACCAGCGGCTGGTCCAGATGTTCGACGGCGGAGCCATCGATGAGGTCGCCGCGCTGCTGGACCGGAAGCTCGACCCCGTTCTTCCCGCAATGCGCGCCATCGGCGTGCCCCAGATCGCCGCCTATCTGGCGGGCGATATCAGCCGCGAGGAAGCGCTGGCCCGCGCGCAGGCGGCGACCCGTCAATATGCCAAACGCCAGTTCACTTGGTTCCGACACCAGCTCCCAGCGGAATGGGATCGCCACGAAATGATATTATCAGTCGATTGCATGGATAAATTAGTAATAATATTACATGATAAGTTATTGACAGGATAGATTCATACACCTATTCCCCCCGGCTCTGTTGCAATGCACAAGCTCCCTCGCGGGGCTGCGTGCAAATTTTGAAAGGAGCAAGACGGTGAAGGAAATGAGTGGTGCCGACATGGTGGTTCAAGCGCTGGTCGACCTGGGGGTCGATACAGTCTTTGGCTATCCGGGCGGCGCGGTCCTTCCCATCTATGACGCGCTCTTTAACCACCCGACAATCAAGCATATTCTGGTTCGCCACGAACAGGCCGCGACCCATGCGGCAGAAGGCTATGCCCGCTCAACCGGCAAGCCCGGCGTGGTGCTCGTTACCTCGGGCCCCGGCGCGACCAATGCCGTCACCGGCATCACCGATGCGCTGCTCGATTCGATTCCCATGGTTGTCCTCACGGGGCAGGTTCCGACGAATCTGATCGGTACCGATGCGTTTCAGGAATGCGACACGGTCGGAATCACGCGCCACTGTACCAAGCATAATTATCTGGTGATGGACCCCGACCGGCTGGGGTCGGTGATCCATGAGGCTTTTTATATCGCCACTCATGGCCGCCCCGGCCCGGTGGTGATCGACATTCCCAAAAATGTGCAGGTCGCCACGGGCAGCTATGCGATGCCCGAGAAAATTGACCATCAAAGCTATCGTCCCCAGATTGAGCCCGATGCGGAAGCGATCGCGGCGGCCATTGCCCTGATGGCGAAGGCCGAACGCCCGGTTTTCTATACCGGCGGCGGGGTAATCAATGCCGGTCCCGATGCGAGCGCGGCGCTCCGCCAGCTTGTCGCGCTCACCGGTGCGCCGATCACCTCGACGCTGATGGGCCTTGGCGCCTTTCCTTCGGACGATGACAAATGGCTCGGCATGCTGGGGATGCACGGCACGTATGAAGCCAATATGGCGATGAACCGCGCCGATCTGATCATCGCGGTCGGCGCGCGCTTCGATGACCGGGTGACCGGCCGCCTTGATGCCTTCGCGCCCGAAGCCAAGAAGATTCATATCGATATCGACCGCAGCTCGATCAACAAGATCGTCCGGGCCGATATCGCGATTTTGGCCGATGCCGGTCGCGCGCTCGATGCGCTGATCGCTGCCTGGCAAGACCAGGGGCACAAGGCGCGCGACCTTGGTGAATGGTGGCGGCGCGTGGACGGATGGCGCGCGACGCGCAGCCTCGATTTTCCTGAAAAGCAGGAAGCCAGCGCTGACATCATGCCGCAGCGCGCAATTAAGGCGCTGTTCGATGCTACGCGGGGCCGCGATCCGATCATCACCACCGAGGTCGGCCAGCATCAAATGTGGGCGGCGCAGCATTTTGGCTTTTCGGCGCCCAACCGCTGGCTGACGTCAGGCGGGCTGGGCACGATGGGCTATGGCTTTCCGGCCGCCGTCGGCGCGCAGATCGCGCACCCGGACCGGCTGGTCATCTGCGTCGCGGGCGAAGCCAGCCTCCAGATGAATATTCAGGAAATGGGCACGGTCAGCCAATATCGCCTGCCGGTCAAAATCTTCATCCTCAACAATGAATGGATGGGGATGGTGCGCCAGTGGCAGGAGTTGACCTATGAAAGCCGCTATTCGAACAGCTATTCGGACAGCCTGCCCGATTTTGTGAAGCTCGCCGATGCCTACGGATGGACGGGCCTTCGTATCGATACGCTGGGCGAGCTGGAAGATGGCATCAGGACGATGATCGACACGCCGGGTCCGGTGATCGTCGATTGCCGCGTCGCCAAGCTGGCCAATTGTTTCCCGATGATCCCTTCGGGCGCGGCCCATACCGATATGATCCTGCAACCAAGCGACGTCACCGGCACGATGGACGACGAAGCAAAAGCGCTGGTTTAATTTTCATGAAAATCACCACTACTCAGGGCGAGCGCCATGTGCTCGCCGTCACTGTCGATAATCAGGCGGGCGTGCTCGCAAAGATCACCGGCCTGTTCACCGCGCGCGGCTATAATATTGAAAGCCTGACGGTCGCCGATATCACTGCCGACCATGCCTTGTCGCGCATCACCATCGTTACTTCGGGGCCGCCGCCGGTGATCGACCAGATCATCGCGCAGCTTGAAAGGCTGGTGCCCGTCCACAAGGTCGTCGACCTCACGGACGAAGGCGCGCATGTCGAGCGCGAGATTGCGCTGGTCAAGGTTGCGGGCACGGGCGACAAGCGCATCGAAGCGCTACGTATGGCCGATGTGTTTCGCGCCAAGGTGGTCGACACCACCCTCACCAGCTTCATTTTCGAAATCACCGGGTCGAGCGACAAGATCGACCGCTTCGTCGCCCTGATGCGCGAATGCGGGCTGGTCGAAGTCGGGCGCACCGGCGTCGTCGCCATCGCTCGCGGGGCGGAGGCGCTTTAGAGTTTCAACAGGAATGAAGGTCCAACCTTCGTCACCCCGGACCTGATCCGGGGTCCATGGATGCCGGGCCAACTCCGGCATGACGAATGAAAATAAGGGAAGAAGATATGCAGGTTTATTATGATCGCGACACCGACCAGGATCTGATCAAGGGAAAAAAGGTCGCCATCCTCGGTTATGGCAGCCAGGGCCATGCTCATGCGCAAAATCTGCGCGACAGCGGCGTGAAGGACATTGCCATCGCCCTCCGCCCCGGCTCGCCGACGGCTAAAAAGGCCGAAGAAGCCGGCTTCAAGGTTTTGCCGAACAAGGAAGCCGCAGCCTGGGCTGATGTGATCATGATCGCCGCCCCCGACGAGCATCAGGCGAAAATCTATTATGACGACCTCGCCGACAATCTGAAGCCCGGCGCAGCGCTGGCCTTTGCCCATGGTCTCAACATTCATTTCGGCCTGATCGACGCGCGGCCTGATATCGATATTTTCATGGTCGCGCCCAAGGGTCCCGGCCACACGGTGCGCAGCGAGTATCAAAAGGGCGGCGGCGTCCCCTGCCTGATCGCGGTCGCGCAGGAAGCGCAAGGGTCGGCGGCGAGTGGCAACGGCTATGCCAAGGCGCTCGCCCTCTCCTACGCCTCGGCCGTCGGCGGCGGGCGCAGCGGCATCATCGAAACGACCTTCAAGGAAGAGTGCGAAACCGACCTCTTCGGCGAACAGGCGGTGCTCTGCGGCGGCATCACCCACCTCATCCAGGCGGGTTTCGAAACCTTGGTCGAAGCGGGATACGCCCCCGAAATGGCCTATTTCGAGTGCCTCCACGAAACCAAGCTGATCGTCGACCTTCTTTATGAAGGCGGCATTGCGAACATGCGCTATTCCATCTCGAACACCGCCGAATATGGCGACATCAAGACCGGCCCGCGCATCATCACCGAAGAAACCAAGGCTGAAATGAAGCGCGTGCTTCAGGACATTCAGTCGGGCCGCTTCGTCAAGGATTTCGTCCTCGACAACCAGGCAGGTCAGCCCGAACTGAAGGCGAGCCGCAAGGCCGCTGCCGCCCACCCGATCGAGCAGACCGGCGAAAAGCTGCGCGCGATGATGCCGTGGATCGCCAAGAACAAGCTGGTCGACAAGGCAAAGAACTGACCCATAGCGACGAAGCAATCCAGACTGTGATAAGCCGCGCTGGATTGCTTCGTTCCGCTCGCAAGGGCGAGTATAGGATAGTTGATGCCCCCCTTTGCCCCCCACCGCGCCGACCTTGCCGCGCTGGACGCCGATGATCGGCGCCGCGCGCTGGCGCCGCGCGAGGGGCTGGATTTTGCATCGAATGATTATCTGGGCCTTGCGGACAGCGAGGCGCTGCGCGCCGCGCTCGCCGAAGGCATGGCGCGCGGCCTTCCCGCCGGGTCGGGCGGATCGCGCCTGCTGCGCGGCAATCATGAGGCGCATGAAGCGCTCGAGGTTTTTGCCGCGCGTCATTATGGAAGCGAGGCGGCGCTCTTTTTTCCCACGGGATTTGCCGCCAATGCCGCGCTCTTTGCTACGCTTCCCCAGCGCGGCGATTTGGTGATCCACGATGCGCTGATCCACGCGAGCGCGCATGACGGGATGAAGCTGGGCCGCGCGGGGCGCATCGATGCGCGGCACAATGATCCGCAAAGCTTTGACGATATCATCGCGCGCTGGCGGCGGGGCGGCGGGACCGGCACGCCCTGGATCGCGGTGGAAAGCCTTTATTCGATGGATGGCGACCGGGCGCCGCTCGCCGATCTGGCGGCAGTCGCCGAGCGGCATGACGCGATTCTGGTGGTCGATGAAGCCCATGCGACGGGGGTTTATGGCCCCAATGGCCAGGGGTTGGCGCATGCGCTGGCGGGGCGGGGTAACATTGTCACCCTGCACACATGCGGCAAGGCATTGGGCTGTGAAGGCGCGCTGATCTGCGGCCCGCAGATTGTGCGCGATTTTCTGATCAATCGCGGGCGCCCCTTCATCTTTTCGACCGCGCCCTCCCCGCTGATGGCGTGGCTCGTGCGCCACGCACTGGAACTCATCGCGAACGAGCCCGAGCGTGCCGCGCGGCTGCATCAACTGGTGGGTCATGCCGAAAAGCGCCTCGCCGCGATGGGGCTTGGCGCCAGCGGATCGCAAATCCTGCCTATTCCCATCGGCGACAATGGACGCACGATGCGCGTGGCTGCGGCCTTGCAGCGGGCCGGGTTCGACATTCGCGGCATTCGCCCGCCGACGGTGCCCGAGGGCAGCGCCCGGCTGCGCATTGCCATCACCCTGCACGTCGATGAAATGGGGATCGATCGGATGACCGACAGCCTCGCCGCCGCTATGGCGGGAGCATGACTCGCAGATTCATTGTTACCGGAACCGATACCGGCATCGGCAAAACCATCTTCTCCGCCGCGCTCGCAGGCGCGCTCTCGCTGCCTTATTGGAAGCCGGTCCAGTCGGGGCTGGAAGAGGAAAGCGACAGTGAAATCGTCGCGCGGCTTGGCCGCGTGCCCGTCCATCCCGAAGCCTGGCGGCTCGTCACCCCCGCCTCCCCCCATATCGCCGCCGAAATAGACGGCGTGACCATCGACGCGGACGCCCTGACGCCGCCGGAAGGCGATCTGCTGATCGAAGGGGCGGGCGGCGCGCTGGTTCCGGTGACGCGCACGGTGCTTTATGCCGATATTTTCGCGCGCTGGCAGATACCGGTGATCATCTGCGCGCGCACCGCGCTTGGCACCATCAACCACGGCCTGTTGACGATCGAGGCGCTGCGTGCGCGCGAGGTGCCGATCCATGGTGTCGCCTTCATCGGCGATGCAGTGGAAGATAGCGAGGCGATTATCTGTGAACTGGGCGGGGTCAAGCGACTGGGGCGTTTGCCGATCCTCGATCCGCTGACGCCTGAAACGCTGGGCCAGGCGTTCGCCGCCAATTTCAACCTTGCCGATTTCGGCAGGTGACAAGCATGGGCAACTCCCCCTCCCCCGTCTGGCATCCCTTTACCCAGCATGGTCTGGGGGAGCCGATTCCGCTGATCGACCGCGCCGAGGGCGCGCGGCTTTATGATCGCGAGGGGAATAGCTGGATCGATGCCATTTCAAGCTGGTGGGTTACCACCCATGGCCACGCGCACCCGCGCATCATGGCGGCGATCCGCGCGCAAAGCGAAAAGCTGGATCAGCTGATCTTTGCAGGTTGGACGCATGAGCCCGCCGAACGGCTTGCCGCCGAACTGGTCCGCATCACGCCCAATCCGCTGACCCGCGTCTTTTTCTCCGATTCTGGTTCGACCAGCGTCGAAGTAGCGCTCAAGATGGCGCTCGGTTATTTCGCCAACATCGGCGAAGAGCGGCACCGCATCCTCGTCCTCGAACACAGCTATCATGGCGACACCATCGGCGCCATGTCGGTGGGCGAGCGCGGCGTGTTCAACCGCCCGTATCAACCGCTTCTTTTCAACGTCGGCACCATCCCCTTCCCGCAGGAAGGACAGGAGCAGCAAACGCTCGACGCGCTCGAAGCTGCCTGCGCTGAAAAGCCCGCCGCCTTCATCGTCGAACCGCTCATTCTCGGTGCGGGCGGGATGCTCATCTATCCCGCCTGGGTGCTCGCCGAAATGCGCGCCATTTGCGCGCGCCACGGCGTGCTGTTCATCGCTGATGAAGTGATGACCGGCTGGGGCAGGACGGGCACGATGTTCGCTTGCGATCAAGCAGGGATCATCCCCGACATCATGTGCCTGTCCAAGGGGCTCACCGGCGGCGCGATCCCGCTCGCGGTGACATTGTGCATCGAACCGATTTTCGCAGCGCATTTGTCGGAGGATCGTGCGCGGCTTTTCTATCATTCGTCGAGCTATACGGCGAACCCGATCGCCTGTGCCGCCGCCAATGCCAATCTGGAGATATGGCGCGACGAACCGGTGCAACAACGCATCGACACGCTCGCCGATGCACAGGGGGCGCATCTCGCCATGCTGACCCATGATCCGCGTGTCGCCAATGCCCGGCGTATCGGTACCATCACCGCGGTTGATATCGTGGCGCCCGATGGCGGCTATCTCTCGGGCCTCGCCCCGCGCCTTGCCGCCTTTTATCGCGAACGCGGCGCGCTCATCCGACCGCTGGGTAACAGCGTCTATCTGATGCCCCCTTATTGCACCACCGCCGCCGATCTCGCCCATCTCTGGCATGTAATTAAGGAGTCCCTCGATAGACTTTGATCTATGCCCTGACAGCGCCGATGACGAAGCGGTGGTTCGGCCTATGTTCATCTCCTGCCTCTATGCCAAGACCATGATGATATGCGGGCACTCATGATATTCAGCCGCCGCGCCTTGCCGGTAATGGCTGCCTTTTGCCTGTCTCCCGCCGCATGGGCGCAGGCCGATCTGGCCCAATCGGCGGAGCCTCCGCAGAAAATGTCGATCTTGATCACTTTCGGCGACGACCCCTGTCCCGAAGCCGAGGGTGATGAGATTGTCGTCTGCGCGCAGCAACCCGAATCCGAACGCTATCGCGTCCCTGCCCCGTTGCGCGAGGAGCTGAAGGATGACGCGCCCGCCGGAGGGGGCTCGTGGGCTGCAGCGGTGGAAGGTTATGACGATATAGCGCGCATAACGCGCCCCAACAGTTGTTCGCCCGTCGGCTCTTTCGGCTATACGGGTTGTAGCGCTGCGGCGCTGCGGCAATGGCATGCAGAAAGGCGCCAATCGGGCGATTGACCTGCGCCGTCCCGGCGCATAGCCTTGCGCTCTTCCTGTCAGGAGTGATGCCTCATGCGCCGCCGCCTTCCTCTTGCCGCCCTTCTCCTTTCCGCCACGCTCGCTGTCCCCCTGGTGATCGCACAGGCACCGCCGCAGGTGCCCGGCGCGCCGGACAAAGCCCGCGTCGCCGCCGGCAGCTATGCCGCCGACCCCGGCCATACGATGGTGGTGTGGGAGGTCGATCATTTCGGCTTCAGCAAATATAGCGGCATTTTCGGCGATGTGACGGGACGGCTCGTGATCGACCCCACCAATCCGGCCGCCTCAAAAGTCGATGTCGCCATTCCGGTGGCCAAGGTCACGACCGCGAGCAGCGGGCTGACCGACCATCTGCTTCGTCCCGGCAAGGATGGCGGCAAGCCCGACTTTTTCGGCGCGGCCCCAGCGGATGCCAAATTCGTCTCGACCCGGGTGCTGGTCGATAAGGATGGCGACGAGGCCAAGGTGACCGGTAATCTGACGCTGAACGGCGTGACGAAGTCGGTCACGCTCGACGTCGAATTTCACGGGGCGGGCACCAACCCCTTCAACAAAAAGGCCACGGTCGGCTTCGATGCCGAAACCACGATCCGCCGCAGCGATTTTGGCATTTCCTATGGCATTCCCATGGTCAGCGACGAAGTAGAGCTGACCATTCACGCCGCCTTTGAGAAGGAATAGCTTCGGGCCGGAATAGCTGCTGGCCGAAGCACGGCCTCGACGAAAGGATTGCCATGCGCCGGACACCCCTCCTTCTCGCCTGCGCGCTCATTGCGCTTCCCGCCGCCGCACAACCCGGCGGGGAAACGGATGCCGTCAGCACCCCGCCGCAGATTGACTATGCCGGTTTTGCCGCGCTGACCCAGGCGGTGGCGCCCTATCGGGCCGAACGCCGCCTCCCCTTTGCGCGGTTCAGGCAAGAGGTCGCACGGCCCGGCGCGCTGCTGCTCGATGCACGGTCGCGCGATGCCTTTGCGGCAGGCCATATTGCGGGCGCGGTCAACTTGCCGCTCACCGATTTCACCGCCGCGCGCCTCGCCGCCTTGATCGGGCCGGACGTGAACCGCCCCATCTATATTTACTGCAACAATAATTTTGCCAACGATGCCGAGCCCGTGCCGATGAAACGCGCGCAATTGTCGCTCAACATTCAAACCTTCATCAATCTGGTTGGCTATGGCTATCCCAATGTCTGGGAATTGGGCGAGGAAATAGACTTTACCGACCCCGCGGTCGCCTGGGTCGCGCCGTAGATCCCCAGGGACCGCCCGCCAGCGCGCGGCGCTGCACCCAATTTGTCACATCTGTCTTGTAGAGGATTCGCGAGGGCGAGGCCCCGCCCTCTGCAGGAGCGCGCGAGATGAGCGAATTGCTGCGTGACATAATCGAAGTCAGTGCCTTTATCAGCGGCGACGAGGAAGAACCCTTGCTGATCGTCGAAGTGGAAGCGCTTTCCGCCAGCGCCGGCTGGGTCAATATCCGGCTCGACCCGCATATCTATATCACCCCGCCCGAAGATGGCGTGCAGGATTTCGATCTGGTCGGCGACCGGCCTGCCGGTAACGAGACAGCGACCACGCTGGGCGATACCGATCCCGCAGCCATCGAAGCCGAGTGGGAAGGCCCGCTCGACGATTGGGTCGTTGGCGTGCGCATTCATGCGGTCAACAATATGATCGAAGACGAGATTTTTGATAGCTGGATCGAGGATGAAGAGGATGTCGAAGCCGCCTGAACGGCCTTTCCCCCTTCAGTCTTCCAGTCGATTTGCCCACCCCTGAACTACGCCGGATCGTTTCCTCTGGAACCGGTCCGGCGACATTTTCCTCCCCTCCCCCTTGCCAAGCCCGGCATAATTGGTCATGGACGCGGGCAATGACTATGCGCGGCCTTCTTCTTCTGCGACTTACACGCCCTTGGGCGTGACTTTCGGCCTGCGCGCTCTGTCGCGGGCCACGCGCTCAAGGGCCTGATCGACACGATATCCCGCAAATTATTTTCCAGAAGAAGAATATCCATGCCCATGCTCCGCGACCCCTCGACCAAATATCGAGCTTTTCCGCAGGTGCCGCTCGACCGCCGCGAATGGCCCGCGCGTACCATCACCAAAGCCCCTATCTGGCTCTCGACCGATTTGCGTGATGGCAATCAGGCGCTGATCGACCCGATGGATGCGGAGAAGAAAACCCGCTTCTTCGACCTGCTCGTCAAATGCGGGCTGAAAGAGATTGAGGTCGGCTTCCCCGCATCGGGCGCGACCGATTTCGACTATATCCAGAATCTCGTGCGCTCGGGCCGCATCCCCGACGATGTCACCCCGCAAGTGCTCACCCAGGCGCGCGCCGACCTCATCCGCACCAGCTTCGACAGTCTCGAAGGCGCAAGGACCGCTATCGTCCACCTCTATAATGCGGTCAGCCCGGCGTGGCGGCGCATCGTCTTCAATATGGAGATGCCCGAGATCAAGCAGATTGCGATCGAAGGCGCAAAACAGCTGCGCGACAATGCCGCGCGCCTGCCCGGCACCGACTGGCGTTTTGAATATAGCCCCGAAACCTTCTCCACCGCCGAACTGGATTTCAGCATCGAATGCTGCGCGGCGGTGATGGATATTCTTCAGCCGACCGCCGACAAGCCGATCATCCTCAACCTGCCCGCAACGGTCGAGGCGGCGACGCCCAACATCTATGCCGACCAGATTGAATATTTCATCAAACATCTGCCGAACCGCGAAGCCGCCCTGATCAGCCTGCACACGCATAATGATCGCGGAACGGGCGTTGCCGCGGCGGAGCTTGGCCTGCTCGCGGGTGCCGACCGGGTTGAAGGCTGTTTGTTCGGCAATGGGGAGCGCACGGGCAACACCTGTCTCGTGACCATCGCGCTCAACATGTATACGCAGGGCGTCGATCCCGAACTGGATTTCTCCGATATCGACGAGGTGATCCGGACGGTCGAATATTGCAACAATATCCCCGTTCATCCGCGCCATCCCTATGGCGGCGAGCTGGTATACACCGCCTTTTCCGGCAGCCATCAGGACGCGATCAAAAAGGGCTTTGCTGCCCGCGAGCGCCAGAATGACGAAAAATGGGAAGTGCCCTATCTTCCCATCGACCCCGCCGATCTGGGGCGCAGCTATGAAGCGGTGATCCGCGTCAACAGCCAGTCGGGCAAGGGCGGCGTCGCCTGGGTCCTCGAACAGGACAAGGGGCTGAAGCTGCCCAAGAAGATGCAGGCGAGTTTCAGCCATGTCGTGCAGGCGGTTGCCGACAGTAGCAGCCGCGAGTTGGGCGCCGAGGATATCTGGCAAGCCTTTGAACGCAGCTATCTGGCCAGCGATGGCAAGCGTTTCCAGCTTGTCGAATGGTCCGAAACCCATGCGGGTAGCGACCGGATCTTTGCCGGCAAGCTGACCGTCGATGGCAGCGAACGCAGCGTCAGCGGGCGCGGAAACGGGCTGATGTCGAGCGTGATCGCCGCATTGGCCGAAAGCGGCGGGCCCGACATGGACATCGTCGATTATAGCGAACATGCCATCGGTCATGGCAGCGATGCGCAGGCCGCCGCCTATGTCGAATGCCGCACAGCAGACGGCAAAAGCCTCTTTGGCTGCGGGCTCGATACCGATGTAGCGACGGCCAGCGTGCGCGCCATTTTGTCGGCAGCGAACGGCGCCTGATTTTTTCGGACAAGCACCGGGCCGGTCCCTTGTTATCGATCATGGCCATCCTATTTGCAAATCATTCGCAAAAGGGAGCCAAGCCATGACCGAGACCGCCGCCACGCAAACCCATGACTGGAAAGGCGATGCGGGCGACCGCTGGGCCGCCAATCTCGCGCGGCTCGACCTGATGCTGGCGGATTTCGGAACGGCGGCGCTTGCGGCTGCGCGGCCTGTGCCCGGCGAAAAGGCGCTCGACATTGGCTGTGGATCGGGAACATCCACCTTTGCGCTCGCCGACGCCATCGGTCCGCAGGGACGGGTCGTGGGGGTCGATATTTCGCAGCAGTTGATCGACCTCGCCGCAGCCGAAGCCGCAAACGAGGCGGCGCCCGATCGCGCGCCCATCGACTTTCTCTGCGCCGATGCAGCGACGGCGGACATGAAAGGCGGGCCCTATGACCTGCTCTTTTCCCGCTTTGGCGTGATGTTCTTTGAAGAACCCGTCACCGCCTTTGCCCATATGCGCCGCGCGCTGGCGCAGGACGGGCGCATCGCCTTCGTCTGTTGGCGCAGTGCGGCAGAGAATGACTGGGTCCGCCTGCCGCTGGGCGCGATCAGCCATATTCTGCCCCAGCCCCCGGCCAACCCGACCGCGCCCGGCCCCTTTGCCTTTGGCGATGCCGAGTATCTGCGCGACATATTGACCCATGCGGGCTTTGAGCAGATTGGTATCGAACCGTTCGACACCCCCATCTCCTACGGGCAGGGCGCCACGCGCGAGGCCGCCGTCGATGACGCGCTCGATATGGCGATGGCGGTTGGCCCGCTGTCGCGCGCGCTTGCCGATCAGCCACCGGAGATTTGCAACAAGGCCGCCAAGGCCGTGCGGGCGGCCTTTGCCGAGCGTCCCGGCGATACATCGGTGCTGATCGATGGCGCGGCCTGGATCGTGACGGCGCAGCGCGGCGCATAGCCCATGCTTATAATGCGCGCATCAAATCGACTTGGGCGCGCGCTGTGCGGCGGACTATGATCGCCTTCTTCACACGCTGAAAAAGGATATCCGATGTCGACCCCGCCGCTTTCTCCCGCCCGCACTGCCGGATCGCTGGTTTTCACCTCGGGCCAGCTTGCGCGCGGCCCCGATGGCGCGCTGGTCGAGGGCGGGATCGAGGCCCAGGTCGAACAGACGCTCGCCAATCTGATCAAAATATTGGCGAGCGAGGGCTGCACGCCCGCCGACGTCGTCAAAGTGACCGCCTGGCTGACCGACGCGGCTTATGGCGCAGCTTTCAATGACGTCTATCGCCGTGTTTTCGATGCGCCCTTCCCCGCACGATCGACCGTCGTGTCCGATCTGCTGGCACCGGGTGCACTGGTCGAAGTTGAAGCGATTGCCCTTCGCCCCTGACGGCCTGGAGGCGCTGCTACCGGCGCCTCCACCGTCAGGAAAATAGTCATCAGCGATTGTTGCAATAGCAATAAATCCAGAAAGGTGACTTGAAAATAGGGATGTTATTACTCGCCTCGCCCGGATGGTGGCATAATTATATCCAAAATGGATTGATCATTCCATTTTCGACTTAAATATTGCCCGCATTGCCCGTTAAATGGCGCATGACCATGACTGCGACATCACGCCAAAAGCCGGTGGGGCGGCTCTTGGACTGGCTGGGGGGCCGTCGCTCTCGCTCCACTCCATCGGCGATGGAGGGGGGCATGCGGCGTCTGTCGCGGGAGGCGCGGCACGAACTGGCGCAGGCCATCACCTCCTTTCTGGTTGAGCAGGACCTCGACATTTCCGCCGCCAACCTCGCGCTGGCGCACGCGGTTTTCTCTGGCGCAAATCCGCGCTTGGCCCAGATGATCAGCAGCCGGCTTCACGCAGGCGAGCCCATCACCCAGCGCTGGCTCGACGAGCTCATCCACGAAGAGGCCCGACGCCAAGATCAACCTGATATTGAAAAGCTGATGGCGCGGCTCGAACGAAATCTCGATACGTTTCAGACACACACGCATGCTGCCCGACGCGTAACCACCGACTATGGCAGCGAATTGGAGCAGCATGTCTCTGACCTTGAGGAGGTTCAGCAGACGGGACGCATCGTGTCCAACCTCGCCGGACTTGCCCGCGCGATGCTTGAGCGGACGCGCAAAGCCGAAGAAGAAATGCGGAAGGCCGAGGAGGAAGCCAAGGCGCTCCGCCGCAGTCTGGCGCGCGCCAAGCGCGATGCGGAAATTGACCATCTGACAGGCCTGCCCAACCGGCGCGCCTTCGAAACCCTCCTCGAACGCCATTATGGCGAGGCTCGGGAAAGCAAGGAGCCGCTGACCGTCGCCTTTTGCGACATTGACGAGTTCAAGCGGGTCAATGACGTTCACGGCCATGCGGCGGGGGACCGGGTCATCAAGCTGATTGCCGATACGCTCGCCAAAATCTCGAACGACCATTGTCATGTCGCGCGCCATGGCGGCGAAGAATTTGTCATGCTGTTTCGCGGTCTGACGCCCGCCGATGCCGCAAAGCGGCTTGATGAAGCGCGTGAAGAATTGGCCAGCCGCCGCCTGATCAATCGCAAGACCGACGAACCTTTTGGCCAGATTACCTTTTCGGGCGGGGTCGCCGACGTGTTTGGCCATGAAGATGCACGCGCCGCGCTGAAAGCCGCCGACGGCGCGCTGTATCGCGCCAAGCAACAGGGGCGCAACCGCATCGAACTTGCCTAAGAGCTACCGTGGGGGGACGCTGTGGACGGTCGCTTGCTGGCCGTCCACAGTTGTTTCAGCCCTTGATCAATCGGCCTTACCGGCTCCAGCGCGCAAAAATCGCCGTAGGCAGGAGGAGGCCGCGCGCTTCCTCGCGCACCGCAAGCTCGCCGCATTCCACCTTGCCGGGAAGATCGGCAAAAAGCTGTGCAACCAGCTCGCCAATCGCCAGCGCCGACAAACGCACGGCATAAACGGTCAGGAACAGCGCCCGGCTGTCGGCGTCGAGCAATTGGCGGCAGTCGGCGAGCAGCGGCGCAAGCCCCTGCTCCAACTGCCAGCGTTCGTTATTGGGGCCGCGCCCGAATTTAGGCGGGTCGAGCAAAATCGCGTCATAACGGCGCCCGCGCCGCACTTCGCGCGCGGTGAACTTGCCCGCATCATCGACGATCCAGCGGATCGGCTTGTCGGCCATATCGGCCAGAGCCGCATTCTCGCGAGCCTGCGCCACCGACTTTTTCGAGGCATCGACATGGGTGACCGCCGCGCCCTGTGCGGCAAGCGCCTGGCTCCCCACCCCGGTATAGCCAAACAGGTTGAGGAACGCCGGGTCCGCCTTGTCCGCCACCTGTGCGCGCAGCCAGTCCCACACCGGCGCCATGTCGGGGAAAAAGCCCAGATGCCGAAAGGGGGTGCAACTGGCGGTAAAGGCAGTTTCGCGCCAGCCCAGCGGCCAGCCCTCAGACGGAACGGGACTTTCAAAATACCAGCGCCCGCCGCCATCCTCGTCCGAGGCGGGTAAAAATTCCCCATCGGCGGCGTCCCACTCGCTGGCCGGAAGGGCGGGTTCCCACATCGCCTGCGGTTCGGGGCGGATGAAACGATAGGGGCCATAGCGTTCGAGCTTGCGCCCGCCGCCACTGTCGATCAGGCCATAATCGTCCCAGCCCTCCCCCACCAGGGTGACGAGAGGCAGCAGATCAGCCATCGCGCGCCACCGCCAATATATGCGCCTTCACCGTTTCATAATCGCCGGGCAGTCGATCATAACGCTCCTCGCGCTCGAACAAATTGCCGAGCCGCGCGGGTAAGGATGGCCGCACGCCTGTTGCGCGCTCGACCGCCTCGCGAAACTTTGCCGGATGGGCGGTCGCCAAGGTGACAATGGGAATATGCGCATCCACATCAGCGGCCCGCGCCGCCGCCAGCCCGACCGCGCTATGCGGATCGATAATCTGGCCGCCATGTTCCTGCGCCCAGCGGAGCGCGAGCGCCATATCGTCGCCGTCGATGCTCGCGCTCGAAAAGAGCGCCCGCGCTCCGGTGAGCATATCTTCGGGGATGGTCATCGCGCGATTGGCGTCGAAATCCGCCATCATTGCACGGATAGCCGCGCCGTCGCGCCCCGACAGGTCGAAGAGCAAGCGCTCGAAATTGCTGCTGACCTGAATATCCATGCTCGGCGTCGCAGTGGGCGTGACCATCCCCGCGCTATAGTCGCCGTTCGACAGCGCACGATGAAGAATATCGTTGACGTTGGTGGCGACGATCAGCCGCGCGACCGGAAGCCCCATTTGCGCGGCGACATAGCCCGCGAACACATCGCCGAAATTGCCGGTGGGAACGCTGAAGGCCACTTCGCGGTCCGGCGCACCCAGCCGCACAGCGGCGTAGAAATAATAGACGATCTGCGCCATCAGCCGCGCCCAGTTGATACTGTTCACCGCCGACAGCGTGACCTGTCCGCGCGCTTCTTCATCGCCGAACAGCCGCTTCACCATCGCCTGCGCATCGTCGAAACTGCCGTCGATGGCGATATTGTGAACATTGGGGGCAAGCACCGTCGTCATCTGCCGCCGCTGGACATCGCTGACGCGCCCTTCGGGATGGAGCATGAAGATACGGATATGCTCGCGCCCCGCCACTGCCTCGATCGCCGCCGATCCGGTATCGCCCGAAGTGGCGCCGACGATAGTAATATCCTGATCGCCGCCGCTCAGGAACTTTTCGAACAATTGGCCGAGCAGTTGCAGCGCAACGTCCTTGAACGCCAGCGTGGGGCCGTGGAAGAGTTCGAGCAGCCAATGGCGATGGTCGAGCTGGACCATCGGCGTGATCGCATCATGGCTGAACCGGCCATAGGCGGCCTTGCACAGATCGCGCAGCTCGTCTTCGGACAGCACGCCCGCAACGAAAGGCGTCATGATCCGCACGGCGGTTTCGACATAATCGAGGCCTGCCAGCGCCCGGATTTCGTCCGCCGACAGCTTCGGCCATTGCGCGGGGACATAAAGGCCGCCGTCGCTGGCAAGCCCGGTAAGGGTGGCGGCACGAAAGTCGAGGGTCGGCGCAGAGCCGCGAGTGCTGATATAGTCCATGACCAAAAGCGCCTAGCGGCGGCAGGTCATGGCCGCAAGCGGCGGCGCACCGCCAGTGCATAGATTATCAGCGCCGCGGCGGCGAAAAGAAACCATTGCACGGCATAGGCCAGATGATTGTTGGGCACATCGGCCGCCGACGGCACCGCGCTGGGACGCAAGTTCGCGGTCGGCACATCGGCGACCAGCATCGCTCGCGCAGGCGTGGCCCGCCCGGTCAGCCGCTCGATCAAGCTCGCCTGTTCGGGACCGGGAACGATCGTTCCTTCGACAATCCCGCCAGTCCAGTCGGGCGGGGTGAAATCATCGGAACTGCCGACATCGACCAGCACCCCCGGTCCTTCGGCTCCCGTGCGGCAATCGGCGATCATGCGAATGCCCGCCCGCCCCTTGCGGTCGCTGCCGCTGCGCGGTTCCCACTCCACCGGCTCCAGACAGGAAACACTGCTCTTGCGATAGAACATGTCATCGGGCACCGGCGGCAACACCGGAAAGGTCACTTTCTCGGTCAGCGCGCTGTTGCGCTCATAAAGCGTGACCAGCGCCTCTTTTTCAGCCTTGCGCTGTAATTGCCACATGCCCAGCGCGACCATGATCGCCGCCGCCGTCACCACCAGCAACGTGGGAATCAACGGCCAGCGGATTTTGCGGTCAGCTGTCTTGGTCATTCTCGCTATCCTTCGGGTGGGTGCCTACCATGCTGGCAGCCCGCGCATAAACGCCTGCAGCGCGGGCCAAGCGCACGGCATAGATTATCGAGGCCATCGTCAAGGGAACCCACAGCAGAAGCTGGAACCAAAGCGGCGGTTGCCACAGGAGATCGAGCAGCAGCGCGATGACGATCAAAACGGCCGCGGCGAGGAGCGGCCCGAAAGCGGCCCGGCGATTTCCTGCTGACCCCCCTCCGAAATCAAGCCCGCATGTCGCACAATTTTGCGGCATTTGCGCCAAATCTTCAAACAGGCTGCGCGCCCCGCATCCCGGGCAAAGACCGAAAAGGGCAGCGCGCCATAATGGCGGCTGCCCCTTTTCGACAGGATCGGCCTTGGCCAAATCAGTGTGCGGCGACCGGTGCGCCCCAACCGCCCCATACATAGATGATGATGAAGAGGAACAGCCACACCACGTCGACAAAATGCCAATACCAGGCAGCGGCTTCGAAACCGAAATGCTGCTTGGGTGTGAAATGGCCCTTATAGGCGCGCACCAGACAGACGATCAGGAAGATGGTGCCGACCAGCACGTGGAAACCGTGAAAACCAGTCGCCATGTAAAAGGCCGAACTGTAATTGCTGCCACCAAAGCCCCAGGGTGCATGCATATATTCATAGGCCTGGATCATCGAGAAGATGACGCCGAGGATGATCGTCGCCCACAGACCTTTTTTCAGCCCGTCGCGGTCGCCATGGATCAGCGAATGATGCGCCCAAGTGATGGTGGTGCCCGAACAGAGCAGGATCAACGTGTTGAGCAGCGGCAGCGACCAGGCGTCGATAACTTCAATGCCCTTGGGCGGCCATTGGGCAATGGTTTCCGCGCCGTCCTGACCGAAAAGCGAGGTAATCGCACCATCGGCATATTCGATGGGAACGGGGAAGAGCGAAAAGTCGAACCACGCCCAGAACCAACCGACGAAGAACATGACTTCCGATGCGATGAACAGGATCATCCCGTAGCGCAGATGAAGCTGGACCACCGGCGTATGGTCGCCCGCATGCGCTTCGCGAATGACGTCGCCCCACCAGCTGAAGAAGGTGAGAATCACGCCCATGATGCCCAGGCCGAGCACCCAGACGCCCGCGCCGCCAAAATAATCGGCGTGCATCGCCATGACGGCGCCGAAAAACATCACCATCGCAGCGACCGAGCCGAACAGCGGCCAGACGCTGGGGTTTACGAGGTGATAATCGTGATTTTTGGCACCGGCCATATCGCTTTTCCCGTTTGTTGCCCCAGCGTTGCGATTCCCCATCACCCGCCGGTCTTTGATTAAGACTCTTTGTGTGCGGCCTTAGCTTGCCTTTTTGCCCTCGTCCACAGGGTAGAAGGTATAGCTGAGCGTGATTTCCTGGACATCGCGCGCATCGGGATCGTCCATGATCTTCGGATCGACGAAGAAGAGCACCGGCATGCGCATTTGCTGTCCCGGCTCCAGCCGCTGCTCGGTAAAGCAGAAGCATTGGATCTTGGTGAAATATTTACCCGCCTGCGTCGGCGTGACGTTGAAGGCCGCGGTGCCCGTGATCGGCTGCGACGAATTATTTTCGGCAATATAAATGGCCATGTCACGCGCGCCAATGCTCACCGTGTCGCGCGGATGCTCCGGGCGAAAGCTCCATGGCAGATCGGGTGAAACATTGGCGTCGAACCGCACCGAAATAGTGCGGCTGAGCACCGGCTCGCTTCCCTCTGCGGCTGCGGCGGCGTCATAGCGCTGGGTTGTGCCGCCAAATCCGGTGACGCGGCAGAAAAGATCATAAAGCGGCACCGCGGCAAAGCCGAGCCCAACCATCGCCGCTGCCAGCAGCGCCGCAAGGCTCGCCGTTTTCGCATTGGACGACAGGGCAATCTTCACTGGAAAATTTCCATCTTGGCTATCGTGATGAAGAAAAAGAGAATGGCAAGTCCGCCCAGCATCCACGCCATCATATTGGCGCGGCTGCGCTGGCGGCGGCGATATTCGGCCTCGTCAAAAGGCTCCTTGGGGGGCTGCTCTTGGGTCATAGGGTCCACATTTGATCGACGACGACGGCGCCGAAAAGGATGAAAAGATAGGCGATGGAAAAGGCGAACAGCCGCTTTTCCGGTTTCAGGGCATCGCCCTCACCTGCGCGGCGCAGTCCCACCTGCGCCGAAAAGATCACGAACAGCGCCGACAGGATGGTGGCGGTCCAGCCGTAAATGGCGCCCGTCACGCCGAGCGCCCAGGGGGCGACCGCCGCTGCCGCCATGATGATGGCATAGAGCAATATCTGTCGCCGCGTCGAACGCTCGCCCGCAACAACCGGCATCATCGGGATGCCAGCGGCGGCATAATCGGAGCGCACGAACAGCGCGAGCGCCCAGAAATGCGGCGGCGTCCACAGGAATATCAGGAGGAAGAGCAATACCGGCAGCAGCGCCAGCGATCCCGTCACCGCTACCCAGCCGATCAGCGGCGGGAAGGCTCCCGCTGCCCCCCCGATAACGATATTCTGCGGCGTCCGCGGCTTCAGCCACATGGTATAGATGAAGACGTAAAATAGGATGGAGACGGCCAGCAGCAGCGCGGCCTGCCAATTGGATGCGAAAAGCATCAAAAAAACCGAGAAAGCCGCCAGCCCTACGCCAAACTGCAATGCTGTCTGCGGGTCGAGCCTTCCTGCAGGAAGCGGGCGCCCGGCGGTGCGCTTCATTTTCGCGTCCAGCCCGGCCTCATACCATTGGTTGAGCGCCCCCGAGGCCCCCGCGCCCAGCGCAATCGCCAGAATCGAAGCGAAAGCGAGCACCGGATGCTTGGCGCCCGGGGCCGCGAGCAAGCCGCACAGCGCGGTGAAAACCACCAGCGACATGACACGCGGCTTGGTCAGCGCAAACAAATCGCGCCAATCCGCCGGCAGCCCCAATTCGGCAGCGGCGGCTGCCTGTGATCGAGCATGGCCGTTCGGCGTCATAATATTTGCAAACCTATCAAAACGAATGCGGTCAGGCCAGCGGTGAGAATCCCCGCTGCCTGACCCCCATCGCCGATCGGGCGGCTCACCCCGGCCCGGAACCCGCGAGCGAAAAGCGCCCACTTGTCCCGGAACCGGAGGTTATCCGTCCGCATGCTCACATCAGGCGATGCGCGGCAGTTCGTTGAACTGGTGGAAGGGCGGCGGGCTCGACAGCGTCCATTCGAGCGTTGTCGCACCTTCACCCCACGGATTGTCGGCGGCCTTCTTGCCCGCGAACAGCGACCAGCCGATGTTCAGGAAGAAGAAGAGCATCCCGACGCCCATGATGACATAGCCATAGGAGGAGATGAGATGCCAATAGGCATAGGCCTCCGTATAGTCGGGATAGCGACGCGGCATACCCTGCTGCCCCAGGAAATGCTGGGGGAAGAAGAGGATATTCACGCCGATGAAGAAGATCCAGAAGTGGAGCTGCCCCAGAAACTCGCTGTACATGCGGCCCGACATCTTCGGGAACCAGTAATAGAAACCGGCAAAAAGCGAGAAGACCGCGCCCAGCGACAACACATAGTGGAAGTGGGCGACCACATAATAAGTGTCGTGCAGATTGGTGTCGACGCCGCCGTTGGCCAGCACGACGCCGGTCACGCCGCCGACGGTAAACATGAAGATGAAGCCCAGCGACCAGACCATCGGGGTCTTGAAGCTCATCGAACCGCCCCACATCGTCGCGATCCAGCTGAAGATCTTGATGCCCGTCGGGACCGCAATAACCATCGTCGCGGCGGTGAAGTACATCTTCAGATTGACGCTCATGCCGACGGTGAACATGTGGTGCGCCCACACGATGAAGCCGACGACGCCGATCGCGACCATGGCATAGGCCATGCCGAGATAACCGAACACCGGCTTGCGGCTGAAGGTCGAGATGATCTGGCTGACGATGCCAAAGCCCGGCAGGATCATGATGTAGACTTCGGGGTGACCGAAGAACCAGAAGAGATGCTGATAAAGCACCGGATCGCCGCCGCCCGTCGCATCATAGAAAGTGGTGCCGAAGTTGCGGTCGGTGAGCAGCATGGTGATCGCCGCCGCCAGAACCGGCAGCGCAAGCAACAGCAGGAATGCGGTGACCAGCACCGACCAGACAAACAGCGGCATTTTGTGCAGGGTCATGCCCGGCGCGCGCATGTTGAAAATGGTGGTGATGAAGTTGATCGCACCGAGGATCGACGCCGCGCCCGCAAGATGGAGCGAGAAAATCGCGAGATCGACCGCCGGCCCCGCCGATCCGCTGGTCGACAAGGGGGCATAGACCGTCCAGCCGGTGCCCGCGCCCAATCCGCTGCCGCCCGGCACGAACATCGACGCAACCAGCAGCATGAATGCCACAGCCGTCAGCCAGAAGCTGACATTGTTCATGCGCGGGAAGGCCATGTCCGGCGCACCAATCATCAGCGGCACGAACCAGTTGCCGAAGCCGCCGATCATGGCGGGCATGACCATGAAGAAGACCATGATAAGCCCGTGGGCGGTAATCATGACGTTCCAGAAATGCTTGCCCTGCACATCGCCTGCAGCAGGGTCGAACCACTGCGCCCAGCCCGTCAGATACTGGATGCCCGGCTCGGCGAGTTCGAGGCGCATCATGCCCGAAATCACGCCGCCCACGATCCCCGCGATAATCGCGAAGATCAGATAGAGGGTGCCAATATCCTTATGGTTGGTCGACATGAACCAACGGACGAAAAAGCCCGGCGTATCATGGTCGTCATGCGCATGATCATGCCCGTGGGCGGTGGGTGCAGTCGCTGCAATATCGGTCATCTGTCGGACCCCTTATTAGCTTTTGACAGCCGGAGCAGCGGCAGGTGCCGCAGCGGGGGCTGTATCAATCGTCGTGGTGGCTGCCGGAGTCGCGGTGGCAGGCGCGGCAGATGCCGCCTCTTCGCCGCTGGGATTTCCACCCTTGGAACGGACCCAGGCCTCCCACTTGTCCTGCGGCAGAACTTCGACGGCAATCGGCATAAAGCCATGATCCACGCCGCAAAGCTCCGAACATTGGCCGTAATAAACACCGACTTTATTGGCCGTGAAGGTCGTTTCATTCGCCCGGCCAGGCACGGCGTCCATCTTGGTCCAGAAGGCAGGAACGGCAAAGCTGTGGATCACATCGGCGCCGGTGATGATCAGCTTCACCTGACGACCGACGGGCACGACCATGCGGTTATCGACGGCAAGCTGATAGGGCTCTCCTGCCGCCTTTGCCTCGGCTTCGGGCAGCATTTTCGACACATATTCGCCAATGCCCTGATCGGGATAGGCATAGCCCCAATACCATTGGTAGCCAGTGACCTTGATCGTCAGCGCGTCCGCTTTGGGCGGCTCATATTGCGCCGCGAGCAAACGGATCGACGGCACGGCGACCAGCGCCAGGATCAGCACGGGAATGCCCGTCCAGATGATTTCGATGAAAGTATTGTGCGCCGTTTTCGACGGCACCGGGTTCGCCTTGGCGCGATAGCGCACGATAACCCAAAGCAGCAAGCCGAGCACCAACAGCGAAGTCAGCGTAATGATCGGGAGCAAAATCGCATGATTAAACCAATAGGCCTGCTCACCGACCGGGGTCACCTGCGGCTGAAAATCCAGACCGGCGCTGACCGGCTGCCCCACGCCTTCAGCCGGCTTCAACGGCACATAGGCCGCATCACCCGCCGCAGCGGCACTTTCTTCCGCGACCGGCGCAACCTCTGCGTCCGGATTCGCCATTGTCGTCGCAACCGGTGTTTCCACCGGTGCCTGCGCTTGCGCCGCGCCCATGGCGCCGAGCGACAAAGCCGCTGCGATTACAAGGGTTTTCAAGCTCTTCATAAGAATCGTGCCGCCCGTTGCCTGTTGTTCTTTATGCGGTTCAGCCCACCCTTCCCCCAGACCCGGATCAAAGTCCGGACAGCCGGCGACAGGCTGAATCTCGCCGGGGCTATAGACCCGCTTGCCGCTTGCCTCAAGCATCTCTAACACTATTTTGTGGCGGGCAATCTCCGTCACCCCTTCCGGCTGCCTTGGCGCCGCAATTATATGGACAAGAAGAATTTTCCCCGATGACTGATGAAGAAATATTGGCCGAGTTTCGTGCCGCCGAAGCCTTGCTTCAGGGGCATTTCCTCCTCTCCTCCGGCCGTCACAGCGAATATTATCTACAATGTGCCCGCGTCCTGATGGACACGGAGCGGGCGGGACGGCTCGCGGTCGCGCTGGCCGCAAAACTGCCCCGTGACTTGCGCCAGGCGATTGATGTGGTGATTTCGCCAGCGATGGGCGGGGTGATCATCGGCCATGAAATGGGCCGCGCGCTGGGCAAACCCGCGATGTTCGTGGAGCGCCCCACGGGCACGTTCGAATTTCGCCGCGGCTTTGCGCTGGCAAAGGGCGCAAAGGTTCTGATGGTCGAAGATGTGGTCACCACCGGTCTTTCCTCGCGCGAAGCGATGGAAACGGTGCGCGCGGCGGGCGGGGAGATATTGGCCGAAGCGGCGCTGGTCGATCGTTCGGCGGGAACGGTCGATCTTGGCGTTCCCTTTTATCCGCTCGTCGCGATCAATTTCCCGACCTATGCGCCCGACGCCCTGCCCCCTGAACTTGCGGGAACCCCTGCAGTCAAGCCTGGCAGCCGGAGCATCGCAGCTTGACGGATCGCCTGCGCCTTGGGGTCAATATCGACCATGTCGCGACGATCCGCAACGCGCGCGGCGGCGATCACCCTGATCCCGTGCGCGCGGCAGAAATCGTCGCGGCGGTTGGCGGCGATGGCATTACCGCACATCTGCGCGAAGACCGCCGCCATATTCGTGACGACGATCTGGCCCGCATTCAGGCCGCAACCGACCTGCCGCTGAATCTGGAGATGGCGGCGACCGACGAAATGCTGGAAATCGCGCTGCGCCACAGCCCCCATGCCGCGTGTATCGTTCCCGAAAAGCGGGAGGAACGCACGACCGAGGGCGGGCTCGACGCCGCGGGGCAACATAACCATCTGGCGCCAATCGTATCGCGTCTGTCCGACGCGGGCATCCGCGTCAGCCTGTTTATCGAACCCGACGCACGCCAGATTGAGGCGGCGATGCAACTGAAGGCGCCGGTGGTCGAATTTCATACCGGCCGCTATGCCCATGCCACCGGCGAAGAACGCGCCGCCGAACTGCGGCGCATTGCCGATGCGGCAGCGCTGGCGTGGAAAAATGGCATAGAGCCGCATGCAGGACACGGCCTGACCTATGAAAATGTCGTGCCTGTGGCCGCCATTCCGCAACTCGCCGAGCTCAACATCGGCCATTATCTGATCGGCGAGGCGATCTTCACGGGGCTGGAAGATGCCGTGCGCCGGATGCGCATGCTGATGGACGAGGCGCGAGGGTGAATGTGATGCATCTTCGTCGCCCCCGCCCAGGCGGGGGCCGCTGGCAGCATTGCCCTGCATCCAAGGAGCAGGCCTCCCACGCCCCCCGCCTTCGCGGAGGTGACGGCCTGTTGGGGCTGTCATGATCATCGGTCTCGGCTCTGATCTCTGCAATATCGAGCGTATTCAGGCGTCTCTCGACCGTTTTGGCGAACGCTTCGAACAGCGCGTCTTTACCGATATCGAGCGTGCCAAGGCGGCGCGGCGGCCTTTCACCCGCGCGGGCACCTACGCCAAGCGCTTTGCCGCCAAGGAGGCTTTTTCCAAGGCCGTCGGCACGGGCTTCAAACGCGGGGTGTTCATGAAGGATATCGGCGTCGTCAACGCCCCTTCGGGCGCTCCGACGCTTGCGCTGACCGGGGGCGCGGCCGAACGGCTCGCCGCCATGATCCCGCCGGGGCATAGCGCGCATATTCACCTCACGCTGACCGACGATCATCCCTGGGCACAGGCTTTCGTCATCATCGAAGCGATCAAGGACCAATAATGAAAAGCGAAAAGCGCCGCGACGACGGCGGCTGGGGCAGGCTGATCCGCGACATCGTCGCGATCCTGCTGCTGGTGTTGTTCATCCACAGCTGTGTGGCCAAGCCCTTTTATATCCCGTCGGATTCGATGATGCCGACGCTGCGCAACGGCGACCGGCTGATCGTCAGCAAATATCCCTATGGCTGGTCCTATGCCTCGGTCAGCTTTCACCTCGCGCCGCGCATGGAAGGACGTCTGTTCGGAAAAATGCCGGAGCGCGGCGATATTGTGGTCCTCGAACATCCCGAAATGCGCGTCGATTATATCAAGCGGGTGATTGGCCTGCCCGGTGACCGCATCGAATTGCGCGGCGGAGAGCTCAGCATCAATGGCAAAGCCGTAAAGCGCGAGGTTCAGCCGATGCTGTCCATTCCTGTCGATCTCAATACGCCGGGGCCGCAAAGCAGTCTGCATCGCTTCATCACGCGCAGTGCCGATGGCAAACCGGTGCTCGAACTCCCCATCGTTCGCGAAACACTGCCCGGTGGGGCGAGTTTCGATACGATCGACATGGGGCGCGGCTTCCCCACCGATGATTATGGGCCGATCACCGTTCCAGAGGGCCATCTCTTCCTGATGGGCGATAACCGCGACGGCAGCGCCGATAGCCGCGCGCCGACAGCTGCCAAGGGATTGGGCGGCTCCGTCCCCTTTGATTCCATTGCGGGGCGGGCCGAGTTCATCAGCTTTTCGACCGATGGAACGGCAAAATGGTATAATCCGTTAAGCTGGTGGCAGGCGCTGCGTCCGAATCGCGCGGGCGTCAATTTGCGCCCCGATCAGGATGGCGCGGGCGAATAGGAGCCGGGGCATGAAAAAGGGCGAGGTACGGAGCGAAGCCCCCGGGCCCACGGAAATCCGCAGCCACCTTGTCCGCAACGAGGTGCTGAAGGCCGGCGTGTGGCTGGGTATGGCGCTTTTTATTGGCGCCTGCATCATCCTTATTCAGCCGATTTTGCTGATTTTCGCCGGGATTGTCGTGGCCTCGATGCTCGACGGGGGCGCCCGCCTGTTGGGCCGCGTCTTGCCTGTCGCCCGCGCGTGGCGGCTGCTGATCATCTGCATGTCGCTGGTCGCCTTTCTTGGCTGGGCCATCCTGTTCGCCGGGTCGCAGATCGCCGATCAGGCCGCCACCCTCCAGCAAGTGGTGATGACCCAGATCGAGCGGCTCGCCGCGTGGGCCGGGGATCATGGGCTGGGCAATGTCGAAATCGACGCCAAGACGGTTTCCGACAATATTGCCGGCACGGTGGGCCGCGTAACCGCGGCGGTGGGATCGCTCGTCGGGGCGCTGACCAGCCTCGTCATGATCGTCGTGCTCGGCATTTTCATCGCGATCGAGCCGCGCCTTTACGAACGCGGGGTCGCCTGGATGCTTCCCATGAAGATGCGCGACGATTTTTACATCACCACCGCGCGCATGGGCTTCACCCTGCGCCGGCTGATGGCGGGGCGTCTGCTGGGCATGGGGGTGGAAGGCATTGGCACCTGGCTGCTCTGCGCGCTTGCCGGGGTGCCGATGGCGGCGCTGATGGGCCTCCTGACCGGGCTTCTGGCCTTTATCCCCAATATAGGCGCCATCGTTTCGGGCATATTGCTCATTCTCGTCGGTTTTTCGGCAGGCCCCGACGTCGGCCTCTATGCCATCATGATTTATTTGTTCGTGCAGACGGTCGATGGCTATCTGATCGTGCCGATGGTCGCCAAGCAAACGGTCGATCTGGCCCCCGCGCTCGTGCTGGGGGCGCAAATATTGCTGGGGGCGCTGCTCGGCATATTGGGCCTCGCTCTCGCCGACCCCATTGTCGCGATGATCAAGGTCGCGCTGGAACGCGAGGCCGAGCGCAACGCCTGGGCCGCCCCCGGCGCCGGTGAAGCGGACAAGGAAAAGGCGACCGGATCGGCCTGACCCGGTCGCCCTCCTGTCACAAACCCCAAAGGATCAGGGCTGCGGCGCGCCTTCGCCCGAGGGAGCGCCGCCTTGTTGCATCATCTGTTGCTGCTGCATCATCTGCTGCATCGCGCGCACTTCGGCTTCACTACGGAAGTCGAGCAGTTCCACGTCGAAATGCAGGGTACTGTTGGCAGGTATCGGACCGGTCGCCTGATTGCCATAGCCAAGCTGCGGCGGAATGCTGATCTTGTATTTGCCGCCCTTTTGCATGCGGGTCAGTGCCTCCGAAAAGCCGGGAACAACCCCGGCGACGGGCATTGGCGCCTGCTCATTGGCGTCAAAAACGGTGCCATCATCAAGGCGGCCTTCATATTTGACGAGCACGACGTCGGCGACCGTGGGGCTGGGGCCACTGCCCTCCTTCACCACTTCAAAGCCGATGCGCGGGGTTACTTGATAGGCAAAGGCCGCCGCGGTTCCCAGCAGGGCCAGGATTCCGATCCACAGCAGCCACAGGCCGCCCTTGCTTACCGGACGCAATGGAACCGTCGTCACACTCATCTTGTCATCCTTCCGCTGCTCCTGGACGGAGCGAAAATCTCGGCGCCGCTATAGGCGGAGCAGCGCAACAGGGTCCAGAGGCAATTGCGCAGCGCCCCGGCCAGAAAAAACGGGCCAGCAAACCCCTCGCACCAACGAAAAAGGGCGCCGCATTGCTGCAGCGCCCCTTTACGATCAGGATCCCGAACGGGAAACGTCTTACTTGATGCCGTCGCGTTCCATCCGCTTGCGCTCCATCTTGCGGGCGCGGCGAACGGCGGCGGCGCGCTCACGCGCACGCTTTTCGCTGGGCTTCTCATAGTGACGGCGCAGCTTCATTTCGCGATACACACCCTCCCGCTGCAGCTTCTTCTTGAGCGCGCGAAGGGCCTGGTCGACATTATTGTCGCGAACGATAATCTGCATACGCCGTGTCGTCTCCTGTTCGTCAAACGGCCATTTGACCCCGGACCGTATCCGGTTCGCATGACTCGCCGATATTCGGGCAATAAAAAGAGCGCCGCGAACTCGCGACGTTCGAATGCCGTGCCAATAAAGAGATTCGCGCCAAAATGCAAGCGCCGCGCGGCAAACCCCGCCAAAAGGCGCCGCAAACGCCCCGCACAGGATTGTCGAGGCGCCCTCCCCTATGCCATAGGTAGCAGGAGAAAACCGAAAAAAGAGAGGATCAGGCGATGGCGACCCAGCTTAAGCACAACAGTAAATATAGCGAACCCGAATGGACGGCCCGCCAGGAACTCGCCGCCTGCTACCGGATTTTCGCGATGATGGGCTGGGACGAGATGATCTTCAACCACATCACGGTGAAGGTGCCCGATGAAGAGGGCAGCTATCTGATCAACCCCTATGGCATGCATTTCAGCGAAGTCTCGGCTTCCAGCCTGATCAAGATCGACATTGACGGCAACAAGGTCGACGCCGACAACCCCTGGCATGTGAACAAGGCCGGCTTTGTCCAGCACAGCCTGTTTCACCGCGCGCTCGACGATGCCCATGCGATCATCCACACCCATACAACAGCGACCATGGCGGTCTGTTCGGTCGAGGGCGGATTGCAGCCAACCAATTTTTATGCCTGCAACTATATTGGCCAGATCGCCTATCATGATTTTGAAGGCATTACCGTACGCGAGGAAGAGGGCGAGCGGCTGCTGCGGAATCTGGGCAACAAACGCATCCTAATGCTGAAAAATCACGGCCCCGTCGTGATGGGCCGCACGCTGCCCGAAGCCTTCATCAAATATTGGGCGCTGCAGCGCGCCTGCGAGATCCAGCTTGCGACCGCCAGCATGGGCAAAGCGGTGATGATCGGTGAGGATGTGGTGAAGGTCCATCAGCGCGACCTTCATATGGCGCAAATCCCCGGCGGTGCCGGCAAGGCTGAATTTGATGCCATGGTGCGCAAGATCGACAAGATCGATACGAGCTGGCGCGAATAGGCTGGCCGTTTCAGCCTTTGCCGCAGAGGCTCAGGCGCGAAGCCAAGCCAGCGCTAGCGCCGCACCATAGAGGCCAAGGCCAAAGATCATGTGCGAAATCAGGCTCGTCATCCGCGCCCGCGCGGGGTTGGGCGTTTTGGCAGCGGCTACCCCCGCCCCCATGGCAGGCTGAAGGATAAAAAAGGGCGCCAAGACCGTCGCAACCCCCACGGCCAGCGCGGGCAAGAGCGTGGGCTGCATCGCCCAGTCGCGCCCGGCCAAAATCAGCAGCAGGGCGGCGAAACCAATGCCAATGGCATAATGCGCCGCCCAGCCGAGAGCGCGCTCACCCCGACGCGGGGCAGCCGCGGCGATATTCTCATGACGCCATCGCCCCTCCGCCATATGCGCGATCCAGCGCCCCACCATGGCCCAATTGGGGCGCGTCAGGCCCAGCAGCCTCTCGGCGGCTATCGCCCACAGGTCGAGCAGCAGCGTTGCGCCCACCCCTATTCCCGCCGCATAGCCCAAAAATTCCATGTTCGCTCCCCTTTCTTACCGCGATATAACATATCATTTAGGCATTGCTTTCCGGCTATCAACCCCTTGGGCGCTTTGCCCATTTGTCATTGACAGCGAGGGGTTGAAGAGGCTTCACCCGCTGCATGACACGCTTTTCGGTCAATGATCGCCCTATCGAATATCGCATGGCCCCCGACACACCGCTGTTATGGGCGCTGCGCGATGCTTCGAACCTGACCGGAACCAAATATGGGTGCGGCACGGGCGAATGCGGCGCCTGTACCGTCGATATCGACGGTGAGCCTATCCGCAGTTGCCTTGTCACCATTGCCGAATGCGAAGGGCGTTTTGTCACCACGATCGAGGGGCTGTCGCGCGACCGCAGCCATCCGGTGCAGCAGGCATGGGTTGCCGAACAAGTGCCGCAGTGCGGCTTTTGCCAATCGGGCATGATCATGGCGGCGGCGGCACTGCTGCGCTCCAACCCCGACCCCAGCGATGCCGACATTGACGCCGCAATCACCAATATCTGCCGCTGCGGCACTTACCCCCGCATCCGTGATGCCATTCGCCTCGCCGCGCGGGTACTTCGCGGGGAAGAGCGCATCGCCGCGGCACCTCCGCCGGGCATTCGGCCCGCCGACGCCGCGCGCGAAGTTCCGGCATTGGCTCCCGCAGACCCGCCGGAAAGCTGAACGCCAGACAACCGACAGGTTCAGGCGCGACTCATCCCGCCCCATCTACAACCCGGCTCATCTGACCCGCAGTAGCTGTGGCGCGGCGGGGGCCAGTCGGAGATGACGAGCATGAAAAGATTATTCGGAGGGTTGCTGATCGCAGCCACAATGTGGACGCCCGTTGCGCCCGCCGCGGCGCAGGCCAATGGAGAGCGTTTCCAGATCGCCCAGCGCGGCGAGCGAAGCGAAAGGGGCCAGCGCGGCCGCGAAATGCGACGTCCGGAAATACGCCGCGATACCCGCACCCCGCGCTCCGACACGCCCCGCGCCGAACGACGGGACCGCAGTGAACGACGGGAACGGCAGCGCAGCGCCGAGCGTGATCGCGCACGCAACCAGCGCCCCGATCGCGCCCATGACCGCAATCGCGATGGCCGCGTTGATCGGCGCTGGGACCGCAATCGCGACAATCGGGTCGATCGACGCTGGGACCATAACCAGAATGGCCGCGTCGACCGCCGCTGGGACCGTAACCGTGACGGACAGCTCGACCGCCGCTGGGATCGCAATGGCGACAACCGGGTCGATCGTCGCCACTATGGCGAGGATCGGCGGGAATGGAATCGCGAATGGCGCAAGGACCGTCGCTATAACTGGCGCGATTACCGCTACCGGCATCGCAACTATTACCGGATGCCGCGCTATCATGCGCCCTATCGCCATCACCGCTATACCCGTTTCAGCATCGGGTTCAGCCTGGGCTCGCTTTTCTATGGCCAGCGTTACTGGGTCAACGATCCCTGGCGCTATCGCCTGCCGCCCGCTTACGGCAATTTCCGCTGGGTGCGCTATTATGACGATGCCTTGCTCGTCAATATTCGCTCCGGACGGGTGGTTGATGTGATCCATGATTTCTTCTGGTAATATTCCTTTCGGTTACCGGAATTGACACTGGGTCGGCGGCGACGCCGGCCCTTTTTTGTGGGCCATTTGCGCGGCGCCCCTAATCCGCTTGCGCTTCTCCCGCTCCCTTGGCACGGTGAGCCAATAACAGGGGAGAAATCATGCAAAAATCGGGTTTTCTGGCATTGGCTGCAGCGATGGTGGCGCTGGGCAGCGGCGCGGCCGCGGAGGCGAAGACCATGGTCATCTACGCCGGGCGCGTCATCACCGATCCGGCAAAACCCGCGCAGGGCCTGTCCACCATCGTCGTCACCGATGGCCGCATCACCGCCATTTCTCCCGGCCGCGCGCCGACGCCTGCCGATACAGAGGTCGTCGACCTTTCGGACAAGACCGTCCTGCCCGGCCTCATCGACCTGCATGTCCATCTGACCGGCGATCCCGGCGGCGATTATCGCAATGAAGCGGTGGAGCCCGATGAATGGGGCGTAGTGGTCGGCGTTAAAAATGCCGCGCTGACGCTGAAAGCGGGTTTTACGACGGTGCGCGAGGCAGGGTCGGGCCAGTACAGTGCCTTCTCGCTTCGCCGCGGCACCGCGCAAGGCTTCATCGAGGGGCCACGCATCATAGCGGCAGGCCCCGCCCTCTCCATCGTCGGCGGACATGGCGACATCACCGGATTTCGCGAGGATGTCCATGATGTGCTCGACGCGGGCTATACCTGCACCGGCGCGGTCGAATGCGCTGAAAAGGTCCGCAAGGCCTCGCGCGCGGGGGCCGATATCATCAAGATCACCGCAACCGGGGGCGTCTTGTCGCAGCAGGGGCGCGGGCTGGAGGGGCATTTCACCAGCCCCGAATTGCAGAGCATCGCCGACACGGCGCATTCGCTGGGGCTGAAGGTCATGGCCCATGCCCATGGCGCACGCGGGATCGAAGCGGCGGCGGCGGCAGGGATCGACACGATCGACCATGGCACCTTTGCCGACGACAACGCGCTCAAGGGGATGAAGGCCAAGGGCAGCTATCTTGTGCCCACGCTGATGGCCTTTGAGGGCATTCGCGAGCGGCTGGGCAAGGGCATTTATACGCCGACGGTCGAAAACAAGATCCGCATGACGCTGGGCGAGGTCGGCAAGGCAGTGACCCGTGCCAGGGAAATGGGCGTGCCTGTCGCGTTCGGCACCGATGCCGGGGTGTTCGAGCATGGGCGCAACGCCAGCGAATTTGCGCTTTTGGTCAAGGCGGGGCTTAGCCCGCGCGAGGCGCTGGCGAGCGCTACCACGGTGGCGGCCAAGGCCTTGTCGATGGAGGATGAGCTGGGCCGCATCGCGCCGGGGATGTCGGCCGACATGATCGCCGTTTCGGGTGATCCGCTATCCGATATAAGCGTTTTGGAGGCGGTGGACTGGGTGATGGTGCGGGGCCGGGTCGCGAAATAGCGCCTCTTCCCTCTTCCTTTTTGAGGTGCGGATGTTTGCGAAAGTACCGCGCAGCGTAAGGTGGGAAGGTACCGGAATTTAGATTTTTTGTTTTTTAGCAGCTAGTTACGGAAATTCTGGAGGTTTCCGCTTAGGGCTGATGTGCCCGAAGCCGGGGGGAGCGACCGAAAGGCGGGTCCCGGGTCAGGCCCGCGACGACGAGACCGGGTCAAGCCCGGGATGACGAGGCCACGGGGGACAGGATTGCCCCTAGGCAGCCCGGCCTACCCGGGAACGGGCGCCGCCGGCGCGGGTTCCGTGGCCCGATAGGCCGATTACGGCGTCGATATCAATCGCCTCGGCAAATTGAATGCCGACGCGATTATCGCTTGCCCAGCGCGCCTCGGCGTCGATCAGCATCCCCGGCGCAAATTCCAGCCGCAGCGGGGTGCCGACCGGTACGTTCCACAGTCCTTCGATCTGGGCGCCGCGCGAGGATATGTTGCGGACGATCGCTTCCTGCGCTCCGCCGCCCGGCTGATGAACCTTGATCGTGCGGAAGGTGGTGCGGCGCGGCTCCCGCGCGCTTTGATAGCCGCTCGCGCTGACCTGACCGTGGCGTTCGGCCAGCAAGGCCTCGATGGCGTCGAGCGTCATCGGCTTGCCGTAGATATAGCCCTGAACATGGCTGCATCCCAATTCGCGGATCAAGGCCAGATCATCGTGGGTTTCTACCCCCTCGGCCGTTGTTTCCATGTTGAGCGCGGTGGCGAGGCCGACGATGGAGGAAATGATCGCGGCGTTCATGCTGTCGCGGTCAGCGGCGCCGAGCACAAAGCTCTGGTCGATCTTGATCTTGTCGAAAGGCGCCTTTTTCAAATAGCCCAGCGCCGAATAGCCCGTGCCGAAATCGTCGAGCGCCAGCCGGACACCGGTGCGCTTCAGCTTTTGGAACATTTCCAGATTTTCGAGGCTTTCGTCGAGGAAAATCCCCTCGGTGATTTCCAGTTCCAGCTGTTCGGGACGAATGCCCGCCGAGGATACGGCGTTCATGATGATCGACGGCAGCTTTTCATTGGCAAATTGACGCGGCGAAACATTGACCGCGACACGATAATCGGGACCCAGCCGCGCGATGGTCGCGCAGGCGGTGCGGATGATCCATTCGCCGATGGGAACGATCAGATTGGATTCTTCGGCGATGGGGATGAATTTTGCCGGGCTGATCACCTCGCCATCGCCGCGATGCCAGCGGATCAAGGCTTCAAAGCCTGAAACCCGCTCGGTCCGCACATCGACAATGGGTTGATAGAGAAGCTGAAGTTCATCGCGCATCAGCGCCTCGCGCAGCGCATCTTCAATGGCTTTGCGCTCGCTCGCCTGATTATGCATCGCATCGGCATAGAAGCGATAGACGCCGCGCCCGGCATCCTTGGCGGCATAAAGCGCCAAATCGGCGTTGCGGATCAGCGCCGACGAAGAAACCCCTTCCCCTTCGGACACGGCGATACCGATGGATGAGCCGATCCGTATCTGTTCGCCCTCAATGGCGAACGGCTTGGCCAACGTGAGAATGATGGCGTTGGCCACCCCCGCCAGCTTTTCCGGCTGGATAATCTGGGGGAGGACAATCTGGAATTCGTCACCGCCGAGGCGCCCGACCTGCCCCTTGTCCCCGACAATCTGCGTCAGCCGCGCCGCGACCTGCTGCAACAGCTGGTCGCCCACGGGGTGCCCCATGGTGTCATTGACCGCCTTGAAACGATCAAGATCCATCAGCAGCAACGCGCAAGGTTGGGGCTGTCCCATATGATTTTTAAGCGACCGTTCGAGCAGGTCGTTGATATGCAGCCGGTTCGCTAGACCGGTCAGCGTGTCATAACGGGCAAGCTGGTTAATCTCCCGCTCTGACTTTTTCTGATCGGTGAGGTCGGTGCCGCTGCCGCGAAACCCCTGGAAATTTCCCAGCTCGTTGCTGATCGGCTGGCCGGAGATCGACCACCAGCGTTCCTCGCCCGGCGCCGCCGCCTGCACGGTCAATTCCTTGAACGGGGTGCGCGAGGACAGGCTGAAGCCCAGCGTGCGCTCCTCATTATCGTCCTTGCCGACGCGCTTGCGGATGATGTTGGTGAAGGGACGGCCCAATATTTCGTCGAGGGGCTTGCCCAGCCGCGCCGAAATGATCGGCGAAATATAGACGAGCTGGCCATAGCGGTCGGTTTCCCAGAACCAGCCGCGTCCCGCTTTTTCAAAGTCGCGCACGAGATTGAGCGCGCGTTCCTGTTGCGTGATCGCCAGGCGACTGGCGCGGGTCGCGCGCCGCTGGTGCCGCATATCCTCGCGCATCATCACGATCAGCAGGCCAAGGAAAACAAGACCGGCGAGCGCAAAGGGCCAAGAGGCGACCCCGACCGCCCCGCCGAGCGCGGTGGCGCCCGCAAAGCCGAAAAAGGCCGGACGGGCAATTGCCACCGCCGAGGCGGCAACAAGCAGGGTTCCCAGCTGAATCGCCGCAAAAGCGTCGAAAAACGGCCCCCCATCGGGCACGGCAATGGCAGCGCAGGTCGCCGCTGAATTCAGGAAGGTGCCGGCAATCACCAGCCCCATTGTCAGCATCGCCCCCTGGCGCAAGCGTTTGGGCGGCGCGGTCTTATGCTTTCGTCCAATCTGCCCGGCGACGGCGAGAATCAGGTCACAGCCGAGCCCGACCGCCATCACCAGCCATTCGGCCCAATGATCGAGAAACCCCGCGACCCCCGGCACAAAGGCAAAAATGCAGAAGGCCAGCGTGCGGGCGAGCAGCACATAATGCCAAAGCTGCGCGACGCGTAGCAAGCCCATCACCAGCGCGGGCGAATCGAACACGCCGTCGCCTTCCCGCACTTCGTCTATCGCAGGCCGTTTTATTTTACGCCGGGCACCCACTTGTTCACTCGTTCCTGACTTAAGCTTCCCTTTCACCTCTGTGGGAACAGGGTTTCGAAATCCTTACTTTTGTTCGTCCAAAGACCCGGAAAAGCCATCGGATTTGTCCCAAAATGGAAATGCTTTCGTTTCGCTTTGCAACTTGATATATTCTCTACCATGGCTGCTGTACGTTTACTCCCCCCGAACAAGTTTTTCAGCCGCGAAGAATGGGCCGAAATCACCCGCCTTTCGCGCTGGAGAGGGCCGTGGATGGTCGCCCATGCCTGGCTGGTGAGCATCGCGCTCGCGGGGCTGGCCGCCTGGACACAAAATCCCGTCGCATGGATCGTCGCCATCGCCTTTATCGGCGGGCGACAATTGGGGCTGGCAATCCTGATGCACGAGGCGGCGCATGGCGCGCTGCACCCCAATCGCAAGATCAATAATTCCCTCGGCCAATGGCTCGCGGGGGCCGCGGTGGGGTCCGACCTGATCGCCTATCGCACCTATCATCTGCAGCATCACAAATATACGCAGCAGGCCGAAGACCCCGACTTGTCGCTGTCCAAGCCCTTTCCGACGACCCGCGCCAGCCTGGGGCGCAAGATTGTCCGCGACCTGACGGGGCAGACATTTTTCAAGCAGCGGACGGCGCAATTCGCCTATGCTTGGACCGGGCTGCGCGCGCTGCTGCGCGGCGATGGCCCAGGGAAAGGCGAAGGCAAGCGGGGGGGCAGCACCCGCGCGGGGACGGTTTTCAACAAGCAATCGGACGATGGGGTGACTTCGCCGACGCAGGATGTGCCGGGCACCATCGCCGTGGCCAGGGCAACAGGGCGCTTCCTGCTGGTGCAGATGCTTCTGCTCGCTTTATCGCTTGCTTTTTATGGCTGGACGCCGTGGCTGTTGTGGATCGTAAGCCTGGCGACGACCTTCCAGCTCTACCTGCGGATCCGCAATATCGCCGAACATGCCTGCACGACCACCGGCAGCGAAGACCCCTTCACCCATGCGCGCACCACCTATGCCGGCTGGCTGGAACGGGCGACGGTCGCGCCCTATTGGGTCAATTATCATGCCGAGCATCATCTGTTCATGGGCGTGCCCTGTTACCGCCTGCCCCGGCTGCACGCCGCACTGAGGGATGCGGGCAAGCATGACGCCATGACGATCGCGCCGGGCTATCTGGCAGTGGTGCGACAGGTGACGGCGCAGGGGTGACGGGACTGACGGGGCCGGGATTATCTCCGGCCGTTCCATCTTGCGCCTATAGCAGAGGGGCTCCCGTTTTCGCGGGAACACAAGGGCTTATTACCTCTGCGATCGCTTATTGCGCGACGAAACGGGCAGCGGCCCGGTCCTTTTCGGTGGTGGCAGGATCGAAAATCATGCCGTTCATCGCAACATAGACGCCGGGCGGCAGGGTCTGCACCGCTGCGAGCGCGAAACCGACGTTGAATTCGGCATCGCTCGCGCGCACCGATGCAGGCTGCATCGCGCCGGTGAGCACGATGGTCTTGCCCGCAACCGCCTGAAGCACGCGGCCCGTCTGCACCATCGTGTCGGTGCCATGAGTGACGAGAATCTGCGCCGCATCGCTTGCCGCCACGGCGGCGCAGATCGCCTCGCGGTCGGTGTCGGTCAGCTCCAGACTGTCCTTGCGCATCAACTGGGTGACGCGGTGGGGGGCGTGGACATTATTTTCGCGCAGCATGTCGGGGATCGCCGCGGGGCCGATCTGAAATTCGGACAAGGCATCGAAATAGACTTTGTCGATGGTTCCGCCGGTGGTGAAAATCTCGATCATGTTATTCCCCAAGTCATTGCGAGGAGCGCAGCGACGAAGCAATCCCTCGATATCGCCCCGGTGCAGGGCCGATGGCTGGGGATTGCTTCACCCGGCTTTCGCCGGGTTCGCAATGACGTCTCCTATGCCAAGGCCTCTGCGATCAGGCGGCGCACATTGTCGATGCCGAACAGGGCGATGAAGCTGCCCATGCGCGGGCCCGCGCTCGATCCCAGCAGCGTTTCGTAAAGCGCACGGAACCAATCGCGCAGATTTTCAAAGCCATAGGCTTCATTCTTGCCAATTTCATAGACGATATTCTGCAGATCGTCGGCCGAGGCATCGGCGGGCATGTCGGCAAGCCGCGCATCAAGTTCGCGCAGCGCATCGGCCTCGCTGCCTTCGGGCTTGCGGCGCTTCAGCGTCGGCGCGACATAGTCGCGGTTATAGGCCATGGCATTGTCGATCAGCCCGTCGAGTTCGGGATAGCGCGCGGCATCGGCGCCCGCGACATATTGGCCGAGATAGCGCCAGATCTGCTCCTTTGACGCATCGGCGCCCATCACCCCGACAAGGTTGAGGAGCAGGCCGAAGGTGACCGGCAGAACGGTGTCTGGCACCGCCTGCCCGCGGGCGACATGGACATGATGCACGGGATTGCCGAGCTTCTTGTCAGGTGCCTGCGCCGGATATTGCCCACGCATCTGCAGATATTCGTCGACCGCCTTCGGGATCACGCCGATGTGCAGCTGCTTCGCCGCCTTGGGCTCGCGATAGGCATAAAAGGCAAGGCTTTCCTCGCTGCCATAGCTCAGCCATTGCTCGATCGACAGGCCATTGCCCTTTGACTTGGAGATTTTCTCTCCCTTTTCGTCGAGGAACATTTCATAGATCAGCCCCTCGGGCTTGCGGCCCCCGAGTGCCTTGGCGATCTTGCCCGACTGGACGCCGCTGTCGGTCAGATCCTTGCCATACATTTCATAATCGACGCCGAGCGCGACCCAGCGCATCGCCCAGTCGACCTTCCATTGCAGCTTGGCACCGCCGCCGAAGATGCAATGGGTGATCGTCTCGCCCTCATCCTCGAACGAGACAAGGCCCGCATCGGGGTCGACGACGGCAACTGGCACCTGCAGCACAACGCCCGATTTGGGGCTGACCGGCAGGATGGGCGAATAGGTCGCCGCGCGTTCGGCGCGCAGCGTCGGCAACATAATGTCGAGGATGTCCTGATTGTGACGCAGCACATTGGCAAGCGCCGCGTCAAAGGCGCCCGACTGATATTGCTCGGTCGAGCTCACAAATTCATAATCGAAGCCGAAGCGGTCGAGAAATTCGCGCAGCATCGCATTATTGTGATGCGCGAAGCTTTCATATTTGCCGAAGGGATCAGGAATGGCGGTCAGCGGCCGCCCCAGATGTTCGCGCAGCATGTCGCCATTGGGGACATTGTCGGGCACCTTGCGAAGCCCGTCCATATCGTCGCTGAACGCCACCAGCCGCGTCGCCGCCGGCGTGCCATGGGCATCGGCGGTCAGCGTTTCAAAGGCGCGACGCACCATCGTCGTGCGGAGCACTTCGTTGAAGGTGCCGATATGCGGCAGGCCCGAGGGACCATAGCCGGTTTCGAATAGCACTGGTGCCCCACCCGCTTTTCCGTCGGGATAGCGTTTTAGCAGCTTGCGCGCTTCCTCGAACGGCCAGGCCTTGGAAGTTTGCGCGGCGTCGCGCAGCGATGGGTGAAGATGCACGTCAGTCATGGCTGGCCCATAGCGGCAAGACGGGCGGAACCGAAAGCCGAATTTTTAGGAAAAAACCCGCTTTGTCCTTGCGAGAAACCCGGATGCCGTCCGGGGAGCGAGGCAATCTCCAGCCGTTCGCCGTACAGGGGAGGACGAAATATATGGCTGGAAACTGCTTCTCCCGGCTTTCGCCGGGCTCGCAATGACATTGAGCGAAGGAAGGCGTCAGGCGATCAGATCGAGCTGACGCGGGCCTTGCGCGCTGGTCTGCGCGACGAGCGCATACATGGCGCGGGCGGCGATTTGCGCGCCCGAGAGCGCTGCACCCGACAGGTCGGCATCGGCGGCAGCCGCCGGATCGCGGCTTTCCATCTCGCTGCGGACGAGCCGCGACAAATTGGTGTCGGACCGGGCCGACGCCTCGGCCGCGCGATTCCGCTCGGCGAGCGAGGGGCCTTGCGGCGCGGGCTTGCTCGCGGCGCTGCCGCTGGCGGAAGCACCCGAAGCCCCCGGCGAACCGGACGCGCCCGAAGCAGCCCCACTGCCCTGGCTGCCGCCCGCAGGCGCTGTGCCCCCGCTGTCTTCGGATGCGGGCGGCGTGGAACTGGCCGGAGGCGTGTTATTCTGCGGCGGGGTCTCGCCCGTCTGGCCCGTTCCACCCGCCTGATTGGAAGGCGGAGGCGGGCTGGGCTCGCCCGGCTGGGCCGGTTCGCTTGGGCGGGGGCGCGAGCCGCCGCCGGGGGATCCCAGGATGGGACCGATCAACAAGGACATGCTGTCTCCTTCATTCGCTAGCCTGAATGGCAGATGGCGTCCGTTTGGGGACGCGCGGTTAAGCCGGATACGAAGAGACAGGGTTACAAAGGCGTTAGCCCTGTTTCGGGACAGTTTTGAAAAGGCCATGGGGGAGCGCGCTCTCAGCCTTCGCCCAGGTACGCGGCGCGCCGCTTACCGGATATTTACCATATTGCCGCTAGAAAAAGGTCATGACTCACGCCCAGCCCGCCCGTCCGCGCCTGCACAAGCGCACGCCGATCGCCATCGAGGTCACCGTCAATGGCGTGCTGAACCATGTCGATGGGCGGATTACCGATTTGTCCGAGGGCGGCGCGCGGATCGACGGCGCGAGCCTGCCGGTGCGTTCGCGCTGCGCCATCCATTATGGCGGCGAAGTCGTCTATGCCACGGTCATCTGGTCGGAGCGCGACCGCATGGGCGTGCGCTTCCCCTTTGAACTGACCCATGGCCCCCTGTATCGCGCGCTCGAAACCGCCCGCGCCGCTGTGCCCACCGGCCCCGCGCAAGTCTTCGCGCAAAGCCGCACCTCCTTCTTTGGACGGCGCGGACTGAGCTAAGCCGCCGCCCAAGCGTCTCAATCCGCCTCCCGGCGGCTTGCCGCCCTGCTGCTATGCCCCTAGCCTGGAGCCATGGCTCCCCTCGCCCTTTCCCTGCCCGCGATTCATGCGAGCCATATCGGCATCTGGATCGCCGAACCCGCCCGCGATGACGCCCCCTCGACGGTGCGCCGGGTGGGACGCGGCGAAGCCATGGCGGCGGTCGCGGCGACGCCGCATATCCTGCTGGGCGCGCCGCTGACCGGCGACCGGCTGGGCTATCCCGAATTATCGGGGCTCGACCTGCTCGAACTTTTCGCCTTTCTCTATCCCGCGCGCTTCACCGTCCCCACCCCCGGCGGGCTGGCCGAGGCGCTGGGGCTGACCGCGCCGCAAGCCGAAGCCGATATCGCCGCCTTTCTGCCGCAGGCCGCCGCCGCAATGCTCGGCAGCCTGAGCGACCCCGCATGGCCCGAACGCGAGGGGGCGTGGGATGGTCTGCAAGCGCTCATCCGTCAACGCTGGGCGTGGGCGCCGCTGCTTCAGCCGCATCTGGCCAAGCCGCAGCGTCCCGAACGCTGGCTGTTCACGCGGCTTCCCGAATGGGAGGAACAGCCCCCGCGCGCGCAGCCGCGCACCACCCGTCTTTCTCCCGAAGCCGTGGCCGCCCGGCTCGACCGGCTGACCGGCGCAAGCGCCGAACGCCGGACAGGCCAGCGCGATTATGCGCTGGCGGTCGCCGATATTTTCGCGCCGCGCGAACGCAAACAGGCGCCGCAGATGCTGGTCGCCGAAGCGGGAACGGGGATTGGCAAGACGCTGGGCTATCTCGCCCCCGCCAAGCAATGGATCGAGGAGACGGCGGGCGGGGTCGCCATTTCCACCTATACCAAGGCGCTCCAACGCCAGCTCGCGCGCGAGACCGAGCGGCTTTACCCTGATCCCGCCACCCACCGCGAAAAGGTAGTGGTGCGAAAGGGGCGCGAAAATTACCTCTGCCTGCTCAATCTGGAGGATGCGCTGCAGGGCGGCTTTTCGGGCCGCGCGGCAATATTGGCACAGCTTGTCGCGCGCTGGGCCGCCTATACGCGCGATGGCGACATGGTGGGCGGCGACCTGCCCGGCTGGCTTCCCGCGCTGTTTCGCCGCAATGGCACCACCGCGCTGACCGACCGGCGCGGCGAATGTATTTATGCGGGCTGTCCGCATTTCCGCAAATGCTTCATCGAACGATCGGCGCGCGCGGCGGCGCAGGCCGATATTGTCATCGCCAACCATGCGCTGACGATGGTGCAGGCGGCGCGGCCCCGCGACGGCGCGGGCGCCGCATCGCGCCTGATCTTCGACGAAGGCCATCATCTGTGGGATGCCGCCGACAGCATGTTCGCCGTCGCGCTGACCGGGCAGGAAGCAATTGAAATCCGCCGCTGGGTCATGGGCCCCGAAGGCAAATCGCGCGGGCGGCGGCGCGGGCTGGCGGCGCGGCTGGCCGATGTGGCGAGCTATGACGAGGCGGGCGAAAAGGCGATTGACGCCGCCGTGAACGCCGCGGGGGAACTGCCCGGCGACGGCTGGCTTGCCCGGCTGGCGGAGAATGACCCATGGGGCGCGATCGAACGCCTGCTCGCCGCCGTGCGCACGACCGTCTATGCGCGCAGCGCCGAAACCAAGGGCGGCGATGCGGGCTATGGGCTGGAGACCGAACTCGCCGAACCCGATGCGCCGCTGGTCGCCGCCGCCGCTGACGCCAGCGATGCGGTCGAGGCGCTGCTGCGTCCGCTCATGGCGCTCGGCAAAAGGCTGGAGGCGCTGATCGAGGATGCGCCCGACTGGCTCGACGGGCAGGCGCGCGCGCGCATTGAGGGCGCGCGGCACAGCCTGGCCACGCGGATCGACACGCTCGCCGCCTGGGCGGCGCTGCTGGGCCGCGTCGGCGGCCCCGCCGATCCCGATTTCGTCGACTGGCTGGCGGTCGACCGCTATGACGGGCGCGAATATGATTGCGGGCTGCACCGCCACTGGCTCGACCCCGCGCGCCCCGTGGCGGCGCTCGTCTATGGCCCTGCTCATGGCGTGCTTGTCACATCGGCGACGCTGCGCGGCGCGGGGCATGGGGCCGATGGTTGGGACGATGCCGATATCCGCACCGGCGCGCGCCATGTCGCGGGGCCGGTCGGCCATTTCGCCGTCCCCAGCCCCTTTGACTATGGCGAACAGGCCGAAGTGCTGATCGCCACCGATTTGCCGCGCGGCGACCTCGCTGCACTGGCCGGCGCATACAGCCGCCTGATCGAGGCATCGGGCGGCGGCGCGCTGGGATTGTTCAGCGCGATCCGGCGGCTGCGGGTCGTTCACGCCCGCATCGCCGACCGGCTGGCGCGCGCGGGCCTGCCGCTCTTTGCCCAGCATGTCGATCCGCTCGACACCGGCACGCTGGTCGATATTTTCCGCGCCGACCCCCATGCCTCGCTGCTCGGCACCGATGCGCTGCGCGACGGGGTCGATGTGCCGGGCGAGTCGCTGCGGCTTGTGGTGATGGAGGGCGTGCCCTGGCCGCGCCCGACGATTCTTCATGCCGCGCGCCGGGCCGCACAGGGGGGCAGCGCCTATGACGATGCCGTCATCCGCGCGCGCATCGCGCAGGCGTTTGGGCGGCTGATCCGCCGCGCCGATGATTTCGGGCAGTTCGTCATGCTGTCGGCCAGCTTTCCCTCGCGCCTGCTCAGCGCCTTTCCCGAAGGCACGCCGATCCGCCGCCTGCCGCTCGACGAAGTGGTCAACCGCGTCGCCGCCGCCAATGTCGAAAGACGAAAAAGCGCCTATGCCGCCTTTCCACCCGCCTGACTTTGGGGCAAAAGGCGGCGGATTCGGGCGGGCAGACCAGTGCGGGAGCGATTTTGAAAAATTTGACCATCCTTCGCCACGCCAAATCGGGTTGGGATGCGCCGGTGGAGCGCGATTTTGACCGTCCGATCAATGCACGCGGCCGGCGCGGCGCCGAACTGGTTGGTCAATATGCGCGGCGCGAAGGCTTTGCCATCGACCGCATCATCGCCTCGCCCGCGGTGCGCGTGACGCAGACGCTCGATATTTTCCGGCCCGCCGCCGGGCTCGACGCGGTGGAGCCGCATTGGGAAAGGCGCATCTATCTCGCCTCCGCCGTCACCCTCCTCGACGTGATCCGCGAAGCGGGACGCGATGCCGATCATCTGATGATCGCGGGACATAATCCGGGGCTGGAGGATCTGATCCTGCTGCTCGTGCCCGAGCGCGAGGATGACGAGCTGCGCGCGGCGGTCGACGAAAAACTGCCCACCGCCGCCCTCGCCCGACTGGAAATCGACATTGACGACTGGCGCCAGCTTGACTGGAAAATGGCGCGCCTGACCGCCTTCATCCGCCCGCGCGACCTCGACCCCGCCTTGTCACCCGCCATCGACTAAGGCGTGCACGCGGGGCGGGGTATCGCCGCTGCGTTCGACCGTCTGGACGATCAGCGCGCACAGCTCCGCGCACGCCGCCGCTTCATCGAGATCGCCCGCCGCCGCCCCGCGCGACAGCGCCTCGGCCGCCCCCAGCATGGCGCGCAACGCTGCGGGTCGCAGGTCGTGCGGCTCTGCAAAGGGCGCCAGCAGGCGGCGACATTTCGCCATAAAGGCCTGTTCATGCTCACGGATCAGCGCGCTCATTTCGGGTGACCCCGCCAGCGCCGCCAGAATGCCCGGAATCTCCTGTCCCTGTCGCACGATGCATTCGACATAGGCATGAGCGATCACCGCCGCGCGCGTATCCAGCCGCGCCTCTGCCTCGCGGAGCGCGCTATCCATGGTTTCGGTCTGCCGCCGGTCGAAATCGCGAAACAGCGCCGCCAGCAACCCTTCGCGCGACCCGAAATGATCATAGACGACGGGCTTCGTCACCCCTGCCTGTTCGGCCAGCCGCCCCAATGTCAGTGCATCGGCCCCTTCGGCCCCCAATATTCGCCAACCCGTATCTATCAACTGTTCGAACCGCTGATCGCGCGACAGTCGCTTGCGGGGGGCGCCCGGGGTTCCGGCAGGGGGTGACGCGGACGCAAATGTCATGACGGTTGACAGGCCTTATATACCAATAGTAACTTACTAAAAGTATATAACGTCTCTCCCCTCCCCACAACCCAAGGAATCGTCATGCACAGCCTCATCGCCCTTTCCCATCCCAATCCCGCTTCTTTGACCCATGCGGTCGCCACCGCTCTGCGCGAAGCCATCCTTGCCGCCAGCCCCGGGAACAGCGTCGAAACCGCCGATTTGCATGCCGAAGGCTTTGATCCGCGATTTTCCCCGTCAGATGCGGCGCATTTCGCGGGCACGGCTCCCCTGCCCGCCAGCATCCGGGCCGAACAGGCGCGGATCGACCGGGCTGACGCGCTGATCCTGGTCTATCCTGTTTACTGGTGGACCATGCCCGCGCTGATGAAAGGCTGGATCGACCGGGTTTTCGCCAATGGCTGGGCCTATGTTGAAACAGCGGAGGGCAAGGTGGAAAAGCGGCTGCAACGCCTGTCGGTCCATCTGGTCGCCATTGGGGCGGCGGACCTTAATACCTATGCCAAATATGGCTATGACCGGGCGATGCAGACGCAGATTGAAACAGGGATTTTCGGCTATTGCGGTGCGAATATCGGTTCCTCGACGCTTCTGCCCCTGCTCGATACGCGGGAACCGGGTCAGCTTGTCGCCGCCGCGCGAGATCTCGGCACGCGCATCGGAACCCCGCACGCGGCGGCAGAGGCAAGCGCCGCCTGAGCCCAGCCGATACGACCTCTCTATCGTTCCAGCGCAGCCGCCAGCCGGTCGCGCAGTGCGACCAGCTTTTCCACTTTAATCGCTGCGGGCGGAGCGGAGGGCGCAGCGGCCGGCAAGGCCGATGGTGCTTCCTGCTCTGCTGTCGCGGCAGCGCCCTGGGCTTCTGCCTCAGCGAGCGCCTTGCGCGCGCCCTCGACTGTAAAGCCTTTTTCGTGGAGCAAATGGTGGATGCGCGTCGCCAGGGCGACATCGGCGGGGCGATAATAGCGGCGACGGCCCGATCGTTGCAGCGGCTTTAATTGCGCAAAGCGGGTTTCCCAATAGCGCAAAACATGGGTCGCGACGCCCAGGCGCGCGGCCAGTTCGCCGATGGAGAGCATTGCGCTGGCAGCCTTGCCCTCCGGGCCTTTATCGGGGCCGGATGCTGCAGACCTGCCGTCAGCCATGGCCCTGGCGCTTATTTGCCCGCGACACGGGCGCGCATCGCCTGGCTGGCGCGAAATGTCATCACGCGGCGCGGCAGAATCGGCACTTCAACGCCGGTTTTGGGATTGCGGCCGATGCGCTGCGCCTTGTCGCGCAGAACAAAAGTGCCAAAGCCAGAAATCTTCACATTCTGCCCGTTGGTCAGCGCATCGGACATATGTTCCAAAATCGATTCGACGATATTTGCCGATTCGTTGCGCGACAGGCCGATCCGTTCGTGAATACGGGTAGCGATATCGGCGCGGGTAAGCGTACCTGCTGTCATGATGTTCCTTCCCCCCTCCTGAAAGCGGATGAACCCAATAGCATCGGACGCACCAATGTCGCGAGTCCTTGGGAACATTGTAACAAAAGCGAATTAATCCGCCAAACTGAAATGGATGGAGCGGAAAGTTAAGACGGAAAGGCCGCAAAAGCGCGCCGGGTCACACGCGCAGGATTGCTGCGCCCCAGGTAAAACCCCCGCCCATCGCCTCCAGCACCACCAGATCCCCGCGTGTAATTCGTCCGTCGCGCACCGCCTGATCGAGCGCCAGCGGCACCGATGCCGCCGAGGTATTGGCATGCTGATCGACCGTCAGCACCACGCGCTCGGCAGGCAGGTTCAGCTTCTTTGCGGTAGCGTCGATAATGCGCTTGTTCGCCTGATGCGGGACGACCCAGTCGATATCCGATGGCGAAAGGCCGACATCGCCCAACACTTCCCCCAGAACCGACGCCAGATTGACAACCGCATGACGAAAGACTTCGCGGCCCTGCATTCGCACATGGCCCACCGTGCCGGTGGTGGAAGGACCGCCGTCGACATAAAGCTTTTCGGCATGCTTGCCCTCGGCATGAAGGCGGGTCGCCAAAATGCCGCGATCATCTGCCACCTCTTCGGCCGACAGGACAATCGCGCCCGCGCCGTCGCCGAAGAGAACGCAGGTGGTGCGATCTTCCCAGTCGAGAATGCGGCTGAAGGTTTCGGATCCGATCACCAGCGCATGTTTGGCGGCGCCCGTCCGCAGCATCGCGTCGGCGACCGAAACGGCATAAAGAAAGCCCGAACAGACCGCCGCCACGTCAAAGGCAATGCAATCGGGAGCATCGAGCAGCGCCTGCACCTTGGTCGCGCTGGCAGGAAAAGTATTGTCGGGCGTCGCGGTCGCGAGGATGATCAGCCCGATGTCAGACGGCTGAAGCCCCGCGGCTTTCAGCGCCTCGCGCGCAGCCGCCGCGCCCAATGTCGCGGTCGTTTCATCGGCTTCGGCAATATAGCGAAAGCGGATGCCTGTGCGTTCGACGATCCATTCGTCGCTGGTATCAACACGCTCGGCAAGTTCGGCGTTGGAAACGCGGGTGCGCGGCAGGGCGGACCCTGTGCCGGCCAAAATGGAACGCAGTGTCATGCCGCGCTACCGCGGCGGAAATTGGCAAGATCCTCAGTCACCTGACGGGTTATATCCTTTTCGACCAGTTCGGCGCAAAGATGAACCGCATTGGCGACCCCTTTGGCATCGGCGCTTCCGTGGCTTTTCAGCACCACCCCGTTCAAGCCCAGAAAAACCGCCCCATTGTGATTATTGGGGTCCAGATGATGGCGCAGCAGTTCGGTCGCGGGGCGCGAAATGAGAAAACCGATTTTCGATCGCACCGACGAAGTGAAGGCGCGGCGCAACAGGTCGGTCACGAAACGCGCCGTCCCTTCGATCGTCTTTAGGGCGATATTGCCCGAAAAGCCATCATGGACGACGACGTCAACATCGCCGCGCGATAATTTATCGCCTTCGATAAAGCCCGCAAATTCCATCGGAAGCCCTTGAGCCCCGCGCAGCAAGGCTGCCGCGTCGCGAATCTGATCGGTGCCCTTCATCTCTTCGGTGCCGATATTGAGCAGCGCGACGCGGGGGCGCTCCAGCCCCATGGCGGTGCGCGCATAGGCGGCGCCCATCACGGCAAATTGCGTCAGATTGGTGGCGTCGCACTCGGTATTGGCGCCAAGGTCGAGCATGACAACATCATTGTCGCCCAGCGACGGCAGCAGCGCAGCGAGCGCCGGGCGGTCGATGCCCGGCATGGTGCGCAGCGCAAGCTTTGCCATCGCCATCAGCGCGCCAGTATTACCAGCGGACACAGCCCCGCCCGCATCGCCGCGTTTTACCGCGTCGATGGCAAGGCCCATCGAACTGCCCCGTCCGCTGCGCAGCGCCTGGCTTGGCTTTTCTTCACCCGACACCACTTTATCGGTGTGAATAATGTCCGAAGCAGCGCGCAGATTGGGATGGTGGTCGAGCGCGGCTTTGATCCGCTCCTCGTCCCCGACCAGTAGAAAGCGCAGCTGGTCATGCCGGTGGCGCGCCATGGCAGCGCCCGCGCACATGACGCGGACGCCCACGTCACCGCCCATCGCATCGATCGCGATTCGCGGTGGCAAGCTCATGCTGTCGCCCTCCGGCTAGCTATTATGCGCCGACCGACACCACTTCACGGCCATTATAATGGCCGCAGGCGTTGCAGAGGTTGTGCGGACGCTTCAATTCGCCGCAATTGGGGCATTCCTGAAAGGCTTCAACCTTCAGGCTGTCGTGGCTGCGACGCATGCCGCGCTTGGAGGGCGAAGTTTTTCGCTTGGGGACGGCCATGATATTTCCTGCATTCTTAACTGTTTAACCGAATCGGCGAACCCGGACATGTCGCCCCCCGCTTACTGGGGAATGACTGGCCCGCCCGCCGCGCCAAAATCTTCTTTCTGCCCCGATAAAGACAGGAAGAATCTTAGCCGGAAGGTGCCTCAACGCCAGAAGGTGTCGGGTGCCGGATCGGGCGCGGCTATAGCGTTTTTGCCCGCAAAGGCAAGCCCTGACGGTCGCATGGACGCTTTAGGTCGCCGCGCGGCTCCCCGCCGCCCGCCTTCGGGCGCGGGACTTGCCCTATGCGGGCCATGCTGTCACACCCGCCGCCGGAAACTCGCCGCACGGGCGAGAAGATAGCGGGGAAACGCCATGTTTATTTTGCCTGTCAGCCTGACAATCGCGGCGGGGGCCGCGCTACTCAACCTCTGGCTGATGATGCGCGTGGGGCGCGTCCGGACACAGGAAAAAATCTCGGTCGGCGATGGCGGCAATGAACGATTGCAACGCCGGATGCGCGCGCACAGCAATTATATCGAGAATACGGCCTTTGTCCTGATTCTGCTCGCGCTGATCGAGCTCGCGATCGGCTCCTCGCTTTGGCTCTGGGCGGTCGGCGTGCTTTATCTGGTAGCGCGCATCCTCCACGCCTTTGGCATGGACGGCATGGGCTGGGCGCGCATGGCAGGCACGCTGGGTTCGATGCTGGTGCAACTTGGCCTTGCGATTATCGCGCTCGTTTCGGTTTATACGGCGACCGGAAAGCCGGTCATCACCGAAATTGGCGAGACCGAGGTTGTCCTGCCCCAATGATTTTTCTGCGAGCGGGCGCGGGCGCCTTCAGCCGTTCGCGCCCACCACCGCATCGCCGACAAAGGGATTGGTGCGCCGTTCCTGGGCAAAGCTGCTGTGCGGACCATGGCCGGGCAGGAAAATCGTCTCTTCGCCCAGCGGCCACAATTTCTGCGTGATCGAATCGAGCAATTGCTGATGATTGCCGCGCGGAAAATCGGTCCGACCGATCGACCCTTGAAACAGCACATCGCCGACGATCGCCAGCTTTGACGGGCCATGGTGAAAGACGACATGCCCCGGCGTGTGGCCGGGGCAATGGATGACGTCGAGCGTCAGATGGCCCACCGTCACCTGATCGCCATCGACCAGCCAGCGGTCGGGCTCGAAAATTTCGCCGACCATGCCGAACCGCGCGCCATCCTCGGCAAAACGCTCGATCCAGAAACGGTCATCCTCATGCGGCCCTTCGATGGGCACACCCAATTCCTTCGCCAGCATCCCCGCCTGGCCGCAATGGTCCATATGGCCATGGGTGACGAGGATCTTCTCCACCTCCACCCCCGTCTGTTTGACGGCATCCTTCAGCTTGTCGAGATCGCCGCCGGGGTCGACAAAGGCGGCCTTGTTGGTTTCGGTGCACCAGAGCAGGGTGCAATTCTGCTGAAAGGCGGTGACAGGAACGACGGCGGCCTTGAGCGGTGGAGTGGGAGCATTCATGCCCGACATGTGGAGAAAAGCCTGGGCAATGACAAGGGGCGGCACGCTTTGCACTGCCGCCATCCGGGCCTTGACCCGCCCGCCATCCGGAGCTGGGCCCGGTCGTCATCCCGGGCTTGACCCGGGACCCGCCTTCCTTCTTGCGTCGCCCCCATAACTCGCCGCACCGAAGGGGTTTCAACATGCGTGGCCCAAGGCCTGCGTGCCATAAGCAACTTCGCGCAGAGGCGCAGAGAACGCAGAGAGGATGAATTTCGCGCGGAGGCGCGGAGACGCGGAGAGACGGCTTTTATAAGAAACGCGGGCCTCCGGTGGTCCGGGACGTCTCACCATTCAGGCCCTTTTATTGTGCGGCTATGCCGCTCCTCTTCTTCACTCCGCGTCTCCGCGCCTCCGCGTGAGCCCCTGTAACACTCCTCGGGCTTGACCCGCCCGTCATCCCGGGCTTGACCCGGGACCCGCCTTCCTTCTTGATGCGGTGATGGAACGCGGCCCCTGCGTCTATATTCTCGCGCGATCTTCCCACGGCACCTTGTACACCGGGGTTACGTCGAACCTTGTTCAACGCGTCCACCAGCATCGCGAAGGGACGTTCGGCGGCTATACCAAGGATTATGGAATCAAGCGGCTGGTCTGGTTCGAATGCCATGAGACGATGGAAGCCGCCATCCTGCGCGAAAAGCGCATCAAGCGATGGCTACGCGCATGGAAATATGATCTGATCCACACGATGAATCCCATGTGGCGCGACCTGGCCGAAGATTTCGGCTTCGATCCGCTCCCGCTGGGAAGAGAAAAGGCGGGTCCCGGGTCAAGCCCGGGATGACGACGGGGTCAAGCCCGGGATGACGACCGGGTCAAGCCCGGGATGACCTCGGGAGAGGAGCGCAGCCCCCCTCACCGCAAGGTCATGGTATCGCCTTCGATGTTCACCGCGTCGAGCCGCGACAAAAAGCTTTGGCCGAGCAGCGAGACGCCCATGTCGGCGTCGATCACCGCGGCCTGCACCCGGCGCTTTTCGATGCCGTCGACCGCGACGCTGTCGAGCATGACGGGGCGCAGCGGGACGGTGCCGCCCGCGGTATTTGCGTGCCCGCCGATGCGCAGGCTCGCAACATCAATCCCCAGCGTTTCGGCATCGCGGCGGGTGAGTGCGATGATCGACGCGCCGCTGTCGACCATCATGCGGATGCGGCGTCCGTCGATGCTGGCGTCGGCATAGAAATGCGAATCCCTTGCCCGGCCCAGCCGGACTTCGCCGCCTGCGCTGCGCTGCGCGGTGCCGGAGGACCAGCCGCCCTTCGTCCGCGGCTGGGTCGTCCAATTGTCATGATTGCCCGAAACCGTGCCGCCGCTTTCGGTCTCGGCAAGCGTGGGCGTTCGGCTGGCGCATTTCGCCATGCCGACCGACAACGCCGCGATGAAAAAGGCCAGGCCAAAAAAACGTCCGATCATGGCCGGGCCTATGGCACAAAGACGTTGGGCTTTGGTTAAGCAGGGCCGATGCCCGGCCCGTCGATAAAGGCGCGCCAGCGCGGCATATCCTCGCGCAGCGAATAGGCGATGCGCGCGCAGGCATAGCCGCGCCCCGGCGCATTATCCGCCTGTGCCGCCACAGCGGGCCGCGCGTCGCCCCCGGCGGACCAGCAGATCAACGCTTCGGCCTCTGGCCCCGCCGCCAATTCGCTGCGTTCGGCTGGTGAATAGGCCGCGGGCGGTGCCCAGCCCAAAATATGCCGCCGGATGGGTGCATCGTCCGTCATCAAGGGGGCAAAGACGCCCTCCGGATCGTCAAGCAGGGCCGCGACCCGCAGCCGATCATTTTTACTCAGCCAGATCCCGCCCAAGAGGGGGCCCCAGCGCCGTTCGTCGCGCGAACGCAGCGCGGCGAGCAGATCATCGGCAGCGCGCTCAAAATAGGGACGCCAGCGCGAATCCACCGCCAGCGGCGCCAGCCGCGAAGGCGCGGTTTTTTCCTCTGCCACGGGTGCGGGCCAGGCAGCCGATGTGCCGGACGCTTCCGCCCCGGCCAGCGGGGGGAGCAACAGGGAGAGAGCAAGGGTGAAGGACATGCGCCGCAGCCTATCAGCCGTGCGGCCTGCTGTCATGCAGTGCGCGGAGCCTTTGGGGGCAGAACCCTTATCCCCCGGTCGCCGCCAACCCTTCGCGCAGCCAGCCGGGGGCGACCGCTGCATCAATGGCCTCGACGCGGCGATGCTCGACCGACCAGCCGAGATCGGGATAGGCGATCATCTGGCGCTTTTCATCGGCCTCGGCGATGGGGACGACGACCAGCCGCCGGTTGACCTTTTGCCGCCAGTTCATCCGCGCGGTATTTTCCTGCCCGACATAGCAGCCCTTGGCAAAGCTCACGCCGTTGAGCTCGGCGGCATTGCATTCAAGCCACAGCGTCGCGCCGTCGCCCAGTTCGGCGCGCCCTTCGGTGACGCCCAGCGACAGGCGATGCGCGCGCCAGTCGGCGTCGGCGCCCTCCCCCTCCTCTGGCGGCGCCAGCCAGCGCTGACCCAGATCGGAAAGCCGCGGGTCGGGGACACCCAGATCGCCCTCGCGCGCCCAATGCACCGCCAGCGCCTCTTCACGGGCGATGCTGATTGCGCGGCGCAGGCGATAGAGGGTGAGCCGCTTCGCCAGCGCGTCGGCGACTTCTGCCTCGCAGTCGATAAGGATATCTTCCTCATCACCCCAGATCATAAAATCGAACAACACCTTGCCCTGCGGGGTCAAAAGCGCCGCCCAGACGGGCAGATTGCCCGCGACATCATTGGTCACCAGCCCCTGCAGAAATCCCCGGACATCCTCCCCCGACAGACGAAGGAGCGCGCGATTGTGAAGGCTGGTATTGGTCATGACGATAATCTAGGGACGGCGCAGCCAAAACCCAAGCCCGCAATGACCGAGGTTCGCCATGACCGACCGCCTGACTATCCGCCGCCCCGACGACTGGCATGTCCATTTGCGCGACGGCGCCATGCTGAACCATGTCGCCCGCTATACGGCGCGGCAGTTCGCGCGCGCGATCGTCATGCCGAACCTGTCGCCCCCGGTCACGACGGTCGAACAAGGCAAGGCCTATCGCGAGCGGATTAATGCGGCGGTTCCGGCGGAGATGGATTTCACCCCGCTGATCGTCGCCTATCTGACCGACACGAGCGACGCCGCGGAAATGGCGCGCGGCCACGCGGAGGGGGTGTTCACCGCCGCCAAGCTTTATCCCGCCCATGCGACCACGGGCAGCGCGCATGGCGTCACCGACATCGCCAATATCCGCCCGGTTCTGGAGCGGATGCAGGACATCGGCATGCCGCTCCTGATCCATGGCGAGGTGACCGACCATGATGTGGATATTTTCGACCGCGAGGCGGTGTTTATCGAGCGCACGCTGGCGCCGCTGGTGCGCGACATGCCCGCGCTCAAGATCGTCTTTGAACATATCACCACGGCAGAGGCGGCGCAGTTTGTCGCCGACGCCCCCGCCAATGTCGCCGCGACGATCACGCCGCAGCATATGCACATCAACCGCAATGCCATGCTGGTGGGCGGCATTCGTCCCCATGCCTATTGCCTGCCCGTTGCGAAGCGCGAGCATCACCGGCTGGCGGTGCGCGCCGCCGCAACATCGGGTTCGCCCAAATTCTTCCTGGGCACCGACAGCGCGCCGCATGAGGTGCACACGAAGGAAAGCGCCTGCGGCTGCGCGGGAATTTTCAACGCGCCCTTCGCGCTTGAATCCTATCTCACCGCCTTTGACGAAGATGATGCGCTCGACTGGTTCGAGGCTTTTGCGAGCGAAAACGGCCCGCGCTTCTATGGCTTGCCCCTCAACGAAGGCACGGTGACGCTCGAACGCGCCGAAGTGACGGTGCCCGACCGCATCGGCGAGGTCGTGCCTTTTCATGCGGGCGAAACGCTGGGGTGGCGGCTGGTCTGATCCGCCGGCGCTCAGGCGATCTCGATCATCCGGCTCGCGCGCATCTTGCGCCACAGATCAAAGCTGAACACGGCGATGCTCGCCCAGATCAGCAGGAAGCAGATAAGCTGCGCGGGTTTGAGCGGTTCGCGGAACAGGAAAATGCCCACGAAAAACTGGATAGTGGGCGCCAGATACTGGATGAAGCCCAGCGCGGCATAGCTCATCCGCCGCGCGGCGGTGGCGAAGAGCAACAGCGGCACCGCGGTCACTACTCCAGCCGCTGCCAGCAACAGGCTGATCCCGGTGCTCGACCCGAAACCCGTGCCGCTGTCTGCGACCAGATAATAGGCGGCGGCGGCAAGCGAGATGGGCAGCAGCAAGGTTGTTTCGACCGCAAGCCCGGGAAGCGACCCCACCGGGGCAATCTTGCGCAGCAAACCATAGGTTCCGAAAGACAGAGCAAGAGTAACGCTGATCCAAAGGGTATTCAGCGCCCCTGCAAGGAGCATCGCCACGCCCAAGGCGGCCATAGCAACCGCCACACCCTGAAGGCGCGACAGTCGCTCGCCAAGAAATATCATGCCAAGCAGCACATTGATCAGAGGGTTCAGATAATAGCCGAGGCTGGCGGCAAGCACATGTTCGGTGAAAATCGCATAGATATAGACAAGCCAGTTGATCCCGATCAGCACCGCGCTGGCAAGCAGCAGGCGGAGCAAGCGCCAATCGCGAAAGGCAGCCATATATTCGCCGATCTGGCGGCGAAAGATCATGATGGCGAAGCAAAAGGGCAGCGACCAGATGATCCGCTGCGTCAACACCTCAACGGGTGGGACCGTTTCCAGCAACTTGAAGAAAATCGGGACGAAACCCCATATGCCATAGGCGGCAATCGCATAGGGCAGACCGCGCTGTTCGCTCCCTTGCGGAGACGGCGTTGGGGTCGTCATCGCCGAGGCCGTTCGATCAGATGATTCCGCCGCCCAGCATCAGGCGAATCACGCCAATGACCACGACAACGATGTTCAGATTGCGTCCGCTGGTGCTGCCCGACATTGCGCCGAGCGCCAGGCCGACCGCCGCAAAGGGAATGATGAGCCAATTGGCCCAGCCAAGCAGGGGGATGAATGCGACAACCGCCAGAATCAAAGCAATCGCACCGATGAGGAGAGAAGCGATATTGAGCATGGCGAATGTGTCGCATGAGCCAGCGACCGGGGCAAGACCAATTCGGTTCATCGACGGGCGCACTCGCTTCATCTTGTTGCCGCAGGTTCATGCAACATGCGGCACAAAACCCTCGTTCTTCACATCGAGCGTTCGCCCCGCCGGAGCCCGGATAGCGGCCCGAAAGGGAAAGAATGCCGGACCAGGAAAGGATCGAGTCATGAAAAAGATTACCAAGGGTTTGAGGGCCGCCGCAATGGCTACCGGCCTCACCCTCACCAGCCCCGTTCTGGCGGGCGTTCCGGGCGGCCTCGCGACTCCGTCCGCTGATATCGCGGCGGCGCCTATCGCGCTCGCTCAGGACAGTGGCTTTCACAAAAAGAATAAAAAGCACCGCCATTATGCTCGCGACCAGCGGATCAACCGCGACACGCGCATCTGGCGCGGCGATGACGGGCGTTATTATTGCAAGCGCGACAATGGTACGACCGGCCTGCTGATCGGCGGTGCGGTCGGTGGTCTGGCCGGCCATGAAATCGCCGGTGGCGGCGACAAGCTGCTTGGCACTATCATTGGTGCGGGTGCAGGCGCGCTGCTGGGTCGGGAAATCGATCGCGACAAATATCGCTGTCGCTAAATTTGCCAGGCCCCGGCAGAACACAGCATTCCGCCGGGGTCGGCCATATCGTCCTGGCGCATCCACCACCCCTCAATAATGCGCCGCGACGATGGGGGCGCCGACTTGGTCGGCGCCCCTTCTTTTCGAACGCAATCCGGTCCCTATCTGCGGCAGGCGCCCTTGCCCCTGCTCAAAACATGGCGCAAGGACAGAAAGAGAATATCTCCCCCGCCAAAAGGACTGCGCCATGCTCAACGGCCCCCTGCTCGTCACCCAGCGCCTGATCCTCCGCCCGCCCGCCCCCGAAGATTTTGACGCCTTCGCCGCCATGTGCACCGAAGAGGAGACAATGCGCTTTATCGGCGGCGCCTGTGCGCGTGCGGCCGCTTGGCGCCAATGGTGCCTTATTGCCGGCGCATGGCATATTCGCGGTTTCTCGATGTTTTCCGTGATTGAGCGGTCCACGGGCGAATGGATTGGCCGCGTCGGCCCCTGGGAACCCGAAGGCTGGCCCGCGCCCGAGGTCGGCTATGGCCTTTCGGCGCGCTTTGCGGGCAAAGGCTATGCCCTGGAAGCTGCGATCGCAGCTTGCGATTTTGCGGTCGAGTTTCTGAAATGGCCGCAACTGATGCACAGCATCGATGTCGACAATATTCGCTCGCAAGCGTTGGCAAAGCGGCTAGGCGCGACTAACAGCGGCCCGACCCGCCTGCCCGCCCCCTTCGAGGACGCGCGCGTCGACGCCTGGGTGCAAGGCGCCGAGGATTGGCGCATCAAACGCAACGAATTTCAGCCATGACCGCAGACCGCCATATCGACCCTGAGCGCACGCAGTTCGACGCCTTCAAGGCTCTGCCGCGCGACCGGGAAATCCATATGCTGAACCTTGTCCGCTTTCGGGGCGAGGCCGCCTATCCCACCGATCACCCTCTTGCGGCCAAAAGGCTGACGGGGGTCGAGGCCTATGCGCTTTACGGTGAGCATAGCGGCCCCGTTTTCCAGCGTGTCGGCGGCACCATTATCTGGCGCGGAAGGATGGAAACCATGGTCATCGGCCCTGATGCGGAGAATTGCGATACGCTGTTCATCGCCCGCTACCCCACCGCTTCGGCTTTTCTCGAAATGGTCACCGATCCCGTTTATCGGCAGGCCGTCGTGCATCGCCAAGCAGCGGTTGAAACCTCCCGCCTAATCCGCTGCGATGGCGAAGCGTCCCCTTCCGGCACAGTTTTTGGGTGAAGAAGGCTTGCCTCTTAACCCTGTTTGCTCACATCTTCTTAACCAAAGTCGGGCAGTTGCAAGGTAAATGTTAAGGGAGTGTTAGCGATGAAGTGGCGCGGAAAATGGCTGGTTGCCGGTTTGGTAATGGCCACGACGGGCCTCGGCGGATGCCGGGACCAGCCGGATAACAAAGCCGAACTGGCCCCGCTCGACGACGGCCTCGTCGAGGCCGACCCCGCTATCAAGGGCGCACTCGAAGACAAGATCATGGTCGATCCGGGCCTTGCCGACCCAGCGAACCGCAATGCGGTCACCCCCGGCCAGCGCCCCGCCGATGGCGCGGCTCCGGCGGTCGGCAGCGCTGCGGCCGCGCGCGCCGCCGAAGCTGCCGCAGCGCTGAAAGCCGGCAAGCTGCTCGCCGCGCCCAAGGCGCTGCCCTTTGAAGAAGGGTGCGAGGATTGCAAGGCGCAGAAACAGCCCGTCACCATCGGCGCGCTCGCCCGCGAACAGTCGAAAGGCACCTGCGACGCCAAGCTGACCTATAACAATGAATGGGCCGACCGCCTTCCGGCCGCGTTCAAAGTCTATCCGCGCGCGACGCTGCGCGAGGCAGCGGGGGTTGACGGTGGCAAGTGCAATTTGCGCGTGGTCAATTTCCAGACCGCCGCGCCCATCGCGTCGGTGTTCAACTATTATCACACCATGGCGGTGCAGGCCGGCTATTCGAGCGATCACCGCGTGCGCGGCGATGAACATGTGCTCGGGGGGACCAAGGGCGATCTCGCCTATGTCATCTTCGCCCGGCGCGACGCCAATATGACCGACGTCGATCTGGTTGCTTCGGGCGGGCGTTAACCCTTTCTCTCGCCCGAAAAGAAAAAGGCCCCCGCATTGCCGGGGCCTTTTTTGTCATTGCGCGCTCGGCGCAGGCCAAGGAAGCCATCCCTGTCCCGAAGCTCAAAGCGGCGGGCTGGGATTGCTTCGTCGCCGTGCTCCTCGCAATGACGGGGATTTGGCGTCTCAGACCTTGTCGCCCAGCGCGCCCTTGATCTTTCCGGCGAGATTCTGGCCTTCGCCGCGGCGTTCCTGCGCTTCGCCTTCGGCGCGGAGGCGGTTATTATCGGTCAGTTTGCCGGCGGCTTGCTTGGCGTTGCCGGCGGTTTCATTGGCGAGGCCCTTGGCCTTGTCGGTCAGTTCACCCATGGCATATCTCCTTGGTTGAGGGCGGGGCCGCTACCGCGACCCCATGACCGACCAACCGCCCGCCCCCGCCATTGTTCCGCTCCGCGCGCGCAAAGACGGTGAAGCGTTGATGGCCCGCAATCAGGCGGCCATCAAAATGCCGTGATAGCTTTGGTCCTCAAAGGCCTTCCCCGCGCCCATGGCGACACAGATCAGCGCCTCGTCGGCGACGCGCACGGGAAGCCCCGTTGCCTCCGAAATTGCCTGATCGAGATACCGAAGCAGCGCGCCGCCGCCGGTCAGCGTAATGCCTTCGTCGATGATGTCAGCGGACAATTCGGGAGCGGTGCGTTCCAGCGCATCGCGCACCGCGCCGATGATCTGTCCCACCGGCTCGGCCAGCGCCTCGGCCATTTCGGATTCGAAAATCTCGATCTCCGACGGCCGCCCGTTCACCAGGTCGCGCCCCTTGATCAGCATCGCCTGTCCGCGTCCTTCGGGCGCCACCGCACTGCCGATGGTCAGCTTGATGCGCTCGGCGGTCATTTCGCCGATCATCATATTATGCTTGCGGCGGACATGGGCAGCGATCATTTCGTCGAGCTTGTCGCCCCCCACCCGCGCGGATGCGCTATAGGCGATGCCGCCCAGCGACAATATCGCAACCTCGGTCGTGCCGCCGCCGATATCGACGACCATCGCGCCGCGCGGTTCGGTGACGGGCAGGCACGCGCCAATGGCCGCCGCCAGCGGCTCTTCGAGCAGGCGCACGCTCACCGCCCCGGCATTGGTCGCGGCATCGCGCAGCGCGCGGCGCTCGACCGGGGTGGAGCCTGACGGCACGCAGATGACGACATGGCTGCGGCGGCGCAGGCGGCTTGGCCCGCCCAGCGCCTTGTCGATGAAATGCTTGATCATCTGTTCGGCAATGTCGATGTCGGCGATGACCCCGTCGCGCAACGGACGGATCGCTTCGATATTGGCGGGGGTCTTCCCCATCATCGGCTTGGCTTCATTGCCGACCACCTTGACATGCCGCCTTCCGTCGCGCGTTTCGAGCGCGATCACCGACGGTTCGTTGAGCACAATGCCCCTGCCACGAACATAGATGACGGTGTTGACGGTGCCGAGGTCGATGGCGATATCTTGGCCGCTCGCCGCAAGCCAATGGAACAATTTCATAAAAAGCGGTGCCCTGCTGGTCCTGAACACAAGGGTCTGTCCGCCCCATGAGGGGCCATTCAAACCCCCGCGCGGGCCATGTGGACTGGGCTGGCTGCCGTCAATCGCCGCACCCGCTCAAGCGTGGGGTAAACGCGGTTAAAGGAAAAAGGGTAGAAAAAAAAGAGAGCCCTCGCGCCGCTCACTGATCGGACATAAAAAGCCGTCGGCCATTTTCGGACAGGATCTTCGCCCGCTCCTCGGCCGTCAGGCCCAGCTTGTCCAGCGCCTCGACCGTTTGCGCCAGGCTGAACTGCGGATAATCGGACCCCAGCAGCACATGGTCGATCCCGACATTGCGGATCGTCCAGACAAATTCCTCCGCGAGCGGGGAATCGGCGACAAGCGTGACGATGGCCGAAATGTCGAAATAGATATTATTGCCGAACAATCCTTCGGCGGTGCGCGCCATTTTTAATATGTTCCAGAAGCGGAAATTCGTTCCGCCCATATGGGCAAAGACAAATTTGGTCTGGGGCGCCTGCAGCGCGAGGTTGAATAATTTCTCGCTGTCGCCGCCGGGGACGATATGGGCATTGTCCATCACCACCACCAGCTTCAGCGCCCCGGCCTTTCGTACCAGCGCGAGCACGCGCGGGTCGGCGGGGTCAAATTTCTGGGTGTGCGGATGAATTTTCAGCACGCGGACGCCCAGCCCCGCCACCCGCTCCAGCTCCGCAAGGGCGGCATCGCCATCATAGGGGTGCACCGTCGCAATCGGAACGATAGCGGGATGGGCCCTGGCGAGCGCGATCAGCCCGTCATTGCCGCGCCGGATTGCTTCCGGGTCGCCCGCCAGCGCCTGATTGGGGCCGCCGAACCACATGGCGCCGAAGCCGCTGACCTCCTGTCCGTCGCGGGCAAGCTGCGCCTCATAGTCCGCAACCGATTCAGCGCCGTTCCACAGATGGACATGGCTGTCGAAAGATTGCTGCGCGAACGAAGCAACGGGAAAAAGCAGGAGCGCCGCGGCAACACCCCCATGAAAAGCGCGGCGCATGACTCAGATCAGCCCGGCGAGCGGGCTCGACGGGTCGGCATAGCGCCGCTGTCCCATGCGGCCCGCCAGATAGGCGTCGCGCCCGGCCTCGACCGCCGCCTTCATCGCGCGCGCCATGCGAATGGGATCCTTGGCTTCGGCAATGGCGGTGTTCATCAGCACGCCATCACAGCCCAATTCCATGGCGACCGCCGCATCGCTCGCCGTGCCGACGCCCGCATCGACGAGCACCGGCACCGAGGCACCCTCGACGATCAGGCGGATGGTCACGCGGTTCTGGATACCGAGGCCCGAGCCTATCGGCGCGCCCAAAGGCATGATCGCGACCGCGCCCGCATCCTCCAGCTGTTTCGCCGCAATCGGATCATCGACGCAATAGACCATCGGCAAAAAGCCTTCCTTGGCCAGCACCTCGGTCGCCTCCAGCGTTTCGCGCATATTGGGGTAAAGCGTCTTCGCCTCCCCCAGCACTTCCAGCTTCACAAGGTCCCAGCCCCCGGCCTCGCGCGCGAGGCGCAGCGTGCGGATCGCATCATCGGCGTTAAAGCAGCCCGCCGTATTGGGCAGATAGGTGATCTTTTTTGGGTCGATATAATCGGTCAGCATCGGCGCCGTCGGGTCCGACACATTGACGCGCCGCACCGCGACGGTGACGATTTCCGCCCCCGACGCCTCGACCGCGGCGGCATTTTGTTCAAAATCCTTGTATTTCCCCGTGCCCACGATCAGGCGCGAGGAAAAGCTCCGCCCGGCAACGCTCCATTGGTCGGTCAACAACCGCCTCCTACGAAATGAACGATTTCCAGCGCATCGCCCTCGGCAAGCGCCACATCGGCCAGCGTCGAGCGCGGTACAATCTCCCGATTGCGTTCAACCGCGACCTTTTTGACGTCCAGCCCCAGCGAGGCGACCAGATCGGCAACGCTGCCTTCGCGCACCTGCCGCGCTTCGCCATTGAGAATGATCGAAATCATCGGATCGCCTGCCTGTCCTCGCTCTGCTTTGCCTTTTGATGTTCAGCCCATATAGGGGAGAGGATCATCGTCGCAACCGAAAGGCCGCCTTTGTCGCGCTCTCCGACCGTCTTCATTCTCTCCGGCCCCAATTTGAACCTGCTCGGCACCCGCGAGCCGGACATTTACGGCCATGACACGCTCGACGATATTCACGCCCGCCTCGCCGCGCGCGCGGGCGAACTGGGGGTCGAGATCGACTGCCGCCAGTCGAATCATGAAGGCGCGCTGATCGACTGGCTGCACGAGGCGCATTTTGCGGGGGCAAAGGCCGTTCTGCTCAACGCCGGGGGCTATACGCATACGTCGATTGCGCTGCATGATGCGATCAAGTCGATCCGGGTTCCCGTCATCGAGGTTCATCTGTCGGACCCGATGAAACGCGAATCCTTTCGCCATATCAGCTATATAGGCATGGCGGCGACCGATCATTTCGCGGGGCATGGCGCGGAAAGCTATATGCTGGCGCTGGACGCCGCCGCGCGACTCTGACAATAGGGCGCCATCAAAACCGGGGTCAGACCGCCCACAGGCGGCGGCATAACAACAGGATAATATTCATGGGTGACCATAAAGAGCATGGCATCAACATCGATCCGGCCTTTGTCCGCGCGCTCGCGGAACTGCTGGACGACACGCAGCTTTCGGAAATCGAGGTCGAGGATGGCGAGCGCAAGATCCGCGTCGCGCGCACGCTGACCGCCGCCGCGCCCGTCGCCTTTGCTCCGCCTGCGGCGGCAGCAGCACCCGCCGCTCCTGCCGCGGCCGCGGCTGGCGGAACCGCTCCCACCGCGCCCGCCGCCGATGCCGGACTTGCCGATGCGATCAAATCGCCGATGGTCGGCACCGTCTATCTGGCGCCCGAACCCGGCGCGCCCAATTTCGTGACGCCCGGCAATGCGGTAAAGGAAGGCGAGACCATCCTGATCATCGAGGCGATGAAGGTGATGAACCCGATCACCGCACCCAAATCTGGCACGCTCAAGGCCATTCATGTCGAAAACAGCCAGCCGGTCGAATTTGACCAGCCGCTGTTCAGCATCGACTGAGGCCGCGCCCCTATGGCTATCGAAAAACTGCTGATCGCCAATCGCGGCGAGATTGCGCTGCGAATCCACCGCGCCGCCCATGAAATGGGTATCAAGACGGTCGCGGTCCATTCGACCGCCGATACCGAGGCGATGCACGTCCGCCTGGCCGATCAGGCCGTGTGCATCGGCCCGCCCGCAGCGAAGGACAGCTATCTCAACATCCCCGCGATCATCGCGGCGGCAGAGGTGACGGGCGCCGATGCCATTCACCCGGGCTATGGCTTCCTGTCCGAAAATGCGCGCTTTGCCGAGATTATCGAAGCGCATGACATGATCTTCGTCGGGCCCAAGCCTGAACATATCCGCACCATGGGCGACAAGGTGGAGGCCAAGCGCACCGCCGTCGAACTCGGCCTGCCGGTTGTCCCCGGCTCGCCCGGCGCCGTGACCTTCAGCGAAGAGACGAAAAAGCTGGCCGAGGAAATCGGTTATCCGGTGCTGGTCAAGGCGGCATCAGGCGGCGGCGGCCGGGGCATGAAAGTGGTGCCCGACGCCGACAGCCTCGAAAGCCTGATGAGCCAGGCATCGAGCGAGGCGGCGGCGGCCTTCGGCGACCCCACCGTTTACATGGAAAAATATCTCGGCAACCCGCGCCACATCGAATTTCAGGTGTTCGGCGACGGCAAGGGCAATGCCATTCACCTCGGCGAACGCGACTGCTCGCTCCAGCGCCGCCACCAGAAAGTGCTCGAAGAAGCACCCTCGCCCGTCATCTCGGCCGAAGAACGCGCGCGCATGGGGCAGGTGTGCGCCGATGCCATGGCGAAGATGGGCTATCGCGGGGCGGGCACCATCGAATTTCTGTGGGAAAATGGCGAATTTTTCTTCATCGAAATGAACACCCGCATCCAGGTCGAACATCCGGTGACCGAAATGATCACCGGCTTTGACCTGGTGCGCGAACAGATTCGCATTGCCGACGGGCGCGATTTGTCGGTGGCGCAGGAAGATATCGAGTTTCGCGGTCACTCGATCGAGTGCCGCATCAATGCCGAAGATCCGCGCAGCTTCATGCCCTCGCCCGGCAAGATCACCGCCTATCATCCGGCGGGCGGCATGCATGTGCGCGTCGATAGCGGCCTTTACGCCGGCTATTCGATCCCGCCCTATTATGACAGCATGATCGGCAAGCTGATCGTCTATGGCCGCACGCGCGAAAGCTGCATGATGCGGATGCGCCGGGCGCTTGAAGAAATGGTGATCAGCGGGATCAAGACCAATATTCCGCTGCATCAGGCGCTGCTGACCCAGCCCGATGTGCTCGACGGCAATTATACGATCAAATGGCTCGAGCAATGGCTCGCGGAGCAGGATGATTAAGCCACGGTTCAACCAGAATCGGCTTTAAGCGTCGGACAGCTCCCGCCTTTTAACGGGCGCTCCTTTTCAGGAAGGGGCGCCCGTTCTTCCCTGTCCTTGCAAACTGGGTTATGACCCGAATATGTCGACTTTACCCTTCCGCTTCGCGCCCGCCGCGCTGGTCCTTCCGCTCGCCGCGTTCAGCTTTTCCGCCACCGCGCAAACCAGCGACGTCAAGGAAGATTCGGTCATCATCCAGCCCGACAAGGTGACCGACGACGCGCCCGAAGTCGAAAGCGCCGCCGAAGCCCAGTTGCCGAGCTGGAGCGAGGAGAATGCAACCGTCCTTCTGCGCGCGATCGAGAATATCGGCGCCGAGGGATTGTTCGCAAAGGATTATAATCCCGACGGCCTCGCCGCCGCCATTTTGTCGGGCGACCAGCTTCGGCTCGACCGCACTGCAACCGACAGTTTCCTGCTTCTCGCCACCCATTTGCGCGACGGGCGCACGCCCAATGCCGCGCGCAAACAATGGTTCATGACCGACAAGGATGCCGAGCAGCTTCCGATACTCCCCCTGCTGCGCGCCGCGCTGACCGAGGGACGGGTCGCGGAAACGCTCGCCGCCTTCAATCCCGGGCATCCCGATTTCGCGGCGCTCAGGAAAGCGTTGAAAGCTGCCAAGACCCCCGCGGACGCCAACGCCATCCGCGTCAATATGGAGCGCTGGCGCTGGATGCCGCGCGAGCTTGGCGAGCGCTATGTCGTCAGCAATGTGCCCGAATATATGACCCGCGTGGTTCATGGCGGCACGGTTATCGCCAGCCACAAGGCGGTGGTGGGCAAGGCCTCGACCCCGACGCCGCAGCTCAACCCGATGGCGACGGGCATCATCGTCAATCCCAATTGGACGCTGCCGCGCAGCATCATCAACGAAGGCATTGGCCATACCATCGCGACCAACCCCGCCCGCGCCCGCGCACAGGGCTATACCTGGACGGGCAGCGGGAAAAATCTGTCGGTCGTTCAAAAGCCGGGGCCGAACAATGCGCTCGGGGTGATGAAGATGGAAATGCTCAACGAGCATGCCATCTACCTCCACGACACGCCGTCGAAAAATGCCTTCAACGCTGAGAAACGCGCTTTCAGCCATGGCTGCATCCGCACCGAACGCGCGCTGCATTTCTCCGGCCTGATGGCGGTGATGTTTGCAGGCAAAAGCCCCGAGGAATTTGGCGAAGCAATTGCCAGCGGCAAAACGACGCGCTTCGGCTTCGACAATCCCTTTCCCGTCTATGTCGCTTATTGGACCGCGGTTCCCGACGGCAAGGGCGGGGTAAAGAAATTCGGCGACCTTTATGGCCGCGACGCCCCCGTCGTCGCCAGCTTTGACAAGCCGGGCCGCCCCGCCGCGATCGTCATCGCCGATCAGGCGCCGCCTGTCGTGCCGACGACGTCCCCGGTCACCACGGCGGAAACCAGCGGGATTTACTAACGGGGTCCAAGGGGCGTGTTCAGGGCCCTTGCAACCATTATATCCCCGCGAAAGCGGGGTATCCCCCTCCGGCAGGTTCGCTGACCGAAGATGGATCCCGCCTTCGCGGGAGCACACTCCCAATACCCCTGTTTTGATTTCGGCAGTGCCTAATCCGCCGTCGTCGGAATAACCCCCGTCTCCGCCGCCGTCCGCACCCGATGCTCGCTGCCCGAGACCCATTGCGTCGGTGGGTCGGGCGTCAGCGGCACATGCGGCATCACGCTGATCTTGTCAGCGAACAGCAGCCGCCCCGGTCCCAATTGATAGAGGATGCGCGGCAGTAGTTCCTCACCAAAGACGAAACAGCCCTCGCTGCGCCCCAGCTTGCCTTGCGTCTCGATCAGCGAGGGTTCGGCATACCAGGCACCATGGACGACGATGGCGCGAATATCCGCGTTGCTGTTGTCGGCCTCCAGCCCCGCGAGCCGCATCGACGAACCATTGGCGCCCCAATAATAATCGCTGGTGCGATAGGCGCCGCGCGAGGTCGCAAGGCTTCCCACCTTGTTTGAAAAGCTTTTGAGCCAGCCATCATGCTGCGGGTCCGATCCCCGGCCATGGGTGACCGGGAACATGTCGATTGTCCCGGCGATCATGTCGACGAGCGCAAAGCGCGGGCGCGAGGAAGGCAGGCCGAAATCAACAATCCCTACCCGGTCGGTCAGGGGGATATGCCGCGATTGCAGCGCAAGCTGCTGCCGCGCGACGGCGAGATAATCGACCGCCGGGGCCGGGGACAAGCCGGGCACCATCGCCGCCGCCCGCCGCACGCCGAGCGGCAGCGCGCCCAAGGCGCCGGCGCTGGCGAGCGCCCCTAACAGCCGTCTGCGGTTTATTTCGTTCATCCTAACCCCATATCGCGCGGACCGGCGCCTTCAAAGCGGCGCTATCCGCAACCCTCCCACCTTCCTTAGCCGCGCTTTCGCCGCCAAAGACAAGCATGTTGGCGGACCGGCTGCGGGAAGATGTGGCATATTTGCCGTGAACAGCGGCTTACCGGGGACGCTGCCGCCGCCCCCGCTTGCCCATCCGCCGCGCGTTGGATAGGGATGCGCCATGAAAGCAACCATCTGGCACAATCCCGCCTGCGGCACCTCGCGCAAGACCCTCGCCATCCTTCAGGAAACGCCGGGGGTCGATGTCACCATCGTCGAATATCTCAAAAACCCTTATGCGCGGGCCAAGCTGGTCCAGCTTTTCCGCGATGCCGGGGTCACGGCCAGGGAGGCGCTGCGCCTGCGCGGCACCGACGCCGCCGAACAGGGGCTGCCCGATGCCAGCGAAGACGCGATCCTCGATGCGATGGCGGCCAACCCCGCCTATGTGAACCGCCCCTTTGTCGAAACCGACAAGGGCGTGCGTTTCTGCCGTCCGCAGGATGTGGTGCGCGAGATTCTGTAAGCCTGCGTCGAATCGCGCGCCGATTCAGCGCCGCCGGACGCCATAATCGATGCGGATGCGGACCCAGCTTCCCACCTGCACCCGCCCGCCGATGCGCGGCGGGCGCACCCGGAATTGCCACGCCGCCGCCAGCACCGCGCGCATGATCTGCGATCCGGCGGGATGCTCATCGAGCCCGACGCAGTCCTCGACCCGGTAATCGGGCACGGTGCGGCACGCGATCAGCGCCCAGCCCGGTCCGCTGGCGGTCGCCAGATAGCCGCGCAATTCGGCATCGCTCGGCTCGCGATACCAGGCGGCGGCATAAAGCGGCTCGCCATTGGGCGCCGTCCCCACCCGCTCGCTATCGCCCGAAGCGCTGCCGCCGCCCACATTGGCCGGGCCATAAGCCGCCCCTTCCGATATCCGCACCCCGATACGCGGCCTGGCGGGCGCTTCCGGTCCGGGCGCGGGAATCGCCGGAGCGGTGACGCTTGCGGGCGCGGGCAACAAAATGGGCGGCGCAGGCGCACGCGGCGGCCGGACCACGGCCTCCGCCTGCTGCGGCGATGGCGCGGCGGGCTCGGCATTTTCTGCCGCAGCGGATGGGGCGGGAGCGGGCGCCTCCGCGCTTGTCCCGTCCGCCTCCAGACTGACGACGCTGATATAATCATCCTTCACCCGAGGCCCAATCTGCGGCCCAAAGCCCAGCATCAGCAGCAAGAGCAGCAAGGCGACAACAAAGGCGAGCAGCATCGCCAGCACCCGCCGCCCAGCGCCGATGCTCAAAAGCTGGTCGCGGGACGCCATGCCGGACAGAAGGGAAGGGAAAGGAGAGGCCAGCGCAATAATCTTTAACAGCGGCGCTCGCCGCGCGAGCCGACGGAAGCAGGAAGACAAAGCGATAGGGGGAGGCCCCGGCTTTGACAAGCGATGCCGCCCGCCCCTAGCCCGCCGCGATCCGCCCGCCCGCAATGCGAAAGCGCGTCACGGTGCCCGGCATATCGGCGAACAGCGCGGCTTCGGTTCCGGTCAGCCACGCCTGCCCGCCCTGCGCGGCTATTCGTTCATAGAGCGCCGCACGGCGGGACGGGTCGAGATGCGCGGCGACCTCGTCGAGCAGGAGCACGGGCCGGCTCCCCCGCGCGCGCGCCACGCAGTCGCTGTGCGCGAGGATCAGCGATAGCAGCATCGCCTTTTGCTCGCCGGTCGAGCAGCGCGCCGCCGCGCGCCCGCTCAGCGCATGTTCGGCGAGCAGATCATCGCGGTGCGGCCCCGCCGTCGCGCGCCCAGCCGCCGCGTCGATCCGCCTCCGCTCGGCATAAAGGGCGCGCAAGGCTTCCGCCTCCCACGGCGTCGCCCGCACCGCTCCGTCGCTATCGACCAGCGCCAGCCGGGGCCGGGCAAAGGGGGCGTCGGGCTGCTCGGCCAGTTCAGCCGATAGCGCCGCCAGCGTTTTTTGCCGCGCCGCATCCATCGCCGCGCCATGCTCGGCCATTTGCGCCTCCAGGCTCGCGAGCCATTGCGGATCGGCGGCGGGAAGGTCGGCGAGCAGCTTGCCGCGCGCGCGCATCGCGGCTTCATAGCGATTGCCATGCTGGGCGTGGCGTGGGTCGAGCGCGAGCACCAGCCGGTCAAGAAAGCGCCGCCGATTGCCCGCCGTATCGACGAACAGGCGGTCCATCGCCGGGGTTAGCCACAGCACGGCGATCCATTCGCCCAGCGCGCTCGCCGCCGCGCCCGCGCTGTTGATCCGCACCAGCCGCCGCCCCGGCTGCGCCGCCTCAACCCCCGTGCCCAGCGCCACAGGCGGCAGGTCCGCCCCCGCCTCTACCTCGGCGAAAATCGCAAAGCCGCCGCCCGCGCCGTCGCGCACCATCTCGGACAGCGGCGCCCGGCGCAGCCCGCGTCCCGGCGCAAGCAGCGAAATCGCCTCCAAAATATTGGTCTTGCCCGCGCCATTGTCGCCATAGAGCGCCACCAGCCCCGGCGCGGCGATCAGCTCCGCCACGGCGTGATTGCGAAAATCGGTCAGTGAAAGGCGAAGCAGGCTCATGCCCGCCTGCCTCTAAACCTTTTTTTCGGCGGAGGGAAAGCGGCTTGCCATTCGGCACCGACCAGACATCGAAACAAAATTCATCTTGCGGTATTTCTCACCATTTATCGGCAATAATTCCATCTCGCATTCGCCCGCGGGAGGGAAATATGGCCGTTAACTGCGGATGAATGAAATTGGCACGCCTCCTGCAATGTATTGGGCGTCCGCCGGATAGTCCGGTCGGGAGGATCGAAAGGAACAAAATCATGGCCAACATCAACTTCACCGCCGTCAAAAGCTACGCCGTTGCCAGCTTCGCCTCGCTCTATTGCGCGGTCATGCTCTTCGCGCTCTCGGGCGCCAATGGTGCAGAGGTCGGCGCGCTCATCGTCTGAGCCGCTGCCTCTCTCTCCCCCCGAAAAAGTCGGCGCAGCCGACACCAGAAAGGAAAGACATGAAACAGGGTTTTCGCAAGAATCGGCAGCAGGGAATGATTTTTGGCGTCTGTGCAGGGCTGGCGGATCATTTCGGCTTTGATGTCTTGTGGACACGCATCGCCTTCGTCGCCCTCACGCTGCTGGGCTTCGGCCTGCCGCTGCTGCTGTATCTGACGGTGGCCATATTGGCGCCCTGAGCGCGCTCCGGGCGCTCACCCGCGCCCCATTTCCCAACAAAGGCCCGTGGGCAGCGCCCCGCGGGCCTTTTGTTATGCGGGGTTTCCCCATGCCACCTTCGTCATTGCGAGGAGCCCGTCCGCGTCTCCGCGCGAACCCGAACAACTCTGCGCTCTCTGCGCCTCTGCGCGCACCTTCTTTAAAGGAATGCCGGACGGCAACGTCCCCAGGCCGCCGCGCTCATTCTTTCTCGCCCAGTTCGACAAGCCCATGGCCAACGCTTACCCGCTCGTCGAACACGAAACAGGCGCCCTTCCAGCGGCTCTCGGCCTCGGGTACCTGTTCCAGATAGGCGAGGATGCCGCCCTTCAGATGCACGACATCCGCAACGCCCTCGTTTTTCAGAAAAGCCGTCGATTTTTCGCAGCGTATTCCGCCGGTGCAGAACATGGCGATGCGTTTTCCCGTAAATTCATCGGCATGGGCGCGCCACCAGTCGGGAAAGTCGCCAAAGCTCTTGGTGTGCGGATTCACCGCGCCGTCAAAGCTGCCATAGCCGACCTCGAAATCATTGCGCGTGTCGATCACCACCGTATCGGGATCGGCGATCACATTATTCCATTCGGCGGGCGCAACATAAGCGCCGACCTCGCGCGCCGGGTCCACCCCCGGCACTTTCATCGTGACGATTTCCTTCTTCAGCCGCACCTTCATCCGGCGAAAGGGCATGGCGGCGGCGGCGGAATATTTGACGTCCAGATCGATACAGCCGGGCAGCGCGCGTATATGCTCGATCACGGCGGCGATCCCGCCCGCGTCCCCCGCGATGGTGCCGTTCACCCCTTCGCGCGCGAGCAGGATCGTCCCCTTGATCCCTTTCGCCTCGCACAAGCTGAGCAAAGGCTCACGCAGCGCAGCGGGATCGTCAAAAGGCGCAAAGCGATAGAGGGCAGCGACGGTAAAGCTCATGACGGGGCCCATAGCGGCATGCGCGAGCAATGAGAAGATTCGCGCAGAGGCGCAGAGATGGCGGAGGCCCCTTAAACTGCCATTGTGAGGAACTCGGACCCGTCCGGGTGACGAAGCAATCCCCAGCTATCGGTGCATCCAAGACGCTGGCTGGAGATTGCCTCTCCCGGCTTCGCCGGGCTCGCAATGACAGCTGGTTGGTGGTGAGATTTCACGCGGAGACGGGGAGATATGGTGGCTCCGGGCCGACCGGCCCTAGCGAAACACATCCCCTCGCCCGGTCGCATATTGCGCCATCGCCATCGTCGTCCATTGCGCGTTGACGCGAATGCAGCTTGGAAAGACGCTCGCGTCGGTCACCATCACATTGGTCGTGCCATGCACCCGGCAGTCGGGATCGACGATGCCATAGCGGGGGTTTTCGTGCATGGCATTGCCGCCATGCGGGTGGCTGCTCGACAGGGTGACATCATCGGCCTCGCGGATCGCGCGCTCGAAAAACGTGTCCACATCCATGTCGGGGGTAACCACCTGTCCGCGCGCCAGCGCAGGGTAGCATTCCAGCGCCCCGGCAGCGAAATGCACCTTGGTCAGCGTCGCCATCGCGCGGCGCAGTACCGGCAGGTCGACAGGGTCGTCGAGCCGAAAACTCAGCTTGCCATCCTCAATCCGTCCGCGCCGGTCGGCGGGAAACAGAATGCCCGCCGAATGCACCCGCCCGTAATTTTTCATCCGCGCCGCATGGTCGGCGAACCATCCGGGCATCAGCGTCGCCATCGACATGGGCGGCTGGAAATGGCTTTCGAGCAGAAAGTCGCCGCAATCGACATAGCTGGTCATCTGATCCTCGTCCCAGGCGTTGCCGCCCGCCCCTTCGGGCATCAGCGCGACGACGGGGGAAGCGACATTCAGCGACACCTGATATCCCGTCCCCGCTATGCCGCTGCGCGCCAGCAGCTTGGACGAGGCGATGGTGCCCGCGGCGACCACCACGCCGATGCGCGCCCGCACATCGAGGCGCGCGCCGCCGGGCAGGCGCAGTCGCACCCCCTCCGCCTCGCGCCGGCCATCCAGCGCCTCTTGCCACAATATGCGCTCGGCCTTGGTTTCGGGGAGAATGCGCGCGCCATGCTCGCGGCAGGCGTCGGGCAAATAGCTTTGCGCGACCCCGACCCGGCGGCCATAGGCGCAGCCCGAATTGCAATATCCGCAATAGGCGCAGGCGGCCTCGGTGCCCGGCGGGCCGAAATTCTTGCTGAACCAGGCGGTCACCGCGCGCCGGTCGCGCGGCTCATCCGATGCGGCGGCATAGGCGGCCCAGCCTTTCATCAGATGCGGTCCATTATGCCGCCCGCTGCGCGGCTCGACCGGCGCAATCCCCAGCCGCGCCTGCACCGCATCATAGGCGGCATGAAAGGCCGCGGGATCGACCGGCGCGCCGATGCGCGCCCATTTGGCGAGCACATCGGGCGCATCGGGATGGGTGCGCCCCGGATCGTTGACACGCAGGCAAATGCCATTGTTGATCGTCGACGACCCGCCGACGCAGCGCCCCTGAAACACGACGAAATCGCGGTTGGTGGAGGTTTGCAGCGCGCCATGCTTGTAAAGCTGCGCGATCATGTCGAGCTCATGATGGGTGATCGCTTGCGACGGGTAAAAGGGACCCGCCTCGACGATCAGCACCTTATAGCCTTGCGCGGCGACATTATGCGCGGCAATCGCCCCGCCCGCGCCCGACCCGATGACGATGACATCATATTCGGATTTCAGCGATGCGGCGTCCAATATATGCGCTGGATCAATCTCGCGCCCCTCGACGAGCGTGATCGGCATCTCGCCGTCCCCGCGCGCCCGGTATTTGGGCAAGGCAAAGCCGATCTGGCGGTGCACCGGATTATCGGCATTTTCCGCCTCGCCGCCCGGCTGCCAATGGCCATAATAGCCGGCATAGATGACCCCGCGCAGCCGCCCCATATCCTGAAACAGGTCGATCTGGCTGTCGCGCAGCCGGTCCTCGATCCGCTCGACGCGGGTTTCAACGCTCGCCTCGCTGAACCAAGGGCCCAGCACCAATTCGGTCGCGGTCAGCGAAAATTGCATCTCATCCAGCTTGGTGCCGCCAATCTTGGCAAACAGGCTCTCGATATTTTCGACCACCTGATCGGGGGTGATCGCCATGTCGACGCCATGAAACAGCGCCTCGGTAAAAGCCTTCAGAAATTTAAGCTGGCCATAGTTGAATGGTGCCGCCATCGCGCGCCTGCCCCCCTGTTATCCCAAGCGCAGTTGCACAGGGATGCATCGGATAGGCAAGCTCGATTGTCGCCAGAAAGATTGGCATCAAATTGTTGCTTGCCTCCCCCGATCAAAGGCGGGAGGACACTCCCCAGCTATTGGAACCCTGATATCGCGCCTGCGCGCTAGAGCCAGCCGCGCTTGCGAAAATAGGCGAGCGGCAGCACCGCAGAAACGACCATCGCCCCCACGGCGAGCGGATAACCATAAGTCCAGCTCAGTTCGGGCATCACCTCGAAATTCATGCCGTAAATGGACGCCACTAGCGTCGGGGGCATGAAGGCAACGGCGGCGACGGTGAATAATTTGATGATCTGATTCTGCTGGAGGTTGATCAGCCCCAAGGTCGCGTCGAGCAGAAAGTTGATGTTGCTCGACAGAAAACCGGCCTGATCGGTCAGCGCGCGAACGTCGCGCTGGATCGTTTTCAGCCGCCCCACCGCCTCCCGCTTGACCCCGGCATTGCGCGCGCTGTGATAGGAAAGCATCCGTTCCAGCCCGACAAGCGATTCGCGCAGACGCATCAGCAAATCGCCGTCGCGCCCGATCTCGCTCAGCACCGCTTCCAGATCGCGCGAGGCCGCCGACACATCATCCCCGGCCGGGTTTTTCCGGGCGAAAACCTGCCGCGACAATATGTCGCAATGCCCCGCTGTGCGCTCCAGCGTATCGGCTACCCGGTCGACAATGGCTTCCAGCAGGTCGAACATCAGCGTTTCGGGGCCTGGGCGATCTTCATCGCGGGTCCGGCGCGCGATCACCTGGTCAAAGGAAATCGACTGGGCGTGGCGCACGGTCAGAAGATGCTGCGGCGTCAGCAAAAAGGTGACGGGGGCCAGGCGCGGCGCATCGCTGTTCAGCCCGACCACGATCGGCACGGTCATGACCCGCGCGCCATCTTCCTCATACAGGCGCGCCGACGGTTCGATTTCCTCCATTTCCTGCAAGGTCGGAATCGACAGGCCGAACAGCGTGGCGGCGCGCTCGGCATCGTCCGAATCGGGATGGACGATGTCGGCCCATAAAATATCACTCCCCGACGCAGGCTGGTCCAGCTGGGCGGCATCCACGCGGACAAGATGGCCATTCTGGCGAGCGAAGGCGGTCAGCATATTTTCCTCCTGACGGCAGGCACAGACCGACTTCGGCGCGGGGTCGGCAGATTGTTGGGACAGGCCGGGAAGCTACGCCAATGCCGGGGGCGCCGTCCCCACCGCTATGCGTGTTTCCGCGACGGCCCGCCGCTCCATTCAGCGGGCCGTATGCGCCGGCCCGAATCCGCTGTCAATTCGTGCCGCCGCCCTTCGTCGCCGCCTTCTTCTTCAGCCGATAGGCGTGAAGCAAGGGCTCGGTATAGCCCGAAGGCTGCGCCGTCCCTTCAAAGATCAGCGCCCGCGCCGCCTGATAAGCCACACCATCGGGCGTCAGCTTTTCATAGAGGGGATCGCCCCCATTTTGCGCATCGACCTTGGCCGCCATGCGCGCGAGCGCGGCATCGACCTGCTCGGCGGTGCACACGCCGTGGAGCAGCCAGTTGGCGAGCGCCTGGCTCGAAATACGCAAGGTCGCACGGTCTTCCATCAAGCCGACATCGTCAATGTCAGGAACCTTCGAACAGCCGACCCCCTGATCGATCCAGCGCACGACATAGCCCAAAATGCCCTGGCAATTATTGTCGAGTTCGCGGGCGATTTCCGCCTCGCTCCAGTTGCGTCCCGGCGCCACCGGAATCGCGAGCAGCCGGTCCAGCCCCGGCACCGCCTCGCCCGCAATCTCCTTTTGCCGCGCGAACACATCGACCTGATGATAGTGCAACGCGTGCAGCGTCGCGGCGGTGGGCGAGGGCACCCAGGCGGTGTTCGCACCCGATTTCGGATGGCCGATCTTCGCCTCCAGCATCGCCTTCATCATGTCGGGCATCGCCCACATGCCCTTGCCGATCTGCGCCTTGCCCGACAATCCGCAGGCGAGGCCGATGCGGACGTTGCGGTCCTCATAGGCGGCGATCCAGTCGCTCGCCTTCATCTCGCCCTTGGGGATCATCGGCCCCGCGCGCATCGACGTATGGATCTCGTCGCCAGTGCGGTCGAGGAAGCCGGTGTTGATAAAGACGATGCGGTCCTTCACCGCCTCGATGCACGCGGCCAGGTTCGCGCTGGTGCGCCGTTCCTCGTCCATCACCCCGACCTTGATCGTGTGACGGGAGAGGCCCAGCATATCCTCGACCGCGTCGAACAAGCGGTCGGTAAAGGCGCATTCTTCCGGCCCATGCTGCTTGGGCTTCACAATATAGATGCTGCCGGCGCGGCTGTTCGCCAGCACCCCCAGCCGCTTGATGTCATGCAGCGAACACAGGCTGGTAAACACCGCATCGCAAAGCCCTTCGGGTGCTTCCGATCCATCGGCGAGCCGCACCATCGGCGTCGTCATCAGATGGCCGACATTGCGAACGAACATCACGCTGCGCCCGTGCAGGGTAAAGGGCGCTCCATCGGGCGCGGTCCATTCGCGGTCCGCTGCCATGCGCCGTGTGACCGTCTGGCCACTCTTGTCGAAGCTTTCGACAAGATCGCCGCGCATCAGCCCCAGCCAGTTGGAATAGCCGAGCAGCTTGTCCTCGCCATCAACCGCGGCAACGCTGTCCTCCAGATCGATGATCGTCGTCAACGCGGCTTCCAGCACGACATCGGCGATGCCCGCCGGGTCGGTCTTGCCAATGGGGTGATCGCGGTCGATTACCAGTTCGATATGCAGGCCATTGTGGCGGAACAGCAGCCCACCCTCCCGGCGCCCGAAAAGCTGCGAAGGGTCGGCCAGCGCCAACTCCCCGCCCTGCCAGTCCGCCCATTTGCCCGCCGCCAGCGGCACCGCTTCGTCCAGAAACGCCTTGGCGCGCGCAATCACCGCCGCGCCGCGCTGCGCATCATAGCCGCCGGGCTTCGCCGGCGGCGCGTCGAGCGCATCGGTGCCGTAAAAAGCATCATACAGGCTGCCCCAGCGCGCATTGGCCGCATTGAGCGCAAAGCGCGCATTCAGCGCCGGCACCACCAGCTGCGGCCCCGCCATGGTCGCAATTTCGGGATCGACATTGTCGGTCCCCACCGTGAAGGGCGCAGGTTCGGGCACCAGATAGCCGATCTCGCGCAGAAATTGCTGATAGGCCTCGGCATCAATCGCCTGCCCGGCGCGCGCCTCATGCCAGGCGTCGATTTTCGCCTGCAGATCCGCCCGCTTCGCCAGCAAGGCCGCATTTTCGGGCGCGAAACGCCCCATCAGCGCGGCGAAATCGGCCCAGAAACGATCGGTATCGACCCCGGTGCCCGGAATCGCCTTTTCCTCGATAAAGGCGACAAGGCGCGAATCGATGGACAAGCCGTGGCGGTCGAGGAAGTCAGTCATGCAAATACCCTTTGGTCGGCGCATATCGCGCTATTGGACCCGGGGAGGAAAGGGCCACCTGCCTATGCCGCGTCTCCGCCCGCTTGGCAACCGCCCGGCACGCAAAAGGGACCTACCCCTGCCCCCTCCCCGCTCCCCGCTCGTGTCGAGCGAAGTCGAGACACCCCGCGCGCATAAGCCTCTGCCGTCCGCCAGCGCTATTCCATATATTTCTCACACAAAGACACAAAGGCACAAAGAGGCTCCACGCCGCGACGCGGCATTTTTCCTGCAAGGCATCGGCCTGCCCCATCGAAAAAGGAGGAAAGGGGCCTGACGGCCCGATCTGCTTCTTTGTGCCTTTGTGTCTTTGTGTGAGTCAAAAAGAGCGCCGATGAGGTCTTCTTTGGGGCCTCGTGCGAGGCAAAACGCTTATCCCCGTCATTGCGAGGAGCCCGGCAAAGCCGGGCGACGAAGCAATCCCCAGCGCCGATCTCGCAATGACCATCACAGACAGGAAAGGGACAGGCCGAGGCTAATGGCGCCAGTCGCGCGCCCTAGCTCGCCGCTGTCTTCACCGAAGGCCCACCGGGCAATTCGCCCAGCGCTAGGCTGACGCGGTTGCGCCCACCGCTTTTGGCGCGATAGAGCGCGGCATCGGTGCGCCGCCACAGCGTGAAGAAATCTTCACCCGGCGTCATTTGCGCCACGCCAAAAGAAGCAGAGACGGGCCGGTCGATCCCCATGTCGCTCAGGTCGGCCCCCACCAGCCGGCGCCGCGCCTCATCGGCATAAATTCGCGCATCGCCCAGATGGACATCGAGCAATAGCACCGCAAATTCCTCGCCGCCCGGCCGACTGACCAGCGCCTTTTCAGGCGCGGCATCGCGCAATATCTGCGCGAAATGGGCAATCACCGCATCGCCCGCCGGGTGGCCGAAACTATCGTTGATCGTCTTGAAATGATCGAGGTCGGCGGCGACCAGCACCACCGCGCGCCGCTTGGCATGGGCTTTGGCGACCGCTTCCTCGGCCCGGTCGTTGAACCCGCGCCGGTTAAGCAGGCCCGACAGCGGATCGGTTTCGGATCGCGTCATAATCTCCGCCGTGCGGTCGCGCATCATCACCAGCAGCATGACGAGCGCCTGCGCCACCAGCATGCCTGCGCCGATGCTCTGCGAAATGGCGGCATATTGCGTGGTCATATAGGCTTGCGCGCTGTCCGCCGTCCCGACCTGCCACGCGATGAAGGGGCGCGACACATGCAGCAGGGCGGAGACGGTGACGATCCCCGCCAGCAGATAATCCAGCCGCTGCAAATGCCGCACGCGCAATATCTGTATGACCAGCATCATATGCAGAGCGAAATAGGGCAGATGATAAAGCGCGACCCGCCAGGGCGAGGAATAGGCCAGAGTGAAAATCAGCGGCGTCGTCGCCAGTGCCCAGGCCCAGATCGCGCCCATCGCACGCCAGGGCGGCGCAAACTGGAAATGGCGCGCAACGCCGATCACGCACAGGCTGATCGCCATCATATAGGTCAGGAAAATCGCGGCGCCGACCGGCACCGGATCGGCCTGCATCGGCAGGATATATTCGAGCGCAATATCAAGGATGCCCAGCGAATAGCCGGCCGCGATCCAGCGCGCGCCCGTCGCCTTGGGATTGGACGCAGCGACCACGGCAAAGGCCACCGCGAAAATCCCCGCGATAAACATGTTGATGCCCAGGATGAAGGCTGCTGTCATCGACCCCACTTTTCTTTGCGCCCTTGTGCCATCCGAAAGCGAAAGTCGGGTTAACAGGGTGAAAAATACGGCGCGGTCAGCCTTTCAACCGCCGCAAGGCCTCCTCCTGCGCCGCGCCGCGAATTTCTGCCGCCAGCGCCGATTGCGGCAAGCTGCGCGCCAGAATCATCCCGCCGACGCATAAAAGAGCGAGCGACAGCGCCTCCCGCCGCGCGCCCTCCCCCCGGTCAGCAAGGCATTGTTCGAACAGGCCCACCATCGCATCGAGCAGCATCTGATAAGCTTCGCCGACCTCTGCATGGGCGCGCGCCACATCGGACGACAGCGCGATCATCGGACATTGACCATCAAGGTCGCCCAGATGACGGTCGGACAAATAGCTTTCGATCATTTGTACGGCGATCTGCGGTGCGGGGGTTTCGCCTTCCACTCCGGCTTCGGTCCGCCAGATCGCGCCGCGCCCCATCAGGAAACTGGCCACCGCCTCGGCATAAAGCTGCTCCTTGTTACGGAAATGATTGTAAAAACCGCCGCGCGTCAGCCCCGCCTCGGCCATGATCTGGTCGATCGTTACCCGGTCGAAGCCATGGCGGTTGAACAATATGCGCGCCGCCTAGACGATCCGCGCCCGCGTCGCGGCCTTATGCTCGGCTCCATAGGGCATTTCGCTTCTCCTCGCCGCCGTGGACGCCCCTTATGCCAGCGTCCAACATATGTTCTTTAACATATAAAAATGCCGCCTAGCGTCCGCTTCCGTCATCGCAGCAACGGAGGATTTATGCCGAAATTCGTCTTCGCTTATCATGGCGGACCGCAGGGCCTTTCGCCCGAAGAAGGCCGGGCGCATATGGAAAATTGGAAGGCATGGATGGCCAGCCTTGGCGGTGCGGTCATCGACCCCGGTCTGCCGCTCGGCAAATCCTGCACCGTCTCGGCGGCCGGGGTGAGCGCGGATGGCGGTGCCAATCCGCTGGCGGGCTTCACGGTCATCGAAGCCGCCGACCTGGACGCCGCCACCGCCATGGCGCAGCGTTCGCCGCATATCGCCATCGGCGGCACCATAGAGGTCGCGCCCGCGCTCGACATGCCGATGTAAAAGCGGCCTTCGCCTGTCACTCCCCTTTTGGAAAGGATCGCGCCATGACCGGATTGTCCGGAGCCTGCCTGTGCGGGCAGATTCGCTATTCGACCCCCGCCGTGCCGCTTGTCGTCGGCCATTGCCATTGCATCGACTGCCGCAAGAGCAGCGGCACCGGCCATTCCACCCATATCCTCATCCCCGAGGAAGGGTTTGAAATGACAGGCGAACCGCGCTTCTATGACCATCCCGCCGACAGCCGCCATATCGTCAGCCGTGGCTTTTGCGCCGATTGCGGGTCGCCCATTCTGTCGCGCAATTCGGCGATGCCCGCCCTGCTAGCGCTGCGCGCTTCCAGCCTCGACGATCCCGGCGCGGTCACCCCGCAGATGATCGTCTACGCCAGCCGCGCGCCCGCCTGGGACGCGATGGACCCCGCCCTCCCCTGTTTCGCCCATATGCCGGAGGAGAGCGCGGTGGCCGAGATGATCGGCGGCGCGGCACCGGACTGACGCTACGGCGCGGTCGCAAGGCGGAGGCGACAGGACGCAAGCAGGGGGTGCAAAAGCATCGCGCGGGTCGCTATAGCCTTGTCATGTTTTCGCTCACCCCCCAGGATAGCGCCGTTCTCGACCGCGCCGCCGCCGCGCCGATGCTTGCACAGGTTGAACAATGGGCCGCGATTAACAGCGGGACGACCAATTTGGCCGGGCTGAAAATCATGGCGGCGACGCTCGCCGATGCCTTTTCGGCGCTGCCCGGCGAAGTGCGGCTAGTCGCGCCAGATCCGGTGGAAAGTGTCGATGCGGCAGGACAGGTGCAGACCAGCCAGCGCGGCGAGCATCTGCATCTGTCGGTGCGCCCCGACGCGCCGGTGCAACTGCTCTTCACCGGCCATATGGACACGGTTTTTCCTGCCGATCACCCCTTTCAGACGCTGACATGGCGCGAGGAAGGCGTGCTGAACGGCCCCGGTACCGCCGACATGAAGGGCGGGCTGTCGGTGATCCTCGCTGCCCTGTCGGCGATCGAAACATCGCCGCTCGCCCCGCGCATCGGCTATGATGTGATGATCAACAGCGACGAGGAAACGGGAAGCCACGCCTCCGCCGCGCTGATCGCCGAACTTGCCAAGGGGAAAATGGCCGCGCTCACCTATGAACCCGCGCTTCCCGATGGAACATTGGCGGGCGCACGTCCGGGAAGCGGCAACTTCAGCATCACGATTCATGGCCTGTCCGCCCATGCCGGACGCAACCCGGAAGAGGGGCGCAACGCCCTTGTCGCCGCCGCCGATCTCGCGCTGCGCCTCAATGCCATGAAATCACTGGAATTAAAGGTTAATCCTGCAAAAATTGACGGCGGCGGGCCCAATAATGTCGTGCCCGACCAAGCCATTTTGCGCGTCAACATGCGCCCCTCCACGCCCGAGGCAATGGCGAGAGCCGAAGTGATGCTGCGTGACACTATTGCCAACATCCAGCGCGACCACGACGTCCACTGCCACCTCCACGGCGGCTTCAACCGCCCGCCCAAGCCGCTCGATGAAGCGGCTTCCCGCCTCTTCACGCTGGTACGCGACTGCGGAGCCGCGCTCGGCCTCCAGATCGGCTGGAATGCAACCGGCGGGGTGTGCGACGGCAATAATATCGCCGCCTGCGGCATTCCCGTCGTCGACACCATGGGCCCGCGCGGCGGCGCCATTCATTCACCGGACGAATTTCTGATCGTCGACAGCCTCGCCGAACGCGCGAAATTGTCGGCGCTCACTATCCTGCAACTAGCAGAACGGGGGACTGTGTGAATTATGTGATCCGGGCGGCCAAGCCAGGCGATCTGCAAAGCATTTACGAAATGGCGAAGCTGACGGGCGGCGGCTTCACCAACCTCCCCCCCGACAAAAAGGCGCTGCGGACCAAGCTCGAACGCGCCGAGGCCGGATTTGCGAGCGACAAGGAATATCCCTCTGACGAGCTTTATCTGCTCGTGCTCGAAGATCTCGACAGCGGCGAAGTGCGCGGCACCTGCCAGATTTTCGGGCAGATCGGCCAGCGCTGGCCCTTTTATTCCTATCGCATCAGCACCGAAAGCCAGCATAGCGAACAGCTTGGGCGGACCTTTCATGCCCAGACACTGATCCTCAGCAATGATCTCAACGGATCGAGCGAGGTCGGCGGTCTCTTTCTTCACCCCGCGGCGCGCGCGGGCGGGCTGGGCCTGCTGCTTGCCCGGTCGCGCTATCTGTTCATCGCGCGCCACCGCGCCCGTTTCGCCGACCGTCTGCTCGCCGAGCTGCGCGGGGTCATCGACGAAGCGGGCGGCTCGCCCTTCTGGGACGGGGTCGCGGGCAAATTTTTCGGGATGAGCTTTCAGGAAGCCGACCAGTTCAATGCCGTCCATGGCAATCAATTTATCGCCGACATGATGCCCAAACATCCCGTCTATATCGCGATGCTGCCCGAAAACGCGCGCAGCGTCATCGGCGTCCCCCACCCCAGCGGTCGCGCCGCGATGCGGATGCTCGAAAATGAAGGCTTTGCCTTTGAAAATTACATCGACATTTTCGACGGCGGCCCCACGATGACGGCGCGCACCGACCAGGTTGCGAGCGTGCGCGATGCACGCCATGTCGCGCTTGCGGGCACTGCCAAGGATGGCGAGGATGCGCTGGTCGCCACTGGGCGCCTCGCCGATTTCCGTTGCTGCTTTGGCAAAGTGAAGGGCGAGGCGACGCTCGATGCCGCCAGCGCCGAGATATTGGGGCTGAAAAAGGGTGATGAATTTAGCTGGATCGGGCGCTGACATGCAGACAGAGATTAATTTCGACGGGATCATCGGCCCGACCCATAATTATGCGGGACTCAGCCGGGGTAATATCGCCTCGGCCAGCAATGCAGGCGACGCCTCCGCCCCACGCGCCGCAGCGCTGCAAGGCATAGAGAAGATGCGCCACAATCTGGCGCTTGGTCTGCCGCAGGGGTTTTTCGTGCCGCTCGACCGCCCCGATGCCCGCTGGCTCGAAAGCCTCGGCACCTCGCTCAACGATGCCGAGCCGCATTTGCGCGCGCAGGCCTGGTCGGCTTCGTCCATGTGGGCGGCCAATGCCGCAACCGTGTCCCCCGCTGCCGATACCGCCGATGGGCTTTGCCATCTGACCGTCGCCAACCTCGTTACCATGCCGCACCGCAGCCATGAATGGCAGGGAACGCTGGCGCAGCTTCGCCTCGCCTTTTCCGGCCCGCAATTCGCCGTGCACGCTCCTGTCCCCGCGCCTTTTGGCGACGAGGGCGCGGCCAATCATATGCGCCTCTGTTCGCGCCATGATGAAGCGGGGGTCGAGATTTTCGTCTATGGCGTCGGCGGCGGCCGCTTCCCGGCGCGCCAGCATCTCGACGCCTCGAAGGCGATCGCCCGCCATCACCGGCTCGATCCCGCGCGCACGTTGTTCCTGCGTCAGTCCGACACTGCGATTCAGGGCGGTGCCTTTCACAATGACGTTGTTGCGGTCGCCAATGAACATGTGCTGTTCACTCATGAAACCGCTTTTTACGAGCGGGATGCCGCGCATGACGCGATCCGGCGAGCCTTTCCCGCGGTCGAAATCGTCGAAGTCCCCGAAAGCGCGGTCAGCCTTGCCGATGCGATCAAATCCTATCTCTTCAACGCCCAGCTTGTCAGCCTGCCCGATGACGGCGGCATGGGCCTGATCCTGCCGACCGAGGCGCGCGATACACCATCTGTCTGGAAGTGGCTGGAGGCGCATGTCGCGGGCAACGGCCCGATCCGGCAGCTCTTCCCCGTTGATGTGCGCCAGTCGATGGCCAATGGCGGCGGCCCCGCCTGTCTGCGATTGCGCGTCGTGGCCGATCCCGCCACCGTCGACCCGCGCTTTGTCGCCGATGAAGCCAAGCTCGACCGCATCGCCGATGTGGTGCGGCGCCATTGGCCCGAAAGCATAGCGCCCGACATGCTCGGCGATCCCGCGCTCACCGCCGACGTCCGTCGCGCCCGGATGGCACTATTAGAGGCGCTCGATCTCGGCGAATTGGGATAAGGAAAGGGACGGCCGGAGGCGGACTTCTCTGCCCTCGACCCCCAATGTTCAGTCCGTTAGTTCTGCTGGCTCATCGGCTCCGCATTGCCGACCGTTTTGGGCGGCACGGCCTCCGCTGCCACCACCCGCTTTTCGCTGTTCGTCGCAATCGCCTTTTCCAGCGCCGCGACCTGCGGGCATTGCCCTGAACAGACACGCTCGGCCTCAGCCAGCTTTTCGCGCGCCAGTTCGAGCGCGCCCTTCTCCGCAAGTGCTTCGCCCTGCCCGGTCAGCGCAACCAGATCATTGGGATCAAGCGCCAGCGCCTCACGATAAAGGCTGATCGCCTTGCCGGGCAGCCCTTGCGCGCGCGCAACCTGCGCCAGCGCGATAATCGCCGAGCGGTTGCGCGGATCGGCGACCAGCGCCGATTCATAATAATCTATCGCGCTGTTCAATTCGCCTGCCTGCTGCACTGCCTCTCCGGCATTTTGCAGCGCGACCGAGCGCGGCAAAATATCGTTATCGGCGCGCTGCGCCTCCGAACTGGTTGGCAGGCTGGCCAAAATCAGACCCGCGCCAAGGGCCAGGAAACTGACGCGCATCACATTCTCCCATCGGTTCATTGCCCCCCTGCCTAACATGGGGCAGCAAGCCGTGCGAGGAAAAAGCCGTCGCATCCGTCATGCGCGGGGGTTAGCAGAAAGCCCGCTCCGGCGGACCGCCCTATACCCGGCGGCAAGACATTGTCATCCACCGTCCAGCCCGGATGCCGATTGAGAAAATCATCCACCTGTGCCCGCCCCTCGCGCGCTATGACCGAGCAAACAGCATAAAGAAGTTTTCCGCCCGGCGCCACCATCTCCGCGCCGATATCCATCAGCCGTGCCTGATCGGCGACATGCTTGTCGAGCCGTGAAGGAGTGAGGCGCCAGCGCAGTTCGGGACTGCGCCGCCAGGTGCCGCTGCCCGAACAGGGCGCATCGACAAAGACCCGGGCGGCATGCCCGCGCCAGTCGGCCAGCATATCAGCTTCCTGCCCCGGATTGAGCAGCCGTGTCGTAATGGATGTCACCCCGGCCCGCTCGGCACGCGGCGCCAATTGCTGCAAACGCGCGCGATTGATGTCGCACGCCAATATCTCGCTCCGGTCGCCGGTAAGGGATGCCAGCGCAAGCGCCTTGCCGCCGCCCCCCGCACACAAATCGACGATACGCATAGCAGGCGCCGCGTCCAATGCCGCCGCTGCATATTGGCTGGCGGCATCCTGCACCTCAAACTGGCCATCCGCATAAGCCGGATGCTGCACCGCCGCGCTTTCAGGCGGCAGCCGCCACCCGTCCGCCACCCCGGCAATCGCTTCCCCATCCGGGAAATGTGCAGCCAGATCGGCTTGCTGCGCCTTGATGCAATTGGCGCGCAAGTCCACCGGCGCGCGCGCCAGCATCGCCCCGGCTTCCTCATCGCCGATTAGCGGATCAAACAAGGCCACCAGCGTGGGCGCCGCCAGCCCGCTTTCACCACGCGCTTCGCCTGCCTCAATCGGCGCGGGGCCATAGGGCGATCCATCGAAAAGTGCCGCTAGATCAGGCTGTTCATCGGCCAGCGTCAGCATCGCCGCGCGGCCCGAAGGCGGCGCCGAGCGCACGGTGCGGATCGCATCATAAACCAGCGCGCGTATTGCCCGCCGATCCTTCGACCCGGCATAGCGCCGCTGACGCATCGCTTCCGACAAGATCCGATCGGCCGACGACCCACCCTCGCGCGCGGCGGCGGCAATAGCGTCCAATATCTCGATGGCGGTTTGCACACGCGCGGCGGGGGTCATGTCACGCAGCTCCCTTCATCTGGCACAGCGGCGCCGAGGCCGTCATGCGCCGCGCACAATCAGCCCGCAGGATAATTGGGCGCCTCGCGCGTGATGGCCACATCATGGACATGGCTTTCGCGCAGGCCTGCATTGGTGATGCGAACAAATTTCGCGCGCTCACGCAAATCTTTCAGCGTGCGGCTGCCGGTGTATCCCATCGCCGCCTTCACGCCGCCGACCAGCTGATGGATCACATCCTTGGCCGGTCCCTTGAACGGAACCTGGCCTTCGATGCCTTCCGGCACCAGTTTCATCTGGTCCTTGATATCCTGCTGGAAATAGCGGTCCGCCGATCCGCGCGCCATGGCTCCGACACTCCCCATGCCGCGATAGCTTTTATAGGTGCGTCCCTGATAGAGGAAGGTTTCGCCGGGCGCTTCGGCCGTTCCGGCGAGCAGCGATCCCACCATGACGCACGACGCGCCCGCCGCCAGCGCCTTCGCCAGATCGCCCGACGTGCGCAGGCCGCCGTCTGCAATAATGGGAACATTGGCCTTCGCTGCAACCGCAACGCTGTCCAGGATTGCCGTCAATTGCGGCACACCAACTCCCGCGACGACGCGCGTGGTGCAGATCGACCCCGGACCGATACCGACCTTCACCCCGTCGGCGCCCGCGTCGATCAGTGCGCGCGTGGCATCGCCCGTCGCGACATTTCCGGCGAGCACCTGCACCTTGCTCGATAGTTTCTTGATCCGTTCGACCGTCTGGCCGACCATCTTGCTATGGCCATGCGCGGTATCGACGACGATCAGATCGCATTCTGCTTCCAGCAACGCCTCGGCGCGTTCCACCCCGGAATCGCCGGTATTGGTCGCCGCGGCAACGCGCAGCCGCCCGCTTTCGTCCTTGGTCGCTTCAGGGAAATTCACCGCCTTTTCCATGTCCTTGACGGTGATCAGGCCAACGCAGCGATACGCATCATCGACGACCAGCAGCTTTTCGATCCGCCGTTGGTGAAGCAGCTTGCGCGCCTCATCCTGCCCGACGCCGGGACGAACAGTGGCGAGATTTTCCGCCGTCATCAGTTCGCGCACCGGCTGGCCGGGATTGTCGGCAAAGCGCACATCGCGGTGCGTCACGATGCCCACCAGCTTGCCCGCTTTCTCCACCACAGGAATGCCCGAAATATTATGCTGCGCCATCAGGGCTGTGGCCTCGGACAACGGTGCATCGGGCGCGATGGTGATGGGGTTGACGATCATCCCGCTTTCAAAGCGCTTGACCTGCCGGACTGCTGCCGCCTGCTCGGCAACATCCAAATTGCGGTGCAGGACGCCCAATCCGCCAATCTGAGCCATCAAAATCGCCATATCGGCTTCGGTCACCGTATCCATCGCCGACGACAGGATCGGGATATTCAGTGCGATGTCGCGCGTCACCTGCGTCGTCAGCCGGGCTTCGGACGGCAGCATGTCCGACGGTCCCGGAACGAGCAAAACGTCGTCAAAGGTCAAACCGGTGATGATTTCCATAAGGCCACTTTCTGGTGCAGACGGTGCCTGCCCCGGCGTCAGAGGCGGCACACGCGAATCGCTTGGTGGCGGCCCATGTAACCAGTCGGGGGCAAGCGCGCCAGTGGGAGGCGCACGATTATTTCGTTCACTCTGTCATCGAACGGAAACCTTCACCGGTCGGCCCCTGTCAGGTGCAACCGCAAGCCGCGAAACTTGCCGCTCTTTCTGTGGGACGCTACCTCCTCCCAGGTGACCGGGTCTGCTCCTTCTTCGCAAAGCGCCTTTGCGCCTTTTCACTATCCGGCTTTTCGGGCCATCTGGACGGCAAATCTGGCATCGAACATGGGTTCGATGATCCAGTCCGTCGGCGCGGCCTGGCTAATGACCGAACTCACCCAGTCGCATCTTCTGATCGCTCTGGTGCAGGCGGGTGCGACCATCCCGATCATGCTGCTTGGCGTCTTTGCGGGCGCCATCGCGGATAATTTCGACCGCCGCCGGGTAATGTTGGCGGCGCAGACGGGCATGTTGCTCGTCTCTGCCGCGCTTACCATCACCACATGGATGGGCGCGATTACGCCGCTGCTGCTGCTTTTCTTCACCCTAGCCGTCGGCTGCGGCACCGCGCTCAACGGCCCGGCATGGCAGGCATCGGTGCGGCTGCAGGTCGGCCCGCGCGACTTGCCGCAGGCGATCGCGCTCAATACCATCGCCTTCAACCTTGCGCGCAGTGTCGGCCCCGCGCTGGGCGGTCTCCTGATATCGCTTTCCGGTCCCGAAACAGGCTTTGCCTTCAATGCGCTCAGCTATGTGGCGCTGATTATCGTGCTGGTGCGCTGGCGCCCCGAAACGAGGCCGCCGCAGCGCCGGCCAATGCTCGCTGCTATCGGCGCGGGCCTGCGCTTTTGCGCGCAGTCAGACCCGGTGCGCCGCGTGCTGCTGCGCGGCTTTGCCTTCGGCTTGGGCGCGGCAGGCTTTCAGGCGCTTCTCCCCTCGCTCATTCGCGACCGTTTTGGCGGCACGGAAATTGATTATGGGCTGTGCCTCGCCGCATTCGGGGCGGGGTCGATCTTCACTGCCCTGTGGATCGGAAAGGCGCGCCGCCGCTGGGGCAGCGACAAGGTGGTGACCGTCGCCGCGATGCTGTTCGCTGCCGTCATGCTCCCGGTCGCGGTTACACACTCTCTTCCGCCCTTGCTTGTGGCCGCCTTTATTGCGGGGGGCGCATGGGTCTCCACCCTCACCACGCTCAATGTCGCGATGCAATTGCGCTCGCCCGAAGACATATTGGGCCGGTGCCTTTCCATCTATCAAGCCGTCACCTTCGGCGCGATGGCGCTGGGGGCCTGGGTGTTGGGAATGATCGCCGACTATGCCGGTCTGCAGAACGCTCTTTTCTGTTCGGCCATATGGCTGCTGCTGACGGCTTTTCTGCTTCGTTATATCGCCCCCATGCCGCGCCGCGACGAAGGGCGCGTTACGCCATAAGGGCTTTGGCGCCCAACTCCTCGATTTCAAACTCGCTGTTCGACAGGTCCAGATCGCCGCTGCATTCGCTGCATGTCACCTGCATCCGCAGATCATGACCGCAGGGTCGATGCGTCAATATCAGTGGCGCGCCCCTATCATCGGCGAACCATCGGTCGCCCCATTGCAGCAAGGCCAGCAGAACAGGGTAAAGGTCGCGCCCCTTTTCCGTCAGCCGATATTCCACCCGGTCGGCGTGAGCAGAATAGCGGGACGTCCGCAAAATGCCCTGCTTCACCAGCCGCTCCAGACGGCCCGTCAATATGTTGGTCGCCATCAGCGTATCGCGCTGAATATCATCGAAACGGTTGATATGGGTAAACATGGCCCGCACCACCAAAGTGGCCCATCGGTCGCCGAATAATTCAATCATCGCGTCGACCAGTGGCCGCCCCCCGGGCCTGCGGGCTGTTACCACGCCGTTGAAGCGGCGCCTTTCATATGTCGGGACGATCCGCGCCAAACCCGGACCTTCGCGCCAGTCTACGTCGCGCGGGTCTATTTCACCGCGACAATGGGCACAAACAGGAACCGGCTCGGTCGCATGACCGCATGTGGCATGACGCAAGCGCACTTGGAAATCGCGGCTATCGGCTTCCCACCGGTGCTGCCAGCGAAGCATCGTCAAAGCGTTGGGGAATTGATCCCGCCCCTTTTGCGTCAACATATAGTGAAAGCCTCGCCCTGTCTTTTTGGGGCGTTTCATCAGGCAATCTTCATCGACCAGCTTTTTCAGTCGTCCGTTGACAACCGACCGAGCAAGGCCGGTGCGCGCGACGAAATCGTCAAATGCATGCACCCCCAGGAAACATTGTTCCATGATCAGCAGCACCGGGACGTCGCCGATCACATCGAGCGCACGCCAGATGGAGCAGGCCCTTATGGTGCGTTGCTGGTCCAAAGTGGGGATATCCTCCGCGATGCTTTCCCGACCCTAAACCAGCCGAAGGGAGGACAGCAAGGCCGCCCTCCCCCTACCCATCAAAATCGGCCAGTCAATTGCAATGCAATGGTCCGTGGACGATCAATAATGCCATTATAGGCATTGCCTGCCCCGCGCGTAATCGTTGTCGCAAGCGGCATCGAACTGCTTGTCTGAAGAATCCGCTGATTGGTGAGGTTACGACCGATCAATGCCACTTCCCAGCGATTGTCGCTATGCGCAAGCGCAAGGCGTGCGCCTATCTTCGCATAGGCATCCTGCTTGGTCCGCGGGTCCAGATTGACCGCCGCGATATAGGAGGAGGAGAAGTCCGCATTGAGATTGAAAGCGGCCTTAAGGTCGCCGCTTACGGGGGTGACATAATCGAGATTAAGGTTGCCTGACCATTCCGGGGTGAGGCCATTGCGCTTTCCGGTATAGTCGCAAAAGCCGTCGGGACCCGGCGTCTGCTGATAATAGCATTGCCCATCGGTAAAGTTGGTGAACTCGAAATCGAGATAGGCAATCGCTCCGCCCAGCGTCAGCCCTGGGGCAAGGGCGGCCCGGAAATCGGCCTCGACGCCCTGGGTACGCGCCGCCGCCGCATTGCGCACATTGAAGTTCAAGGTCCCATCAAAGATATTGACCTGAAGATCCTTATATTTGGTGCGATAAACCGACAGGTTGAAAGCAATATTGCGGCTTTTGAATTTCAGCCCAGCTTCGATGTTATCGGCGCTTTCATCGTCGAACTTGAACTCGCCCGGCTTTGCAACCGTCGTCGAATCCGGCAGCGAATTGGACCGAACGTCAAAGCCACCCGCCTTTGTCCCGCGCGCATAGGAGGCATAGAGCATCAGATCGTCGGTCGCGTCATACTGGACGTTCACCATCGGGTTGAAACTATCCTCGCTGAGTTTGCCCGCAATCTCATGCTCTTCAATATTGAGGGCGCGAAACACCGCCTCGACGACAGGGCGCGGCGCGGTGCTCAACGGACCTTGCACAATCGCCAACGCGCGGCGCCCGCTTTTCTTCTCATGGTTGAACCGCGCTCCCGCCGTCAGGCGGAGCCGATCGGTGAGCGAAAGTTCGCCTTGCGCAAAGGCGGAAATCAGATCCGATGTCTGGCTATAGTCCCGGTCATTGCGCGTGTCGCCCAAAGCGTTGAAGGGGGGCCCAAGCGCCAGGAAAGTCGGATTGAACAAGGTGAAATCCTGCACATCCAGCTTTGCATGCTGATAATAAACGCCCGCTATATAATCGAACGCCTCGCCCCCCGGCGAAGTGAGCCGCAGTTCTTGCGAAAATTGCCGGTAATCTTCGCGCAAATTTGTGCCGTCGAGAAAGCTGACACCCGAAAAATCGACATCGACCGTTTCCCGCGTTTTATAATCGAGTAACGCGGTGACGGAGGTGAGCGTGCGCTCTCCGATGTCCAGTTCGCTGTTCAGCGTAGCGCCGAATACCTTATTGCGGCTTTCATAACCATTATCCTCGCGCACATAATCAGCGTCGGTGCTGACAAAAAAGGGCCCCTGGAAAACATCCTTATAATTGCCCACGGCGCCAAACACGTCGCGCGGCTGTCCCTTGGTTTCGAAGTCGGCATATTCCAATTTGAGCTCTGCAGAGAATGGCCCGCCGCGATCAAACTCCAGTTTGCCGCGCGCATAATATTCCTCGACATTGGGCTCATTGCGATCGAGTTTCTGATTATAAAAATATCCGTCCATCGACCGGTGATAGCCGACCACGCGGGCTTCCAGGCCTTCGCTTAGCGGTCCGGACAAAACCCCTGTCAAAATCAACTCTTTATGATTGAATTCATATAGCCCGCTGATCGATCCTTCGACCTCATCCGTCGGGCTGCGAGTGGTGATGTTGACCGCACCCGCAATCGCGTTTTTCCCAAAGAGCGTTGGTTGCGGCCCGCGCAAAACCTCGACCCGTTCCATATCGATCAGCGGCAAGCGCGATAGCTGATCGCGGCCATAATAAACGCCATCGACAAACATCGCGACCGATTGCTCAAACCCCTTGTTATCCCCTGACGCAATGCCCCGAATCGCGATGCGGTTGGCGATGGCCGTCTGGGTAATCTTGAGATTGGGAACCGAGGAGCTGATCTGTTCCAAATTGGTCTGGCCGTAATTTTCGACCTGCTCTCCGCTGACAGCGGAGATGGAGATTGGCACGTCGGACAATCCTTCCGCTCTCTTTTGCGCGGTGACGATAATTTCCTGCAGCCCGCCTTGTTCCTGGGTGGATGGAGCAGCCTGTGCGATCGCAGTCGCTGGAGCGACAAGCGCCGAGGCAGATAGCAGCATGCCAAGATGAATTTTCATATTGCTCTCCCGATCAACATCATCTCGGCGACCACCGCCCGTGATGTTTTTCTTGCCTTGCGACTCATAAGAGCTTTAAGTATCACTATGCAAGTAAGATTTGGGAGAGTGATAATATGGTGCCAGAAAGCACCCTTCCGCCTGCGCTGACGCGCAATTTGCGGCTGCCGGCCATTGCCGCGCCAATGTTTCTTGTCTCGGGACCGGAGATGGTGATCGCTGCTTCCCGCGCAGGAATGATCGGCTCTTTTCCGGCGCCCAATGCGCGCACATCTGACGATCTGGAAAATTGGGTGAGCCAGATTGAAGCCGCGCTCTCGCAGGATACCGCCGCGGCGCCCTGGGCAGTCAATCTGGTCGTCCACCCCTCCAACAGCAGGCTTGCGGAGGATCTTGCCTGCGTGGTGCGCCACAAGGTGCCGCTGGTTATCACGGCGCTGGGGAGCCCGGCGGCTGTAGTGGATGAAATTCATTCCTATGGCGGCCTCGTCTTTGCCGATGTCAATTCGGTCGCCTTTGCGCGCAAGGCCGCGGCGGCGGGTGTCGATGGACTGGTACTCGTTGCGGCAGGCGCGGGCGGCCATACCGGAGCAACAGCGGGTTTCGCTTTTGTTGAGGAAGTGCGGCAATTCTGGGACGGGCCGCTCGTACTAGGCGGAGCCATCTCAACGGGCCATGGCGTACGCGCAGCCGAGATTTTGGGTGCCGATCTTGCTTATCTTGGTACCTCTTTGATCGCTTGCACTGAAAGCATGGCGGCGCCTGGTTATAAGGATTTGGTTGTTGCTGCCGGGGCGGAGGATATCGTCCCGTCGAAAGGCATTACCGGTGTCACCGCCAATTGGCTGAAATCCAGCCTGATCGCGGCGGGATATGATCCGGGTAATATGCCCGAGGACAAGCGTCCCAATTTCGCCGACGCGCAGGACGATGCCAAGGCATGGAAAAATGTCTGGTCCGCCGGACAAGGCGTCGGTGCGGTGCGCGGCGTCGAGCCGATTGCCGCGATCGTCGATCGTCTGGTTTCCCAATATGAAGCGGCTGTCGCGAGGCCGCGCTTTACCCCCGCCAAAGGAGTCATCGCATGACCGCCGAACTTGTCGAAACAATTCGCTCCACGATCCAGCCCAACGACCATCCCTATATGAAGGGGGCCTGGCGTCCGACCTTCAACGAATGGAATGCCCTGTTTGCGAATGGCGAAGCCGAAGTGATCGGCACGATACCGGACGATATCGACGGCGTATATGTCCGCACCGGCGAAAACCAAATTCACGAACCCATTGGCCGTTATCACCCGTTTGACGGCGACGGTTTTATTCACGCCATATCGTTCAAGAACGGCCGGGCCAGCTATCGCAGCCGCTTTGTGAGGACCAAGGGATTCGAGGCCGAGAAGGAAGCAGGCCGGTCCCTGTGGGCAGGTTTGATGGAACCGCCCCACAAGTCGACCCGCCACGGCTGGGGTGCGCAGGAGTGGCTGAAGGATTCAAGCTCGACCGATGTGACGATCCATGCGGGGCGCATCCTGTCGAGCTTTTACCAGTGCGGCGAGGCCTATCGGCTCGACCCCTTTACGCTCGAGCAATTTGGCACCGAAAGCTGGGTGCCGCTCGACGGCATTTCGGCACATTGCAAAGTCGATCCCGACACCGGCGAGCTGATGTTCTTCAACTATTCGAAGCACGCCCCCTTTATGCATTATGGCGTCGTCGGTGCCGACAACCGACTGAAACATTATATGCCGGTCCCCCTGCCCGGCCCGCGCCTGCCGCATGACATGGCGTTTACGAAAAATTTCGTGATCCTCAACGACATGCCGCTTTATTGGAATCCAGAGTTGCTCGAGCGCAATCTGCATGTCGTGCAATTCCATCCGGACCAGAAAACACGCTTTGCGATTATTCCGCGCATGGGCAAGCCGGAGGATATTCGCTGGTTCGAAGCCGAGCCCACTTATACGCTTCACTGGCTCAACGCATGGGAGGAGGATGATGAGATTATCCTCGACGGCTATTATCAGGAAGAGCCGATGCCCAAATCCTATCCCAATGCCCCCGAAGGGCTGGAACGGATGATGGCATATCTCGACCAGGGATTGCTCAAACCCCGGCTTCATCGCTGGCGCTTCAATCTGGAAACCGGCACGACGACCGAAGAGCGACTGGACGAGCGCGACCTCGAATTCGGGATGATCAATCATCAATATGCGGGCAAGCCGTATCGCTATGCTTATAGCGCAATCCCCGAGCCTGGCTGGTTCCTGTTCCGGGGGCTGGTGAAGCATGATCTCAAAAATGGCACGAGCCAATCCTATGAGTTCGGACCCGGCCGCTTTGGAAGCGAGGCCCCTTTTGCACCGCGCATCAATGCGAAAGACGAGGATGACGGCTATCTCGTCTCCTTCATCGCCGACCTTGAAAGCGACCAGTCCGAATGCGTGCTGATCGACGCCAAGGACATTGAGGCCGGCCCGGTATGCCGGATCATTCTGCCCGAGCGCATCTGTTCGGGCACCCATTCGGTCTGGGCCAATGGGGATGACATCGGCATGGGCCCCAACCCCATATTGGAGCGCTGAAATGATCGCGGCGGGAGAGGATAAGCGGCGGCGCTATCGGGAAAAAGGATGGTGGGGCGACAAAAGCTTCGCCGACCTGTTTGCCGCCAATGCGGCAGCGCATCCGGAAAGAATGGCGCTGGTCGACGCGCCCAACCGGGCGGAGTTCGCCTTTGGCGAACCGCGCAGGCTGACCTATGCACAGCTAGCACAGGAGGTGAACCGCATCGCTGGCGCCCTGTTTATGGCGGGAATCGGCAAGGATGATGTGCTGCTCGTCCAGCTGCCCAACATCAGCGAATTTGTCGCGCTCTATTTCGCGGCAGCGAAGATCGGCGCCATTGTCAGCCCGGTCGCGGTGCAATATCGCACACATGAGCTGACGACGATGATCGGCATCGTCCGGCCCAAGGCCTTTATCTGCAGCACCCGCCTGAAAGGCGCGGATCCGGTTGCTGTTGCATCGCCTTTGCTGGACGGTATTGCGCTGATGACCTTTGGCTCCGATGCGCCTGCCAATGCCGTGGATTTGTCCACCGCGAAAGGCGACGCCGATGCGCTCGCCGCGCATGTCGCCGCGAACCCGGTCGATGCCGATGATATTTTCACCATCTGCTGGACATCGGGGACAACAGGCGTGCCGAAGGGGGTGCCACGCAGCCATAATCATTGGGTGGCGGTCGCCGCCGCGGGCTATGAAGCGATGAAGATTGAACCGGGCGACGTCCTGCTCAATCCTTTTCCCCTGATCAATATGGCGAGCATCGGGGGCATCACCATGTGCTGGCTGACCTGCGCGGGGACGATGGTTCTGCACCATCCCTTCGATCCCGCCGTCTATCTGGGGCAGATCGCGACCGAGCGCCCCAGCCTGACGATTGCGCCGCCGGCGGTGCTCAACATGCTGCTCCAGAATGAAGCGCTCCTAGCGAGCGTTGACCTGTCGAGCCTGCGGGTCATTGCATCAGGATCGGCGCCGCTCGCGCCGGCGATGGTCCGGGGCTTTCAGGAAAGGCTGGGGATCATCATCGTCAACGTCTTCGGCTCCAACGAAGGGATGAGCTTTATCACCGGCGAAGGTGAAATGCCCGATCCGGATAAGCGCGCCAGCCTCTTTCCCCGGCGCGGACGCTATATTCCCCCTTATGCCACAGAACGCGCGGCCAATATCGAAAGCCGCCTTGTCCCGCCCGGTGGCGGCGACCCGATCGAGGTCGACGGCATAGCAGGCGAGCTTCAGATCCGGGGGCCGACGTTGTTCGAAGGCTATTATGAAGCCCCCGATCGCACGGCGGACTCCTTTACCGGGGATGGCTGGTTTCGGACCGGCGACCTGTTTGAAATCGCCGAAGGTGGAAATTTCTATCGCTTTGTCGGGCGATGCAAGGATCTGATCATTCGCGGCGGGGTCAATATCTCTCCCGAGGAAATTGACCAGTTGCTCGGCGGCCATTCCCTGCTTGCGGAAGCATGCAGTTTTTCACTGCCCGATCCGGTGATGGGCGAACGGGTTGGCTTGGCCTATGTCCCGCGGAACGGGGAGCAGGTCGCGCTGGAGGCCATTACCGAGTTTCTGCGCGAGAAGGATCTAGCCACGTTCAAACTGCCCGAACGGCTGGTGCGCTTTGACGCCCTGCCGCGCAACGTCACCGGCAAGGTGATGCGGACCGAAGTGCGCGAACAGGCGCTCGATATGCTGAAAACGGAGGCCTGACATGGCTGGAGAGGTGTTCATACTGGGCGGCGCCCAGACCGATTTCGCGCGCAATATCGACCGCGAGGGCGGCGGCATTTTCGACCTGTTCCGCGACGTCTGCGAAGAGGCTTTCGCGGCCACAGGCATTGAACCCAAAGAGGTCGAGACCGCGCATGTGGGCAATTTCGTCGGGGAGCTGTTCGCTGGGCAAGGCCAGCTTGGCGGCTTTTTTGGCCATGTTCACCCCGACCTTGCCGGTATTCCCGCCTCGCGGCACGAAGCGGCCTGCGCGTCGGGGAGCATCGCCGCGCTGGCGGCGGCGGCGGAGATTGAGGCGGGGCGCTACGGCCTGGCGCTGGTGCTGGGCGTCGAGCTGATGCGCAATGTGCCGGGACAGCAGGCTGCCGAGTATCTTGGCGCCGCCGCCTGGGCCGGGCGCGAAGCGCAGGGCGCACGCTATTTGTGGCCGCACATGTTCGCCCGGGTCGCCGAGGAATATGAGGAACGCTATGGCCTCGACCGCGCGCATTTGCGGGCGATTTCGGCCAATAATTTCGCCAATGCCAAGCGAAACCCGCTGTCGCAGACGCGGGGTTGGACCATCGGCGAGGAGCAGCTTGGCGAGGATGACGCGCATAATCCGCTGATCGAGGGGAGCCTGCGCAAATCGGATTGCGGGCAGGTGACCGACGGAGCGGCGGCGATCTTTCTGGCGTCAGCGGAAGTTGCCGAAAGTGTTGCGCAGCGTAGGGGTGTGCCGCTGGAGAGCATTCCGCGTATCAAGGGCTGGGGGCACCGCACGGCACCACTGCTTTATGATACGAAGATCGCCAGTAGCAAGGATCAACCCTTTGTTTTTCCAAATGTAAATCAGGCGATGATGGATGCGCTGCGCCGCGCCGAGATGGCCGACATCTATGGATGCGATGGGGTGGAGGTGCATGATTGCTTTTCGATCACCGAATATATGGCAATCGACCATTTCGGCATCACCAAAGCGGGTGAAAGCTGGCGCGCCATCGAGGATGGAACGATCGCATTGGCCGGCAAGTTGCCGGTCAATCCGTCGGGCGGCCTGATTGGCCTCGGCCATCCCGTTGGTGCCACCGGGGTACGGATGCTGCTCGACAGCTGGCGGCAAGTCACCGGAAATGCTGGCGATTATCAGGTCGAAGGCGCGCGTAACTTTGCCACTTTCAATGTCGGCGGGAGCGCAACCACCGCCGTCAGCTTTGTCGTCGGAGTCTGATTTTTGGCCCCCATCTATCTCTATGACGCGGTGCGGAGCCCGCGCGGCAAGGCGCGCGCCGATGGCGGGCTAGCCGCCCTGTCGCCGCAGCAACTGGTGCGCGAACAAGCCGACGCGCTGGCCGCGCGCTGCGGCGAAGCGGCGCGGACGCCCGATGCGCTGATCCTCGGCTGTGTGACCCAGACGGGGGCGCAGGGCGGGCATGTCGCGCTGCTGTCGAAGCTCCACGCCGAGTTGCCCGACAGCGTGGCCGCGCTGACGCTCAATAATTATTGCGCGTCGGGCCTGTCGGCGATTGGACAGGCGGTGGGCCGGGTCGCGAGCGGCGACGCCGCCGCTGTGCTCGCGGGCGGGGTCGAGATGATGAGCGCCGTCCCCTTCCTCAGCGACCGGGCGGGCTTTTACGATAATGACGAACTGCCCCCGGCGCGGCGCTTTGTGCCCCCGGTGCTCGCCGCCGACCGGCTCGCGCATCGCGAAGGAATCAGCCGCGCCGAACTGGACGCAGTCGCCCTTTCCTCCCAGCAAAAAGCCGCCGCGAGCGACGCTGATGCCGCGCTGCAATCGTCGCGTATCGCGGCTGGAGCGCTGCACGGTGAAGAATGTCTCCGGCCCCGGACCAGTGCCGAAAGCCTCGCCGCCATGCCCGCCGCCTTTGGCGAATTGCAGGCGCAATATGCCGCCGCGCTGGACGGCGAGGATTTTGTCCCGCTCCACAGCCTCGCCCATGCGCCGCCGATCTGCGACGGCGCGGGGCTGGCGCTGATCGGCGGAGAAGGGCTGGGCCCCGCCCCCCGCGCACGTATCCTGGCCTTTGCCGAAAGCGGCGGCGACCCTGCCGCGTCGCTGACCGCCGGATTTGCCGCGATGGACAAGGCGCTGGAGCGCGCCGGCCTGCGCTTGTCCGACATGGACGCGGTGGAATTTATGGAAGCATTCGCCGTGACCATCGCCAAATTCCTCCGCGACCGCGATGTCGATCCCACGCGGGTCAATATCAGCGGCGGCCATTTGGCCAAGGGGCACCCGATGGGCGCGAGCGGGGCGATCTTGACCTCCACCCTGCTAGATACGCTCGACGCGCGCGCGGGGGGTTATGGGCTGGTGGTGTTGACCGGCGCCATGGGGGTCGGCGCGGCGATGATTGTCGAGCGGCTGGGGTGACGATGCTTTGAGGGGCGATGGCTTCTTCCGGCTTTTCCGGGCTCGCAATGAGCAGGGGTGAGAGGGAGGCGGGGAGCGGACCACGTGCGGAGTGCCGCTTGGCCCGCAACGCGCCCTTTAGCGTATCTGACGCTTTTCCAGTTTGCGGGCGAGAGTGCGGCGGTGCATGCCCAGGCGGCGGGCGGTTTCGGAGATGTTGAAGTCGGTTTCTACCAAAGTCTGGTGGATATGTTCCCATTCGAGCGTCTTGATCGACGACTGGCGGCCGTCGAGAGGGGCGTCGGGATTGCCTTCATCGCGGTCGAAGGCGGCTTCGATATCGTCGGTGTTCGACGGTTTGGCGAGATAATAGGAGGCGCCAAGCTTGATCGCCTCTACCGCGGTCGCGATGCTGGCAAAGCCGGTGAGTACGACGATCCGCATTGCGGCGTCGGCGGCGCGCAGGCTTTGCACGCAGACAAGGCCCGATGCGCCGCCGAGCTTGAGATCGACGACGGCATAGCCGGGGTGGAAGCTGGCGAGAATTTCCTCCAGCTCCTCCGGACTGTGCGCGACGCGGGTATCATAGCCGCGCCGTTCGAACGAGCGTTTGAGCGTGCGGGCAAAAGCCTCATCATCTTCGACGATGACAAGCCGGCGGGGGTCGGACATCAGCCGTCTCCTTCTTGATGCGCAAGGGCCGAGAGCGGCAGGAAAACCCGTACCAGCGCGCCGCCGCTGTCGCGGTTGGCCACGCTCGCGCCGCCGCCAAGCTTGCGCAATACATTGACGAGAAGGAACAGGCCCAATCCCCCACCGGGGCGTCCCTTGGTCGAACGATAGGGTTGTCCGAAATGTTCGAGCATTTCCTCGCTGAAGCCGGGGCCGCGATCAGCCACCTCGATCACCGCCATGTCGCCGTCGCGCCGCGCAGTGAGCTGCACCCATTCGGGCGAGACCTCGGCGGCATTGTCCATGACATTGCCGATCACCTGACGCAGCGCAGGATCGGAGACGATAGGGACGTCCGGCCCCAGCAGGTCGTTGAAAATCACCGTGCCGGGCAGGCGGCCACTTTGGGCGATTTCGACGATTTCGGAGAGGAAGGCGCGCAGGCTGGTCTGCGCTGGCGCCTCGCCCCGCGCCTCGCCCGCCGACATGAGAATGCCGCTGACAATCGCCTTGCAGCGCTGAACCGCGACGTCCATGTCGGCAAGATCAGCCTGCATTTCGCGGTCGGCGGCGAGCGCGGGTGTGCTTTTCCAGTCACCGATGAGCACCGACAGGGTGGAAAGAGGCGTCCCCAGTTCATGGGCCGCGCCCGAGGCGAGCAGGCCCATGCGGACGATATGATCCTCCTCCGCCGCGCGTTGCCGGGCGGCGGCGAGCGCGGCGTCGCGTTCGCTGATATTGCGGTTGATCCGCGTCACAAAGGCGACGATCAACACCGCGATCAGCACGAAGCAGATGAGGCTGCCCAGGAGATAGAGGCGCATCGGATCATCGGCATAGGGCGGCGGCAGCGGCAGCGGCGTCGGCGCGATGCGCAGCACGGCAATGGCCACCAGCGTCGCCGCAACAATCGCCCAGGCGTTGCGCGGGGTGAGCAGGATGGCGCCGATGACCACCTGAAGCAGAAAGAGCGAGGCGAAGGGATTGCTGAGCCCGCCGCTGTGGTGAAGCTGCCACCCCAGCACAGCAACATCGAAGAGCAGCTGGGCGGTCAGTTCGACATTGGTGACGATGCGGTCACGGCGCAACAGCACCCGGCTGGCGAGATTGACGATGACGAGCACGCCAATCGCCGCGAGCAGCGGGATCAGCGGCAGGTGAATGTGCAGGATGAGGCTGGCGACCGCGATGGTCAGCAATTGCCCGCCCACCGCCAGCCAGCGAAGCTGGATGAGCAGGCGCATATTGCGCCGCCCGGCGTCAGCCTCTGGCAGCGGGATATGGGGGGCGGCAGCGCGGAGCATCAGTCGTCCCTTTTGCCCGCCTGCGCGCGCGAACGCCAGAGCCGCCATGCAAAATAGCCGCTGATGAGAGCAAGGCCGAACCAGGTGAGCGCATAGATCATATGATGATCGCGAAAGCGCACGACGGTCAGGCCGCCGACCGGATAGCCCCCCGCATTGGGCGCGGCATCAGCGTCGATGAAATAGGGGGCAGTGCGCCCCAGCCCCTTTGCCGCGGCGATGGCGGCGATATCGCGCGAATACCAGCGGCCTGCCGTGGGATCGTTGGCGCGCAGAAAGGCGCCGCCGGGCTCGCTGACGCGCAGGAGGCCGGTGACGCGCACCTCCCCCGCCGGATTGCCCGCGGCGCGGGTGGCAGGGTCGCGCTTTTCGGGCGGCACAAAGCCCCGGTTGACGATCAGCGTGAACTCGGGCGTTTCGAGCGGGGTCAGCACCCAGAAACCGCCGCCCCTTTCGGTCACCGCCTGGACCAGCACTTCCTTGTCATGATCGAAACTGCCCGTCGCCCGCACCGGGCGATAGGCGTCCTTTGCCGCGCTGACCCGGGGCCAAGCGTCCGGCCCCGGGGCAGCAACCGGCGCGGCGTGGATGCGCGCATTGACCGCCGCGATCAGCTCATGTTTCCAGGCGCGGCGTTCCAGCTGCCAGACGCCAAGCGCGATCAGGCAGGCGGTGACGACCAGCGCCGCCGCGGTCAACGCCGCGGCGCGCGCGCGTGTCACGGAATCTGGCTCATGTCGTGTGGCATGGGCATCATGTTGGTGTTCAGATGGTGCATTACCCATAGCGACCCTGCCAGCATGATCACCACAATGATGATCGTGAAGACCAGCGAGGTCAGCGACCAGCCACCCTCTGCCTTCGGCGTCATGTGGAGGAAATACACCATATGGACGATAATCTGAACTACCGCGAAGGCCATGATGATCGCCGCGGTCGCGCCAGCCTCCAGCGGGCGGGTCATCACCAGCCAGAAGGGAATGGCGGTGAGGATGACCGAAAGGACGAAACCGATGACATAATCGCGCATGGTGGCGTGCGGCATCTCGATTTCATGATGCCCGCCATGATGCGGATCGCCGTGATGATCGGGGCTCATTGCAGCACTCCCATCAGATAGACAAAGGTGAAGACGCCGATCCAAATGACGTCAAGGAAGTGCCAGAACATCGACAGGCACATGACGCGGCGCTTGTTCGCCGGGATCAGCCCGTGCTTGCCAAGCTGAACCGTCAGCGTGATCAGCCAGATGAGGCCAAAGGTGACGTGCAGCCCGTGGGTACCGACCAGCGTGAAGAAGGCCGACAGGAAAGCGCTGCGCTGCGGCGTCGCGCCGAGTTCGATCAGGTGATGAAACTCGTAAAGCTCGATGCCGAGGAAGGCCGCGCCGAACAGGCCGGTGACAATCAGCCACATCTGCGTTCCGCGCAGATTACCGCGCTGCATGGCGAGCAGCGCAAAACCATAGGTGATCGACGAGAAGAGCAGCATCGCGGTGTTGAGCGCGATGAGGTTCAGGTCGAACAGATCCTTGGGCGCGGGGCCGGCGGCATAATTGCCGCCCAGCACCGCATAGCAGGCAAAAAGGATCGCAAAGATGAGACAGTCGCTCATCAGATAGATCCAGAAGCCGAGCAGCGTGCTGTGCCCTTCGGGATGGCCGACTTCTTCCATGTCATAGAAGCGCAGAGCTTCTTCGTTCTGCGAAGCCGCGGAGGTTGCGGGAAGCGTGGTGCTGGTCATGGCGTCAGGCTCCGGCCGCCAGTTGGCGGGTTCGCGCATCCTCCACCTCGGCCACGGTAGCCGCCGGGATGTTGAAATCGCGCTTGTAGTTGAAGGTGTGATAGATGGCGCCGCCTATCAGCATCGCAAAGCTTGCGATCACCAGCCACCAGACGTGCCAGACGAGCGCAAAGCCAAGCACAAGGCTGATCCCCGACAGGATGATCCCCGCGCCCGTATTGCTGGGCATGTGGATGTCGCGGAAGCCCGAGACGGGACGCTGGATCCCGCGGCGCTTCATATCGTGCCACGCATCGAGATCATGAACCACGGGCGTAAAGGCGAAATTATAGTCAGGCGGCGGCGAGCTGGTCGCCCATTCGAGCGTCCGCCCTTCCCATGGATCACCGCTTTCGTCGACGAGCTCCTCGCGGCGCCAGATGCTGACCGCAAACTGGACGAACATGGCGGCAATTCCGGCGGCGATCACCACCGCGCCAATGCCCGCGATGATGAACCAGATTTGCAGGCCGGGATCATCGAACACGCGCATCCGGCGGGTCACGCCCATCAGGCCCAGCACATAGAGCGGCAGGAAGGCAAGCCAGAAGCCCACGACCCAGCACCAGAAGCTGATCTTGCCCCAGAACACGTCGAGCTTGAAGCCGAACGCCTTGGGCCACCAGTAATTGACCGCCGCAAAGGTGCCGAACACGACGCCGCCGATGATCACATTATGGAAATGCGCGATCAGGAAGAGCGAGTTGTGGAGGACGAAGTCCGCCGGCGGAACCGCGAGCAGCACGCCCGTCATGCCGCCGATCACAAAGGTCAGCATGAAGGCGATGGTCCACATCATCGGCAGATCGAACCGGATCCGGCCCCGATACATGGTGAAAAGCCAGTTGAAGAGCTTTGCCCCCGTGGGGATGGAGATCACCATCGTGGTGATGCCGAAGAAGCTGTTGACGCTGGCGCCCGACCCCATGGTGAAAAAGTGGTGGAGCCACACGACATAGCTGAGGATGGTGATACACACAGTCGCATAGACCATCGACGTATAGCCGAAGAGCCGCTTGCCCGAGAAGGTCGATGCGATTTCGGAGAAGACGCCAAACAGCGGGAGGATAAGAATATAAACCTCCGGATGGCCCCAGATCCAGATGAGGTTGATATACATCATCGACGATCCGCCAAGATCGTTGGTGAAGAAATTGGTCCCGACATAGCGATCAAGACCAAGCAGCGCGAGAACCGCGGTCAGCACCGGGAAGGACGCAACGATGAGGATATTGGCGCACAGCGCGGTCCAGGTGAAGACGGGCATCTTCATCAGGCCCATGCCCGGCGCGCGCAGTTTCAGGATGGTCACAATCAGGTTGATGCCTGACAAGGTGGTCCCCACGCCCGCGATCTGAAGCGCCCAGATATAATAATCGACCCCGACATTGGGGCTGTAGGCGATTCCCGACAAGGGCGGGTAGGCGAGCCAGCCGGTCTGGGCAAATTCACCGACGAACAGCGACACCATGACGAGCATGGCGCCCGCCGTCGTCATCCAGAAGCTGAAATTGTTGAGGAAAGGGAAGCTGACGTCGCGCGCGCCGATCTGGAGCGGAACGATATAGTTCATCAACCCCGTGATGAAGGGCATCGCCACAAAGAAGATCATGATCACGCCATGGGCGGTAAAAATCTGATCATAATGGTGCGAGTTCAAATAGCCTTCAGACCCGCCGAACGCCATGCCCTGCTGAAGGCGCATCATGATCGCATCGGCAAAGCCGCGCAGGAACATGATGAAGCCCAGGATCATGTACATGATCCCGATCCGCTTGTGATCGACCGTGGTGAACCATTCTTTCCAGAGATAGCCCCACAGGCGATATTTGGTGATCAAACCAAGCACCGCAATGCCGCCGATCACCACCGCAATGAAGGTGAAGATCAGGATCGGTTCGTGCAGCGGGATGGCATCGAACGACAGACGGCCCAAAATGGGGTCGGTTTCGGGAACGGGATGGGGGGTCATAACAGTCTCGATTCAGTCGCGATCAGATCAGGACATCCGGATCAGGACATCGGGCGGGAAGAGGAAGAAAGCGAAGCCGTCTGGCGCGGCGCGCTGGCCGGGGAAGCGCCGGGCTTTTCAAGCCCCTCTCCCTTCAGCGGCGCAAGATTGACGGGAGCGCCATCCGGGCGGGCGCCCGACGGGACGGGCGCACTGCACAGCGCGGCGACATAGCGCGCGCTCCAGCGAGCAAGGTCGGTGGTGCCGCTGGTCGTCCCGCGCGCGCCATCCTTGTCATAGGTCAGCGCACGGACATTGCCGATGCCCGCTATGCCGGCGCCGCCGGCGGCGTCGATCGACATCATGTCGTGCATGCACATTTTTCCGGGCTCCACACACATGTTGACGATGGCATCGAACAACTGCGGTTCGACCGAGGCATAGCGGCGCACCGGTTCCTTTTCGCTCGGCTTTTCAAGCTGGAGATAGGCAAGACGGTTGAGTTCGCCCTGGTCCTTGGACGCCTTGGTGCGGGCCACCCATTGATCAAAGGCGGCAGGCGACAGGCTCTTTGCCGCAAAACGCATGTTCGAAAAGCCCGCGCCCGAATAATTGGCCGAAAAACCAACATAATCGCCGGTTTCGTTGAAAACGCCGTGAAGCTTGGTTTCCATGCCGGGCATCGCATAAATCTGCCCCGCCAGCGCCGGGATATAAAAGCTGTTCATCACCGACGAAGAGGAAATACGAAAGCGCAGCGGACGATCGACCGGCGCGGCGAATTCATTCACCGTCGCTATCCCCTGTTCGGGGTAGATGAAGAGCCATTTCCAGTCGAGCGCGACGACCTGCACCTCCAGCGGCTGAACCTCCGCCGCTACCGCCTGTCCCGGCGCGGTGCGCGCGAGGGGGCGATAAGGGTCGAGCAAGTGAGTGGCGACCCAGGTGATGGCCCCCAGGCAGATGATGATGAGCAACGGCGCCGCCCATATGACGAGTTCGAGCTGGGTCGAATGGTCCCAGTCGGGCTTGTAGGTCGCTTCCTTGTTCTGCGCGCGATAGCGCCACGCGAAAAAGACGGTCAGCGCCATGACCGGCAAGATGATGACAAGCATCAGCAGCGTCGAAACGATGATCAGATCGCCCTGCTGCTGGGCGACATCGCCCGCCGGATCGAGAACAACCAAGCCGCAGCTCGATAAAAGAGGCAGCAGCAACAGCGGCGCAAACCGCCGGACTCGGGCGGGCAAAGAGGGGGAGTGCGTCATCATGGGGTGCGCCTAGGCGGGCTTTGCTGCACCGCACATAGGACATTTTGTCCAATCCCGCGCCGCGCCGATATAAGACAGGGGGCTTTCATAAGCGGGGCATTTGCCCTCACATGAAGGAAATTTGCGCCTTTCGCTTGCCCGCGACAGGCGCCTGACGCAGGATTTGCACGATCATGGCAGCCGATACCGCGCCCACCACCCAGGCCGAACGCGACGCGCGCGCGCTTCACGATGATGGCCACGCCATTGCCCCGTCGGAAATCGCAATCGGGGTAATTATTGGCCGGACGTCGGAATTTTTCGACTTTTTCGTCTATTCGATCGCGTCGGTGCTGGTTTTCCCCAAGCTGGTCTTTCCCTTCATGGACCCGCTGCAGGGAACGCTCTGGTCCTTTGCCATTTTCGCCCTCGCCTTTGTAGCGCGCCCCGTTGGAACCGTGATTTTCACCGCCATCGACCGCGCTTATGGCCGCGGCGCAAAGCTGACCATCGCGCTGTTCCTGCTTGGCGGATCAACCGCCGCCATCGCCTTTTTGCCGGGATATGAATCGATCGGCATCGCTGCTGCACTGCTGCTCGCGCTGTTCCGTATGGGTCAGGGCGTGGCGCTCGGCGGATCGTGGGACGGCCTCGCTTCGCTGCTGGCGATGAACGCCCCCGAAGGCAAGCGCGGCTGGTATGCGATGGTGCCCCAGCTTGGCGCGCCGCTGGGCCTGATCGTCGCCAGCTTGCTCTTCATGTTCCTGATCACCGCCCTTCCGGCCGAGGATTTCCTTGCTTGGGGTTGGCGCTATCCCTTCTTCGTTGCCTTTGCGATCAACGTGGTGGCGCTGTTCGCGCGGCTGCGGATCGTCGTGACCCCCGAATATGCGACGCTGTTCGAAAATCGCGATCTGCAACCCGCGCCGCTGACCGATACGCTGCGTTCCGAATGGAAGGTTATCGCGGCGGGCGCCTTTGCGCCGCTCGCCAGCTTTGCGCTCTTCCACATGGTCACCGTCTATCCGCTGTCCTGGGTGTTTCTCTTTACCGAGGAAAGCCCGTCGCGCTTCCTCGCCATTCAAGCGGTGGCCGCCGTCGTCGGCGTGTTCTCGATCATCGGGTCGGGCTATCTCGCCGACCGGGTGGGGCGCCGCACCGTGCTCGGCGTCACCGCAGCCGCCATTGCTGCCTTCAGCGGCTTTGCACCCCAGCTTCTGGGGGCTGGCGAAGCGGGCGAAGCGGCTTTCATGATCCTGGGCTTTGCGCTGCTCGGCCTGTGCTTTGGTCAGTCATCGGGGGCGCTCTCGAACAATTTCCAGCCGCGTCACCGCTATACGGGATCGGCCTTTACCTCGGACCTAGCCTGGCTGTTCGGCGCAGGCTTTGCGCCGCTGGTCGCGCTGTGGCTGTCGAGCGAATTCGGCCTGATCGCGGCGGGTGCCTACTTGCTGTCGGGCGCCATCGGCACGCTGGTGGCATTGTGGATGAACCGCGAACTGGCCCGCACCATCGGCTGACAGAAAACAAGACAGAACGACAAGGGGCGGAAGCGAGCCACGGTGCGCTTCCGCCCCTTTTTTTTTCAGCCTGACCTTAGCCGCCGCGCTCTTCCTTCCGTTCCCCGCTAGCGGACCCGCCATAGCGAGCATAGAGCGTCGGCAGCACGAAGAGGGTGAGCAGGGTCGCGGAGATCAGCCCGCCGATCACCACCGTTGCCAGCGGCTTTTGCACCTCCGCTCCCGCGCCGCTGGCCAGCGCCATCGGCACAAAGCCGAGAGAAGCGACAAGTGCGGTCATTACCACCGGACGCAGCCGGGTGAGCGCCCCCTCCCGCGCCGCCTGTGCCCGCGCCACGCCCTCTGCCATCAGATGCTGAATGGAGGTGACCATCACCAGACCGTTAAGTACCGCAATGCCCGACAGCGCAATGAAGCCGACCGCCGCCGATATGGAAAAGGGCATGCCGCGCAACAACAGCGACACGGCCCCGCCGACCAGCGCCAGCGGCACGCCGGTAAAAACAATGGCGGCATCCCGCACGCTGCCCAAAGCGCCATAGAGAAGCAGCAGGATCAGCGCGAAACAGGCCGGTACGACCAGCGCCAGCCGCGCACGCGCCGAGGCGAGATTTTCAAACTGCCCACCCCATTCGAGATATTGACCGGGGGGCAGGCGCAGTTGCTGCGCTATCTGCCCCCGGGCATCGGCAACGACCCCGGCGATATCGCGGCCGCGCACATTGGCCTGAACCACGACACGCCGCTTGCCATTTTCGCGGCTGATCTGGTTGGGACCCTCGGTGACGACGAGATCGGCGACACTGTCTAGGGGGACAAAAGCGCCGGAAGCCAACGGGACCGGAAGCTGGCCGAGTGCAGCAAGGTCGGCGCGGAGATCGTCGGTCAGGCGGATGGTGACCGCAAAGCGCCGGTCCCCTTCAAATATCTCGCCCGCATCGCGCCCGCCGACTGCCGCCGCGACCGTTTCCTGCAGCGTTGCTGCCGATACGCCGAGCCGCGCCATAGCATCGCGGCGGGGGCGTATGTCGAGCATCGGCAGGCCTTCGGTCTGCTCGACGCGGACATCGACCGCGCCCCTTGTCGCGCGCAATATATCGGCGACCTTGTTGGCCGTGGCGGCCATGGCATCCGCATCATCGCCGAATATCTTGACGGCAATGTCGCCGCGCACCCCTGCGATCAATTCGTTGAAGCGCATCTGGATCGGCTGGCTGATCTCCACCGTCTGGCCAGGGAGCAGATCGAGCCGGTTTTCTACCTTCCGCGTCAGGTCCGCCTTGGACAGGCGGGGGTTCGGCCACTCGCGCCGGTCCTTCATGATGATGAAGGTGTCTGAGATATTGGGGGGCATGGGATCGGAGGCGAGTTCGGCGGTGCCGGTCTTTGAAAAGACAAATTCTACCTCGTCGAGCTTCGACAGCGTGCGTTCGACGCGAAGCTGCATCGCCTGGCTCTGTTCGACCGAAGTACCCGGCACGCGGACAAGCTGCGCCGTCAGGTCGCCTTCATCCAGCTGGGGCAGAAATTCCTGGCCCAGCGCGGCATAGGCCCCCGCCGCCATCAGCAGCGCGGCCACCCCCGCTGCCATGGTGACGCGCGGACGCGCCATCGCCTGATCAAGCCGAGGAGCATAATGATGGCCAAGCCAAACCATGATGCGCCCCTCCTTCTCCTCCACCGGTTTCGAGAGCCAGATGGCGAGCATGGCGGGCACGAAGGTCAGCGACAGGATGAAGGCAGCGGCCAACGCGATGATGACGGTGAGCGCCATGGGGGTGAAGGTCTTTCCTTCCACCCCGCTGAGCATCAGCAGCGGCACATAGACGAGGATGATGATCGCCTGACCATAGACCGAGGGGCGGATCATCTCCCGCGCCGCCGCAGCAACCGTCGCCAGCCGTTCTTCCCGGTGAAGCGGACGGCCCAGTTCATGCTGGCGCAGCCCGATGCGGCGCAGCGCATTTTCGACGATGATCACCGCGCCATCGACAATCAGGCCGAAATCGAGCGCACCAAGACTCATCAAATTGGCCGACACCCCGCCTTTCAGCATGCCGAAGCTGGTGAGCAGCATCGTGATGGGGATGACGAGCGCGGCAATCAGCGCCGCCCGGAAATTGCCGAGCAGCAGGAACAGGATGACGATGACGAGCAAGGCCCCCTCGGTCAGATTTTTCGCCACCGTGCGGATCGTCGCATTGACGAGACCCGTGCGGTCGAGAACCGGCTGGATCACAATGTCGGCCGGGAGCGATGCGTTGATCTCCTCCAGCCGCGCGGCGACGCGCTGCGCGACCTCCCGACTGTTCTCCCCGATCCGCATGACCGCCGTGCCGACAACAACCTCGCGGCCATTTTCCGACGCAGAGCCAGTGCGAATGGCCTGACCGGTGCGGACGCGCGCCACCTGATCGAGCGTGATCGGCACTCCGCCGCGCGTCGCGATGACCGTTGCGGCCAAGTCCTCCGCCCCGCCTATACGCGCATCGGAGCGCACCGAAAGCCCCTCGCCATTGCGATTGACGATCCCGGCGCCGATGGCGCGGTTGTTCGCCTCCAGCGCCCCGGCAAGATCGGCAAGGCTGAGTCCCAGCGCGGCGAGGCGCTGGACATCAGGCACCACCTGATATTGTTTGACATAGCCGCCGATGGTGTCGACGCCTGCGAGGCCGGGAACCGTCTTGAGCAGCGGCGCGACGATCCAGTCCTGCACGCTGCGCAAATAAGTGGCCTGATCGGCCTCGGTCACGAGCCGCTCGCCCTCTGGCGTGATATAGCTGCCGTCGGGCTGCATGCCCGGCTCGCCAGGACGGTGGGCCTCGTCGCCGCGATGGGCCAGATGGACGGTCCACATATAGACCTCCCCCAGCCCCGTGGCGATCGGCCCCATTTCGGGACTGGTGCCCGGAGGCAGGCGCTCTTCCACTGCGCGGAGACGTTCGGCGACCTGCTGGCGCGCGAAATATATATCGGTGGCGTCGGTGAACACCGCCGTCACCTGCGCAAAGCCATTACGGCTGAGCGAACGCGTGCTTTCGAGTCCCGGCACCCCTGCAAGCGCGGTTTCGATGGGAAAGGCGACCTGTCGTTCCACCTGTTCGGGCGACAAGGCGGGTGCACGGACATTTATCTGCACCTGATTGTTGGTGATGTCGGGGACCGCGTCGATAGGCAGGCGGCTGAGCGCCCAGCCGCCGATGATCGCAGCGATAAGGGTGGCGAGCAGCACGAACCAGCGCCGCGCGACGGCGAAATTGACGATGGCGGATATCATGTCAGTGCCCCCCATGTCCGGCTTCGCCCTTGCGGAGTTCGGCCTTGAGAACGAAACTGCCTTTGGTCGCTATCTCTTCACCGGTCGACAGGCCTTCGACGACGGCGCTGCCACCGCCGCGCGAGACCAGTCGAACGGGAAGCGCGCGAAACCCCTGGGGGATTCGCGCGAAGACCATCGTGCGCCCCTCAATCTGTTGCAGTGCGCTTTCATCAATCCGCACGGTGCCGCCCGCAGGGCCGATAGGTAAAGCCGCGCTGATATTCTCTCCGGGGCGCCAGAGGCCGCTGCGGTTGTCGAGTATGGCGACGGCGGACACAAGCCGCGTGCTCTCATCGAGCACCGGCGACAGGAAGCTGAGGTTGGTCCTGGCACGGCGGTTCCCTGCCGATATCTCGAGCGGCATGCCGATGCTGACTTTTCCGGCATCCTGGGTTGTCAACGACAGGCGGACGGCGACGCGCGACAAATTGGCCACACGGAAAAGCTCCGCATCGGCGGCGACGGTCTGGCCAAGCACCGCACTGCGCGAGACGATCTGTCCGCTGATCGGTGCAACAATGGCAATGCGGTTCAGCGCACCGCCCCCCGCACCTGCCGCCGCAAGCTGCTGCCGCGCGAGCCGAAGCGCGATATTCGCCTCCGTCATCGCGTTGCGCGCGGCGAGCAAATCACGTTCGGGAGAGACTTTGAGGCGAAGCAGGCGCTCTTCACGCGCGAGTTCGGAGCGCGCCAGAGTGGCTCTGGCCTCTGCCGCTTCCACTTCCGCGCGAAGGGCGGCTGCCTCGCGGCTTTCGATAAGCGCGAGGGTTGCGCCGCGTCGTACAGTTTGCCCCAGATTATAATGGAGCGCGACGACACGCCCCCCGATGGCGGCCGAGACTGCCTGCAGCGCCTGCGGGTCGCCCTCTATGGTGGCCGGAAGCGTCAGCTCGCCTGCTCCCCCGGCGGTGGGCCGTGTGACCTCTATGCCCGCCGTCGCGATTTGCGCGGGCGTGAGAGCGACCACCCCTTGATTTTCCGCCGCAGCTTTCTTCTCTTTTTCTTTCGGAGGTAGCGGCTTGGTATCGGCGCTGCATCCCCAAAGGGCGAGCGACAGGCTGAGCGGGAGCATCACCCGCAAAGGATTTTTCTTCATGGCATTTTATCTCCGGCGCCGGGAAGGCGCGTGGCCAGCCGCACAAGACGGGCAGCGGCGGTGTGAAAATCGAGCGCGGCGCCGACGGCATCCGCGCGGGTCTGAAGCAGGCTGCGCTCGGCATCGAGCAGAACCATCTGGTCGAACTTGCCCTCGGCATAACCGATGCGGGCGATGCGAGCCGCTTCCTGCGCGGCGGCGAGCGCGGGAGTGGCGGCTTCCAGCGCCGCTGCCGCGCGGTCGCGGTCGGCCATCGCCGCCGCCAACGCCTGCTCCGCCTCCAGCCGCGCGGCGCGGTAGAGCGCCTCGGCTCGGTTGCGCCGCGCACGCGCCTCCGACACCGCCGTCCGTCCGCCGTTGAACAGCGGCAGCGGGACCGAGAGACCAAAGATCATCGCCTGATCGCCCGTGGCCTGCATGCGCCGCCGCCCCGCGCTGAGCGTCAGGTCGGGGATGCGCTGGCTTTGCGCGAGGCGCACGCCCGCTTCGGCCAAATCCCTGTCCGTGGCGGCAGCGGCCAGCGCCAACGTGGCACCAGCGTCGATATCGGGCGGAAGCGCCGGGCCTATCCCCCCTTGCAGCGCGCGATCGAACCAGCGCCAGTCGAGCGGTTGGCCTGCGACATCACCGATATATTGAGCGAGTGCGGTTCGCGCCGCCTGCACATTGCGCCGGGCAATGGCGGCCTCCCCCCGCGCGCGCTGTTGTTCGAGCGCGGCGCGCTGTTCGTCAATCGGCGAATTGGCGCCAACCATGACGCGATCGCGCGCAATGCGGAGATTTTCAGCCGTGATCGCCAGCTGATCCTCCGCAATGGCCGCGCGCCGTTCAGCGGCAATGGCCCCGGCATAGGCCAGGGAAATGGCAAGACGCAGGTCGGCGCGCGCAATCGCGCGATCGACCTTTGCGCGGCGCATCTCTGCCGCTGCGCCTGCCATGCGAGCCCCGCGCTTGCCGCCCAGTTCGAGCGGCAGGGTAAGCGCGATGGCTGTCTCGCTTTCGTCAAAACCCCGATAGGGTCCCGTGCCAAGCGCATTTTCGGCTTCGATGGAGAGTGAGGGATTGGGCCGGAGCGCCGCAACCTCGCTCGCGATTTCAGCCGCCTCCACCTCCGCCCGGGCCGCATCGGCCAAGGGAGACAGGGCTTCGGCGCGCGCGAGCGCCTCTTCGAGCGTCAACACCGCCTCTCCCGAGACCGGCGCGCCCGGTTGCGCCTGCGCCGCCACGACGCAAAGCGGTGCGGCCAGAAAGGCCGCATAATATACTTTCATGAGTCATCATCCTGAACAAGCCAAGGCGAACCGCGCGCGGGTCAGCGGCGGCGCGAAAGCAGGTCAGGCGATGGGAGGACGCAAATTGGGATCGATCAGCGACTGCGGAGAGAAAATATCCGAATGGACGAACGGCGCACCCGCCCTCGCCCCCAAGTCATCGGAGTGCTGATTGCCGAACAGATCGCCCTGATGGTGACCGTGACACCCGCCATGAGCATGAACCCCATGCTGTTCCTGATCGGGCGCGGGATCGCTGTCGCCATGGACCGCCAGATCGGCCGAAACGCTCTCGAGGCAAAGTTCCGCCGTCTCGCCAGCATGCGCAAGCGTTCCCACCGCGATGGTAAAGAGAGCAAGCATCCCGACAAGAGCACGCCACAGCGAAGTCATGCGTACGCTATAACGAAAGCGCGACGCGCTGTCACTTACCCACATGATCATGGCCACCCGCGCCGACGAAAAGCAGGTATCGGGAGGCGAGCCCGGCGCGATGAAGCCAGGCTTCTCCCCTGAACAGAATATTCTTGCGAACGATTCTGAATATTCGCTTTACCTCAATCTAGGTTCAGCTTTTATGAGGGCGCTTCCTGATTCCAATGGGGAGCCCATCCTTGCATATGACCTTGAAAGAGGCCGCGCCAAAGCGTGCCCTGACATGGCGGCAGGCCGTAATGGCGCTGGCGCTGATCGCCTTTCTCTTCCTCTCTCTGTTTGTCTGGCGCGGGTGGCGCAATGCTGCCCCGGCGGAGGCTGCACAGCCCCCAACCGCGGTGGCGGCCATGGTTGTACAGCCGCGCGCCATTCCCGCCGCACTGGAGGCGGTCGGGTCGCTCCGCGCGGTGCAGGAGGTGATGCTGGCCCCCGAAGTGGCCGGGCGCGTCACCGCCATCCGCTTTCGCCCCGGCGCGCATGTGCGGGCGGGCACTCCGCTTGTCCAGCTTTACGACGGCCCCGAACGTGCTGACCGCGCCGCCGCGCTGGCGCGGGTCGAACTCGCGCGGCTCGACCTTGCGCGCACCCGCGAACTGGTGCCGACCGGGGCCGAATCGCAGGCGCTGCTCGACCAGCGCCGCGCCGAATATGCGCAGGCGATGGCCGCCGTGCGGCAGATTGACGCACGCATCGCGCAAAAGCGGGTCGCAGCGCCCTTTTCGGGGCAGATCGGCGTTCGCAAGATCAACAAGGGGCAATATCTGAACCCCGGCGACCCAGTGGCGTCGCTGACCGCGCTCGACCGCCTCTATGCCGATTTCACCGTGCCGCAGCAGCAACTGGCGCAGTTGAAGATCGGCGGAACGGTACGGCTGACATCGGACGCCTGGCCGGAGCACGAATTTACCGCCCGCGTCAGCACGATCGAACCACGCATCGGCGAGGACAGCCGCAATGTGCTGGTGCAAGCGATATTGCCCAACCCCGGCCATCGGCTGCGCCCCGGCATGCATGTCAGCGTAGCGCTGGAACTGCCGCCGGAGAAAAATGCGCTGCTGGTGCCCATGACCGCCGTTCAGACATCGGCGTCCGGCGACAGCGTGACCGTCATTCGCGGACCCAGGGCGCAGCGCGAAGGCAAGGCCGAGATGGTCCCCGTCACCACCGGGCGCCGGATCGGCGATCATGTCGTGATCACCAAGGGGCTGAAAGGCGGCGATGTCGTCGTCACCGAAGGCCAGATCCGCGTTCAGCCGGGTGCGCCCGTACGGGTGACCCGCACGCCCCCCGCTCCCACCGCCGCCAAGGCCGCGGCTGCGAAGGAATAACCGCCCCATGCATTTTACCGATCTGTTTATCCGGCGGCCGATATTGGCCGTCGTCGTCAGCCTGCTGATCCTGCTGGTCGGGGGGGCCTCGGTCTTTCTGCTGCAGGTGCGCGAATATCCCAATATGGAAAGCGCGACGATCGTCGTCAGCACATCCTATCCCGGCGCGACGCAGGATGTGATGCAAGGTTTTGTCACCACCCCCATCGCCCAGGCCATCGCCACCGCCAATGGCATTGAGTATCTGACCTCCACATCCTCGCAGGGGCGCAGCGAGATCAAGGCGAAGCTGGTGCTGAACGCCGATGCCGACCGGTCGATGACCGAGATATTGGCCAAGGTCCAGCAGGTGCAATATCGCCTGCCCACCGGCGCCAATGACCCGGTGATCAACAAGATCACCGACGGCGCATCGGCGGTGCAATATATCGCTTTTCGCAGCAAAAGCCTGTCGATCCCGCAGATCACCGATTTCGCCACGCGCGTCGCGCAGCCGTTGATCACGGCGGTTCCCGGCGTGGCGTCGGCCGACATCAGCGGCGGGCAGACGCTGGCGATGCGCGTGTGGCTCGATCCCGACAAGCTGGCGGCACGCGGGCTTTCGGCGGGCGAAGTCGCGGCGGCGCTGCGCGCCAATAATGTGCAGGCCGCGCCGGGGCAGCTGAAAGGCGCATCGACCGCGATCAACATCACGGCGGCGACCGACCTCAGCAACCTTGATGATTTTCGCGCCATGGTCGTGAAGAGCGGCACCGACGGTCCGGTGCGGCTGCGCGATATTGCGACGCTGGAGATTGGCGGGCAAAATTATGACAGCAGCGCCACCAGCATGGGCGGCCCCGCCGTGTTCATCGCCATTTCGCCGACGCCCGATGGCAATCCGCTGGAAATCGTCCGCAATGTGAAGGCCTTGCTGCCCGACATTCAGCGCGTTGCCCCGGCGGGACTGACGGTGGTGAGCCAGTTTGACGTCGCCCATTTCGTCAATGCTTCCATTGATGAAGTCAGCCGCACGCTTCTCGAAGCCGTGCTGATCGTCGTTCTGGTCATTTTCCTGTTCCTGGGGTCGCTGCGCGCGGTGATCATTCCGGTGGTGACCATCCCCCTGTCGCTGGTGGGCACGGCGGCGTTGATGCTGGCCTTTGGCTTTTCGTTCAACCTGCTGACCCTGCTCGCCATGGTGCTCGCCATCGGGCTGGTGGTCGATGACGCGATTGTCGTCGTTGAAAATATCCATCGCCATATCGAAGAAGGCCTGTCGCCGGTGCGCGCCGCGCTGATCGGCGCGCGCGAGATCGTCGGGCCAGTGATTGCCATGACGATCACCCTTGCCGCCGTTTACACCCCCATCGGCCTGATGGGCGGGCTGACCGGGGCGCTGTTTCGCGAGTTCGCCTTCACTCTCGCCGGGGCGGTGATCGTATCGGGGGTCGTCGCACTGACCCTGTCACCGATGATGAGCAGCTTTCTGCTCAAGGATAATATGCATGCGGGCAAGCTGTCACGGCGTATCGAAGCCGTGATGGAGCGGACGACGAGTGGCTATGAAAGGCTGCTCGGCAAAACGCTCGCCGCGCGGGGCGCGGTGCTGATGGTTGGGGCCGGGGTCTTGCTGGGCATTGCCCTGCTCTTTTCCGGGGCGCGGCGCGAACTCGCCCCGCCGGAGGATATGGGCTATATCTTCGTCCAGACCAAGGCGCCCCAATATGCGAATGCGGATTATAGCGCGCGCTTTACCGAAGAAGTCGAGCGGATATTCGCGGCGATTCCCGAATATGCGGCCAGTTGGTTCGACGTGGGCATGGGCGGCGCCAATAATGGCTTTGGCGGCATCGAACTTTCCGAATGGGCCGAGCGCGAGCGCAGCGCCGACGAGATTCAGGCCGAAATCAATGCCAAGGGCGCCGCGATCACCGGTGTTTACGCCACCGCCTTTCAGCCTGCGCCGCTGCCTGCGGGAAGCGGGGGATTGCCGGTGCAGATGGTCATTCGTTCATCCGATGACTTTGGGACCATTCACCAGACGCTGGAAAAGGTGAAAGGTGCAGCATGGGGAAGCGGCCTGTTCGTCTTTGTCGATGGCGACCTTGCCTTTGACAGCCCGGAGGCCCGCGTTACCGTTGATCGTGAAAAGGCCGGTCAGATCGGTGTGTCCATGGATGCGATCGCCGGCACTCTCGCTACCTTGGTCGGTGAAAATTACGTCAACCGGTTCAACTGGTATGACCGATCCTATGATGTCATCGCACAGGTTCCACAAAAGGAACGGCTGACCCCCCAAAATCTGGGCGAATATCATGTAAAGACCGCGTCTGGGGCGCTGGTGCCGCTGGCGACGGTGGCGCGCGTCGATATGCGCCCGCAGGCCAATCTCCTGCCCCAGTTCAACCAGATGAACGCCGCGACCCTGTCGGCGGTGCTCGCGCCCGGGGTGACGATGGGCGAAGCAGTTGCTTTTCTGGAAAGCCAGCCGCTGCCGCCCGGCATGACGATCGACTGGTTGTCGGACAGCCGTCAATATGTGCAGGAAGGCGACCGGCTGACCATTTCCTTTGGCTTTGCGCTGATCGTCATCTTTCTGGTGCTGGCCGCGCAATTTGAAAGCTTTCGCGATCCGCTGGTGATCCTCGTCACCGTTCCGCTCGCCATCTGCGGCGCGCTGGTGCCACTCTATCTCGGCTATGCGACGCTCAACATCTACACGCAGATCGGGCTGGTGACGCTGATCGGGCTGATTTCCAAACATGGCATTTTGATGGTGTCCTTTGCCAATGAAATGCAGCAGCGCGAAGGATTAAGCCGCATTGCGGCAATCCAGCGCGCCGCCGCCGTGCGGATGCGGCCCGTGCTGATGACGACGGCGGCGATGGTCGCGGGGTTGGTTCCGCTGCTCTTTGCAAGCGGCGCCGGCGCGGCGAGCCGTTTCGCCATCGGCATTGTCGTCGTCACGGGAATGCTGGTGGGCACCTTGTTCACCCTGTTCGTGCTGCCCACCATCTACAGCTTTGTCGCCCGCGATCACCGCGCGGCGGCGGAAAGCGACCGGGCGCAGCAAATCGCCAGTTCGGAGATGGTCCATGCGTAAATTTGCTTCTCTTTCCCTCCCCTTATTGTTGCTCGGCGCCTGTGCAGCGGGGCCGGACTATCATCCGCCTGTCCCGCCCTCCGCCGTTGCCGCCGGGGCTTTTACCGCCGCGTCGGACGCGGTCAGCGCCGATCAGCCGCGCGGCGACTGGTGGCGGCTATATGACGATCCCGCGCTCGACCGCATTGTTACCCGCGCGCTGGCCGCCAACAGCGACCTGCGCGTTGCGGCGGCCAATCTGGCGCGCGCCGAAGCCGTGCTGCGTGAAAGCGGCGCGGCGCGGCTCCCCGCAACAAATATCAGCGGGGGTGCGGCCTATGGCGATGGCGGCGGTGGTCAGGCCGGAAGCGTCGGCGGCGACAACAGCCAATGGTCCTTTGCAGGAAGTGCGGGCCTCTCGTGGGAAGTCGATCTGGCGGGTCGTATCCGCCGCGCCCTCGAAGCCGCCGCTGCCGACCGCGATGCCGTGGCCGCGGCGCGCAATCATGTCGCCGCCACCGTCGCCGCCGAGACGACACGTGCCTATATCGACGCCTGTTCGCTGGCGGAGGCGGCCGCGGTGGCGCGGGCGTCGGTGGCGATTGCCGCCCGCGGACACGATATTGTGGCGGCGCAGGCCCGCTTCGGGAGCGCCGCCCGCTTCGACGTCGAGCGCGCCGCCACCGCGCTCGCCCATGCCCGCGCGCAAGTGCCGCCGATCGACGGTGCGCGCCAGGTCGCCTTGTTCGAACTGGCCGCGCTGATGGGACTTCCCCCGGCGCAAGTGCCGCAGGAAGCGGCGCAATGTGTCCGCACACCCGGCCTGCTTGCGGCCATTCCGGTGGGAAATGGGGCAGGCCTGATCGCGCGGCGGCCCGATATCCGCGAGGCCGAACGCCAGCTTGCCGCCGCAACCGCGCGGATCGGGGTGGCGACCGCCGACCTGTATCCGCGCATCAGCCTGGGCGCGTCCGGCCAATATTTGCGTAGCGACGATGTACGGGGTGGCGATTCCTTTGGCTTTTCATTGGGACCGCTTTTGTCGTGGAGCTTTCCCAACCAAAGGGCCGCGCGGGCGCGGATCGCGCAGGCCGAAGCCGGAAGCCAGGCGGCGCTGGCTATATTCGACGGCGCCGTGCTGACCGCGCTGAAAGAAGCAGAGCAGGCGCTGGCGGCGCTGACTGCAGAGACGGGGCAACAGGCGGCACTGGCCGAAGCGGTGCGCCGGGCCGAGGCGGCACACGATCTCGCCGATCAGCGCTATCGCGCGGGCGCGTCTTCCTATCTCGAATTTCTCGATGCCCAGCGGGCCCTTGTCGAGGCCCGGCACCGGTTGGCGCTTGCCAATCAGGCGCTGGGGTCGGCGCGGGTCGATCTGTTCAAGGCATTGGGCGGCGGCTGGCAGGCGCTGCCAGCCACCACCTCCGCCGCTTCTACAGGCTCTACTGCTTCCTCCGATTCCGCGCCTGGGGCTAGCTGACAGAGATCAGCAACCCCAGGACGCGGCGACGAGCCGCCCGCGCCCCCTCTCCCCCGGCGGGCGGCTCGTCAGTCGCGCATGGCCTTTATTTCGTCGTCGCGGCCCGTCATTTCCCAGCGAATGAGCGAAATGGGAATCGACCCGGCGGCGCGGAAACGGTCGTGGAAGCGCTTGATGTCAAACGCCTCCCCTTCCTGCATCGCGACGTCGGCGAGCAATTTTTCCAGTTCGACCTTGCCCAGATAATAGCCGATGCCATAGCCCGGCTGGCGCAGGTAAAGCTCGATATCGAACTGGGCGACGGCATCGCCCGGCTTCATCCATTTGGGGGTCCGCGCGATCAGCGAAGCATTGGCCTCCGCCCAGGTCCATTCATTCGCCTGCATTTTAATCTCTGGCAAAACGCGCGCGGCGCGCTTGGCGCCCAATATATAGTCGATCTCGCGCGTTTTGGGGCGGTCGTCGAGAAAGCCTGCCTGCAGGATCATTTCCTCAAGGTAAAAGGCCCAGCCTTCATTGCGGACGCCGTTGACGAAGAAGAGGCGCGGCTGCCCCCGGATCGGGCGGGTATCGCGCGCGGCCTGAAGCGCGTCAAAGGCGTGGCCGGGCAGATTATGCGCGCGCAAGGGCCGGCCATCGCGAAACTCGGCCTGAAAGAAGAAATGGAGATCGAGCGGCGGATCGAACAGGCCGGGTTTGGAAGGGTCCTTTTCAAAGGGGAATTGATAAGGCCCCTCCTCCGGATCGTGCCGGACATAATCGGGGATGGTCACCCAATCGCCTTCGCGCAGGAAACGGAGCAGATCCTCATCCTCGCCCCTGCGCTTGGCATCAAATTCTTCGCGGGTCGCGACCGGATCGGGCATGGGAATGTCGCGGTTCCTATGCTCTTCGATCTTGAGGAAAGCGATCTGCCGCTGATATTCGCGCTCGCCGATCAGCGCCACTTCCTCCGGCGTATAAGGAAGGAGGAGGACGTTCTTCAGATACCAGGCATAATTGTCACGCCCGACGCCGCCATGCGCGGGAAGACCAGCCTCTATGCTTTCGAGCCAGCGCTTGAAATCGGCGGCGGCCGCCTGTGCGCGGCGGGCGGGCGCGGCCAGTTCGGGCTGCACTTTTTGGGCGCGGGCGGCGAGTTCGCCAAAGACATTCACCTCCACCTGTTTCTGGGTGATGGCCAGCCGGGCAAGATCGCCGCGCGCATCGGTGAGCTGGCTTCGCGCCTGGCGCAGCGCCTGTGGCACCGCATCAAGTTGGGCACGAAATGCGGCCAGCTTGTCAGCGGGAAGCGGCAGGTCGGGAATGGCGAAAGCGCCATGCATTTTCGGCCCGAAACCAAGGTTCGTCACGCTGTAGAAGGCGGGATCGCGCTTCCACGGCTGGGTGACGCGGTGCTGAAATTCAAGGCCGCGCATTTCAGCAAGGACAAGGGCGTAATCGACCCGCTGGTCGATGGGCCACTGGCTGTCGTCGATGGCGCGAAGGCGCGCCTGAAACTGCTTTAGTCCTTCATAATGGCGCACCATGGCGACGGGCGAATAATCGGGCACCCCCTGCTTCATCGGCGGGGGAACGAAGGCGCGAAACTCGCGGTAGAGGCCGACGAGCGCGTCATAGTCCGACGCAGCGCTGGCGGCTTCCTTCGCCAGCGCGGACGATGGTAACGCCAGCGCCGGGAGCGCTGCACCCAGCAGTGCAGCCGCGAGATAGCGGTATCTCTTCTTCATCATTGTCATTCCCCTCCCGGCCCCGCGCCTTTTAGCGGGCGTTGAAAAAGCGGCTGAGCCTCTCCATCGCTTCGGCCACCCTTGCTTCGGATTCCGATCCGAAACACACACGTAAATGCCCCTCGCCCGCCGGGCCATAGAAGCTGCCCGCTTCGACGACCACATGCGCTTCATGCAAAATGGCGGTCGCCAGTTCCTGCGAGCTGCGCCCGGTGCCGCTGATGTCGGGAAAGGCATAGATGGTGCCTTCGGGCTCGGCGCAGGTGACGCCGGGCATCTGGTTCAGCGCCTGGACGACGATATCGCGCTTGCGCCGGTCGGCCTCGACCATCGCCAGCATGGCATCCTGAGGCCCCTCGACCGCGGCGCGCGCGCCTTCCTGCACGAAGACATTGACGTGCGTCACCTCGGTCATCGCCATGCGCAGAATCGCGGGCATCAGCGCGGCGTCGGCGGTGAGATAACCGATACGCCAGCCGTCCATCGAATAGGCCTTGGTAAAGGCAAAGCAGGTGATGGTGCGTTCGCGCATCCCCGGCAGGCTGCCGATGCTGATATGCTCTGCGCCGCCATAGGTGATATATTCATAGACCTCGTCGGACAGGACGAGCAGATCATGTTCGATGGCAAGGTCGGCGACATGCTGCAATTCTTCGCGGCTGTAAACACGGCCCGTGGGATTCGCCGGGTTGACGAGCACGATCATCCGGGTGCGGCCTGTAATCTTTGCCGCGATCGCTTCTTTTGAAATGGCGAAATCATTGGCCTTGTCGAGCTGGGCGATCACCACCTTACCCCCCGCCACTTCGGTCTTGCCGATATGCTGGGGATAATAGGGATCGAGCAGGATCACCTCATCGCCGGGATCAATCGCCGCCATGAAAGCCGCATAGGAGGCATGGGTCAGCCCGTTGGTGACGAGTATTTCATCCACGCCATAGTCGAGCCGGTTGAAGGCCGAGAGCTTTTTGGCCAGCGCCTCGCGAAACGAGAGGGTGCCACGAAAATCGCCATAATGAACGATGCCGGCATCGAGCGCCGCCTTGGTCGCGTCCTTGATATGGGCGGGCGTGTCCGCATGGGGGCGCCCGAATTCAAGGTGGATGAGATCGACGCCCTGCGCGTCGAGCTTTGCCGCCTCTTCATACATGCCGAAACTTTTCTTCGATCCGGTTGCCAGGCGGTCAGCGGGCCATTTCATCCATCTTCTCCTCGTCCGAGTCTTTCCTACATGTGAATAATTGCGTGATATACGATATTTCAAGCTTAAAATTTTAGGCTTGAAGCATCTGCTTTCACTCCATAGGATCGCGGGCCATAGAGTCGCAGACAGGATGGAGAGTGCCCCGTGAAGATCGCATGCGTGGGTGGCGGCCCGGCCGGCCTCTATTTCGCCATTTCAATGAAATTGCGCAATGCGGCGCACCAGATCGACGTGTTCGAGCGGAACCGCGCCGATGACACATTTGGCTGGGGCGTCGTCTTTTCCGACCAGACGGTCGAAAATCTGATGGCCAATGATCCGGTAAGCGGCGCGACGATCCGCGAGGAATTCGCCCATTGGGACGATATCGACGTGCATATTCATGGCGAGCGCATCCGCTCATCGGGCCATGGCTTCATCGGCATCGGGCGCAAAAGGCTGCTCGCCATCCTGCAGGAACGGGCGCGCGAATTGGGGATCGGCCTGCATTTCGAACAAGAAGTCAGCGCCAACCCTGCCGACTGGGCCGATTATGATCTGGTTATCGCCGCCGATGGCGCGAACAGCCGCATTCGCACCGCCCATGCCGAACATTTCGATGTCGATATTCAGATGCGGCGCAACAAATTCTTCTGGTTCGGGACGAAGCAGCAGTTCGACGCCTTCACCTTTGCCTTTGAAGAGACGGAAGCCGGCTGGGTGTGGGCCCATGCCTATCGCTTTGACGATGACCTTTCGACCTTCATCGTCGAGATGGAGCCGGAAACATGGGAGAAGCTGGGCCTCGACACGATGGACCAGCCCGAGGCGATTGCGCTGTGCCAGGATATTTTCGCCAAATATCTGAATGGCAATGAGCTTATGTCGAACGCCCGGCACTTGCCGGGGCCGCAGGCGTGGCTGAATTTCCGGCGGATCATCACCGGCCGCTGGTCTTATGACAAATTCATCCTGCTGGGCGATGCCGCGCATACCGCCCATTTTTCGATCGGATCGGGAACCAAGCTGGCGCTGGAAGATGCCATCAAGCTGGCCGAGGTGCTCAATCGTCCCCGGCTGGGCCGGGCGGCGGCGCTGGAGGAATATCAGGCCGAACGCAATATCGAGGTGTTGAAGCTGCAGAATAGCGCGCGCAATTCGACCGAATGGTTTGAGACGCTGCACCGCTACCTGCCCTTCCAGCCGATCCAGTTCGCTTATTCGCTGCTCACCCGGTCGCAGCGGGTCAGCCATGAAAATCTGCGGCTGCGCGACAAGGGCTGGCTCGAGGGGGTCGAGCGCTGGTTTCAGGCGCAGGCGCCCGGCGGGAAGACGCACGACGAGGCCGCGCCGCCCCTGTTCGCCCCCTATAAGCTGCGCGAGATGATGCTTGCCAATCGCATCGTTGTATCGCCCATGGCGATGTATTCGGCGAAGGACGGCACGCCCGATGATTTCCACCTCGTCCATTATGGCGCGCGGGCGCAGGGCGGCGCGGGGCTGGTTTATACCGAAATGACCTGTGTGTCGCCCGAAGCGCGCATCACCCCCGGATGCCCCGGCATGTATGCGCCGGACCATGCCGCGGCTTGGCGAAGGATCACCGATTTCGTTCATACCCACAGCCAGGCGAAAATCTGCCTGCAGCTCGGCCATTCGGGCGCCAAGGGATCGACCAAAATCGGCTGGGAAGGCATGGACGAACCGCTGGATGACGGCAATTGGCCGCTGATCGCCGCCTCTGACGTGCCGTGGAGCGCGAACAATCAGACCCCGCGCCCGATGACGCGGGAGGATATGGATATGGTGCGCGACCAATTTGTCGCCGCCACCCATATGGCGATTTACGCCGGGTTCGACATGATCGAAATGCACGCCGCGCACGGCTATCTCCTCTCCAGCTTTATCACCCCGCTGCTCAACCGCCGCAGCGACGAATATGGCGGAAGCCTCGAAAACCGGCTGCGTTTCCCGCTGGAAGTCTTTCGCGCGATGCGCGCCGCCTGGCCCGCCGACCGGCCGATGTCGGTGCGCATTTCGGCGAATGACTGGATGGGCGAGGCCGGGGTCACCCCCGATGAAGCGGTGCGGATCGCCGAAGCCTTTGAAGCGGCGGGCGCTGACCTGATCGACGTGTCGGCGGGGCAGACCTGGGCCGAGTGCAAGCCTGTTTATGGCCGCATGTTCCAGACGCCTTTTGCCGACCAGATTCGCAATGAAGCGCGGGTTTCGACGATGGCGGTGGGTAATATCTTTGAAACCGACCATGCCAATTCGATCCTCGCCGCGGGACGCGCCGATCTGGTCGCCATTGGCCGCCCGCATATGATCGACCCGATGTGGACGTTGCGCGCGGCGGCACAGCATGATTATCGCGGTGCCAATGTTCCGCCCAATTATCAGGCAGGAATGGCGCAGCTTGGCCGCAATCTGAAGCGCGCGGCCGAACAGGAAGCGGCGTTGAGGGGATAGGCCATGCAGCTCAAAAAATGCCATGCCGTGGTGACGGGGGGCGGATCGGGAATCGGCGCGGCCATTGCCTGTGCTCTGAGCGATGCGGGCGCCTCGGTCACGCTGGTCGGGCGTCGGCGCGCGGCGCTGGAAGCGGTCGCCGCGACGCTGAGCGGCCCCTTTCACCTCGCCCCCGCCGATGTGAGCGATCGCCCCTCGGTCGACGCCGCCTTTGCCGCCGCGCGCGAGGCGATGGGGCCGATCACCATATTGATCAACAATGCCGGGGTCGCCCCCAGCGGCCCTTTTGCCAAGGCGAGCCTCGACGACTGGCGCGCGGCGATGGGGGTCAATCTCGATGCGCTGTTCCATTGCTGTCAGGCGGCGCTGCCCGACCTGCTCGCCGCGGACGCGGGCCGCATCATCACCATTGCCTCGACCGCCGGGGTCAAGGGCTATGCCTATACCGCCCCCTATGTTGCGTCCAAACATGGCGCAGTGGGGCTGATGCGGGCGCTCGCCACCGAATATGCGACCACCGGCCTGACCGCCAACGCCGTCTGCCCCGGCTTTACCGATACCGATATCGTCGCGCACGCCGTCGATAATATTCAGGCGAAGACCGGCCGCAGCGCCCAAGAAGCGCGCGCCGAACTGGCGCGGTTCAACCCGCAGAAGCGGCTGATCGAACCCAAGGAAGTGGCCGAGACCGTGCTGTGGCTGTGTCAGGCATCAAGCCGGTCGATCACCGGACAGGCAATCATGGTCGCGGGCGGAGAAGTGATGTGAGCAAAGCCCCGGCGATACGCGAAAAGCATGACGGTGAACTCGACGAGCGCGGCAGCGTCAAATTATGGCTGCGCCTCCTGACCTGTGCGACGGTGATCGAGAAGCGGCTGAAGCGCGGCTTTGCCGATCAATATGACATCACCCTGCCCCGCTTTGACGTGATGGCGGCGCTCGACCGCAATCCGCAGGGCATGACCATGGGGCAATTGTCGCAGGCGCTGCTGGTTTCGAACGGCAATGTCACCGGCGTCGTCCAGACGCTGATGCGCGATCGCTATGTCAGCATCGCCCCCTCCCCCACCGATGGCCGCTCGTCGATCGTGCGGCTGTCGCAGGAGGGGCGCGAATGTTTCGCCGGGCTGGCCGAGGCGCATCATCGCTGGGTGGAGCAGATGCTGGGCGGGCTTTCCGCCGAAGAGCGCGCCGCGCTCTATGACCTGCTCGGGTCGCTCAAACATTCCCTTGCCACCGATCATCAGGAGGAAAAGATATGAACCCCCAGGATTTTGCTCCGGCACATTTCGGCTGGCATTTCGATGCGGGCGTCGCAACGGTTACGCTGAACCGGCCCGAGCGCAAAAACCCCCTCACCTTTGAAAGCTATGCCGAACTGCGCGACATGTTTCGCGCGCTCGTCTATGCAAAGGATGTGAAGGTGGTGATCGTCACCGGCGCCGGCGGCAATTTCTCCTCCGGCGGCGATGTGCACGAAATTATTGGCCCGCTCACCAAAATGGCGATGCCCGAACTGCTCGATTTCACGCGGATGACCGGCGATCTGGTCAAGGCGATGCGCGCCTGTCCGCAGCCGGTCATTGCCGCCATCGACGGCATTTGCGTCGGCGCGGGCGCGATCATGGCGATGGCGTCGGATCTGCGGATCGCCACCCCTGCGGCCAAGACCGCCTTTCTGTTCACCCGCGTCGGGCTGGCGGGATGCGATATGGGCGCCTGCGCCATCCTGCCGCGCATCATCGGTCAGGGCCGCGCGTCGGACCTTCTTTATACCGGCCGTATGATGAGCGCCGAGGAAGGCGAACGCTGGGGCTTTCACAACCGTATCGTCGAGGGCGATGCGCTGATGGACGAGGCGATCAAGCTGGCACGCACGCTCGCCGCCGGCCCCACTTTCGCCCATGGCATCACCAAAACCCAGCTCAGCACCGAATGGGCCGTAAGCGTAGACACAGCGATAGAAATGGAAGCCCAGGCCCAAGCCATCTGCATGGCGACGCAGGATTTCCGCCGCGCGTTCGAAGCCTTTGCCGCCAAGCGCAATCCGGAATTTGAGGGCAACTGATGACCGACAAAAGCTTTCTCGACTGGCCTTTCCTCGATGATAGCCACCGCCGCCTTGCCGCCGAGCTTGATGATTGGTGCACCGCGTATGTCAGCGACAGCCATTCGGACGATGTCGATGGCGATTGCCGCGCGCTGGTGCGGGCGCTGGGTGAGGCTGGCTGGCTGCGCTATTGCGTTCCTGCGGCTTATGGCGGGGTGCATGAGGCGCTCGATATCCGCTCGCTGGCGCTGATCCGCGAGACGCTGGCGCGCCATTCGGGCCTCGCCGATTTTGCCTTTGCCATGCAGGGGCTGGGATCGGGAACGATCAGCCTGTTCGGCACCGAGGCGCAGAAGCAGGCCTATCTGCCCGAGGTCGCAGCGGGACGGAAAATCGCGGCCTTTGCGCTGACCGAACCTGCATCGGGATCCGACGTCGCGTCGATGGAGACGACCGCCACGCGCACCGCCGGGGGCTTTGTCGTCAATGGCGCCAAAACCTATATCTCCAATGGCGGCATCGCCGATTATTATGTGCTGTTCGCGCGTACCGGCGAAGCGCCGGGGGCCAAGGGCGTTTCCGCCTTCATCGTCGATGCCGACACGCCGGGTCTGACAGTGACCGAGCGCATTGCAGTCATCGCGCCGCATCCGCTCGCGACGCTGGATTTTACCGACATGGCGTTGCCACAAAGCGCGTTGCTGGGTGAGGCGGCGCGGGGGTTCGCGCAGGCGATGGCGACACTCGACATTTTCCGGACCACTGTGGGGGCTGCCGCGCTGGGCTTTGCGCGCCGCGCGCTCGATGAGGCGACAGCGCGGGCAAAAACCCGGCGACTGGGCGATGGCACCCTCGCCGATAATGCGGTCACCCAGTCGAAGCTCGCCGAGATGGTCCTCGACGTCGATACATCGGCGTTGCTCATCTATCGCGCCGGCTGGCTGCGCGATGTGCGCGGGACACGCAACACACGCGAAGCCGCGCTCGCCAAGCTGCATGCGACCGACAGCGCGCAGGCGGTAATCGACAAGGCGGTGCAGATGTTTGGCGGGCTGGGCGTCACCGTCGGCACCCCCGTCGAGGCGCTTTATCGCGAGGTGCGCGCGCTGCGTATCTATGAAGGCGCGTCGGAGGTGCAGAAAATCGTGATCGCGCGCCAGCATCTGGCTGAGGCCGCCCGCTGAATTTTCATCGGCCCTTGAACAAGGAAAAGACATGACCGTTCACCCCGCCCTGCTTCCCCCCGGATGGCCGCGCCCGCGCGGCTATGCCAATGCCATCATGGCGAGCGGCCGCACCATCTATACCGCCGGGGTCGTCGGCTGGGATGCCGAGGAAAAATTCCCCTGCACCGACCTTGCAGGCCAGTTCCGTCAGGTCGTCGAGAATACGCTGGCCATATTGGCCGAAGGCGGCGCAGGGCCAGAACATATTGCGCGCATGACCTGGTATATCACCAGCCGCGCCGAATATCTGGACAGCCTGCCCGAGATTGGCGCCATTTATCGCGAGTTGATCGGCAAGAATTTCCCGGCCATGGCGGTTGTCGAAGTCACCGCGCTGGTCGAAGCCGAAGCCAAGATCGAGATTGAAACCATCGCGGTTGTCCCCGAAGCAGCCTGATAACCGACATAAAGGATTGATCCCATGCAGAGTTTCGACTGGGCCGACCCCTTCCGCCTCGACGCGCAGCTTGAAGATGATGAGCGGATGATCCGCGACACGGCGCGCGCCTATGCCCAGGACAAGCTGGCGCCGCGCGTCATCGACGCCTTTGCCCAGGAACATACCGACCCCGCCATTTTCGCCGAAATGGGCGAGCTTGGCCTGCTCGGCCCCACCATTCCCGAAGCCTATGGCGGCGTGGGCGCTTCCTATGTCGCCTATGGGCTGGTTGCGCGCGAGGTTGAGCGCATCGATTCCGGCTATCGGTCGATGATGAGCGTTCAGTCGAGCCTCGTCATGTATCCCATCCACGCTTTTGGCAGCGAAGAGCAGAAGCAACGCTATCTGCCCAAGCTGGCGCGCGGCGAATGGATCGGCTGTTTCGGGCTGACCGAACCTGATGCGGGGTCCGACCCCGGCGGCATGCGCACGCGGGCGACCAAAACCGACGGCGGCTATCGCCTGAACGGGGCCAAGACCTGGATTTCCAACTCACCCATCGCCGACGTCTTTGTCATCTGGGCCAAGTCCGACGCGCATGACGGCGCGATCCGTGGCTTTGTGCTCGAAAAGGGCATGAAAGGCCTGTCGGCGCCCAAGATCGAAGGCAAGCTGAGCCTGCGCGCCTCCATCACCGGCATGGTGGTAATGGAAGATGTCGAAGTGCCCGAAAGCGCGTTGCTGCCCGACGTGTCGGGACTGAAAGGCCCCTTTTCTTGCCTCAACCGCGCGCGTTACGGGATCAGCTGGGGCGCGATGGGCGCGGCGGAATTCTGCTTTCACGCCGCGCGCCAATATGGGCTGGAGCGCTACCAGTTCGAACGTCCGCTGGCCGCGACACAGTTGTTCCAGAAAAAGCTCGCCGATATGGAAACCGACATCGCCCTGGGGCTGCAGGCGAGCCTGCGCGTCGGGCGCTTGATCGACAGCGGCGAATTTGCGCCCGAGATGATCTCGATCGTCAAGCGTAACAATGTCGGCAAGGCGCTCGATATCGCGCGCATGGCCCGCGACATGCATGGCGGCAATGGCATCAGCGGCGAATATCAGGTGATCCGCCATGCGATGAATCTGGAAACGGTGAACACCTATGAAGGCACGCATGATGTTCATGCGTTGATCCTGGGCCGCGCGATTACGGGGATTGCGGCCTTCTGATCGGATGGGGCGCGGGGGGAATGGCGGGAAGCGCCCTCCCCCCTCTTGCCAGCGCGCTCAAGCTGTGGCAGGGGCGCGCTTCCCCAATCGGGGGCGCTTAGCTCAGTTGGTAGAGCATCTCGTTTACACCGAGAGGGTCGGCGGTTCGAGCCCGTCAGCGCCCACCATCTTTCCCCTCACGATAATGGCGGAGAGCGCGCCTTAGCGTTGCTCGTTGCGTTCGATCGCCTCGAGAACGCGCGCCGCTTCGCTCGGGGTTATCCGCCATTGTTCGCACAGGAGCGCCTGTGCCTCGTCCCATTCACCGCGGCGGAGCATCCCGCGAATAATATCTTCGTCTATTTCCCGGCGCAGCGGAGGCCGGCGAAACGGGGGCAGCATGTCCACCCCCGCCCGTTGCCGCAAATAGCCTGCCAGCAAGAAACCGCATATCAGGCCGAGGACGAAAAAGATTATTGCTCCCATCGTCCCCGTCCCCTTTTCCTATGCTGCTTCCTTATGCAGCGAGTTTGCGCAGCACATAATGCAGAATGCCGCCGTTCATATAATATTCGACCTCGTTCGCCGTGTCGATGCGGCAAAGCGTGTCGAAGCTGAAGGTCGAGCCATCGGGGCGGGTGACCTCGACCGTCACCGTCTGGCGCGGCTTGAGATCGGCGACGCCGCGGATCGTGAACTGGTCGTCGCCGGTGAGGCCCAGCGTTTCGCGCGTGTCGCCGTTCGTGAATTGGAGCGGCAGCACGCCCATGCCGACGAGGTTCGAGCGGTGGATACGCTCGAAGCTCTCGACGATCACCGCGCGGACGCCGAGCAGGTTTGTGCCCTTGGCTGCCCAGTCGCGCGACGAGCCGGTGCCATATTCCTTGCCCGCGACGACTACGAGCGGGGTGCCGTCGGCCTTGTGGCGCATCGCGACGTCGTAGATCGGCAGGACTTCGTCGCCGTAGCGCGACATGCCGCCTTCGATGCCGGGGACCATTTCGTTTTTGATGCGGATGTTGGCGAAGGTGCCGCGCATCATGACTTCGTGGTGGCCGCGGCGGGCGCCGTAGCTGTTGAAGTCGGCCTTGCTAACCTGATGTTCCATAAGCCATTTTCCGGCCGGGCTGTCCGCCTTGATGCTGCCCGCCGGAGAGATGTGGTCGGTCGTGATGCTGTCACCCAGGATCGCGAGCGGTTTCGCGTTCACGATGTCGCCGACCGGCGCGGGGGTCATTTCCATGCCCTCGAAATAGGGCGGGTTCGCGACATAGGTCGAGCCCGCGCGCCACTGATAGGTGTCCGACCCCTCGACATTGATCTTCTGCCAATGCTCGTCGCCCTTGTAGACATGGGCGTAGCGGCCGAGGAACATGTCGCGGTCGACCGCGCCGGCGATGGTGTCGGCCACTTCCTGGTTGGTCGGCCAGATGTCGGCGAGGAACACGTCCTTGCCGTCCTTGTCCTGCCCGATCGGGGTGGTGGTGAAATCCTCGGTCACCGTGCCCTTGAGCGCATAGGCGACGACGAGCGGCGGCGAGGCCAGGAAGTTCGCGCGCACGTCGGGCGACACGCGGCCTTCGAAGTTGCGGTTGCCCGAGAGGACCGAGGCAGCGACGATGTCGTTGCCGTTGATCGCGGCCGAAATCGGCTCGGCAAGCGGCCCCGAATTGCCGATGCAGGTCGTGCAACCATAGCCGACGAGGTTGTAGCCGACGGCGTCGAGATGCGCCTGAAGCCCCGATTTGACGAGATAGTCGGTGACGACCTGCGACCCCGGCGCGAGGCTGGTCTTGACCCACGGCTTGGGCTTCATCCCGCGCTCGTTCGCCTTTTTCGCGACGAGTCCCGCGGCGATCATCACGCCGGGGTTCGAGGTGTTGGTGCAGCTGGTGATCGCGGCGATGACAACGTCGCCGTCGCCAATGTCATGATCCTTGCCCTCGACCGCAACGCGCGCGGGCTTGTCCTTGCCGTACAGTTTCTTGAGGTCGGCGTTGAACACATCGTCGACTTCGGTGAGGACGACCTTGTCCTGCGGCCGCTTCGGCCCCGCAAGGCTGGGCACGACGCTGCCCATGTCGAGCTCGAGCGTGTCGGTGAAGACGGGGTCGGGCATGTCGGCCGACAGCCACAGCCCCTGCGCCTTGGCATAGGCTTCGACCAGCGCGAGATTTTCGTCGCTGCGCCCGGTGAGGCGCATGTAATCGAGCGTCTTGTCGTCGATGCCGAAAAAGCCGCAGGTCGCGCCATATTCGGGCGCCATATTGGCAAGCGTCGCGCGGTCGGCGAGGCTGAGGGTCGAGAGGCCCGGCCCGAAATATTCGACGAAGCGCCCGACGACGCCCTTGGCGCGCAGCATCTGCGTCGCGGTGAGCACGAGGTCGGTCGCGGTGACGCCTTCCTTCAATTGCCCCGTCAGCTTGAAGCCGACAACTTCGGGGATGAGCATCGACACGGGCTGGCCGAGCATCGCGGCCTCTGCCTCGATCCCGCCGACGCCCCAGCCGAGCACGCCCAGCCCGTTGATCATCGTCGTGTGGCTGTCGGTGCCGACGCAGGTGTCGGGATAGACAACCATTTCGCCCGAGCGATCCTCGCTCGACCACACCGCCTGCGCGATATGTTCAAGGTTGACCTGGTGGCAGATGCCGGTGCCCGGGGGGACCGCCTTGAAATTGTCGAGGCTTTTCGACCCCCATTTCAGAAAGTCATAGCGTTCGCCGTTGCGATAATATTCGATCTCGACATTCTGTTCGAACGCCTTGGGATGGCCGAATTCGTCGACCATGACGCTGTGGTCGATGACGAGGTGGACGGGGACGAGCGGGTTGATCTTTGACGTGTCGCCGCCAAGCTTCGCAATCGCATCGCGCATCGCGGCGAGATCGACGACGCAGGGAACGCCGGTGAAATCCTGAAGCAGCACGCGCGCGGGGCGATACTGGATCTCGCGGTTCGAGCGCGGGTCCTTTTGCCAGTCGACAATCGCCTGCACATCGTCGGTCGACACGGTGAAGCCGTCATCTTCGAAACGCAGCAGATTTTCGAGCAGCACTTTCATCGAAAAGGGCAGACGCGAGACATCGCCAAGCTTCGCCGCCGCCTTGTCGAGCGAATAATAGGCATATTTCTTGCCGCCGACGTCGAGCGTCGAACGGGTGCCAAGCGTGTCCTTGCCAGTGGTGGTCATGTGCAGTTCCCTTTTCGGGCGCGGCGGGGAATGACCCTCCTGCCCGATCCGAGAGAGCGGGGCGGCGGAGAGTCGCGCGCGCGGTTAATGTTGGCGACGCCTTACGCCGAGGGGCAGGAAATGCAAGGGGGCGGGGGTGGATTGATCCGTGCGGCGGGCGGGGAATGGCGCGGGGGTGGGTGCGCCGGCGCGGCGTTCGGGGATTGCGTTTATTGTCATACGAGACCACGATAGAGAGCCGCGTCGTTTCAAACCGTCCGCCCGGATGGTGATCCGGCCCGCTGGCGGCCGGCCCCGGATCAAGTCGATAGATATCCCCCGTGTACAGACGGCGTAGCGCTACCCTCTGGCCCCCGGCTTTGCCGGGGCACAAGCAATTCCTCGGAATGGGATAATCGCCGAAGATGTCCAGAGTGACGATGGGAGAGCAGCCGTGAATAACCGAAAGGACCCGGTTTTGCAGGGGAGTTGATTGCATAGCTAATCCTTCCTTGGGGGACGCTTGCGGACCGGTGGCGGCCATGTCACGCCTTGTCGCCGGACAGGTAGAAGGAGATGAGGGATGGACAGGGTCATGGGAGCGGCGAGCATCGCCTTGCTAGTGGGATTGACTGGCGGAGCAGCGAGCGCAACCCAGCCGGGTGACAATAGGTCAAAACAGACGCTGATGGCGGAACACCCCGAGGCGCGCGCCTTTCAGGAGCGGTTGGGCTATTCCGATGCGGTGATTGCGGGCGACACCATCTATCTGTCGGGAGTGGTGGCTGGGCCCGGCCCCGGAGAAGAGACGCTGGAGCCGGGATTTGAACGCGCCTTTGCCCAAATGGGCGCCACGCTGGCGCGGGCGGGGGCAAGCTGGGCCGATGTTGTCGATATCACCAGCTTTCACACTGACTTACCGGGAACGATGGATGCGCTGATCGCGGTGAAGAACCGCCATGTCAAAGCCCCCTTCCCTGCCTGGACCGCCATTGGCGTATCGACGCTTTATGCGCCGACGGCGCTGGTCGAAATAAAGCTGGTGGCGCGGCGGGCCAAATGAGGAGCTGAATGGTCGAACGCCGCAACGCGCGCGAGGGGGTGGTGCAGCAAGGTCGGCGCAGGAGCCCCCCCCCGGGGCCCTTAGTGCGTCATGCGGCCCAGCCGCTCGCTCCAGGGCGCGGTGATGCTGCAACTGAGCCCCTGAGGGTCATAATGGAGCACCGCGAGGCCGTCGAAGGCCGACACGCTTTTCGAAATGGTGCGCTGACCAAAGCCCTGATGGCTGGGCGCAGTGACGGGCGGGCCATCCATTTCGCGCCAGTGGAAGCGAAACTCCTTTGCCTCGCTGTCGGGAACCGTCCATTCGATGCGAAGCTTGCCGCCATTTTGCGAAAGCGCGCCATATTTTGCGGCATTGGTCGCAAGTTCATGCACTGCAAGCGCCAGCGCCATCGCGGCAGGCTCGCTAAGCCGGACGGGCGGGCCGTCGATCGCGATATCATGGTCGATCGCATAGGGAGCGAGCGTATCGGCGAGTAATTCGCTCAGTTCGGTATCCTTGCGCTCGACCGCGCGGACATGCGCTTTTGCCAGCGCGGCGAGGCGCGCGTCGAACACATCGCGAAAGGCCGTGGGTTCGGGGTGCGAACGCATCGTGGCATAAACAAGCGCGCCCACCGTGCTGAGAAAATTGCGGACGCGATGCTGAAATTCGCCGACCATCAATTGCTGCTGCTGATAAAGCTGGCGATAGGCGAGGATCGCGCCGCACAGTCCGGCATAAAGATGCGCCAGATCGCGCTGCGCCGGGGCGAGCGGTTGCCCCGCATCATAGGTGATGACGAGTGTGCCGAGAACCAGCGCCTCGCGGTTGGCGGCAGGGATGGAAATCAGCGCCTCCATCCCATGCGCGAGCGACAAAGCTTTCCAGATATCGGCGAAACGATCGTCCTCGCGCACATCGTCGCAATCGACCGTGCGCCCTTCATAAACGGCAAGCGCGCAGGAGCCGGGCCGGTCGATTACCGCTATGCCCTTTAGCGCTTCGCCATAAGCGGGATCGAGCGAGGGGAAAATCGCTTCTTCGAAAATAAGGCGTGCCCGGTCGAGGATGGTGATCCCGACAACCGCGCCCGGAAACGCCCGTTCGGTAAGCTGGCAAAAGCCCATCAGAATCGCCGAAGGGTCATCGCCATGCGCCATTTGTTCGCAGGCGGCGCTTTGCGCATCATATATCAACACCATCATCTCCGCAGCAAAGCGCAGAGCAGGCATGATCCCCAACGCTCCGGCAAAATCTGCCAGCGCCTTTCTAGCATGACATGGCGCGCGAACGAAACGCGCAGCCCCTGTGAAAAGCCGGGATGGGGCGAATGGTGGGCCTATCGGGTTCGGCCGTGTGGCGCGCGCGTGCGGGGAGCCGGGTCCGGCGCGATCAGGCAGTGCCGCGCACCGCGAGGCGCACGGGAATGCGCGTGCCGGTACGGGTGTGGGCGTCATCCTCCAGCGCCATGGCAACCAGCGCCTCGCCCGCGGCGTCGAGATCGGGTTCGAGCGTGGTGAGCGCGGGATCGGCGAGCGTGCCCGCGCGAATGCCGTCAAAACCGATCAGCGCCACATCCTGCGGCACGCGGCAGCCCATTTCCTTCACCCCCTGAAGCACGCCGAGCGCGAGCATGTCGCTCGCCGCGAAAATCGCGTCGATATCGGGATGGTCGGCGAGAAGCTGGCGCGCGGCGGCGACGCCCTGTGCGTGGCGGTCAGACGCTGCCGGGGGCGCGACGATGTGCGGGGTGATGCCATGGGGGGCGAGCGCGGCGGCAAAGGCATCGCGGCGCTCGTCAAACTGGCGCTGGGGGGATTTTTGCGGGCCAATGAAGGCGATATTGCGCCGACCGGACGCGAGGAGGTGTTCAGCGGCAAGCCGCGCGCCGCCTTCATTGTCGCTGCGCATCCAGCGGAAGGGTTCGCCGGGGCTCCCCCAACAGACGAAATCGAGACCTGAAGCCTGCGCCTCGCCAAAATAATCCCATGCCGCGCGATTGCTGGTGGTGCCGATGACGATCATGGCATCGGCCAGGCCGGAGGCGACGAAATCAGCGCGAAAATTCGCCTCGCTTTCCTGAAAGCTGACGAGCAGGTTGAACCCGCGCGCCGAGGTCGCGGCGGCGATGCTGCCCAGAAGCGCGAAGTAGAAGGGGTTGATCGCGCTGCGATCCTCGCCCGGGCGGCAGATGGTGACGAGCGCGATCGTCTCGCTGCTTTTGAGCCGCAGGCTGGAGGCGTGGCGATCGACGACATAGCCCATTTCGCGCGCGGCGGCGGTGACGCGGGCGCGAGTTTCGGCATTGACGCCGGGGCTGCCGCGCAGCGCGCGCGACACGGTCGATTGCGATACGCCCGCGCGTTCGGCAACGTCAAAGGATGTCGGGCGCAGCGGCCGGGCGGTCATGGCAGTCTCTCTCCCCTTTCCTGCCGTCTCTTGCGCCGCGCCGCCGGCTTGTCAATCGGGCGCCTTAATCGGATGAAAGGGGAGCGGGCGCCTGTTCGCGCCAGCGGATGACGACACGCAGGCAATGATCAACCGCACTGCGCTGCCATTCGCCCTTGAGCTGGCGCTCGATCAGCGAACGAATGAACTGGGTGCCAAAGCTTTCCCGGCTGCAATCGGGGGTATGGGGAAGGTCGCTTTCAGTCCAGTTGAAAAGCACTTCCTCCCCTTCACGACGCCAGTCGATCGCAAGCTGTCCCTTGCCCGCCAAGGCGCCATATTTGATGCTGTTCGTCACCAGTTCGTGGATGGCGAGCGCAATCGCCTGCGCCCCGTCATCGTCGAGGCGCACCGCCGGGCCATCGACCGCGGCAAGCTGATCGGCGCTGACCCCGGCCAGTTCCAGTTCGCGGTGAACGATGGCGCCCAGTTCCACCCGATCCACGACGCCGCTGACGAGCATTTGCTTTGCATCGGACAGGGCACGCAGCCGCCCGTCGAAGCGCACCTCAAAATCTTCCAGATCCTTGGCTTCGCGCAAGGTGATGCGGGCGAGCGCGCCGATGCGGGCGAAGGCGTTTTTCATGCGATGCGCCATTTCGCCCATCATCAGCTCGCGATCTTCGGCGTGACGAGCCTTTTCCTCCGCGAGCGCCTGAAAGGCGCCTAGGCGGCGTTGCTGGACGCGGTGCAACTTGGTCGCAAGCAGCGCGAGCGCAATGCCGAAAAGCAAAATGGCGAGCGGGCGCCCCAGCCTCTCCTGAAAACGGCCATAGGACAGGCGCATGGTCCATTGATGATCGGCGATGCGGATGCGCTTTTCCTGGGCGTCCCAGCCGAGTTTGCCATGAGCGAAGACGCGCTGGGCCTTTGGCCCCTCGCCCGCGTAAATCTCGATGCCGTGAAGCCGGGACAATTGGCTCCCTAAGGCTGCGGTCATCAAGTCGCCGACCCGGAAGGGTGCATAAACAAAACCTTCGATCGGGCGCACGCCTTTGGCAGTGGCAACGACCCCGGCGCCCTCTGGCTCCCCTGCTCTCTCCGGGCCTAGCGGCGAAGCCATAACGCCGGCGGAGGCGGGCAGCACATTAGCATAGACGGGCAGATAAATAAGGAAACCCGGGTGAGGCCGTTCGCCTTCCTGTTCCTGCACCAGCTGGACAATGCCCGTGGCGGCGGCATTGCCCGTCTGCCACGCCCGGCGCATCGCCTCGCGCCGGACCGGTTCGCTATACATGTCATAGCCGAGCGCGGCGCGGTTGCGGGCAGTGGGCGGTTCGAGAAGGACGATAGGAAAGCCGATCGGCTGGCCGGTTTCGGGCCAAACCCGAATATCCTCTCCATAATTTTCGCGCAGCCGTGCCTCGGCAGCGGCGGGGGTACCCCGGCGCATCGCCAGCGCAATCCCGACCCCCTGCATTCCCGGCGCGCGCACCTGCGGTTGAAGTGCGGCAAGATAGGCGCGAATGCCGGGGCCGCTGGTTTCCATGTCCGACTGGTAAAGCGCCCGCACCCCTTCGAGCACCGCAAGTTGATCGCGCAGACGGGTGTTCACCTGCATCGCCAGCCGGTCGGCCTGTTCTTCTTCATCTCGCTGATTATAGATGAAACTGGCCGTCGCGGTTGCCAGTGTCGCGAGCAGGATCAACAGGCCCACAAAGCGGACGAGCAGACCCAAAAGCCGATCAGCCCACAAATTTCGTCCCATTGCGCTCGTCCTGCTCCCCGGTTGATACCATAGCGCGTTCCGCGCCCGCCGGGCGGCCCATTCCATATGCGCTGGGGACAAGTGATGCCCGTGTCAATGCTTATGCGCCGAAGTGCAGGAGCGTCGGGCAGGGCCCGAAGAAAAACATATAAATAGTTGCATGTCGCAACCCTTTTTCTATGGTCGACGCATCATCAAGGGAGGTGTTGCGCGTGATTATCTATGGGTCGATCCTGTCGCCGTTCGTGCGGAAATTACTGGCTTATCTGGGCGAAAAGAATATCGCGTTCGAGCTGAAGGGCGTCGGCATTGGCGATCCCGATCCGGGATTTCGCGCCGCGTCGCCGCTCGGCAAAATGCCCGCGATGGAGGATGATGGATTTACCCTCGCTGATTCCAGCGCCATCATCCATTATCTGGAGGCCAAATATCCCGAGCCCGCCCTGATCCCCGCCGACCCGCAAGAGCGCGGGCAGGTCATCTGGTGGGATGAATTTGGCGACACCGTTTTTGCCCTTTGTTCAGGCAAGATGTTCTTCAACCGCGTCGTCGCGCCCAAATTTCTGAACCGCAAAGGCGATGCCGCCATGGCTGACCAGGCCGAGCGCGAGGAATTGCCCAAATTGCTCGATTATCTGGAAAGCGCCCTGCCCGCGTCGGGCTTTCTGGTCGGCGACCGGCTGACGTTGGCCGATCTGGCGGTGGCATCGCCGTTGATGAATTTTCGCCATTGCGGCGCGCGGATCGATCCCGCCGTTCACCCCAAGATCGCCGCCTGGAGCGAAGCGATATTGGCGCGCCCTAGCCTTGCGCCCTGGGTCGAAAAGGAAGAGCGGATGATGAAAAAGGGCATGGGCGAGGCTTGACGCCAGGCATTTGAAAGGCTGAGCGATTTTGGCGGAAGGGAGCGATGGACGCTCCCCTTCCGATGGAGCCTTCACGTCTTGAAATACCGTTATCCCTTGCCGCTTTATCATAGCTGGCCGCTGCGCGAGCGCGCGGGGCATTTTGCGCTGGGGCATCTCCACGACGCCGGGACGGAAACCGGCGACCGCGCGGCGCCGCTGCCCGGCGGGCCGTCCCCTGGTAATGAGAACAGCCCTCTGCCCCCCGGCGTGGGCCAATGGCATTGCCGCCTGTCCGACAATAAGCTGAGCTGGTCGCCCACCGTTTTCGACCAGTTCGGGGTTCCGCGCGGCGCGGCGCTGAAACGTGAGGACATTGTTGCCCTTTATGCCGAACCGTCGCGCGCGGCGATGGAGCGGCTGCGCGCCCATGCGATTTCGCACCGGCGGGGTTTTACCATCGACGTCGAAATCCGGCCCGACCGCGCGCAGTCGCACTGGATCCGCCTGATCGCCGCGCCGCAATGCGCCGATGGCCGGATCGTGGGGCTGCATGGGCTGAAAATATTATTGCCGCCGAAGAAGGACTGACGCACCGCCGCTTTACAGGGGAAACGGCTTAAGCGGGTTTCCAGGTCCGGCGTTCCTCGGCCTGTTTCAGCACTTCGAACGCGGCCTGTCCCGCTGCGAAGCGCTTGGCCGCTTCTTCATCGCCCGGCTTCACATCGGGATGGCATTCCTTGGCGAGATTGCGCCAAGCCTTTTTCGCCGCCTCAAAATCGGCATCGGGTTCCAGGTCGAGTACATCGAGGGCGCGCATTTCATCGGCGCTGCGGGTGCCGTCGCCCGATCCGCCCCATGTATAATGTTGCGCCTTGGCATAGCTGCGCGCGCCGCGTGCTTCCTCGGCGGCGCGAGCGGCGGCATCTTCCTCGCTCAGCCCTGCAAAATAGTCCCAGCCGCGATTATATTCGGCGGCATGGGTTTCGCAGAAATACCAGCGTTCAGGGCTGTTGGGCGATTTGGGCGCGGGACAATTGCCCGGCTCATGGCAGCCATGGCGGTCGCACAGGCGCACCTGCTGCGCCTCGCGCCCCGCACCATAGGGGCGCCAGCGGGGAAAACCCCAGTCGTCGGATCGTCTTGCGCGGCTCATTGCGCCCCATGTAGCGAGGGATGAGCGCAAATACTAGGCGGGGTCTGGCCCGAAAAGGGCGTTTGTCACCCCTTCTTCGGCTTGTAGCCGAAAGCCTGTTTCGCCAGTTTTTCCACTTCGGGATCGAGATCGGGCGGAGTCATCGGCACAGCCTTTTCCAGCACATCGGCAATATGGGTCAGTGCGGCGATGCGCGCGGCCTTTTTGTTATTGCCGTCGATCACCTTCCATGGCGCCCAGCGCGTGTCGGTCTGGTCGAACATATCCTGCATCGCGGCGAGATAATCGTCGCGGCGCGCGCGGTTGCGATAATCCTCCGCCCCCGTTTTCCAGCGTTTCCACGGGTCGTCGAGCCGGTCGGCGAAGCGCTTGTCCTGTTCGTCTTGCGTTACATGCATGAAAAGCTTGATCAAATTCGTCTGCGAGCCGGTAAGCTGGGCTTCGAATTCATTGATCTCGTCATAGCCCTTGCGCCATTCGGCCTCGCTTGCAAAGCCTTCGACCCGCTCGACCAGGACGCGGCCATACCAGCTGCGATCAAAGATGGAGATTTCGCGATAGCCCGGCAGGCGTTTCCAGAAACGCCAGAGGAAATGGCGCGCCTTTTCCTCATCGGTCGGCGCGCTGATCGGCCAGACTTCGAAAAAGCGGGGATCAAGCTCGGCCGTCAGGCGGCGGATCGCCCCGCCCTTGCCCGCCGCGTCCCAGCCTTCGAACAGGATGACGCTGCGCTGACGGTGGATAATATGCGCGCCCTGAATGCGCTGAAGCCGGTCCTGCAGGGCCGCAAGATCGTCGCGATAGTCGCCATCATATTTGGCGCCGGTTTCATAATCGGAAAGGGATATGCTCATATCAACGCCCATCTAACGCAGATTTTGGCGGCGAGCCAGGTTTCGCCGCCCTGCCCCCTTGTCGCACAGGGGGCTTAAGAGGGCGTTAGGAGATATCCGCAGGGCGTCATGGCGAACGCGGCGCAGCCCGGTGAAGCAATCTCCAGCGGGCGGCCTGCCGCACAGATAGCGGGAGGTTGCGGCCTCCCCGGAGCAAGTCCGGGCTCCTCGCAATGGCAGGCACGGAGCTTGGAGAGGGCAGAGGGCTAATCGCCGATCACGTCCGCCGGAGCGCCTGCTTCCGCAATGACGACCGCGAGGCGTTCGGGGGCCTCCATGGGAATGAAATGACTGTGCTCGGCCCATTGTTCGTCGCGCACCGCGTTCAATTCCGCGCCGAGGCCGGGCCAGGTAGGGCTGACCGAAAAGTCGAGCGCATTGGCGCGCTCGCCGCTGCGCGCGCGGATCACGCTGACGGGGGCGCTGATGCGGCCCAGCCATTCATAGGGATTGCGGTGCAGCGCATTTTGATAGACCGACGCTTCCAGCCGGGGCGGACAGGCCAGTTCCCACCCCTCGCCATCGGCAGCCGGAAGCAGGCCGTGGCGGCAATAATCGGCGAGGATGTCGGGCTGCCACGCGCTGTAGGGCAAGCGCTTGCCGAGGTGCGCCGCCATCGCCTGCCAATCGGTCCAGCGCGCGCGGCGGCGGGCGACGGGATGGTCATCATCGGCGATGGGGTCGCTCGCCGCGGCTTCATACATGGCGCGCGGCATGATCACCGGATCGACGAGGATCAGATGGACGAAAGCGGCGGGCCGCTCCGCCGCGAGGCGCGTGAGGATAAGGCCGCCCATGCTGTGGCCGCAACCGACCCAGCGCTGACCGGGAAAATGATCGAGCAAGGGCAGGAGCGCGTCGCCGCTCGCGCCCCAGTCGGCGAGGGTGTCCGGGCGATAGCTGCGCCCGTGGCCGCGATGATCGGGCGCGACAATATGGGTGCCCGCCGGCAGCGCGGCAGCGACCCGGTCCCAGACGCGCGCGTGAAAGCCGGTCGCGTGGAGAAGCAGCACCGAGGGGGCATCGGACCGGGTGCCCCATTCGAACCAGCAGATATCGCCCGCAGGTGTGGCAAGGCGATGTTCGCGCGGGCCGCTCACGCTCAATTTTTCGGACCGTCGACCAGCCGGATGCGAAGTTCCTTGAGCTGCTGATCGCTGACCGGCGCAGGCGCGCCCATCATCAGGTCTTCGGCCTTCTGGTTCATCGGGAAGACCACGACCTCGCGAATATTGGGCTCGTCGGCGAGCAACATGACGATGCGGTCGACACCCGGCGCCGATCCGCCGTGCGGCGGCGCGCCATATTTGAAGGCGTTGATCATGCCGCTGAAATTCGCATCGACTTCGGCCTGGCTGTAGCCCGCGATTTCGAACGCCTTGTACATGATGTCCGGGCGATGATTCCGGATCGCGCCCGACGACAGCTCGACGCCGTTGCAGACGATGTCGTACTGCCACGCGAGAATGTCGAGCGGGTCTTTGGTTTCCAGCGCCTCCAGCTCGCCCTGCGGCATCGAGAAGGGGTTGTGCGAAAAGTCGATCTTGCCCGTTTCCTCGTCGCGCTCGAACATCGGAAAATCGACGATCCAGCAGAGCTCGAACTTGTTCTGGTCAATGAGCTCAAGCTGTTCGGCGACGCGCGTGCGCGCAAGGCCTGCAAGCTTTGCCGCGACAGCTTCCTTGCCCGCAGCAAAGAACAGCCCGTCGTCGGGGCCGAGGCCGAGTTCGGCGGCGAGCGCGTCCATCTTTTCCGGGCCATGGTTCTTGGCGATGGGGCCGCCCCACTCGCCGCCCTTGCGCGTCGCATAGCCAAGGCCCGCAAAGCCTTCGCCCTGCGCCCAGCTGTTCATATCGTCGAAGAATTTGCGGCTCTTCTCGGCCGTCCCCGGCGCGGGGATCGCGCGCACGACGTCGCCCGCCGCGACGATGTCGGCGAAGCGGCCAAAGCCCGACCCGGTGAAATGCGCCGAGACGTCGCTGATGATGATGGGGTTGCGAAGGTCGGGCTTGTCATTGCCATATTTCAGCATCGATTCGCGGTAGGGGATGCGCGGGAACGACCCGGCGGGCGTCACCGACTTGCCGTTCGCAAATTCCTCGAACACGCCCGCGAGTACGGGTTCGATGGCGTTGAACACATCATCCTGCGTGACGAAGCTCATCTCGAAATCGAGCTGGTAGAATTCGCCGGGCGAGCGGTCGGCGCGCGCATCCTCGTCGCGGAAACAGGGCGCAATCTGGAAATAGCGGTCGAAACCCGCGACCATCAGCAATTGCTTGAACATCTGCGGCGCCTGCGGCAGCGCATAAAATTTGCCGGGGTGGACGCGGCTGGGCACCAGATAATCGCGCGCGCCCTCGGGCGAGGAAGCGGTGAGGATCGGCGTCTGATATTCCACAAATCCCTGTTCGGTCATGCGGCGGCGCAGGCTCGCGATGACGTTCGAACGCAGCAGGATGTTCTTGTGCAGCCGCTCGCGGCGCAGGTCGAGGAAGCGGTACTTCAGGCGAATATCCTCGGGATATTCCTGTTCACCCGCGACGGGCAGCGGCAGTTCGGCGGCGGCCGACTGCACCGACACTTCGCGCGCGCGCACTTCGATCTCACCCGTGGGCAAGTTCACATTCACTGTTTCCGCCGAACGGGCGACGACATCGCCGGTCACCGTCACCACGCTTTCGGCGCGCAGCCCGTCGAGGATGGCAAAGGCCGGATCGCTCGAATCCGCGACAATCTGGGTCAGCCCATAATGGTCGCGCAGATCGACGAAGAGCAGGCCGCCATGGTCGCGCTTGCGATGGACCCAGCCCGAGATGCGGACATTCTGACCGACGTCCTGGCTGCGAAGCTGGCCGCAATGATGGGTGCGATAGGCGTGCATGATGGCGTCTTTCAAATGACTGGATGGGGGCGCGGACAAAATGCGCCGATATGGCCGCGCCTAAGCCAGCTTGCGGGCCGGTTTGTCAAGGGGCGCGGGGCCTAACCGTCGGTCAGGCCCAGCCCGTCGAGAACCGCGCTGCCGAATAGGGCGCGGTGTGCGGGATCGGGGAGCAGCCGGTCGCGCGCGGCGCGCCAGCGGCGGTAATCCTCCCCATAATCGGTGCACACGCGGGCAGCATCGAGCTGGCAGCTTTTTCCCCAATGGCGGGTGAAGGCGATCCCCTCCGCATCGAGCAGATCGACGACCCGGGCATAGGCTTCTGCCGTGCGCGCGCTGCGCGGACCGTCGAAATCGATTACCGCATTGTCGGGAAAGCGCGCGGGCGCGAGGAGCCCCTGCGCTTGTTTCATAAAGCGCAGCGTCACCACCGTCGAACCGCCATGGCGGGCATAGGCCGCGCAGATGAGTTCGAAGGCATAGGCCAGATCGGCGCGGTCGATGGTCACCGAGGCGTTGAACAAATTGGCGAGCGGGCGGTGTGTATCCAGCCCCTCCCCCCAACTGCCATAGACCGGCGGGTCATCGACGTCGGGCCCGGCGGCATAGCCGAGCCGCATCGCATATTGGAGCAGCGCGCCGCGCGCCCACGGATAATCGTCGAGCAATCCCCCCAGCAGGCTGAGCGCGTCATAGCCCGCACCCAATTCGCCCGCCGTTGCGCGCGGATAATCGGCCCGCCAAGGTTCGGCATAGAGGAAGCGCAGCATCGCAGGGCGCGTGAAAGGCTTGTAGGGATTGACGATCATCTGCACGAAGGCGGGATCGCGGTCGAGCGCATAGGTCGCCGAAAAACGGCGGAAGTCGCCCGCCGCGAGCCAGTCGAGCGCGGCGCGCTCCACCCGGCGCAGATTCTGGATCGGGCGGACCAGGAATTTGGGCACGCTGTCCACCACCATCGCGGTTACAACGCCGAGTGCGCCGACGCCCAGCTGCGCGGCGGCGAAAATCTCGTCATCGCGCAGCGCCGTCGACCCTGTGGCGGCGATGAAGGCGTCGTTCATCACCCCCGCCGCCGGCTCGATCCAATAAATGCCGCCCGGTGTGACAAGCTGAACCGCGCGCAAATGGTCCTGAATACCGCCACGTTCCACCATCGAGCCATGGGTTCCGGTGGCGCAGGCGCCGGCGAAAGTCTGGCCATTGCCCGCGCCGCTGGTCCAGAGCGAACGGCCCTGTCCTTCGAGCTTGTCCGAAACTTCATCGACGAGCGCGCCGCACTCCACGAGCATTAGCGCAGCGGGATCGGCGCCGCTGCCTGGGCGAAGATCGTCCGGCCTGATGCGAAAACAGCGGTTGAAACGCCGCGTGTGGAGCAGCCATGCATCGGAGGCGATATTGATGTTCGAGGGCGACCAGCCAGCGCCGAGCGGACGCACGCGGCGCCCCTCCCCCAGCGCAGCGTTCAGCCAGTCCTGCACATCGCGCGCCGCCGCCGCCAGTTCATCGCGGCCGCGTTCTGCATCGCCGCTGCGCAACGCGAAACGCGGCGCGCGTTCGGCAGTACCGGTGCCATGATAATTGGTCCAGCGCTCCGCCCCGCCCAGATCGACAATCGGCATCAGGCATCCCCCAGCGGAAAAATGCCCGCATGGGCGCGCCACGCGACCGTCACCGGACGCAGAAAGCCGAAAGTGGCGATGCTGACGAGTATTTGCCGCCGAGTCGCAAAAACGCGCACGTCGCACAGCCCATGATCGGCCTCTGGCGTCAGAAAGGGTTGTTTCGCCTGCGACGCGAATCCCCACCCTTTTAGCGTGACCACCATATATTCTTCGTCGAGCGGCCTTGGGTTGGCGATCGATATGAAAATATCGGCCTGTCCCGCAGCATATTGCCCGACCAGCAACGCGCCAAACAGCGCCGCCAGCACCCAAGCGATTGTCATCTTTACCCCCTTCGTTTTCCCCGCCGGTATTCCGGCCCCCTGCGACCCGAAGAGTGCGGACAATTTTTCTGCCCGTCACGGTCAACTAGCTGTATAGGCGCGCTATGCAAGTCCATCCGCTTATCGAAACCAGCGCGGCGCTCGCCGAATTTTGTGACCTGATCAAGGACAGCGATTTTATCGCCGTCGATACCGAGTTCATGCGGGAAAACACCTTCTGGCCCGAGCTCTGCTTGATCCAGGTCGCCGATGCCCATCACGCCGCCGCCATCGACCCGATGGTCGATGGCATCGACCTCTCCCCCCTGCTCGACCTGATCGTGGATAATGAAAATATACTGAAGGTCTTTCACGCCGGGGGGCAGGATGTCGAGATCATCTTCAACCTGACCGGCAAGACGCCGCAGCCAATTTTCGACACGCAGGTCGGGCAGATGGCGCTGGGTCAGGCCGAACAGGTGGGATATTCCAATCTGGTCGATAGCTGGCTGGGGGTGCAGCTCGACAAGGGCGCGCGCTTTACCGACTGGAGCCGCCGCCCGCTCGATAAACGGCAGATCGATTATGCCATTGGCGATGTGACGTATCTGGCAAAAATTTTTCCGATGATGCTGAAAAAGCTGGTCAAGACCGGACGCGGCCATTGGCTGGACGAGGAAATGGAAAAGCTTGCCGACCCCGCCGGATATAATCTCGACCCCGAAAAAATGTGGCAGCGGATCAAGATCCCGTCGCGCAAACCTGACGTACTCGGGCGGCTGAAGGCGCTGGCGGCATGGCGCGAGCGCGAGGCGCGTAACAAGAATTTGCCGCGCGGGCGCATCGTCAAGGATGAAACGCTGGCCGATCTGGCCGCGCATCCGCCGAAGAATCAGGATGCTCTGGGCCGGGTGCGCGGCCTGTCGGCCACCTGGAAAAGCAATGACATCGGCGGGCGGCTGATCGACGCCCTGTCGGATGCCAAACCGTTGGCGAAGGAAGATATGCCCGAACGATCATCGCGCGGGCCTGGGCTGGGCAAGGAAGGGACGCTGGTCGCCGACCTGCTCAAACTGCTTCTGAAAATTCGCTCGCGCGAACTGAATGTCGCGGCACGGCTGATCGCGCGCAGCGATGATCTGGAGGCGCTGGCCGCCGGACGGCGCGAGGATATTCCGATGCTGCGCGGTTGGCGCCATGAAGTGTTTGGCGCGGCGGCGCTCGATCTGGTCGAGGGACGCGTTGGTTTTGCTGTGAAGCATGGCAAGCTGGTGATGAGCCGCATTGAGGTCGAGGCGGACGACGACAGCGAGGGCGCGGCGGCGGCGGACTAAGCGTTTTTCTTCGCTTGCTGATCCCGAGGTGTGTCTTGACTTCGCTCGACACGAACGGGATCAGGGCCGCCTCCCCGGCTGTCTCTTTGAAACCGGCCTAGAGCAAAACCATCTCCGGCTTGGCACCCAGCGACAGGGCAAGCGCGCGCAGGCGGCGTTCGACCGATTCGCCCGCCAGATGATGCCAGCCCGGATCGAGGCTGAGGCGCAGCCTTTCTCCCGCCAGCATCAGTGAGGTCGCGCGCAGGGGCGCCTCGATCCCGCCGCTCAGCCGCTGCGCGAGGCGGATGGCGAGGCCCCATTGCCGCGCTGGCACCAGCCGATCATCGCTGACAAGCGCCGACATATCGGGAAAATCGGCGTCGGGCCCGCCGAAACCCGCGTGGAGCGCGCGCGCAAGCAGCACCCGCCCCGCTATATCAACGCCGCGCCAATTGCCGTGGAGGCCGATCTCCATCCCGCGTTCGGCGCGAAAATCGGGATTGGCGGACCAGGCCACGTCGCTGAGCAGACTGGCCGCAAGGCGAATGCGACTGTCGCCCGGCACTTCATGCGCGAATATCGGCGCAATCCAGTCAGCGATAGCGCGGCCATGGGGAGCGAAACGCGCAAGGCGCCTTCCCTCGAATTCAGCGGCGACGATCAGCGGGTCCTGCGCCTTCACTTCGGGTTCGAGCGTCTGATAGAGCAGGCCTTCGCGAAGGCCCGAAGAGGACACCGTCATATCGGGCACGTCGATGATATTGACCAGCGCCGCGAGCAGCGCCGCCGCGTCGGGCAGGGTCGCGGCGCGGTTCGACGCCATGCCGGGAATCGCCTTTAGCTCGTCATAGCTCAGCCTTTTGGTCGCGCGCACGAGGCGGCGCACCGCCGCGCGCGGAATGCGATGCTGATCGAGCACGGCCAGCGGCGAACGGGTGAGTTCGAGATCAAGCCGCGCGAGCGCACGCCATGAGCCGCCGACGAGATACAGCGGACGCCCCAGGAGATTGCCGGGCCAGCCCGCCGTCTTGAGCATTTTGCGTATGGTGCGTTCGAACATCTGCTGACCGCCGCCGCGAAGTGCGGGAAGGCGCAGCACGCCCAGCGGGAAGGAAGCGCAGCGCCCAACCTCCCCATTCGCCACCTCGGCCAGTTCGAGGCTGCCGCCGCCAAGGTCGATGGCGATGCCATGGGCGTCGGGAATGCCCGACAAAATGCCGCAGCCAGCCGCCTCCGCCTCTTCGGCGCCCGAAAGCAGGCGGATTTTCAGCCCCGCCTCCGCTGCCCCGGCGATGAAGTCGGGGCCATTTTCGGCATCGCGCACCGCAGCGGTCGCGACGCATTGCAGGTCCTTCACCTCCATCTGCCGCGCGAGCAGCGCATAGCGGCGCAGCGCAACAAGGCCGCGTTCGGCATCGGCATCGGCAATGCGGCCATCGACCGCCAGGCCGCGACCGAGGCCCGCCGCAACCTTTTCGTTGAAAATCACCGCAGGCGCCCGCGCGGGGCCTTCATAAACAACAAGGCGAACCGAATTGGACCCGATGTCGATCACCGCCGAGCGGCGAACCGACGTCTTCAAATCTGTTTTTGACCCCAAAATCCCTGTCTCAATCTTCGTTATGGTGGAACGCCAATGTCGGCACATCCTGTCGCCGGTGCAGCGCGGTGCCGCGCCCTGACAGCGATGGGTTGGTCATGAAATAATGATGAAGGTTAAAAGGCTTGTCCCCCGGATGGACGCGCAAATAGGTGCCATCAGGCTGCAACGTCCAGCTTTGTTCATTGTCGATAAGATTGGCAACCAGCACTTGATCGAGAATCTGGTCGTGAACGGTCGGATTTTCGATGGGTATCATATATTCGACGCGCCGGTCGAAATTGCGCGGCATCCAGTCAGCGCTGGAAATATAAAGCTTTGCCCCCCGATGCGGAAGCGGCGCGCCATTGGCAAAGGCCCACACCCGGCTATGCTCCAGGAAGCGGCCCACCGCCGATTTGACGTTGATCGTTTCAGAGAGGCCAGGAACACCGGGACGCAGGCAGCAGATACCGCGCACCATCAATTCGATGGGCACGCCCGCCCGGCTCGCTTCATATAATTTGTCGATGATGTCGGGATCGACGAGGCTGTTCATCTTCGCCCAGACCCCCGACGCCCCGCCGGAGCGCGCGGCTGCGATTTCGGCGTCGATGAGCCTGGACAGATGCGCACGCATGTTGAGCGGCGACATGGTGATCATATCGAGCCGTTCAGGCTCCACATAGCCGGTGATATAGTTGAACAATTGCGCGGCATCGCGGCCCGCGCGCGGGTCGGCGGTAAAGAAGCTGAGGTCGGTATAGATGCGCGCGGTGACGGGGTGATAATTGCCCGTGCCAAAGTGGCAATAGCTGCGATAGCCCTGCCCTTCACGCCGGATCACCATCGAGATTTTGGCGTGGGTTTTCCACTCGATAAAGCCATAGACGACCTGGACCCCCGCGCGTTCGAGCTGATTGGCCCAGAGGAGATTCTGTTCCTCGTCAAAGCGTGCCTTGAGTTCGACCACAGCGGTCACCGACTTGCCTGCCTCCGCCGCCTCGATCAGCGCGCGGATCACCGGCGACTGATTGCCCGCGCGGTAGAGGGTCTGCTTGATCGCAACCACATCGGGGTCCGCCGCCGCCTGACGCAGGAAAGAGAGGACGACGTCGAAGCTTTCATAAGGGTGGTGAACGAGAATATCCTTGCTGCGGATCGCAGCAAAGCAATCGCCGCCATGTTCACGGATGCGCTCCGGAAAGCGCGGCGAAAAGGCGGGGAATTTAAGGTCCGGCCGGTCGACATCGACCAGTGCCGAGAGAGCCGCGAGGCCGACAAAGCCGTCGATCTTGGCAACGATGGCTTCATGCCCCTGAATATCGGCGTTGAGAACCGCGGCAAGCTCGCCCGGCATGTCGGCGCCAAGCTCCAGCAGGATGACCCGCCCCCGGCGGCGACGGCGGATCGCGGTGCGGAACAGGCGGACGAGATCCTCCGCCTCTTCCTCCAGTTCGATATCGCTGTCGCGGATAATGCGAAACACCCCGCGCGCGCGGATGCGATAGCCGGGGAAAAGCGTGTCGCCGAAAATTTCGACGAGATATTCGATGGGGACAAAGCCAGCCGTTTCCCCCGGAACCGGGACGAAACGCGCGAGCGAAGACGGGATGACGACCAGTTCGCGGATCGTTTCCCCGCTGCCGATGCGTTCGAGGTCGAAAATCACCCCCAACCCGCGATTGGGAATGAAGGGAAAGGGATGCGCAGGGTCGAGCACCTGCGGCGTCAGGATCGGAAAAATCTGCTCGATAAAATATCTATGCAGCGCGCGGCGGAGGCGTTCGGTGTCCGAGCCTTCACCATAGACCTTGATCCCCTGTTCGGCGAGCAGGCGGTTAAGCAACTGCCATTCGCTTTGCTGTTCGTCGACGAGGCGGTTCACCTCTGCCTCGATTTCCGCAAGCTGTTGCCCCGGCGAACGGCCATCGGCAGAGGGATCGTCGATGCCCTGAAGCTGCTGCCCCTTCAGCCCGGCGACGCGCACCATGAAAAATTCGTCGAGATTGCTGCCCGAAATCGACAGAAAGCGCAGCCGTTCAAGCAAGGGATGCGCGGGGTTGCACGCTTCCTCCATCACCCGCCGGTTAAAGGCGAGCCAGCTGAGTTCGCGATTGAAGAAGCGATCGGGACCAAAAGCGGCGACGCCGCCATCCCTGTCGTTATCCCCGCTACCGTCCCGCCCCCCGTTCCGATCAGGGTCTACATCATTGTCCGCGTGAAGGGGGCTGCCACCTGTCGCCATATCGCCTCATCCTGTCGTTTGGGGGCGGTCATTCCGCTCCGCCACATCATTGTCGATCAGCCCTTGTGACAACAATGTTTCACGCGTGAGACGAATACCGAGGCGTTTGCCTTGAGCGAGCGCCGCCCGGTCGAGCGCGGCGACAATGCGGTGGATCATCGCATAGCTGCGTTCCATGCGCGGCACGATATAGGCGGCGACATCGGGTGAGAGCATCATGCCGCGCCGCGCGAACAAAGCCTCGATCAAATCGCGGGCGAGGGCGTCGTCAGGCTCGCCTATGGTGAATATCGGGACGGTCGAAAGCCGCGAGGCAAGGTCGGGAAGCGCGACATTCCATGCGCTGGGCGGCGCATCGGCGATGATCAGCAAGGGCCGGTCGCTTGCCTGCGCCGCGTTCCAGGCGTGGAACATATCCTCTTCCGAAACGCTCTGCGGTCCATCGATCACCCGCCCGCCGGTATCGCGCACGAACATCCGGCCCATCAGGCTGCGCCCCGATCCCGGCGGGCCGACGAGAACGGCGGTGCGGACGGGCCAGCTTTCGACGCGATGAAGCTGGTGCACGGCATCGGCGTTGCTGGGGCCAAGGATCAGCGGGATATCGGCGCGCTCGCCATCCTCCCAATCGAGGGGCAGCGCGATCTGTCCAGTTGCGGCGCCGGACATCAGCGGCTGATCCTGAGCTGCCCGCCGCCTTCCTGCACCTTGAAGCCGCGCGCGGCGAGCGCTGCCCTCAGCGCAGCAATATCGCCATTATAGGTGACACTCAGCACCGAAGTGCCGCCGAGCGCGAGGCTGGTGGTCGAAGCGGAGCGCACGCCCGCAATGCCCGCCACCGCGCGTTCGGTCGCCGAAACCGATTCGACATCGGGTGAGGCATATTGGACGGCGAAGCTTTGCACACTCGGCGCGGGCGCCGCGCTGTCGCCGCCATTGGCGTCATCGTCACTGCGCGAACCGCTGGCGCTATCGCTGCTTTCGCCGCCACTATTTTCGGACGTCGTTTCTTCGGGCAGCTCCTCCGCCTGCACCGGCTCCTCGAGCACCAGATAGCGGTCGGTCTTGAGCAGCCCGTCGGCGAGCGCGCGGGCGTAAATGGCGTCCATGCGCGCCACCGCCTTTTGCATCATGTCGGGCAGCGCCGCCGGGGTCGGCGCCGTCATGGTAAAGCTGTCGACATAGCCATTGTCGGGGCCGAAGCGCGCGGTGAAATAGCCCTTCACCGGCCCGCCGGGATAGCTATATTCGACGCGCGCCATCGGGATTAGCACATCGGCGGCGCCATATTGATCGAGGATCACGCGCCACCAGATGCGCCCGCGCCGCCCGATCTGCCCCGGATTGAGGAGCAAGGTGTCCGGCCCGGTGCCCGCGGTGCGAACATAGTCGATCGCGCTTTGCCCGGTGTTAAACTCGGCCCAGGCGCGCTGCCACGCGCTGCGCTGTTCGAACACCTGCTGAATGCCGCCGACGGAATAGACGGGGATGACGAGCAGGGGCGGCGAGCGCAGTGTCCGCCCGCTGACCCCCAAAATCTGTCCGGCGCGCACGCGGTCGAACTGCACCCCCAGCGTCGCGACATAGCGGCGGGGTCCGATCTGTTCCTTTTCAACAATGATCGCCGTGACGATACCGTCGAGCACCGAATCGGAAAGGCGCGGTCCGTCGCGCCCGTTGATCTTGCGGTAAAGCTGTGCCCAGCCCTTGCGTTGGGCTTCGCGCCAGCCGGTTTCTCTCGCTTCCTCTGCGTTTTTGCCGGTGGCGTCGATGGTGATGCCCGTGGCCATGAAATCGCCGCTGCTGTTGATCGGGGTGATTCCCCGGTTGCCGCGCGCAATCTGTCCTTCGACCACGCCGATCGCGACAACCCCCAGAAAAAGGGCGAAAAGCCCGATCCAGCGCGGATCGCGCAGCATATGGAGGGGGGCGAAAAATCGCGAAAGCGAGGGCGCCGGGGCGCGAAGGGAAGCGGTGACGTTCATCTCTTCTCTATGCTCTGCCCAAAAGCGCGGCTCGGGACAAGGAAATCATGGCAATTACGCGCCAGAAGCGTTAGTCGCGCGTGCCATGGATTCCAAGCATAACCAACCCGCCCCCTACACTTATGCCCAGGCCGGGGTCTCGATTGATGCCGGCAATGCGCTGGTCCGTGCCATTGCCCCGCTCGCCCGTGCGACGCGCCGCCCCGGCGCCGATGCCGATCTGGGCGGCTTTGGCGGATTTTTCGACCTGAAAGCCGCCGGGTTCAACGATCCCCTGCTGGTCGCGGCCAATGACGGCGTCGGCACCAAGCTGAAACTCGCCATCGAATCGGGGCAGCATGACGGGGTCGGCATCGACCTCGTCGCGATGTGCGCCAACGATCTGATCGTGCAGGGCGCCGAGCCGCTCTTCTTCCTCGACTATTATGCCACGGCGAAGCTGGACAATGATGTCGCCACCGCCGTAGTCGCAAGCATTGCCGAAGGGTGCAAGCAGGCCGGATGCGCGCTGATCGGCGGCGAAACCGCTGAAATGCCCGGCATGTATGCCGAGGGCGATTATGACCTCGCCGGTTTCTGCGTCGGCGCGGTCGAGCGCGACGCAGTGCTGACCGCCGACAAGGTGGCGGCAGGCGATGTGATATTGGGGCTGGCCTCGTCGGGCGTGCATTCGAACGGCTTTTCGCTCGTCCGCCGCCTTGCCGCCGACAAGGGCTGGAAACTCGACCGCCCCGCCCTGTTCGACCAGAATATATTGCTGATCGACGCGCTGATGGCGCCGACGCGCATCTATGTGAAAAGCCTGCTGCCGCTGGTCAAAGGCGGCAAGATTCACGCGCTGGCCCACATCACCGGCGGTGGCCTCCTTGAAAATATTCCGCGCATTTTGCCGAAAACGCTGCACGCCCATGTCGATGCCGATGCCTGGGAACAGCCGCGCCTGATGGCCTTCCTGCAGGCACAGGGGAATATCGAGCCCGAAGAAATGGCGCGCACCTTCAACTGCGGGATCGGCATGGCGGTGGTCGTCGCCGAAAGCGATGTTGCCGAAGTGACGGCGGCGCTGGAAGCTGCGGGTGAGACCGTCCACCGCATCGGCCATATCGCCGAGGGCGAAAAGGGCTGCACGGTGACCGGCAGCGCGGAAACATGGAGCGCACGGGGCGGGTGGAGCGCGGCGCATCAGGGATAGTCTCTTCGTCACCCTGAACTTGTTTCAGGGTCCATGGTCCGCCGTCGCCTGCGACGCTGCGCCGAACGAAAGAGCAGACCATGGATGCTGAAACAAGTTCAGCATGACGACAGGGGAGCGGTGATGAAAAAGGCCAAAGTCGCTGTTCTGATTTCGGGCGCGGGCACCAATATGGCGGCGCTGCTCTATGCGGCAAAGGCCGCCGACTGCCGCTATGAGCTGGTGCTGGTTGCGAGTAATGACCCCGAAGCGCCGGGGCTGGAGATTGCGCGCGCTGAAGGCGTGGCAACATGGGCGCGCTCGCACAAGGGAATGAACCGCGACGCCTTTGACGCGCTGGTCGATGAGCAATTGCGCGCGGCCGGCGCCGAATATGTCGCGCTGGCGGGCTATATGCGGATTTTGTCCGATGACTTCGTCGCCCGCTGGGAAGGGCGGATGCTCAATATCCATCCGAGCCTGCTGCCGCTTTACAAGGGACTGAACACCCACGCACAGGCTATTGAAAATGGCGATGAATTTGGCGGATGCAGCGTGCATGTCGTCACCCCCGAACTGGATGATGGGCCGGTTCTCGCCCAGACGCCGGTGGCGATTGTTCCGGGCGATACGGCGGACAGCCTCGCCGCGCGGGTGCGTTTTGCCGAGCATCAGCTTTATCCCCGGGCGCTCGCTGCCTTTGTCGCGCGCGAACGCTCGCCCGATTATCTGCGCGCACGGGTGCGCGAAATCGCCATGGCGATGCCCGAAGCCGATGAAGTCACCTCGCACGGCATGCCCTGTTTCGGGATCATCAAGGGCAAGAAATTCGCCTATTTCACCGAGGATCATCACGGCGACGGCAAAATCGCCCTGCTCGTCAAGATCAGCGGCGCCGACGAACAGGCGGGGCTGATCGAAATGGACAGCGAGCGCTATTATCGCCCCGCCTATTTCGGCGACGGGTGGATTGGTATCCGACTGGACCTGGGCGATACCGACTGGGACGCAATTGGCGAATGGATTCGCAAAAGCTGGCTGGCAATCGCGCCCAAAAAGCTCGCCGGGCTGATGGCGGTCGCCGACGATTTTTGATCGTGAGGCACCGCCTGCCATTGGCGGCGGCGCCGAAATAGGCGACAAGAGGGGGTGACACTGAACCTCGCCCTGTTGCTGTCGATCCTGTCCTTTGCGATCTATATCGCTGTCATCGGGCGAGTGCTGCTGCGCCCGCAGCGCGAACCTGCGTCGCGCATCGCCTGGCTGATCGCCATAATCGCCGTGCCGCTGGTCGGGGTGATCGCCTATCTGCTGCTCGGCGAAGCGCGGGTCAGCCGTTCGCGGCGGGAACGCTACCGGGCGATCGAAGAACATCTGCCCCACCCCGGCGGCGCCGATGACGTGCGCGCCCGGCTGCGCGGCGCGCCCTATGCCGGGGCCTTTGCGCTCGCCGAAACCGTCAATCAATTGCCCCCGACCGATGGCAACCGCGCCATTCTGCCCCCCGACAGCAACAGCGCCATCGCGATGATGGTTGCTGATATCGACGCAGCGCGAGCGACGGTGCATCTGGGATTTTATATCTGGCTGGCCGACCATAATGGGCTGGCGGTCAAGGACGCGCTGATCCGCGCGGCACAGCGGGGGGTGAAGGTGCGGGTGCTGGCCGATGCGCTGGGCGCGCGGCGTTTCATCCGCTCGTCCCACTGGGGCGAGATGCGCGAGGCCGGGGTCGATGCGCGCGTCGCCCTGCCGATTGGCGGACTGATCTGGACGCTGATCCGCGGGCGCTTTGACCTTCGCAATCACCGCAAGCAGCTCATCATCGACAATCGCATCGCCTGGTGCGGCAGCCAGAATCTGGCCGACCCCGAATTTCGCGTGAAGGCGCGCTATGCCCCCTGGGTCGATATCATGACCCGCTGGGCAGGCCCGGCGGCGCAGGCGTGCCAGTTCGTTTTTGCCGCCGATTGGGAAAGCGAGCATGGCGATTGCATCGATGCGCTGCTGCGCCCCGAAGCCGCGCCGCCGCGCGTCGCCGAGCCGGGGATCATGGCGCAGGTAATCGCGACCGGTCCCAACCTGCCCTACCCCGCCATGCCCGCCTGTTTCAGCATGTTGATCCATTCGGCCCAGCGCGAGCTGATCATCACCACCCCCTATTTCGTGCCAGACGAGCAGATATTATTCGCGCTGCATAATGCCGCGCGCCGCGGGGTGGAAACGACGCTTATCCTGCCCGCGCGCAATGACAGCCGGATCGTCGCCGGGGTCAGCCGCAGCTATTATGCCGATATGCTGAGCGCGGGCGTGCGCCTTTATGAATATCGCCCCGGCCTGCTCCACGCCAAGACGATCAGCGTCGATGGCGAGGTGGCGCTGATCGGATCGGCGAACCTCGACCGGCGCAGTTTCGAGCTGAATTTCGAGAATAATATCCTGCTGGCCGACCGCGATTTCACCGCTGAAATTCGCGTGCGCCAGCTCAGCTATCTAGCGGAATCCCAGGCGGTGAGCGAAGAAAATGTCACCCAGACGGGGATTGCCCGGCGGATATGGCGCAACCTGCTCGCGATGCTGAGTCCGCTGCTTTAAGTCAGAAAAAAGCCGCCGGAGTGATCCGGCGGCTTTTTTTTTTCGGTCGCTCCCTGCTCCGCTTCGCTCTTGTGCCGTGAGGCAGAGTCAAACGGGCGCTGGAGATTGCTTCGCCCGGCTGCGCCGGGCTCGCAATGACGTCCTGTTATCCGACGATTTCTTCGGGCTTGAAGAAGAAGGCGATTTCGATCGCGGCATTTTCGTCGCTGTCCGAACCATGGACCGAATTTGCTTCGATGCTCTCGGCAAAGCTCTTGCGGATCGTGCCTTCGGCGGCGTCGGCGGGGTTGGTGGCGCCCATGATGTCGCGGTTGCGCTTCACGGCGTCTTCGCCTTCCAGCACCTGGACGACGACGGGGCCGCTGATCATGAAGTCAACCAGTTCGCCGAAAAAGGGGCGTTCCTTGTGGACCGCGTAAAAGCCTTCGGCCTGTTCGCGGGTCATGTGGATGCGCTTGGACGCAACGACGCGCAGGCCGGCTTCTTCGAGCATCTTGGTAACCGCACCGGTCAGGTTGCGGCGGGTGGCGTCGGGCTTGATAATCGAAAAGGTGCGGGTGACCGCCATGGGAAAGCTCCTGCTGGGAATATTGTTGTGCGCGCGCCTCTAGCGGCGCTTTTGCGCGGCGGCAAGAAAAGACGCGGCCCAAACGGAAGCGTGGGTTCCGCGCGGCCTAAGGCCCCTCGGCCCAGCGGCCCTGATCATCCTGTTTCCAGAAATGCCGCTCGACCGTGTCGAGATTGCCAAGCTGGCGCCATGTCGCGCGGGCGTCGTCGATGCGGGCATCGTCGAAGAGGAGGAAGGCGCGGGTAAAATCCAGCGCGCCCTCGCGCCATTCGCCATCGGCAAGCGCGACGAGCCGCGCGCCATTGGCAGGCGGCATGTCGAGCGCGCCCGCGATCAGGATCGGCTCGATCGCTTCATCGGGCGTGCCCGCCGCGCCATGCGGTAGGAAGCTCGCGGGTTGGTGCGCCCAGAGCGCAGCGTCAATCGCTTGCCGCTGCATCGCCGAGGCAGCGACGATCAGCAGACGGTCGCCCTGCCCCAAAATGCGCGCGGCGAGCAGCGGCAGCACATGTTCGACCGGGTCGCGTGACAGGCGATAGAAATCGACGCGGGCCATGGCCTTATCCGCCCCCTGTCATCGGGCCCCCCATTGCGACCCCGGATTTGATCCGGGGGCATCCATCACCCGCCCGCAACCTCTTTCAAGGTCGATGGCGGGGGATTGCCGCGTCGCTTCGCTCCTCGCAAGGGTGCCGGTTGCCGTCACCCTTCGAAATTGTCGGCGATGAAACGGTCGAGCAGGCGGACGCCATAGCCGGTCGCGCCCTTGGCATAGGTTGGCCCTTCCTTGTCGTGCCACGCCATGCCCGCAATATCGAGATGCGCCCATTGGACGCCCTTGTCGACGAAGCGCTGAAGGAATTGCGCCGCGGTGATCGAGCCGCCCTCGCGCGGGCCGATATTCTTCATATCGGCAATCGAGCTGTCGATCAGCTTGTCATAAGCGGGCGAGAGCGGGAAGCGCCACAGCCGGTCGTTGCTGGCGGTGCCCGCGTCGAGAAGCTTCGCCGCCAGACCATCGTCATTGGCGAACAGCCCCGCATATTCATGGCCGAGCGAAATGACCATCGCGCCGGTCAGCGTCGCGAGATCGACGATGACCTTGGGCGAATAGGTTTTTTGGGCCCAGGTGATGGCGTCGCACAGCACCAGACGCCCCTCGGCGTCGGTGTTCAGTACCTCGACCGTCTGCCCCGACATGGTGGTGACGATGTCGCCGGGGCGCTGGGCATTGCCGTCGGGCATATTTTCAACAAGGCCGAGGATGCCGACGACATTGGCCTTTGCCTTGCGGCCCGCAATCGCCTTCATCGCGCCCGCGACGGCGCCCGCGCCGCCCATGTCCCATTTCATCATGTCCATGCCCGCGCCGGGCTTCAGGCTGATGCCGCCGGTGTCGAAGGTCACGCCCTTGCCGATGAAAACGACGGGGGCGTCATCCGCCTTGCCGCCGTTCCAGCGCATGGCGAGCAGGCGCGGCGGGCGCACCGACCCTTGTGCAACGCCCAGCAGCGCGCCCATGCCGAGCGCCTGCATCTGCTTTTCGTCGAGCACTTCGATTTCGACGCCGAGGTCAGCCAGATGGCGGCAGCGTTCGACGAAGCTTTCGGGATAGAGGATATTGGGCGGTTCGGCGACGAGGGTCTGGGTCAGGGCCACCCCTTCAGCGACGGCTTCCTGCGCCGCCCAGCGATCCGACAAATCGCCCGACCCGGAGGCGATCACCAGCGTCTTGAGGCTGGGGCGCGCCGTTTCGGGAAGGCGGGTGCGATAGGTGTCGAGCCGCCAGTTGCGCAGCCGCGCGCCCATGGCAAAGGCGAGCACATCATCTTCATCGCTGTCGCCTGCGCTGGCGAAATCGACCGCCGCGCTGACGGCGCCGCTGGTCTGGAGCCGCGCAGTGACCGCAGCGCCGCCGCGTTCAAGGTCATGGACGCTGCCTTCGCCGATACCAACGAGAATGAGGCGCTTTGCTGCATCGCCATCGAGCGCGGTGGTTTCGGCGATGGTGCCCGCCGCACCGTCGAAACGGGCCTGATCGGCCGCCGCCTTGAGCAATGGCGCATGCGCTCCGCCAATCCCGGCCAGGCCGCTCTTGCGCACCGGAAAGACGACAACATCGGCAGATGCTTCGATTTGCGCGACAAACTGAATGTCCATTGACTGACTTTCTTAAGCGATGATTGATTGAAACATGCGGGACCGATAGGGGTTTCGGCCGCGAGTTGCAAAAAAACAATAGCAGCGTAACGGTCTGTGTGAACGGCCATGATGAATGGGACAAAGTTAGGGATATGAACGGAGCTTTGTTCCGAAAAAGCGGTGGAATCCGGATTTTCTGGCTGGCAACGGCCAGCGGAGCCGCGCTCGCCGCCTGCCCCGCGCTGGCTCAGGAGCAGGGCGATTCGCCTTTTCCCGAAGCAGAAACGGAAGCGCCTGACCTGCAGACGCCATCCCTGCCCCCCGCACGCGGCGATGCGCCCGAACCGCAGAGCGACGAAGAGGTCGCCTTTGCCGCCGACGATCTGAATTATGACAGCGGACAAGGCGTTGTCATGGCCCAGGGCAATGTCGAGATGAACCGCGACGCCATCATGCTGCGCGCGGACAAGGTGACATGGAACAGGGAGACGGGCGAAGTCGTCGCCGAGGGCGATGTGGCGATCCGCAACCCCGAAGGCGATACCGCCTATGGCGAGCGGATCGAACTGACCGACAGTTTGCGCGACGGGGTGATTTCCAATCTGCTCGTCGTATTGGAAAATGGCGCACGGATGGCGGCCGTCAAGGGTGAGCGGTTCGAAAATGGCGATATTGCGCTGGAAAATGCGGCCTATACGCCCTGCCCCGTTACCGACCCCGAAGGGTGCCCGAAAAATCCCAGTTGGCAAATTCGCGCCGTGCGGGTCCTGTATGACCGCGACAAGAACAAGATCAGATACAAGGGCGCGCGGGTCGAGGTGTTCGGCCTGCCGCTGATCCCGCTGCCCGGCCTTAGCCACCCGGCCAATCGCGATGCCGGAAGCGGCCTGCTGGTACCCGAGGTGCGGATCGACCGCACCAATGGCTTTGAAATCGCGGTGCCCTATTATCTGCGCCTCGCGCCCGATCGCGACATGACGATTACGCCGCATATCTATACCAATGCCGCGCCGATGCTGGAGGGCGAGTTTCGCGCGCTGACCGATATCGGATCGTTCCGCATCAACGGCTATGCGACCTATAGCTCGGTCGTGCCCCTCTCGGGGCCGGAAATCGACCGGCGCAATGATTTTCGCGGCTATCTGGAAAGCGCGGGCAAATTCCAGTTCGATCCGCGCTGGAGCCTGACCTATTCGGGGCGTATCGCCACCGACCGCACCTTTATGCGCCGTTACGACATCAGCCGCGACGACCGGATGCGCTCGACCTTTGAGCTGGAGCGGATTGGCGGGCAAAGCTATTTGTCGATTGCCGGCTGGGCGACACAGACGCTGCGCCGCAATGATGAACAGGGGCAACAACCCATCGCGCTGCCCATCATCGATTATCGTCAGCGGCTCAACGACCCGTGGTTGGGCGGGCAGTTCGAGCTGCAGCTCAACACCCTGATGATCGGGCGCACCGCGGGGCAGGATACGCAGCGCGGTTTCGCAGGCGCACGCTGGGATTTGCGCGGGATGACCGGCATGGGTCAGGAGGTCACTTTCACGGCGCTGGTGCGCGGCGATGTATATCACAGCGACGAGAATCTGTTGACGGAAGTCCCCGGCTATCGCGGAAAATCGGGATGGCAAGCGCGCGGCATTGCCGCGGTTGCCGCCGATATGCGCTGGCCCTTTATCGGCGAATTTGCCGGGGGCACGCAAACGCTGACACCGCGCATCCAGTTTGTCGCAACGCCGCCGCTCAAGAATATCGACATCCCCAATGAGGATTCACGCGCCTTTGACCTGGAGGACAGCAATCTTTTCGCGATCAACCGCTTCAACGGTTATGACCGGTTCGAAGATGGCGCACGGGTCACCTATGGCGTCGAGTGGAATTACAACCGCCCCGGCTTTTCCATCGCGAGCAGCCTGGGGCAAAGCTATCGCCTGTCCGAAAAGCCGACGCTTTTCCCCGATGGCACCGGGCTGACCGATCGTGTGTCGGATATCGTAGGCCGCACCACGGTGGCCTATAAGGATTTTCTGCGCCTTTCGCACCGCTTCCGGCTCGACAAGGATAATCTGGCGGTGCGCCGTAATGAGCTGGACGCCACTGTCGGCAATCGCTCCACCTATGCGATGATCGGCTATTCGCGGCTCAATCGCGATATTGTGCTGCTCGGTGAGGATTTGCAGGACCGCGAGGAGATACGTGCAGGCGGCCGCGTCGCCTTTGCCCGCAACTGGTCGCTATTTGGGTCGGCGGTGGCGGATTTGACCGGCCAGGCCGATGACCCGGGAAGCGAGGCCGATGGTTTCGAACCGATTCGCCACCGCCTGGGGGTAGCCTATGACGATGATTGCCTGTCGCTGGCGGTTACCTGGCGGCGCGATTATATCGACACGGGCGATGCGCGGCGGGGCAACAGCTTTTCCTTCCGCGTCGCTTTCCGAAACCTGGGTTTCTGATCCGGACCGCTCAGCCTTTGTTCAGCCTTGCCCCGCTAGGGGACAGGAAGGCAAGGAGCGACGCACGGTTTCGCTGGACCATCAGGCGTTTCCACTGATACGGAGCGTCCCCTATCTCGCAAAACAGGATGATGATGACCAAATTCTCGACCCTGATCGGATTGGCCGCCCTCGCAGGGGCGGGCGCCGCACCCGTCGTGGCCCAGACCGTTTCCGACGACGAGGTGCCGACCACCAGCCTCAACATTCCCGGCAATGTCCAGCTGTTCGGCCAGCAAAAGGCGAATGTCTATCGCCCCTCGGCAAAGGTGAATGGCGAGATCATCACCGCAACCGATATTGAACAGCGCATGGCGCTGATCCGTATCGCCAACGGCGACGTCGAGCTGCCCCCCGAAGAGGCACAGCGGCTGCGCCAGCAGGTTTTCAGCAATCTGATTGACGAAAAATTGCAGATTCAGGAAGCCAAGGCGGCGGACATCGCGATAGACGAGCGATTGATCGACGAACAATTCGCCCGGCTGGCCACACGTTTTCGTCAGACGCCAGACCAGTTCAGCGAATATCTGAAAAGCAAGGGGTCGTCCGCCGCCGCTGTGAAGCAGCAGATTCGCGGGGAATTTGCCTGGGACCGCCTGCTGTCGCGTAATATTCAATCGACCACCAATGTGTCGAGCGAGGAAGTCGAATCGGTCGTTCAGCGGATGAACGAAGCCAAAGGGCAGAATGAATTTCACTTGGGCGAGATCTATCTGTCGGCAACCCCCGAAAATGCCGCAGCGGTTATGGAAAATGCCCGGAAGATCATTCAGGCGCTGCAGGCGGGCGGCAGCTTTGCCGCCTATGCCCGGCAATTTTCCGAAGCCTCCACCGCCGTGGTCGGCGGCGACCTTGGCTGGGTCAAGGCGGGGCAATTGCCGCCCTCCATGGCCGAAGCCGCCCAGCAGATGCAGGCCGGACAGCTGGTCGGCCCCCTTGAGGTGCCGGGCGGCATTTCGATCCTGTTGATGATCGACCGGCGTCAGGTGCTGACCGCCGACCCGCGCGATGCGGTATTGAGCCTCAAGCAATTGTCGCTCGACTTCCCGGCGGGGACGAGCCGCGCGCGCGCTTCTGAACTCGCCAGCAAATTTGCCGAGGAAACGCGGCAGATCGCCGGATGCGGCGCAGCAGACGATGTGGCGCGCAAACTGGGTGCAAATGTCGTGTCGCGCGACAATATCGCCATGCGCCAGCTTCCCGCCCCGCTACAGGCCACGCTCGTCGATCTGCAGATCGGCCAGACGACCCAGCCCTTTGGCGCCGCCGAGGAAGGGATTAGCGTGCTGGTCCTGTGCGGCCGCGACATGCCGCAAACCGCCACCGCCCCCAATATTCAGGAGATTGAAAATCGCCTGCTGGAGGAAAAGGTCAACAAGCGCGCCCAGCGCTATCTGCGCGATTTGCGCCGGGACGCCGTGATCGAATATAGCTGATGCCGCATCGCAACCCCATTGCGGTTACCATGGGCGACCCGGCCGGTGTGGGGCCGGAAATGACCGCCCGCGCCTGGGAAGCGCGCAGCGAGCATGGGCTTGCCCCCTTTGTCGCCATTGGCGACGCCGCCGCCATTGCCGCCGTATGGAAGGGTCCTGTCGCCCGCGTCAGCGACATGGACGAGGTTCCGTCGGCCTTTGCCGAAGCGCTGCCGGTGTGGCATCTGGAGGATAGCGGCCCGCTGACCCCCGGCGAGCCAACCCCGGCGGGCGCAACCTGTGCGCTTCATGCGCTGGAAACGGGGATTGGACTGACCCGGACGCAGGCGAGTTCCGCGCTGGTCACGGGGCCGGTGTCGAAACATGCGCTGCAAAGCATAGGCTATACCCACCCCGGCCAGACCGAATTTATCGCCGAACGCTGCGGTGTGATGGCGAGCAACGCGGTGATGATGCTGGCAGGGCCAAGCCTGCGCGTTGTGCCGCTGACCGTGCATATCCCCCTTGCCGAGGTGCCGACGCGGCTGACCAGCGAATTGATCGTGTCGCGCGCGCGCGTCGTATCGCGGGGCTTGCGCCGCGATTTCGGGGTCGCAAAGCCGCGGCTGGCGATTGCGGGGGTTAACCCCCATGCCGGCGAAAGCGGGCGGCTGGGCGATGAAGAAGCGCGGATCATCCTGCCCGCGCTGGAACAGCTTGCTGCCGACGGCATAAGCGTCGACGGGCCGATCGCGGCGGATGCGATGTTCGCGCCCGCTATTCGCGAACAATATGACGCCTTGCTGTGCTCCTATCATGATCAGGCGCTGGCGCCCTTCAAGGCGCTGCATTTCCACGATGGCGTCAATCTGACGCTGGGCCTGCCGATCATCCGCACATCGCCCGACCATGGCACCGCGTTCAATATCGCCGGGCGCGGGCAGGCCGATCCGGGACCGACCATCGCCGCCATCCGCATGGCCGCCAGCCTTGCCGCCAGCCGCGAACATAACTGCGCGCCCGCGCAATAGGCGGTGACGGCCATGGGGACGCCTTCGCTGCCACCGCTGCGCGAAACGGTGCGCGCACATGGCTTGGTCGCCAGCAAGGCGCTGGGACAGAATTTCCTGTTCGACGAACAATTGCTGGACCGTATCGCGGCGCTCCCGGGCGATTTGCAGGACGCTACGGTCTTCGAGGTGGGGCCCGGCCCCGGCGGGCTGACGCGCGCCTTGCTGCGGGCGGGTGCACGGGTGATCGCGGTCGAGCGCGACGAACGCTGCCTGCCGCTGCTCGGCGAATTGTCAGAGGCCTTTGGCGGGCGGCTGACGGTGGTGTCGGACGATGCGATGCGCGTCGATGTCGATGCGCTGACCGGCGGCGCACCTTATCATATCGTCGCCAACCTGCCCTATAATGTCGGCACCGCGCTGTTCACCCGCTGGCTGGAACCGCCAGCCTGGCCGCCGCGCTGGCAATCGCTGACCCTGATGTTCCAGCAGGAAGTCGCCGAACGCATCGCCGCGCGCGTCGGCACATCGGCTTATGGCCGATTGAGCGTGCTCGCCCAGTGGCGCGCCGAGGCGAAGGTTGCGATGAAAGTCCATCGCTCCGCCTTCACTCCGCCGCCCAAGGTCATGTCAGCCATCGTCCGCCTGACCCCCGGCGAACAACCCGAGGGCGTCGATCCCGCGACCCTGTCACGCCTCACCGAAAAGGGATTTGGCCAGCGCCGCAAGATGCTGCGCCAAAGCCTCAAAAGCATTTCCGGCGCCAGCGAGGCCATGGCCGCGCTCAATATCGACCCCACCCGCCGCGCCGAAACGGTCAGCGTGGAGGAATGGGTGGCACTGGCGCGGTGTCTATCACGCGGACGCCCGGACAAGGGATAAACTCCTTGGCTGGCGCGTGCTCTAGCTTGCCGCCCATTGATCGACCGTTTGATCGAGAACCGACATGGGCATCGGCCCAGCCGTCAGCACCAGATCATGAAAGGCGCGCACGTCAAAGCCCGCGCCTTTGGTGCGGCGCGCTCTTTCGCGTGCCGCATATATGGCATTGGCGCCGACCTTGAAGCTGCAAGCCTGACCCGGATAGACGGCGTAGCGCGTGACCTCCCGGTCGGTGGCGTCGGGCTGCTCGCCGGCATTTTCCACCATCCATGCGACCGCTTTGGCCTTTGACCAGCGATGATGATGCAGCCCCGTGTCCACCACGATGCGCGCGGCGCGGAACAGTTCGGACTGGAGATAGCCGATGCGGGCAAAGGGATCGCCTTCATTGGCGCCCAGTTCGTCCGCCACCTGCTGCGCATAAAGCGCCCATCCTTCGGTATAGGAGGAAAAACGCACGATACGCCGGAAGAGCGGTAGCGCGGGCGCTTCGGACAGAACGCTATATTGGAAATGGTGCCCCGGAACGCCCTCATGATGCGTCAGGGTGGGCAGTCGCCAGGTTACATGCTCGCCCGGATTTTTGAGGTTGAGCGAATAGACCCCCGGCTCACCCGGCGCCCCTTCGGAATAAAAGGCGCCGGGCGCTCCCGCCTCGATCGCCGCCGGGATGCGGCGGACGACGAGCGGCTTGACCTTGGTGATGCCGAACGCGCCGGGCAGAAGCGCGGTGATTGCCTCAATCTGCTCGCGCGCCAACGACAACAGCTTTTCGCGGCCCACGTCATCGTCCGACACACGGAAACGCGGATCGCGGTTGAGCGCGCCCACCCGCTGCATCACGCTTCCCTGGCTGAGCCCTTGGGCCTTCAACAATTGGTCGATTTCTGCGGTCAGGGCGCGGCATTGCTCCTGCCCGATACGATGCAATTCAGCGGGAGGCGTATCAATGGTCGTATTTGCGCGCACCGCCGCCGCATAATAGGCCTCCCCATCGGGAAGTTTCCATACCCCTGCGCGGTCGTCCGCCAGCGGCAAAAGCGCCTCCAGCGCCGCCACCTGCCGGCTGAGGGCGGGGCGGATTTCGGCGGCAAAAATAGCTTTGGCCTGCGCGGTCGGATCGCCCAGGTTTTTCGCGGCGATGCGGCGCAGGGCTGGCGCGATCAACGCCGAGCCCACTGGATCGCTGTCACGCAATCCTTTAATCTGGGCAAGGGTCCGGTGAATCACGAAATCGGGGGGAATGACCCCCAGCCCCGCATCATGGCGGATGCGCTCGCTTTCCTGATCCAGCGCGACGGCCAGCGCCGACAGGCGCCGCAGCCACGCTTCCACATCGGCGCGTGTCTCTATGGGGTGGCGGCTGCCGATAAAATCAGGAAGCCAATAATAGGCCCCGTTCATCTGGCTGACGACATAGGGGCTGGGCCGCAAGTTGCCGTCGACATAGCCATAGCGCCCCAGCAGATCGTCGAGCGTCTGATAGACATAACGGGCAACGGCATGATCCTGCGCCGCGCGCGGCGAAAGCATCGCGGCGTCAATCTGCTGCAACTCGTGCAACGCCATCCGGATCGCCTTGCGATCTTCGGCGCGGGCGGCAAGCGAGCGATCGTCAAGCCGGGCACGAAGCGCGGCGTGGGCGCCGGTATCGAAATCGAGGCTGGTGGCTTCTTCGGGCGAGCGCCGCAAATAGGCTTCGCTGTGCCGTTGCAGCATCGCCGCCAGCCGTGCGTCGCTGCCCCCCTCCGCTGCGCGCAAGGAAGCCGGCACAAAGCCCGACAACCCGGTCGCCGCCGCCGCCCCCACAAAGCCTCGCCGGTCGATCATCGGGTCACCCTCTCGCTTCATTCCGGCCATCTTCTGCCGAGCCTTCACGCATAACGCCAAGGGGGCGGCCCATTGGACCGCCCCCGGCTCTCCGCCATCAGAATTTATAACCGATGCTGGCCCCGAAGACGCGGTAGGATGGTTCCACCTGCACCCCGCTGTAAAAGGCCTTTTCATAGGCATTGGCGTAATATTTCTCATCAAAGAGATTTTCGACGAAGACGACCGCGCGCAGCCGCTCATCCTCGACCCCCAGCCGCAAATTCACATTATGATAGGATGGGCTGCGGAAAGGTTCGCCCGCCACATTCTTGTAGAGATAATAATAGGGGTTCGAAATCATCGCATCGCGATAATTCCATTCCGCGCGCACAAAGGCTTCGAACTCGTCGCCAAGCGGCAGCGTATATTGGGTTTGTGCACCCAGCGTCCATTCGGGCGCATTGGTGAGCTGTTCGCCGGAAATGTCGATGACATTGCCGTCGATCAGCGCGTTGGGATATTCCTTATATTTGGATTTGTTGAAGCCGACATTGCCGCCGAGCGTCCAATGATCCGTCAGGCGCGCATCAAAGCTGGCTTCCATCCCATAGCTTTCCGCCGAGGCAGCGTTGGCGATGCCGCTGACGCCGCGCAGCAGCCCGGTCACCGGGTCAATATATTGGAACCGGATGGTCTGCTGCACATCCTTCCAATCCATATAAAAGCCGGTGACATCGACGCGCAGGCGGCGATCGAACAGGTCGAACTTCGTCCCCAGCTCGTAATTCCACAGCGTTTCGGGCTTGAACTCATTGGTCAGCGCCGCGCTGTTGCTCGTCTGCGTGCCCCCTGATTTAAACCCGCGCGAGGCGGTCGCGAAAATCATCCAGTCGCGATTGGGCTTGTACGTCAGCGTGAACTTGGGGGAGATATCCTCAAAATCCGCGACCCGGTCATTCTCGCCCGTGATCACCGTGTTCGAGCTGGTCTGCGACACATTCGTCACTTTTTCCCACGAATAACGCAGCCCCGCTGTCGCCGACAATTGCTCGGTGAAATTGAGCGTGCCTTGGGCAAAAATGGCGAAATAGCGGCTGGTGCTGACCCCTTCGGCGCCCGTTACCTCATATCCATCGCAATTGCCGCCCGTGCCGGCGGGGCAGAGCGGGCTGTCCGCGCCGTGGAAGGTGGTCTGGTCGCTAACGCCCTTGTCCTTGCCAAGCGAGGCGCCGAGGCTCCAATCCAGAAACTGGGTGCCGGTCGATTGAAGCCGCAACTCGCCGCTCGTGGATTCACGCCGCAGTTTCAGATCTTCATAGAAGAAGTCGCGGCTGCCGCCATCGACATCGCCATAGTTAAAGACATCGGACGACAAATGGCCGCCCACCGCCGTCAGGGCAACAGGGCCGAAATCCCAGACAGCGCGCGTGCTGAAATATTCAAACTTGCTGCCGACGCGCTGCTTACGATTGAAGTTTACCCGCGTGTCATTCTCGGGATAAAAGCCGACGCCATCGGGATCGGCGATCAATCCTGCCGTGCCACCATAATAAACCGACGCCCAGGTGCGCGTGACGAAGCCGGTGGGCACACCGTTGCGCATCCCCACTTCTTCATCCGAATAATTATAGGCGAAATCCCAGGTCAGATTATCGAGCGGGGTAAAGCGCGCCTGGATACGACCGGTATAATATTCGCTGTCATTCCCGCCGCCGATGGGATTGATATTCTTGATATGACCGTCGGATTTTTCAATCTGGCCCGACGCGCGCACCGCAAGCAGGCCGCTCACCACGGGGATATTGATCACCCCTTGCGCGCGCTTCGTATCATAGCTGCTGTAGCCAAGCTCGATTTCGCCCTCAAAGGCATCGACCGGCTTTTTGGTGATGACGTTGATCGCGCCGCCGACCGCGTTGCGCCCGAAATAAGTGCCCTGGGGCCCACGCAGCACCTCGATCCGTTCCAGATCGACAATCTGCGGATTGCTGGTGCCCGCCGCGACGTTGAATTCGTCGACATAAAAGGCGTAGCTCGACTGGCGGACATCGGCATAGGGATTGAGCTGGTTCGAAATACCCCGGATGGCGAGATCCTTGCGGTCGCGCGAACCGTTCGACTGAAAGCTGACATTGGGAGTCAGCGCGAAATAATCGTCGACGCTCTGCACATTCTGATCTTTGATCGTCTCGGCCGTGAGCGCGGTGATGGCGATCGGTACGTCCTGCAGGCTCTGTTCCCGGCGCTGCGCAGTGACGACGATTTCGCTTCCGCCGCGGGAAGCGCCCGCCTGCTGCGCGTGGGCAGGCGCTACGATCAGCCCGGCCGCCATGGCCGCCGTCGCTACGCCCGCGGTAAAATTGGCGCCCCTGTTCTTTTTGCATAATTTCATGTCAAAACCCCCTCTGTGGCCCGGAACCATGCCCCGACCATGGTTTGTCCTCTTCCCTCGCCGTCCTAATCAGACGGTCATTTTGTCCAGCATTGCGGATCGAGCGGCCCCTTTGCGGGGTCGAGTTCGCTGCGAACAAGAATGATGGATGAAATTTTGCCATGATCGAGTTCGGCATGGCCGGCGGCAAGCGAGCAGCCGAGCTGTCCGTCGCGGCGCGAACGGATCACATGATAGGTGTAGATGCGCTCGCTCTGTTCAAAAACCTGCTTGAACGGCACGACAATCTCGACATCGCCGCCGCCCGCCTGGATGCGCTGAAAGTGGGTCGCCCACTGATCGACCCCGTTGATCACCGTCTTGCCTTCGAGAACCAGCGTGGCATCCGGGGTGAAAAAGCGCGAGAAATTATCCGCGGTGTAGGCACCCGGCGTCTTGAACGCCTCGTTCCACCAGAGGAACATTTGCGAGAGTATATCGTCGGAGGGCTGCTCCTGCGCGGCGACGGGAGCCGAAAGGCCAAGGGCTGCGACAGCACAGGCAAGCGTCAGTAATTTTTTCACCAAGAGACTCCCTTTTGATATTTTGTTTCGCGGGCGGCTCTGTGACCGCTTTGTTGCAACCAATGTCCGTCACTTCCTTTGTTGTTGCAACAACATTACAAACGAACCTTTGTTGCATTGAACGCAAACTAGAGAAAGCGTCGCGCGAGGGAGAATGAGCCTGCAAATCGGACCGCTACGGCCTTCATCTGCCCCTCTCCAAAACTTTCCCTTATTTTTCCGCTCTCTAGTTTCGTTCCGCTTGAAAGGCCGATGCACGGTCCGCCCCCGGCAGCATGAGGGGGGCCAGTCCAGACCCCGCCCGCCAAGCCCCCAGCCCTTGCGTCTTGCCTGCTTCGCTCAACGGTAAGGGGCGCCGAGAATCAGTCAATATTCATATGATTCGGGACGCTTGATAGAGGTGGAGCCATTCAGGGGAGAAGCTTGCTTCCACCATTTCGCGCTGAGCATATGAAAAAGGGGCGCCCCTCGGGACGCCCCTTTCAAGAGAGCCGCATCGTTAACGGCCGAAGGAAATGATCGCGGCTCCCTTTCGTGCGAGAGTCCGCGTCGATGCGTTTCTTCCTAGCGCGTTATGGTTTCAGGATGACTGTCGTTGCGATAGATCGCCCCGCCCTTCATCACGAAATCGAGCGTGCGCAGCGCCGAAATGTCGGCAAGAGGATTGGCCGATACCGCAACGATGTCGGCATAATATCCCGGCACCACACGACCCACCTGCTTGTCGAGCGCCATCATCCTTGCGGGCTGGATCGTCGCCGCCTGCAACGCCTGAAGCGGAGTCATGCCGGCTTTTTGATAGAGCTCGGCTTCATGCACCGTGGCGGTGGTGCCGCTGTTTGGCTCGAAAGGGAATTGGTCGGTGCCAAGCGCGACGTTAACGCCCATTTTGATCGCCTTTTGCAGCACGGCCCAATGATCCTGGCCTGTCGAGGCGACCCGTTCCAGATACCATTCGGGTGAACCGATCTTGCGATAAAATTCATGGGCGCCCTGCTGGCTGACGACGATGGTGGGGACGAGCCACGTGCCCTGCGCCTTCATCTTGGCCAGCACTTCGTCATTCAGATGATAGCCATGCTCGAAACAGTCGATCCCGAATTTCAGCGCCTGCATCGCGGCTTCGGACGAGCCATTATGCGCGGTCACTTTCACCCCGTTGCGATGCGCGACCTCCAGCACGGTCGACAATTCCGCATCGGTCATCGGCGCGGCAGAGATGGCGCCATGCGTATCCGAAATCCCGCCCGATATGGCGATCTTGATCCAGCTTGCTCCGCGCTTTATCTGTTCGCGCACCACCTTGCTGAATTCTGCGGGGCCATCCGCCTCCAGGGAGCCATGCCCGCCGGTGGGGACGATCAATTCGCCTGCCGATTCGATCCGGGGTCCGACCGCCTGCCCCTTTGCAATGGCGCGCTTCAGCATGAAATCCAGCCCGCGATCCTCCGCCGTCAGGCGAACGGTGGTCACCCCGGCGAGCAGCGAGCGGCGCGCATTTTCGGCCATCCGCAATATCTGCTCGCCATCTTTCTCGTTGATCAGTTCGGCCCCGGCAGCACCGGGAAGCTTGAGCCCGAAATGAACGTGCATGTTCATCAGGCCGGGGATCAGCCATTTGCCCTCCATGGGCACACGGGTCGCATCGGCGGGAACCGCCACCGAAGCGGCAGGCCCAGCCGCGACAATATGTTCGCCGCGCACCAGCACCACGGCATTGGGCACGGTGGCGCCCGTGTCGATATTGACCAAGGTGCCGCCGACCAGCGCGGTCGTGGCGGCGCCATCGACCGTCTGCGCGGCCGCCGTGGTCGTGAATAAAAATGCCATTGCGGCGGCGAATACGCGCCTTGTCAGCGATGCTGTCATCATGTGCCTTTCCCTGATTGCTGGCCCCAGACTGCGGCAATGGACGGATAAAACAATGCAGTAGTGCCGTGAAGTTTGTTGCGTTCGTCGCAACACAAACCGCAAAATTGCTACAATATAAGCAATGAAAATGACGGATTCGTGCGAATTTGGTGCGACGGCGTTGTATTATCGTGCCCGCGCCCGCTTTGCCTGCCCTGTTGCATTCTGTCGATATCGCGACACGATAAAGTCATAAACCAGTCCAGCGGGGGCGGAATGACGGACGGACACCATCAGGGGGCAATCTCACGGCGCAGCGCTATGGGTATGTTGGGGGCCGGCAGCCTTATTGCCTGGCCCGCCACGACCCGCGCCGCTCTTTCGTCGGCGGACGCCCGACAGGCGCTCTATGCCTTGCTCAAACAAAGCGCCGCTCAGGACGCCGCGCTTGATCCCCTGCGCGCCGCCCGGCGAGGCGGCGGCGCGGCAAGCGCCCCGCTTTTCGTCGATCCGCTGGGCGAGGAATATGCTCGCGCGCTGCAGTCGGGCAAGGAAGGGGAGCTCGGCGCGCTCGCGCGGATCGACCGCGACGCGCTCACCGCCATCGACCGCATTGCTTATGATGTGCTCCATTATAAGGCGCGCCAGACGCTCGACCTTTTCGACAGCGGCCTCTTCGCCGTTCAGCGCCGGGCCGCGCTCAATCCCTCTTTCGGATTGCATGTCGAATTTCCCGACTTTCTGTCGAGCGGCGCGGCGCCCTTTGAAACGGTGGGGGATTATCGCGATGCGCTGACGCGCATGACCGGTTTTGCCGATCATATGGTCATGACCATCACGCGGCTGCGCGAAGGTTTGGCGAGCGGGCACGTTCAGCCGCGCATCGTCGTGGACAATATACTGGCACAAGTCGATGCGATGCTGGCGCTGCGGACGGAGGACAGCCCCTTTTGGGCCGGGGTCAATCGCATTCCGGACAGCTTTTCGCCCGCCGATGTGCAGTGGATCAAAACATCCTTTCGCACCATGGTCGAGGAACGCCTTTATCCGGCCTATCGCAGCTGGGCCGATTTTCTGCGGCAGGAATATTATCCTCACGCCACCGACGCGCCGGGGCTGTGGGCGATGAAGGATGGCGACGCCCTTTATGGCTGGGCTCTGGCGCGGCACACCACCACCCGCCGCAGCGCCGAGGACATCCATGCGCTGGGCCTGCAGGAAGTGGCCCGGATTCGGAGCGAGATGGAGCGCGTCAAGGGCGAGACCGGCTTTTCAGGCGATCTCAAGGCGTTCTTCGACTTTATTCGCACCGATCCCAGATTTTACTATCGCACGCCGGAGGAATTGCTGGCGCGCTTCAAGGCGATTGAAGCGAAAATCTGGCCCGCGATTCCGCGCCTGTTTCATGACCGCCCGCGCGCGCCGTTCGAAGTGCGGCCGCTGCCCGCACTGGGGGATCAGCGCGGCACCGGCTATTATCGCCCCGGCCCGCCCGATGGCGTGTCCCCCGGCATCCTCTTCTTCAACATGTCGATGCTGGACACCCGCCCGATCCCGACGCTGGAAACGCTCACCCTGCACGAAGGGATTCCGGGGCATCATTTCCAGCTCACCCTGGCCATCGAAAATGAGGATCTGCCCGACCTGCTGCGCCATGGGCAGGCCACCGCCTATTCCGAAGGCTGGGGGCTTTATGCCGAATCCCTCGGCCCCGAACTGGGGCTGTTCACCGACCCCTTCCAGATGTTCGGCCATCTCGACATGGAAATGCTGCGCGCCATCAGGCTGGTCGTCGATACCGGCCTACACGCCAAGCAGTGGAGCCGCGAACGCGCGATTGACTATATGCTGGACAACAGTTCGATGGCGCGGCGCGACGTGGTGGTCGAAATTGACCGCTATATTGCTTATCCGGGGCAGGCCTGCGCCTACAAGCTGGGCGAACTCAAGATAAAGGAATTGCGCGAGCGTGCCCGCGCCAGCCTGGGCGCGGCGTTCGATATCCGCGACTATCATCGCCAGGTGCTGAACAGCGGCGCGCTGCCGCTCGACGTGCTGGAGGCGAAAATCGACGCCTGGATTGCCGCTGGCGGCGGTGCCTGACATGCCCCTTCCCTCCTGCAAGGACATTGGATGACTTCGCAAAGTTCGCCCGTATCGCGGCGCCACCGGTGGTTGCTGCTCATTCCCTTTCTATGGCAGATCGGCGGTGTTCCGCTCGTCAATGATGTCGCGTGGCGTCCCTTCTCGCTGCCCTTTCCGATGGCCTGGCAAATGGCGGGGATCATCGTGACATCGGTCGTTATCGCCTATATTTTCTCCATTGATCGCAAGCATCCGGAATTTCCCGACACCAAAGCACCCGCCGAGGGAGTCGAGCAATGATTCTGGCGCTTACTCTCGCTGTCGTGCTCGGCACCATGGTCGGCGCGCTTTTATCGGCGCGCCGACAAGCGCGCGCTACCAGCATGACCGAATGGGCGGTCGGCGGACGCCGCTTTGGCATTTTAATCTTCTGGTTCCTCAATGCCGGGGAAATTTACACGACCTTCGCGGTATTGGGCATTTCGGGCTTTGCATGGGCGCATGGCGCCCCGGCCTACCTGGCCTTCACCTCCGTCTCGCTGTCCGCCGCCATCGGCTATTGGCTGATGCCCTGCATCTGGAATGCCGGGCGGCAATATGGGCTGGTGACGCAAGCCGATTTTTTCGCCGCCCATTATCGCGCGACATGGCTGGGCGTCGTCGTTGGGGTCGCAGGAATTGCGGCGTTGATCGTCTATGTCCAGATCCAGATCGTCGCGCTCAGCCTGATCCTGCGCATGACCGTGGGGCCGGAGATATCCGTATCGGCGGCGGCCATATTGGCGGCAGCGATCATGCTGGCCTTTGTCTATATCTCGGGCCTGCGTTCGGCCGCCTTTGCCGCCGGGGTCAAGGATGTGCTGATGGTGCTGATCGTCGTCGGTTTGTGCCTCACCGTTGCCTCCAAGGTTGGCGCGGCCTCGATGCTCGACGTTTATCGCATGGCGCAGGACCAGTTTCCCGGCATCGGCCGCTTGCCCGGATTACAGCCGGGCGCCGGGCTTTCGACCATCTGGCTGATGACCGCCGCACTGAACGTCGCGCTGGGGAACTGGATCTTGCCGCATTTGTTCCAGCTCTGTTTTTCGGCGGGAAGCGAAGCGACAATCCGCCGCAACGCCATTTGGCAGCCGATCTATTCGCTGTCCTATTTTTTCATCATCCTCCTGGGCTTTGCCGCCCTGCTTGCGGGGACGCAGCCCGAAGGGGGCGACACCAATGCCGTCCTGTTGCAATTTGTTTCCGACCGCTATCCCGCCTGGGCCGTCGGAATTTTTGCGGGAACCGCCTGTTTGCTGGCGCTGGTGCCGGGATCGGTGCTCCTGCTGACCGCAGGATCGATCTTCAGCCGCAACATCCTGCTTCCGCTGCGCCCCACCTTGTCGGACCGGCAGAGCCTGCTCGCCTCGCGCCTGTCGATGATCGCCTTTGCGGCCATTGCCGTATGGCTGACGCTGGGCGGATCGCGTTCGCTGGTGGAGATCGGCCTGTCGGCCTATGCCGCCATCGGCATGTTGGCGCCGGGCGTCTATTTCGCCTTCATCTGGAAGCGCGCCCATGCCGCGGGCATTTTCGCCGGCATTGTCGCGGGCTATCTGGCGCTGCTTCTGCCGCAGGCGCAGCAGCTTTGGGACCATATGCTGCCCCACTGGGACCATGGGCTCGTGGCGATGATGGTCAATGCCGCCGTCGCAGCGCTCGTCTGCCTCGCGACCACCCGTCCCGCCCGTCCAGCCGTCCAGGCCGCCTGACGCCGATCAGGCCCAGCTTTTGAGCTTCGCTTCCAGCAGGCTCATCAGACGGGCCGGGGCACCCTCCAGCTGTCGGCCCAGCCGGTGGATCAGGCTGACCGTGCTATGTTCAATGGCATCGTCGAGCAGGGGCCGCGCGACCAGGCTCCCCTCCTCCAGTTCGGCCAGCGCCGAAATGCGCGGCAATACGGTGAGCGCGCGGCCCGCTTTCGCGATTTCGCGCATCATCTGGATGGAGGTCGTCACGAGCCGGGGTTCCAGCCAGACCTGCGCGCGCCGCTCGGCATGGTTGAGCGTGCCGCGAATGCGAAAGCCCGGGGGCGGCAGACAGAGGTCGAAACGCGCCAGATCGGCAATGGTCAGCGCCTCCATCTCCGCTGCGGGGTGCGAAGGCGCGCACAGGATCAGCAAGGGCTGCGCCACCGCGCTGCGCGTGCGTATCTTGGGCTCGCTGGTGGTGTGGAGGATCATGCCGATATGCGCTTCATCGTCGAGCACCATGCGGATGATATCGGCGGTAGGACTGCTCGTCACCGTAATGGCGATGCCGGGATTGCGCCGCTGAAACCCCTCGATCAGGGCGGTGAAAGGCGGGCCGAAAAAGCCCTCGCCAATCGCCAGATCGACGCGCCCGCTCTTTACCTCGCGCAATTCCTGAATGCGCGTCATCAAGGCTTCGCGGTCGGCAAGCTGGTTCTTGTGATATTCAAAGGCGAGTTGCCCCGCCTCGGTCAGCCGGATCGAGCGGCGCCCCCTTTCAATGAGCGCAATGCCCATTTCGGCCTCCAACTGCGCGATCTGCCGGCTGATCGAGGAAACGGCGACCCCGATTTTGTCGCTGGCAAGCCGCATCGAACCCAGATTGGCGGCTTCGTAAAAATATTGCAGTGCATTGTCCCACATGGGCGTCGCTCTCCCCTCACTGCCGAGCAGAATGGCGAGTGTTGCGAAAATCGCAACTAATTTCGTCTTTTGATGCCCTTGCCGCGAATGCACCTTGGCTTATCGGGACAGGCCGCACTGCCAAAATCCTGTCCAAGGGGGAGCCAAGTTGATGAACAAGCGAACGCGCGCCGAATGGAAAGGCTATATTCCGGCCATTACGACGCCCTTCGACGCCGATCGCGCGCTGGACCTGTCTGCCCTTGGGCGTCTCCTCGAATGGCTGCACAGCGAAGGCATGCACGGGCTGTTGCTGGCCGGGACGACGGGTGAATGGCCCGGCATGTCGAACGATGAGCGCAAGGCGCTGTTTTCAGCCGCAGGCAACCAGCTCAAGGGAAAGATCCCGCTGCTTGCCGGGTGCAACGCCTATACGGCGCATCAGGTGCTCGCCCTCGCCGATCATGCCGCCGACAGCGGATTCGACGGCATTGTCGTCACCCCGCCGCCCTATTACCGGCCCTCGCCCGACGAGATACATGGATTTTACGCTGAAATATCGGCGGGGTCGCGCCTTCCCATCTGCGTTTACAACTGGCCGCCAGGCACGGGCATCGACATGCCGCTCGCCCTGCTGGAGCGCCTCGCCGCGCTCGACAATGTCGTTGCGATCAAACAATCGACCAGCGATTTGCGCCGCTTTGTCGACACTTTCTTTGCGCTGAAAGAGAAGGTGCTGATTTTCGGCCATTCGATGGACGAACATGGGCTGGCGCTGCTCGAAGCGCGCGGCGGCGACGGGACGATGGGCGCAGGTGCTGTGCTGGGCCGCACCCACCCCGATTTTTACAATCATCTGTGGAAGGGCGATATCGCCGCCGCGCGCGAATGCGGGCGCCGCGACCGGGTGATCCTCGATCAATGGTATACGCCCGAACTGGTCGGCCGTTTCGGCTCGGGGCCCGCCATATTGAAGGCCGCGCTGAACGTGCAGGGCCTGCCCGGCGGCCACGTCCGCCCACCCTTGCGCGACGTATCGCGTGAAGATGTCGAGAAAATCAGGGAGACATTGGTGTCGCTGGGGCGCATCTAGCGAATATGGACAAGCGGGATGTCGCGATTATCGGCGGGGGGCTGATCGGCTGCGCAAGCGCCTGGCACCTCGCGCGGCAGGGGGCGTCGGTCACCTTGCTCGAAGCCGGAGACGTCAACAGCGGCGCCTCCGGGCAAAATGCCGGGTCGCTGCATTTTCAGATTGAACGCCGTTTTCTGGAAAATGGCGATGCGCTTGCACGGCAGGCCGCCGCGATCGTTGCGCTCAACCGGGCAGCGGTAACCGACTGGCGCGGCATCGAAAAAGCGCTGCCAGACGATCTGCACCTTTCCATGAAGGGCGGGCTGATGGTCGCCGAAACCCCGCAAGAGGTGGCCCTGCTCGAACGCAAGGCGGCGTGGGAACAGGCGCAGGGACTTTCCGTCCAAACGCTCGACGGGGCCGAGGCGCGGGACATCGCGCCCTATTTGTCCCCCTCCATCCTCGCCGCCAATTTCGCCCTCGACGAAGGCCATGCCGACCCGCGCGCGCTCACCCCGGCGCTGGCCGCCGCCGCGCGCGCCGAAGGGGCGGAGATCCGCACCCATGCGCGGGTTGAGCACATCGCGCGGAGCGGCGGCCGCTTTATCGTGCAGGGGCCCGACCTGCGGGTCACGGCGGATCAGTTGCTGGTCGCCGGCGGGGCATGGAGCGCCAACATATGCGCGCGCGCCAATATCCACATGCCGCTTTACCCGGTCGCCTTGCTGATGAATGCGACCGAGCGCACGTCTCCGTTGCTTCCCCATCTGATCCAGCATGTCGGGCGGCGCCTGTCGTTGAAACAGACCTATGCCGGCAATATATTGATTGGCGGCGGCTGGCCCTCGCGGCTGGCGCAGGCGCCCGATGGCGGCTTTGATCTTGATGCCAGACCCGAAATCATCGCCGCCTCGCTCCGCGCCAATGTCAAAACCGCCATCGACGTCATCCCCGTCCTGTCGCGCCTGAATCTGCTGCGCAGTTGGACCGGGGTCACCGCCATTTCCGCCGACCAATTGCCTATCGTGGGCGAAGTGCCGCGCCTCCCGGGCCTATGGGTTGCGGCAGGCGGCTCGGCCTTTACGCTGGGCCTGACCTTTGCGCGCCTGCTGGCCGGGGCCATGACCGGAAAGCCGTCGCCGGAACTCGATATCCTGTCCCCGGCTCGGTTCGAACATCTGAACGGATTTATGGGATGAAAGCGCGCCGCATCACCTCTGGCACCCGCCGGGGCCCGAAAATCTCCATTCGCGTCGATGGCGAAGCCATCGCCTGTCATGCCGGCGAAACCGTCGCGGCAGCCATGCTCGCTGCCGGGATGAGCCGCTTTCGGCGGGACCGGGCCGGGACGGCGCGGGGGCTGCTTTGCAACATGGGGGTGTGCAGCGAATGCCATGTCACCTTGGGCGCGACCGGACGCCGGGTCCGCGCCTGCCTGATCGAGGTAACCGACGGACTGGATATTCGCCGCGATGACTGAAGAGCAGCGCTTCGATCTGCTGATCATCGGCGGCGGGCCGGCGGGACAAGCGGCCGCGCTGACGCTCAGCGGACGCGGATTGCGGATCGGCGTCCTCGACGAACAACCGCGCCCCGGCGGCCAGATTTTGCGCCAGCCGCCGCCGGAATTCCGTGTCGAAAACTGGCTCCCCGACCCCGGTTATGATCCGCTCAAGCGGCAGCTTGCCGATTTTGAAGGCTGTGACGACATAGAATGGCTGGGCGGCCATTCGGTCGTGGGTCTTCAGCCCAACTCGCTGCTGGCAGACGGTCCGGATGGGCTGCGGCAACTGGCCGCCCCGGCCATATTGATCGCGACCGGGGCGCAGGATCTGGCGGTGCCCCTCCCCGGCTGGACCCGGCCGGGGGTCTATTCCGCCGGCGCGATCCAGGCCTTTATCAAAAGCCAGCAATTGCTCACGGGCGAGCGCATAATGCTGGCCGGGACACATCCTTTGCAACTGGTGATCGCGCGGCAGGTTGTCGCGGCGGGCGGCACGGTCGCGGGGGTCTTTTTCGCCCAGCCGCGCGAACAGATGCGCCGGATGCTCCTGCGCCGCCCGCTGACGGCCTTGTCCCGCCTCTCCGATCTCTTGACCGCCCGCAAAGCCGAGCGGGAGCTACAGAAAGCGGGCGTACCGCTTCATTATGGGGTGGGACTCCATGCCTTTGAAGGAAGCGGGGATGGCGACCATCTGGGCGCGGCTCTGACCGGCAAGGGGCGCGTCGAATGCGACGCCGCCGGGCTGTGCTTTGGCTTTGTGCCCCAATCGGCGCTGCCGCGCATGGCGGGGGCCGCGATGCGCCCTGCCGGTCCGGCGGGCGGCTGGGCGGTCATTCATGATGACTGGATGCGCACCAGTCTTCGCGGCCTTTATGCCGCGGGCGAAGCGGTCGGTGTGGCGGGTGCGGAGGCGGCGGCGGCAGGCGGCGCGCTCGCGGGCCTTGGCATAGCGCGCGACCTTGGCCTGATCACGCCGGTCGAGGCGGAACAAGCCGCGCAGAAAGCGCGCAAGGCCTTGGCCCGGCACCGCGCCTTTGCCGCCTTGCTGGACGCCATATCGGACCCGCGCCGCTATTTCCCGGCCATGGAGGACGATACGCTGGTCTGTCGCTGCGAGGATATCGACCGTCAGACCATCGACGCCGCGCTGACCGGATGCGGATCAGCCAACAGCGTAAAGCTTTTTACCCGCTGCGGAATGGGGGCCTGTCAGGGGCGTAATTGCGAACCGACGCTGCTGCGCTTGCTGGAGGCTGCGGGAAAAAGGGGCGATGGCGGGTTTACCGCGCGCTTTCCGGCCCGCCCCCTTCCCCTGGCGACGCTTGCGGCAGACGATTCATCCTTGCGATAAACGCAACGACCTTCCCATGACCCTTGCGTTGCGACGGCGCGGGGGGCGGGTCACTATGCCTTGCATCGCAAGGAGAAGATAATGAACGCAGCGCCTGAAAAGCCCCGTTTCCTGTCGGTCGATCATATTTCATGGACCGTGCCTGATCTCGACGAGGCGGTTGCTTTTTACCGCGATGTGCTGGGGGCCGAGGAATTGTTCCGCATGGGCCCGCTCGACGCCGCCGACATGCCGCGCGATGATCAGGGGCGTGACTGGATGGAAACCCATGTCGGGGTCGCCGGGGCGCGGCTGACTTTGGTGATGATGAAGCTCAGCGACAATATGAATTTCCAGCTTGTCCAATATGACAAGCCCGATGATCGCGCCCAGACCCTGCCCCGCAATTGTGATCGCGGCGGGCATCATCTGGGGCTGAAGGTCGATGATGTCGACAAGGCCATCGCCTATCTGGAAGCCCATGGCTGCCGCGCGCTGGAGGTGATCCATATCGACGCGGGGCCGCTCGCCGGAAAGAAGAATGTCTATGTGCTGGACCCTTTCGGGCACCAGCTCGAAATCGTCGACTGAACAGATTGAAGAACAAAGGGAGCAAGCCGCATGACCAATCGCCGGATCAACCCCGCCGCGCTTTATGACGCGCTGGGCTATGGATTTTCGCACGCTGCGATCCACCAGAGCGGACATATTCTGCAGCTCGCGGGCCAGGTGGCCTGGGACAAGGATTGCAATGTCGTGGGGGCGGGCGATGTCGCTGCGCAAACCCGGCAGGCACTTGCCAATCTTTCCGCCGTTCTCGCCGAAGCGGGGGCCACGCCCGCCGATGTCGTGCGGCTACGCACCTATGTCGTCGATCATCACCCCGACAAGCTGGGACCGATATTGGGAGAGATTGCGGCCTTCTATTGCGATGCGGTGCCCGCTCCGAACAGCTTCATCGGCGTTCAGGCGCTCGCGCTTCCCGATTTCCTGGTGGAAATAGAGGCAACAGCAGCGCTTCCCTGACGCTACCCAGCCCGCTTCAGACACTCTCTCAGCAGCCCCGTCGCTTTCCCGAGCGGCGGGGCGTTTCTATGCGTCTATCAAAGAAAGGAAATGGTGCCTGGGGACGGGATCGAACCGCCGACACTGCGATTTTCAGTCGCATGCTCTACCAACTGAGCTACCCAGGCGAGGCTCCGCCGGGTCGGGTGACCGGGCGGGCGAGCGGCGGCTATAGGCAGGCTATTCCGTCCTGTCCAGAGGCTATTGGGGGGTTTTTCGCGCTCTGTTTAATCTTTCTTTGTGCGGTGCTTAATCTTCCTCGCCCTGCTCGCCTGCCAGGCTGCCTTCGGGCGGTTCGACGGCGGGAACGCGATAGGTTTCGCCGAACCAGGAGAGGAGGTCGCGGTCGCGGCAGCCGCGGCTACAAAAGGGTTTGAACGCCTCTTCGCGGGGATCGCCGCACAGGGGGCAGGTGCGCCGGTCGGCCCTATTGTTATTGGGCATAGCCCGCTCCCTTCATCATTTCATCGCGTTCGATCATTACGGGGCGTCCCGTTCGCCGCTGAAGCAGGTCGATCCAGTCGGGCCTCTCGTCCAGCCGTGCAGCCACGGCGGGCCGTGCCCCGAGCCGGAGCGGCCCCGTCCCCTGCGCGCGTTCGGCCTGACGCAGCAAAAGCGCCGTATCGGTTGCGACGGGATCGAACAAGAGCTGCTCGATCAGCGAAGGGCGGCTGCGCCGCTGCACAATCTGCATGAAGCCGAACCCGTTGATCGCAGTGCGCTCATAGGGCTGCGGCAAATGAGCATCGAAGACTTCCGCAACGGCGACCCGGTCAGCGCGCCCCGCAAGCGAGGGAAAGTCGACGCCGCTGACGCCCCCGACGCCGCAGCAACGCAAAAGACGCGCAGCAGCGACGGCGCCCGCCCTGGCAAGCGAGAGCGCCTCCCCCTCCCCGTCGATGTCGATCACCAACATGGCAGGCGTCATGTCGAACCAGAGCTCGCCGCCCGCAAAGGGCCAGCGCCCGGCGCGCACCCGGTCGATCAGTTCGGACCAGCCCGCTTCCTCCAGCCGGTCGGGGCCGCGGGAATGAAGTTCGGTGACGGGATGGCCGGTGGATGTGATCTGGGCCCGCAAGTCCGGTCCGTCGGTGAGCGGCCTGTCGGTAAAAGCTGCCCGGGCGAGCTTGTCGCGGCCGCGTTCGCGCAGCGCCATGCGGGTGATTTCAACATGAAGCGAGGCGCCGATGGAGAGGCTGGGCGGAAGGGTCGCAAGCGTCGCCTCGGGCGCGCCGGACCAATCGAGCACGACGCGGGGACGCGCCCCGGCAGCGATCAGCTTGCCCGCCAGCACCGCCCCGAGGCGCGGGCCGTCGCTGTCGCGTTCGATCCGGGCTTCGACGATTTCGCCCCCCTCGACGAGCGCGGCGCGGTTTTCGCCGATCCCGGCTTCGAACAGCCACTCAGCCAAGCGGGACACCCACGCTGGTCAAAAGGGCGCGCGTTTCGAAAAGCGGCAGGCCGACGACATTCGAGTGGCTGCCCGACAGAAAGCGCACAAAGGTTTCGGCGCGCCCCTGAATGGCATAGCCGCCCGCCTTGCCCATGCCTTCGCCGCAGGCGACATAGGCGTCGATTTCCTCTGCGCTGAGCACCTTGAAAGCGACGATGGTGTCGACGATCCGCACGCGCACGCGGTCATCGCGTCCAATCACACAAATCCCCGACCAGACACGATGCCGTCGTCCCGACAGAAGCGCGAGCATATCCCGCAGATCGGCCTCATCAACCGGCTTTTCCAATATGCGCCGTCCGGCGGCGACCGTGGTGTCACCCGCCAGCACGACTTCATCGGACGCCCGGGAGACGGCCCGCGCCTTCCCTTCTGCCAGCCGCGCGACATAATCGCGCGGGCGTTCGCCTTTCAGCGGAGTTTCGTCGATGTCGGGGGCCGCAAGGCGCGCCGGAACAAGGCCGATACGGGCCAGAAGTTCACGCCGTCGCGGCGAGGTCGAGGCGAGGACCAATGCCGGCGCGGACGCAGGAGAGGTCGCCGCGCCGCTCACTTGAAGCGATAGGTGATCCGACCCTTGGTCAGGTCATAGGGGGTGAGTTCGACGAGCACTTCGTCGCCCACCAGAACGCGAATGCGGTTCTTGCGCATCTTGCCTGCGGTATGACCCAATATTTCATGGTCATTTTCCAGCCGGACACGGAACATCGCATTGGGGAGCAGTTCAACCACCTGCCCGCGCATTTCCAGAAGCTCTTCTTTTGCCATCAATCCTCTAAGCGATGAAATTAATCAATGCGCGCCCATAGCGGCAAATCTTGCCAAAAGAAAGCAATCTGTCGCTCCCCTGCCTTTCGCCGAAAATATCAGCAGGGATAAGGGATTGGCAAAGACGGCGCTGGTGTCAGGAAACGAGGCCGAGACGGCGCAAAATACGCCAGCCGATGGTGGTGGCGCGCGCATGGCGCGGCCAGCGCGGAGGCATGGAGGGATTGAAACCCAAGCGGCGCAGATGGGCATGGGCGGCATGCGCCTCGGACTCGCGATAGCTCCATTCGCTGCGCCAGGTGATCGACAGCGAAATGGAAGGCGCATCGCCATTGGTGACATAATGCGGCGCCATGACCGGAACGAGCACGGCGTCGCCGGGCGCCAGCGCAACCTTTTTCTGCGCGCCATCAAATGCGTCATCCCAGGGAAGATTACGGTGGCCGCCGGTGTGATAGCGTTCATGTTCGCGCCGATGGGCGAAGCGTTCGTCCCCGGCGGGCCAGACATTCATCACCTTGGTCCCGCGCAACTGGAGCAGAATATTATGCTCCGGATCGAAATGATAAGGGGTGATTGAGCCGGGCGAGGAAATGAAGATGAAGCCCTGCGGCGTCAGCATCGCGCCCGTGCGCGGTTCGACCACCTGTTTCAATTCGCCAAGCAAGTCCATCAGCAACTTTTCATAAGCCGGGACGGTTTCGATATTTTTGAGCACGGCCCAGCTGCCATTGCTGTCGATGGTGCGGATCGTTTCGCCGATCGAAAGGCCGTTGGTCGGCACATCTTCGGGCGCGATCCCCACGGGGAGATCGCCCGGATTATATTCGACCTGCGACGTCGGCAGCCCTTCAGCCAGGGTCGCCAGCGCTTCCAGCGAGAGCAGCGGATGATCGGGCAGATGATGGCGCAGCGGCCCTGCCTCGGCCGGATAGAGGGTCTTCATGGCGTCCAGCGTGTCAGCCGGAAAAACCGGCGCGCGGATGGGGTCGTGCAGGGTCATGATTGTTCCTGTTTATGAGAAGCGGTGAGGCGCTTCCAGCGCCGCCACCATCGTTCAATCTGCATAAGCCCCCCAAATCGGAGACGGTTCGACCGCCCAGCGAGCGGCGTGGCCACCCAGACAAGCTGGCGCCGTTCCCTCCAGACACTGTCGATCATCGGATGATCGGGCGCAGCGCAACTGTCCGTCCATTGAATCCGGGGATCGTCCAGCAGCGCGAGATTTTCCTGCTGAAGCAGCACTCCGGGTGAGTAGCGGGCAAAATCCTCATCAAAGGCAGTCTTGAACGAAAACGCGCCCGGCGGGGTAAGGAAATTGATCAATATCGCAAGCGGACGCCCGCCCAAGTCGAGCGCGCGCATATCGAGCCGTCCGGCCTCTGCCGCCGCGACAATGATCGCCCGAAACCAGGCGGCAGTGTCATTCTGGCTCGCGAGCGCGGATCCGGCGCGCCCTTTCCACCCGGCCGCTTCGAGCGCAAGGAAAGCCTCGGCCCATGGCTCCACCGGCTCCCCGGCCCGCCAATGGCGAAATTCGACCGTGCCCTGTTCGGCGAGGCGATTCGCCTGACGGCGCAATTCCTTGCGCTTTTTGGAACGCACCGAAGCCTCCCAATAGGCTTGAGGCGTGAAGTCGCTTTCCAGCAGCGCGCGTTCCTCGCGGTGGACAATCTCCAGACGGTCGCCGCGCATCCGCGCGACATCGACAAAAGCGCGGTGCAACGGGCCATTTTCGGTCAGGCGCCGCACAAGCAGCATGGTTTGCGCCCAAGCCGCCGCATCGCACCAGGCCAGCAGGATCGACCAGAAAAGATGTTCAAAGCCCGCGCGGACGAGCGGCGCGCCATGAAATTGATGATAATGGCTCCATCCGGCCACATGCCGCATCGGCAACCGCCCATAACGCAAGGCAAGCGCCAAAGGCATCACGCCGATCACCGGCCCGTCGGCTCCGTCGCGCACCAGCACGAGCCGGGTCTGCCGATCGGGGTCGAGCAGATGAAGCGCCGATTGCAGACACCAGCGTTCAGCGAAAGGATTGGGCTCACTGGCCTCATCGGCCAGCCGATCCCACGCCTCGGCAAGTGCAGGTGACAAAGCGAGCGGATCGACGATCCGTACCGTCAGCGGCGCAGGGCCCGATAGCGCGCGCGCGTCCGAAACATCGGCAGGAAAGGCAGGATGGAGCGTCATCGCCATCATTTTAGCCGCCAAGCGTTAAAAACGCGTGGCGTTCAAACGGCAAAGGAAGCGCGGAGGAATAGCTCACCCTTTACAGCCCGAAGAGCTTGGCCAGCGATTTTTCGAGCATGAAAAATTGCCAGATCAGCCGCCCATGGTCGCGCCGTCCCGACTGGTGCGCGGCGACGATGCGGTCGATTTCGGCCATGTCGAACCAGCCCGACCGCGCGAGCGTCGAAGAGGTGGCAAGGCCCCGCGCCTGTTCGGCGAGCGCGCCGCGAAACCATTGCGACACAGGCGTCACAAAGCCCATTTTGGGGCGGTAAAGAATGTCATGCGGCAGATAGCGTTCCATGGCGCGTTTCATCACCGCCTTGCCCGTGCTGCCCTTGACCCGCATCGACGCGGGCAGGCTCGCGGCAAATTCGACGAGGCGATAATCGAGCAAGGGCTCGCGCGCCTCCAGGCTGACCGCCATGCTCATCCGGTCGGTCTTGGTGAGAATGTCGCCGGGCAGCCAGATTTTGAGATCGGCATATTGCGCGCGGTCGAGCGGTTCGCGCGCCGGAGCCTCCGCCATGGCCTTCCAATAACGCGCCTCCGCAACATGATCGCCAAGGCCGCGCCGCGCCGCATCGTTGAACAGGCGCGCGCGCTGGCCGGGACCGGTGACGCCTACCGCCTCGGCATAGCCCTCCGCCCCGCTTTTCGACAGGCTGGCAAGCGTTGCGCGCGCGCGCAGCGGACGCGGCGCCCAGTCCATCTGCGGCCAGATTTTCGCGAGCGGCCCCAGAAGGTTGCGGCGCAGCGCCGCAGGGATCATGCCGCGCAGCCTTTCTTCCTGATGCTGGAACACCAGACGGCGATATCCGGCAAAGGCTTCATCCGCGCCGTCACCCGACAATGCCACCGTCACCTCTTCACGCGCCAGTTCGCACACGCGGTAGGTGGGGAGCGCGCTGGCATCGGCAAAGGGTTCGTCGAACATGTCGGCAATGCGATCGACCAACGCGAAATCTGACGCCGCGACGGTGCGGGTGCGATGATCGGTGGCGAAGCGTTCGGCAATCTGGCGCGCATAAGCGCTTTCGTCGAGCGCCGCCTGATCGAAACCGATGGTGCAGGTCTTGACCGCCTTTGCGCTCGCCTCCGCCATCAGCGCGACGACCGCGCTGGAATCGACCCCGCCCGACAGAAAGGCGCCGAGCGGCACATCGGCGACCATACGGTCGGTGACCGCGGTGCGCATCAAATGGGTGAGATGCTCCGCCGCCTCGCTTTCACTCGCGCGGATGCGGCGGGAGAAGTCGGGCGACCACCACTGGCTGGGCGCGGGCATCGGCTTGCCGCGTTCGCACAGCAGATAATGGCCCGCGGGAAGCTTCTGAACGCCCGCGACGATGCAATTATCGTCGGGGACATAGCCGAGCGCGAGAAAATCCTCGAGCGCGGTCAGATCAGCCTCGCGGCGCAGCAGCGGATGGCGCAGCAGCCCCTTGAGTTCGGAGGCAAAGGCGAGCGAGCCGTCGGAGAGGCGCGCATAATGCAGGGGCTTCACCCCCAGCCGGTCGCGCGCGAGGAAGAGGCAGCCGCGCCGATGATCATGGAGCGCAAAGGCGAACATGCCGTTGAGGCGCGAAAGACATTCCACGCCCCACTGGCGCCAGGCGGCGATGATCACCTCTGTATCGCCTTCGGTCCGGAAACGGTGACCACGTTCGGCGAGTTCGGCGCGCAAGGCGCGGAAATTATAGATTTCGCCATTATAGCTGAGCGTGATGGCTTCATCATCGCTCGCCATCGGCTGGGGGCTGCCGTCCAAGTCGATGATTGACAGGCGCAAATGGCCGAGCCCCACGCCGGGCGCGGTCCACACACCGCTTCCATCGGGGCCGCGATGCTGCATCGGATGAAGCATCGCGCGCACCCGCGCCGGATCGACGGGCTTTGCCGTTTCGAGATGGTAAAGACCTGCTATGCCGCACATATATCTGCGCGCTTAGCGGGTTTTGAGGGCGCGGTCAGCAATCGCCTGCGCTCCGCCCGCCGCAGACAGGAAAGCAGCGACCGCATCGCGGCCGCCCGCATCGGCTTCCGCCGAAACAATCAGGGAGAGCGCGCGCGGATCGCCGCCCAGCAGGCGCGCCCTGAGCTGCCCGAGCTTGGCGTGTCGGGCGCTGCCCGTCGCCTTGCCATTGACGACATAGAAGGTGGCGGCGTCGCGTAGCAGCGGGCCGGGGTGGAGCAGGCGCTCGGTCTTTGCACCATCAACCGGATCGAGCGTCGCGCTCCACGCCCAGCGGCTGTCGGGGTCGATGGCGCCCTGGCCGAATGCGGCGACCTCGCGCCCCTCGGCCTGCCGTTCATAGCCCGCGAGCGCGACGGTGACGCGCGCGCCGTCCGGTCCGGCGAAATGGCCGATGAAGCGCGCATCGGCACCGTCGAAGCGCGGGGTCCAGCCGGTCTGCGGCGGGGCGGTCACGCTCCACCCCGGCGGCGGTGCGACGCTGAAGGGATCGGCCAAGGGAGCGGCGCGCGCGCCGACGAGGGCGGACCAGCCCGTGAAGAAAAGCGGCACGGCAAAGGCGAGCGGGAGGATAATGCGCGCCGGGGCGGTGAAGCGCGGAGCGCTTTCCAGCCCGCTTGCATCCAAAGCGACATCATCGGCGGGGCGATCGAACCAGCGCCGCGCGACAAGCATCACGAGTAGGATGACAAGCCCGAAGAAGAACCAGCCATAGATGATATGATCCATGCCCCCGGCGCGCTCAATCCCCCAGATTTCGGCAGCGAGCATCGTGCCATAGGCGCGCAGCGCATTGGCAATAATGGTCGCCGCGAGCGCGCACAGGACAAAGATGACCCGGCGCCGCATCCCGCGAAAACAAAGATGCGCGGCAAACACCGCATAGGCGAGCATGGCGATAAGGAAATTCACCCCGGAGCATTCCTCCGCCACTTCGAAGAAACCCGCGCGGGTGGTGATGAACACCCCCTGCATGTCCGCCTCCAGCCCCGTCAGGTGGAGCAGCGCGACGCTGATATGCGCGGTAAAATTCTGGAGCAGCGGCACCAGCTCCTCGCCGAAAGGAACGAGGAGCAGCGCATAGGCCAGCGGAAAGAAGAGCCCGCGCACCAGCTTTTCGCCAAGGGTCGCCGCCACGGCGCCTTGCAGCATGAGGATAAGGCCAAGTTGGCGGAACAGTCCCACGCCCGCCGCCGCGCCGACCAGCCAGACCAGCCCCGCCCCCGCCATCCAGACAAGCGCGGGCCAGCACCAGCCCGGCGTCAGGCGGCGAAGCTGGGGCATGCGCTGATGCACCAGCCAACCGATCATCGGCAGCATGATCAGGCAATGAGTGAAGGTTGAACTGTCCCACCAGATGCCTGCCATATCGGTCGCATCACGCCAGAAGAGCAGCAGGATGAAGGCGGTGAGAAATACCAGCGCCGTCAGGTGACGCTGCCACAGGCTCCATGTCGCCGGAGCGCCGTGAGGGAGGGCGAAAGCCTTCACCCTGTCAGTCCAAGCAGGGCACCGAGCGGCGCAAGACGCGCATCCCAGCCATAACGCGCAATCATCCGTTCGCGCGCAGCCCGGCCCATTTGCGCGGCAGCAGCCGGATCGTCGAATATCGCCGCGACCGCAGCGGCCATGGCGGCGGCATCTTCGGCGACGCGCAAATGTGTGCCCTCCACCGCGTCAATGCCGGTGGCGGCGGCGCGGCTTGCGACCACGGGGCGGGCCATCGCCATCGCCTCGAGCAGCTTATTCTGTATCCCCCGCGCGAGCAGCAGCGGCGCGACCACCGCATCGGCGGCGGCAAGCCACGGACGCACATCGGGCACCTCGCCCGTGACATGGACGCCGGGAAGCGCGCCCAGCGCGCGCACCTCGTCGGTCGGGGCGCGGCCAACGATGGCAAAACGCGCCTGCGGATGACGTGCGCGGATGAGGGGCAGAATATCCCCGGCGAACCAGCGCACCGCGTCGATATTGGGGCGATAATCCATCTGCCCGGTGAAGATGGCGAGCGGTCCCTCCCCCTGCCCCACCGTCTCCAGCGGCTGGGCGGGATCGAAGCGCGCGGTGTCGATGCCATTTTCGACCGCATGGACTTTTGCCGCATCCAGCCCGCTGCGCGCGCGAAACAGCGCGGCTTCGGCCTCGCTGACAAACAACGATGCATCGACGGCGCGCGCGACTTTGGCCTCATAAGCGCCAAGCAATCGCGCCTCGCGGGCATGGACCCAGTTCAGCGGCTGGCGCTTGTCCTGCTCGGCATAAGTCGCAAATTTCGCCGAATCGACATCGACAAAATCCATGATCACCCGGCCATCGAAAGCCCCGGGCAGATATTGCGCCATCTGCCCCGAGAAGGCGATAATATGGCGGATTTCTCCGCCTGAGAGCAGCGCCTCGACATGGGCGCCAAGCGCCTTGCTGCGAAACAGAAGGTTAGAAACAGGCTCCCCACGCAAAAGCGCCCGTGCCAGCGCGGCTGGACGCGATGCCTTGCGAACTTCGACAACCAGGCTTTTGCAAAGCGGCTGCATTTTCTCGCGCGCCAACGCCGCGTCGGCGTCATTATCGGCGAGCGCGGCGACATGGACGGGAGCGAGCTTTGCCAGCGCCTCGAACATATGCCAGCTGCGGATACGGTCGCCGCGATCGGGCGGCCAGGGCGCGCGGTGGACGAGAAAAAGAATGTCGCTCATCGGGCGGCTTTCGCGGTGGCGCGCGGTGCCGGAGCGATGGCTGGAGATTGCTTCGTCTCCTTTGGCTCCTCGCAATGACCGGGGTGTTTGTGAACGGGGATCATCAGCCCAGCCCGCGCGCGATGAGGGGGCCGATGCGGTTGGCGGCCCAGAGCGGTAGCTTTTTCCACAAATCGACTTGCAGCCGATATTTGGCGCTGTCGGGATTGGTATCGCGCGGCTTCTCTCCCGGCGCGAGCCAGCGCGCATAGACGAGCGGACGCGGTTCGAATCCCCAATTTTTCTTGTAGGCGAAAGGCCCCGTGCCGCATTTGGAGCGCCCGAAGTCGAAACGGGTGCAGCCGCGCGCGCGGGCATGGTTCATCAGCGCATAATACATCAGCTCATTGGCGCGCAGCCGCCGCGCCTCGGCAAGGCCGCCGCCCCAATAGGGCATGACGGTGCCGCGCCAATAAAGGCTGAGCACGCTGGCCACTGCGCGTCCGCCTTCATCGCGCACGGTCAATATATCGGCATCATCGCCAAAGGCGTCGAGTACTGCGTCAAACAAGGCGCGCGGGAACACCGGCGTCCCCAGATTACGTACGCTGGTCGCATAGACGCGGTAATGGTCGCGGCGTTCATCCGCATCGCGGCCGGTTGTTACACGCAAACTGCTGGCGAGCGCCTTGCGCACCTCGGCGCGCTGCTTGCGCGGGATGGCGAGCAGTTCCGCCTCGTCATAGGCGGCAAGATCGCGCGCGAAACCGGCATAGACATCGCCCTCGGCGCGCCAGCCTTCATGCTGCGGGACAGTTCCGCCGCGGAGTTCCACCGAAGGTAGCTTGAGGTGGCGGGCAATATCCACCGCGTCCTTGGCGAGCGTCGCCGCAACCGCCGGATCATCGGCAAGCAGCCCGCCACCGACGGCGAAGCCGCTGCCTACCAGCGCCTCACCGAAAAGCGGCGAGCGGATATGGTGAAGCGGCAAAAGACCGGTAAGTTGCCCTGACCCATCGCGCGCCGACACGAGATGACATTGATGCCCCGTTGCCCGCGTGATCGCTTCGCACCAGGCGCGGCTGTGAAAAGGCGTCGCGTCGGGGTGCGCCGCGACATAGGCGTCCCAAGCCGCGCCATCGGAAAGCGGCGTCGCGCCCGCAGGGCCGGGCCGCGCCGAGACGGGCGCGTCGTCCGTCGGGGCGAGGATCATGCCGCTGCCTGCCAGGGCTGGGCGCGCTTTTTCTGGTCGGGCAGCAGGGCATCAGCGCGCGTCCACTCAAAATCGGCGAGCAATTGCCTGAGTTTCCCCGCCATGGCCGACAAGCCGCTGTAATGGCGGATTTTTGATTTGAGTGGCGCCTGATCGACCCGCGGCTGGCCGGGGTCGATTTCCCATGGATGGAAATAGAGGATAGCCGGATGGCCTTCGGCATTCATCCGCGCAATTGCCCAGCGGGTGAAGCCATAAGGCAGCATTCGCATGAAGCCCCCGCCCCCGGCCGCCAGCGTGCGCCCGGCGAGCCGCGCGGTGGTCACCGGCCACTCGATCAGGTCGCTGTCGGGTAAAGGCTTCCACACATGGCGCGGGCTTTGCGGCCAGCCATAATGATCGTGAACCACCGGCGCGACGCTGGAGGAATAGGCATAGCCCTGTTCGGCGAGCACCGCATGGGCCCAGGGGGTGCGGGTGTCGACCGAAAAGCTGGGCGCCCGATAGCCGCGCAGGCGCGCGCCACCGATATCCTCCAATATGGCTTGCGTTTTTTTAAGATCAGCGGCGAAGTCAGCGGCGCTCATCGTAAAGACGCGCTTGTGATCATAGCCATGGCTGGCAAGTTCATGCCCCGCCGCAACGATGCGGCGGATCAGCGCCGGATAGCGTTCGGCAATCCAGCCCAGAGTGAAGAAGGTGCCATGCACCCCGGCCTCGGCGAACAGTTGGAGGATGGCGTCGCAATTGGCCTCGACCCGGCATTCGAGCGCGGGCCAGTCGGCGCGGTCGATCGTGCGTTCAAAGGCGCCGACCTGAAACCAATCCTCGACATCGACCGACAGGCCGTTCTGCATCATCCCTCACCTTCCCCACCGCTATAGCATGGGATGCGCCGCTGCGTCAGGCCGCCCAGACTTCCGACGACGTCGGGTTGGGCGCATTGTCCGGATCACGCTCGACCCATTCGATGAGCAGATCGAGAATGCGGCGCAGCGCCGCATCCTGTTCGCTGATCCGCGCTTCCAGTCCTGCAATCTGGTCGCGCAGCGCCTGAAGGTCGGCTTCATTCGCAGCCGGCGCAGCGATAGCGCTGGCAGAAGTCGGCGCAGCGGTGGCAACAGCCGTGTCCGCGGTCAGTTCGAGCGTGTCGCCCAATTCTTCGGAGAAGGACGGCGCAGGGGTCGTTGCCTCGGCATAATCATTGTCGGCGCGCGGGCTGAGGGCGGGCTGCGGCGCCGGAGCGGACGCGGCCTGCTCAACCGGTGCGGGCGTCAGCGCCGCTTCGTCAATGCCGCGATCCGCCTCGATCTCGGCGATCACATTGCGGACATGCTGGCCGGTGATGCGGTTCAGTTCTTCAACCGCGCCGAACAGCAGCAGGCGGCTGACCAGCACGTTGAGCTTGCGCGGCACGCCTTCGCTATGTTCGAAAATCAGTTCGAAAGCATCGGGGCTGAAGCTGGGATTGCCGTCCCAGCCCACCTTGCCGAGACGATGGAGAATATAAGGCTCCACCTCTTCGGGCTCCATCGGGTCGAGATGATGGGTGGCAATCACGCGCTGGCGCAATTGCTCCAGCGTCGGCGAATGGAAAAGCGTCTGGCGAAATTCGGGCTGGCCCAGCAGGAAAATCTGCAGGAGCGAATGACCGCCAAGCTGGAAGTTGGAGAGCATCCGCAATTCTTCGAGCGCGGAAATCGCCAGATTCTGCCCTTCATCGACGATCAACAGGGTGCGCTTGCCCGCGCGCGCCTGTTCGCGCAGATACTGCTCCATCGCGCGCAGCAGCTCGGCCTTGCTTTCACCTTCCCATTCGATGCCAAATTGTTCGGCGACGAGGCGCAGGAGATCGTCGCCCTCGACCTGCGTCGACACCAGCTTCACCGCTGTCAGCCGATTGGGGTCGATGGTGTTCATCAAATGACCGACCAGCGTTGTCTTGCCCGCGCCGACGTCGCCGGTGATGACAATGAAGCCTTCGCCCTGTGCCAGCCCATAGCCGAGATAGGACATCGCCTTGCGATGCGTGCCGCTTTCAAAATAGAAATGCGGGTCCGGCGTTAGTTGGAAAGGGCGCCCGGTGAAGCCGTAAAATTGATCATACATCGCAATATTCCTGTTTCGGTTCCGGGATCAGAAGCTGTATCGCATGCCGACCATCGCCGATCCGATCAGCTGGCTGTTCAGCCCGTCCTGATCAAAGGCGTTGATGCTGGCCGCCGCGCTGCCGCTGAGCCCGCGCCAGAAGCGGCGCGAATAGGAAGCCGTCAGCCCCGCCGACTGGACATCGCCGACACCCGGCGCGCCATTGTCGAAATAATTGACATAGCCCGACAGAGTAACGTCCGAATCCGCGTCGAGGCGGCGACCGGCGGTTAGGAAGAGATAATAGCTTTCGTCGACAATGCCGTCGAGCGCAGCAATCGGCGAATTGGCCGGGATGAGCAGGCGGCGACGGTCATAGCCCACGCCCACACCATAACTCCAGCCGCCGAAGCGCGAGCTGAGCGTCGCCTGCACCCCGCGGTTGCGATATTGCGCCGCCGACAAATTGCCGAGACGGCTGGTGAGGCAGCTTCCGCCCTCCACGCCAAAGACACAGGGATCGATATCGCCGCCGAGCGGGTTGCGCGTCGGGTTAAACTGGGTCGGCAACGCCGCAAGGCCACCCGACAGGCCGCGCCCAAGGCTGGAGAGTCCATCATAGACGCCCACCTGAAGCTGGGTAGCGTGATGCGGACGATAGGTGAAGCTGCCCGTATAGATCATGTCGCCATAGCGGCGACCGACCTTGGCGGTGAGCGAAGTACGCTGGCTGGGCTGCCACATGACGCCCGCGTCCCAGATGAGGCCATCGACGTCAAAGGCAAGCTGGCGCGCGCTCGTGTGATCGGTGACATAGCGGCCATTGCCGTCGCGCACCGGAATCCCCTGATCATCGATCACGGGATCACGCTGGCTGATCTCGATATCCTCATAACCCACGCCGCCGAGCAGCGCGAGCGTCGGACCGACCGGCATGGTCACATCGGCGCGGGCATATTTGCCCTCATAGCGCTGATCGAGTTGGGTCGCATCTTCCCGCTCATAGCCGCCCGACACCTGCCAACCGAAGGGCAGATCGCCCGGACGCTGGCCGATGCTGCCCCAGGCGACATGATTGGTGGAGCTGTCGAAAATATCCTGCTGCACCGCGCCGGGCGCCAATATGGGCGGCGCATCGACATCGGCCTTGGTATAGCCGAAGCGATAGCCCGCGCCGACATCCAGCCCCGCAACCCGCTGCACGAGCGTCGGCCCGGCATAGACCGAGTAGAGATTGCCAACATTGGACGAACGGTCGTTGATGATGCCATTGTCAGCGCCTTGCCCATCGACGCGCGAGCGGGTGGCGAGCGCTCCGGCTTCGAGGTTGAGGCCGCGAGCAGCTTCCAGTCGTCCGCGCAGCAGGCCGCTGACGATATCCTGATCGCCAAGCCCGCCGTTCCAGCCGAACTGCCGCTCATAACGCACCGAGCCCGCCAACTCGACGCGGCGGGTGACGATGGCCGCATCTACGCCCGCGGCAACGGTCGTATAGGTCAGGACATCACCGCCATTTTTGAGGTCGGCGCTGAGCACCTGACCAACCTCAAGATAGGGTGTAATGTCGGCGCGGCGCTGCGAGCGTTCACCGTTACGCGCGGCGCTCGCGGTGGCTTCGGCGCCGGGCGTGCGGGCGCTACCCTCCCCCGGTCCGCTATCGGATGATCCTGACCATTGGGCCTGTGCGATGCCCGCGGTCCCGGCGAGCAGCAGCGCGGCGAGCGAAGCTGCCGCGCGCATTGATGTCGTGATGCGCTTCATGTCGCGCCCCCCTGTCCATAATAGGTGCCAAAACGGCGTCCGCCCGGCGAGAATTTCACTCCGTTGAGCAACAATTGAATATGCGGGCAGCCGCCCATCAGCCCGATGGCGTCGCGCAGCGACGATTCGAGTGTTTCGTCGGCGCGGACCACCATGATGAGCTGTCCCACATGGCCAGCCAGCACGCTTGCGGGCGAAGCGGCAAGCACAGGCGGCGAATCGAGGATCAAGATGCGCCCCGGCACGCCCTGTTCCAGCCGGGCGAGCAGGTTTTCGGTGCGCGCCGACGCCAGCAATTCGGTGTCGTGCATATGCTGGGTGCCAGCGGGCATGACCTTCAGCCCCGGAATATCGGTCTGGATCATGCATTCACCGAGCGGCAGATGCGGATCGGCAAGTGCATCCATCAAACCCGGCCCATCTTCCAGCCCCAGCGTGGCAACGACGCCCGGCTTGGCAATATCGGCGTCGATCAACAGCACGTCGTGATCCGCCTCGGTCGAAAGGCTGAGCGCCAGATTGACCGCCGAGAAAGTCTTGCCCTCGCCCGGATTGGCCGACGCGATCAGCACACGGTGCCCCCGCGGCACGACCGGACGGCTGGCGGCACCAGCCCCGGCGAAATTGCGGATCAGTTCGCGCTTTACGATGCGATATTCTTCCGAGATCCCCGTCACCGGCGCGCCCGGAACGATCATTCCGGCGGCGGCGAGACGGTCGCGGTCAATGCTGCCCTGGCGCTGCGGCACAATCGCCGGTTCGGCGCGGGCGATATCCTTGCGCGCCGAGATTTTCAGCGCAGGTTCCACCGCAGCGGCGGTTTCGACGGGGACGTCTTCGAGACTTTCCACATCCGCTGGCGCGGCTTTTGCGGCCTTTGCTTTCCTCCTTTTGCGTTCCGGCTCGGGGGGCAGCTGGGAAATGTCGATTGTCGGCGTCTTGCCCGCAGGGTCAAGGCCGAACATATCGGCGGCGCGCTCAAGCAGCGAGGGCTGGCGTTTCACGGGGCGCTTGTCTTTCATCTTCTTCTCCCCCGTCACGCGACCATGCCGCGCTGAACAAATTCAGCAATCAGCAGCAAGGCATAGAGTCCCACCAGCGCGGCCGCGCCGCTTCCCAGCCAGACCAGCTTCTTTCGGCGGTCGACCTGGCGTTCGGGCGTCACAATTTCGGTGATCGAGCCGATAACAGGCAGGCCGCTGGCGCGTTCGAGCTTGGCGGCGGTGGCATAGCTGGGGCGCACCTGTGACAAGGCAAAAGCGGTGCCCACCCCGGCACCAAGGCCGACGAACAGCACCAGCGTCAGGAACAACGGGCGGTTGGGCGCGGCGGGAGTGGTGGGTTTGGTTGGCGGATTGAGTAGCTCAACCCGGATAGCGTCGGCTTCGGTCTGCACCTCGCCGCGCAGCCGCACCTGTTCACGCTGTGTCAGCAGCTTGTCATATTGCGCCTTCAGCGCATTATATTCGCCGTTGATGCGGTCATACTCAGCAGCGATGCCTGGATTTTCAATCTGTTGCGCAGTGATCTTTGAAATTTCCTGCATCAGCTGCGCTTTGCGGGCCGTGAGCGCACTGACGGTCGCCTGACGCTCCGCGCGCATTGCGGCGAGTGAAGCATAAGCGGGGTTTTGAGCCGTGCCGCCACCGCCGCCGCCCGAGCCCTCACGCGAGGCCTGAGCCTGCAAGGAAGCGATCTGGCTTTTGATCGCGATCATGTCGGGATGGGCATCGGTCAGCCCGCGCGCGCGCATCGCCGACAATTCAGCCTGCGCCCCGGCAAGTTGTTGCCGAGCCACACCGCCTCCCGTCGCACTGATGCCGGGAATGGCGATTGTCGCCGGAGTGGAACCCAGCTGGCTGTTCGCCGCCGACAAGGCGGCTTGCGCAGCGACAAGCTGCGAATCAATCTGATTGACTTCCGCTCGAGCGGCTTCGACCCGCTGCGCCGGGGAACCGGAACCTGCGGGAACAAGGCCGACATTTTTTGCTTCAAAAGCAGCGCGCCGCGCCTCCACTTCGCGCAGCGCCTTTTCCCGGTCAGCAATTTGAGCATCGAGAAATTTGATCCCCTGCCGCGCATCAAGCCGCCCGCTGCGAAGCTGGTCATCGCGGAATACGGTGATCAGACTGTCGAGCACGCCTGAGGCAAGCTTTGCATTATCGGCGTCCGACAGGCTGGAAATGCCGATGCTCGACGTGATCTCGAAAATATTATCCTGCTGCGGCTCTACCTTTATGCTGGTACGCAAGGTCGCCACCGCTCCCGCCTTTTCCCGGTCGCTTGCCCCGGCGGGGATCAGCCCGGTGGTCACAGCAACCTTTTCCAGATTGCTGGCGCTGGTCAGCGTTTCGCGAATCTGGTCAATCTGGCGCCGCCCGCCAAAGCCGGACTGGGTTTCATCAGACAAAAGCTGATTGACGTCGACGAGCAGGCGCGCCTGGGAGTCATAGCGATTGGGAATGGACGCAATCGCCAGCCAGCCAAGGATGCACACGCCCCATGCCACCGCCAGAACCAGCCAGCGGCGGGTCCACACGCTGTGCAGCATCACACGGATTTCGTCGTAAAGACCGTTCATCGTCTGCTTTAGTCCCTGGCTGTCATGCGAGCGTTTGAAGAAATGGCATCAGGCGGTGTTAGAACATGCTTTCGGGAATGATGATCACGTCGCCCGGTTGCAGGCGGACATTGGCCTTTACATCCCCTCTTTTGATCAAATCGTTGAGGCGAAGCCCATATTCGCGCTGTTTGCCCGTCCCCTTGTCGAACCGGACGAGCCGAGCCTTGTTCCCTGCGGCAAATTCCCCCAGGCCGCCCACCGCGATCATCGCATCAAGCACCGTCATATTGGCGCGATAAGGAATGGACGCAGGCTTTTCGGTTGCCCCCACGATCCGCACCTGTTGAGAGAAGGTGCTGTTGAAGCTGGTCACGATCACGCTGACGATCGGATCATTGATATATTGGCCGAGCTGAAGCTTGATATCCTGTTGGAGCATGGTCGGCGTCTTGCCGACCGCTGGCATATCAGTGATCAGCGGCGTAGTGATGCGGCCATCGGGGCGCACCTGAACCTTGCCGCCTAGCTCGGGGTTGCGCCAGACGAAAATCTGCAACTCATCGAGCGGGCCGATGATATATTCCTCACCCGGGCCTTCACGATTTTCCACGAAATTGGCGCTGGGGAGTTCCGGGGCATTACCGCCCACACCTGCACAGCCGGCAAGCGCGGTCGCGGCAATGCCAGCAACCAATGCGGCGCGGGCGACACCAAGGGCGCGGGGCGAAGCAGAGGAAATCATAATCCATCAAACCTTTCGAGCGGCCGGCGGGGCGCGTCCGACCATCGGCACGCCCTTTAATTTGCGTCAGGATCGCCATTGCTCGAAAAGGGTGAACATAATGTTAGTCGTGGGGCTCGACTCGGCCCATCGAACGCCATTTGTCCCATCACGGGACAGGGCGCAGCCTTAAACGAGCATTTCCTTGGCCGGGCCCTGCCCCAGGAATGTGGCCGGACTGGCGGAGGCTCCATAGGCGCCCGCCTGAAAAATCGCAACCAGATCGCCGACATCGGCGCGGGGCAGCGCGACCTGATCGCCCAGACGGTCGAGCGGCGTGCAAAGGCAGCCCACGACGCTGACGCTTTCGGCGGGCTCGCGTCCGAAGGCATGAGCGACGGCGATGGGATAGTTGCGGCGGATCACCGTGCCGAAGTTGCCGCTCGCGGCCAGCTGATGATGAAGCCCGCCGTCGGTGACCAGAAAAGTCTCGCCATGGCTGACCTTCCGGTCGACGATCCGCGTCAGATAGACCCCCGCTTCGGCGACGAGCCAGCGGCCCAGTTCCATGGCGAAATGGCTGTTCTTCAGAACCGGCGCGCGCGCTTCGAGCGTTGCCCCCAGCGCCTGCCCCACAGCGGGAGCGTCAACCGCCTGATCGCCGGGGAAATAGGGCACGCCCATGCCCCCGCCCAGATTGACGAGCGGCGGCGTTGCCCCCGCTTCCTCTGCAAGCTCTCCCGCCAGTGCCACCGTCTGCGCCTGTGTCTCGGCAATGGCATCGGCGGAGAGCGCCTGCGATCCGGCGAAAATATGAAAGCCCTGCCAATCGGCGCCCGCATCGATCAGGCGGCGGACGAGCGCCGGAACCGCGCGCGCATCGACGCCAAAAGGCTTGGCGCCGCCGCCCATTTTCATCCCTGACCCTTTCAGGTCGAAATCGGGATTGACCCGCACGGCAAGGCGCGGGCGAACGCCCAGCCTGTCGGCGATCGCCAGTGCCCGCTCGGCCTCGCCCGTTGATTCAAGGTTGAGCGTGACGCCCGCCGCGATGGCGGCTTCCAGTTCGCGGTCACGCTTGCCCGGCCCGGCAAAGCTGATGTGAGCAGCATCCATGCCGCTTGCCAGCGCCATCTCCAATTCGCCGCCCGAAGCAACGTCGAGGCCATCGACCAGCCCCGCCATATGCGCGAGCAAGGGGCCAAAGGGATTGGCCTTCATCGCATAATGAAGCTGTACCATGTCGGGCATCGCCACGCGCCATTCGGCGACGCGCGCGCCAAGCATGGCGGCGTTATAGAGAAAGAGCGGCGTGTCGCCTGCCTGCTCGACCAGCGCATCGACGCGCTGGCCGCCCACGAGCAACATGCCCTCGCTGTCGCTGGAATAAGCGGGCGGGATCGGGCCATGGGGTTTCATGCGGCGATCTCCTTTGCTTTCCATTCACGTTCGATGGCGACACGATCGAGCTTGCCATTGGGGTTGCGCGGCAGCGCGTCCTGCCAGACAATTTCCTTGGGCTGCATGAAGTTCGGCAAATTCTGGCGCAGATATTTGGCCAGACCCTCGGCATCGCCCGCCCCTTGCTCGCCGCCACGCACGATCAGGATGATCGCCGCGCCCAGCCGATCGTCGGGAACGCCAAAAGCCACGGCTTCCTGCACCAGATCCGACTGAGTGGCGGCATCCTCTATCTCGGTGGGGCTGACACGGTTGCCCGCCGTCTTGATCATCGCATCGTCGCGGCCCACAAAATAGAGAAGGCCGTCGGCGTCGCGGCGCACCGTATCGCCCGACCAGACCGCCATGCCGCCATAGCGCGACGCGGGCGGTGCAGGCTTGAAACGCTGCGCCGTGCGTTGGGCATCCTGCCAATAGCCCTGCGCGACGAGCGGGCCGCAATGAACGAGCTCCCCCGCTTCGCCATCATCGGCGAGGCTGCCATCGGGGCGGGAGACCAATATTTCGGCATGGGGAATAGCGCGCCCCATCGAAGTGGGATGATCGGCAACCAGCGCGGGATCGAGAAAAGTCGAACGAAATGCCTCGGTCAGCCCATACATGGGATAAATATCCGCCCCCGCAAAGGTCGCGCGCATCGCCTCGATCAGCGCAGGCGTCAGCGCGCCGCCGCTGTTGGTCAGCCGCCGCAGCGAAGTCGACGCGTCGGCGGGCCAGTCGATTTCGGTCAATTGCACCCAGAGCGGAGGAACGCCCGCCAGGGTGGTGGCCCGGTGACGCGCCACCGCCTTTACCACATCGCGCGGGGTGAGATAGTCGAGCGGCGCCACCGCCGCGCCCGCATACCAGGTTGATAACAGCTGATTCTGTCCATAGTCGAAGCTGAGCGGCAGCACCCCCAGCACGCGATCATCGGCCGCGATTTTCAAATAGGTGGCAACGCTTTCCGCCCCCAGCCAGAGATTGGCGTGGCTCAGCATCACGCCCTTGGGGCGTCCCGTCGAGCCGCTGGTATAAAGAATGGCCACCAGATCGTCGGGCGCGGCATCGGATGGCGGGAGCGCGGCATCATCAGCGCCCATGTCGTCAATCGCCGCTTCCGCCGTCTGTAAATCAGCAAAGGCGCAATCGGGAGGGCGCTCTCCCGCCAGCATATCGGCGCGCGCCTTGTTGGTGATCAAGAGCCGCGCGCCGCTGTCGGCTAATATATGCGCGGCCTGCGGCGCTTTCAGCAGCGGGTTGATGGGCACATGCACCAGCCCGGCGCGCGCCGCCGCCAAGGGCATCAGGCAGGCAAGCCGCGTCTTCCCGCTCCAGCTTGCGACCCTTTCGCCCTTTCCGCCCACTTGCGCGCGGAGCCAGGCGGCAAGGCGGGATACGCCCGCGTCGAGATCGGCAAAGCTGATGACAGCATCGCCGATCAGCAGGGCGGGTGCGTCGGCCGCGCCGCGCAGGGTCAGATGGTCGATCGGATGCGACATAGGTTTTTCGGCTTTGGTCATTGGCTGTTAGGAGAGTGGTGATAGAGGGCCGCACCATGCAAGGGAACGGTGAACATCACGCTAATGATCGCGTCTGGCGCGCAGAGGGCTTTGCCTCGCCCTTTGACCAGCCCGCATGGTTCGATTTGCTCACCGCCCATGGCTTTGCGGGTGAAGGCCGCGCCGATGCCTATGGGGAGGCCGAGGACACAAGCGCCTGGTTGCCGCTCAAGGCGGAAAAGGCCGGGCAGGTTACGGGGCTGACCAACTGGTATAGTTTTTCCATCCGCCCCCTGTTCAGCGGGGGCGACCGGCAGGATGCCGCGCTTGATGATCTTTTTCACCGTTTGCGGACACAGGCTGCACGGCTCAGCCTTTATCCCGTGCCCGATGCCGAACGCGAAATATTGGCCGCCGCCCTGCGCGCCGCGGGATGGTGGGTCGATGCCCTTCCCAAAGGGGACCGGCACTGGCTCGACCTGGGCGGCATGAGCCATGATGAGTGGTGGCAAAGCCGCCCCGGTGCGCTTCGCAGCACGGTGAAGCGCAAGGCGAAGAAAGGCGTTGTCGATCTGGAGATTATCACCCGCTTCGACCCGGCGCATTGGGCGGCTTATGAAACCATTTATGCCGCGAGCTGGAAACCCGAAGAGGGAGACCCCGCCCTCCTCCGGGCTTTTGCCGAGCAGGAAAGCACCCGCGGAAGCTTTCGCATGGGACTGGCGCGCATTGCCGGTGAGGCGGTCGCGGCGCAATATTGGACGGTGGAAGATGGCACCGCCTTCATTCACAAGCTCGCCCATGTCGAGGACAAGGTGAAAGCATCGCCGGGCACGCTATTGTCGGCGGCGCTGTTTCGTCATGTCATCGAGGTGGACGGGGTGCGCCGGGTCGATTTCGGGACAGGAAATGACGCCTATAAACGCGATTGGATGAACCGGCATGAGCCGCTTTGGCATATCGAGGCTTTTAATCCGGCGCGCATCGCGGCATGGAGCCCCGCATTGAAAGCCTTTGTGCGCCCCGCTTTGAGGAAAATTTCGTGACCGAAACGCCTGCAACCGCCGCCGATACGACCCTGCGCGCCCTGCTCGCCGATATTCTCGGCCTTGGCGAAGAGCGCGCTGCCGAGCTGACCCCCGACAGCGGATTGTTCGGCGAACTTCCCGAATTTGACTCGATGGCGGTCGCCACGGTACTCACCGAAATGGAAGACCGGCTCGGGATCATTATCGACGATGATGAAGTCGAGGGCGAGATTTTCGAAACCTATGGCAAGCTTCTCGCCTTCGCGCAGAGCAAGCTCAACGGCTGAGCCTGCAGCGCGGACGCATGGACGAACATCGCCTCTCGATCCTGCCGCCTGACGGAAACGCGCCGCGCGCCACCATATTATTCGTTCCGCCCCTGTTCGAGGAAGCGAACCGGATGCGGCGGACGCTGGTGCTGGCGATGCGCGCGCTGGCGCGCGAAGGTTTCGCCGCCCAGCTCCCCGATCTGCCCGGACAGAATGAGAGCCTGACGCCGCTGTCCGGCGTCGATCTGGTCATCTGGCAGGAAGCGCTCGCGGAAACGGCGCGCAGCATCGACGGCCCGCTGATCATCGCCTCCTTACGGGGCGGCTGCCTGATCGACCATGCAGCGCGGGCCGATGGCTGGTGGCGGCTCGCCCCTGTCAAGGGCGCTTCGCTGCTTCGCACCCTGCTGCGCGCGCGCGTGGCCGCTGACCGCGAAGCGGGGGGGGAGAGCAGCCCGGAGATGTTACAGGCGCGCGGAGAAAAGGAAGCCCTGCTCCTCGCTGGCAATCTTCTGTCGCCCGCCATGCTGGCGCAGCTCGGCCAGGCGAGTGAACAGCAAGTGGCGCCGCTCCGCAGCCTCTCGCTGGGGGCCAATGGGCTGAAGGGCAGCGCCTTGTGGCTGCGCGCCGAGCCGGGAGAAGATCGGGCGATGGCCGATGCCATCGCCGCCGATATTGCCGCATGGGGGGCCGAATGCGGCGTCATCTGACCTTTGCCTGCGAGGGCGCCGAACTCGCCGGGACGCTTGACGCGGCAGCGGGCGCCACCGGCCTGTTGATCCTGTCGGGCGGCAATGAAATACGCAGCGGCGCGCATCGCGGCATGGCGATGCTGGCGGCGCGCGTAGCGGCGGCGGGCTACCCCGTCTTCCGCTTTGACCGGCGGGGTATCGGCGACAGCGAAGGCGAAAACAGCGGCTTTGAAAGCAGCGCCCCTGATATTGCCGCGGCTATCGCGACCTTTCGCGCGGCCGCCCCGCAAGTCGCGCGCATGGCCGCTTTTGGCAATTGCGACGCGGCCAGCGCGCTGTTGCTGCACCAGCCGCTGGCGCTGGACGCGCTGATCCTTGCCAATCCCTGGACCTATGAGACGGCGGAGAGCGAAGCCGAAGGGGAAGAGGAAGCCCCTGACCTGCCCCCCGCTTCAGCCATTCGGGCGCGCTATATGGCGCGGCTGAAAGATCCCAAAAGCCTGTTGCGGCTGCTGAAGGGCGAGGTTGATCTGGGCAAGCTGCTGCGCGGGCTTTCCGCGCTTGGCAAAGGCAGCGCGGCAGCATCGCCCGACAGTCTGGCCGCACGGCTCGACGCCGCCATGGCCGCGCTCGCTTGCCCCGCCCATATCCTGCTGGCCACCGGCGACCGCACCGCGCAGGCCTTTGTGGATCGCTGCAACCCCGGCGCGCTGCCCGTCACGCGCGTCGACAGCAGCTCACACAGCTTTGCGGGCGAAGATGCCATATGGCTTGAACGCCAGATATTGGACCTGTTGGCCCGCCTCCCTTCCCGTTGAGGAAGGAAGGCAAGTGCATTTGTCTCAGGCGTCGGCCATCGCGTGAAATTCGGCTTCGGCAAGGAAGCGTTCAGCATCGAGCGCCGCCATGCAGCCCATGCCCGCCGCGGTCACCGCCTGGCGATAGACTTTGTCAGTCACATCGCCTGCCGCAAAAACGCCGGGAATCGCCGTCAGCGAGGTTCCGGGCGTGACCTCAAGATAGCCGCCGTCATCGAGCGGCAGCTTGCCCTTGAACAATTCGGTCGAGGGGCTGTGGCCGATGGCGACGAAACCGCCGTCGGTCGCGATATGGCTCGCCTCACCCGTCACCGTATCGACCAGATCGACGCCGACGAGGCCCGCCGCGCCTTCACCGCCGACGAAGCGTTCCACCTTCTTGTTCCACAAGATGCTGATCTTCGGATTGGCAAAAAGGCGGTCCTGCAGGATTTTTTCCGCGCGCAGGCTGTCGCGGCGGTGGATCAGCGTCACGTCATTGCTGTGATTGGTAAGGTAGAGCGCTTCCTCGACCGCCGTATTGCCGCCGCCGATTACGACGACTTTCTTGCCGCGATAGAAAAAACCGTCGCAGGTCGCGCAGGCCGAAACGCCCTTGCCGCCCAATTCCTGTTCACCGGGAACGCCAAGCCATTTCGCTTGCGCCCCGGTCGCGATCACCAGCGTTTCGGCGATATAGACATCGCCGCCGTCGCCCGTCAGCTTGAAGGGACGCTCTGACAGATCGACATCGACGATCGTGTCCCAGATCATGCTGGTGCCGACATGCGTCGCCTGCGCCGTCATCTGCTCCATCAGCCAGGGGCCCTGAATGACTTCGGCAAAGCCGGGGTAGTTTTCGACATCGGTGGTGATGGTCAGCTGTCCGCCCGGCTGAAGCCCCTGCACGACGATCGGCTGCATCCCCGCCCGCGCGGCGTAAATGGCGGCGGACAGGCCCGCCGGACCCGAGCCGAGAATGAGCATTTTGGTGTGATGGGTAGTGGGCATGACGATCCTTCGCTGGGGCCGCGGCGGCCGGGGAGACAGAAGATGGGTGTTACCCAGTCCGCTAGCAAGGGACAGGCGATGCGCCAAGGGAGTTGGCACGAATGTGCATCTGGTGGAACCGGCATAGCGCGCCGCGCTGGACCCGATGTGCTGATTTGCGGGTTGGTTGGGAAGGGTTGGCGACCCGCATCAGGGCACGGGGGGCATGAGCGCAAATCGGGCGCGGTTAGCGAATGGCAGCCGGTTCGCTTCTCCACCCCCTACGAAGAAGCCCCGCCGGATCGCTCCGACGGGGCTTCTTTGTTGCCTTTATGGCCGTGGACGGCGTCTCAGGCTTCGCCCTCGGGACGTTCTTCCACGATCACATCGTCGCTGGCGACAGCCTCCGCAACAGGAGCGGGTTCAGCCGCCGCTGCCTGCTTGACGCTTTCGGACGCGGCGAGTTGCGCATCGCTTGCGGCGCGCATCGCTGCACGAAGCGCGGCATCCTTCGATGAAGCGGTGACACGCACGCGGTTCATCGCCGCGCCCGTACCTGCCGGGATCAGGCGGCCGACGATGACATTTTCCTTGAGGCCCTGCAGCGAGTCGACCTTGCCCTGTACCGAAGCTTCGGTGAGAACGCGGGTCGTTTCCTGGAAGGACGCCGCCGAAACGAAGCTGCGGGTTTGCAGCGACGCCTTGGTGATGCCGAGGAGGACCGGACGGCCTTCCGCGGGCTTGCCATTTTTCGGCAGTTTGGCGTTATATTCCATCATCTCCAGATAATCGAGCTGTTCGCCCGGCAGCAGCGTGGTGTCGCCGCCGTTGGTGATCTCGACTTTTTGCAGCATCTGGCGAACGATCACCTCGATGTGCTTGTCGTTGATCTTCACGCCCTGCAGTCGATAGACTTCCTGGATTTCGGCGACGAGGAATTCGGCGAGAGCCTCAACCCCCATGACGTCCAGAATGTCGTGCGGGTTCGGCGAGCCCGAGATCAGCGCGTCGCCGCGCTTCACCTGGTCGCCTTCCTGAACCTCAAGCACCTTGGACTTGGGGATGAGATATTCGACCGGATCACCTTCCTCGGGAACGATCGCAATCTTGCGCTTCGCCTTGTAATCCTTGACGAATTCAATGCGACCGCTGATCTTTGCGATGACGCTGTTGTCCTTTGGAATGCGCGCTTCGAATAATTCGGCAACGCGCGGCAGACCGCCGGTGATGTCGCGCGTTTTCGAAGCTTCGCGGCTGACACGTGCCAGTACGTCGCCGGCCTGCACTTCCTGGCCGTCCTCGACCGAGATCATCGTGCCCACCGCTAGCAGATAACGCGCGGCTTCGCCGCTCGCATCGTCAAGCAGGGTCAGACGCGGCTGGAGGTCTTCCTTCTTGCCGCGTCCGGTGACGCGATATTCGGTGACGACGCGCTGGGCGATGCCCGTTGCCTCGTCAACCTGTTCGGTCAGCGTCTTGGTGTCGATCAAATCCTGATATTTAACGACACCCTGCTTTTCGGTGATCAGCGGCATGGTGAACGGATCCCATTCGGCAATCCGGTCGCCCTTCTTCACCTTTTCGCCGTCCTTGTGCATGATCTGCGCACCATAGGGCAGCTTGTGCGAAGCGCGTTCGCGGCCTTCGCTGTCGATGATCGCGATCTCGCCCGAACGCGAGAGCGCCAAACGGCGGCCTCGCTGATCGACGATGGTTTCCATCTCGCGATACTCGATTGTACCGTCCGAAATCGCTTCCAGGTTCGACTGCTCGTTAACCTGCGCCGCACCGCCGATGTGGAAGGTACGCATCGTCAGCTGCGTACCCGGCTCCCCGATCGACTGCGCCGCGATGACGCCGACCGCTTCGCCGATATTCACCGGCGTGCCGCGCGCAAGGTCGCGGCCATAGCATTTGCCGCAAACGCCCAGCGAGGCTTCGCAAACCAAGGGCGAACGGATCTTGACCGCCTGCACTTCGGCTTCCTCGATCTGGGCCACCGTGGGCTCGTCGAGCAAGGTGCCGACCGGCGCCAAGACGTTGCCCTCGGCGTCGGTGACATCTTCCAGCGTCGTGCGGCCCAAAATACGCTCGCCCAGCGACGCGATCACCGCGCCCCCTTGAACGATGGCGCGCATTTCCATGCCGCGGGTGGTGCCGCAATCTTCCTCGATCACGACGCAGTCCTGCGACACGTCGACCAGACGGCGGGTCAGATAACCCGAGTTCGCCGTCTTGAGCGCCGTATCGGCCAGACCCTTACGCGCACCGTGGGTCGAGTTGAAATATTCAAGGACGGTCAGGCCTTCCTTGAAGTTCGAGATAATCGGGGTTTCGATGATCTCGCCCGACGGCTTGGCCATCAGGCCGCGCATGCCTGCAAGCTGCTTCATCTGCGCCTGCGAACCACGCGCACCCGAATGCGCCATCATATAGATGGAGTTGATCGGGGCGAGACGGCCATCGTCCAGCTTCGGCGTCGCGCGGATTTCGTCCATCATCGCGTTCGCGACCTTGTCGCCGCACTGCGACCACGCATCAATGGCCTTATTGTATTTTTCCTGCTGCGTGATCAGGCCGTCCTGATACTGCTGCTCGAAATCCTTCACCAGCGCGCGCGTGTCGTCGACCAGCTTTTCCTTGGCCGCCGGAATGATCATATCATCCTTGCCAAAGCTGATGCCCGCCTTGAACGCATTGCGGAAGCCCAGCGCCATGATGGCGTCGGCGAACAGCACCGTCTCTTTCTGGCCGGTATGGCGATAGACTTGATCGATCACGTCGCCGATTTCCTTCTTGGTGAGAAGGCGGTTGACGATCTCGAACGGCACCTTGTGCGACTTCGGCAGGCATTCGCCGATCAGCATGCGGCCCGGCGTGGTTTCGAAGCGCTTCAGATATTGATTGCCCTGCTCGTCGGTCTGCGGAACGCGGCTGATAATCTTCGAGTGCAGCGTGACGGCACCCGTGTAGAGCGCCTGATGCACCTCGGCCATATCGGCAAGAAGCATACCCTCGCCCGGTTCGCCTTCGCGTTCGAGTGACAGGTAATAGAGACCCAGCACCATGTCCTGCGAAGGAACGATGATCGGCTTACCGTTCGCGGGGCTCAGGATGTTGTTGGTCGACATCATCAGCACGCGCGCTTCCAGCTGCGCTTCAAGGCTGAGCGGCACGTGGACCGCCATTTGGTCACCGTCGAAGTCGGCATTGAACGCGGCGCAAACCAGCGGGTGAAGCTGGATCGCCTTGCCTTCGATCAGCACCGGCTCGAACGCCTGGATGCCGAGGCGGTGGAGCGTCGGCGCGCGGTTCAGGAGGACCGGGTGCTCGCGAATGACTTCGTCGAGGATGTCCCAGACTTCCTTGCGTTCCTTTTCGACCCACTTCTTCGCCTGTTTCAGGGTCATCGACAGACCCTTGGCGTCGAGGCGGGCGTAGATGAACGGCTTGAACAGCTCGAGCGCCATCTTCTTGGGCAGGCCGCACTGGTGCAGCTTGAGTTCGGGACCGGTCACGATGACCGAACGGCCCGAATAGTCGACGCGCTTGCCGAGCAGGTTCTGACGGAAGCGACCCTGCTTGCCCTTGAGCATGTCCGACAGCGACTTCAGCGGACGCTTGTTGGCGCCAGTGATCGTGCGGCCGCGGCGGCCGTTGTCGAACAGCGCGTCCACGGCTTCCTGCAGCATGCGCTTCTCGTTACGGACGATAATGTCCGGCGCGCGCAGTTCCATCAGGCGCTTCAAACGATTGTTACGGTTGATCACGCGGCGATAGAGGTCGTTGAGGTCCGACGTCGCGAAGCGGCCGCCGTCGAGCGGCACCAACGGGCGCAGTTCGGGCGGGATCACGGGCACGACTTCGAGGATCATCCATTCGGGGCGGTTGCCGGAATCGATGAAGGATTCCACAACCTTCAGGCGCTTGATGATCTTCTTGGGCTTGAGCTCCGACTTGGTCGTCGCCAGCTCTTCCATCAAGTCAACGCGCTCTTGCTCCAGATCGAGATTTTCGAGGAGCACGCGGATCGCTTCGGCACCGATGCCGGCCGAGAAGGCGTCTTCGCCATATTCGTCCTGCGCGTCGAGCAGTTCGTCTTCGGTCAGAAGCTGGAACTTTTCGAGCGGCGTCAGGCCGGGCTCAAGAACGATATAGGCTTCAAAATAAAGGACGCGCTCGAGCTGCTTCAGCTGCATGTCGAGCAACAGGCCGATGCGCGACGGCAGCGATTTCAGGAACCAGATGTGCGCGACCGGCGCGGCGAGCTCGATATGGCCCATCCGCTCGCGGCGCACCTTCGTGACCGTGACTTCGACACCGCATTTTTCGCAGACGATGCCCTTGTATTTCATGCGCTTATACTTGCCGCACAGGCATTCATAATCTTTGATCGGACCAAAGATGCGTGCGCAGAACAGGCCGTCACGCTCGGGCTTGAACGTACGGTAGTTGATCGTTTCGGGCTTCTTGATCTCGCCGAACGACCAGGAACGAATGCGCTCGGGGCTCGCGATGCCGATCTTGATCATGTCGAAGGTTTCGGGCTTCGCGACCGGGTTCATGAAGTTGGTAAGCTGGTTCATTTATCTGCTCCATCTTCCCCTCTCGCGCGGGCGAGAGGGGTGAGGAAAAATCTTATTCGGCGGCTTCGGGAAGGGCGTCCGGTCCCTGATCATCGTCTTCGTCGGCATAGGACGAAAGTTCGACGTTGAGGCCCAGCGAGCGCATTTCCTTGACGAGCACGTTGAAGCTTTCGGGAATGCCGGCTTCGAAGGTGTCGTCGCCCTTGACGATCGCTTCGTAAACCTTGGTACGGCCGATCACGTCATCGGACTTCACCGTCAGCATTTCCTGCAGGGTATAGGCCGCGCCATAGGCCTGGAGTGCCCAGACCTCCATCTCACCGAAGCGCTGGCCACCGAACTGCGCCTTACCGCCCAGCGGCTGCTGGGTGACGAGGCTGTAGGGGCCGATCGAACGCGCGTGGATCTTGTCGTCGACCAGGTGGTGAAGCTTGAGCATATAGATATAGCCCACAGTCACCTTGCGGTCGAAGCGGTCGCCGGTACGGCCGTCGTAAAGGTCCGACTGCCCCGAGTCATGCAGACCCGCGAGGGTGAGCATGTTGGTGACGTCGGCTTCCTTCGCACCATCGAACACCGGCGTTGCAAAGGGCACGCCGACCTTCAGATTTTCAGCCAGTTCGACGATATTATCGGCATCGCGCGACTTGATGTCCGCGACATATTCCTCGCCATAGACATTTTCCAATGCCTCGCGCACCGCTTCGGGCATCTGCCCTCCAGTCGCGTCGGGGTTGGCATCGCGCCATTCCTCGAGCGCGTGGGTCACCTTTTGCCCCAGCCCACGCGAGGCCCAGCCAAGGTGGGTTTCGAGGATCTGCCCGACGTTCATACGCGATGGCACGCCCAGCGGGTTGAGCACGATGTCGACATGGGTGCCGTCCTCGAGGAAGGGCATGTCTTCGATCGGCAGGATGCGCGAAATGACACCCTTGTTCCCGTGACGGCCGGCCATCTTGTCGCCCGGCTGCAGCTTGCGCTTCACCGCGACGAAGACCTTGACCATCTTGAGCACGCCCGGCGCCAGTTCATCGCCGCGCTGCAGCTTTTCGACGCGATCTTCATACTTCGCGTTGATGCGCTTGATCGCTTCGTCATATTGCGCCTTGATCGCTTCAAGCGCGGTCTGCGCATTATCGTCGACCACCGCGAGCTTCCACCAGTCGGCACGGTCGAGCGAGATCAACGCGTCTTCGGTCAGGACCTCGCCCTTCTTCATGCCCTTCGGCACCGCGCTGGTCGTCTGACCGATGAGCAGTTCCTTGAGGCTGGAGAAGGTCGCGCGGTTGAGGATGGCGCGCTCGTCATCGGCGTCCTGCTTCAGCCGCTCGATTTCCTCGCGTTCGATCGCAATCGCACGTTCGTCCTTGTCGATACCGTGACGGTTGAAGACGCGGACTTCGACGACCGTGCCCGACACGCCGGGCGGCAGACGGAGCGAGGTGTCGCGCACGTCGCTGGCCTTTTCGCCGAAGATGGCGCGCAGCAGCTTTTCTTCCGGCGTCATCGGGCTTTCGCCCTTCGGCGTGATTTTGCCGGCGAGAATGTCGCCGGGGCCGACCTCGGCACCGATATAGACGATGCCCGCTTCGTCGAGATTGCGCAGCGCTTCCTCGCCGACGTTCGGGATGTCGCGCGTGATGTCTTCGGGGCCAAGGCGCGTGTCGCGCGCAGTGACTTCAAATTCCTCGATATGGACCGAGGTGAAGACGTCGTCCTTCACGATGCGTTCGGAAATGAGGATCGAGTCCTCATAATTGTAGCCGTTCCACGGCATGAAGGCGACGAGCACATTCTTGCCGAGCGCCAGTTCGCCAAGTTCGGTCGACGGACCGTCGGCAATGATGTCGCCGGCGTTCACGACGTCGCCCACCTTCACCAGCGGACGCTGGTTGATGCAAGTCGACTGGTTCGAACGCTGGAACTTCTGCAGGCGATAGATGTCGACGCCCGACTTGCCGGGTTCGATCATATCGGTAGCGCGGATGACGATACGCGTTGCGTCGACCTGATCGATCACGCCGCCACGACGCGCCGCAATGGCGGCGCCCGAGTCGCGTGCAACCGTGCCTTCCATGCCGGTACCGACGACAGGCGCTTCGGCCCGCAGCAGCGGCACAGCCTGACGTTGCATGTTCGATCCCATGAGCGCGCGGTTGGCGTCATCGTTTTCGAGGAAGGGAATGAGCGAGGCCGCAACCGAAACAAGCTGTTTCGGCGATACGTCCATCAGCGTGATCTGCTCACGCGGCGCCATCAGAAACTCGCCGCCCTCACGCGCCGAGATCAGCTCCTCGACAAAACTGCCGTCGGGATTGAGATCAGCGTTCGCCTGCGCAACCGTATGCTTCTGCTCTTCCATCGCCGACAGATAGACGACTTCATTCGTCACCTTTCCATCCACGATCCGGCGATAAGGCGTTTCAATAAAGCCATATTTGTTGACGCGCGCAAATGTCGCGAGGCTGTTGATCAGACCAATGTTCGGGCCTTCGGGCGTTTCAATCGGACAGATGCGGCCATAGTGGGTCGGATGAACGTCGCGGACTTCAAAGCCTGCGCGCTCGCGGGTCAGGCCGCCCGGCCCAAGCGCCGACACGCGGCGCTTGTGCGTGACTTCCGACAGCGGATTGGTCTGGTCCATGAACTGCGAGAGCTGCGACGAGCCAAAGAATTCGCGCACCGCGGCAACCGCGGGCTTCGCGTTGATCAGATCGTTCGGCATGACGGTCGACACGTCGACCGAGCTCATCCGCTCCTTCACCGCGCGCTCCATGCGCAGCAAGCCGACGCGATACTGGTTTTCCAGCAATTCGCCGACCGAACGGACACGGCGGTTACCAAGGTTATCGATATCGTCGATTTCGCCCTTGCCGTCCTTCAGATTCACCAGCTCCTTGACGACGGCGAGAATGTCTTCGCTGCGCAGGGTGGTGACCGTGTCCTCGCAATCGAGGCCCAGACGCATGTTGAGCTTCACACGCCCCACCGCCGACAGGTCGTAACGCTCTGCGTCAAAGAAGAGGCCCGCGAAAAGCGCTTCGGCGGTTTCGCGCGTCGGCGGCTCGCCGGGGCGCATCACGCGATAAATATCGGACAACGCCTGATCGCGATCCTCAGCCTTGTCAGCTTTCAGCGTGTTGCGGATCCAGGGGCCGGTATTATTATGGTCGATATCGAGCAGCACCAGCTTGTCGATGCCCGCCGCGTCCATCTTTTCGAGGTTTTCGGCGGTCACTTCATCGCCAGCCTCGATATAAATCTCGCCGGTCGCTTCATTGACGAGATCATAAGCCGAATAGCGACCGAAGATTTCCTCGGTCGGTATCAGCAGCGTTTCCAGGCCATCTTTTGCCGCCTTGTTTGCCAGACGCGGGCTGATCTTGTGCCCCGCCGCAAAAACAACTTCGCCGGTTTTGGCATCAACCACATCAAAGGCCGGCTTCGACCCGCGCCAGTTTTCGGCGACAAAAGGCACTCTCCAGCCATCTTCGGCGCGCTCGAAAACCAGGCGGTCATAGAAATGGTTGAGAATTTCCTCCGCGCTCAGTCCCAGCGCATAGAGCAGCGAGGTGACCGGAAGCTTGCGCTTGCGGTCGATACGAACGTTGACGATATCCTTGGCGTCGAATTCGAAATCGAGCCACGAACCGCGATAGGGAATGACGCGCGCAGCAAAGAGATATTTGCCCGACGAATGGGTCTTGCCGCGATCATGGTCAAAGAGCACACCCGGCGAACGGTGCATCTGCGACACGATCACGCGCTCGGTGCCGTTGACAAAGAAAGTGCCATTCTCGGTCATGAGCGGCATGTCGCCCATATAGACGTCCTGCTCCTTGATATCGAGAACCGAACGGGTGTCGGCTTCGCTGTCGACTTCAAAGACGATCAGGCGCAGCGTGACCTTCATCGGCGCCGCATAGGTGATCCCGCGCTGACGGCATTCATCAACGTCATATTTGGGCTCTTCCAGTTCGTAATGAACAAAGTCGAGCTCGGCAGTGCCGGCGAAATCGCGGATCGGAAAAACGCTGCGCAGCGTCTTTTCAAGGCCCGAAACATAGCCGACCGAAGGGTCGGACCGCAAAAACTGCTCATAAGATTCGCGCTGAACCTCGATCAGGTTGGGCATTTCCACGGCCTCGTGGATGTTGCCGAACAATTTGCGGATACGCTTGCTAGCGGTTGCTTCGAGGGCCTTGCCCACCGACTTCGCCTTGGTCGCCATAAGTGATTGTCTCGCCTGTCAAAAAATCAAATCGCCGGCGCGATCGACGCGAAAAAAGCCGCAGGCAACCGTCGCCGGTTTACCGCAGCTTTCCTACGCTTGTCGAAATCCCACCGCCCTATTCCTATGGCCTGCTGCGCAAAGACAGACCCTATCCCGGACGCTGAGGTGAGAGGCGCCTATACCGCCGGAAACAAGCGGTGTCAAACGGCGCGCGCCCTTCTTCCGCCTAATTTTCCCGCCTCCGCTTCTAATAGGGCGCAGAGAAAAACAGCCAACCGCACGGCCAGCTATGGTCGCGCGAGGAACAGGAATCCGTCCGCTCCCCCCTCATTTTCAACCAAATGGGCGTTTTTTGCGCTCACATGACGTCATAAATGCACGGCGCGCCTCAACTCACCCCGCATAGAACACGGCTGGTCACCATTATCATGGCCATCGCCCGTTCAGACGCGTTCAGCCCCTACCCGTTTGAAAGAGATTCATTTTAGGAGACCAGTTTCGATGCGGAAATTCGCAGCCCTGATTACAACGCTTTCCCTCGGCACCGCTGCCCTCAGCGCAGCCCCCGCGCTGGCACAAGATGCGGCCGCAACTGCCGAAACCAAGCTGGCGGTCGGCACAAAGGTTTTTGATTCCGAAAAGGCTGAGCTTGGCACTATCTCTGCCGTTCAGGGTGCCAATGTTGTGGTCGACCTCGGCGCAGGCAAGCAGGTAACCGTTCCCGGCAATGCCTTCGGCATGCTGGAGCAAGGACCGACCATTGGCGCCACCAAGGCGCAGGTTCTCGCAGCTGTCGACCAGGCCGCCGCCGCCAATGACGCCAAGCTGAACAGCGTGCTGGTGGTTGGGGCCGATGTCCTTAGCGCCCAGGGCGCCGCTGTGATCGGCCAGGTCAAGCTTGTCGAAGCCGATGGCGCGGTGCTCACCACGCCCCAAGGCGATATCAAGCTTCCCCGTAATGCGTTGTTCGTCAACGCGCAGGGCGCGCTCGCGACCAGCTTCACCGCTGATCAGTTCAACGAAGCCATGGCGCAGGCCAGTCAGGCTGCTGCCGCCGATGATGCGGCCGTAGCCGCGGCGCTGACCGCCGGAGCGGAAATTCGGGACATCAACGGCACTGCCGTCCTCGGCACCGTCAAATCCTTTGACGCGGCCAATGTCGTTGTCGCCACCAGCGAAGGCGATGTTTCGCTGCCGCGCAGTGCTTTCGACATGAACGGCAATACACTGGCCGCAGCCTATACGGTTGAGCAGTTCGCCGAGGCCGTCACGCAGGCGACGGGCTCCACCCCGGATATCGCCGAAGTCGCCGTCGAAGGCGAAGTCGTCGCTGATTAACACGGAATGACGGGTGGTGGGCCCTCCCGCCCTCTCTTTAAAAGAGCACGGAAGCATCTGTTTCCGTGCTCTTTTTGCGATCTCGTCCCGACTTAAGTAAAAAGGCCGGGCCTCGTCACGCCGCGAGGCCTGTACGGTTTCGACCGGCGCGTTTGGCGGAGTAAAGCGCTTTGTCGGCGCGGTGGAGCAGTTCTTCGACGCTGTCTTCCCCGGCGTAGACGGCCAGACCGACACTGACGGTCACAGCAGGAAGATCATCTGCGTCATCGTCATTCTTGATGGCGCGGCGGACGCGCTCCGCGGCCAGTTCGGCGGCCAAGGCGCTTGTGCCCTGAAAGACGCAAACATATTCTTCGCCGCCGAAACGGCCAACCATATCATCCTTGCGCAGGGCCGCGCGCGCGCGCTCCCCGACACGGCGGATGACATCGTCACCGGTGGCGTGACCATATCGGTCATTCACCTGTTTGAAATGGTCGATGTCGAGAATCGCGACGGCAAGCGGGGCGCCATCTTCCTGTGCCGCGCGCAGCGCCTGATCGAGAAAGCCAAGCATATGACGACGGTTGGGCAATCCGGTTAGCATGTCGGTGTTGGCCGCCTGCTCTGCCGTGTGCCGCGCCTGTTCGAGCATCCGCGCATTTTCTACGGTCTGGGTCACATCCTGCGCCGTGCCGAAGACGCCGATGGCCCGGCCGTCGGCATCGCGCTCGATCGAACCATGCGATTTGACATGACGCACGCTGCCGTCCGGACGACGAATCCGGCCCTGATATTCAAAGGGGCGCCCTTCTTTTGCTGCGCGCGCGAGGGTGCGTTGGACGCGGATCGCATCTTCCGGAAAATAGCAGGCAAGGCTCGACTGGATCGTAACGGGCGTTCCCTGCTCTACTCCGTGAATGCGATAGGTCTGATCCGACCATTGGATCGTGGAACGCAGCAAATCGACACGCCAATGGCCGACATGCGCCGCCGCCTGCGCCTCCACCAGCCAGCGATTGCTCTGCGCGAGGTGCTTGGCGAGACGTTGGCGCAGAACGAGCAGCGCCGCCAAAGGCAAGACCATGAAAAGCATGGCTACCAGGTAAAATTGCAGGAAGAAGACGCGGGCCGTCGGCGAAGCTTCGATTTCGGGAATGGGACCGAGCCCCTGAGCGGTGAGCATAGCCGCAATCAGCGCGACGACTAAAATACCCGATGCCGCGCCAAATGGTCCCAATCGATAAGCAGCGAACACCACTGCCATATAGGGCAGGAAGCTGAGCGGAAAATGGTCCTGCGAGAAGCTGATGACGGCAGCAAGCGCCGTGAGGACAATGAGGCCTGCCGCTTCCAGTTTGGATCGAAAGTCGATCCGCGCCATCGCACGCGACTGTATCATGCGCGTCAATATAATGATGGGCGGGGTTATGATGAGAAGGCCCAAGGCGACGGTTGTGGTCCATGACAAGAAAAAGCCCAACCCCGCGCCGGTAAGAAGCGTCGCGAGGACACCGCTGAGGAAGCTGCCGCTGAGCGCAGCGAAACAGAAATTGCCGACTGCGCGCGGCGCCATGAAAGACAGCCCATCGGGTTCCCGCCGACGCAGCAACCAGAGGGCAAATGCGGCTTCACTCCCATTGGCGAAAGCATAGCTGCATGCGACAAGCGGCGGAGCGCCGCTCATCATGTTGACGGCAATGCCCGTCACCCCCATCGCCGCGAAAGAAGCGATATGATGGCGCGCAGGCATGAGCAAAAGCAGGGCGAGAAAATAGCCGCTCGATGGCCAGATAGTGGCGATATTCTCTGGCCCCTTGGTCGCGATCAGCGACAAATGAGCCAGCAGGGAATAGCCGGTGGCAGTCAGCAATGGCCAGGCGATGGCTCCGGCCCGAATCTTGAGCGACCCGATCATGGTGCCATTATGACGAAATCTGGCGAAGAAACTGCTAACAAACCCAAGAAGAAGCTAATTTAGCGGCGAAGGATGGAGCTGGTCGATCCCCCCGAAGGTCATGCCGACAACATCGGCGACCAGCGCCTCGTCCCAGCCAATCCGTTTGTCGAGGATCAACATGGCGAGGCCATGCACCAAGGACCAGGCGTGAAGTGCCGCCCGTTCCAGATCCTCCCCTTGCGGAAACACCTCTCCGACCCCCGCGCGCAACAGATTATAGGCCACCTCGCTGCCATCCTCCGCCCCTTCGGCACGTTCGGGCATCTGCCGTGTAAAGCTGAGGCGAAATAACGCCGGCTGATCATGCGCGAAGCGCACATAGGCAATGCCCGTGGCGCGGAAACCGGCGCGCCCGCCGCCGGCTTTCAGCCATGCCTGCGCCTGAAGCGCGCCCAGCCGCCGCAATCCTTCATCGGCGAGCGCGTCGAGCAAGGCTTCCTTGTCCGGAAAATGGCGATAGAGCGCCGTGGCGCTGACCCCGACATCGCGCGCCAAAGCCCGCAGCCCCAAGTCGCGAGCGTCGCCCCCCGCCAGTCGCGCAAGCCCCGCCGCAATCACTGCGGCGCGCAAATCGCCATGATGATAGCCGCCCTTGGTCGCCTGAGTGGGCGCTTTTCCAGACAGGGCGCTCCCGTCATCATCACGCCCGCCCTTATGGGATTCTGCCCTATCCGCCACGATATCCGTTTCGAACGGCGGAGAATTCTCGATGTTGACGTCGTTATCTTGATGATCCATGTTTTCACCGTAAACATAGCGAGTCGGTCGCGCAAGCAAAAGGAATAGCCTGATGGGGAGCAAAGTCGAAACGCTGATCCGCGGAGCGGTTACCAAAGGCATTGGTAAAGTCGCCAATTTCAACCGCCGCCGCCTTCCGCAGCCTGCCGACGCCCACCCTTTTCTGACCGGTCTTCATGCACCGATGACCGAGGAAGTGACGCTGGAGAATCTGCGCATCGAAGGCGAAATTCCGCCCGGCCTGTCGGGACGTTATCTGCGCAATGGACCGAACCCTGCGCTGCCTCCCGATCCGGCGAGCTATCACTGGTTTACCGGGGCCGGAATGGTGCATGGCCTGCGTATCGCAAGAGGCGGTGCGCAATGGTATCGCAATCGCTGGGTGCGGGGAAGCGAAGCCTGCGAAGCACTGAACGAACCCCTGCCCCCGGGCCCGCGATTGGAGCGGTTCGATGCGCCCAATACCAATGTCGTCGGATTGGCCGGGCGCACCTTTGCCATCGTCGAAGCAGGGGGAAAGCCCGTCGAGTTGTCAGACGAGCTCGATACGCTGGCCCACAATCCTTTCGACGGCACGTTAAAGGGAAGCTACTCCGCTCATCCCCATTATGATCCCAAGACCGGAGAAACCCACGCGATCACCTATAAAGGCGACCGCCCTGACCGGCTGTGGCACGTCGTGCTGGACGCGCGGGCGCAGGCGATCCGCGAGGAACCAATCCGCGTCAGCGACGGGCCTTCCGTGCATGATTGCGCGATCACTGACAAATATGTGCTGATCTTTGATCTGCCGGTCACTTTCTCGATGAAGGCGCTGCTCGCGGGATATAGTTTTCCCTATGCTTGGAATGCGGCGCATCCCGCGCGTGTGGGGCTCTTGCCGCGAGAGGGGAGCGATGCGGATGTTATCTGGGTGCCGGTCGATCCCTGCTACGTCTTTCACACTGCCAATGCCTTTGACACCGACGGTGGCCAAGTGATTGTCGATGTGGTGGCGCATGACACGATGTTCGCGCGGTCGACCCGGGGGCCGGACAGCGAACGGTCTCGGCTCGAACGCTGGACGATTGATCCGGCGGCGGGATTCACCCGCCGCACGATATTACACGATCATCCGCAGGAATTTCCGCGCTATGATGAACGGCGCACGACCCAGCCCTACCGTTTTATCTACAGCGTTGCGCTGCCCGATTATGATACAGGAGAGATGGCCGTGGCCGATAGCCGATTGTTTCGCTACGACCTCGGCAAGGGAGAAACGCTAGCGCGTGACTTTGGCCCCGGACGCTATCCCGGTGAATTTGTCTTTGTCCCGCGCGGCAAGACCGGAGCAGAGGATGATGGCTGGCTGGTTGGGCTGGTGGCCGACATGACAGACGAGCATAGCGAGTTGGTCATCCTCAACGCCGATGATTTCACCGGATCAGCGCAAGCGGCAATCCATCTTCCACACCGTGTTCCACCGGGGTTTCATGGCAATTGGCTGTCTGACTGACCAGCGGCGATGCAGCCATGATCTGCTCCGTGACGCGCAGTGAGCGGTCGTGATCGACGTCGATCGCCGCGCGCCCGTCGCTGATGATCAGCGGCGCAACCTTCACCCCCAGCTTCTTCGATAGGCGCTGGAAAATATGGTGGATCGGGCCCATTCCAAAGCGGAAGCGCAGCAGGTTGATAAAGCCAAAGGCGCGTAGCACCCGCAGCGGCTTTTTGACGAACTGCCCGCCGCCGCGAAACGCCTCCGCCGCGCGCAGCGCACTTGCATTGCCGATCCAATAGGCGTTGCAGTTGGAGACAGCGACGTCCGAAAATTCATAGAAACGCCGCTGCCCAGCGGGATGGACGGCGAGCACATCCTCACGCCGGGCAAAGGCGACCCCTCCCCCCGCGCCCAGCCGCAGCGCTTCGTCGCCAATTTTGGCGATGCTGGCTGCGCTGAGCAGGCAATTATCGGCGGTGGTGATCAACAGCGGAAAATCGGCATGCTCCGCCACCGCGAGGACCGAGTCCGCCAGATTGTCCGCTGCCTCGAGCAGGCTGAGCCGGGCCTCCAGCCGTTCAATCACCGGGTCAGCCATATGGCTCAGCAAATCCGGGGCATGCGAAGAGATAAAGATGCGCGCAGCGCCGCTTCGCTCCGCAGCTTCCAATATATGGGCGATCATCGGGCGCCCGGCGACGGGGACCAGGCATTTGTCGGCTACACCATGCGCGGCAGCGAGTGGATCAATCGCGCCTTCGCGGCGCCCCGCGAGGATGAGGATGGAGCCCAGGGTCATGCCGCATCCCGCTGTGCCGCATTGCTACCTATCTGGCGCGACATGCTTTCGGCGACGATGGTTTCGACAAGGTCGGTGTGGGAAAATCCCGCTGCGGCGGCGGAACGCGCAAACAGCTTCTGCGACCAGAGGTTGCAGTTGAGATTAACCTCGAGCAGGCGCACATCGCCCGTCGCGACATCGACGCGAAATTCGAAACGGCCATAGTCGAAGGGACGGAAAATCCCGACCATGCGCTGCGTATAATCTGCGATGCGCTGGCGAAGCGCGGCATCGTCAAGCGGCTTGATCGCATAGCCCACATGATGGGCAAGATCGCGCTTTTCCTGATAGGTGCGCAGCTCTGCCGGATCATCCTGTTCAAAAACCATCATCGGCAACATCGCGGGTTCGCCATCCAAAGTGATCACTGGCACCTCGACATCGCTACCCTCGATAAAGGGCTCGACGATCGCATCATGGTCGAGCGCATGGATTTCAGCGACGGCGCGGGCGAGGTCCGCGCGGTCGTGGGCGTCTCGCACGCCCCAGGAGGCCGAACTGTTATTGGGTTTGATCACCCATCGCCGCGCAGGGGGGCATTGACCAACATCGGCGGGAGCACCGCGGCGGAAGAGCGACCAGGGGGCGGTGGGCACGCCGCGGGCGGCGGCTTCGAGCTTGGTGAGATGTTTGTCATCCGACAGGCCGCGAACAATGGGCGACGCCCCGATATAAGGCAGGCCAAGCCGGTTGCAGAGCAAAGGCACCAGCATTTCAGAGTTGAAGAAGCCGCCCCGATTGAGCAGCGGAAAGACAAAATCGGCCGCAGGCTGGTCGAACAGCGCCGCATAATCATCAGCGACGAGCAGCGGCATCCCGAGCGACTCAAGCGCTTCGCGCATTTCGCAATGATAGACGGCATGATTACCATCCTCCGGGTGCAGGCCGCCGGTCCAGCGCGCATGCTTGGCGATGAAGAGAAGGCGCTGCGTATCGCGTAAATGCGCGGGCAGGCGCGTGGGCGCAAGATTGGTGGTTCGCATGACGCTGCTTTGAGCAGATCAAGGTTTCACGGCCATGTCGGGTTGATGACGCGGCTGCCATGGAAATGCAGCCATTCTGCAACAAGGCCAAAGGCCCGCCCTCCCCCGCGCACGAAAAAGGGCGGCGCCGTGCGGCACCGCCCTTCTGTTCGCAGGCACCCGGAAAATCACCGGGCCTGTTCAAACCGAATTACTTCAGTTCGACAGTCGCGCCGGCAGCTTCGAGCTTCTTCTTGATCTCTTCAGCTTCGGCCTTGTTCGCGCCTTCCTTGATCGGCTTCGGAGCGCCTTCGACCAGCGCCTTGGCTTCGCCGAGGCCCAGACCGGTGATCGCGCGGACTTCCTTAATGACGTTGATCTTGTTGCCACCGTCGCCGGTGAGGATCACGTCGAACTCGTCCTTTTCTTCAGCAGCCGGGGCAGCAGCGCCGCCAGCAGCCGGGGCAGCAGCGACAGCCGCAGCAGCCGAAACGCCCCACTTTTCTTCGAGCATCTTCGAAAGTTCAGCAGCTTCCAAAACGGTCAGCGCCGACAGGTCTTCAACGATCTTTTCAAGATCAGCCATTTTCATTCTCCATCATGTCCGGGAAAGCCCGGAAAATTTCAGTTCAACAAAAGATTATGCGGCTTCCTTGGCGCCATAAGCACCAAATACCCGCGCCAGCTGACCCGCCGGAGCCGCAGCGATCTGCGCGACCTTGGTGGCCGGAGCCTGCACCAGACCAATGATCTTGGCGCGCAGCTCGTCGAGCGAGGGAAGCGAAGCCAGCGCCTTCACGCCGTCGACGTCGAGGACCACATCCCCCATGCCGCCGCCAACGATTTCAAGCTTGTCGTTGGTCTTGGCAAATTCCACCGCAATCTTTGCAGCCGCGACCGGGTCGGTCGAAGCGGCAATGGCGGTGGGGCCGGTCAGCAGGTCGCTGATCCCGCCATAGGGCGTGCCATCGAGCGCGATTTTGGCAAGGCGGTTCTTCGTGACCTTGAAGCTCGCACCCGCATCGCGCATCTGCTGGCGCAGCACCGTCGACTGGGCGACGGTAAGGCCAAGGTTGCGAACAATCACAACCGCAGCCGCTGATGACAGCGTAGCGTTCAGTTCGGATACGGCTTGGGCCTTTTCAGTACGATCCATGCCTGTTCTCCACTCTATGCCCGGTGCCGTACCCCCCGAAAGGAAGGCGCGTCGCCGGGCGGCTTACAGATGCAAGCGCGTTTCCGGCAGAGCCAGATCCGCATTTGCACGACGATGTCCGAAGGGGTCGGTCAAGCCGCGAACGCCGGTGAAGGCGGGCGACCGAAAAAGACTGTTCCCCGTCTAGGCTGGAAATTAAGAAGGGCAAATCCCCTTCACCAACTGTCTCGGACGGAGCTGTCGCGGCCGGGGCCGGACAACTTGGAGGCCGCGAATAGCCGAAATTGCCGCCGAGTCAAGGCGAGAGGCGGGAGTTGGCGAAAGTGCCACGCAGCGTCACTTGCAAAAAGCGCGTCAAGATATATCTTAGTTATATCTTTAAGTGGTTGGGTGACGATATGCGACAGGACCAAAAAGGATATGGGTGCCACCGGCGCCCGGCAATCGACCGCTCCAGGCCCCGCGCCATGCGGCAGGCCATGCGCGGCGGGATGGAACGTTTTGCGGGTCGCGCGCGCCACCGGAAAATGCATCTCGGCGGGCATGATCTTGACCGCGACTTCGACGCAAGTTTTCACGATGCGGGCGACGGACATGGCCGGCGGAGGCGCAGACGCATGTTCGACGGCGGCGAATTGCGGTTGGTGCTGCTCAAACTGATCGCCGATGAACCCCGGCACGGCTATGACCTGATCCGCCGGATCGAGGAGCTGACCGGGGGCGCCTACACCCCCAGCCCCGGCATCATCTATCCCACGCTGACCTTGCTTGACGACATGGGTCAGATTGCCGCCGCCGACAGCGACGGCGCGAAAAGGCTGTTTTCCATTACCGATCCGGGCCGCGAAGAGCTGGTGGCGCATGCGGAACGGGTCGCGCGGCTGATGACGCGGCTGGCCGAAGTCGGCGCGACCCGTCAGCGCAGCGACTGCGCGCCCATACGCCGCGCCATGGGCAATTTGAAAGCGGTGCTGGTCAACCGGTTGCGCGATGGCAATCTGGACGAAGCGACCCGGCAGCTTATCGTCGCGTTGATCGACGAAACCGCGCAAAAGATTGAGCGGCTGTGATGACCGGAACCGCAAGCAGCACGGCGAAAGTGCCCACCGCCCATGCGAGCAAGTATCTGCAACAGCTGTGCAAGCATTGGCAGCATAATCTGGCGGTCGAATATAGCGCCGACGAAGGGCGCGTGACCTTCCCCAAAAATGTGCGCGGCGCCGACTGGCCGGACGATGCCATCGTGCATTTTCGCGCCGAGGCCGAGGCCCTAAACGTCCGCATCGAGGCCAGTATTGATGCGCAGCGCGACGGGCTGAAAGAGGTGGTGGCGCGGCACTTGGACCGTTTTGCCTTTCGCGAGGCGCCGCTGGCCTTTGCCTGGGAAGATGCGGCGACCTAGGCCTGCGGGGGGCGGCAACTCTTCCGTGCCTTGGGGCAGGCCCCTTCCCGGCTGCAGCTGGCTGCATGGCTTACAGGGGAGCCGCTTTGCGGTAAGACGCGATCTTTGTGGCTTTGTGCGAGCAATCACCTGCGCGGGGGCTGCGAGCCGACGCACAGCCCGCGGGGTTGCGTCGCCCGGCGTTCGCCGAACGACGCAATGACGGTTGGGGTGAATTCCTTCCTTACACTTCGCCTGCCACCGCGCGTTTGCGGGCGTATAGGAAATAGATGGCGAGACCCGCGATGTTCCACATCAGGAACCAGAATTGCGTCTGGCTGGGCAAGCTGAAGAACAGATAGAGGCAGCCGAGGATCGCGATCCCGCCGACCAGATTGGGTAGCGGGGCGCGGAAGGTGCGCGGGGCATCGGGAGCGCGGCGGCGCATGATGAGCATGCACAGCGCCACGGCGGAGAAAGCCGCGAGCGTCCCGGCATTGGCGAGCGCCGCCAGTTCGCCCAGCGGAATGAAGCCCGCAAGCACTGCGACAATCGCCGCCGTGAACAGCGTGATGCGCACCGGCGTCCCACGCGACGAAAGCCGGGCGAGGCTTTCGGGCAACATACCGTCGCGCGCCATCGTGTAGAAAATACGGCTTTGCCCATAAAAGAAGGCAAGGATCACCGTCGGCAGCGCGATAACCGCCGAAACGCCGAGATATTGCGCGACCAGCGGCTGGCCGAGTTCGCGCAGGATCAGCGCCAGCGGTTCCGGGCTGTTGGCAAAGCGAGTATAGGCAATGGCGCCGACCGCCGCGACCGCCACGGCGATATAGATGGCGACACAGGCAACCATCGAGCCGATGATGCCGATTTTAAGGTCGCGGTCGGGATTTTTGGTTTCCTCTGCCGCCGTCGCAATGGCGTCGAAGCCGTAAAAGGCGAAGAAGATGATCGCAGCAGCCGCCATCACCCCGCGCTCGACCCCGTCGGGGCCCATATGCTTGGCAAAGCCATAGGGGCTGAAGGGTTCCATATTGGCGGCGTTAAAAGCAGGCAGCGCCACCGCGACAAAAACGATGAGCGCAAGAATCTTGACGATCACCAACACTGCGTTGACCGTCGCGCTTTCGCGTGTGCCATAAAGCAGCATGGCGGCAACGACGCCAATGATGCCGATAGCGGGCAGGTTGACGATCCCGCCCAGTTCCGGCCCCTGCATCAGCGCCATGGGCACGCCCGCCCATGCTTCCAGCAAGGGGGCGGCATAGCCGGACCAGCCGACCGCGACCGCGCTGACGACGAGCGAATATTCGAGGATGAGGCTCCACCCGACGACCCAGGCGATAATCTCCCCTATCACCACATAGCTGTAGGTATAGGCGCTGCCCGAAGCAGGGATCATCGTCGCCATTTCGGCATAAGCCAGCGCGGCGCAGGCGCAGATCAGCCCGGCAATCAGAAAGGAAAGAATGACCGCCGGTCCCGCCTTGTCCGCCCCGACGCCGATCAAGGTCAAAATGCCGGTGCCGACAATCGCCCCGACGCCCAGCGCGATCAGATGCGGCCAGCTCAAACTGCGGACGAGTCCCTGGCCTTCGCGACTTTCCGGAACAATCACCTTACGGCGCATCAAACTGTCGGTCATTCCTCGCTCCCCTGACATTTGCGATGCTTGTGAAACGCAATTGTCGCAATGGCAACCGCCGACTGCATGCGTAGGCGAAAAAGCATAATGGGCCGGGAGACCTGCGTTTCCGCAGCGTCAAATTGGAGAAATGGGTGAGGTCAACTCTATTTCACGCGATTTTTCGTTGAAAATTGGAGGATTTATAGACGACGTTGCAGGCGGCGTTCGCGTCAGGACGTGATGGTGGATGGGGCTTTGGCGCTGCTTCTTTTTTGGTTCGCACAAAGCCACGAAGGCACAAAGAAGCGTTCATGGGCGACAGGATTCCTTCCTCTCCCATGTTATCGCGGGAGCCAGTCATCTTTGATTGAACACCCTATGTGCTCCCGCGAAGGCGGTAGGCTATTTCCCTTTGGGTGCCATTCCGACCCGGTCGGAGATGGGCCCCCGCGTTCGGGGGCACAGATTTTTTCCAGCGCACTTCCCTCAGAGCGATCCCTCGAACGACATGGGGGGCCTGAGGCATCCGTTTCGCGGCTCTGACCTTCTTCGTGGCTTGGTGGCTTGGTGGCTTTGTGCGAAAATACTGCCGCCGCGCTGGCAGGAAAGCCCCGGGCTTTAACGCTGGGGCGTCCCCACGGGCGATACCAAGGAAGGCGGGTCCCAGGGTCCAGCCCGGGATGACGCTGGGGCGTGACGATGACCCGTGACGAGGGGGAGTGAGGCTGGGCGCCGCCCCCCTTAGCGCGATTCAGAGGAGCGCTTCGATGGCTTCGGCCAGCTTGGCGTCGCGCTCGGAGAGACCGTTGGCGTCGTGGGTCGTCAGCAATATGTCGACGCGGTTATAAACGTTCGACCATTCGGGATGATGGTCCATTTTTTCAGCGATGATCGCGACGCTGGCCATAAAGCCGAACGCCTGCGCGAAATCGGCGAAGGTGAAGCTGCGGGTGATGGTGTCGCGTCCAGGCTCGTGGGTCCATTGCGGAAAGCGGACGAGGAGCGCGGCGCGCGCGGCGTCATCGAGTTTCTGGACCATCTGTTGTTTCTCCCGCTGGTAATGACCGGAGCCTCGCCATAAGGAAGGGCGCGATGAGCGACAAGCCCGGCCCTTTATCTTCGCCCTCGCCTGCGCGGTCCCTGCCCTCCGGATGGGCGGGCGGCGCGCCCGATGCCGATGCCTTTTACCAGATGGCCGAGGCTGCGCTGGCAGCGCTGCCCGCGCCTTTTCATCCGCATATCAAGGGGCTGTTGATCACAATTGAGGATGTGGCCGACGAAGCGACGCTGGACGCGCTGGAAATCGACCATCCCTATGAGCTGACCGGCCTGTATGAAGGGCGGCCGCTCACCGAGCGGAGCATTGATGTGAGCGGCGCCATGCCCGACCGGGTGACGCTGTACCGCGTACCGATATTGGTCGAATGGATCGAGGGTGGCGAGCGGCTCGACTGGTTGATCCATCACGTGCTGATCCATGAAATCGGCCATCATTTCGGCTTTTCGGACGACGATATCCACGCGCTGGAGGATATGGCGTGAGCGGCGGCGACTGGCTACTGCGGCTGGAGCAGATTGCCTCTATTCGCGGCGAGCGGTTGTTGTTCGAAGGCGTGTCGCTGTCGCTGGCGCGCGGCGAGGCGCTATGGCTGCGCGGGCCCAATGGCGCGGGCAAGTCGAGCTTGATCCGCATTATCGCGGGGCTGCTCCGCCCCGCCGCCGGGGAGGTCGAGCGGCGCGGGCGCATGGCGATGATCGACGAGGTGAACGCGCTTGACGGCGAGCGCCCCTTGCGCCGCGCGCTCGATTTCTGGGCGCGGATCGACGGCATCGACGGGCCGATGGTCGCGCGGGCGATGGGGGCAATGGGGCTGGAAGCGCTGGCCGACGTGCCGGTCGCGATGCTGTCGACCGGACAGCGCAAGCGCGCAGCGATGGCACGGGTGATCGCATCGAGCGCGCCGCTCTGGCTGCTCGACGAACCCGGCAATGGCATGGACGAGCGCGCGCAGGCGCGGCTGGTGGCGGCGATTGCGGCGCACCGCGCGGGCGGCGGCGCGGTGGTGCTGGCGTCGCATTTTGCGCTGGGGCTGCCCGATGTGGCCGAACTGGATATGGGGGTTTTGGCGTGACCGAAGCCCCGCCCTTGCGAGGGACCACGCGCGACGCGGCGATCTCCCCCCAGCGGCAAAGCCCTCTCTCCTGCTGGGGATTGCTTCGCTACGCTCGCAATGACCTAGAGAGGGAAGAGTGACCGCGCTTATCGCCCTGTTCTGGCGCGACCTGCTCCGCGCGTGGGGGAGCGGGGCGTTGTGGTTGCCGGTTCTTTTCTTTCTGCTTGTCGCTACCGCCTTTCCCTTTGCGGTGGGGCCTGATGCGCCGCTGCTTGCGCGGACGGGGGGCGGGATGATGTGGGTGGCGGCGCTGCTTGCGGCCTTGCTGCCCATCGACCGGCTGGTGCGTCCCGACCGGGAGGCGGGGGTGCTCGACCAGCTGGCGCTGCGCGGTTTTGCCGACGAGACGGTGGCGGCGGTCAAGATCGCGGCGCACGCCGTGGGGTTCGGCCTGCCCCTGCTCGCCGCGCTGTTTCCCGCCGCCGCCCTGCTCGCGCAGGATGCGGCGCGGGTGGAAATACTGGCGACGGGGCTGATCATCGCCGTCCCCGCCTTTGCCTCGCTCGCGGTGCTGAGCGCAGCACTGACCGCCAATATGAAGGGCGGAAGCGCGATTGGCGGGCTGCTCGTGCTGCCGCTGGCGGTGCCACTGTTGATATTCGGCGCAGGGATGCTCGATCCGTCCGGGCGCGGGGCGATGAAGCTGCTCGCCGCAGCGAGCCTGCTGCTGACGGTGGTGGGGCCTTTTGCGGCGGGCGCGGCGCTCAGGGGGCTGCGCGAATGAGGGATATAGGTTGGGTGCGTGATGCCGGTCTGGCGGGCTTGAGGCGCGGGGGTGTCTCGACTTCGCTCGACACGAACGGGGTTTCGCCCGACACGAACGGTGAATCGTAGAGGCGCTGGTCTTTGTTTGCTTACCAAAGGTTGTAATGCGCTTCTGCCGTTGCCATCTCTAGCTTAGCTACCAGTCGCAATCGACGGTCCCGAGGGCCAGTTTCGACCCTCCCTTCTTTCTTTTTCGTCTCTTAGCCCGCGCATAAGCGGTCGATGATGATTGCCTGCGCCGCAAAGAAGGAATGTTATCATGACATATTTCGGCAAGATACATAGCTATGACAGTGGCAAGGGCGCGGGAACCATCACCCCTGAAAAGGGCGGTGAAAATCTGGCGTTCGTCAAAGCCGACCTGCACCAGGAAGCGGCCGAACCCAAGGCTGGTCAGCGCTTTGGTTACGAAACGCGCCAGGCCGGGGACGGCAAGGCCCAGGCAATAAATCTCCAGCAGGAACAGGGCCAGTCGGCTGAAAAACAGCAAAGCTGACCATAGTTTGGCCGGGAGCGCGCCGACCCCGACGCTCCCGGCCGATCACCTGGCTTCGCTCATTACCCGAGGATCAAGGCGATGGATCTCAATGAACTCCTGTCCGCCCATCAGCTCGCGCTGATGAGAGCGAGCGCATCCGGTGGCGGCGCGGCCCGTGAAGGCCATTTCGCCCAGGTCGCATTTTATGCCAAGAGCATCCGGAAATTGAGAGCTTCCTATCTGAAGCCGCGCCCTCCAGCATCGTCCGCATTGCCCCCGACGATCATCTACGGAACATATGTCCGGGCTTCATCGCCAAATCTCGACACTGCCACATTGGAATGTTGGGAAAGCGAAGGTGGAGCCCTTCATTCCCCGGACTCGAAGCCCCTCCTCCGATAGCCCGCTGACCTCACGAAAATGCGGGGGCGCGTGCGCGCCCCCCGATCCAGGCTCGGCATAAGAAAAGGGCCGGAGGTTTCCCTCCGGCCCCTTGTCTTTATCCTGCGCGGGTCGATCAGGCGCCGATTTCGGCGATGTCGACCTTGACGCCCGGGCCCATCGACGAGGACAGGGCGATCTTGCGGACATATTTGCCCTTTGCGCCAGCGGGCTTCGCCTTGACGATGGCGTCGACGAAAGCGTCGAAATTCTGGCGCAGCTTTTCTTCGCCAAACGACAGCTTGCCGAGGCCGGCGTGGATGATGCCTGCCTTTTCAACGCGGAATTCGATCTGGCCGCCCTTGGCTGCCTTGACCGCTTCGGTGACATTGGGGGTCACGGTGCCGAGCTTCGGGTTCGGCATCAGGCCCTTGGGACCCAGCACCTTGCCGAGACGGCCGACGATGCCCATCATGTCCGGCGTCGCGATGACGCGGCCATAGTCGAGGTTACCCGCCTGCATATCTTCCATCAGGTCTTCGGCCCCGACCTTGTCGGCGCCAGCCTTCAGCGCTTCCTCGGCCTTGTCACCGCGCGCGAAAACGGCAACCTTGACGTCCTTGCCCGTGCCGGCCGGCAGGGTGACGACGCCGCGGACCATCTGGTCGGCGTGGCGGGGGTCAACGCCCAGGTTCATCGCGATTTCGAGCGTTTCGTCGAACTTTGCCGAAGCGAGGTCGCGAACGGTCTTCAGCGCTTCATCGACGCTGTGGAGCTTCATCGCGTCAACCTTGCCTTCAAGGGCCTTTTGCTTCTTGGTCAGCTTTGCCATCGGTTCAGCCCTCCGTCACTTCGAGGCCCATCGAGCGGGCGCTGCCTTCGATGATCTTCGTCGCCTGCTCGATATCGTTGGCGTTGAGATCCTTCATCTTGAGCTCGGCGATTTCGGCAAGCTGCGAACGCTTGATCGTGCCCGCGCTGATCTTGCCCGGCTCTTTCGAACCCGACTTCAGCTTGGCCGCCTTTTTGATGAAATAGGTCGCCGGCGCGCTCTTGGTGACAAAGGAAAAGCTCTTGTCGGCATAAACGGTGATGATCGTCGGCGTGGGCGTGCCCTTTTCAATGCCGTCGGTCGCCGCGTTGAACGCCTTGCAGAATTCCATGATGTTGACGCCGCGCTGACCCAGTGCCGGGCCGAGCGGCGGCGAGGGGTTTGCGGTCCCCGCCGGAACTTGCAGCTTGATGTAGCCGCTAATCTTCTTGGCCATGATGGCCTCCTTTCTTTCTGTTGCCGCGGACGGGTCCGGGGCTCAAAATAAGCGGTCCAGCAGAGGGCATCACCCCTCCTCCCGCACGGAATCGCACCCTTTTGCGATGCGAAGCGGCGCGGTTAGACGGAAAGGCGCAGAAATGCAAGGGCTGTACGGGCGGAAAGCTGCGTTGCTTCGGGACCCGGACGGATCATCATTCAGCCCTGCGGGCGGTAGCGGACGAGGCCTTCCTGCGCGGCATTGGCGATAAGGCGCCCGTCGCGGCTGTAGATGGAGCCGCGGCACAGGCCCCGGTCGCCGCCGGTCCACGGGCTGTCCATCACAAAGACGAACCATTCATCGACGCGCACATCCCCGTGAAACCACATGGCATGATCAAGGCTGGTCGATACCATGCCCGGCGTCCAGAAATTCACGCCATGCGGCAGCATCGCCGAGGACAAAAGCCCCATGTCGGAGGCGAAGGCGAGAAAGCCCTGATGCACCATCGGATCATCGCCAATCGGCGCGGCGACACGAAACCATTGATAATGGCGCGAATCCCCCGAATCGGCGGGCGGGCGGTGGCTTCGCACCTCAAAGGGGCGCTGGCGCGCGATATGCGCAAGATGCCGGTCGGAGATATTGGGATCGGCGGCGATGATGTCGGTGAAATCGCCGCATTCCTCGGGCGGCAAGAGATCGGGCATCGGCGCCTGATGCGACAGGCCTTCGGCCGGGATCTGGAAAGAGGCGGTCAGGTTGAAAATGACCTTGCCATCCTGGCGCACGACAACGCGGCGGTTCGAAAAGCTGCGCCCGTCGAAATCGCGGTGGATGCGGAAATGGAGCGGCTTGGTCTCGTCGCCGCCGCGCAGAAAATAGGCGTGGAGCGAATGGACCTTTTTCTGTTCATCGACGGTGCGCGCCGCCGCCATCATCGCCTGGGCGATGACCTGTCCGCCGAAAATCCGATCACGCGCGGTGGTTGGGAGCGCGGGGAAGGTAAATTCATCCTCCACCCCCGGCACGGGATCGAGATCGAACAGCCGCGCGACCGCCGCAACCACTTTTTCCGGCGTCACGCGCGCGTTGATTTCGCGTGCACGGGCAATGCGGGCTTCAATGTCGGCGGGAGAGAGGGAGTTCATTCGATGCTATATCCTTGCCCGTCGCCCCCCAAATCCGGGGGCAGCAGTCGGTTGGGGCGCAAGGCTGCCAACGGCCCCCGCCTTCGCGGGGGCGACGCTTATTTGACGCGCTCGACCTGTTCGAAATCAAGCTCGACCGGCGTGGCCCGGCCAAAGATCGACACGCTGACCTTGACGCGCGCCTTGTCGAAATCCAGTTCCTCGACAACGCCGTTGAAGCTGGCGAAGGGCCCTTCGAGCACCTTGACCTGATCGCCGATTTCATAATCGACGCGAATTTCGGTCTTGGGACGCGCGGCGGCTTCTTCCTTGCTGTTGAGGATGCGCGCAGCTTCGGCTTCGCTGATCGCCTGCGGCTTGCCCGACGAACCCAGGAAGCCCGTGACCTTGGGCGTATTCTTGACGAGGTGATAAACATCGTCGGTCATCGTCAGCTTGGCGAGGACATAGCCGGGGAAAAATTTGCGTTCGGCCTGAACCTTCTTGCCGCGCTTGACCTCGGTGACCGTTTCGACCGGCACTTCGACCGCCTCGACCAGTTCCGTCAACCCCATGCGCTCTGCCTCGGCAAGCACCGAATCGCGAACCTTATTCTCGAAACCCGAATAGGCGTGAATAATGTACCAGCGCGCCATATGTCCCGTCCTGTCTCTTGATTACAAGCGCGGCTTGATCAGCGCGCGAGCGACGTCAGCCAGCTGACGATCGCGTTGAAAACCGTGTCGATGCCCAGAAAGAACAGGGCGAGCAGCGTCGTCATGATCAGGACCATGATCGTCGTCTGCACCGTTTCGCGGCCCGTGGGCCACACGATCTTGCCGGCTTCCGTCTTCACCTGGTTGACGAATTCGCCGATGCTGGGCTTTGCCATTTCGATCGTCCTGTCTTTTAAGCGTCCAATGTCCAGTCAGATGGGTCGCCTTCCCCGGCGCGTCAAGCGTGCTTTGGGCAAGTGTCCGCCCACCCTCCCCGACCATGTCGGCGAAAGGCGGAAAGGAACGGCGCATCTGTCCGAATGGGCGGCCTTTAAACCCGCCATCCGCCAATGGCAAGCGCTTGCAACATGAGGGCGGCGCGGAAGAGCGGCAAAGAGCCGGTCAGGCGGGCGAGGAGAGTTTCATCAGCACCAGCCCGGACATGATCAGCAGCGCCGCGGTAATCCGCATCGCGCTGGCCTGCTCACCCAGCACCATGATGCCGACCAGAAAGGCGCCGACCGCGCCGATGCCGGTCCAGATGGTATAGGCGGTGCCCAGCGGCAGGCTGCGCATGGCCAGCGCGAGCAGGCCAAAGCTGCCGATCATCGCGATCAGGGTCACGGCGGACGGAAGGGGCCGGGTAAAGCCGTCCGACAGCTTCATCGCATAGGCCCAGACAATTTCGAGCAAACCGGCAAGGCCGAGGTAAATCCAGGCCATGGGCGCCTCCTTCAACAGGGCGCCGGGCCGTCCCGGACCTGACACCCGCCGCGGACGGGCGCGACGGGCGGGGACGTGGCCCCTTGTTCATCGACGGCCTGGCAGGGGCAGCAGGATTCGAACCCGCGACCCTCGGTTTTGGAGACCGATGCTCTACCAGCTGAGCTATACCCCTAGGCCGGATTGCGCCCCTAGCCCGATTGCAAGAGCGGGGCAAGAGGGATGACGACGGGTTGCGCGGTGCAACGGGCCTGTTATGCGCCAAGCCATGCCTTCGCAGCCGCCCTCCCCCGCACCCGCACCGCCTGCCACTGCGGCTGCCCCTGCGCTGTCTGGCGCCGCCCCAGCCTCTGCGCCGCAAAATTATCTGGGCGGCATTGCGCTGCGCCTGCTGGCGATGATCGCGCTGGCGCTGATGTTCGTGCTGGTGAAATATATTGATGCGGCGGGCATCCACATATTGGAAAGCCTGTTCTGGCGGCAGGCGCTGGTCCTGCCTTTCCTGCTGCTGTGGATTTTCGCATCGGGCGCGGGGCTCGCTTCGCTGCGCACCCGGCGGATCGGCGCGCACGCCCGGCGGGCGATGATGGGGCTGTTCGGCATGGCCTGTAATTTCGGCGGGATGATCTTCTTGCCGATGGCTGAGGCGACAACGATCAGCCTGTCGGTGCCGATCTTCGCAGTGATTTTCGCCGCCCTGCTGCTCGGCGAACCGACGGGGTGGCAGCGGTGGAGCGCGGTGATCATCGGCTTTGTCGGCGTGCTGATCGTGCTCGCGCCCGGCGCGGGCGTTGCGGGCGGCTTTTCCGGCGAGCATGGGATGGGGGTCGCCATAGCGCTCGGCGGCGCGCTGATGACCGCGCTGATCACCATTGCCGTGCGTGACCTCGGGCGGACCGAAAATTCGACGACCATCGTTTTCTGGTTCAGCCTGATTTCACTGGTGCCGCTGGGCATCGCCCTGCCCTTTGTCTTTACGCCGCACAGCTTTGGCGAGTGGATGCTGCTGATCGGGCTCGGCCTGTCGGGGGCGGTGGTGCAGATGGCGCTAACCGGGGCGCTGCGCCTCGCCCCCGTCGCGGTGGTGATCCCGATCGACTATAGTTCTTTGCTCTGGTCCATAGCCGCGGGCTGGTGGTTTTTCGGCACCCTGCCCAGCGAAACGACGTGGATCGGCGCGCCGCTGATCGTCGCCAGCGGGCTGTTCATCGCCTGGCGCGAACATCGCCTGCATCTGGAACGCGGCAAGGAGGTCGCCGCCTGATCGGCGCGCGCCGAGAGTGACCGGAACACCCCGCGGGTCAGGCGACCTTGCGGTCCCCCGCAAGCGGCGGCGCGGCGCTGGAACGGGGGCGATTGGCAAGCGGCGATTCGCCCGAGACCGGACCAAGCGCGGGATAGCCGAGCAAATAGCCCTGCGCCTCGTCGCACCCTTCGCGTAGCAGCACCTCAAGCTGGCTGTCGGTTTCAATCCCTTCGGCCAGCACGGGGATCGACAGGCTTTTGCCGAGCGCGAGCACGGCGCGGACGATCGCGGTCGCTTCCTGCGAGGATTCCAGCTCGGTCGCGAAAATGCGGTCGATCTTGATCTTGTCGAAGGGAAAGGCGCGCAAGGTTTCGAGCGAGGAATAGCCGGTGCCAAAATCGTCGAGCGCGACCCCCACGCCCAGCGCCTTGATCTGGCGCAGCACATGCAGCGCGCGGTCGCGGTCGGCCATGATCGCGGTTTCGGTGAGTTCAATTTCCAGCCGGCGCGGCGGCAGGCCGGTGTCGAGCATCACCTGGTGGAAAAGCTGTGGCAGGCCCGCGTGCGCCAGCTGGACCGGCGAGACGTTGATCGCGACCTTTGCGTCATGGCTCCAGCTTGCCGCATCGGCGCAAGCGCGGCGCAGCACCCATTCGCCGAGCGCGAGGATCAAGCCATTTTCTTCGGCAATGGCGATGAAGCTTTCGGGCGGAACCGGGCCGCGTTCGGGATGGGTCCAGCGCAGCAGCGCTTCATAGCCGGTGACATCACCGGTCGTGACCGACGCCTGTACCTGATAATGAACCTCCAGCTCGTCATTGTCGATCGCGCGGCGCAGGTCATTGGCCAGTTCGCGGCGTTCGCGCACCGCCTCGTCATGGACGGCATCATAGAAACAGGGGCCAAGCGAGCGCATATTCTTGGCCCGATACATGGCAAGATCGGCGTTGTTGGTCAGCCCCTCTGCCGTGGTTGCATCGCCGGGATAGCAGGCAACGCCGATGCTGGCGCCCAGATGCGCGTCGAAATCGCCCAGCCGCAGCGGGGCCTTCATCACCTCGTCGAGCTTGTCGATCCGTTCGCGCAGCTCTGCACCATCGTGCCAATCGATCAGCGCGACAAATTCATCGCCGCCAAGCCGCGCGACAAACACCCGCTCGCCCAATTCATGCTGCATCCGGCGCGACAGGGCGATGAGCACTTCATCGCCCGCCTTGTGCCCGTGAATATCGTTGATTTCCTTGAACCGGTCGAGGTCGATGGCGACCACGGCCAGCTTGCGGTCCTGCGCCTCTGCCAGCCGCAGGCGGCGTGCGAGTTCGACCTGAAAGCTGCTGCGGTTGGGAAGGCCGGTCAGCGCGTCGTTCATCGCCATATAGTGGAGCCGCTCCATCGCGTCGCTGCGCGTCTGGCGGTCGATCAGCGCCGCCGAGACCCCGGCGGCGATCACAACAAGGCCGACGAGGCCTGTTGCCAGACCCAGCGCGCGGAAACCGGCGCTGCCCAGCGGAGCTTCGCTGAGCGCCAGCGGCGTGATGCGCAGGGCGGTCATCGCAACGAAATGCAGCGAAGCGATGGCAATGACCAGCAGCGCCGCGCCGATCCAGCGGCGATGGCGGATGCGCCCCTCTGCCCCCAGCGCCGCGAGCGCCGCGCCCGAAAAGGCGGCGGAACAGATGAGCGAGGCGAAGACATAACCCCAGCGCCATTCGATGATACCATCGACCCGGTAAGCCGCCATGCCCGTATAATGCATCGCCGAAATCGCCGCGCCGACGATCAGACCGCCGCCCAGGCGCCAGCCCCAATGATCGCGCATCGCCGCCACCGAAAAGCCGAGGCCCGTCCCCGCCATGGCCACGAGCAGCGAGGCGATGGTGAGCACCGGATCGAGCGTGACCGGCGCCTGCGCTTCATAGGCGAGCATGGCGACAAAATGGGTGCACCATATGGTCGCCCCGGCAGCAACCGCGGTCAGAAAAGTCCAGCCCGCGCGCTGTGCGCCGCTGGTCTGGCGCGCGCGTTCGAACATCTGGACAATGGCAAAAGCGCCGAAAGCACAAACCAGAACGGCCAGAAGAACCAGCCACGGGTCATGCTCGACCGCAATACACAAGGCGACGTTAATCATTAAAAATACCTAAATCTGTCCTGCCAAGCGAGGGGCAGGACCCCACTCGGCCGCGTTAGGTAAGGGGGTTTAAAAGCCGGTTAACAACAAACCCGCCCCAAGGCAGGTCAGCCTGGGGCCTCGTTTTCAGAAGGTATTTTTTTACAACCTCTTAGCTGCGGCGGAACAGCAGCATGAGATTATTTGCAGGCATGGCGCGGCGTGCGACAAAGGCCAGCCCGGCATCGGCGGCGGCCTGTTTCACAAGGTCGAGCTGGCGCAGGCCTCACGTCGCATTGTGCGCGCGCAAACCCGCGTCGAATAGTTGGTTGCGTTCCGCCGTCGGCACATCCGCTTCCACATGGCTTCATGATGTCCGCTCCACGGCTTGGCACGAAAAGGCGTGACCGTCCGATTTGAGGTGGGAAGCCAACGTTCGCTCATCTTCTTTCGTCATCCCGGACTTGATCCGGGATCCAAAGCAGCGCCGTCGTCATGGACCCCGGATCAAGTCCGGGGTGACGATGATGCATAGGTCCGCAATCGGTCGTTAGCGAAAACGCAGCTTTTGGGGTCGAGTGATAGCAAGCTGCCGCCTCCAGGCGGGCGGCGCATCCCAGCGACAGGGTAAAATTAGGAATAAGTGCGCACTTACGACTTTCTCCGAATATCCCGCCGGAATGGCTTCATGGTGTCCGCTCTACGGCTTCGCACGAAAAAGCGTGGCCGTCCGATTTGAGGTGGGAAGCCAACCTTCGCTCATCTTCTTTCGTAATCCCGGACTTGATCCGGGATCCACAGCAGCGCCGTCGTCATGGACCCCGGATCAAGTCCGGGGTGACGATGATGCATAGGTCCGCAATCGGTCGTTAGCGAAAAGGCAGCTTTTGGGGTCGAGTGATCGCAAGCTAACGCTTCTAAGTGAGCCGCGCATCACGCGCCTGATTTGGATTTTCTCCGGTAGGCGACAGTGAGGTTGTTTGCGGGCATCGCGTAGCGGTGGGTGCGTTCAAATCCGAACTTCTGCGCTACGCGGTCAACGTCAGCCAGTTTCCGGAGACCCCAAGCCGGGTTTCGCTCTTTCAGGGAGCGGTCAAAGGCCAAGTTCGATGGTGCCGTTTCGACGGCTTCCTCCAGATATGGCCCGTACAGAATGACCGGCGCATCTTGGGCGAGATGTTTTGCGCTTCCCCTGAACAGCCCAACCGTCGCTTCCCATGGGCTGATATGCACCATGTTGATGCACAGGATCGCGTCGGCCTGTGCGACCGGCCAGTCGGGGGCGGCGGCGTCCAGCGCGAGCGGGGGGCGGATGTTGGCGAGGGCGCTTTCCGCGCTCCATGCGGCGATGGAGGTCAGCGCGGCGGGGTCGGGGTCGCTCGGTTGCCAGTCGAGCGCCGGGAAGGCGCGCGCGAAATGGACGATATGTTCGCCCGATCCGCTGGCGATTTCGAGCACCAATCCCGTAGGCGGCAGCCAGTCGGCAAGGACAGCGGCGATGGCGTCGCGGTTGCGGAGCGTTGCGGGGGCGTGACGCTTGGCCCCGGCGCCGCCATCTTCGGGCATCCAGGGGCGCGGATCGCTCATGCCGCCTTTCCGGCTGCCTTGGTCTTTGCCTGTGCCCGCGCGCGGCGGTCGCGTATCACCAGCCAGCCGAGCAGGCCGACCGGGCCGAGGAAGAAGGTGAAGAGCAGGAAGGGAAGCTGCGCTGCCCGGCTGAACCCCTTTTGATCGGCATCGCGCGCGATCCACATGCCGACGAACAGGTCAAAGGCCAGATAATGGGTCCAGCCGATCACCGCCCCGCCCTTGCTGTCGAAGAGCGTCATCACCCCCGCCAGCGTGGAAAAATCGCCGCCGGTCGGGCCGACGGGATCGACCCCGCCCGCCAATATCGCGACGAGCGCGACGGTATAGACAAGGCAGAGCAGCGCGACGCCGAGATAAAGGATGAGCGCAAGGATGCGCGGGTCGCGCGGCAGAAAAGCCAGCGCCAGCCAGCCGATGATCGCCCAGCCATTGGCCAGATTGAACAAGGTTTCCCAGGCCATTCGCTCTCTCCCCTCTTATCCCTTTCGCCCGCGCTGGCGGGACGCGCCATCGCATTGGCTCATGGCCTCCAGCGCCCCCCGCCTTCGCGGGGGCGACGCCGGGGTCAGGCGATCAGGCCCCTTCGCCCTCGCTCCACGCAAGAACGGGTTTGCGCGCCGCGCCGGTTTCGTCAAGCCGCGCGCGCGGGGCGAAATGCGGCGCCGATTTGAGCGCGGGATCGCCATTTTTGGCGCGCAGGGCAAGGCTGCGCAGCGCGCCGATAAACTGGTCGAGCACCGCCTTGCTCTCGGTCTCGGTTGGCTCGACGAGCATCGCGCCATGAACGACGAGCGGGAAATAGACCGTCATCGGATGATAGCCTTCGTCGATCAGCCCCTTGGCAATGTCGAGCGTCGAAAAGCCTTCGGCGAGCCCCTTGTCGCTGAATAGTGCCTCGTGCATGCACGGGCCCGATGCGGCGAAGGGCGCGTCGAGCACATCTTCGAGGCTGCGGAGCATATAATTGGCGTTGAGCACCGCATCTTCGGCGACCTGCTTGAGCCCGTCGGCGCCGTGGCTGAGAATATAGGTCAGCGCGCGGGTGAACATGCCCATCTGGCCATGGAACGCGGTCATGCGGCCGAAGGTGTCGGGATGCTCTTCGCCCGCACTTTCTTCCTCGACCAGCTTGAAGCTGCCATCGGCATAGCGCGCCGAATAGGGGATCGGGCCATAGGGCGCGAGCGCTTCGGACAGCACCACCGGCCCCGAACCCGGCCCGCCACCGCCATGCGGGGTGGAAAAGGTCTTGTGCAAATTGATGTGCATCGCGTCGATGCCAAGGTCGCCGGGGCGCACCTTGCCAACGATGGCGTTGAAGTTGGCGCCGTCGCAATAGACATAGCCGCCCGCCGCGTGGACCGCGTCCGAAATCGCCTTCATATCGCGTTCGAACAGGCCGCAGGTGTTGGGATTGGTGATCATCACCCCCGCGACATCGGGGCCAAGCCGCGCTTTCAGCGCTTCCAGATCGACGCGGCCTTCCTTGGTCGCGGGAATATCCTCGACCGCGAAGCCCGCAAAGGCTGCGGTGGCGGGGTTGGTGCCATGCGCGCTTTCGGGGACGAGCAGCACGCGCCGGTCTTCGCCGCGCGCTTCCAGCGCCGCCTTGATGCAGAGCACCCCGCACAGCTCGCCATGCGCGCCCGCCTTGGGCGACATGGCGACGCCATACATGCCGGTGAGGCTGATCAGCCATTCGGCGAGTTCATTGATGACGGCGAGCGCGCCCTGCACCGTTTCCTGCGGCTGCAAGGGGTGGACGTCGGCGAAACCGGGCATCCGCGCGACCTTTTCATTGAGGCGCGGGTTGTGCTTCATCGTGCAGCTTCCCAGCGGGAAGAGGCCGAGGTCGATCGCGTAATTCTGGCGCGAGAGGCGCGTATAATGGCGCACCGTTTCGGATTCGCTGAGCCCCGGCAGGCCGATGGGGTCGCGGCGCATCAGCGAACCGAGATCGGCGGCTTCGGGATTTTCGTCGAAATCGACGCCGGTGGTCTGGTTGGAGCCGATTTCAAAGATCAACGGCTCGTCGAGCATCAGCGCGCGATTGCCGGTGAAGGTCACATTATCGTCGGCGCCGCCCGCAGCATTCATTTCGGGCCGCCAGCCGGTGGGGTTGAGCGCGCTCATGCCAGCACCTCCTTCAGCGCCGCGGCAAAGGCGGCGATATCTTCCTCGGTCACCGTTTCGGTGACGGCGACGACCAGCCCGTTCGCAAGGCCCGCATTATCGGGATAGAGGCGGCCCAGCGACACGCCGCCAAGCACGCCCTTTTCAGCGAGCGCATGGACGACGGGCCGCGCCTCGGCCGGGAGGAGCAGCGTGAATTCGTTGAAATAGCTGTCGTTCATCACCGACACGCCGGGAACCTTGGCGAGTTCGGTGGCGGCGGCCTTGGCCCGGCTGTGGTTGATCGCGGCAAGCTGGCGGAGGCCAGCCTCGCCCAGCAAGGTCATGTGGATGCTGAAGGCCAGCGCGCAAAGCCCTGCATTGGTGCAGATATTGCTCGTCGCCTTCTCCCGCCGGATATGCTGCTCGCGCGTCGAGAGGGTGAGGACATAGCCGCGCTTGCCCTTGGCATCGACGGTTTCGCCACACAGACGCCCCGGCATCTGGCGGACATATTTGGACTTGCAGGCGAACAGGCCGACATAAGGCCCGCCAAATTGCAGGCCGACGCCCAGCGCCTGCCCCTCACCCACCACGATATCGGCGCCCATTTCGCCCGGCGACTTGATGAGGCCGAGGGCAACGGGTTCGGTGACGACCGCGATCAGCAGCGCACCCGCCGCCTGACAAGCCTCTGCCAGCGCGGCCATATCGTCGATGCGGCCCAGGATATCGGGATATTGGACGACGACGCAGCTTGTCTCCTTGGTCACCGCCGCCGCGAGCGCCGCCCAGTCGGTGCCGGGTTCCAGCGCCGGATCGCTTTCGATCAACGTGTCGCGCGTATATTTGGCCATGGTGCGCGCGACGCTGCGATAATGGGGGTGGAGCCCGTTCGAGATCAGCGCGGTCGTCCGCTTGGTAACGCGGCGCGCCATGACAATGGCTTCCCAGCAGGCGGTCGAGCCATCATACATGGACGCATTGGCGACATCGGTGCCGAACAGCCGCGCGACCTGCGTTTGAAATTCAAACAGCATTTGCAGCGTGCCCTGCGCGATTTCGGGCTGATAGGGCGTATAGGCGGTCAGAAACTCGCCACGCTGGATCAGATGATCGACGCTGGCCGGGACATGGTGACGATAGGCGCCCGCCCCCAGGAAGAAAGGCCCGTCCCCCGCCGCGCGATTCTGCCGCGCCAGCGCCGCCATATGGCGCTCGACTGCAAGCTCGCTGGCCTGCAGCGGCAGCCCCGCGATCGGGCCGGTAAGCCGCGCTTCGGCCGGGACATCGACGAAAAGATCGTCGATGGTAGAAGCGCCGACCGCCGCGAGCATCGCGGCCCGGTCATCGGCGGTGAGGGGAAGATAACGCATTTTCGTCTCCTGAACCCTGCCCCTTGGGGCCGGGCGATTGCGCAACTTTAATCGGCGCGGCTAAGCCTCGTCATGCTGAACTTGTTTCAGCACCCATGGCCTTGCCTTGAAACCAGCGCTCGGTGACGAGCGAGGGCGGACCATGGACCCCGGATCAAATCCGGGGTGACGATAGAAGTGGCAGAAGGGTCAGAGCCCGCCCTGCCCCTTTCGCCACATCAAAATTACAGCGCGTCGCAGTAGGCCTTGTAACCCTTGCTATCCATCAGCCCGTCGAGCTGAGCTTTGTCGCTGAGCGTCATGCGAAAGAACCAGCCTTCGCCTTCGGGATCGCTGTTGGCGAGCGCGGGGTCTTCTTCCAAGGCGCTGTTGCCTTCGGTCACCGTGCCATCGACGGGCGCATAAATATCGCTGGCCGCCTTCACCGATTCCACCACCGCGGCGTCGCCGCCCTTGGTCAGTTCAACGCCGGTGTCGGGCACTTCGACGAACACAATATCGCCAAGCTGGCCCTGGGCAAAATCGGTGATACCGACGGTGGCGATTTCGCCATCGACCTCAACCCATTCATGTTCTTCGGTATAGAAACGCGGCATCACTCAGGCTCCTGTTTTACGGACATATTTATGGGGAACAAAGGGGGTGGACGCGACGGTCACGGCGACGCGCTTGCCGCGTACCTCTGCCGCAAGCGCGGTGCCGACTTCCGAAAGACCAGTCGGGACATAGCCCATGGCGATGGGCGCGCCGACGCTGGGAGCAAAGCCGCCCGAGGTAATGACGCCGACCTCTTCCTCACCATCAAAGATTTTCGCGCCTTCGCGCACCGGCATTTTCCCGTCAACGCTGAGGCCGACACGCTTGCGCGGGGCGCCATCGGCCAAGTGACCGAGAATGCGCGCGGCGCCCGGAAAACCGCCTTCCTCGCGGCGGCGCTTGGAAATGGCAAAGCCCAGATCGCCTTCGACCGGGTCAATCGCGGGATCAAGGTCATGGCCATAAAGCGGCAGCCCCGCTTCAAGCCGGAGACTATCGCGTGCGCCAAGGCCGATGGGCTTGACCGCTTCCATCGCACACAGCGCATCGGCAAAGGCGGGGAGCGCGGCATGGGGCAATGAGATTTCGAAACCATCCTCGCCCGTATAGCCCGAGCGGCTGAGGCCAATTTCATGCCCCTGCCAGGTCGCGCGGACGAATTGCATGAAAACGAGATCGGCGGCCGCTGGCACCAGCGTGGTTAGCGCCTCGGCAGCCTTTGGTCCCTGCAGCGCAAGCAAGCCCTGCTCGTCGAGATGGTTGAGGGTGATCTGATCGGGCAGATGTTCGCGCAAATGGGCGATATCGTCCCATTTCACCGCGCCATTGACGACGATGCCGAAACGGTCGCCCTCGTTGGTGATCATCAGATCGTCGAGGATTCCGCCATCTTCGGCCAGCAGGAGCGAATAGCGCATCCGGCCCGGCTTCAGCCCGGCGATATCGCCGGGGACCAGCGCCTCCAGCGCCTCGACCACGCCGTCGCCCGACAGATTGAGCTGGCCCATATGGCTGACATCGAACAGGCCCGCATTTTCGCGCGTCCACAAATGTTCGGCCATAATGCCTTCATATTGGATCGGCATCCAATAGCCCGCAAATTCGACCATGCGCGCACCCTTTGCGCGGTGCCAGGCGTCGAGCGGCAGGGTCGCGGTCTCGATCGCGACGGCGCCTTCGTCCATATCTTCGGTGTCGCTCATTTTCAGTCTCCCGCGGTTGACATGGCGAGGCGCGGCCCGGTGCTGCCCTTTTTGCCATGCCCCCTCTGTCACGGGAACCTGAGAGTTTCCCCCTGCCTGTCCTGGGGTGCGGGACGGCGGGGTTACCCCTTCGGTGGCCTCCCCCCTCCCGGCTTGCGGGTCAGCGAGGCGCTTTCCAGAGTGTCCATTCCAGCCTGCGCGGTCCTTTGACCTGAGAGTTTCCGGGGCGGTTGCTCCTTCGGTGGCGGATCGCCCTTTCGGGCGTCCGCGCTCTCCCGCGCGGCCGGTCGAATCCCGTTAAGAGGCCCGACAGACATGGGTGCCTTGGCGCTGGGCCTTCGCAGAGTCAATCGGCGAGCGCGCGCATGGCGTCATTTTCGTGGACATGGACGCCCGGCGCGGTGCAGCGCGAAAGCGCGGCAATCGCGCGGGCCACCCGCTCGGCGGGGATCGAGCGATAACGGCGCAGCCTTCCGCGAAGCAGCGCATCCGTGAGCGGCGCGGCGTGCATCGCCAGCCCCTCCCCCCAACGGCGGGGACCGCCGCGCGCGCCGGTGAGAAGGCCGGGGCGCAATATATCGAGCCGGTCGAAACCGATGGCCCCCAGTGCCGCCTCCACCTCTCCCTTGGTTCGCAGGTAGAAGTTGCGGCTGCGCGCCGAAGCGCCGACCGAGCTGACGGCAATCATATGCCGCGCGCCCGCAGCATAAGCGGCGCGGGCCGAGGCGAGCAGCAGGTCATGGTCGACCGCGCGAAACGCCGCGCGCGATCCGGCCTGGCGCAGCGTGGTCCCAAGGCAGGAGATCAGCGTGTCGGGCGCAAGTTCGGCGATGATGCGCGGCCAGTCGGCGGATGGAGCGACATGAGGGCGATCGGCCCCGCCCGGCCCCGCAAGCGGGCGGCGCGCGAGAATGTCCAAGGGACGATCCACCGCCGCAATCACCGCACGGCCCACCAGTCCGGTCGCCCCGATCAAAAGGATGGAGTGCGGCCTTGTGCCGCCGTCGTCCTGCATTTCCCCCTCCCCCCGTTGGCGCCGCGGCTCAGGCGTGGCGGAGCGCTTCGGGCACCGCATCGCGGCCGAAAATATCGGCAAAACGGTCGATGGCGAAACGGTCGGTCATGCCCGCGATATAATCGCCAATATGGCGCACCATCGCCTGCTCTCCCTCGGGAAGCCGCGCGCCCCAATCGGCGCCCATCAGTGCGGGGTCGCCGCGATAGGCGTCGAACAGCCGGGCAATCACCAGATTGGCTCCGTCCGCCGCCGCAAGCTGTGACGGGTGATGATAAAGATTGGCATACATGAAGCGTTTAAGGTCGCGTTCCTTGCGCGCCAGCTCGGCAGAAAAACCGCCCAGCGTGCGCCCCGCCGCGCGCACCTCGGCGACGCTGGCGACGCCGGCATCGGCGACATTGGCGCGGGTGGCGGCGATCACATCATTGACCATCACCCCAATCTGGTCGCGCACCAGTTCGCGCAGCAGACGGTCGCGCGGCGCGCCGGGGAAGCGGGCCTCCACCGCGCGATAATTATCAGCGACGAACGGCTGTTCCATCAACTGGTCGAGGCAGAGCAGCCCCGCGCGCAGCCCGTCGTCAATATCATGATTGTCATAGGCGATATCGTCGGCGACGGCAGCCACCTGCGCCTCCAGGCTGGCGTGGCTCGCAAGGTCGAGCGGAAATTCGGTGTCAATATCGGCGAGCGCCCAGCCGGGATGGCGCACCGGGCCATTATGCTTGGCGAGCCCCTCCAGCGTTTCCCACGTCAGGTTGAGTCCATCGAACAGCGGATAAGGACATTCGATCCGCGCGAGCGTCCGCAGCGTATGGCCATTATGGTCAAAGCCGCCATGCGCCTGCATCGCGGCTTTCAGTGCGGCCTCGCCTGCATGGCCAAAAGGGGGATGGCCAATGTCATGGGCGAGGCACAGCGCCTCGGTCAGATCCTCGTTCAGTCCCAGCGCGCGGGCAATGCCGCGCCCGATCTGCGCGACCTCGATACTGTGGGTCAGGCGGACGCGATAATGATCGCCGTCGGGGGCGACGAACACCTGTGTCTTGTGGCGCAGGCGGCGAAAGGAAATGGAATGGATGATCCGGTCACGGTCGCGCTGGAACACGTCGCGCGGGCCGCGCACAACCCGGCCCAACTCGCCATGAAGGCGCCCCCGGCTTTCCTCCGCTTGGCTGGCACAGGCGGCGATGCTCACTTGATCGGCTCGACCACTTCGCCCGCGTCACTGTTGAACAGGAACCCGTCGCCTTCGGCCTTTTTATAATCGTCGAGCCAATCCTGCGCGCTCTTGCGATCCTTGAACGGACCGACGAGCAGGCGGCGGGTGCGTCCCCATTCGGCGGTCGCGCCCGAATGACCCTTGAACAGCGCCGCATTGCGCTTGGCAAAGCGATTATAGTCAAAGGCGAGCGCCTTTAAATTGGCGCCGGTCGCGATCTGCACCCATTGGCGCGCGGGATGATCCTTCTTGCGCTCGGCCTCGGCCTTTTCCTTTGCTTCGGCTTCGGCCTTGGCGCGCGCCTCGGCTTCGGCCTTTGCCTTGGCGGCGGCGGCCTCTTTTTCACGGCGCGCAGCCTCGGCCGCTTCGGCGCGGCGCTTTTCGGCCTGCAGCCGCGCGAGCACATCGGCGCTCAGCGCCTCTTCGGGCCGCTGCATCTCCTCCGGCGGAATTTCGATCGAGCCGATGATGTCGCCCAGCGATGCCAAGGGCGCGAGCGGCGCGGCGGCATTGGGCGCAGCCGGATTCGCAGGCATTGCCGCGCTGGTCGCCGTCTCGCCCGATGATGGCGGCGCTTCGCCGATGCTGCGAATCGAAAAGCCGGGGCCAACCGGGTCCGATGGCGTCGCGGGTGCGGGCGTAACGGGGGTCGGCGAAACCGGAGTGGGCGTTGTAATCGCCCCGGCCGGTGGCAGCGCTGCGGGTGTCGCCCTCGGTTCGGCTGCGGGCGCCGACGGCGCGGCGGGCGTTGGCGACATGCTTTGCGGTGCGGCGGCGGGCGCGGATGGCGCGCTCGGTGCCGGGCTCGGAATGACGGGCTGCTCCGGGGTTTGAACCGGCGCTTGCGCGGGAGCTTGGGCCATCGGCTGCGGGACCGGCGCGGGCGCGGGCTGCGCTTGCACCGGTGGCGGCACGGCGGGGCGCGTGGCCGGCTGGAGGGCTGGCTGCAAAGCGGGAAGCGGAGCGGATGTTTGCGGCGGCGTCGGAGTGGCCGACCGGGCGGATGTCGATCCACCAGCCCGTGTGGACGGCGGCGTCGGCGTCGCTGCCGCCACGCGGCGCGTGCTTTCAGCGGAGCGGCGCGATTTGCGGTCGCGGCTGCGCTCTGCGGCCTTGTCCGTTCCGCTTGTCGCCGCCGCCATTTGCACCGGCGCGCGTTTTGGTCCCAGCGGCCCGCTGGGGAAGCGCCCGAAATGTGCTGCTGCCGCCATCTGCACCGGGGTCAGCCGGTCCATCTGCATCAAAAAGGGCAGGATACTCTGCGCCAGGTTCGCGGGCATTGTCCGCTCGACAATCTCCCGCGCTTCCTTGTCGTAGCCATTCATCGCAAGCACCATCGCGCGGGTGCGCCAGGCGCCGCGATCCTGACGCCGCAATTGCGGTGTCAGCAATTCGACCGCGCGGGTCGGGTCGCCGCTGATCCCCAGCGACAGCGCATAGCGGCGCGCCAGATCGTCACTCGGCGCCAGCGTCATCGCAAGCTGATAATCGCGTTGCGCCGCCTGCTGCTGGCCCAGAAGATCATGCGCCAGGCCGCGATCGGCCAGAAAGCTGCGTTCGGGCGCGCCCAGAAGCTGTGCTTCGCCGAAATAGTCGAGCGCGCGCGTCGGGTTCTCAAGATGCACCATCACGCTGCCCAGCGCGGCCTTGACCCGGCTGTCGCGCGGCGCAAGCTGTTCGGCGCGCAGCAGAAAGGCGAGCGCGGCGCGATGATCCTCCAGATCCATCGAGGCGCGCCCGGCGTCGAACTGCGCCAGCGGGTCATTGGCATTGGCAGCGATGCGCGCGAGCGCCGAGGACAGAAGCGTCCGCGCCGCCGCGCGCTTGTCCATCGCCGCCTGGGTGGCGGCATCGGGACCATCCGGCTGCATCGCCGCCGCGGGCGCGCCCAGTCCGGCCGAGGCAAGGCTGGCCGCGCCGACAAACGCCAACAGCCGCCCGCGTCCGGCCCGGTTCACCCTCTGCCGATCATGTCGCATGGAATCTCTCACCCGATTCCGGACCGCGCCGCCCCGAAGCGCGGTCGTCCATGCCCTGCTTACTGGTTATTCTGCTTGTTCAAAAAGCGCGGAATATCCACGCTGTCCGACTTGGCAGGCGCTTCGGCCTCGCTCGGCGCCCCACCGCGCGAAAGGCGCGACATGCGCTCGAACAAGGTGCCGCCGCCGCCCGCCGCGCGCGAGGGCGCTGCGCCAGACGGTGCAGGCGCTGCGCCGGGCGCCCCGCCGGGTGCGGGCGCGGGACGATAATCGCCGGGCGCGGACTTGGCGGGATCGCCCAGGACCAGTTCGTCGGCGGTATCGTCATAAGTGGCTGCGACCTGCGACAATTCCATCGGCTCTTCCGATGCGGCCGGAGCCGGGGTCGGCGCCGGTGCGGGCGCGGGAGTAGCCGCATCCTTCGCGCCGCCACCAAGCGAAAAGCCGGGTGCGGGATCGGCGGCGGGCGCCTCTTCCTTGACCGGAACGTCCTCGACGCCCGGATCGACCAGATCCTCGACCACCGGAGCGGGAGCGGCGGGCGCGATGGGCGCCGCCGTCCGCTTGGGCTGGAAGGCAAAGCTGCGTCCGGTCGGCGCCGGAGCGGCAGCCGCCCCGGCGGCATCGGCTTCGGCACCGCCCTCAATCCCCGTCGCGACGACCGAGACGCGGATCTTGCCTTCGAGCGATTCGTTAAAGGCGCTGCCCCAGATGATGTTCGCATCGGGATCGACCAGCTCGCGAATATGGTTCGCGGCCTCGTCCACTTCCATCAGGCGCATGTCTTCGCCGCCGACGATCGAGACGATCACGCCCTTGGCGCCCGCCATCGACACGCCGTCGAGCAGCGGATTGGCGATGGCCTTTTGCGCCGCTTCCAGCGCGCGGCCGTCGCCTTCGGCCTCGCCGGTGCCCATCATCGCCTTGCCCATTTCGCGCATCACGCTGCGGACGTCGGCAAAGTCGAGGTTGATGAGGCCGGGCATGACCATCAGGTCGGTGATACCGCGCACACCCTGTTGCAGCACTTCATCCGCCATGGTGAAGGCTTCTTTGAAGGTCGTGTTCGGATTGGCGACCAGAAACAGATTCTGGTTGGGAATGACGATCAGCGTATCGACATGATCCTGCAGTTCCGAAATGCCCGATTCCGCCGAACGCATCCGCCGCGCGCCTTCGAAAGTGAAGGGCTTGGTGACGACGCCGACGGTCAGGATACCGCGGTCGCGTGCCGCCTTGGCGATGACGGGGGCCGCGCCGGTGCCGGTGCCGCCGCCCATGCCGGCCGCGACGAAGCACATATGCGCGCCTTCCAGCGCTTCTTCGACCTGCGCGATGCTTTCCTCTGCCGCCGCGCGCCCGACTTCGGGCCGCGAGCCTGCGCCCAGCCCCTGGGTGATCTGCGTCCCAAGCTGGATGCGCCGTTCGGCGGGCGAGGCGTTCAGCGCCTGCGCGTCGGTATTGGCGACGATGAAATCGACGCCCTCGACCTTGGCGCTGATCATATTGGCGATGGCATTGCCCCCGGCGCCACCGACGCCGATCACCGCGATGCGCGGCTTCAGTTCGTCGACCTGCGGCGGGCCAATATTGATGCTCATCTAACAATCTCCCTGCGGCGGCCAACTCTTGCCGCGTAGCTGTCCATTCGATCCGGACGGGCAGCGGTTCGCCGCCCCGGACTCCCGTTACCGCATTGCACTATTGTGACCGCGGAATCACCCAAAAAATTAACCTTTTCGCCGCCCATCGGACTAGAAACTGCTTTTTAACGCCATCATCAGCCGGTGGATGATCCCCCCCTCCCTGGGCCGGTAGACATCCTGCGACATGACCGACAGGTCGCGCAGGTCCACCGGGTCGGAGGCAGCATAGAGAACCAGACCCGCCAATGTTGCGAAAGCGGGGCCACTATGCGCGTCGGGCAGGCCGTGCAAGCCCCGCGGTCGCCCGATGCGCGCGGCGCGGCCCAGTGCGCTTTGCGTATAATCGGCAATGCCCTTCAAATCGGCGCCGCCGCCGACCAGCACCACCTGCCGCCCGATCGGGCCGACAAAGTGCAAATCCTTCAAAGTGCGGCCAATTTCCCCCATCATCGCGTCAAGCCGCTGGCGGATCACCGACACAAGCTGCGCGCGGGTGATGCGCGGCGAGTCGCTGCCCGGCGGGGCGTTGGGGTCGAGTTCGATGATATCGCTATTGTCGCGCGGGCTGGCCGAGGCCGACCCGTAAAAGCTTTGCAGGCGCTGCGCCTGGCTGCGGCGAATGCCAAAGGCCGAAGCGATATCGTCGGTAATGTCGCTGGCGCCAAAGGGCAGCGAGGCCATTTCAACGAGCATCCCCCCGGCATAGAGCGACACGGTGGTCACCGCCGCGCCCATTTCGACGAGCGCGACGCCGAGATCGCGTTCCTCGTCGGACAAACAGGCCAGCCCAGCCGCAATCGGCGCGGCGACGACAGCGTTAACGTCCAGATGCGCCTGCCGCACCGCGGCCTCCAGATTGCGCACCGGCGCGCCGTCGGCCATGATGATGTGGATATCGACCCCCAGCCGATCGGCATGGAGGCCGATGGGGTTCTTCACCCCGGTCAGCCCGTCGAGCGTATAGAGCGCGGGCTGGGCATGGAGGATCATCCGTCCTTCGGGATCAATCCCCGCGCGTCCGGCGGCGAGCAGGTCATCGACATCCTCCTGCTCGATGCGGTGGCCGCCCAGCTCGCTTTCGATGGGTGCGACATCGCTCAGCAGGCAGCCTGCCGAAAAGCTGACCCACACATCGTCGATATTCAGCCCGGCGATGCGTTCGGCCTGCTCAATCGCCTCGCGCACCACATGTTCGGTCTGCTCCATATCGGCGACATAGCCGCGCTGGACGCCGCGGCTTTCGCGCTGCCCGGTGCCGAGCACATGCAGCGCGCCATCGGCGGTCTGCCCCGCGATCAGCGCGCAGACCTTCCACGACCCGACATCGAGCGCGGTGATGATCTTTTCAATGCGCGGCGGGGCCATGGCCTATCCCTTTTCCACGGCGATGCTGCTGACCGCATCAACGGCGGCGCGCGCATCCTCCAGCTTGGCGGGCGCGACCTGCCCCTCATGCGGCAGGCGCAGGACAAAGCGCGCGGGGTCGCGCATGTCGAAACGCAAAATGCCGCGTCCGAGCAGACGGTTCGCCCCATCGAGATGCGCGAATTTGGCGAGCGCCGCCTTCGCCTCTGCATCGCCTTCGGGAAGCGAGAGGGTTTCGCCGCTGCGAAAGCGCAGGTCCCAGCGGCGATTGCCGACCCAAGTCGCACCCGCGAGCAATTCCTTGAGCGAGCTGGCTTCCGCCATCAGCGCTTCCAGATCCTGTGCGCGCCGATTGGCGCGCGGACCGATCACCAGCGGCAGGTCGGGCATGGTGGCAATGGTGACGGGTTCCAGCACCACGCCTTCGGCATCGATCAGCGACAGGCGCCCCGCATGTTGCCAGATGGCAGCGGGCTTGCGCTCGACAATATCGACGACCAGCGTGTCGGGCAGGCGCCGCGACACGCGCGCATCCTTGATCCAGCCATATTGCATCAGATCGGCGCGCAGATCGTCGAGGTCGACCGCCGCCATCGAGCGTTCCTTCTGCGCGAGCGCAATATCATAGACTTTCAGCCGGTCGATCCGGTCGGCGCCGACCACTTCGACCTTTTCGACCTGAAAGCCCGCGCGCGCGACCGTTTGCGCCCATTCCTCATGCACCTTGGCCGTCACGCCCGTGGCGTGCGCGACCAGGCCCACGGCGGCGAACAGGCCGATACCGATGGTCCAGTTCGCAAGCTTTTGCAGCCGCTGGTGGCTGATCGGGAGCGCGTTCAGGATCGCATTGACGCGCGAGGTTTTCACCTTTTTGCGACGACGCGGCGCACGCGCCGGGCGGCGCGGCGGCGCCTTCGCGCGCTTGATGCGCGTGCGGCTCATAATGCGGCCTCCACGATGCGCTCGACCAGTTCGGCATAGTCGATGCCGACCGCGCGCGCCTGTTCGGGTACCAGGCTGAGCGGGGTCATGCCGGGCTGGGTGTTGACCTCCAGCAAGAAGAGGCCGTCCATCCCCAGCTCCTCATCCCACCGGAAATCGGAACGCGAGGCGCCCTTGCACCCCAGAATCCGGTGCGATTGCAGCGCCAGGTCCATCATTCGCTGCGCCACATCGGCGGGGACGTCGGCGGGACAGACATGTTCGGTCAGCCCGTCGGTATATTTGGCATCATAATCGTAAAAGCCCGATTTGACGCGCAGCTCCGTCACGGCCAGCGGCGTGTCGCCCAGCACGGCAACGGTCAGCTCGCGTCCCTTGATAAAGGGTTCGGCGAGAAGCTGGTCAAATTCCTGCCACGGCCCCACGGCATCGCGCGAAATGGGCTGGCCGTAATTGCTGTCCTCGCGGACGATGGCGACGCCGACCGACGATCCTTCGTTGACGGGTTTCAGCACATAGGGGCGCGGCAGCGGATCGCGTGAATAAAGGCTTTCGCAATCGACCATCACCCCCGTCGGCATGGGGATATCATGCGGCACCAGCGCCTGTTTCGTCAATTGCTTGTCGATGGCGATGACCGAAGTGACAAGGCCGCTGTGCGTATATTTCAGGCCCATCAGGTCGAGCATCCCCTGCACCGTCCCATCCTCGCCCGGAACGCCGTGCAGCGCGTTGAAAACGACATCGGGCTTTGCCTCGGCAAGCCGCAGCGCGACGTCGCGGTCCATGTCGATCCGCGTCACCTTGTGCCCGCGCTCCTCCAGCGCATCCGCGATACCCGTGCCGCTCGACAGCGACACCTCGCGTTCGGCCGACCAGCCGCCCATCAGGACGGCGACATGCCATGGACCCCGGCTCATTGGCTTTCCTCCCCTCGCGCGCCCGGGGCCTGCCCCACGCGCTGAATTTCCCATTGCAGTTCGACCCCGCATTTTTCGCGAACGCGGCGCCGCACTTCCTCGCCCAGCGCTTCGATATCGGCGCTGGTGGCATTGCCCATATTGATCAGGAAGTTGGTGTGCTTTTCGCTGACCTGCGCCCCGCCGATCACCAGACCCCGGCAGCCGGCCTGATCGACCAATTGCCATGCCTTGTGCCCGTCGGGATTTTTGAAGGTCGATCCGCCGGTCTTGGAGCGTAACGGCTGCGAGGCTTCGCGGCTGGCGGCGATGCGGTCCATTTCGGCCTGGATCGCCTGCGGCTCGCCCGGACGCCCGCGGAACAGCGCCGACACCACCACCGCCCCTTCGGGCAATTCACTGTGGCGATAGCTGTAAGCAAGGTCGGTCAGCGTCAGCGTGCGCCGCTCGCCGAAGCGCAAAATCACATCGGCTTCGACCAATACATCCTTGACTTCGCTGCCATAAGCGCCGCCATTCATCCGGACAAAACCGCCAACGGTGCCGGGGATCGAGCGCAGAAATTCCAGCCCCGCTATACCCGCATCGCGCGCGGTCGAGGAAACGAGAATCCCCGACGCGCCGCCGCCGCAGCGCAGGCTGGTCGCATCGACCGCCTCCACCTTGGCAAAAGCTTTGCCGAGCCGGATCACCACGCCCGGAAAGCCGCCGTCACGCACGATCATGTTGGAACCAAGCCCCAGCGCCATCACCGGAATCGCGGGGTCAAGCGCGCGCAGAAAATCGGCCAGATCATCGGCGTCCTGCGGTGCGAACAGCCAGTCGGCGGCGCCCCCCGACTTGAACCAGACCAGCGGCGCGAGCGGGGCATCGGGAGTGAGCTTTCCGCGAACGGCGGGAAGGGTGTGGGTGGTCAAACCGCCCTCCCCTCACCGTTCGCATCGAGCGAAGTCGAGATGCCCATCAGGCAAGGCGCGCAGTCGAGCCGTGTCTCGACTTCGCTCGACACGAACGGAGTAAAAAGCAGGTGAAACAAGCCGCTCATCGCGCCGCCTCCACCGCTTCGGCCAATCCGGCGGCGATTTTGGTAATATCGCCCGCGCCAAGGCAGATGATCTTGTCGCCCGCGCCGATCAGCCCGGTGCCGATCGCTTCGGCCAGCGTCGGGGCCAGCGCATCGGCATGGGCAACGGCGGCGGCGTGGCGGTGGCCGCGCTCGCGCAGCCCCTGCACCAGCGCGTCGGACGAGGCGCCTTCGATCGGTTCCTCCCCGGCGGCATAGACAGGCAGCGCGAGCACCATGTCGGCATCGTTAAACGCCTGCTGAAAATCATCCATATGATCGCGCAGCCGGGTAAAGCGGTGCGGCTGGACCACGGCCACGACACGCCCCGTCCCCACGCCTTCGCGCGCGGCGGACAGCACGGCGCGAATTTCGACCGGATGATGGGCATAATCGTCGATGACCGCGATATGCCCCTCACCCACCGCAATTTCGCCAACCTTGGTGAAGCGGCGCTTCACTCCCGCAAAGCCGTTGAACCCCGAAACAATCTTGTCGTCCGAAACCCCCATGTGCAGCGCGACCGCAATGGCGGCGAGCGCATTTTGCACATTGTGGCGCCCCGACATGGGCAGATGAATGCCCTCGATCGTCCGGCTTTCGCCGTCGCGGTTCCGCACAACCACATCAAAGCGATTGCCGTCGGGTCCCGGCTCGATATTGGTGCCGCGCACATCGGCCTGCGCCGAAAAGCCATAGGTGATGATGCGCCGGTCGCGGATGCGCGGAATGATTGCCTGCACCTCGGGATGGTCGAGGCAGAGCATTGCCGCGCCATAAAAGGGCACATTTTCGATAAATTCGACAAAGGCGTTCTTGATCGCGTCAAAACTGCCATAATGGTCGAGATGTTCGGGGTCGATATTGGTGACGACCGCGATCGTGCCGTCAAGGCGCAGGAAGCTGCCGTCGCTTTCGTCAGCCTCCACCACCATCCAGTCCGACGCACCCAGCCGTGCGTTCGATCCATAATTGTTGATGATGCCGCCATTGATCACTGTCGGATCAATGCCGCCCGCATCGAGCAGCGCGGCGACGAGGCTGGTCGTCGTCGTCTTGCCATGAGTGCCGGCAATGGCGACGGTCGATTTCAGCCGCATCAGTTCGGCGAGCATTTCGGCGCGGCGCACCAGCGGGATGCGGCGCGCGAGCGCAGCCTCGACTTCGGGGTTGCCGCGCTGCACCGCGGTCGAGGTGACGACCACCGCCACCCCTTCGACATTTTCGGGCGCATGGCCGATGGCGACCTTGATCCCGCGCGCGCGCAGCCCTTCGACGACATAGCTGTCGGCAATGTCGCTGCCCTGCACCTGATAGCCGAGGTTGTGCATCACTTCGGCAATGCCCGACATGCCGATGCCGCCAATGCCGATGAAATGGATGATGCCGATATCGGTCCCGACGCCGCGCATTATTTCGCCTCCCGCCGGGCTGCCGCCACGCCGGACGCCGATTTTCGCTGTCCGCCCTGGGCACCCACGCGGATGACATCCATCAACGGCGGCGGCGCAAAGGATTCGACCAGATCGGCAAGGACGCGCGTCGCATCGGGAAGGCCGCAGCTTGCCGCCTTTTCCGCTGCATCCTCAATAGCGCCGGGTTCGAGCGCGAAACGCTGGATCTGTTTGGCGACCGCCGCGGGGGTGAATTGCGGCTGGGGAATGGACTGCGCCCCGCCCGCCTCGACCAGATCGACGACATTATAGGTCTGATGATCGTCCATGGCATGGGGATAAGGCACGAACAGCGCCGGACGGCCCGCGCAGGCAAGCTCGGCGACGGTCGACGCCCCCGCGCGCCCGATGAACAGATGCGCCCAGCGCAACCGCTCGGGCAGGTCGGCGATATAGGGGGCGCATTCAGCGGCAACGCCCAGCTCCGCATATTTGGCGCGCACAGCGGCAAGATCATCCTCGCGGCACTGCTGCACCACCTGAAGCCGGTCGAGCAGCGCGCGCGGCAGCATGGCGATGGCGGCGGGCACCACTTCGCTGAGGATCGTCGCGCCCAGGCTGCCGCCGACGACGAGCAGGCGGAACACCCCATCTTCGGGCAAGGGCGGAAAGCCATCCTCACGGATCGCAATCACCTCCTCGCGTACCGGGTTGCCGGTGAGGTGGCGCTTCATCGCCAGCTTTTCGGGAAAGCGGTGGATATTGCGATAGGCAACCGCAATGGCATCGACGCGCCCGGCCATCAGCCGGTTGGTGCGCCCCAGCACGGCATTTTGTTCGTGAATGACGCTCGGCCGCTTCGCTGCGCGCGCGGCGAGCAGGCTGGGGAGCGAGGGATAGCCGCCGAAACCGACAACGACCGCCGGGTCGAATTCGCGGATCAGGTCAATGCCCATGCGCCGCCCCTTGCGGATGGCGAGCGCCGCCTTGACCCAGCCGACGGGGCCGCCATGGACGCGGCCGGCGGGCAGGATGTGCGTTTCCAGTTCGGCCGGGGCGCCGGGAATACGCAGCCCGCGATCGTCGCTGACCAGCGCAACGCGGTGGCCGCGCGCGATCAGTTCGCCCGCCAGCGCATAAGCGGGAAGCATATGGCCGCCCGTGCCTCCGGCGGCGAGAAGAAAGTGGCGCGTTGCTGTCATCGGGCAATCATTTCTGGTTCCAGTTGCGGGTCATCGACACCCGCGCCGCATAGGGGTTCCGGCGGGTCAGCGACAAGAGCAAACCCATTCCGATCGACAAGGCAAGGAAGGAGGAGCCGCCATAGCTGATGAAAGGCAAGGTCATCCCCTTCGACGGGAAAAGCTGGGTGTTCACCGCCATGTTGATCGTTGCCTGGCCGCCGAATTGCGCGATCAGCCCCGCGACCGCAAGGATCAGGAAGCTGTCCTCCTCGTCAAGCAAGCGCACCAGCACGCGAACGATGATCGCGAGATACAGCGCCAATATGGCAACGCAGGCGATAATCCCGAACTCCTCGCCGATAACCGAGAAGATATAATCGGTATGTGCTTCGGGAAGCTGGAACTTCGCCAGCCCCGCGCCGGGGCCGGTGCCGATCAGCCCCCCGGCGGTCAGCGTCGTATGCGCCTTGTCGACCTGGAAACTGTCGCCCTTGTCGAACAGCCAGATGTTGATGCGCTGCTGCGCCACCGGATAGAAGAAATAGGCGAGCACCAGCCCGGCAAAGCCCATCCCCGCGAGCGCGCCCAATATCCGCATCGACAGCCCGGCGACGAGGACGAGGACGAACCAGGTCGCGGCAAAGATGATCGTCTGGCCAAGGTCTGGCTGGCCCATCAGCAAGAGGGCGATCACGCCGGTCAGCCCCAGACTGAGCGGAACAACCGGCAGGCTGGGGTCATGAAGACGCAAAGACAGCACCCAGGCGAGCGATACGGCGAACAGGGGCTTCAGAAACTCCGACGGCTGGAGCCGGAAAAAGCCGCTGCCCAGCCAGCGCTGCGCGCCATTCACTGACGCCCCGGCCAAAGGCACCAGGATAAGGAGGAACAGGAAGAAAAGCGTCCCATAGACGGCAAAGCGCCGCGCCTGCGCCTTGGGAAGCATTGATATGGCGAGCATGACGGGCACGCCGACGATCACCCACATTAACTGGCGATAGAAATAATAAAGCGGGTCGATGCTGGCCGTCGCGGTTGACAATTTCTGCGCGGCGACGGGAGAGGCGGCGGCGACGGCCACCAGCCCGACCGCGACCAAGATCGACACGAGCAGCAACAGCACACGGTCGATTTCCCAGAACCAGAGGCCAAGCGGCGTGCGGTCGGCGCGGCTGAGGCGCGGCCCCCGCCGCCGCGTCGTGCGCGGCGCCGCAATGATCGGCCGATCAAGGGTGGCATCAAGATTGTCCGGCCCGCCGCTCATGCCCCGCGCCCCTGCACCAGTTCGCGAAAGGCATTGCCGCGCGCTTCATAGTCGGAAAATTGGTCGAAAGAGGCGCAGGCGGGCGAGAGAAGGATGATATCGCCGGGTGCGGCGCGGGCCGCCGCCTGCTCGACCGCGCGCGCGAGCGTGGCCGAGCGCTCAACGGGTACCGCGTCGCCGATTTCATCCGCGAAACTCTCCATCGCTTCGCCGATCAGATAGGCGCATTTGACATGCCCGAACCAGGGACGGCAGGCGGCGAGCCCATCGCCCTTGGCCTGTCCGCCCGCAATCCAGTGCAGGCGCGGCGCAGGCGCGGGCGGGAAAGCCGCCAGAGCGGGCGCCGCCGACGCCGCATTGGTCGCCTTGCTGTCATTATAGCAGCGGACGTCCCCGATATCGCCGACCCATTCCATGCGGTGGGAAAGCGCGCGAAAGCTGGCAAGGCCGCGTTCGATTTCCGCATCATCCAGCCCCAGCACCCGGCATACGGCAATGGCGCAAACGGCATTTTGCGCATTATGCGGCCCCTGCAGCGCGGGCCAGCGCGCCTGATCGGCGGGGTCGATATCCTTGGCGGATACGCGGTGGAGCCGGTGGTTGACATGGCTCGCCACCATTTTCGAAGGATCATCGTCAACCGCAATCACCGCGACCTGATCGCGATGCTGCAGGCTGAACAGCCGCGCCTTGGACGCGACATAGCCTTCAAAGCCGTCATAGCGGTCGAGATGGTCGGGGGTAATATTGGTGAGCACCGCAATGTCGCAGGCGAGGCTGTACGCGAGGTCGATCTGATAGCTCGACAATTCGAGCACATAGACGCCCGGCCCCTTTTCATTAGGCATCAACGGATCGCGCGCAAGGATCGGCAGGCCGATATTGCCGCCCATCAGCGCGGCACGGCCCGCCTGATCCAGCATATGGTGGATCAGCGCGGTGACGGTCGATTTGCCATTGGTGCCAGTGATGCCGACGATGCGATGCGGCGGCAGGTCGCCCCGCGCTTCGGCGAACAATTCGATATCGCCGATCACCGGCACCTTATTGTCCCGCGCATGGGCCGCAATGGGATGGCGATTGAGCGGCACGCCGGGCGAAACCACGACGCCCGCAAAGCCGATCAGGTCGATGTCCAGCGGATTGCCGATATCGGCGCCCAGTGCCATGGCGGCGTCGCGCGCCTCCTCCCGGTCATCCCAGGCGGTAACGCCCGCGCCGCTGGCCACCAGCGCTTCGACGGTCCCAAGACCCGAGCGCGCCAGTCCCAGCACCGCATAGCGGCGACCGGCAAAGGCGCGGCTGGTGATCACCGCAGCTTGAGCGTCGCGAGGCCCGCGAGCGCCAGTACGAGCGAAATGATCCAGAAGCGCACGACCACGGTCGATTCCGGCCAGCCCAATTGTTCGAAATGATGGTGGATCGGCGCCATGCGAAAGACGCGCTTGCCCGTTCGCTTGAACCAGAACACCTGGATGATCACCGACAAGGCCTCGACCACGAACAGGCCGCCGACGAGGACGAGCACCAGTTCATGCTGCGCGGTGACAGCCATGGTCGCCAGCGCGCCGCCGAGCGCCAGACTGCCCGTATCGCCCATGAAAACCGACGCGGGGGGCGCATTGAACCAGAGGAAAGCGAGGCAGGCGCCGATGATCGCGGCAGCGAAAATTGCCAGCTCTCCCGCCCCCGGCACATGCGGAATGCCGAGATATTCGGCGAATTTGGCGTTGCCCGACAGGTAGACGATGACGAGGAAGGTCAGCGCCGCGATCATCACGGGGAAAGTCGCGAGACCATCAAGCCCGTCGGTCAGATTGACCGCATTGCCAAATCCGACGATCAGCACCATCGCAAAGACATAGTATAGCGGCCCCAACGGAATGACGACGTCATTGAAAAAGGGCAGATAGAGATCGGTCCCGGTGCGCGACACGATCAGCAGCACCGCCACCCCGGCAATACCGAATTCAATCAGCAATCGCAGCCGCCCCGAAATGCCGCGATGGCTCGCCTTGGTCACCTTGTCGAAATCGTCGAGAAAGCCGACGAGCGCGAAACCGGCGGTCACGAACAGACAGGCCCAGACGAAGCGGTTGGAGAGGTCCATCCACAACAGGGCAGAGATCATTAGCGAGATGAGGATCATCAGCCCGCCCATGGTGGGTGTGCCCTTTTTCGCCAAATGGCTTTGCGGGCCGTCATCGCGGATCGGCTGTCCCTTGCCCTGGCGCATACGCAGCATCAGGATGAAGCGGGGACCGATCCACAGTCCAAGGATCATCGCGGTCGCGACCGCAGCGCCGGACCGGAAACTGAGATAGCGGATCAGGTTAAGGCCCCCCGGAAAACCCAGCCATTCCGCCAGCCAATATAACATCAAATATCCCCGTTGATCAGTGCGGTCACCAAATGCGACAGGCCGACGCTGTTCGATCCCTTGATCAAAATGGCATCGCCCGGACGGATCAAACCGCCCAATTGCGCCTTTGCATCGCCATGCGCGGGCACATGCGCGAAATCCACCTGCCCCTCAAGCGCTTTGGCGAGCGGCGCCATTTCCTCGCCCACCAGCAAGGCGAATTGCACGCCCGCCGCGATGAGCGGAGCGGCAAGCGCGGCATGATAGCGGTCACTTTCCCCGCCAAGTTCGCGCATGCTGCCCAAAATGGCGACCTTGCGGTCGGCGGATTCGTCCTTGAGCTGCCCCAGCGTCGCCGCCATCGAAGCGGGATTGGCGTTATAGCTTTCGTCGATGACCAATATCTTGCCATCGCCGAAATCAACCCGGTGCCGCGCGCCGCGCCCCGCCAACCCGCCCATTTCGGCAAAGGCAAGCCCCGCGGCGGGAAGGTCCGCGCCCACCGCCTTGACCGCCGCGAGCACCGCAAGCGAATTGGCAACCCAATGTGCGCCCGCCTGCGCGAGCGTATAGCAAAGCAGCGCGTCCTGAACCTGTGCGGTAACGAGCGATCCGCCCTGCCCGTCGGGGAGCCAGTCGACCGCGCGCACGTCAGCGCCCTCGCCCAGCCCAAAGCTGACGATGTGGGCCGCGTGCCGTTCGGCCTTGGCGCGCAGCCGGGCATAATGCGGGCTGTCAAAGGGGACGATGGCGGTGCCGCCGGGCTCCAGCCCCTCAAAAATCTCGCCCTTGGCATCGGCAATCGCCTCTTCGCTGCCGAAAAATTCGATATGTGCGGGCGCGATGGTCGTGACGATGGCGACATGGGGGCGGACGAGGCGGGTGAGCGCCGCCAGTTCGCCCGCATGGTTGATCCCCATTTCGAACACGCCATAATCGGCGGTGGCGGCCATACGCGCGAGGCTGAGCGGCACGCCGACATGATTATTATAGCTTTTGACCGAGCGATGCGCCTTGCCGGGACGGAAACGGTCGAGCGCGGCGTACAGCGCCTCCTTGGTCCCCGTCTTGCCCGCCGATCCGGTGACGCCGATAATCTTTGCGTGGCTGCGCGCGCGCGAAGCGGCGCCCAGCGCATCGAGCGCGGCGGCGCTGTCGGCGACGCGGACATGCGGGTGATCAATGGCGGTTTCGCACAGGATCCCCGCCGCGCCCGCCGCAATCGCCTTGTCGATGAATTTATGTCCGTCGGTCGCCTCGCCCTTCATCGCGATGAACAATTCGCCCGGCGTCACTTCGCGCGAATCGAAGGCGACCCCGCCGACGCTAAAATCGGCGCTGGCCTCGCCCTGACAGGCGGCGGCGATGGCGGAGGCGGTCCAGAGCGGGCTCATGCCGCCTCCTCGCGCGCAACGGCGACATCGTCAAAGGGAATGACGCGCATGGCATCGCCCGCGCCGACAATCTGGCCCTGTTCATGGCCTTTTCCGGCGATGCAGATGATGTCCTCGCCCCCGGCCTCGGCGATGGCGGCGGCAATGGCGGCGCGGCGGTCGCCGATCACCTGCGCCCCGGGCACCGCCGCGGCAATGGCGGCGCGGATCGCGGCGGGGTCCTCGCCGCGCGGATTATCGTCGGTGATGATCGCAACATCGGCCTTGGCAGCGGCGACCCGGCCCATTTCGGGCCGCTTTGCGGAATCGCGGTCGCCGCCCGCCCCAAAGACGAGGATCAGCCGCCCGCTGCAATGCGGCCGCAGCGCATCAAGCGCCGCCTCCAGCCCGTCGGGCGTATGCGCATAATCGACATAGATCGGCGCCCCCGCCCGGCTGATCGCCGCGCGTTCGAGTCGCCCGCGCACCGGCTGAAGCCGCGCGAGATTGGAAAGCGTCAGCGCCTCATCCCCCCCGGTTGCGATCACCAGTCCGGCGGCGACCAGGGCGTTGGCCGCCTGATAGGCCCCGATCAGCGGCAATTCGACGCGCCGCTCGCCCTCCCGGCCCGCAATCACCAGCGACTGGCCCAATTGCGTCGGCGTGCGCGACAACAGGCGCAGATCATCGCCGCTCGTCCCAACGGTGAAAAGCGTGGCGCCGCGCGCCTCTGCCGCCGCCTCGACCTGCGGCGCGGCAGGATCGTCGCGCCAGATCACCGCATGACCCGCCGGATCAACCACGTCGGTAAAAAGCCGCAGCTTGGCGGCGAGATACGCCTCCATCGTGCCATGATAGTCGAGGTGATCATGGCTCAAATTGGTGAAAGCCGCCGCGCGCACCGGCAATCCTTCGGTGCGATATTGGTCAAGTCCGTGACTCGACGCCTCAAAGGCCGCATGGGTCACGCCTTCGGCTGCCAGCCCCGCCATATTGGCGAGGAAGGTGACGATGTCGGGGGTGGTCAATCCGGTGGAGGCACTTTCGGTCGAGGTCGTAATCCCCAGCGTCCCGATCGAGGCAGCATGAAAACCCGCCATGCGCCACAGCTGGCGCGCCATTTCGACCGTCGAGGTTTTGCCATTGGTTCCGGTGACCGCCACGCAGGTGCCGGGAAAACGGTCAAAGAAGCGCGCCGCGATCCGGGCAAAGGCGCGGCGCGGATTGGCGTCGGCGATATGCACCGCGCCCTCGACCTTCGCCTCGGGCCGGGCGACGACGGCAATGGCCCCTGCCTTCACCGCATCGGCGATGAAATCCTCGCCATTGACCCGCGCGCCGACGAACGCGCCAAAAATGGTGCCGGGCGCAACCTTGCGATGGTCGATGGCGAGGCCGGTGACGGACGCGTCGCCCCCCGCCAACATCGCATCATCGAGCAAGGCCGATAGCTGCATTATTCGCCGCTCCCGCTGCTTTTCCAAAGAAGAGGGGTGAGTTCGGACACGTCGACGTCGCGGCTTTCGTCGGGAAAGACGCCCAGCATCGGCCCGGCGCGCATCACCACCTTTTGCACCACGGGCGCTGCCGTCCACCCGGCGGTGCGCTGGCCCGAGCTATAGGCATTGCCCTTGGGTTCGTCGATCATCGCGATCACCACATAGCGCGGATTATCCATGGGGAAAGCCGCCGAAAAGGTCGAGACGAGCGAACTGCGCCGATAGCCGCCCGCGCCGGGTTTTTCCGCGCTGCCCGTCTTGCCGCCGACACGAAAGCCCGGCGCATCGGCCTTGCGTCCCGTGCCGTCCGAAACGATCAGGCGCAAAAGCTGGCGCATCCGCGCGCTGGTCGCCGCCTTGAACACACGCCGCCCCTTGGGCGGGGCGCCATCGGTCAATTTGGTGAGGCGCGCAGGCCGGTAAATGCCGCCATTGACCAGCGCGGCATAAGCGCTCGCCAGATGCAGCGGCGTCACGGCAATGCCATGGCCATAGGCCGTCGTCATCGTCGTCAGTCGCCCCCAATGGCGCGGCCAGAGCGGATAGGCGCGTTCCTTGATGTCGATCCCCGGTCGCTTGTCGAAATCCAGATCGCGGAACAATTTCTCCATCCGTTCGCGCCCCAGATCATCGGCGATACGCGCGGTGGTGATGTTCGAACTGTGGATCAGCGTTTCAGGCACGTTGAGCCAGCGGCGCGCCGGATGGCTGTCGCGAATGCGAAAGCCCGCAATCGCCAGCGGCTCGGTCGCGTCATAGCGGCGCGCCATGCTGGTGACCGTCCCCGCATCGATGGCGGCCGCAATCGACAAGGGCTTGAAGGTCGAGCCCAGCTCGTAAAGATTATAAGTCACCGCATTGCGGCGCGTCATCGGATCGCTGCCCGCAAGCTTGTTGGGATTATAGGTCGGCAGCGAGGTCATCGCGAGCACTTCGCCGGTATGAACGTCAAGGATGACGCCTGCGCCGCCAATGGCTTCCAGATTATTGACGGCATGGCTTAGCTCGCTTTCGAGCACCCCCTGAACGCGCGCGTCGATGGAGAGCGCCAGCGGATCGGCGCGCAGCTTGGGATCGAGCAATCGCTCGTCATAAGCACCTTCGACCCCGGTAACGCCATGCCCTTCGGCATTGGTGAAGCCGAGCACATGGGCGGCCAGCGTCAGTTGCGGATAGAGCCGCTCCTTCTCGCGCGGGAAGTCGAACCCGATTTCGCCAATGGCATTGACTGCCGCCACCTGATCGGGAAGCGCGCGGCGGCGCAGATAGGTGGGCCGTGTTCCCGTGAGCCGCTTCAGAAATTCCTCGCGCGGGGTGTCGGGGAAAATCTTGACCAGCTCATCGGCCAGATAGCCCGGCTTGTTGAGCAGTTTCGACGGCACGACGCGGATCGAATAACCGTCGATGGTGCGCGCCAGCGGCACGCCATTGCGATCGACAATGTCGGCGCGCGCGGGGACAAAGGCCGCAGCATTGCCCCCCTGCCCCGTCGATGTATCGAACAGGCCGAAATAGACGAGCCGCACCGAGATTAGGAAAAAGGCCGCCATGAACAGCAACATCAGGATCATCAACCGCTGCTGCGCGGTCAGCAGGATTTGCTGCCGCACCCCTGCGGTTCGGATCCGGGCCGGGCGGACGACCAGCGTGTTCATTGCGCGGCGCTTCCCCCCGCAGCCTCGCGCGCCGCAGCGCGCTTGAGTTCGGCGAGCGTCGAATCCGCCAAAAGCTGGTCTTCAATCATCTTGAGCTGTTCGCGGCGCCGCGTCTGCACCATGCGCGGCGGCGTGTCGGTGCGGATTTCCGCTGGCGCCTGAGCGAGCACAATCGGCTTCTTGTCCGCGACCGGAGCCTTGGCCGGAGCCTTTTCGGGCTTGGGCGCGGCGCTTTCACGCGGCGCCTCGCTGCTGGCGACGGGAGTGACCATCGCCATCAGGACGGGCGCAACATCGCCCGCGCCGCGCGCCCGCGGCAAACGGTCGAGCGAGGCAAGCTGGCGCTCGTTCGAGAGATATTGCGCCGCCGAAGGCGCCGAATAGCCAAAGGTTTCAGCATTCCACTGTTCAAGTTGCCGCATCGACGCGCGCACCGCCAATTCGGATTCGAGATAGCGGATATTGTCGCGCGTGCGATCGATCTCGCGCTCGATCTGCGTGAGTTCGCTGCGTGTCGCCGCCACTTTGAGCGAGACGGGATAAAGCGCCATGGCAAAAAGCAGCACGAGCAGAACCAGGCCGATTCCTTGCAGCTTGCGGGCCGCCATCAACATGACATTGCCTCCTTTGTGATTGTATCGCCTGCCCGGGCGGGCGCATCGGTGCGAACCGCGCTCCGCAAGGTCGCCGACCGCGCGCGCGGATTGCGCGCTTCTTCGGCCTTGCCGGGGCGCACCTTGCGGGCTGGCGGATGAAAAGTGGGTACGACCGCGCCGCCGGCAGCGGGCGCCGGCAGGTGCCGCGAACCGCGCGCGTTGCCGCCGCTGCGTTCGCGGAGGAAATTCTTGACGATCCGGTCCTCGGTGCTGTGAAAGCTGACCACCGCAAGGCGGCCGCCGGGACGCAGCAGCCGCTCGGCGGCATTCAGTCCTGCAACCAGCTCATCCAGCTCGCCATTCACATGGATGCGGATCGCCTGAAAGCTTTTCGTCGCCGGGTCCTTCGGCGCGCCGGGGGGGTGGCGCAGCGCCTTGCGAATGACGGCGGCAAGCTCGGCGGTCCGCGAAAGCGGGCGCGCGGCGACAATGGCGCGCGCGACGCGGCGCGACTGACGCTCATCGCCATAATGATACAGCACATCGGCAATTTCGCCCTCGTCGGCGCGGTTGAGCCAGTCGGCGGCGCTTTCGCCCTCCTGCGCCATCCGCATGTCGAGCGGGCCATCTTTCTGAAAGGAAAAGCCGCGCTCGTCGCGGTCGAGCTGCATTGAGGAGACGCCGATATCAAAGGTGATGCCGTCGATGGCGGTGATGCCGCGTTCGGCCAGCAACCGGTCGAGCTCGCCAAAACGGCCATGGATCAGCGTCAGCCGTCCGCTCACCTCCGCCACCAGCGCCTGCCCTTCGGCAATGGCGTCAGGGTCGCGGTCACAGGCGATCACCTCGGCTCCGGCGCCGAGCATGGCGCGCGTATAGCCGCCCGCGCCGAAGGTCGCATCGACATGCCGTTCCCCGGGGGTGATGGCGAGCGCGGCGATGACTTCTTCACGGAGGACCGGATCATGGCGGGGATCCCGGGGGAGACCTGGGGGAAGATCGGTCATTTCCGCCCCTTCCCCTTCGTCTCTTGCCAGACGGCGGCAAGGCGCTTCAGCACCGGGTCCGCCTCAGCACATTCGGCCAAGGTGGGGAGCCACCAGATTTCAAAGCGGCGGCCCGATCCGACAAAGGCGGTCGCGCCCGCATCGCCCACCCGGTCGCGGTGGATGAAGCTGGGCAGGAAGCGCCCGCTGTCGTCGAGGGCGTAGGCCTCGGTATAGCTGAAGCGTTTCTTGAACTCGGCATCTTCGTCGAAATCGCGGTCGCGCATCCGCGCGGTTTCGCGGTCGCGTTCGATTTCGCCGGTCAGCCGGTCATATTGATCCTGCCCATAGGCGACGAGACAGGGCAGTTTTTCGTGAAAACCGACCCAAAGCACGCGCTGGCCATCCGCATTGAGGGGCACATTGTTGCGGAATTGTGAGGGCACGGCGATGCGCCCCTTGCCATCGATCGCGGCGAAGTTGGTGCCCGCAAACTGTCCGGGCGTCACAATCGCCATCGCTCTGCCCCCCTGTTTACGCGCCGATGGGCAAAACTTTCCTGACCCCGAAACCGCAGGATTTCAGGCCGAGTGACTCAGGCGGAGATTGCCCCTCTCCAACACCTGCCTACCAAGACTCTATCGGGGTGAAAAGGGGAAATTTAGGGACAGATGGGGTCAAAAGGCCAAATTTGCAGCAAAAACGCCATGAATCATCCGCGAAGCGGGGTCAAGACAGGGGAGATCGCGCCCGCCCCCTCGGGTGAACGCTTCAATGATCAGCAGATGAAGGGTGGCGGACCGGCAGGTCAGGAGGAACGAGCGCTGATCCACAAGGGGGTCAGCGGTGCGCGCGCCGCCGCCTCGCCCCATAAAAGGGCCGCGAGCCATTCCATCGTGTCAGCGCGGCGCAAATGGGCGGCCCCCGGCACCAGCGGCTGCCACAGCGGCGCAAAGAGCAGGTCGGCATCGCCCACCAGCCAGGCCTCGCCCCGGCCAATCGAACAATGAAGAATGCGCCGCTCGGCATAGCTGCGGCAGGCGGAGGGGAAATTTGTGAAGCCCCCCGCGCTGAACAGGCGCAGCCGCCGTTCGTTTGCATCCGCCTTCCTTTCCCCCTCCCCTTGCGGGGCCGCTCCCAGCTCGATCTGCCAATGGTCGAGCAAGGGCGTCAGAAGGCTGGTCACGGGCGGATTGCGTGGATTGCCGAGCGGATGCCGCGGAGGCCAGCTTGACAGAGCATCGGCAAGGATGACCGCGCGGCCCCCGCCGCGGACAAAGGCATCGACCGCGACCAGTTCATCAGGGGCAAGCGCACGCGGATGCGCCAACAACAGCGATCCGGGGGGCGAAAGATTGGCAAGATTGTCCACAAGCCGCACCGGCCCCCATTTTTCGAGCCGCGCAAGCGCGGGCGCGTCGGCGGCTCCGGTCCGCAGCATATCCGCCAGATCGCCGTCGCCGCCTGCCCAGCGGAGCGGCAAAGCTGTCGCCATCGTCATGGGAGGCGCGGTGGTCGACGGAGGTAATGGCGCATAAAGCAGCGCAAGCAACGCCTGCCCCGCGATCAGCCAGACCAGGCTCAGCAAGGCGCCCCCCGCCCAGCGCCACCTACTATGGCCTTTCTGCGCCAGCCAATCAGCCAGAAGAGCCGCGAAGACCGCTCCGACAGCGACCAGACCCAGCTGGAGGCCTGGCTGAAGCCAGTCAGTCCGTCCCGCCAGAGTGAAAGCAAGCAGTGCCTGGCCAGCAAGCAGGACGGCGATGGCCAGCAAAAGCATCCGCCAGCGCCGCCTCCGCCCACTCTTCCTCTCCCGGCAGGCCAGAAGGAACAGGGGCACAAACAGCCAAGGGAAAACCAACGCCGGGTCAATGCGGCCCAGCAGGGCTTGCCCGCCCAGCGCCCAGCCAAGCAGCAGGGCCAGCAACGCCGTTGCCGCTACGCTTATCATCGGGGTCAGTTTTTCTGCGATTGGCGCGCGCGCTCCAATTCAGGGTCGGGTTCAAGGTCGGGCACCGTCGCCGCTGGCGGTGCCAAAGGCGGGGATCGCTCTGCCATATCCTCCTCCTCGCCCTTGGAAGCAGGCTGAACCCCCAGTTCTTCCAGCGGCGCGCTGGCGCTTTTGGGCGTATCGCCCGGCATTTTCACTTCGCTGGCTTCCACAGCATCTTTGGCGGCGCTTTCGCGCGCGCGGTCGCTGATCAATTCCGCCATGCCGACGAGAAGGAGAACGGTGAGCACCCCGGCAATGCCGATTTGCATGCGGCGCATCGTATCCTGTTCGGGCGTAGCCGCAGGCTGCGACGCGGGGGTCGCACGCGCCGATGGGCGGCTGGAGGAAGGGCGGACGTCGCTCATGCCGCGTCCAGCCCTTTAGCCGCGAGCCATTCGGGATTGTACAGCGTCGACAGATAGCGAAAGCCGCTGTCGCACAAAATGGTCGCGATGCGCTTGCCCGGCCCCAATTGCCGCGCGAGCGCCATCGCGCCCGCGACATTGATCCCCGACGACAGCCCCAGGCACAGCCCCTCTTCGTCCAGCAGGCGGCGCACAACCGCCAGCCCTTCGGCGTCAGAAATGCGAAATTGCGTGTCAATCGGCGCGCCTTCGAGGTTGGCGGTAATACGGTTCTGCCCTATCCCCTCGGCAACGCTCGATCCTTCGGCCTTAAGTTCACCACAACGATAATAATTATAAAGCCCCGCCCCATGCGGATCGGTCAGCGCGATCGTGATATCGGGGTTTTTCGCCTTCAGCCCCAGCCCAGTTCCCGCGATCGTACCGCCGGTCCCCGCGGCGCAGGTGAAACCGTCGATGCGCCCCTCCATCTGGTCCCAGATTTCCTCGGCTGTGCCGCAGACGTGGGCTTTGCGATTGGCGATATTATCGAACTGATTCGCCCAGATGGCGTTTTCGGTTTCCTCGGCGATGCGGCGCGAGGTGTGGACGAAATGGCCGGGGTTGGCGAAGGGCGCGGGGGGGACCAGCACCAGTTCGGCCCCAAGGGCCCGGATTGTCGCCATTTTTTCGGCGCTCTGATTGTCGGGCATGACAATGATCGTCTTGTAACCCAGCGCATTTCCGACCAGCGCGAGGCCGATACCGGTGTTACCCGCCGTCCCCTCGACAATGGTGCCGCCGGGGCGAAGCAGGCCATTTTCCTCTGCATCGCGCACAATATACAGCGCCGCGCGGTCTTTTACCGACCCGCCGGGGTTGGCATATTCGCACTTGCCCCAGATTTCGCAGCCGGTTTCCTCGCTCGGCCCTTTCAGCAGCACCAGCGGCGTATGGCCGATCAGGTCGAGACTTTGTTTCGCTATGGTCATGGCGCTGATCTAGGACGCCGCCGGGACGGCTGCAAGACAGCTTCGCTTGGGAAGGGTCAAGCCAGCCCCCACGGAGGCGGGCACCCAAAAAGCATGGACGGGGGACTTGATACTGTGACAGTATATCATTACTGACGCCCGCCGAACCCCATAGAGACAGGATTTCCCCATGCGTTTGCCGAAACATCTCCCTTCCGCGACCGCCGGACTCGCCCTCATTCTCGCCGCCCCCGCTTATGCCCAGCAGGCACCGCGCAGCGGCGGCGGCGACGATCTGCACACCGGCGATCCGATCATCGTCACCGCCCCCTATGTCCGCGACCTCGACATTTTGGGCAATATTTCGGTGCTCGAAGGCGATGAGCTCGCGCGCGACCTGCGCAGCCAGATCGGCGACACCCTGACACGGCAACCCGGCGTTTCCGCCACCAGCTTTTCGCCCGGCGCATCGCGCCCGGTGCTGCGCGGCTTTTCGGGCGAGCGCGTCCGCGTCCTCACCGATGGCATCGGCTCCATCGACGTATCGAACACCTCCGCCGACCATGCGGTCACCATCGACCCGCTGACCGTCTCACGCGTCGAAATTCTGCGCGGCCCTGCCGTGCTTTTGTTCGGCAGTCAGGCGATTGGCGGCGCGGTCAATCTGTTCGACCGCCGCATTCCCCGCAAAGTGCCGGAGGATCATGTCCATGTCGACGTGCTGGGCGGCTATGCCACCGCCGCCGACGACCGCAATGTCGGCGCATCGGTCGATGTCGCCCTCTCCTCCCAGATTGTCGCCCATGTCGATGGAAGCTGGCGCAAGACCGGCGACGTTCGCACCGGCGGCTATGTCTTTGCCCCCGGCCTGCGCGATGACCTTCTCCATCTCGCCGAACATGAGGCCGAGGAAGGCCATGACGAGGAAGCCGCCGAACTGACCGAACAGGCGAACAGCCGCGGCAAGGTCGCCAACACCGGCAGCGAAACCTGGACCGCCGCCGGCGGCCTGTCGCTGATCAATGACGGCGGCCAGCTTGGCATTTCCATCGCTTATTTCGACAGCAAATATGGCGTCCCCAGCCGCCCCGGCACCGAACATCATCATGGTGACGAGGATGAAGACGACCATGATGACGATGATCATGATCACGAGCATGGCGAAGGCCCCGTCACCATCGGCCTCAAGCAATGGCGCGCCGATTTGCGCGGCGAAGTCGAATTGGGCGACGGTCTTTTCGACAAGCTGCGTATTCGCGCGGGCTTTGCCGATTACAAGCATACCGAATTTGAAGGCGATGAAGTCGGCACCATCTTTACCAACAAGGGCGTCGAAGGACGGCTGGAGCTGGCGCAAAATGATCGCGGCGGCTGGCGCGGCGCAAGCGGGGTGCAATATAGCCACCGCGATTTTGACGCCGTGGGCGCCGAAGCCTTTGTTCCGCGCAACCTGACCGACCAGTTCGCGCTGTTCACCTTGCAGGAATGGTCGATAGGCGCGCTGGGGCTGGAAGCCGCCGCCCGCTATGAAAAGACCGATGTGCGCGCACCAACGCTGGGCATATCGCGCAATTTCGATACTTTTTCGGGCGCGCTCGGCGCCAGCTATGAAGTCATGCCGGGGGTGAAAATCGCCCTGTCGGGCGCGCGGGCCGTGCGCGCGCCTTCAGCGGAAGAATTATTCTCCGACGGCCTGCATATCGCCACCCAAAGCTATGAGCTGGGCGACCCCGATCTGAAGCGTGAAGCCAGCTGGGGCGGCGAAGCCTCGGTCAAGGTGAACAGCGGCGGTTTCCACCTTGCGCTCGCGGCCTATTCCAACTGGTTCGACGATTTCATCTATTCGGCGGCGACCGGCGAGGAAGAGGATGAACTGCCGGTGTTCCAATATTATCAGCGCGACGCGCGCGTCTGGGGCTTTGAAGCCGAAGCGAGCGCACGACTGGCCGAAATCGGCGGCTTTGCTATCGTCGGCGATGTAACTGCCGATATGACCCGCGCGAAAATCCGCGGGGGCGCCGACCAGAATGTGCCGCGCATCCCGCCGCTGCGCATCCTGGGCGGCCTCGAAGCCCAAGGCGACCGGATCGACGCGCGCGCCGAGGTTGAATGGACCGACGACCAGACGCGCATCGCGCCGCATGAAACGCCGACCAAGGGCTTTACGCTGGTCAATGCCTCAATCAGCTGGCGTCCGCTGCCCAGCAGCGACAATCTGACGCTGATGCTGTCAGCGAACAATATTTTCGACGTCGAAGCGCGGCGCCACGCCAGCTTTACCAAGGATTATGTTCCGCTCGCGGGCCGCGATTTCCGCATCACCGCGCGGGCAAGCTTCTGAGGCTTCTCCCCTCCTCCCCCTCCCGACAAGCGGGAGGGGGCCGGAGAGAATTTACCCTATCGTTTACGAGAGCATCGCCATGCCGCCGTTCACATGCAGCGTCTGGCCGGTAACATAGCCTGCTTCCTTCGACGCCAGATAGACGACGGCAGCGGCGATATCCTCACCCTCACCCATGCGGCCCGCCGGAATGCGCTGATTGAGCGCTTCCTTTTGGGCGTCGGGCAGGTCAGCGGTCATGGCCGTCGCGATAAAACCGGGGGCGACGCAGTTTACGGTGACGCCGCGCGTCGCCAGTTCCTGCGCCAGCGCCTTGGTCATGCCGGTAACGCCCGCCTTGGACGCGGCATAATTGGCCTGCCCCGGATTGCCGGTGGCGCCAACGACGCTGGTGATCGACACGATGCGGCCAAAGCGCGCCTTCATCATCGGTTTGGCGGCGGCGCGGGCGAGGCGGAAATTGGCCTCCAGATTGATGCGGATCACATCATTCCATTCGTCATCCTTCATCCGCATGATCAGATTGTCGCGGGTAACCCCGGCATTGTTGACGAGAATATCGAGCTTCCCGCCCAGCGCCTCGACCGCCGAGGGAACCAGCGCATCAACCGCCGCCGCATCGCCAAGGTTGCACGGCAAGGCGACATGATCGCCGCCAAGCCCGTCGCGAAAGGCCGCGAGCTTGTCGGCATTGGACCCCGAAACTGCCAACCGCGCGCCCTGCGCGGCAAGCGCCTTGGCAATGGCGGAACCGATACCGCCCGAGGCGCCGGTAACAAGGGCGGTCATGCCGGTGAGATCGAACATAATTTCGTTCCTTATTTCTGAATTAAAGCGTTTTGAGCAATGCCTCGATATCGTCCATCGACAGCAGGCTCACCGTCTCGACCTCGCCGGTCGCGCTGCGCTTGACCATGGGGGAGAGGACCTTGCCGCCGAATTCGACGAAATGCGTCACGCCGATTTCTTCCATCGCGCCCACGCTTTCGCGCCAGCGGACGCGGCCGGTGACCTGTTCGACCAGGCGTTCGCGAATTTCGCCGGCATCGCTGATCGGGCCGGCGGTGACATTGGCGATGACGGGGACCAGCGGCGCGGCGGGCGGGTTTGCGCCCAGCGCCTCGGCCATCGCATCGGCGGCAGGTTGCATCAGCGGGCAGTGGAAGGGCGCCGAAACGGGCAGCAACACACCCCGCTTGATGCCATAATCCTTCACCATCGCGACCGCGCGTTCGACCGCGCCCTTGTGGCCAGAGATGACAACCTGCGAGGGGTCATTGTCATTGGCGACGGTGCAGACTTCGCCTTCGGCCGCCGCATCGGCCAGCTTTTGCGCGGTGTCGATATCGGCGCCAAGCAGCGCGGCCATGGCGCCGACGCCGACGGGCACCGCCGCCTGCATCGCCTGCCCACGCTTTTTCAAAAGGCGCGCGGTGGTGGCAACGTCGAAGGCGCCCGCCGCGCACAGCGCGCTATATTCGCCAAGGCTGTGCCCCGCGACATAATCGGCCTTTGCCGCCAGCGTCACCCCGCCTTCCTTTTCGAGCACGCGCAAGGTGGCGACGGCATTGGCCATGATTGCAGGCTGGGCATTTTCGGTAAGGGTCAGTTCGCTTTCCGGCCCCTCGCTCATCAGCTTGAAGAGATGCTGGCCAAGGGCGTCGTCGACTTCCTGAAACAGTTCGCGGGCGACGCTCGACGCATCGGCAAGCGCCTTGCCCATGCCGACCGACTGGCTGCCCTGACCCGGAAAGATGAATGCGCGCATGACCCTGTTCCTCTATCGTCGCTCCCCGCAAAGGGCGGGGGCGGTTGCTATTCTCACATGTTGCGCCGCCTATTCGCTCACTCCGCGCGATGCAAGCCGAAGGGCACCACCTTATTCGCCGCGTCATGGCCTATGTCCGCCCGGCCCAGCCACGGGATGGCGCAACGCTCGCACCAATGGCGCGCGATCTCCTCCGCCTCCATGCCAAAGGGACGGTCATTTTCCGGGATATCGCTGACCCGGCCCAGCCGCAGCCCCGCCAGCCCGCGCGGGCCAAGCGTCGAGGCGACATGGAAGAAGGCGCGGTCGAAGGCGTAGAGATATTCGCTGACCTCCTCGACGATCAGCACATGGCCCGCAAGATCGGGTTCGAGCGGGGTGCCGAGCAGCATCGACAAGGTCATCAGGTTGAAGGCGGCGTGACGCGCGCCATGCGCCAGCGCACCCTCGCACGCGGCCGGATCGCGGGCGACGAGCCAGTCGAGCGCCCGCGTGACGGCGGCATCGCCGCCCTCGCGGCGAATATCGGCGACCATCGGTCCATGGGCGACATGGTCGAAACCCTCACGATAAAGGGCGGCGAGCAAATTGCCCTGATCCGAATAGCCAAGGAAAGCCTTGCCGCGCGCGGCATCAGTCATCGCGCGCACCGCATCCTCGGCAATACGGCAGGCGCCATAGCCGCCGCGCGCAAACCAGATGGCGTCGATATCGGGGCGGTTCGCCATTTCAACCAGCGCCGCGAAACGATGCCCGTCCTCGCCCGCGAAATGGCCGTGGACCGCGAAGCATTGCTCATCAAAGACCAGCTCAACCTCGGGATAGCCGATGCTGGCAATTGCACGCACCGCCTCTGCATCATCGGGCAATATGGGGGTTGAGGGGGCGACTATTCCGATACGCATTGTCCACTTTCCTGTGATCGTCACCCCGGACTTGATCCGGGCCCACCAGAACAGCGCCGGACAATGGACCCCGGATCAAGTCCGAGGTGACGGCGAGGCTGACTGCGGCGCTTTCCTGCATGGACATGCACCGCAGTTGCAAAGCCGTCGCCAAGGCCATATCGCGGGGCCATGGGCAAAGACAAATCCTATTTCTTTTGCGGCATTGGCGGATCGGGCATGCTGCCGCTGGCGATGATTGTTGCCGCGCGCGGGGCGGCGGTCGCGGGTTCCGATCGCAGCCGCGACCAGGGGCGCTCGCCCGACAAATTCGCCTGGCTGGAGGGGCAAGGCATCGCCCTCTTCCCGCAGGATGGCAGCGGCCCCGCCGCCGGGCAGGTGATGATCGCCTCGGCCGCGGTAGAGGATAGCGTGCCCGACATGGCTGCCGCCAAGGCGCTGGGCCTGCCGCGGATGACGCGCGCCGACCTCAACGCCGCGCTGTTCAACGAGGCGGCGCACGGCGTCGGCGTCGGGGGGACGAGCGGCAAATCGACCGTCACTGGCATGATCGCCTGGATCCTGTCGCAGGCTGGCCGCGATCCCACGGTGATGAATGGCGCGGTGATGCGTAACTTCGCGGGGCCCGACCGCCCCTTTGCCAGCGCGCTGGCAGGCGACGCCGCCGCCTATGTCAGCGAAGTCGATGAAAGTGACGGGTCGATCGCGCTTTATCGGCCCGATGTCGCGGTGGTCACCAACATCAGCCTCGACCACAAGAGCCTGGAGGAACTCCACTCCCTGTTCGGCGATTTCGCAGCCAAGGCGCGCATCGCCGTGGTCAACGCCGATGATCCGGAATCGGCGCCCCTGCTGCGCGGCGGCAATGTCATCCGCTTTGGCTTTTCGGACGAAGCCGCGATGCGCGGCAGCGAGTTCGAGCCGCTCGACGATGGCTGCCGCTTTGCCATCCATTTCGCAGGCGACCGGCACGAGGCGCGCCTGCGCATGCCGGGGCGCCACAATGCGATGAATGCGCTGGCCGCCATCGCGGCCGCGCGCGCGCTCAACATATCGGTGGGTCAGTCGGTTGCCGCGCTCAGCGAATTTGCAGGGCTCGCGCGCCGCTATGAAGTGCTGGGCCAGGCGGGGGATGTGACCGTCATCGACGATTTCGCGCATAATCCCGACAAGGTCGCGGCCACACTGGCCGCCGCCGCCGAATTGCCGGGCCGCGCGCTGATCTTTTTCCAGCCGCACGGCTATGGTCCGCTGCGCCAGATGGGCAAGGAACTGGCGGCGAGCTTTGCCAAGGGGATGCGCGCGGACGACCGGCTTTATATTTGCGATCCCGTCTATTTTGGCGGAACCGTTGACCGCAGCATCGGCAGCGAGGCGCTGGTCGCCGATATTGTCGTGGGCGGCGGAACCGCCGTCCACCTTCCCACCCGCGCGGAATGCGGCGAGGCCATGCTGGCCGAGGCCCGCGCCGGGGACCGCATCTTCATTCTGGGCGCGCGCGACGATACGCTGACCGAATTTGGGCAGCATCTGCTGGCGCAGTTGGCGGCGCCTGCCGCGCTGGCAGCGGCGCCGATTGCCGGAATTGCGGGATAAGGCGGCTTGATTCCCGCGCCAATATCTGTATAGGCGCGGCTATTCGGGGCGAGGCCTTGTGCCTGTCGCCCCGTTTGCTTTGCACAGGTTACGCAAAGCCGGACGACAGCCGGAGGGGTTTCGCGATCGGCGCGAAATCAGCGATCGGCCAAAATGAAGGAAGCGCACCATGCCGTTTTACGAGCATGTCTTTATCGCGCGTCAGGACCTGTCCCAATCACAGGTCGACGCGCTGGCGGAAACCGTCACCAATATCATTACCGAATATAAGGGTGAGGTTCACAAGACCGAAACCTGGGGCCTGAAGCAGCTCGCCTACAAGATCCAGAAGAACCGCAAGGGTCATTATGTGATGTTGTCGGCTGAAGCGCCGGGCGAAGCCGTCGCCGAGATCGAGCGTCAGGCGGCGATCAACGAAGATATTATCCGTTGGATGACGATCCGCGTCGACGAGCTGGAAAAAGGCCCGTCGGTCATGATGCGCAAGCAGGAACGTCGTGGCGGCCGCGGCCGTGACCGCGAAGATTAAGGAGAAAGACCATGGCACGACCCTTTTTCCGTCGCCGCAAGACCTGCCCCTTCAGCCAGAAGGACGCACCGGTCATTGATTACAAGGACGTTCGTCTGCTCCAGGGCTATTTGTCGGAGCGTGGCAAGATCGTCCCGTCGCGGATCACCGCGGTGTCCACCAAGAAGCAGCGTGAGCTGGCCCGCGCGATCAAGCGCGCGCGCCACATCGGCCTGCTGCCCTATATTGTGAAGTAAGGAGGGCTGGTCCGATGGAAATCATCCTGCTCGAACGTATCGAGAAACTGGGCGGTATCGGCGATGTCGTCACCGTCAAGAACGGCTTTGCGCGCAACTATCTTCTGCCCAACAACAAGGCGCTGCGCGCCAATGATGCCAATCGCAAGCTGTTCGAAGCGAACCGCGCAAAGATTGAGGCGGACAACGCCGAACGCCGCAGCGCAGCCGAAAGCCACGCCAAGGATGTCGACGGCAAGCAGGTCATCCTGATCCGTCAGGCGTCGAACACCGGGCAGCTTTACGGCTCGGTTTCGGTGCGCGACATTGTCGAGGCCCTGATTGAAAACGGCGTGGAGAACGTGACCAAGGCCATGATCGAGCTGGAACGCCCGATCAAGTCGCTGGGCCTGTTCGACGTCAAGGTAAAGCTGCACCCCGAAGTTGTCGTAACCGTCAACGTCAACGTCGCGCGCTCGCCTGACGAAGCCGAAATGCAGAAGGACGGCATCGACGTCATCGCCGCCATGTTCGAAGAAGAACAGGCTGCCATGGCTGCCGCCGCCCTCGAACCCGACAGCGAAGACGAGTTTGAAGAAGGCACCCCGCCTTCGGAAAGCGAAGCTGAATCGGATGCGGACGAAGCTCCGGCCGCTGACGAGGAAGACAAGGAAGCTTAAGCTTTCCTTCCTCTCGCACGAGACAGAAAGGCTCCGGAACCCCGCGTTCCGGAGCTTTTTCTTTGGCCGACAAGAATGCAGAAAATATCAAAAGGGGGCAACGGCCATGCCGCCGACGCCTTGCCCCTCACGCAGGCGGAAGGGGCAGCGAGACTCGCGAGCTTGTTCGTTAGCCGCAGCGGGGGCGGACAAAGGCGGCGCTGCACAAACTGGCCCCCGCCCCGCGCGCTACATCTCAAACGAAAGGGGTTAAAAAACGCCCCCCGCCTGCTGCGCTCAATAGCCCATCAGGCTCAGCACTTCCTTGCGGCTGCGGTCATCTTCTAGGAAGACGCCGAGCAGGCGGCTCGTCACCATGCCGACGCCGGGGGTCCGCACCCCGCGCCCGGTCATGCAGCCATGCTGGGCGTCGATCACTACGGCAACGCCATGCGGCTGGAGATGGTCCCAGATGCACTGCGCGACTTCAGCGGTCAGCCGTTCCTGCACCTGCAGGCGGCGGGCATAGCCGTTGAGCACGCGCGCCAGTTTCGAAATGCCGACCACCCGGTCCTTGGGCAGGTAGGCGATCGAGGCCTTGCCGGTGATCGGCGCCATATGATGTTCGCAATGCGACTGAAAGGGAATGTCGCGCAGCAGCACCACCTCGTCATAGCCGCCCACCTCTTCAAAGGTGCGCGAGAGGTGAACCGATGGATCCTCCGCATAGCCCTGACAATATTCCTTCCACGCCCGCGCCACGCGCCTTGGCGTATCACGCAGTCCTTCGCGCGAAGGGTCGTCGCCCGTCCATTCGAGTAGGGTTCGCACCGCGTCCAGCACATGATCGGGGACGATGATCTTGCCGTCCGGTCCCACTTCCATTTTGCTCATCGACGCGCCTTCACTGTTGCCAACATGTCGCACATCTCGCCTCCCATAATGGGAAAGACAAGGGCGGGCCGCGACTTTTTTCCCACCTTTCGTTCTGATTGACGCTGCGGAATCCTTGCCTTTTTGGATATTGCGCGAGCCGTCATTTTTCAGGACTTTTCGTTCAAATAAGTGACTTGACGCTTTCGTCAACCAGGCGCACCTTCATTGCATTACAGAACTCGTCTTAACGGGTCGTAATTCGGAGAGGCCGGCGTTTTCCCCGACGCCGGTGGGAGAGGACGATGACCAGCAACGCTGGCATGTGGGATCTGTTGTTCAGCCAGGCCATTTTGGCCCGACAGCCTTTGCGCTGCACGGCTCCATCGCATCGGGCGCAGCCCGGTGGAGTCGGACCGCGCATGGCGTTGCATCACATGGAGATGTCCCCTCCCCTTACCTGAAATTGTTTGGGCGGCCCCCTTCTTTAGGGCCGGAAAAGGGAGGAATGAATGAAGTTCAAGGCACTGATCGGCACTTCGATCCTGGCGGTTGCGGTCGCGACCCCGGCATATGCACAAAACCAAAGCAACACCGATGCCTTTGGCGGCGAAATCGTCGTCACGGCGCAGCGGCAGTCCGAACGATTGCAGGACGTCCCCATCGCGGTCAGCGCCTTTTCGTCGGAATCTTTGGAAGCGCAACAGATTGAAAATCCCGCCGATCTTCAACTCACCCTGCCCAATGTCACCTTCACCAAAACGAATTTCACCTCATCCAGCTTTACCATTCGCGGCATCGGCGATTTGTGCGTCGGGGTCAGCTGTGACAGCGCGACCGCCATTCACCAGAATGAATCGCCCTTGATCGGCACGCGCCTGTTCGAAACCGAATTTTTCGACCTCGAACGCATCGAAGTGCTGCGCGGGCCACAGGGCACGCTGTTCGGCCGCAACGCCACGTCGGGCGTCGTCAATGTCGTCACCGCCAAGCCCGACCTTTCGGGCTTTGGCGCGTCGGGCGAACTGGAATATGGCAATTATAACAGCATCAAGGCCAAGGGCATGGTCAACGTGCCGCTCGGCGATACGTTGGGGGTTCGCGTTGCCGGTTTTTACCTGAACCGCGACGGCTTCACCAAAAATCTTTATGACGGCAGCCGTATCGACGACCGCGACATGTATGCGGTGCGCGGGTCGATCCGCTGGGAACCCAGCGACGATACGACGCTCGATCTGATGGGCTATTATTTCCGCGAGGATGACAATCGCCTCCGTATCCAGAAACAATATTGCCAGCGCGACCCAACGGGCGTGCTCGGCTGCCTCAACAACCGCCGCGACCCCGGCGTCACCAACGCCAATTCGACCATCGCCGGCGTGCTGACCAGCCGCGAATTTTTCGCGGTTCGCGGGCTTCCCACCGCCTTTGCGCTCGGCAGCCTTTATGGGCCGGACTCGCTGGCTTCTTTCCAGCCGATCGCCGATCCGCGCGTGGTGAACACCGATTTCAACCCGACCTATTTTTCGGACGAATTGCAAGTGCAGGGACGGCTGGAACAAAGCTTCGGCGCGTTCAACGTTTCGCTGGCCGGGGTTTACCAGAAAGCGCGGGTCGACAGCCAGCAGGACTATAATCTGTCGATCCAGGACCGCGCGGGCTATGCGGTCGCGCTCAACACGCTCGCCGCGGCAGCGGCGGGACAGGTGCCGGGGCTTCCTGCCGCCTATTTCAAGCCGATTGCCGATGCGCTGATACCCAATGGTCCGAATGGTCCGCTTTGCACCTCGCTTGCCGAACCCAGCGGGCTTGGTGTCTATGGCGGCCACGCCATCTGCAGCGACACGCCGCAGGATTTTGACCGTTCAGTACAGGACAGCAGCGCCTGGTCGGGCGAAATGATCATCAGCTCCGACTTTGACGGACCGTTCAACTTCCTGCTCGGGGGCATTTACGGGAAAAGCCATCTCACCGAAAACAGCTATTATGTGAATGCCTTCGGGCTGGATTATGCGGCCGGGATATTGGGGACGTTCACGGCAATGACGACCCCCGCGCCCAATGGACCGCTGCCGCCCTCTTTCCTCGGCACACCCAATTATCGCAACAATACTGACGATCTGCGGGTGCGTTCCTATGGCTTCTTTGGGGAGGCCTATTATGAAATGAACGATGCGCTCAAGCTGACGCTCGGCCTGCGCTATAATAATGACAAGAAATCGGTGCGCGCACGCAACACGCTCGCAAGCTTCCTTGTCCCCTTTGGCCAGACGGGTAGCGCGTTCGACTCGCCCTTTGTCGGCGGTTTCGATGCCGACCCCGGATTGCCTGGAAACCAGCTGTTCCAGGAACGCAGCGTCGGCTTTGACGAAATAACCGGCCGCGCGGTGCTCGACTGGAAAATCACGCCCGACAATCTCGTCTATTTCAGCTACTCGCGCGGTTATAAATCGGGGGGCATCAATCCGCCGCTCGCACCGGTGTTCACCGTCCCCGACTCCTTTGCGCCCGAAATCGTCAATGCGTTCGAAATCGGCTCAAAGAACCGCTTTGGCCCGCTCCAGCTCAACCTGACGGGCTTTTATTATAAATATAAGGGGTTGCAGCTCAGCCGCATCGTCGCGCGCACCTCGGTCAATGACAATGTTGATGCGAATATCTGGGGTGTCGAGGCCGAAGCGGTCATCACCCCCTCGCCCGACTTTGTCGTCAATATCGGCGCCAGCTATCTCAACACCGAAGTGTCGAGCGACAAGATGCTCGCCAATCCGCGCGACCCGTCGGGCGGCCGATCCGATGCCGTGATCATCAAGGATATCACCAACGGGTCGAACTGCGCGGTGGTGCCAACAACCGCCGGCAATGGCGCGGGTTCTTCCGCCTATGTCGCGGCGATCAACAACAGCATGGGCCTTCGCGCGCCTGCTGGTTTCGGGCCGAACAGCGGGATCAACTCACCCGGCGCCTTCAGCATCTGCCAGGTGCTTGCCGCCAATGCAGCAACCGTCGGCGCCGCCTTTGGCGGGATAGCGGTCGAGCCCGCGGGCGTCGAAGTGAATATCAAGGGCAACAAGCTGCCCCAGGCACCGGTGGTAAAATTCAGCGCGGGCGCCCAATATACGTTCAACTTCGCCAATGACATATCGCTGACGCCGCGCCTCGACCTCACCTATACTGGCGACAGCTATGGCAATATCTTCAACGGGCGGGTGAACAAGATCAACGGCTATGCCCAGGCCAATGCCCAGCTCCAGCTTAACGGCCCCGACCGGCGCTGGTTCGTCAAAGCCTTCATCCAGAATATCTTCGACAGCCAGCCTGTGACGGGCCTTTATGTCACCGATCAGTCGTCGGGGCTCTTCACCAATGTCTTCACGCTCGACCCGCGGCGTTACGGCATCGGTGCAGGGTTTAAATTCTGACGCTTTTGCCCTGAACAAAAAGGGGCCCGGTCATAGACATGCATGACCGGGCCTTTTCTTTTTGAGGCCGGGAAAGGCGGAACGATCCGCCTTCCCCCTGTCCTCAGAATTTGAAGCGAACCGTGCCGCCATAAGTACGCGGCTGGTTGGCATAGCCCGAAACACTGCCCTGCTGGGCAACCGACGGGAAAACGGAAATCAGATATTGCGATTTGGTCAGGTTGCGGCCCCACAGACCCACTTCCAGACCATTGGGCAGCGCGACCGTGAAGGAAGCATTGACCTGATTCACTTCGCGCTTCAGATCGCGGGCGACGCTGGCCGGGAAGCCATAGAGGCCATCGACAATCTGCGTCGGGCTTTCATACAGATAGTCGGCATGCAGGATCGCGCGCGTCCCGCCCGCAAATTCATGCGTATAGGTGCCGCCAAAGGTCGCCGACAGATCGGGAATGCCCGCGGGCTTGGTCCCCGACAGATCGCCAAAGGCCGAGCCGACGAAGCTGTCATATTTGGGGTCAAGATAGGTCATCGCCATGGTGAGGTTCAGCCCCTGCACCGGCCGGACCGATCCGTCGAACTCGATCCCGAAGGTCGACTGCTTGCCCGCATTGGCGAGCGCGAAGCCGGTGCCGGTAAAGACGTTCGACTGGAAGCCCTTGATTGACTGTTTGAAGACCGCAAGGTTCAGCGCGGCGAGCGCCCATTGCGCCTTCAAACCGGCTTCATAAACTTCCGACTCCTCCGGCCCCGCAAAGCGCGAACCGGGCACCAAGTTGGGAAGGTCAAGTCCGGCCTCGCGGATCGCTTCCATATCAGCGGCCAGCGGACGGCTGTCGCGCGACAGGTTGATCGAGCTTGCCTTGAAGCCCGTCGCATAGGTCGCATAGACATTGACCGTATCGGTCAGCTCATAAGCGGCGCGGACATTCCAGGCGAGGTCGCTGTCGCGCGTCTTGCCATCCTCAACCGCATTGGGAACGTTGAGGAACTGCGGCTGGAACTGGAACGCCTTCAACGCCTCAAACGGAGTGCCAGTCAGATCGACGCTCGAAAACACGTCGGTGCTGACCACGTCGGTCGCAAAATCCTTGCGGTCCTTCGTATAGTTGGCCCCAGCGGTCAGGCGCAGCCGGTCGGTCACGTCCAGATCCACCGTGCCAAAGATCGACCAGCTGGTGTTTTTCAGGTCGTAATTTTCCACCATGCCGTCGCCGGCGCGGAAGAAAGCGCCCTGATATTTGGTCGGATCGCCTTCCGCGCTGCCCAGGATCGCTTCGAGTGTCGGAACGTTGAGCGTCCCGCCAGTCGCCGCGCGGATCAGCGCATCGCCATAGTCACGGAAGTCGGTGCCGGTGGTCAGCGCGCTATACTGGTCGATCTTCTCGTGGAAATAATAGCCGCCGAGCAGGAAGTTGACGGGGCCGTCAAAGTCCGACGTGAAACGGATTTCCTGCGTGAAGGTGTTGATGTCGACATTATCGCGCTTTTCGCTGATCAGGTCAGCGGCGGTGAAATCCGAATCCTGATTGGCATCGGCACGCACCTGCCGGTAGGCGGTGATCGATGTGAGGCCAATTGAGCCCAGATCATAGTCGATCTGCGCCGAACCACCATAATTGCGGATTTTGTTCGTGGACAGGAAGTTGTTGTACACCCTGTACGAGAAGGGGTTGGCCGGATCGACGCTGGGGCCGCCGACCAGCGCATCGGTGATCGCCACGGTCGGACCCGCGATGATATTGGCGGCAGCGCAGCAATTTTCGTCGATCTTGTCATAATCGCCGATCAGACGGATCGACAGGGCGTCGGTCGGTTCGAGCAGCAATTGCCCGCGCACACCCCAGCGGTTGCGGTCGTTGACGTCCTGGTCGAGATGCGCGTCATAGACATAGCCGTCGCGGCGATTGTAATTGCCGCCGAGCGAGAAAGCGACCGTGTCGCTGATCGGACCGGTGACGCTGCCCTTCACCGTGACAGCATTGAAATTGCCATAGGTTGCTTCGAGCGAACCGCCGAAATCATATTGCGGCTTTTGCGTGACGATGTTGATCACACCCGCCGAGGCGTTTTTGCCGAACAGCGTCGATTGCGGACCGCGCAGCACCTCGACACGCTCCAGATTGGGCAGGTCGCCGACCTGCGCCGCCGAACGCGAACGATAAACGCCGTCGATGAACACGCCGACCGAAGGCTCAATCCCGGCATTGTTCGCGCCATTGCCGAAACCGCGAATGATGAAATTGGTGTTGGCGCTCGACTGCAGCTGCGTCACGCGCAAGCTGGGAACCGCCGACTGAAGGTCGAGCAGGTCGCGCACCTGGGCATTTTCAATGTCTGCCGCCGACGTCACCGACACGGCAATCGGCGTGTCCTGCAGCGTTTCGGAGCGCTTTGTCGCCGTGACGATAATTTCATTGGCATAAGCGCCTGCGCTCGTCGTGCCCGCATCCTGGGCCAAGGCATGGGCGGGGACCGTCCCGGCATATAAAATGGTAGCGCCCAGCAAAATATTGCGAATGTTCATCAGCAATCCTCTCTCATTATGCGGCATTGCTCTCCGGGAAGAGGGGGAAGGGAGAGCTTCAACCGATTAGAGCCAGCTAGTAATCCGCGTTTCTGCGCCGTCAATCCGGGCACCCGCCAGAAAGGGCTTTTGAGATGCCGGGTGATAAAAAAGCAACAGTGTCCGTTAGTTAGACTGTATTATCATTATTATACGCTTGCCGTAGCGTCAGAGGACAAGGATTATCTTTTCGGCGCCGCGCCATGCTCTGGTTAAGCTTTCGAAACCGGGCCCGTTTCAATATGAAATTTTTTTCAGCGCGCGCAGGACGGCAGGCCGCCTCCCCCCCAAGACACCTTCTTCAACGAAGAGAATCGCAAGAAGGCTGCCGCCCGCCCGCTTAGAACAGGCGCGTCAGCGAATAGAAAATTGCCGCCACAACGGCGCTTGCCGGAATGGTGATGAACCAGGCGGCGATAACATTGCCCGCGACGCCCCAGCGCACCGCGCTCGCCCGGCGCGCGACGCCCGCGCCGATGATGCTGCCCGTGATCGTGTGGGTGGTCGACACCGGAATGCCGAGCAGGCTGGCTGTAAACACCATGATCGACCCGCCGGTCGAGGCGGCAAAACCCTGATGATGCGACAGCTTGGTGATGCGTCCGCCCATCGTCTCGATAATCTTCCACCCGCCCGACAGCGTGCCCAGCGCAATCGCGACATAACAGGCGAAAGCCACCCAATGCGGCACATGAAAATCGCCGCTGAGATAGCCGGTCGAATAAAGGAGGACGGCGATAATCCCCATCGTCTTTTGCGCGTCGTTCAACCCGTGGCTGAGCGAATAGGCGGCGGAAGAAAAGAGATGGAGGTAGCGAAAGGCGCTTTCGGCAAATTTGGCGGTCGCCCGCCGCAAGGCCCAGCTGCTGACCAGCATTACCAGCATGGCAAGGAACATGCCGAGCATCGGCGACAGGAAAATGGCGATCACCGTCTTGTTGAGGCCGGTCCATTGTATCCCTTCAAAGCCCGCATGGGCCACGCCTGCACCAACGATCCCGCCCACAAGCGCATGGCTGGACGAGGAGGGAATGCCCTTCAGCCAGGTGACAATGTTCCAGAACATCGCACCGATCAGCGCGCCGAACACCACCGCCGGGGTCACCAGATCCTTGTCGATCAGCCCCGCGCCGATGGTTTCGGCGACCTTGTGCAAGGCGGGAAAGGCAAGGCTGAGGAAATAGGCGGCAAAGTTGAAAAAGGCAGCAAAGATCACCGCCTGCACCGGCTTGAGCAGCCGCGTCGCCACGACGGTCGCAATGCTGTTGGCCGCATCGTGCAGGCCGTTCAGAAAGTCGAAGGCCAGCGCCAGGATGATCAGCCCGACGAGCAAGGGATAAGCGAGTTCGTGCATATGCTGCGCCCCCGCCTAAGCGTGGTCGATGACCAAGCCGTCAATTTCGTTCGCGACATCCTCGAAACTGTCGGTGACGCGCTCAAGATGCCGGTAAATTTCCCGGCCAATCAGGAAATTCGACGTGTTTGACGCCCCATGTTCCTTGAACAATCGCTTAAGGCCCGCGCTGTGAATTTCATCGGCATGGCCCTCCATCCGAACCAGCCGCTCGGTCAGCTCGTGCAGGCGCGGTCCATTGGCGCTGATATTCTGAAGCAAGGGGATTGCCTCCGCCGTCAGCCGTGCGGCATCGACGATGATCCCCGCGATGTCGCACATTTCGGGTTCGAATTCCTTGACGTCATACAGGTCGATCGCGCCGGCGGTTTTCTGCATTTCGTCGATGGCGTCGTCCATCGCGACGATCAGGTCGGTAATCGCGCTGCGGTCAAAGGGGGTCAGGAAGGTGCGCCGCACCGTCTGCAACACTTCGCGGGTGATGGCATCGGCGTCGTGTTCGCGTTCAAACACTTCGCGGATATGATCCGCCATCCCGCTGCCGCCCTGCAACAGCCGGGACAGGGCGTTCGCGCCCAGCACCAGCGTCGCCGCATGGCTTTCAAACAGCTCGAAAAAATTGCCCTGCCGCGGCAACAGCCGCTGAAACCATGCGAACATCTTGTTTGCCCCTGTTCTTTCGCCAATCCGGCTGACGGCCCCCCGTCGCAGCGCGGCCGCACGAAAACCTGTATCGCCAAAGGAACGGATCAGCGCCTGTAGATCAGGTTCGTCCACCGCCTCGGCTGCGGCGTCAAAGGCGAACCATTTGCGTTCGCGCTCGTCCATTTCCTTCCACTCGGTCAACTCGCGCGTGACCGCAAGTGGAAAGACCTCCACATCATACATGATCGACGCGCCATTGGCCCGGCGCTTGCGATATTGATAGCTGCCGATCGAGGTCGGACAGACCGCGCCGATCACCCCGGCTTCCTCTTCCGCCTCGATCGCGGCGGCGGCATGGCGCTCCATGCCGGTCAGCGGGTTCCCCTTGGGCACGACCCAGCGCTTGGTCTCGCGCGAGGTGATCAGCAAAATTTCGGTCGGCCCATTTTGTGTGGGACCGCTGAAACGATAGGGGAGGACAGCGATTTGACGCACAAGGCAATCCTTTTCCCGGGACGCGACCCACCCTGCGCGTCAATGACAAAAACGTGACGCCCCTATGACAATAATATGACAGTCACAAGCCGCTTCGCCCGTCGGTCCTCTATTTTCACTCCTGTCAATTCGATTGCAAAATGCAACGCGGTGCGTAAGCTGGAGCGAAATATAGTCGGGAGAGACATATTATGGCAGCAACGGCGTTAACAGAGCGTTCCGTTGACCCGGGGTCAGCGCATTCATCCCCTGCCCCCGTCGATCAGGATGTGCTGATCGTCGGCGCGGGCATTTCGGGCATCGGCATGGCGGTCCATCTTCAGATGAATTGCCCCGACCACAGTTTCGGCCTGGTCGAACGCCGCGCGCAGCTTGGCGGCACCTGGGACCTGTTCCGCTATCCCGGCGTCCGGTCGGACAGCGACATGCACACGTTGGGCTTTGTGTTCGAGCCGTGGACGCATGAAAAAAGTATCGCCGACGGTCCCTCCATCCTCGATTATCTAAACCGCATCGTCGATGAACGCGGCATCCGCGACTGCATCGCCTTCAACCGCAAGGTGGTCGGTGCGGACTGGGACAGCGCGGCGGCGCGCTGGACGGTGACGCTGGAGGATGAGGAAGGCAAAAGCTCGACCACCACCGCGCGCTGGCTCCATCTGGGGTCGGGCTATTATGATTATGACGCGCCTTATGAAGCGCATTTTCCGGGGCGGGAGACCTTCAAGGGCGAGATATGGCACCCGCAATTCTGGCCCGAAAATGCGGATTACAAGGGCAAGAAAATTGTCGTCATCGGGTCGGGCGCCACCGCCGTCACCATCGTTCCCTCGATGGCAAAGGACGCTGCCCATGTGACGATGCTTCAGCGCACGCCGACCTGGTATTTCATCCGCCCCGCCAAGGACGGCTTTGCCAATTTCCTTCGCAAGATCCTGCCCGAAGAGCTGGCCTATAAAATCACCCGCTTTAAAAATGTGAAGCTGCAAAGCATCGGCTTTCAGCGTGCGCGCACCAAGCCCGAAAAGGTGAAACAATTTCTCACCAGGCGGCTGAAAGCGGCGCTGGGCGATCATTATGATGAAAAGGCCTTCACGCCGCCCTATAATCCATGGGACCAGCGGCTATGCCTCGTCCCCGATGGCGATTTTTTCGAAGCGATGAAGGCGGGCAAGGCCTCGGTCGTCACCGATCATATCGAGCGGTTCGACGCCAGCGGCATCCAGCTCAAATCGGGCGCGCATCTCGATGCCGATGTCATCGTCACGGCAACGGGCCTCAAACTGGCGGTCGCGGGCAAAATCCCCGTCCGCGTCGATGGCGAAGCCGTCAGCTGGGCCGATCATTTCTATTACAAGGCGTGCATGTTCTCCAACATCCCCAATTTCTCGGTGGTGTTCGGCTATTTGAATGCAAGCTGGACGCTGCGCGCCGATATTGTGTCGGAATATGTCTGCCGCGTTCTCAATCATATGGGCAAGCAGGGCAGCAGCATCGCCCTGCCCCGCCTCGACGATCCATCAAGCCTGACCGAGGATAATATCTTCGATTTCTCCTCGGGCTATATCCAGCGTTCGCTGCACATCATGCCCAAAAATGCCGTCGAAATGCCCTGGCGGCTCAGCCAAAATTATGTGCAGGACCGTATCGACATGCGCCGCGATCCGGTCGACGACGGCATTTTGCATTTTGGCCATCCGATGGCGGCGGCGTCCCGCGATCAGCTTGAGGCCGCCGAATAGGCTCAGTCGACATGCTCGGGCTTGCCCTTGCGCGAGCCCGAGGCGAAATCCTCGAGTTCGCTTTCGCTCATACTCTCATACATTTCGCGCGATGCGCCCTGAAGCTTGGACTTGGGCGTCTCGCCGCGCTTGGCGCTGAGTGCGGCCCCGGCCGCCTTTTGCTGCGCCTTGGACTTGGCTGGCATGGTTTGTCTCCTGCGTGCCCGCCCCCCGCTATCCGTTAACGATCATCCCGCCATTGGGATGCAACACCTGGCCCGACATATAGCTGCTGTCGTCGCAGGCGAGGAACAGAAAGGCAGGCGCCACCTCATTGGGCTCGCCGGGGCGTTTCATCGGGGTGCTTTCGCCGAAATGCTCGACCTTCTCCGCCGGGGCGCCGCCGCGCGGGTTGAGCGGGGTCCAGATCGGCCCCGGCGCCACGCCATTGACGCGAATCCCCTTCTCCACCAGATTTTCACTGAGTGAGCGGGTGAAGGCGGTAATCGCCCCCTTGGTCGCACTATAATCGAGCAGCCCGCCTGATCCCTTATACATGGTGACGCTGGTGCAATTGACGATCGCCGCCCCCTTGCCCAGATGCGGCAGCGCCGCCTGCACCAGATAAAACATCCCGAAAATATTGGTGGCAAAAGTACGCTGTAGCTGGTCAGCACTGATATCGCGAATATCGGCGGCGGGATGCTGCTCCCCGGCATTATTGATCAATATGTCGATTCGGCCAAAGGCCTCTATCGTCTTGGCGACACTCTTTTCGCTCGCGTCAACCTTGCCGACATCGGCCTTGATCGTGATCGCGCGCTGCCCTTCGTCGGCAACAATATCCGCCGTCGTTTCGGCGTCCTCGCGATTTTCATGATAGACGATGGCAATATCAGCGCCCTCGCGCGCGAACAGCGCACAGACGGCGCGACCGATGCCGCTGTCGCCGCCAGTGACGATGGCAACCTTGCCCTCCAGCCGCCCCGACCCCGGATAGCGCGGCTCCCAGCGCGGTTCGCGCTGCATGTCGGCTTCACGATCAGCGGGCGGATGCGCGATGCTGTCGCTCTTTCCCACCTCCTGCTTCAGCTTTTTCGCGGCCTGTTTCTTGCCCTTCTTCTCCTTCGGCGTTTCTCCCACTTTCCCGGCTTTGGGCGTCTTCGCCATCATTATCTCCCATAGCTGCGTCAGTTGATCGGCAGGAACTCCCGAGCATATTCGGGCTTCACTGCCTTCACCAACGCGCCGGTCATGGGAATGTTCACCAGATAGCTGCCCTCGGCATAGGGGCCGACTTCATAGGGGGCGATGGCGATGGTCAGCCGGTCGAGATATTTGCCATCGGACGATCCGATCCACACCGTCTGGGCCGAAGCCGGGGGGCATTTGGCAAAGGGGCTGTCGGCATCGCGGGTCGGCTCCACCCCTATGGTCGCTTTCGCGCGCTCTATCCCCGCACAGAATTTGTCGCGAATGGCGGCATCAAAGGCCGAAGCGCTGGTAAACATGTCCAGCGGTTTGATCTGCATGGCCCGATTGCGATCCCAGATCAACGTGTCGAAACTCTGCATCCCGTGCGCACCGCCGGTATAGGTGCCGATCTCGCTCGACAGGCTGACGAAGCGCGGCGTGCTGGTGACCAGCTTCCACGTCTGCAAATGGCTGTGCGCGCGATAGGGATAGCCGCCCTGTTCGGCGCTGGCCTTGTCGCGGCGGGAATCATTGATCAGCGCCTCGCGCTTCGCCTCGCGGTCTGCGTCGAGCCATGCCGCCAGCTTGGGGATCGCCGCCGCTTCGCGCGGATAGCTATAGGCGAAATGGATAAGGTCATTTTCCTCTTTCACTTCCGACGCGCGCGCCTCCTGCGCAGGAACTTCGGCCGGAACGGCGGGAGGTGCGCCGGGCACGGGACGAACATTCGCCTTGGTTGCGGGGGGTGTTTCGGCTTCGCTTCCCGCCGAGCAAGCGCTTACGCTTATCGCAAGCGGAACCAGAAACAGGCTCATCTTATGAGAAGAAATAGTCATCATCTTCGTGCAACTCCGGGAATCGACAAAATATCCCAATGGGCTTAGCACATTTACATGTTCGATTATTCCGATCTGATCCAGCCCGACCAGGGACAGGACGCCCGCACCATCCATCTCGTCGATAAGCAGGGCTTTGAAGCCTGGCTCAAAACGCGCAGCCCCCGCGAACGCGCGGCGCTGGAGGCAGCGGATTTCAAGCCCGCCCCCTATGCCCATGCGATTCTGCCCGGCGATGTGGCGGAAAGCTGGTCGGTGGTAACCAGCGTCGCCAATGTCGACAGCCTGTCGGCCTGGTGCCTCGCCAAGCTGGCCGAAAAACTGCCCGAAGGGCGCTACCGGGTGGAGGGGCGCCAGCCGGGCAAGGCGATTTTCGGCTGGATGACCGCGCAATATCGCTTTGACAGCTATCGCAGCAAGGCGGAGCCGCGCGGCGCCCGCGTGCTGCTCACCGAAGATGTCGCGAGCATCGCCCCCGCGGTCGCCGAAGCGCGCGCGACGGCCCTAGTCCGCGATCTGGTCAACACCCCCGCCGCCGATATGGGCCCGGCCGCGCTTGAGCGCGAGGCGGAGCGGATTGCCAAGGCGTATGGCGGCCAGCTCACAGTAACGAAGGGCGAGGCGCTGGAGCAAGGCTATCCGATGATCCACGCGGTTGGCCGCGCCGCCGCCAAACATCACGCCCCCCGCTTGATCGAGATCAGCTGGGGCAAGCAAGAACATCCGCGCATCGCGCTCGTTGGAAAGGGCGTCTGCTTTGACAGCGGCGGCCTCGACATCAAGCCTGCGGCAGGCATGCGGCTGATGAAGAAGGATATGGGCGGCGCCGCTCATATCCTTGCCCTCGCCGAACTGGTCATGGCCAGCGGCCTTCCCGTCCGTTTGCATTGTCTGGTCGGCGCGGTGGAAAATGCCATTTCCGCCGATGCCTTTCGCCCCGGCGATGTGCTCAAAAGCCGCCTCGGCCTGACCGTCGAGATCGGCAATACCGACGCCGAAGGGCGGCTGGTGCTAGGCGATGCCCTCGCCCGCGCGGGCGAGGAAAAGCCCGAGCTGATCGTCGATTTTGCAACCTTGACCGGCGCGGCGCGCGTGGCGCTCGGCCCCGACCTTCCCGCCATGTTCGCCAATGACGATGCGCTCGCCGCCGATCTGATCGCGGGGGGCGAGCATCGCGACGATCCTGTGTGGCGCATGCCGCTGTGGGATGGCTATGCCGACCTGCTGGAAACCGACATCGCCGACCTGGGCAATGCAGGCAGTTCGGCCTTTGCCGGCTCCATCACCGCCGCGCTTTTCCTCAAGCGCTTTGTCCCCAAGGACAGCGTCTGGGCGCATTTCGACACCTTCGCCTGGCGCCCTTCGGCCCGGCCCGGCCGCCCCAAGGGCGGGGCAGCGCTGGGGCTGCGCGCGGCCTGGGCGATGCTGCAACAGCGCTATGACCGCCGCGCGCGACCGGGCGAAGCCGCTTGATCAACCGCCATCCGCTGGTCTAATGCCGCGCGATTATCCGCTTTTTGCGGCTTATCCGATTTTACAGGACAAAAAGTGACAGGGGAAAAGCTCCATAATTCAACGGCTGCACCGGTTCGTATGGGGCGCCCCGGCGTCGCAGGCCAAGGGCGCGGACGTTTCGGACTGACCGGCACGTCGCAGGCCTATGACCCGCGCGTCGTCGCGATCCGCCCGGACCTCGCCGATGTGGACGTCGCGGGCGTTCATTTCGCTCCCCATTATGCGGCTCCGATGATGCGCAGCGCCATCCTGCCTTCGGCCCCGCTGCGCGCGGCTCCGGCGCTCGATGCCGAACAGACAAGCGAACTGCTGTTCGGCGAAGGCTTTGCCTTGCTCGATATTTCGGGCGGCTGGGCCTGGGGCTATTGCCTCGCCGATCACTATGTCGGCTATCTCGCGGTCGATGCGCTCGGTGCCCCCATCGCGGCAACGCATCGCGTCGCCGCGCCCGAAGCCATTCTGCACAGCGCCCCCGACGCCGCGAGCGGCGGATCGGCGGTGCTTCCGCGCGGCGCGCTGGTGATGGGCGAAGCACAGGGCGAGTGGCTTGAAACGCCCAATGGCTTTCTGCCGCTGGCAGCCCTGACCGCGCCCGACGCGGTTGAGGATGATCCTGCCGCCATCGCCGAAGCGCTGATCGGCACCCCCTATGTCTGGGGCGGGCGCACGGCGAAAGGCATTGATTGTTCGGGCCTCGTCCAGCTTTGCTGGGCATCGGCGGGGGTTCAGCTTCCGCGCGACAGCGACCTTCAGCTTGCTGCCCTGGGTTCGGATCGCGATGTTGCGGCCGGCGATCTGGCACGCGGCGACCTCATCTTCTTCCCCGGCCATGTCGGCATCATGGGCGATGAAACGCATCTGATCCATGCCAGCCAGAAATGGATGGAGGTCAAGAGCGAGCCGCTCGCCGACGTTATCGCCCGCACCGCTGCGGAAGGCCATGATCCGCCGGTGAGCGGATATAAAAGATTGCGTTAAATCCATGACTCACAAGATTTTCATCGACGGCGCGGCGGGAACGACGGGCCTAGAAATTGCCGAACGGCTTGCCGGGCGCAGCGAATTTTCGCTGATCACGCTGGACGAGGCGCGCCGCAAGGATGCCGCCGCGCGGCGCGAGGCGCTGAACGCCGCCGACTTCGTCATCCTCTGCCTGCCCGACGATGCTGCGCGCGAGGCGGTGGCGATGATCGACAATGACCGCACCCGTGTCATCGACGCATCGACCGCGCACCGCGTCGCCCCCGGCTGGGTCTATGGCCTTCCCGAAGTCAGCGGCCACGACAAGGTCGCCGCCGCGATGCGGGTGTCGAACCCCGGCTGTTATTCAACGGGCTTCATCGCCCTGCTCGCGCCGCTGGTCAGCCAGGGTCTGCTTCCTGCCGACTGGCCCTATATCTGTCACGCCGTCAGCGGCTATTCGGGCGGCGGCAAGGCGCTGATCGAACGGTTCGAAACCGACGGCGACATTGCCTGGCGCGGCTACGCACTCGGCTTGGGGCATAAGCATGTGCCGGAAATGCAGGAACGCTGCGGCCTGTCGCTGCCACCGCTTTTCGCGCCTGCGGTCATCCCCGCGCATCGCGGCATGATCGTCGAAATTCCGCTACCCTTGGCCGCCATGACCGGCGCTGCCACGGCCGATGCGATGCGCAGCGCCTTGGCCGCTCATTATGAAGGCAGCCCGCTGGTCGAGATTGGCGAAACGCCCGACAGCGGCGAATTGCTGCTGCGCGTATCCGATGCGGGCGATGACCGGCTGACCCTGTTCGTATTTGCCAATGCCGATGGCAGCCAAGCGCGCCTTGCCGCGCGGCTCGACAATCTGGGCAAGGGCGCGAGCGGCGCCTGCGTGCAAAATCTGAACATCATGGCGGGACTGGACGAAACAGCGGGTCTGCGGCTGTAGGATTTCTTTCCCCTAAGCGCCCGTCATCGTTGCGTTAGAAAGCTGGGTGCTCCGCCAAAGCCCTAATGCACCGTCCCGTGCACATCCTCGGCGGCCAGATAGGTGATCAGCCGCTCGATCTGGCGCCAGCGCGCAAAGAAAATGTGATTGCCGCGCGCCCGATATTGTTCGGCGCGCGCCGCTGCGGCGAAACCCGCTTCTTCGCCATGCTGCGCGATCAAAGCCGTCGCATCGGCGATAGCGTCCCGGTCGGCGAGAAAAGGCGCGGATAGCTGCATGGGATCCTCAGACAATCGGTGGTTTGCCGCCAATAACCCTCCCCCCTCACCGCGCCGTTCCCAAATGTGATGAACAAAAGGGTAAGCATAATTTCCCGGCAAGCCATCTGCCGCTCTATTCGCCCCTTTGCCGCCGCGCCGCAGCGGTGTAAGCAAGGGGCCATGCGCAAGATATTGAAATATGCCGCCCTCGCCCTGTTGCTGCTCGTCATCATCGGGGGCGTCACCCTCTATATGATGGCGCGGCCCGATGTGGCGCGTTTCTCGACCGCCGAACTCAGCGGACGGGTGCCGGTGATGGCCTCGCAAAAGGTCGAAACCTTCCCGACGATCAATGTGCCAGAGGCGACAAGCTGGCCCGCGGGCACCACCCCGCGCGCGCCCGAAGGCCTCAGCGTCGCGCCCTTTGCCGCCGGGCTCGACCATCCGCGCACTATCCTCGTGCTCCCCAATGGCGATGTCCTCGCTGCCGAGGCGCAAAGCCCGCCGCGCGGCGACAGCGGCATCGAAGGCTGGGTGATGAAGAAATTGATGGGCAAGGCTGGCGCGGGCGGCACCTCGGCCAACCGCATCACCTTGCTGCGCGACACTGACGGCGATGGCAAGGCGGACGTCAAAAGCTCCTATATCACCGGGCTCAACTCGCCTTATGGCATGGCGCTGGTCGGTGACACGCTTTATGTCGCCAATACCGACGCGCTCCTCGCCTTTCCCTATGTCGCGGGCGAAACGAAAATGACCGGCAAGGCAAAGAAGGTCGCCGACCTTCCCGCCGCCGCAACCAACCGCCACTGGACCAAGAGCCTCGCGGCCGCCCCCAATGGCTGGCTTTATGTCGGTGTCGGCGCCGACAGCAATATCGCCGAAAATGGCATGCGCGCCGAATTTCGCCGCGCCGCGGTGCTCGAGGTGCGCCCCGACAGCGGCTATGTCCGCACCTTCACCGCCGGACTGCGCAACCCCGTCGGCCTCGCCTTCCACCCCACGGGCGGACGGCTCTGGACCGTGGTGAACGAACGCGACATGCTCGGCAGCGATCTTGTCCCCGATTATCTCACCGATGTGACCGAAGGCGATTTCTATGGCTGGCCCTGGTATTATTGGGGCGGCTTCATCGACCACCGCGTCCCGCCCGATACGGAAGACCGCCGCCAATATGTCAAGCGCCCCGAATATGGGCTGGGCGCGCATACCGCGCCGCTCGGCTTCACCTTCACCCAGGGGCTGGACCTTGGCGACCGCTGGTCAAATGGCGCGCTGATCGCCCGCCATGGCTCGTGGAACCGCGAGCCCGTCGCGGGCTATGATGTGGTGTTCGTGAAATTCGGCGCCAATAGCAAACCGCTCGACGCGCTGCCCATCACCTTCCTCGACCAGTTCCTCGCGCCCGATGGCAAGACCACCCGCGGCCGCCCCGCCGATGTTCAGGTGGCAAAGGATGGCAGTGCGCTGGTCGCCGACGACACCGGCGGTGTCATCTGGCGCGTGGCGAAGGCCGACTAAAAAGCGTCGCCCCCGCACAGGCGGGGCAATCCAGCCCCATCCTCGTCATTGCGGGGAGCCCCGGACCTGATCCGGAGCGACGCGGCAATCTCCAGCTATTGCCGCACAGCGAACGGTGCGAACGGTGGCTGGGATTGCTTCCCCCGGCTTTCGCCGGGCTCGCAATGACGGTGAGTGGTGCGGGTCCTAAACCCGCATCGGCATCAGTACATAGAGCGCCGGGCTCTTCTCGCTTTCGCGGATCAGCGTCGGGGCATTGGCATCGGCCAGATGCAGTTCGACCTGATCGCTGTCGATCTGCCCCAATATATCGCTGAGGTAGCGCGCATTAAAGCCGATCTCCATCGCCTCACTGTCATAGCCAGCGGCGAGTTCCTCGGCCGCCGTGCCATTTTCGGGGCTGGTGACGCTCAGCGTGATGCGATCCTTGTCGAGCCCGACCTTGACCGCGCGGGTCTTTTCGCTGGCGATCGTCGACACGCGATCGACGCCCTGGAACAGGCTTTTGGGATCGACTTTCAGCAGCTTGTCATTCGCGGTCGGAATGACGCGGCTATAATCAGGGAAAGTGCCGTCGATCAGCTTCGACGTCAGCACGGCATTGCCAAGCTGAAAGCGGATCTTGCTCGCCGACAGGCTGATTTCAACATTGCCTTCGGCCTCGTCGAGCAGCTTGCGGATTTCGGCGACGCATTTGCGCGGCACGATCACGTCGGGCATGTCGTTCGCGCCGTCGGGCCGCGTAACGGTATAGCGCGCCAGCCGGTGCCCATCGGTCGCCGCCGCCTTCAGCACCGGTCCCGTCGCATCTTCGGCGACATGGAAGAAAATGCCGTTGAGATAATAGCGCGTCTCTTCGGTCGAAATCGCAAAGCGCGTCTTGTCGATAATCTGGATCAACTCGGCAACCGGCAGTTCGAAAATGGTCGGCAGGTCGCCCTCGGCGATCACCGGGAAATCGTCGCGCGGCAAGGTGGGCAGGTTAAAGTTCGACCGCCCGGCCTTCACCTGCATCTTGCCCTCGGCGGCGGTCAGGCTGACCTCGGCGCCTTCAGGCAGCTTGCGGGCGATTTCGAATAAGGTATGCGCCGAAACGGTGATGGTGCCCGGCGTTTCCACCTTGGCCGCGACGGTTTCGACAACCTGCAGGTCAAGGTCGGTCGCCATCAGCTTCAGGCTGCCCGCGCCATCGGCCTCGATCAGCACGTTCGACAGGATCGGAATCGTGTTGCGCCGTTCCACCACCGACTGGACGTGGCTGAGGCTCTTCAAAAGCACTGCGCGTTCGATCGTCGCTTTCATTCTGTTCCGCCATCCTAAATGTTCGTGCGGGAATAGTCCCTGGACGGAGCCGACACCTTGAGCGCAGGACGCGCCCCGATTCCCTGCCCCGAAAAATGTCCACCTTCCTTAACGCACCCGCCGCGACGCGCAAGCCATGCTTGCAAATCAGCGGCTTTCGCGCGAACGAAGGGCGATGCGCCGCATCCCGCTTTTCCTGTACCTCGGCCTTCTCGCCAGCGCCCTCACCCCCGCGGCGCTCCGGGCGGCCGCCCCGACGGCGCTGGGGGTCTTCGACGGCTGGGGCGCCTTTCGCGAGTCCGAAACCCCGCGCTGCTACGCCCTTTCCAAACCCGCCGCCACCATCGGCAGCCGCAGCGAACAGGCCTTTGCCAGCATCGGTTTCTGGCCCCGCGCGCGCATTCGCGGCCAATTTTATGTGCGCCTGTCCAAGCCGCGCCGCGCCGACAGCGAGCTTCGCCTGTCGATCGGCGCGCGCCGCTTCATCCTCACCGGACAGGGCGTTCACGGCTGGGCGCGCGATCAGCGGATGGACGCCGCCATCATCGCCGCCATGCGCTCGGCCCCCAGCATGAGCATCGAGGGGCGCGGGGCCGAGGGCGGCGCCATCGCCGACACCTATCGCCTGCGCGGCGCCGCCACCGCGATCGACGCCGCCGCCCTCGGCTGCGCGCGTTTGCGCTGATAGGCCGGTCGTTCAGCTGCGGGCGATGCGCGTCAGTTCGCGCGCAAGAAAATCGAGCACAAGCCGGACGCGCGGCACATGCCGCACCCGCTCGTGCGTCAGCAGCCAAACGCCCGTAATATCGTCGTTTCGCGGCGGCAGGCAGCGAACCAGATCCTCCTCGCGGTCGGCCAGAAAGGCGGGAAGAATGGTCAGCCCCATGCCCGCGCGCACCCCGGCGAGCAGCCCCGCAACCGAATCATATTGCATCACCACCGACTCCTCGAGCCGATATTGGCGCAGCCACGCCTGATAAGGCTCCCACAGCGCGCCGCCGCCGCCGATGAAGGGGTGGCGGGCCAGCTGTTCGCGGTTGTTCGGAATGCCGTGAAGCGCTGCATAGTCGCGGCTGCAATAGAGGGTCCAGCCGCTGTCGGCGATACGCCGCCCGACCAGCCCGGCGCCAGCCGGCCGCTTGCTGCAGCGAATGGCGATGTCGGCCGCGCCCGCCCCCAGCTCGCGCAGTTCGTCCGATGTATCGAGCCGTATCTGGATGCCGGGATGCGCGGTACGCAGGTCGCGCAGGATCGCCGGCAGCACGGTGAGCGCGAAAATCTCCATCGCGGTCACGCTGACCACCCCGCCCGCATCGCGCGATTCCGCCCGCGCCAATTGTTCAAAGCGCGCCGCCGCATCGCGCACTCCCAACGCATTTGCGAGCATCGCCTGCCCCGGCGGAGTCAGCGCATAGCCAGCCGAACGCCGCTCGAAAAGGTGCAGCCCCACCTCCCGCTCCAGCGCGGCGACCCGGCGCGCCACCGTCGTCTGGCTGACGCGCAACTGCCGCGCCGCCGCCAGCGTGCTCCCCGTTTCGGCAACGGCGATAAAATATTTGAGGTCATTCCAGTCGAACATAGGCTGTTGTGCCCGATTCCCGCCGCCGCCGGCATTCTGCATTTTTGCAGAATGGGCAGCCATCATCGTTGCTCCCGGTGCAGGCGACAAGCCCCTATCTCGAAAGGGTCGGTTCTTCTCCTCCCCTCCTGATCCCTTGCGAACCGGCCGATGGAGATAAAGATGCAAAAGCTGTCGCTCCTCCCCTTCCTTTTCATCAGCGCTGCCGCCTTGCCGGCGTTCGCGCAGGTTGAACCCGCAACCGAACGGCAGGCGGTAAGCTATGCCGACCTCGACCTGCGAAAGGACCAGCATGTCCGCAAGTTGGACCGGCGCATCGCCCGCACCGCGCGCAGCCTGTGCGGCGATGCGCCCGACTATGACCTCAAGGGCAAAAATGCGGTGCGCGCCTGCCGCCGCGACGCAGCCCAGCGTGCCCGCGCGCAGGCTGCACCCATCATTGCCGCCGTCCGCCGTGCCTCCCCCGTACGCGTGACGGCGCGCGACTAAGGGGCAGGACGCCTTAAGCCCCCGCCGCAAAATAGCGCGCAAGGGGCTTCTGTCCCGGCGCGGCCGACAATAGGTTGCAATTCCATACTTGCCCCCGCGCGGCGGGTGGCGCATGATCCTCCTGCCCCTTGAATCTGGCCCGGCAGAGGCCGCCAAGGGGGTGTTAGGAGAGGAATTGCATATGAACGCTGTCACTCGCTGCGACGCCGACGCCCGCGAACGGCACCGCACGCTCGATTTCATCGGGCTTCGTGCCCATGCCACCACCGTCGGCCTGATCCAGCTTTGCGAGGAACTGCTCAACGCGGGCGTGCTCAAGCCCGAAGGGCTGGAGCGAATCAAGAACGCCATTCGCACCGAACTCACCGTATCCAACGCCCGCATTTCCAATCAGCAGGATTTCGATACGACGCTGCGGCACCGGATCGACGCGATTTTCCCGCAGGCGCCGGGCCAGCCGCCCAAGGAACATGTTGGTTCGCTGGATGAATTTGAGGATGCGCTGGGCGAATATCACGGCGCCTGACCCCTTGGTCGCCTGATTGGCCCAAGCACGGAGGCGGCACGCGCGCAATTGCGCTTGGGCCGCTTCCACCCTATATGCCCGCCCATCATGCAGATCCCCGGCCATATTGACCCGGTTACGACCGGCACCGTGCCCCTGCGCGGGGGCAACCGCATCGACCTTGTCGGTCTGACGCGCGAGGAAATTCGCGCGCGCCTCGAAGAAGCCGGGCTCGATGCCAAGGCGGCCAAGCTGCGCTCGAAACAAATCTGGCACTGGATCTATCATCGCGGCGTGACCGAATTCGACGCGATGACCGATATTGCCAAGACGATGCGCCCCTGGCTGACCGAGCGCTTCATCGTCGGGCGCCCGAGAGTGCGCGAGGCGCAGGTGTCGAACGATGGCACGCGCAAATGGCTGCTCGCCGCCGCTGATGGCCAGGAATATGAAATGGTCTTCATCCCCGACGCCGATCGGGGAACCTTGTGCGTCTCAAGCCAGGTCGGCTGCACGCTCAACTGCCGCTTTTGCCATACCGGCACGATGCGCCTTGTCCGCAATCTGACCGCGGGCGAAATTGTCGGCCAGGTCTTGCTCGCGCGCGATGCGCTGGGCGAATGGCCCAAGGGCACGATGGCCTCGCACGCCGATATGGAGGATGAGGATGATGAGGCGGGTCATTATACCGCCGATGGCCGCATGCTCACCAACATCGTCATGATGGGCATGGGTGAACCGCTCTATAATTTCGAGGAAGTGAAGGGCGCGCTCAAGATCGTCATGGACGGCGACGGCCTTGCGCTTTCCAAACGGCGCATCACCCTGTCCACCAGCGGCGTCGTGCCGATGATGGCGCGCGCGGGTGAGGAAATCGGCGTCAATCTTGCCGTCTCGCTCCATGCGGTGACCAAGGAAATTCGCGACGAAATCGTCCCTCTGAACCGCAAATATGGCATAGAGGAACTGCTCGAGGCCTGCGCCGCCTATCCCGGCGCGAACAATGCCCGCCGCATCACCTTTGAATATGTGATGCTGAAGGACAAGAATGACAGCGACGCGGACGCCCGCGAGCTGGTCCGGCTGATCAAGCAATATCGCCTGCCCGCCAAGGTCAATCTTATCCCCTTCAACCCCTGGCCTGGCGCGCTTTATGAATGCTCGTCGCCCGAACGGGTGCGCGCCTTCAGCAATATCATTTTCGAAGCGGGCATTTCGGCGCCGATCCGCACCCCGCGCGGGCGCGACATCATGGCTGCCTGCGGCCAGCTCAAAAGCGCCTCGACCAAACCCAGCCGCGCCGAACTCGACCGCATCGCAGCGGAGAAACAGGCGGCGCTCGGATAAGCGCGCGATTAATATTTAATCCCGCCTTATTCCCCGAACGTCATTGCGAGCCGGCAAAGCCGGGCGAAGCAATCTCCAGCCATCACCCTTGCACTCCCGATAGCCGGGCAGAGTTGTGTACCCCGGCGAAAGCCGGGGCCCAGGGACGGAAAGCACCAACCTCTCCGCCGCCCGGTCTTCGCCGGGGCACACCAGCCTATTGGCCAAAGGCCACAAGCACCGCCTCTGCAGGGAACCGCCCCTTTCCGCTGTCAACGCCCCTCCGTGTTGCAAAAACAACACAGGTAAGGAAATTGTCATATTCTGTACGATCCGTTCATTGAAGCGACAGCCGCAAACGCCATCTAGGGGGCGATCCGCGACCCAAAGGGCGTGGGTTCGAATGAAAGCAAAAGGAAAAGAAAATGAAAAAATTCGCAGTTGCTGCCGCTCTCCTCTCGGCCGTTGTTGCCACCCCCGCTCTCGCCGCTGACGGCGGTGAAGCCCGCGTCGAAGTGCGCGGCGGCTATATCTGGGGCAATGGCGCAGACGAAGCCACGCTCGGCATCGCTGGTGGTTATGATTATGACCTCGGCACCAACACCTTTGTCGGCGCCGAAATCGCGGGCGACAAGGTGCTCGTCGACGGCGCGAACGTGCAATTCTCGGCTGGTGGCCGCGCCGGTGCCAAGGTTGGCACGGCTGGCAAGGCCTATGTCAACGCCGGTTACACCTTCGGCGACATCGATGATCCCTATGTCGGTGCTGGCTATGAGCACAAGATCGGCCAGAATCTTTATGGCAAGGTCGAATATCGTCACCAGTTCATCAACAATTTCGGTGACTTCGACACGGTTGCAGTCGGCCTCGGCATGGCCTTCTGATCGACCGCACAGCGATCAAGGGAAAGGGGCGGTCCAAGCGGCCGCCCCTTTTCTTTTGTTCCCTGCAACTGCCCCGGACGGCCCCTAAAAGCTTCCCTCCGACATTCCCGCCGGAAAAATCGCCGGAAATCCGCTAAATATTTGACATGAATTGATAATATCAAAGTTTAGCTTCCATCCCCGCTTAACGTTCCGCAGCATTTTCGCCAACTTCCGCGCCTTTTCTCCTTTCCCTCCCCTCCTTGCCTTTCCTTCGCCCGCAAGCAAAGGTCCCGCCGACGACGCCCTTCCTCCTCTTTCGACCCCGGAGCTCCTCAGCATGACCTTTCCCATCGACGCCATTCTCACCGGGAAAGCGCAGATTTTCGGGACAAAGGGCGAGAAAAGCGCCATTGCCAAAAGCCCAACCGACGCGCCGTGCAGGGTCGGCTTTCTGGGTCTCGACGGCGATGAACAGGGTGACCTGTCGGTCCACGGCGGCCCTGACAAGGCGATCCACCATTATCCGCGCGACCATTATCCCTTTTGGGTCGAAACGCTGGGCACCCACCCTCTGCTTGCCGAAGCTGGCGCTTTTGGCGAAAATATCTCCACTCACGGGCTGACCGAAAGTGCCGCCTGTATCGGCGACCGCTATCGGCTGGGGAGCGCGCTCGTGGAAATCAGCCAGGGACGCCAGCCATGCTGGAAACTCGGCTACCGCTTCGGCATCGCAAGCGTCCCGGCTATGGTGGTAAAAAGCCGACGCAGCGGCTGGTATTATCGCGTGCTGGAAGAAGGTATGGTCGCGCCCGGCGACCGGCTGGAACTCATCGAGCGCCCACAACCCGAATGGAGCGTCGAGCGCGTCTTCATGCTGCTGATCGGCGGCACGGGCAAGCTCGAGCCGGAGGCGCTGCGCGCGCTCGCTGCGATGGAAGGTCTCGCCGGAAACTGGCGTGCGCGCGCCGAAAAGCTGCTCGACTGAAATCGGCCTTATTCGGCGCCCGGCAACGCCTGTTCGACAAGTGGTGCCAGCGCCTCCGCCACCAGCGCTACCCCCTTGGCATTGGGGTGGAGATTGTCGGCCAGCATCAGATCCTTTTGCCCCACCACATCATTGAGGATGAAGGGATAGAAAGAGGCATTATATTTGGCGGCGAGCTCGGGGTAGATGGCGTTGAATTCCTGTACATAATCACTGCCCAAATTGGGCGCGGCCATCATGCCGGTGAGCAGCACGGGAATGTCGCGGCGCTGAAGCTCGGCCAGCATGGCGTCGAGATTGGCCCGGGTTTCATCGGGACCGATACCGCGCAACATGTCATTGCCACCCAGTCCCAGGAGAACGAGCGCAGGTTTTGCCTTGGCATTGTCGAGCACGAAGGACAGGCGCTGCCGTCCCGCTGCGGTGGTATCGCCCGAAACCCCGGCATTTTGCACCCGCGCCTCTATCCCATCGGCGCGCAAAGCGGCCTGAAGCCGGGGCGCAAGCCCCTCCTTCGGTCCCAGGCGATAACCCGCATAGAGGCTGTCGCCAAAGGCGATGACGAGCGGCGCATCCTCCGCCACCTGCGCCTCGGACGCTGCCGATGCCGCCCGGTCGTTGGTCGATCCCGAAGGCGCGTCGGCAGAGCCGCACCCGGCAAGCGGTTGGCAAATCGCGATCAGAAATCCATATAGGGCGAAATTACGCCAGCCGGCTTTTCTCATTATCCAAAGGGTCCCTTCTTGACCAATGCCTCCCGACCGTCGCCCGATCCGGCGATTGCCGCCCATAATGTGACGTTGACGCTGGGGACCGACAAGGCCCCCGTCGAAATTTTACGCGGCGTCGATCTGGAAGTCGCAGCAGGCAGCTCGGTCGCGCTGCTCGGCCCCTCGGGATCGGGCAAAAGCTCTTTGATGGCGGTGCTCGCGGGGCTGGAGCGCGCCAATGGGGGCAATATTCGCGTTGCAGGGCTGGATTTCACCCGCATGGACGAGGATGCGCTGGCACGCGCCCGGCGCGGGCGGATCGGCATCGTGCTGCAAGCCTTTCACCTGCTGCCGACCATGACCGCGCTCGAAAATGTCGCGGTGCCGCTGGAGCTGGCGGGTATCGCCAACCCTTTTGACCGCGCCGCCGCCGAACTCGAAGCCGTCGGGCTCGGCCATCGGCTGGGCCATTATCCGGCGCAATTGTCCGGCGGCGAGCAGCAGCGCGTCGCCATTGCGCGGGCAATGGCGAGCGAACCCGCGATCATCTTTGCCGATGAACCGACGGGCAATCTCGACACGGCGACGGGCCATGCGATTATCGAACTGATTTTCGCGCGCCGCGCCGCGCTGGGTGCGACCCTGCTGATCATCACCCATGATCCCGAACTGGCCGAGCATTGCGACCGGGTCGTGGTGATGCACGACGGACGGATCGAGGAGCGTTCGTGAGCGCCGCGCTTCATACGCATCGCGCGAGATCGAGATGCCCCTCCGCCTTGCTCTATGCCGATGAGTGTCTCGCCTTCGCTCGACACGAGCGGACAAACGGGGGGCACAGCTAATGCTCCCCCTCCCCTCGCTCTGGCGCATTGCGCGGCGTGATTTTGCGACGCGGATTCGCGGATTGCGGCTGCTCGCCATTTGCCTGTTTCTGGGCGTGGCGACGCTCGCCGCCATCGGCAGCCTGACGCGCGGGATCACCGCCGAGCTGGAGGTGCGCGGCCAGACGATCCTGGGCGGCGACATCGAGTTCGAACTGCCCCAGCGCGAGGCCAGCGAAGCCGAAATGGCGGCCTTTCGCCGTGAGGGGGCGGCATCAGCAACGGTGCGGATGCGCGCCATGGCGAGCGCACCCGATGGTGAGGCGCTGCTTGCCGAATTGAAAGCGGTCGACGCCGCCTATCCCCTCTATGGTGAAATGCGGCTGCGTAGCGGCGCGCGCAAGGGGCCGCCTAGGCCGGGACATATCTGGATCGGTGCCGATCTCGCTTCCCGCCTGACGCTGGGGCCGGCAGACGAGGTCAAATTTGGTGACAAATATTTCCGCATCGAAGGGATTATCGCGCAAGAACCCGACCGGCTGGGTGAAGGCTTTACGCTGGGGCCGGTGGCGATCATCGGCCTCGCCGACCTGCCCGCCACCCGGCTGATCCAGCCGGGAAGCCTTTATGAAAGCAAATATCGCATTCGCCTGCCCGCCGGAGTCGCCCCGGAGGAAGTCGCCGACCGGCTGGACGAAGAATTTCCGGACGCTGGCTGGGATATCAACGACCGAAGCAACGGCGCCCCCGGCACGCGGCGCTTTATCGAGCGTATGGGGCAGTTTCTCTCGCTCGTCGGTCTTGCCGCACTGGTGATTGCGGGCATCGGCGTCGGCAATGGGGTGGCGAGCTATCTCAATGGAAAGCGTCCCGGTCTGGCGACGCTGAAAGTTCTGGGGGCGGATAGCGGCACCTTGCTGCGCATCTATGGCTTGCAGATATTGGCAGTGGCGCTGATTGCGATTGGCGCCGGACTGGTCGTGGGCGCGCTGGCGCCAGCAGCCGTCGGCTGGGTCGCGGGCGACGTCCTGCCAGTGAAACCGGGACTCGCGCTCTATCCGCTGCCGCTCGCGGTCAGCGCCGCCTATGGCCTGCTGATTGCACTGGCCTTTGCACTGCCCCCCTTGGCGGCGACGCGCCATATTCCGGCGGCGGGCCTGTATCGCGCGACGGTCGGCGGCGCGGGACGGATCGACCTGCGTACGCTCGCCATCGTTGCCGCCGCTTTTGGAGCGATTGTCGCGCTGGCAGTCGGGACGGCACGCGAGCCTCTATTTGCGCTGAGCTTTATCGGGGCAGCAATTGGCCTGCTGCTGGTGTTGATGGCGATTGGCTGGGCGGTGCGGCGCGGCGCGAGCCTGTTGCCGCCGCCGCGCCGCCCGCTGCTGCGGCTGGCGCTCGCCAATCTCCACCGGCCCGGATCGGCGACCGGCGCGCTGGTCGTGGCGCTGGGGCTGGGGCTGACGCTGTTCGTCACACTGGCGGCGACGCAGACGAGTATCACCGCCGAGGTGAGCCGCACCGTGCCGCAGCGCGCGCCAAGCTTTTTCATCCTCGACATTCCGCGCGATGCCGAAGACCGGTTTCGCGCCACCGTGCGGCAGGCCGAACCCGATGCCGATATCAACATGATCCCCGCCTTGCGCGGGACGATCACCGAATTTGCCGGGCAGCGGGTCGATGAACTGGAAGAATTGCCCGAAGGCGCCTGGGTGCTGCGCGGTGACCGCGGACTGACCTATAGCCCGACCTTGCCCGAAGGCAGCAGTCTGGTCGCGGGCCGCTGGTGGCCCCGCGATTACAAGGGCCCGCCGCTGGTCAGCGTTGAACGCGATGTCGCCGAGACATTGGGGCTGAAGCTGGGCGATACGCTGACCGTCAATGTGTTGGGGGTCGAGGTGCAGGCAAAGATCGCATCCTTTCGCACCGTCGATTGGGACAATTTCGGGCTGAACTATGTGCTGGTCTTTTCCCCCGGCACATTCGACGCCGCGCCGCATAATATGGTCGCAACGGTGGCGGTCGGCCCCGAGGCCGAGGCGATGTTGGCGCGCAGCATCCCGCGCGCCTTCCCGTCTGCCTCGCTGATCGCGGTGCGCGATGTGGTGGGACAGGTGACGACGCTGCTCACGCAAATGGGTCAGGCGATTGCAGTAGCGGCGAGCATCGCCATCCTCGCCGGGATCGCGGTGCTGATCGGCGCCATTGCTGCCAGCCGCGAAAGGCGCGTGTATGACAGCGTGATCCTGAAACTGCTCGGCGCGACGCGCGGGCAGATATTGGGGGCGCAGGCGATGGAATATGCGCTGCTGGCGCTGATTTTGGGCGCGCTGGCGCTGGGGCTGGGGCTGGCGGGCGCCTGGTATGTGGTGACGCAGATTTTCGAGTTCGGCTTTGCGCCCGACCCGATGATCGTCGGGCTGACGCTGGTGGGCGGCGCGGGGCTGGCCTTTGTGATCGGCATCGCGGGAAGCTGGCCCATCTTGTCGGCGAAGCCCGCACAGGCGCTGCGCGACCTGTGATACCTTATTGCAAGCGCGTTGGCGGAAGATGGCCTAGTTGAGGATTCGCACCACCGCTGACACCGCCGCAATGCCGAGGACGAGCGCGACCATGGCTTGCCAGACATGGGGCGGTACGCTGCCGAAATGGCGCCCGCCGAGCCGGTTTCCGAGCCACATCGGCGGGAAGAGCAGCAGCGAAAGCAGGAAAAGCTTGAGCGTGGCAATCCCCACCCACAGGGCCGCGAGCGTTCCGGCGATGGCGGTCAGGAAAAAGATGAGCAGCATTGACGCGCGCGAAATGCGCGGATCGAGCGCGCGGCGCAGGTAAAAGGGCACGACGGGCGGCCCCGGCATGGCGGCAAAGCCGGTGAGCAGCCCCGACGCCAGCCCCGTGCCCGCAACTGCCACCCGTCCGGGACGATGCCCGGCGGGCTGTTTGGGAAGCAGCACGGCAACAAAGGCGCCGACCGCGACCAGGGTGATAAGCAGCCGCGCGACATCAGGCCGCGCAGCCTCCAGCGCCATCATCCCCAGCGGCGTCGTCACCATGGCGATAAGACCGATGGGAAGCGCCGTGGCACGATCCGCATCGGCCATGATGATCTTGATCCCCACCGGGCCGATGAGCAGTTGCAGCAAGATGCCAAGCACCACCGCCTCCCCCGGCGCGATGATAAGGCCGAGCAAGGGCACAAGGATGATCGCCATGCCAAAGCCGGTGAGCCCGCGCACATAGGCCGCGCCAAAGGTCATCGCCGCCGCGCCCGCCAGCGTCAGCAGCGGCAGGCCGAGAAAGGTGCCGCTTGCGCTCAAGACCCGCTCAGGCGCCGCGCAGATCGGGCGGGGTCGCCTCTGCCTTCAGCATCGCGATGGCTTCGGCGAGCGGCAGGATGCGTTGGCCTTCCTGCCCCAATGTACGGACCGCGACCGTGCCCTCTTCTGCCTCGCGCTTGCCGACGACGAGGAGATGGGGGACTTTGGCGAGGCTGTGTTCGCGCACCTTGTAATTGATCTTTTCGTTGCGAAGGTCGCTTTCGACGCGAATGCCCGCGGCTTCCAGCTCGGCGGCCGCCTGCCGGGCATAATCATCGGCGTCGGAGACGATGGTGGCGACCACCGCCTGTACGGGCGCGAGCCAGACGGGCAGGCGACCGGCGAAATGTTCGATCAAAATGCCGATGAAGCGTTCATAGCTGCCGAAAATGGCGCGGTGGAGCATGACCGGGCGGTGGCGTTCGCCATCTTCGCCGACATAGCTGGCGTCGAGCCGGTCGGGGAGGACGCGGTCGCCCTGGATAGTGCCGACCTGCCAGGTGCGGCCAATGGCGTCGGTGAGATGCCATTCAAGCTTGGGCGCATAAAAGGCGCCTTCGCCGGGCAATTCTTCCCAGCCATAATCGTCATTGGCCATGCCGGCTTCGGCCACCGCATCGCGCAATTCCTGTTCGGCCTTGTCCCACATGTCCTCGCTGCCGAAGCGCTTTTCGGGGCGCAGCGCGAGTTTGACATGATAGGAAAAGCCGAAATCCTTGTAGACGCTGTCGGCGAGTTCGCAGAATTTGCGGACTTCCTCGACCACCTGATCCTCGGTGCAGAAGATATGCGCGTCATCCTGCGTGAACTGGCGCACGCGCATCAGGCCGTGGAGCGCGCCATGCGGTTCGTTGCGGTGGCAGCAGCCCATTTCGCCAAGACGGATCGGCAGGTCCCGATAGCTGGTGATGCCCTGCTTGAAGACAAGGACATGCGCGGGGCAGTTCATCGGCTTGATCGCCATCCAGTCGGCGTCCGCGGCGACGGTGGGGGATGCGACGCCGCTGTCTTCATCGACTTCGGGGACGATGTCGGGGACGGCGAACATATTTTCGGCATATTTGCCCCAATGGCCCGACTGGGTCCATTGGCGCACGTCCATCAGCTGCGGCGTCTTGATCTCCTGATAGCCGCCACCGTCCATCTTGCGGCGCATATAGGCTTCAAGCTCGCGCCAGATGCGATAGCCCTTGGGGTGCCAGAAAACGCTGCCATGCGCTTCTTCCTGCAAGTGGAAGAGGTCCATTTCGCGCCCCAGCTTGCGATGGTCGCGCTTTGCCGCTTCCTCCAGCCGGGTGAGATGGGCGTTCAGCTGCTTCTTGTTGAGCCAGCCGGTGCCGTAAATGCGGGTAAGCTGGGCATTTTTCTGGTCGCCGCGCCAATAGGCGCCCGCGACGCGCATCAGTTTGAACGCCTGGGGGTCGAGCTTTCCGGTACTCGCGAGGTGCGGGCCGCGGCACATGTCGAGCCAGGCGTCCTTGCTGCCCGGTTCGCCCGACCAATAAACGGTCAGTTCCTCATCCTCGGGCAGTTCCTTCGCCCATTCGGCCTTGAACGTCTCGCCCTCGGCCTCCCATTTGTCGACAAGCTGCTGGCGGCTCCACACTTCGCGCACCAGCGGCTTGTCGGCCTCGATGATCGCGCGCATCTTTTCCTCGATGGCGGGAAGATCGTCCATCGAGAAAGGATCGCGGCTGTCGGGCGCCTTTACGTCATAATAAAAGCCGTCGTCGGTCGCGGGGCCGAAAGTGATCTGTGTGCCCGGCCACAGCGCCTGCACCGCTTCGGCAAGCACATGGGCATAATCATGTCGGACGAGTTCGAGCGCATCCGCCTCGTCGCGCGCGGTGATGAGCGCCAGATCGGTGTCGCCGTCCAGCGGGCGCATGATGTCGCGCACTTCGCCGTCGATTTTGGCGGCGAGCGCGGCCTTGGCAAGGCCGGGGCCGATGTCGGCGGCGATCTGCGCCGGAGTCGTCCCGCGTGCGACTTCGCGGGCAGAGCCATCGGGAAGAGTAACGCGGATCATGTCGGACATCGAAGAAAAGGCCTTTCTGGGCGGATAAACTGCGCCCCTTTGCCAGCGCGGCACGCGGGCGGCAAGGGGGCGATTGGACGCGATTGGACAAGGGGGCGCGATAAGGGCATAGGAAATGAGGGGTTGAAATGATACAATGTATCACTACCTGAGCCTCATCGTCCGTCTGAAAGCCACGCTGCATGAGCTCTCCCCCCTCACCCGCCCCCCTTCCCGACAGCCGCGCCGCCGATGCCGCGGGGATTGCCCTGTCCTTTGCCTGCCTGATCCACTGTCTTGCCCTGCCGATGGCGCTGCTGCTGGCGCCCGCGCTGGCGGCGTGGATCATCCTGCCCGATGGGTTTCATGCCGCGATCTTGATTCTGGTCGTCCCCGCCGCGCTGATCGCGATGCGCGCAGGCTGGCGGCGCCACCGCCGCTGGACACCCACCCTGCTCGCGGCGGCGGGACTGGCGCTGCTGTTGCTGGGCCTTGCCGCGCACGAAGCGCTGATCCCCGTTTCCGACCCCGAAGCCGCCGACCGGTTGCTGACAACGCTGGGCGCGCTGACCCTGGCGAGCGCGCATCTGATCAACTGGCGCCGCGGCGTGCATCCGGCGGCGCATGATTAGGGGGCGCTGGTCGGGGCCAAAACTCATCTGGCTCAATCAACCAGTCACCACGGACTAACAAACTTGTCTTTTTGACAAGGGCGCTTGACTCTGAATGAGCGTGATGTCAAAGATACTTGACATCACGCGAGGGGGTCGGGACGCGCCGGCTGTGCGATCTCGCGTCAGCAGGAGGCCCATGATGTTTCGATTCCAGAATCCCGCGATCAAGCGCTACACGTGGCGGATCTTCTGCTTGATGAGCGCTTACATGATTGCGCTGTTCGGTGTGCGCTGGCTCTTCGACCATCATCCCGTGACCGGCGCGGCGGCCTATGCGCTGGCGATTGTGCCCGCTCTTCCCATTATCGGCGTTTTTGTCGCAGTGATGCGGCTGATCATGGAAATGGAGGATGAGTATCTCCGCATGTTGCTGGTGCGGCAGTGCCTGTTCGCGACGGGCTTTTGCCTCGTTGTTGTGACTATCTGGCAGTTTTTGCAGAATTTCGAGCTGCTGCCGCCCGGCAATGGCGGTTTTGGCGCGGCCTTTTTCTGGTTCATGGGCCTCGGCCTCGGCGCTATTTACAATCGTTTGACATGGGACGCTCCCGGGAAAGAGGCGTGAAAAACCGCTTGAAGATTTTGCGCGCCGAGCGGGACTGGAGTCAGGCTGATCTGGCCGAGCGGCTGGAGGTGTCCCGCCAGTCGGTCAATGCCATTGAAACGGGCAAATATGATCCCTCGCTGCCCCTGGCTTTTCGCATCGCCGACCTGTTCGGCTTGCCTATCGAGGCGATATTCCTGCGGGATTGAACCGTCCCCCCGCCCTTGCGGGCCATGGCTGGCGCGGCTAGGGCGGCGGGGTGTCGCAGCAAAGGGATTCACACTCATGTTCAAGCGCCTGTTCGTCGATCATCCCAAGAGCGTCGATGAAAGCTATGTCGAACATTTTGGCGTCGCTTCGCGCTTTGGCGTGACGATGATCTGGGGCGGGCTGTGCGCGCTGGTCCATGCCGTGGTTCCCGGCTGGTGCATCACCACGGGCAGCGACACCATCCAGCGGCTCAACCGCATCATGGTCGAACAGCGCCGCGCCAAGGGACAGGCGGTGACTCAGATGCAGACGATCGACTGGGTGATTTGAGCCTGTCCGATATGGGCGGCTGAGGCCTATGCGCCCGGGGTGTCCCGACTTCGCTCGACACAGACGGGACGTGACGTGACCAGGCAAGCCCTGGGACTGAAAAAGAGCGCGATGGGGGAAAGCGCAGGAAAGTGGATCCTATGACCAATTTGTCTCCCCCTTTATTTTTCGAGCGCAGCGGGCGGCCGCGGCTGGCCTATCGCCATATGGCGGGGCGCGGGCCGACGATTGTCTTTCTGCCCGGTTATATGTCCGACATGGAGGGCGGCAAGGCGAGCGCGCTGTTTGCCTGGGCGGCGGCCGAGGGGAGGTCCTGCCTGCTGATGGATTATGCCGGATGCGGATCGTCCGATGGGCTGTTCGCCGAGCAGAGCCTGACAAGCTGGTGCGGCGACGTGCTCGATCTGGTCGATGCCAGGGTCGAAGGCCCGGTGATTTTGGTGGGATCGTCGATGGGCGGCTGGCTGATGCTGCTCGCCGCCATGGCGATGCTGCGCCACGACGGGCCGCGCCGCGTCGCGGGGCTGGTCGGCATTGCCGCCGCGCCCGACTTCACCGACTGGGGCTTTACCGCCGAAGAAAAGGCGATCATCCAGGCCGAGGGCGAGCTGCGCGAGGAAACGCCCTATAGCGACCAGCCCTATGTCACCACGCGCAAATTCTGGCAGTCGGGCGAGGCGAACCGGTTGCTGGAGCGCGAGATCCCGCTGTCCTGCCCGGTACGGCTGCTCCATGGGCAGCAGGATGGCGATGTCCCGCCCGAAATCAGCCTGAAACTCGCCGCCGCGCTGGCGAGCGAGGATGTGCAGGTGACGCTGGTGAAGGGCGGCGACCACCGCCTGTCGCGCGATGGCGATATCGCCTTGCTGATCGACACGGTGGCGCGGCTTGCCGACACGCAGACATAACAGAAATAAAGGATAAAATATGGCGCGCAGCGATTTTCGTTTCTCGGTCCGCAAACGGGTCCGCTATGCCGAGATTGACGCGCAGGCGGTGGTATTCAACAGCCGTTATCTTGAATATTTCGACATTGGCATCACCGAATATTGGCGCGCCGCCGGGGTACATGACCGCTGGCCGCACAATGCCAGCCCCGAATTTCACGTCGCCCGCGCAGAGATCGACTATAAGGCGCCGATCCTGCTGGATGAGGAAATCGACATTTGCGTGCGCTGTTCGCGGGTCGGGCGCACGTCGATGACCTATTTGTTCGAACTGCATGGCGCGGGTGCCGATGACCTGCGCGCGGCGGGATTGCTGGTCAATGTCCATGTCGGCGAGGCACGCGGCGCATCCAGCCCGCCGCCGCAAGAATTTGTCAGCCTGTTCGAAACATTTGAAGACGCGAGCCTTCGTTCCTAAATAGCCGCCATGCCCAAATATCTTCACACCATGATCCGCGTCACCGACCCGGATGCCACCATCGCCTTTTTCAAGCTGATCGGGCTTGAGGAAGTGCGTCGTTTTGACCATGAGGCGGGACGCTTTACGCTGATCTTCCTCGCCTGCCCCGGCGAGGAAGGGGTGGCCGAGGTCGAGCTGACCTATAATTGGCCCGCCGAGGATGGCAGCGCGCCCGAAACCTATACGGGCGGCCGCAATTTCGGCCACCTCGCCTATCGCGTCGAGAATATTTACGAGACGTGCCAGCGGCTGATGGATGCGGGGGTGACGATCAATCGTCCGCCGCGCGATGGTCATATGGCCTTTGTCCGCACCCCCGACTGCATTTCGGTCGAGCTGCTACAGGATGGCTATCTGGAGCCGCAGGAGCCTTGGGCTTCGATGCCGAACACGGGTAGCTGGTAGGTGAGCGACTGGCCCGACCGGCGGCTTTCCGGCCTGTTGGGCTCGCTCCATCCGATTATCCAGGCGCCCATGGCGGGGGCGACGTCGAATGCGCTGGTCCTCGCCGCGATGGCGGGAGGCGCGACGGGGTCGCTGCCCTGCGGGATGATGACGCCGGAGCAGATGCGCGCCGCGGTCGCCGAGATCCGGGCGGCGAGCGACGCGCCGCTCATCCTCAACTTTTTCTGCCACCGCCTGCCGCCTGCGCCCGACATGAGCGAATGGGTGGCGGCGCTCGCGCCCTTTTACGCCGAATATGGCATCGACGACCCCGGCCCGCCGCCGCCGATCCGCGCGCCCTTTGACGCGGCCATGGCGGCAGCGACCGTTGCGGCGGCGCCGACGGCGGCCAGCTTTCACTATGGCCTGCCCGACGAGGCGCTGCTCGCGCCGCTGCGCGAAGCGGGGATATTGATCTTGTCGAGCGCGACTACTCTGGCGGAAGCGCGGGCGCTGGCCGCGCGTGGGTGTGACGCGATTATCGCCCAGGGCTGGGAAGCCGGCGGCCATCGCGGCTGGTTCCTTGATCCCGATATGGATAACCAGATGGGAACAATGGCGCTGGTGCCGCAGATCGCCGATGCGGTCGATTGCCCGGTGATCGCGGCAGGCGGGATCAGCGACGCGCGCGGGATTGCCGCGGCGATGATGCTGGGCGCGAGCGGGGTGCAGATGGGCACCGCCTATCTCTTCACCCCCGAATGCCCGATCGCCCCCGCCTTTCGCGCCGCGCTGGCGCGTCCCGAGGCTGAGGAGACGGTGCTGACCAATTTATTTTCGGGGGGCATGGCGCGGGGGACGCATAACCGTCTGATCGAGACGTTGGGCGCAAGATCGCCTGCCGCCCCGCCCTTCCCCTATGCCTCCGCCGCGCTGGCGCCGCTTCGCAAGGCCGCCGAAGCCGCGGGCAAGGCCGATTTCACCCCGCTGTGGGCCGGACAGGCCGCGGGGCTGGGGCGCGAGGGCGAAGGCGCCGAGGCGTTGACGCGGAGGCTGGCCACGGAAGCGCTCGCGCTGATGAGCGGCGGACGGGCTTAACAAGACGCGGCGTCCATGCGATGCTGTCCCCAAATGGCGGGTCCGCCCGGCATGGCCAAGGCGCCCCCGCCCCGGCTCCGTCTTTGGGGTGAGGAGGCCGGAAGAGAAAGGAGATGCCTGTGACCCCGCTTGAGATCCTTCGCATTCCGGTGCTGAGCGACAATTATGTCTGGCTGGTCCATGAGCCCACCAGTAAGGCGACGATGGTGGTCGATCCCGCCGTTGCCGAACCGGTGCTTGCCGCCGCCGCCGCGCGGGGCTGGACGATCACCGATATCTGGAACACCCATTGGCACCCTGATCATACGGGGGGCAACGCCGCGATCAAGGAAGCGACGGGCTGCACCATCACCGGCCCGGCGGCGGAGTTTGAACGTATCCCGACGCTCGACCGGCAGGTGAAGGGCGGCGACGTGGTGCGGCTGGGCGACCGGCAGGCCGAAGTGTGGGACGTGCCCGCGCATACGGCGGGACATATCGCCTATCATTTCGCGGGCGATAACGCGATTTTTGTTGGCGATACGCTGTTCGCCATGGGTTGCGGCCGCTTGTTCGAAGGCACGGCGGAGCAGATGTATGCCAATATGCAGCGGCTGGCGACGCTGGACGATGCGACGCGCGTTTATTGCGCGCATGAATATACGCTGTCGAACGCGCGCTTTGCCATAACGGTCGAGCCCGAGAATGAGGCGCTGGCGGCGCGGCTGAAAGCCGTGGAACGCGCCCGCGCCGAGGGCGAGGCGACCGTGCCCACCGACATCGGCGCCGAACGCGCCACCAACCCCTTTTTGCGCGCACAAAGCGCCGCCGAACTGGCCCGTATCCGCGCGCTGAAAGATGCGGCATAATGGCACTGCCGTTTCTGATCCCCCCAGCCACGCTTCGCAGGAAGGATATCCCCATGGCAAAGCCCCTATTTTCCGCAGCGCTGATCACCGCCCTGCCCCTGCTCGCCAGTTGCACGCCCGCCGGAACCGCCGAGCCGGGCGCCGCGGCGCTGACGCCCAAACAGGCCGAGCGCATGGCGACCTATCTGGCCGACAAGGTGCCGGGCGAGCCCGAAAAATGCCTGCCCAATTACCGGTCGAACGACACGATCCGCATTTCGGACAATGTGCTGCTCTATCGCCAGAGCGGGCGCGTCGTCTATCGCAACGATTTGCGCAGCAGTTGCCCCGGCCTTGCGCGGGACAGCGACATCATGGTCGTACGCCAGTTCGGATCGGCGACCTGTGCCGGCGATTTCTTTTATCTGGTCGACCGGTCGAGCGGCATTCGCGGCCCGACCTGTGTTTTTGGCGAATTCACCCCCTATCGCAAACCGGAAGGGGATGAAGGTTAAATCTGCGGATTTGACCGCGGGCGGGGACCGGTTTGCCTAGGGCTTTTTCCGGGTCGCTCCTCGCCCGTTATGATGAAGCGAAATGGCGGCTCGCCGATATCCCGTCCGCTGGCGCTTTGCCCCGCGCTGAAGATTGCTTCGCCCGTCATCCCCGGGCCCCGCAATGACGTGCGAGGTAGAGGCGGAAACGGAGACTGAGGCGCCCCTTGCCCCTCAAAGGGTATCACACCCCCCTGTCCCCCTTTCGTCACCCCGGACTTGATCCGGGGTCTATAACCACGCGGCCGCCATGGATCCCGGATCAAGTCCGGGATGACGAATAGGCCGTCTGGAGCTACCCCTTATAAAGCGCCGCGATTTTCCTGGCGTAAACCTCGCGCAGGATATGGCGGCGAATTTTCATCGACGGGGTCATTTGCTCATTTTCGATCGAGAAAGGCTCGTCGGCAAAGTCGAATTTGCGGACCTTTTCGATCACCGATAGCTGGGCGTTGACCCGGTCGACGGCGGCGCGGACGGCGGCGCGGAATTTTTCATGTTCGCGCAGCAGATTCATGTCCTTGGGCAGCCCTTCGGCCTCGGCCCATTCGCTCGCCCATTCGGGATCGGGGACGAGCAGGCCGACCAGATGCGGGCGCTGGTCGCCATAGACCATCGCCTGCAGGATTTCGGGCTGGAGCGTCAGCATCCCCTCGACCCGCTGGGGCGAGACATTGTCGCCCTTGTCATTAACGATCAGATCCTTTTTGCGGTCGGTGATGACGATCCGGCCTTCCTCGTCGATATGGCCGATATCGCCGGTGTGAAGCCAGGGCCCGCCCTCTGCATCATCGGGATCGGTGATCAGCACCCGCTCGGTTTCAGACGGATTGTGCCAATAGCCCTTCATCACCAGTTCGCCGCGCACGCAAATCTCGCCATCATCGGCGATGCGCACTTCGGTGTTCATCAGCGGCGGGCCGACCGTGTCCATCTTCAGCCCCGTCGCGGGGCGGTTGCAGCTGATGACCGGGCCGGATTCGGTCTGGCCATAGCCTTGCAGCAGGGTCAGGCCGATCGAATGGAAAAAGACGCCGATTTCGGGGTTGAGCGGCGCTCCCCCCGACACCATCGCCTTTAGCCGACCGCCGAAACGCGCCGAAATTTTGGGCCGGAATAGCTTGTCGAGCAAAAGATCGACAGGTTTGTCGAGCACGCCCATGCGCCGTTCATAGCTTTTGGTGCCGACTCGCATCGCCTGATCGAGCATCCAATTGGCGAGCTTGCCCTGTTTTTCGACCGCCTTGATCATCCGGGCGCGGATCACCTCGAACAGGCGGGGGACGACGACCATGATCGTCGGGCGCGTTTCCTCTATATTGGAAACCAGCTTTTCCAGCCCTTCGCTATAATAGATTTGCGCGCCGACCATGATGGGAAGGAACTGGCCGCCCGAATGTTCATAGGCGTGGCTGAGCGGCAGGAAGGAGAGGAAAACCTCCTCATCGGCGATGCCGAAATCATTGACCAATATCTCGGCGGCGCCCGCCGCATTGTGGAGGATGGCGCCATGATGCTGCATCACCCCGCGCGGTGCGCCGCCGGTGCCGCTGGTATAGATGAGGCAAGCGAGTTCATCGCGCGTCATCGCTTCGCTCTGCGCGCGGGTTTCGGCGACATATTGCGCCCCGTCCCCGACAAGCTTGTTCCAGTCGTGGATTTCGACTTCGCCCTGCTGGCCGACGCGCAGGCTTTCCATGCTGATCACAAAATGGGCATCGGAGCGCATGACCGCGGGCATCAGCGTGCGCGCAAGCTTGGCGGTCGAGACGATCACCGCCTGCGCGCCACTATTGTCCAAAATGTGCTGATGGTCGCGTTCGGTGTTGGTGGTGTAGGTCGGCACGGTGACGCAGCCCGCCGCCATGATGCCAAGGTCGGCGATGCACCATTCGGGGCGGTTTTCGCTGACCAGCACCACCCGGTCGCCCTTCCGCAGACCCAGCTTTCGAAGGCTGTGCGCGAGCGCGGAAACTTGTTCGGCGACTTCGCGCCAGCTCATCGGTTGCCAGACGCGGTCCGCCTTGCGCCACAGGAACGGGTCGTCTCCGCCCCGTTCGGCGCGGTCAAAGAACATCGCGACCAGGCTGGGGAAATGGTCGAGATGCGGGTTATCAAGCTTCATGCCTCTACTCTCCCGGGGAGGATATGATTTTGTCTCTTTCCGCCCGTTTAGCCCTGCGGCGGGGCGCCATCAACGGTGGCGGTGCCGGGGCCGCGCGGATCGGCGGCGCCGCGCCACACGCCGTCGACGCGCTCTGCGGCATTGAGCTTGGACCCGATGGCAGCAGGGGTGAAGCTGTAGCCAAAGGGCTTCATTTTGGCGGCGATAGCGCGGCCCGCCTCATTATCCTCGATCAGCACGCCCTCGCGCCCAAAGAAAAGGTTGGGAAGCGCAATGGCTTCTTCGGCGCTGAGGCCCCAGTCGAGCACACCGATCAGCGTCTTGGTCACATGCATGATAATCCGCTTGCCCCCCGCCGAGCCGACCGCCAGCACCACCTTGCCATCGGGGCCGTACACGATGGTGGGCGACATGGAGGATAAGGGGCGCTTGCCGGGTTCGACGCGATTGGCGGCGGGCGCGCCGTCGCGCATGGGGTTCAGATCGAAATCGGTCATTTCATTGTTGAGGAAATGGCCGTTGGCGATGAGCTGGCTGCCGAAAATACTTTCGACGGTCGAGGTCATCGAGGCGACATTGCCATCGCGGTCGACGACGACAAAATGGGTCGTGCCGCTCTCAGCGACGGGCCCCGACGCGGTGCGCGGCTCTGCCCCCGGGGGCGAGCCGGCGGGATAATCGCCCGCAGGACCGAAGGGCGAGATGAGGTCGCGGCGCTGGGCGAGATATTGCTTGTCGAGCAGGCCCGCGACGGGGACGCTGACGAAATCGGCATCGCCCAGATATTTGGCGCGGTCCGCATAAGCAAATTGCATCGCTTCGGCGAGCAAATGCCAGCTCATCGGATTATCCTTGCCCATCGTCTTCATGTCCCAGCCCTCGACCATGCCGAGAATGCCGAAGACGGTGGTCGCGCCCGACGAGGGCGGCCCCATGCCGCAGACCTTGTAGATGCGATAGCTGGTGCAGACCGCGGGGCGCTCTTTGGCCCGATAGGCGGCAAGATCGGCCATGGTGATGACGGCGGGATTGCGCGGTGCTTGGCCCACCGCATCGACGATCGCGCGGGCATTGGCGCCGCTGTAAAAAGCGTCGGGCCCGCGCGCTGCAAGGTCGCGCAGCAGCGCGGCATAGGCGGGATTCTTGATCCGCGTGCCGACCGGCGCGGGCTTGCCATCGACATAATAGATGGCGCGGGCGACGGGAAAATCCTTCCACACCGGTTCATAGCGGGTCAGCCAGTCGTGAAGGACGGGGGTGACCTCAAACCCCTCTTCGGCAAGCTTGATCGCGGGCTGAAGCAAAGCCGCCCAGTCGAGCTTGCCCCATTTCTTATGCGCCATTTCCATCAGTCGGACATTGCCGGGGACGCCAACCGACAGCCCGCCGGGAACAACGTCCATGAAGGGGCGCGGCTTGCCGTCGGCGCCCAGAAAGCGGTCGGTCTTCGCCGCAGCGGGAGCGGTCTCGCGCCCGTCGATGGTGGTGATGCCATCCTTTTGGTCATGATAGACGAGGAAGCCGCCGCCGCCGACGCCGCTCGATTGCGGTTCGACGAGGGTAAGGACGGCGACCATCGCGACCGCCGCATCGGCCGCCGAGCCGCCCTGATGCAAAATCTGTCGCCCCGCCTCGGTCGCGCGCGGATCGGCGGAAGAGGTAACACCCTGCGCGGCAGCGAGCGGCGCGGTGAGGACAAGCAGGAAAGCGGCGAAAAGGGAGGAGAGTCGGTTCAACATGGGCCGACATTGGCCCGCGTGCGGGGCCAGCGCAAGCCTTGTCGGCCCTTTTGGAGCGGGCGTGACGCGGGACCTAGGCCGCGGCGCTGCCCACGGCGTCGGCGATATGGGCAAAGCCTTCGCGCCGCGCGCGTTCCTCCAGCCCGCGGGCGATGCGCGCGGCAAGTCCCGGCCCTTCATAGATCATCGCCGAATAAAGCTGGACGAGGCTGGCACCGGCGCAGATGCGATCCCAAGCCTGATCGGCCGAGCCGATGCCGCCAGCGGCGACCAGCGCGATGCGTCCGCCGCTCGCGGCGCGGAAATCGCGCAGGCGCTGGAGCGCGAGGCCGGTGAGCGGCGCGCCCGACAGGCCGCCCGCTTCGCCCGCGTAGCGCGAGGCGAGCGCGGGGCGTTCGATGGTGGTGTTGGAGATGATGATCGCCGCCAGCCCCTTGTCCATCGCCACGCCGACGATATCGTCAATGTCGGCGGGTTCGAGGTCGGGCGCGACCTTCAGGAACACGGGGCGGGCGCTATCCTGCTGCGCCGCGGTCACGCCATCGAGCAAGGCTTCGAGCGCGCCCTTGTCCTGCAGCGCGCGCAAGCCCGGCGTGTTGGGCGAGCTGATATTCACCGTCAGATAATCGGCGAGCGGCGCCATGGCGGCGGCGCCCCTGGCATAATCGGCAATGCGGTCGGCGCTGTCCTTGTTCGCGCCGATATTGATGCCAAGCGGGACGGCGAGCGGCGACTGGCGCAAGCGGCGAAGGCGCGCGGCGGCGGCCTGCTGCCCGCCATTGTTGAAGCCCATGCGGTTGATCACCGCCTTGTCCTCGACCAGCCGGAAAAGGCGCGGGCGCGGATTGCCCGCCTGCGGCAAGGGGGTGAGCGTTCCCACTTCGACAAAGCCGAAACCGAAATGCGGCAGGACATGCGCGGCGCGCGCATCCTTGTCGAAACCCGGCGCGACGCCGACAGGGTTGGGAAAGCAAAGCCCCGCCACTTCGGTTCGCAGCATCGGGCTGGTCAGCGCCTTTCGCGCGCGCGGCAGCGCCTGAAGCGCGGCAAGCGTGGCATTATGCGCCGCCTCTCCATCGGCGGCATGGACGAGCGGGCGGACGAGCGCATAAGCGCCATCGGCAAGAGATGCGACAAGCGACATGCCCCGCGCCATTGCGCGGCAACACGCGCTATGGCAAGCCCCGCGCAACTGGTTACCAAAGAAATTAGGGGAGACGTTCGTGTCGCATCTGTCGCTTGCCGCCAAATTATCCGCCAGCCTGATGGCCTTGGCCCTTGCCGGTTGTGCCGCAACCGGATCCCAGCCGCCGGCCGCCGCGACTGGTGCCCCGGTCCCGCCCGTCGCGGGCGCCGATCTGGGTCAGTTTTTCGATAATTATGATGAGGCGCAATTGTCGCTAAGCCCCGAAAGCAAGGCCTATCGCGGCATTCGCGACGCGGATTATGGCCGCTGGACCGACGAAAGCGATGAGGCCGCTGTGGCCCGTCACAAGTTGCAGCAAGCCAGCGCCGCGGCGATGCGCGCCAGTTTCGATCCAGCGCGCCTGTCGGCGAACGACGCGCTTTCCTATGAATTGTTCGACGCCCAGGCGCAGCGCGGCGAACAGCTTTTTCCCTTTCGCGACCATCGCTATATTTTTGATCAGATGAACGGGGCGCAAAGCAAGCTTCCGGCCTTTCTGATCAATATTCACCGCGTGTCGAACCCCGCGGAGGCCGCGGCCTATATCGAACGGATCCGCGGACTGGGGCCTTTGCTCGATACGCTGTCGGCGCAATCGCGCGACCGCGCCGCCAAGGGCATGGCGCCCCCCAAATGGGTTTACCCCCATGTAATTTCGGACATTCGCAACCTGCTGGGCAGCGACAATGCCGTGGTCGCCGATTTCGATGCCAAGGTCGGCAAGCTGAGCATCGCCGACGCCGACAAGGCCGCGATGAAGGCCGCCGCCCGCGCCGCATGGAACGAAAGCGCCGCGCCCGCCTATCAGCGGCTGCTCGCCGAAATGGAGCGCCAGCATAAAATTGCCCCGACCGAGGATGGCGTGTGGCGCATGCCGGGTGGCGAAGCCTATTATGCCGCGCTGCTCGCCAATTACACGACCACCGACATGAGCGCCGAGGATATTCACGCGCTGGGTCTGGCCGAGGTCGCGCGCATTCATGGCGAGATGCGCAAGATCAAGGACAAGGTCGGCTTCAAGGGCAGCTTGCAGGAATTTTTCGTTCATCTGCGCACCAGCCCGCAATATTTCCACACCAGCCGCGAAGCCTATCTGGCCGAAGTCGACGAACATGTGAAAGCGATGGAAGCGCGCCTGCCCGCTTTCTTCAACACCCTGCCCAAGGCGCCGCTGGTGGTGAAGCCGGTCGAAGCCTTCCGCGAGAAATCCGCTGGGAAAGCCTTTTACCAATCGCCCTCGCCCGACGGGTCGCGCCCCGGCACCTATTATGTGAACCTCTATGATCTGCGCGACATGTCGAAGACCGAGCTGGAAGCGCTCGCCTATCATGAAGGCGTACCGGGACACCATTTGCAGCGCGCGGTGCAGACCGAGCTGACCGGCCTGCCGCCCTTCCGCCGCTTTGGCGGCTTTACCGCCTATACCGAGGGCTGGGGCCTTTATACCGAGGAACTGGCCAAGGATATGGGGTTTTACACCGATCCCTATAGCGATTTCGGCCGGCTGGGCATGGAGTTGTGGCGCGCGTGCCGCCTGGTGGTCGATACCGGCATCCATTCGAAAAAGTGGAGCCGTGAACAGGCAATCCAATATCTGAAGGACAATACGCCCAACCCCGATGGCGACATTGAAAAGGCGATCGAGCGCTATATCGTCTATCCTGGTCAGGCGACCGCCTATCTGATCGGAAAGCTGAAGATCATGGAGCTTCGCGGACGGGCGCAGGCCGCGCTCGGCGAAAACTTCCAATTTGGTGATTTTCATGATGTGGTGCTGAAATCCGGCCCGGTTCCGTTGGATATACTGGAACGGCGGGTGGATCAGTGGATCGCGAAGGGGGGCGGCAGCGTCAATTGACGCTTGACGCCTACCGGGAAAATGCAAACGATGCCCCCCGAACAAGACAGCAATAAAGCTGTTCAGGGGTCGCTACGTCATGTCGGAAATTCTCATCTCATCGGGGGATGGGGACGGTCAATCGCCGTTTGAACTCAACTATTACCCGCCCGATCCCGACCTGTCCGAACTGGTGTCGAGCTTTTACATCGCGCGGATCGATATGCCGCGCTTTGAGGAATATGAGCGCGCCGACCGTCCCCAATTCCGTTTCATGGAAGTGGCGGACGGCGCCTATGTCTTTGCCGACGGCCACCGCGCCCCGGCGTGCAGCGCCAATATCATCGGTCCGACCAGCAGCCGCGTGCTTGCCATCTGCAACCAGCCGACCCGTCTTTTTGGTTTTGGCATGTTGCCGGCAGGCTGGGCCGCATTGATGGGCGATCATGCCGAAAAACTGACCGACCGCGCCATCGACGCCGCCGATATTTTCGGCCCTTGGATCAATGAGGTGGCGAGTGAATTGCAGGCCGCGCAAAGCGCCGAGGAAAAGCTGGTCATCGGCAATAATTTCGTGCGCGAGGTGGTGCGGCGCGACGAGGCATCGCCGATGTGGTTCATTCGCACCGTGGATGAATGGCTGACGGCGTCTCCCTCGCCGCAGGTGCCCGACCTTGTCGCCGCGACGGGCATGTCGATCCGATCGGTCGAGCGCATGACCAAACATTTTTACGGCCTGTCGCCCCGCATGCTGGCGCGCAAATATCGCGCCGTTCGTGCCGCCGCCGCGCTGGCGCGGGGCGAAACGCTGGACGATGCAACGCTGGGTGACGGCTTTTACGACCAGTCGCACCTGATCCGCGAAGTCAAGCATTTTGCCGGCGCGACTCCGGGGCAGCTTAGCCGCCCATCGCTCTATACGGAGGCGACATCGCGCGGACGAAAGCAGCTTGCAGGGCTGGTCAGCCCGATCGTGTCGGAAACCTGAGCCAGCGCGGCACAGAAACCGCCGACCTTGCCCGAAAATATTCATCGCCGATTCCATTTTGGCGTTTCCATACAATCCATTGGGTGCGCTGCAGCATAATCCGGCGCTGCGACCCAGAAGAGCTCATCCTCTCTGACGAGATTGAGACCTTCATCTTGGCACCCGTCCGGTTTCGACCAGGCGGGTGCCTTTTTTTGGCCGGCGTGGATCGACGGGTTGCGCCGCCCTTACCCCCTGCCTATATAAGTGGAGTAATTTACTCCAGTTAAGAATCGCTCGCAATTTTCGGGTGATGAGAAAATATGCGCCTGTCCAACCTTGCCGATTATGCTGTCGTGCTGATGAGTGCCGCCGCGCGTCAATGCGGCGCGGTGCCGCTGAGCGCGGGCATGTTGGCCGAGCAGACGGGCATTCCCGCCCCCACGGCGCAAAAGCTGGTGAGCAATCTGGCGCGCGCGGGCCTGCTGGTCGCATCGCGCGGCAGCGGCGGCGGCGTACGCCTCGCCCGGCCCGCCGCGACGATCAATATCGCCGACATCATCGAAGCGGTCGAAGGACCGATTGCGCTGACAAGCTGCGTCGACGAAGGGCGCCATGATTGCGCGCTGGAGGCCAGTTGCAAGGTGCAGCCGCATTGGGGCGTCGTGAACGGTGCGGTGCGCGATGCGCTCGCCGGGATAAGTCTGGCCTCACTCTCCGTCGTCCCCGCGAAGGGTGCCGGGAGTCACGTGCCTCCCGACACGACCGCTGGAGGCATGGCCCTGCCGCCGCCCAACAAACCGACAACGCCCCCCGCCTTCGCGGGGGCGACGAGCTAGAGATATGACCAATACACCCGAAACCCCGACCAAGGATATTGGCGTCAAGGACCAGGCCGCGCATGACGCCGCCGCGCGCGTCGCCGAATATGAGCATGGCTGGTCCGCCGACATCGAAACCGACTTTGCGCCCAAGGGGCTGACCGAAGATACGGTGCGCTTTATCTCGGCCAAGAAGAATGAACCCGAATGGATGCTCGATTGGCGGTTGAAAGCCTTTCGTCACTGGCAGACGATGACCCCGCCCGACTGGGCGAAGCTGAATGTGCCGCCGATCGACTATCAAGATGCCTATTATTACGCGGCGCCCAAGGCGAAGCCGAAGCTGTCGAGCCTGGACGAGGTCGATCCCGAAATCCTGCGGGTCTATGAAAAGCTCGGCATTCCCATCGAGGAGCAAAAGGTGCTCGCCGGCGTCGAGGGCGCGCGCAAAGTCGCGGTCGATGCAGTGTTCGACAGCGTCAGCGTCGCGACGACCTTCCGCGAGGAACTCAAGCGCGCGGGCGTCATCTTCCTGTCGATCAGCGAAGCGATCCGCGAATATCCCGAGCTGGTGAAAAAATGGCTCGGCAAGGTCGTGCCGATGCACGACAATTATTTTGCGACCTTGAACTGCGCGGTCTTTTCGGACGGCACCTTTGTCTATGTGCCCGAGGGCGTGCGCTGTCCGATGGAGCTTTCGACCTATTTCCGCATCAATGCGGAGAATACCGGACAGTTCGAGCGCACGCTGATCGTCGCCGACAAGGGCGCTTATGTCTCCTACCTCGAAGGCTGCACCGCGCCGATGCGCGACGAAAACCAGCTCCACGCCGCAGTGGTCGAACTGGTTGCGCTCGACGATGCCGAGATCAAATATTCGACCGTGCAAAACTGGTATCCCGGCAATGCCGAGGGCCTTGGCGGCATCTATAATTTCGTGACCAAGCGCGCGCTGTGCCAGGGCGCGCGATCCAAGGTGTCGTGGACGCAGGTCGAAACCGGCAGCGCGATCACCTGGAAATACCCAAGCTGCGTGCTGAACGGCGACGACAGCGTCGGCGAATTCTATTCGGTCGCGGTGACGAACAATTATCAGCAGGCCGACACCGGCACCAAGATGATCCACAATGGCAAGCGCACCCGCTCGACAATCGTGTCGAAAGGGATCAGCGCGGGCAAATCGAACAACACCTATCGCGGGATTGTCCGCGTCGCGCCGAATGCCGAGGGCGTGCGCAATTTCACCCAGTGCGACAGCTTGCTTTTGGGCGACCGCTGCGGCGCGCACACCGTGCCCTACATCGAAGTCCGCAACCCCAGCGCAACCGTCGAACATGAAGCAACGACGAGCAAGATCAGCGACGACCAGCTTTTCTATGCCATGCAACGCGGGCTCGATGCCGAGGAAGCGGTGGCGCTGATCGTCAACGGCTTCGCCAAGGAAGTGTTGCAGCAGCTGCCGATGGAATTTGCGGTGGAAGCGCAGAAATTGCTGGGGATTAGTTTAGAGGGGAGTGTCGGGTGACCGCGTCATCAACCTATCACCTTATGGATGACGATGGCCCCATTTTGGCGCGCGAAGATGACGTCAATGATTTCATTGCGGTGGCATGGGAAAAAGGAGCCGCATGGCTCGTCGTTCCGCGGGAACGCTTGTCCCCCGATTTTTTCTACCTGCCGACCGGCCTACTCGGCACCGTCGCGCAGAAATTCCAGCAGTATAATATCGGCCTCGCGATCTTAGGCGATGTCGAAAAGGAAAAGACGCAAAGCAATGCCTTGCGCGACTTTGTTCGTGAAACCAATCAGCGCCGCGCCTTGTGGTTCGTGGCCGATGAAAATGCCTTCCAGGAAAAGCTAAATGCTAAAAATTGAAAACCTCCACGCCACCATCGCCGACAAGCCGATCCTGAAAGGCCTGTCGCTCGCCATCAATGCGGGCGAAATCCATGCGATCATGGGGCCGAATGGCGCGGGCAAGTCGACGCTCTCCTACGTCCTCGGCGGTCGCCCCGGCTATGAAGTGACCGAGGGTTCGGTGAGCTTTACCGCACCTCGTCATGCCGGACTTGATCCGGCATCCACTGCGACGGCGCCGGAAGGGACCCCGGATCAAGTCCGGGGTGACGAAGTGGGTGCGCGCGGTGACGCGGGTGAGACAGTCGACCTCCTCGCGCTCGACCCGCACGAGCGAGCCGCTGCCGGGCTGTTCCTCGGCTTCCAATATCCCGTCGAAATCCCCGGCGTGTCGAACGTCCAGTTCCTGCGCGAGAGCCTGAACGCCCAGCGCAAGGCGCGCGGGCAGGAGCCGCTGTCGGGCGGCGATTTCCTGAAGCTGGCGCGCGAAAAGGCGGCGCTGCTCAAGATGGACATGGACATGCTCAAGCGCCCCGTGAACGTCGGCTTTTCGGGCGGCGAGAAGAAGCGCAACGAGATGGTGCAGATGGGCATTCTCGACCCGCGCCTCGCGATTCTCGACGAAACGGATTCAGGGCTAGACATCGACGCGCTGCGCACCGTCGGCGACGGCATTAACAGCATCATGCGCGCGCCCGACAAGGCGGTGCTGCTGATCACCCATTACCAGCGTCTGCTCGACTATGTGCAGCCCGATTTCGTCCATGTTCTGGCAGGCGGGCGTATCGTCAAATCGGGCGGGCCCGAACTGGCGCGCGAGCTGGAAGAACATGGCTATGCGGAGATTGCGGCGTGATGAGCGCCCATTTTTCCTTCGTTCGTCATGCCGGACTTGATCCGGCATCCATGACCGCGTGGACCCCGGATCAAGTCCGGGGTGACGAAGTGGGGGAGATCGTGATTTGATGACCAATACCCTCCCCACCCGGCGCGACGAAGCGTGGCGCTATAGCGACATCGACGCGGTCGCCGCCGCCTGGCCGCTGCCCGCGCCCGAGAGCATTATCGTGCCCGCAGGCGGCGATTACCGCCGCGCCATTGTTCAGGATGCTGGCACAATCCATCAGATCGAGATGAGCGTCGGCAAGGGCGCGCGCGCGGCGCTGCATGTGCTCAACATCGGCGGCGCCTATGGTCGCCTCGAACTGAATGTCACCCTCCACGAAGGCGCCGACTTCACGCTTGGCGCGGCGCAGATCGGCGGGGGCGAGCAGAATCTGGAGATCGTCACCACCGTCACCCACGCCGAACCCGGCGCGACGTCGCGGCAGGTGGTGCGTTCGGTGCTCGGCGGGACGGCAACCGGCACCTATCTCGGCAAGGTCGCCGTCGCACGCGACGCGCAAGCGACCGACAGCGAGCAGGATGTGAAGGCGATGCTGCTGAACCGCAGCGCGACCGCCAACGCCAAGCCCGAACTCGAAATTTTCGCCGATGATGTGAAGTGCGCGCACGGCTGCGCGATCGGCGAACTTGATGCCATGGCGCTTTACTATCTCCAGTCGCGCGGCCTGCCGCCGGGCGAGGCAAAGAAGCTGATGTTGCAGGCTTTTGTTGCAGGTGTGTTCGACGGCGCCGAGGACGAAGAGCGATTGCAGGCGCTTGCGCTGGCAAAGCTGGGGGAATTGGTGTGAGCAACCTCCCCTCCCCGTCCGCATCGAGCGAAGTCGAGATGCCCATCGATAGCGCACGACATCAGCGTGTCTCGACTTCGCTCGACACGAACGGGATTAGAGACCAGTTCCCCGGTCTCACCCCCGGCTGGCATTATCTCGACACCGCCGCAACGGCGCAGAAGCCGCAGGCGGTGATCGACGCCATGGCGAACGCGATGGGGCGCGATTATGCGACGGTGCATCGCGGCGTCTATGCGCGCTCGGCCGACATGACGCTTGCCTATGAGGCGGCGCGGCGGCGGATCGCGGCCTTTGTCGGCGCCAAGGAGGACGAGATCGCCTTTGTGCGCGGCGCGACCGAGGCGATCAACCTGGTCGCCTATTCGCACCCCAGGAAAGGCCGCGTGCTGCTGTCGATGCTGGAGCATCACAGCAATATCGTGCCGTGGCAGCTTGCGGGGTGGCAGGTCGATGTCTGCCCGCTGACCGAAGATGGCTGCATCGACCTCGACGCCGCCGAGAAAATCCTCACCCCCGATCACAACATGGTCGCTTTCGCCCATGTCTCGAACGTGCTCGGCAGCCCGCTCGACGTCGCGCGCGCAGCCGAACTTGCGCACCGCGTCGGCGCCGAACTGTTGATCGACGGATGTCAGGCGGTGCCGCGCCTGCCGGTCGATATGACGGCGCTCGGCTGTGACTATTATGTGTTTTCGGGGCACAAGCTTTATGGCCCCACAGGCATCGGCGTGCTGTGGAGCGACAAGCTCGATGCGCTGCCGCCGTGGCAGGGCGGCGGGTCGATGATCGACCGGGTGACGTTCGACCGAACCACCTATGCCCCCGCCCCCACCCGCTTCGAGGCAGGAACGCCGGCAATTGTCGAGGCGCTGGGCCTCGCCGCCGCGGTCGATTATGTCGATGCCATCGGGATCGAGGCGATCCACGCGCACGAATGCGCGCTCGTCGCCAGCCTGCGCGAACAGCTCGCACGGCGCAACAGCATCACCCTATATGGCCCTGAAAACAGCGCGGGAATCGTCAGCTTCTCGATGGCGGGGGTTCATCCGCACGACATCGGCACTATCTTGGACGAAAGCGGGGTCGCGATCCGCGCGGGGCATCATTGCGCGCAGCCGCTGATGGAGCATCTGGGCGTTCCGGCGACCGCGCGCGCGAGCTTTGGCGTATACAGCAGCGACGACGATGTCGCGGCCCTGAGCGAAGGGCTGTCGCGCGTCGAAAGGATTTTCGGATGAACGAGGAACGGGCGATCAAGGTGGAAGAAGTGACGAGCGTCGAGGCGCCGCCCAAGGCGCGCGTCGGCGATGCCGAGAGTGCCCCCGAGAAGCTGGAACGCAAGCGCGATTATCTGGAAGGTTTTCTGGCCGCCAAGCCCGCGCCCGCCGACCCGCACAGCGTTGGCGGCGACCTGTATGAAGCGGTGATCGCGGCGCTGAAGGATATTTATGACCCGGAAATTCCGGTGAACATCTATGACCTTGGCCTTATCTATAATGTCGAGGTCGACGAAGGCCATGTGCTCGTCACCATGACGCTGACGACCCCGCACTGCCCCGTCGCCGAATCCATGCCCGCCGAGGTTGAATTGCGCGTCGGCGCGGTGCCGGGGGTCGGCGATGCCGAAGTGAACCTTGTCTGGGACCCGCCCTGGTCGCCCGAAAATATGAGCGACGAGGCCCGGCTGGAATTGGGGATGCTATAAATCCCCCTCCCGCTTGCGGGAGGGGCTAGGGGTGGGCCTGGGGCCGAACCATCCCTATATTGAGTGAACCGGCCCCGCCCCGCCGCCGTCACGCTGACGCCCAATGCCGAAGCGCGCATCGCGAAACTGATGGCCGCCGCCCCGGAAGGCGCGATCGGTGTCAAGCTGTCGACCCCGCGCCGCGGCTGTTCGGGCCTTGCCTATTCGGTCGATTATGTGACCGAGGAAGCGAAGTTCGACGAAAAGATCGAGACGCCCGGCGGTCTTTTCTACATCGATGGCGCGTCGGTCCTCTACCTGATCGGCAGCACGATGGACTGGGTCGAGGATGACTTTGCCGCCGGCTTTGTCTTCAACAACCCCAATGCCAAGGGTGCCTGCGGCTGCGGCGAGAGCTTTACCGTCTGACGATGCAGGCGCGTCCCGCCGCGACAGAGGATATGGCGGCCTGGGCCGCAATGCGCGCGCGGCTGTGGCCCGATGCGGAACCGGGCGAGCTTGCTGGCGAACTTCCCGCCATGCTGGCGGACACGGAACTGTGGAATTTCATTCTGGTCGATGGCGACCAGCGACCGATCGGCTTTGCCGAAGTTCGGCTGCGTTCGATGTTCGACGGTTGCGACGTCCCGCCCTATCCCCATTTGGAGGGCATATGGGTTGCCGAAGAGCATCGCCGTAGCGGCGGCGCGGCGGCGCTGCTGACGGCGATTGAAACCCGCGCGCGCGCCGAGGGTCATGAGTGGATCGGCTCCGACGTCGAACTTTCCAACGAGGGTAGCCAGAAATGGCATGATGCTCATGGCTTTGAAGAAGCCAATCGCATCATCCTTTATTCCAAAAAGCTCTGACGCTGCTCATCCCGAGGGTCAGGACCCTAGCGGCACACCGTCCAGCCGCCGCTTCTCTCCGCCATGTCGAGGTGGAAATGATCGGCATGGGCCTGATTATAGTCGGGCGACAGGGTCGTGCTGAACAGGGTGCAGGCGCCGTCGCGCACGCGACGCAGAAATTGCCCCTTGGCGCCCGCATCCGACCAGTCGCGCAGCAAGGATATGCGTGTGCCGTCGGCAAGGATGAAGGCTGAAATGTCGATAGCATTGGCGGTCGAATGTTCGCTGAGCACATCACGCCCGGCGATGGGGCGGCAATTATAGCTGCCCATATTTTCCATCCGCACCACCTTTTGCCCAAAATATTGGCGGGCGAGCGGCTGCACCGCATCGCGCGTCCACAGCGCCAGCCCGGCGGTCACCGCACAGCCGGGGCCAGCGCCAGCAGGGGCAAGGCTGGGGACCAGCGCATTGCCGGTCAGCGTCATGCGCTGCTTCGCGCGGCACGGCCCCTCCCCCACGGGCGGAAGCCGTTCATAGCCCGCCTCTGCCCGGTCAAAGGCGGCGAAACAGGCGGCGTCATCGCCGACCAGATATTGCAGCTTATCACTGGTCGCCCAGCCTTGCGGATCGGCAAGGTTGAAGGGCGCGAACATATTATGCTGCGGATGCGCGCGCAGCCATTCGATCCCGCGAATGACCGCGAAAGCCCCCAATATCAGCAGGATGAAGGCCGTCAGATAAGAGCGGAAGGAGCGCACAGCCCCATATTGGGGGCGGATGGGGCGCGAGACAAGCTCAGAGCGGCTCGAACCGGACCTTCAACCCGTCCCTGGGCCGGGGGATAGGCAAAATCTGCCATTCGGGCGCATAGCCATCCTCCACGACAATGCGGTGCGTCGTCACCACATGATGGAAGAAGATTTTCGCCTGCATATAGGCGAAATGCAGCCCCAGGCACATATGCGCGCCGCCGCCAAAGGGCACCCAGGCATATTTGTGCCGCCCGCGCGCAACCTCGGGGGAGAAGCGCATGGGATCGAATTTCTCGGGCTGCGGCCAATGTTCCTCCATCATATGGGTGAAGGCGGGGCTGACCCCGACCGACGTGCCCGCGGGGATGCGATAGCCGCCGAATTCGAAATCCTTGAGCGCGCGGCGCGGAAAGCTGGGAACCGGGGGCACAAGGCGCAGCGCCTCCTTGAATGCCCATTCGGTCATTTCAAGCTCACCCAGGCTGTTATGCCCCACGCCTTCGCCTGCGGGCGCAACGGCGAGCATTTCCTCGCGCAGCCGGTCCTGCCATTCGGGATGCTGGCCGAGTTGCCAGACGAGCGTGGTGATCGAGCTGGTGATGGTGTCATGCGCCGCCATCATCAGGAAATTCATATGATCAACAATGGCATCGACCGACAGAAAGCGGCCTTCCTCGTCGCGCGCGCGGCAGATCTGGCTGAAAATATCCTCGCCCGCGCCTTCGCGCCGTTCGGGCACCATGGCGCTGAAATATTCGACCAGATAGGCGCGCCCCTTCACCCCGCGCCGCATCGCGGTGAAGGGCATGGGAACGCGCACCACACCGATTGAGGCCTGCACCATATCGACAAAGGCCTTGTTCACCTTGTCCGCCTCTGGCCCGAGCGGAATGCCCAGAAAGCTGGTCGCGGCCAGATCGAGGGTAAGCTCCTTGATCGCCGGATAAAATTTGAACGTCTTGCCGCTCCATTCGGCGACGCGCTGCGCGATACCTTCGTTCAGCGCCTCGGCATAATGGCGCATCGGTTCGGGCTTGAAGGCGACCGACAGGATTTTGCGGTCGGCGCGATGCTTGTCAAAATCCATCAGCATCAGCCCGCGCGGAAACAAGAGGTTGAGCACCGGGCCCCAGCCCTGCTCGGACGAAAAGATCTTCTCCCGGTCGAACATGACCAGCTCGTTTGCCTCTGGCCCATGCAGCGCGACATTGCGCCCGCCAAAGCTGTTGTTGCGATAGACGCGGCCATATTTGGCGACCATGCGCCGGGTAAATTCGGGATAGTTGCGAAGCTGCTCCAGCGTGTTGCCGACAATCGGCAGCCCGTCCTCGCCCGGAATATGATCGAGCGCGCTTTCGGGGTTGCGCGGCAGCCAATGCGTGGTTTCGGGGCCGAAACGCTGTTCAGCCCAGTGAATTCTGGCAGGGGCATTCATTGCGGCAAATCCTTTGAAAGCATCAAATTACGGCGAGCCTATCGCGTTACTGACATATGTGCAAGTATGCTGAATCGAGGCGCTCGATTCCATTCACCGCAAATTCAACTCGCCTCGTGCAATTTTATGACAAGATGGCGCCGAATATCCGTCGCGCCCCAAGGAATCGGCCACGCCCATGACCTTCAAGAACATGTCTTTCAAGAAGCTGATGCCCGTCGCGCTCGGCACCCTCGCCTCCACCGCTTTGGGCGGATGCTATTATGGCGATGTCTATGGCGCGAGCTATGCGTCGTCGGGCGCCTGCTCGAACGGCTATTATGACTATGACCCTTATGCCTATGACGACGGCTATGGCTATGGCTGCTATGATCCGCAGGATTACAGCGGGGGCTTCGTGCAGATCGGCTTTGGCGGCGGCTGGTATGATGATTATTATTATCCCGGCTATGGCATGTGGATGTTCGACCGCTATCGCCAGCGCTATCCGCTGCGCGGCCAATATCTGAATTATTGGGGGGGACGCCGCGCCTGGTGGCGGCATCGCGACCGCTATGACCGCCCCGGCCATTGGCGCGACCGCGACGGTTATCACGGCAATCGGCCTGGGCGAGACCGCCCTGATCGGGATCGCCCCGGCCGTGACAGACCGGATCGTGACAGGCCCGACCGGGATCGGCCGGGGACAGAACGTCCAGGCCGCCCTGATTCGGGGGCCGAGCGCCCTCCTCGCCCTGGCCGTCCGGGCGTTACCCGTCCCGATCGCCCGACCCGACCCGACGGCGCGCGGCCCGATCGCCCGACCCGACCCGACGGCGCGCGGCCCGAACGCCCGGGCAGACCGGACGGCGCCCGGCCGTCGCGGCCTGAGCGTCCGTCTGGGACAAGGCCCGAACGGCCCAGTCAGCCCGTCGTGACGCGTCCACAGCGCCCGGACCCGATAGTGCGGCCTGAACCCGCTCCACGTCCAGCGGTCTCCCGCAATCCCCGCAATTTGCGGGGCGAGCGGATGAGCGATCAGTAAGTTCGACGTCCGCCGTTACACATCGTCGGCAGACTCAAGTTCCTCGACGTTCAACTCGCCCGTCATCGATGCCACGGTCACTGCGACCGCGGCGTCGCCGGTGACATTGGTGGTGGTGCGCATCATGTCCATGATCCGGTCCACACCGGCGACCAGTGCGATGGTTTCCAGCGGTACGCCGACGCTGCCAAAGACCAGCGCCATCATGATCAGCCCCGCACCGGGAATCCCCGCCGCGCCAATGGCGCCCAGCGTCGCGGTGATAGAGATCATGACATAATCGGCCCAGCTAAGGGTGACGCCGAACGCCTGCGCGCCAAACAGGGTGGCAAGCCCCAGATACATGGCGGTGCCGTTCATATTGATCGTCGCCCCCAGCGAAACGACAAAGCTGGACACGCTTTTGGAGACACCCAGATTACGCTGGGCGCAGCGCAGCGTTACTGGCAGCGTTGCGTTGGACGAAGCGGTCGAATAGCTGACCGCCATGGCGTCCACCATGCCGCGATAAAAGCCGAGAACCGGCACTTTCGCGAGGAAACGGATCATCAGGCTGTAAATAATCGCGATGATCAGGATACAGCCGAGATAGTTGAGGAAAACGAGCGAGCCGAGCGCCTGAAGCGCGTCCATCCCCAGGGTTCCGGCAACCCACGCCATCAGTGCAAAGACGCCAAAGGGGGTGAGTTCCATCACCACCATCGTCACCTTCTGCATGATAACCGCGCCGCTGTCGAAAATCCGCGCGACCGGATCGCCCTCTTCCTTGGCCATCAAAATGCCGATGCCAATCAGCAGGGCAAAAACGATCAGCGGCAGGACATTGACGTCGGCCATCACCTGCACCGGGCTTTCGGGCACGATCGAGAGGATCATGTCGGTCCAGCTTTGCGTTTTGGGTTCGGGCACCGCGCCCATGCTGATCTGATCAGGGTCGATCAGCGATCCGGGTTTGAAGATGCTGCCCAGGAACAGGCCCAGCCACACCGCCATCTGGCCGGTGATGACAAAGATCAGCATGGCCCGGCCGCCGACCTTCCCCAATTTTCGCAGATCGCCAATCGCCGCGACTCCCGCCACGAGCGAGAAAAAGATCAAGGGCACGACGAGCATCTTCACCGCCTTGATGAAGAAGTCACCGATCCATTTGATGCTGGCAGCCTCTGGCCCCCAAAGGAAGCCGGCCAAAATTCCCAGGATCAGCGCAGCGATCACCCGCTGCCACAGTGGAATACGAAACCACCAGCCCATAAATTTCCTTCCCCCGATCCCGCCCGCGGCGCGATTCTCTCTCAATCGCCCTAAAGCTGTGCTTCGTCGGCGGCAAGCACCGCTATATCAGGAGGGTGATGGCAACGCAGGTGATCGCCCCGACGCAAATCGTCATCGGAATGCCGGCGCGCAGAAAATCGACAAAGCGATAATTGCCCGCCGCATAAACCAAAGTATTGGTTTGATAGCCGATGGGGGTCGCAAAACTGGCCGAGGCGGCGAACATCACCGCAACCACTAACGGATAGGGATCGACGCCCAGATCGCGCGCCACGGCAATGGCGAGCGGTGTCACCAGGATGGCCACGGCATTATTGGTGACGATTTCGGTGAGCAGCACCGAAATGACATAAGTCGCAAGCACCAGTCCCCACGGCGGCACATCGTGCAGAAACGGCGTCACCTTGGTAACGATCAGCGCGACACTGCCCGAATTTTCGAGCGCCAGCCCGACCGCGAGCATGGCGAAAATCAGCACCAGCACATTGCCGTCGATCGAATCCCATGCCTCGTCCGCATCGATGCAGCGGGTGACGAGGATCAGCCCGACACCGATAATGGCGGCAACGCCGATATCCATGATGTTGAACGTCGCGAGCAGGATGACGCCCAGCAGCGCGCCGATGGCAATGGGTGCCTTGCTGCGACGAAACTCGCGCCCGCTGGTCGTTCCCACCCCATAAAGATGGGGGTTGCCATACATTTGCTCAATCTGGTTTGCCGGGCCGGTCACCAGCACCCGGTCGATCGCCTGCACACGAGCATTGGGCAGATCGGGGCCCGGCGTCTTGCGAAAGCGTGCGATGCCGAGGATACGGACGCGAAGGGTCGATAAAAAGGGAATTTCGATGAGCCGCCGTCCGATGGCGGGATGGCTGGGCGCGATCATCGCCTCGACAATCGCTTCTTCTTCCTGATCAATCTCATTATCGCCGACGGTCAGGCCGATTTCGACATTCTTGTTCGCGCGCAGCGACAAAAGCTCTGCCAGTTCCAACCGCAGGACAAGACGGTCATTCGCCTCCAGCCGTTCCTCCGCCACGCCGGTGCGCCGCAAGGTCACGCCGCGCTTCAGCCCGACCAGTTGAACATTGGCGCGCTTGGCAAAAGGCACATCACCGATTCTGCGGCCGACCAGATTGCCCCCTTCCAATATCCGCACTTCCGACAGAAAAGCGCGGTGATCCTGGCTGAGAGCGATTTGCGAGGGGGAATCGTCGGGAAGGAAACGACGCGCAATGAACAGAAGCGCAAAAATGCCCGCCACCCCGGCGACAAGACCGACAGGGGTTATGGTGAAAATACCGAAGCGATCGAGCCCGCTGTCTTCGGCCACCGCAGCGACAAGCAAGTTGGTCGATGTCCCGATCAGCGTCGTCGTGCCGCCGAGGATACAGACATAGGAGAGCGGGATGAGCAGCCGCTTTGCACTGATTCCCAACGCAGAGGCGAGTTTCAGCATGATCGGGATCATCACAACCACCACGGGGGTGTTGTTGAGAAAGGCCGAGGCCACATAGACGCCGAAGAACATCTCCGCGAGCGCAAGGCGCGGCCTTTGCTTGGCGCGTTCGATAATCCGGCTGGCGATGGCGTCGAGTGTCCCGGTGCGCAGCAAGGCGCCCGACAGGATGAACATCGCACCGATCGTCACCGGTGCCGAATTGGAAAAGACCGAGAAGAAATCGCGTCCCGACAATATGCCCAGGAAAAGGAAGGTGCAGGTCCCCAGGATCGCCACCACCGTGGCGGGGAACCGCTCCATGACAAAGCCGACGAACATGACGCCCAGCACCACCAGGCCGATCACCGCCTGATGCTGCTGAATGAAGTCCTGAGCCCCCGCGATCATGCCGGGCCTAGCCGCACTGCGCTCTATGGAGCAATTTATGGTCGGCAAGGACCAGCGCCATCATCGCTTCGACCACCGGCGCGCCGCGAATGCCGACGCAGGGATCGTGCCGACCCTTGGTCACAATATCGGTCGCCTCTCCGGCCTGATTGATCGTCGGTACAGGGGTCAGGATCGAACTGGTCGGTTTGAAGGCGACGCGCACGACGACCGGCTGGCCGGTTGAAATGCCGCCTGCGATGCCGCCCGCATTGTTCGACAGGAAATCGGGGCGGTTGCTGCCATCGGTGGCGGGGCGCATCGGGTCGGCATTTTCCTCCCCGCGCAGACGCGCCGCGTCAAAGCCCGCACCGATCTCGACGCCCTTGACCGCATTAATGCCCATCATCGCCGAAGCGAGATCGGCGTCGAGCTTGGCGTAAAGGGGCGCGCCCCAGCCCGCGGGAACGCCGCTCGCCGCGCATTCGATGACCGCGCCCAAGGAACTGCCCGCCTTGCGCGCATCGTCCATCAGCCCTTCCCAGCGCTGGGCCGCGGCGGGGTCGGGGCAGAAAAAGGGATTGCGATCAATCTCTTCAAGGTCAAAGTTGGCGGGGTCTATCGCATCGCCGCCGATTTCGGCGACCCACGCATGGATCTGCACTTCGGGAATGACCAGCCGCGCTATGCCCCCGGCAGCGACGCGCGCCGCCGTCTCGCGCGCGCTCGACCGCCCGCCGCCGCGATAGTCGCGATGGCCATATTTGGCGTCATAGGCATAATCGGCATGGCCGGGCCGATAGGCCTTGGCAATATCGCCATAATCCTTGGAACGCTGATCGACATTTTCGATCATCAGGCTGATCGGCGTGCCCGTCGTCTTCCCTTCGAATACGCCCGACAATATGCGCACCTGATCGGGCTCGCGCCGCTGGGTGGTGTGGCGCGACTGGCCGGGGCGACGCTTGTCGAGAAAGGGCTGAATATCGGCTTCGGACAAGGCAAGGCGCGGCGGACAGCCATCGACGACAGCGCCCAGCGCGGGGCCATGGCTTTCCCCCCAGGTCGTGAAACGAAGCACCCGTCCGAAACTGTTAAAGCTCATGGTCCCCTATCCCAAGCGGCCGAAGGCCGGTGCATAATCCGCCTGCCCGCCTTGCGGCCATTCGGCGTGCGAGTCCAGCATCATCGCCATGAAACAGGCCCCGGAAAAAGGTGAAGCGAAGCGCGCGGCGAGGACGGGTGAATAACCGAACCGCATATAATAAGCCGGGTCGCCAAGCACGAAGCTGATAGCGATACCCTGCGCCCGCAATTCGTCCAGTCCAGCGCGGATCAGCGCACTGCCAATCCCCTGCCCCTGCACATCGGGGGTGACCGAAACCGGCGCGAGGCCAGCCGCCGTCAAGGGCGCGCCATCGGCTTCGACCGTCATGCGGCTGAACAGGATATGCCCGGCCCTGGCAGCGTCGCGCTCGGCGACGAGCGACAGCAGGATATCCCCATCGGCGGCGAGCATGGCGGGAAGGTCCGCCTCCCCCTGATACCCATGCTCGCTCGCGGCGAATGCCGCGCTGATCAGTCTGTGGATCGCCTCCGCATCCTCTGCCGTGGCAGGCCGGATGCGCACAGCGTCATGCAAGCGCGATGTCCGGGGCATCTTCCTGCTTCATGCCGATCGTGTGGTAACCGGCATCGACATGATGGGTTTCGCCGGTCACGCCCGAGGCAAGATCGCTGAGCAGATACAGCGCCGAGCCGCCCACATCGTCGATGGTGACATTGCGGCGCAGCGGCGCGTTAAATTCATTCCATTTCAGGATCAGGCGGAAATCGCCGATGCCCGAGGCGGCGAGCGTCTTGATCGGCCCCGCTGAAATGGCGTTCACGCGCACGCCCTGCGGCCCATAGTCATTGGCGAGGTATTTGACGCTGGTTTCCAGCGCCGATTTGGCGACGCCCATGACGTTATAATGGGGGATCACCTTTTCCGCGCCATAATAGCTGAGCGTGAGGAGCGATCCGCCATCGGGCATCAACGCAGCAGCGCGCGCGGCGACGGCGGTGAAGCTGTAGACGCTGATGTTCATCGTCATCAGAAAATCGTCGAGGCCGACATCGGCATATTTGCCCCGCAGCGCTTCCTTGTTCGTATAGCCGATGGCGTGAACGACGAAATCAATCGTCGGCCAGCGATCGGCCAGCGTCGCAAAGGCGTGGTCGAGATTGGTCATGTCGCTGACGTCGCAGTCGATCAGGAAATCACAGCCCAATTCGTCGGCCAGCGGCTTCACCCGCTTCAGCATCACATCGCCCTGATAGCTGATCGCCAGCTCGGCGCCCGCGGCGTTGAGCGCCTTGGCAATGCCCCAGGCAAGCGACTTGTCATTGGCGAGGCCCATGATCAACCCGCGCTTGCCCTTCATCAGACCCGTCATTTCACTTCTCCGGTCATGTCGTTACCGCTGCCGGTCCCGGCGGCGCTATCGACCAAAATATCATCCACGCGCCCAATAGCGTCATGGTCCAAATCCTCAACCTCGACGAGCGCGGCATTCAGCTCCGCCCCCATCACCATACCCAATCCGACGAGGTAGAAAAAGAAAAGCGCGACCATGACCCCGGCCAGGCTGCCATAGGTCGCGTCATAGCGCAGCAGGCTGGCGAGCAGCGGCGGCAGCGCGAGCGTAACCCCGATCCACCAGCAGGTGGTGAACAAGGCGCCGGGCCATTTCGGGCATTTCAGGCGCCGATATTTGGACGGGGTGAGGCTGTAAAACAGCATATAAATGGCCGCGAACAGCCCCAAGCCAGATACGCCGCGCGAAATGGCAACGACCCCGAATGCCTGATATTGTTCGGGCAGAAAGCGGGTGACAAATTGCTCGACCCCCGAAATCAACACCTGCATGCTGAAGGAAAGCAGCATCAACACCACCGCCCCGGTTATGATGCCGATCGACATCAGCCGATAATGGAAAAAGCCCCTGGAAAAATGCGTGCCATAAGCGCGGCGCAAAATATCCCGGATGGTTTCAACGAGGCTGCCCACTGTCCAGAGCGCCACGAGCGCGCCCAGCCAGAGGAACATGCCGGTGCGGGCGTGCATTACCTCGCGCACCGGGCCGGACAGGACGCGCACCACCGTCGGCGGCATCAGCGAAAACACCGTTTCAATCGCCGCCTCGCCCGCTTCGCTGCCGCCGAACAGGCTGAGCGCGGCGGCAAGCAGGATGAAGAAAGGAAAAAGCGAGATCAGCGCCAGATAGGCGAGATTACCCGCATGGATGAAACCGTCGGTATAGGTGCCAACCACCACTCGCCGTACGACCTGAAAGGCGCGGGTTCCGGGGCCAAGACGCTCCCGCCCGCGTTCGATCAGGCCCTGGGCATCGGCCTTCAGATGCAGGCGATGCGCGTGATCGGCGCGCGCTTCGGGAGAATGAGGCGAATGGCCCTCTGCCAGATATTGCCGGCCGACCTCGTCATCAACTTCGCGCTTCAGCGCCTTGACGGCTTCTTTTTGATGGCGGTCAGCCACGCATCACACGCCCAGATCGGCCCGTACGGCGCGCTCGTCGGTCCAGCCATCAATCAACCGGGCGAGGCCGGGATCGTCGGCGGGAATATCGACCATCAACCGGACGAGCTGGTCGCCGCGTCCGCCATTCTTTTGGCTGAACCCCTTGCCCTTCAGGCGCATCACCTTGCCCGACGTCGAACCGGCGGGAACCGAAAGCATCACCGCGCCATCGACGGTCGGCACCTTCACCTTTGCGCCCTTCACCGCCTCGCCCAACGTGATCGGCAGGTCGAGGCGGATATGGGCGCCGTCGCGGGTGAAAAAGGGATGGTCCTTGACCGTGATCGTCACAATGCCGTCGCCATGGCCGCCTGGCCCTGGCTGCCCCTTGCCCGCGAGCCGCATCTGCGTCCCCGTTTCGACCCCGGCAGGAAGCTTGAGATCAATGGTGCTGCCATCGGCAAGGGTGATGCGCTGCGGCGCCTGTGTCGCGGCGTCGATGAAGGACACCGCCAGACGATAGGCGACATTTGCGCCCTTGGGTGGGGCCTGCCGTCCGCCAAAACCGCCAAAGGGACCGCCCGCTGCACCAGCCGCTCCGCCGCCGCGGGAGAATAATCCTTCGAAAATGTCGCTGAAATCGGCGCCTTCGCCGCCGAAACCGCCGCCCGGATGCCCGCGCGCGCCGCGAAAACCGCCGCCCGCGCCGCCATAGCCATAGGGCATGGCGGGATTGCCGTCGGCGTCGATCTCGCCCCGGTCGAACTGCGCGCGCTTTGTCTTGTCGGACAGAAGGTCATAGGCCTTGGTCACGTCCGAAAACCGCTCTGCCGCGCGCGGATTATCCTTGTTCCGGTCGGGATGCAGCTCTTTCGCCAGCTTGCGATAGGCGGACTTGATCTCCGACTCGTTCGCATTTTTTGCTACGCCCAAGGTGGAATAGGGATCTGCCATAATCTTCCTGTAGCTTGATAAAGCCCTGGCCGTAAGGGCCGAATGAAGCCCGCCATGTGGGCATCGCGGCGGGTGCGGTCAAGTTTCAGCAAGACCAAGGCTTTTGCTCGACCGCGCGCGCGGGCGCGATTATGGATGGCCGCCATGACAAGCACCGACCCCTTCGCCCTGTTCGACAGCTGGTTTGCCGAAGCGCAGGCGAGCGAACCCAATGACCCCAATGCCATGGCGCTGGCGACGACCACGCCAGCGGGGCGTCCCTCGCTCCGCATGGTGCTGCTCAAGGGTCATGGGCCGGACGGCTTTGTCTTTTACACCAATCTCGACAGCCGCAAGGGCGGCGAGCTTGCAGAAAACCCGCATGTCGCGCTGCTGTTCCACTGGAAATCGCTGCGCCGGCAGATACGGATCGAAGGGCCGGTCGCCCCGGTCGATGATGCCACCGCCGACGCCTATTTCGCAACGCGCAGCCGCGACAGCCAATTGGGCGCCTGGGCAAGCGACCAGTCGCGCCCGCTCGACAGCCGCGCGACCTTTGAAGCGCGCTTTGCCGAAATGCAGAAACGCTTCGAGGGACAGGATGTGCCGCGCCCGCCGCGCTGGTCGGGCTGGCGCGTGACGCCGGAGGCCCTTGAGTTTTGGCAGGACCGCGCGCATCGTCTGCACGAACGCAGGCTGTTCACCCGTGTGGAGGACGGCTGGAGAGAGGGGATGCTATATCCATGAGCTGGCGCCGTTTCCCCCTCACCCGGGTCGATGCCTTTGCCGATCGCGCCTTTGCCGGCAATCCGGCAGCGGTGATGCCGCTCGACGAATGGCTGGGCGACGATATGCTGCAAGCCATGGCGGCGGAGAATAATCTGTCCGAAACCGCCTTCCTCGTTCCCGACGAAAGCGACGAGGCCGATTATGAGCTGCGCTGGTTCACCCCGACGGTGGAGGTGGCGCTATGCGGTCATGCAACGCTCGCCAGCGGCCATGCCCTGCTGTCGGCCGCGCCCTGGCGCAGCGAAATGGTCTTTCGCACCCGCAAGGCGGGGCTGCTGCGCGTCAAACGTCTGGAGACCGAGGGCGCCGACGAATATGCCATGATGCTGCCCGCCTATGGCGCGAGCGCGAAGCCGCTTCCCAAGATCGCCAGGGCGATGGGCGGCGATATTGTCGAAACGCTGTGGCATGACGGGGGCTATGCGCTGATCGTCTATGCCGATGCAGCGGCGGTGCGGGCGTTGAGCCCCGATCTTGCCGCGCTTCGCAAGCTGGGCGACATCGCGCTGATCGCGACGGCGCCGGGTGACGGCGACGCGTCCGGCGCCGATGTCGTCAGCCGCGTGTTTGTGCCCGGCGCGGGGGTTGACGAGGATCCGGTGACGGGATCGGCGCATTGCATCCTCACTCCCTATTGGGCCGACCGGCTGGACCGCGCATCTTTCGCGGCCTTTCAGGCAAGTGCGCGCGGGGGCCATGTCGGATGCCGCCTCGATGGCGACCAGATCGAGCTGACGGGCCGCTGCGTGACGACGCTGACCGGTGAATTTCTGCTCTGACGCTGTTCTGACGCTGTTCCGAGGCTATAGCGCCGCCTGCAAGGCGGCGAGGCGGCGGCGCAATTCGGGGAATTGATCGTCGCGCGTGATGCCCAGCCGCACGATCGTCAACCGCTGCGACGGCGAAACGATGATATATTGGCCCTGATGGCCAATGGCGGCGAACAGGTCATTCGGGCCTTCATCGGGCCACAGCGCGGCATTGGCACCCGCGGGGCGGGGCCGGTTGAGCCAGATATGGCCGCCATAGCCCGCATCATTGGCCGAAGGCGCGAGCATGAAGCGCATCCAGCTTTCGGGCAGCAGCCGCTGCCCTTCCACCACGCCATGATTGCGCAGAAATTCGCCGAATTTGGCATAGTCGCGGGCGGTGGCGTGCATGATCGACCCGCCGATCATCGTGCCGCGCGCATCAAATTCGGGGGTCAGGCTGGTCATGCCGAGCGGCTCGATCAGCCGCCCGTCGATAAATTCGCGCACCGCCTGCCGCCGCGCGTCGGCATTTTTTGACGGCGTGAGCGTATCGGCCAATATATCGGCGAGGATGACGCTGGTTGCCGAACTATAGTTGAACAGCTCGCCCGGCCGCGCCACCGCGGGCTTGGCCTCGGCAAAACCCGCCATGTCGGGGGCCGCATCGCCGAACAGCATCTCTACGGTATCGCCCTGCCATATGGGATCGCCATTTTCGACATGTTCAAGCCCCGCCGACATATGGAGCAGATGGCGCAGGGTGATCGCGCCGCGCGGATCGCCGCTGCGCTGCCATGCCGCGACCGGCGCGGGACCATCGAGCGCCAATTGCCCGTCGGCGACCAGAAAACCGATCAGAACCGCCGTGATGCTCTTGGCCATTGACCAGCTGATCAGCTTCGTATCCGGCCCGAACCCCGGCGCATAGCGTTCAAAAACCGGCTTTCCGTCGCGCAGCACATAAAGCGCGCGGGTTTCCCCGGTCGCCTCGAAATCATCGAATAGCGCATCGGCCTTCGCCTGTTCCAGCGGCGGCAGGATCGAAAAGGGTTCCGCTTCGTCCGCTTCCCCGACGCGCGCGGCGTCGGCGGCCACCTGTGTCGGCGACCCCGCGCGCACCCCCTGCGCCTCGGCAGGTGCTGCGCTCGCCTCGCGCCCTGCATGGGAAAAACCCCATAGCCCAAGGGCAATCAGCGCGGCACTTGCAAGCATGCGTTTTTTCGTGATCATGGCCCACCGTGAGTAACATCAACCCACCCCCGACGGCAACGCCCGAACCGACGTCCGAACTGACGTCCCCGGCCGCGTCGCCCGCCCCCATTTCCGGGGCCGAACCCGCACCACCGCCGCCTGCCAGGCCGCGGCGGAGTCGCTGGGGCGGTTGCCTCCCCTGGCTTGGCATATTGGCTTTGCTGTTCGGCGCATTCCTCGTCTGGAAATTTCCGTCCTTCAAGGCGCAGGCGGAGCTGGGATCGGCCTATGCCGCGCGCGTCGGCTGTTCGTGCCGCTATGTGCAGGGACGCAGCCTCGATAGCTGCCAGAGCGATTTCGAACCCGGCATGGAACTGGTCTCGCTGAGCGAGGATCCGGCGACGAAGACGGTGACGGGAAGCGTTCCGCTGCTCGCATCGCGCAGCGCGCGCTACGCCGGGGCGAGCGGCTGCCTGTTCACGGACGGCAAATAACAGCTGCGGGATTTAGCGCGGCAGGAAATCCCCGATCGCGCGATTGACCGCGTCGGGCGCTTCCCACGGCACAAAATGGCCGCAGCCGGGCACTTTGACCAGCGAGAGAGCGGGCACCAGCTCCTCCATCCCTTCCAGATTGCACGGGGGAAGCGCCGTGTCGTCGAGCGCCCAGATCACCAGCGTCGGAATCTCCAGCTTGGGGAATGGCGCCGCGGGCGGCTCAGCATAAGGTTCGTCCATCGCGGGCACATGGATCGGTGATGCGCGATACCAGTTGATCATGCCCCGGCAGGCGTCGCGATCCTCCCAATCCGCAAGCAGACGCGCGATCTCATCGGTCGGCTGCAGCCCGCCACTGGGCACACGATCCCCAAAGGCATGCGCCAGAATCCCCGCAATCCCCCGCTCTTCCAATATCGCGTCGTTAGACAGATCGCGAAAAACCCGAATATATTGACTAGCCCCCCGCTGTTCTTCATTGGTGGCGAGCAGGCGCTGGAAAATGCCCGGATGCGGAGCATTGGCGATGATCGCGCGGGTGACGCGCCCGGCCCATTGCGGATGCAGTCCGCCCGGCTGGCCGGCCAGCGCCACGCCCCAGGCAATGGCGCCGCCCCAATCATGGCCGATGATAGTGAATTGCTCGACACCGCAGGCATCGGCGAGCGCGAAAATATCGGCGATCAGCTTGTCGGGCGTATAGGCATCGACCGCCTGCGGCTTGGAGGAACCGCGATAGCCGCGCTGGTCGGGCGCGATGCAGCGGAAGCGATCCGAAAAATGCACAAGTTGATGCCGCCATGTGCGATGCGATTCGGGAAAGCCATGGAGGAAGATGAGCGCGGGGGCATCGCGCGGACCGATGTCGATGACGTCCAGCTCAACCCCGGTCGAAAGCGCGACCCGCTGCTGCTCGAAATCTTCCATTGCCCCACTCCATTGGTTTCGTTTCAAAACCAATCTGAAGGTTATGAAGGCGATTGGCAAGCGGGGATAGGCGCTGGGTGGCTGTGCGTCCCGCCCGCCCCCTCACCCGTCATGGCGAGGAGCACGGACTTGTCCGGGCGACGACGCCATGTCCCACTATCGGTCGTGCGGGACGATGGCTGGAGATTGCTTCACCCGGCGCCGCCGGGCTCGCAATGACGATTTGGGAGAGGCGGATCGCTCCTTATGGATAGCTGACCGTTTTGGGCACCTCGGGAATGGGAATATATTCCTCGCTATCGCCGGGGACGAGGGGGAAGTTGCCGGCCTTCCAATCCTGTTTCGCAGCGTTGATCCGCTCACGCGAGGAACTGACGAAATTCCACCAGACATGGCGCGGGGTGGAAAAGGCTTCGCCGCCGAGCAGCATCACGCGGGCGTCGCTGCTCGCGCGCAGCAGCATCGCCTGCCCCGGCTTCAATATGTGGAGGCTGTGACGGGCCAGCGGCTCGCCGTCCAGCGTGGCATCGCCCAGCGCCACGACCAGCGCGCGCTCATCGGCGTCGGCATCAATGGGCAGGCTGGCGCCTGCATTCATCAAAATATCCGCATAGATGGTGGCGGCTTGCTGGGTGATTGGCGATGTCGCGCCCCAGAGGCTGCCCATGATGACGCGCGCCGAAACGCCCCCATCCTCGACCAGCGGCAATTCCTCTTTTGCCGCATGTTCGAAGGCGGGGTCGATCTCTTCCTTGCCATCGGGCAGCGCAAGCCAAGTCTGCATCCCCGAAATGGGCGATCCGGTCGCGCGCTCCGCCGACGGAGTACGCTCCGAATGAACGATGCCGCGCCCGGCGGTCATCAAATTGCAGGCACTGGGGCGGATGGTGGCATGGGTGCCGAGGCTGTCGCGATGGTCGATCGCGCCTTCGAACAAATAGGTGACGGTGGCGAGGTTGATATGCGGATGGGGGCGCACGTCCATCCCCTGCCCGATATCGAAATGCGCCGGACCGAACTGGTCGACGAAAATAAAGGGACCGACCATCGTGCGCGCCTTGTCGGGCAAGGTGCGCCGCACCTCGAACGCGCCAAGATCATGGGTCGAGGGGGTGATGGTGGTCAGCATGGACATCCCTTTATGTTCGAGGCGCGCGGTTAGCCGGGAGCGCGCAAAATCTTCTCCATCGCCTTGCCTTTGGCAAGCTCGTCGATCAGCTTGTCGAGATAACGGATCTCGCGCATCAGCGGTTCTTCAATCTCTTCGATCCGGACGCCGCAAATCACGCCCTTGATCTGGTCGCGCGCCGCGTTCAGCTTGGGCGCCTGGTCAAAAAAACCGCTAAAATCGACCTCGGAGGCAATCGCTTCATCAACCTGTTTCTGACTGTAGCCGGTCAGCCAGCGGATGACTTCATCCACCTCTTCCCAAGTGCGCCCCTTGCGCTCGGCCTTGGCGATATAAAGCGGATAGACGCTCGCGAAGCTCATCGAATAAATGCGATGCTCCTCCATCGCCCTATTCCTCCGGTGCGGCTGCGCGAATGGCCAGCGCATGGACGCGCTCGCCCGGAAGGTCGCCCAACGCCTTGTTCACCGCACGCTGGCGCGCGACGCGGTTTTGCCCGGCGAAACCGTCCCAGAGGATCGTCAGGCTGAAATGCGATTCGCCGCTGCCGTCGTCGCCGACATGGCCGTGATGCTGTGCACTATCGTTGGTGAGGTGGAAATCGCCGCCGGGGAAGGCCGCGCGGAGCCGCGCCTCCATCTCTTGTTGCAAGGGACCGGCAGCCGATTTGTGAGGCATTTCATTCTCGCTCATGACTTGACCATAGGCTTTTGCGCGCCAAATGATAAGGCCCTCGCCCTCGCCTTGGACCGCATAGATCCCGAAAGCCTGTTTTGCCTGCCTCCTCCCGTCCCAATCGTTTTCATGGCCGTGTCCCACGCGAAGCCCCGTGCGCTGTCCCCGGATGCACCCAAGCGGGCGAATTTCGTGCGCCCATTCCCTCCACTCGCTCGCCCGACGGTCCGCCGCAATATCGCTGGCTGTGCCTTGACCATGTGCGCGAATTCAACGCGAGCTATAACTATTTTGAGGGGATGAGCGCCGATCAGATCATGGCCGCGCAATCGCCAACGTCGGGCTGGGAAACCGAGACCCGCGCTTTTCGTCCCGCGGGCAGCGTCGACCTGCCGCCGCGCTGGGCCGATTTCAAGGACCCGATGGATGCGCTCAGCGCCCGCTTTCGCGAGCGAATGGACCAAGCGCGGCGCGAGGAAAGCAACCCGCGGCTCAATCGGGAGGAGCATCGCGCGCTCAAACTGCTCGCGCTGCCCGCCGACGCCGACCGCAGCGCGCTGCGCCGCCGCTATGCGGAACTGCTGCGCAAATATCATCCCGACCGCAATGGCGGCGACCGGCGGTTTGAAACGCGGTTGGGCGAAGTGGTGGCGGCCTATCAACTGCTCCGCAAAAGCGCGGCCTTTGCTTGAGGATCAGCGGCCCGAAAGCACGGCTAAAGGCGGAAAGGCGTTGCAAGCTGAAACGGAGAGCGATACCGCGCTATCGCAGTCGGCAAAACAGCGCCGACTCTTCTCCCTCGTCACCCTGGGCTTGATCCGGGGTCCATGACCGGACTTTTCCGCTGGCGCGGTGCCAAAAGAATATCCCGGCCCTGGATGTTGAAGCCGCTTCAGCAGGGCGATCATGACATATGGACGCGATGATGACCGATATTCCCAACAGCCTGCCCGATCACCATGGTTCGACGCTGCTCGCAGCGCCCGATATCGAGGTCGATGCGCGCGAGATGTTCGGGGTCGATATCGATATGAAAATCCCCGCTTTCAGCGAGGCGGACGAGCGCGTTCCCGATCTGGACCCGGCCTATGTTTTCGACGGCGACACGACGCTCGCCATTCTGGCGGGGTTCAAATATAATCGCCGCGTCATGGTGCAGGGCTATCATGGCACGGGCAAATCGACCCATATCGAACAGGTGGCGGCGCGGCTGAAATGGCCGTGCATCCGCGTCAATCTCGACGCGCATATCAGCCGTATCGATCTGGTCGGCCGCGATGCTATCGTGCTGAAGGACGGCCAACAGGTCACTGAATTTCGCGAGGGCCTGCTCCCTTGGGCGCTGCAGACGCCGACCGCGCTGGTCTTCGACGAATATGATGCGGGCCGCCCCGATGTGATGTTCGTTATCCAGCGCGTGCTGGAGACCGAGGGCAAGCTGACCCTCCTCGACCAAAACCGCGTGATCCGCCCCAACCCCAATTTCCGCCTGTTCGCGACCGCCAACACCGTGGGTCTCGGCGATACCAGCGGACTCTATCATGGCACGCAGCAGATCAACCAGGGCCAGATGGACCGGTGGAATATCGTCGTCACGCTGAACTATCTGCCCGCCGCCACCGAAAGCGCGATCATCCTCGCCAAAGTGCCCGACACCGACGACACGACCGTCGCCAATATGGTGAAAGTCGCCGACATGACCCGCCAGGGCTTTATCAACGGCGATATCTCGACGGTGATGAGCCCGCGCACGGTGATCAGCTGGGCACAGAATACGGCGATTTTCGGCAGCCTCGGCTTTGCCTTCCGCCTCTCCTTCCTCAACAAATGCGATGAGGCGGAGCGGATGATCGTCGCTGAATATTATCAGCGCGTCTTTGGCGAGGACCTGCCCGAAGGCGTGGTCGGCAAATAGGGCGCGTTCGAAAGGCCTGATATCCCCGACGCCTCTTTGCAATTTGTCCGCGCTGTGCCAGCGTGCGGCCCATGGCTCGAATCCCGCTCAACATCTGGCGATCGATCAAACTCGCAGCCATGGCGAGCTTGTGCGCCACGCTTGCAGCCTGTGCGACGGGGGTGGAGTATGGCGGCATCCGCCATTCAGCCTATGTTGCAGAGCCGCGCTGCGCCCCCCAGCCGGGGGGAAATGTGGACGGCGCGACGCTGCCGCTGTTCGTCGCGACCACGCGCCTGCCCGATTGCCGCACCGATGCGATCAGCCTGCTGCGACATCGCGGGGACCGCATGCGCTTTGGCCGCTTTGCGCCGCCGCGCGAGGAAAAGGTCGGGAAAAAGAAGCAGACTATCCTGCCCATCGCCTTTCAGGAGGAAAGCGCGTGGTGGCGCGCACTGCAGAGCGAGACCGACAAAAGGCGCGGGCGCGTGCTTCTCTATGTTCATGGCTATCGCGAGACGTTCGAGACAACCGCCCGCGATACGGGGCAGATTGCCCGCATGACCGGGTTTGAAGGGGCTATCGTCAATTATAGCTGGCCCTCGCAGGGCGACCTGCTGGGCTATGCAGTCGATGAAACCAACATGTATCATGATGTCCGCAATTTCCGGAACTTTATCAAAAAGCTGGCCGAACAGCCGTGGGTAAAGGAAATCATTATCGTGTCCCATTCGCTGGGCGCCCGGCTGGTGGTGCCCGCCATCGCCTATGTCGATCGGGAGGCCGCGCGCGCGGACAGCGGCAATATCTCCAATATCATCCTCGCCTCGCCCGATTTCGATACGGGCAGCTTTGTGCGCGATATCGGCGCCGACGTGCTCGGCCCGCGCCGTGTCGCGAGCGGACGGCACGTCACCGCCTATGTTTCGCGCAAGGATCGTGCGCTGGCCGCTTCACGCACGCTTCACGGCTATCCGCGTCTTGGCTCCCCCTTTTGCTTCGATCCGTTCGAGGCGGAGGAGCTGGAAAAAAAGGGACTTCCCGTCCGCTGCTATGTCCCCGAAATTCCCGGCCTCACCATCGTCGACACGACCGAAGTGTCGCGCGGATCGACGGGGCATAGCAATTATCTGCGCAGCGCCGTCGTATGCCGCGACTTTATCGATGTGGTGGCGGGCAAGCGGCAGCGCGCGGAACGCGAAGCGACCCACCTCCCCCATGTGTTCCGCCTTACTTCCGATGATAATGCTCCCAAGGAACGCGACCGCGAAATTTGCCGCCGCGAAGGAGGCGAGGACGACGACTGAGCCCGTACTGCGTGCCGCTCAGCCGAAACCGCACATCAGCGCAATGTCCGACAGCCAGACCGCCGGCCCTTCCCCGCTCCAAAGCCACCAGCCGGGGGCAGCGATCAACAGGAAGGCGAGGACAGCCGCCGCATCGAGGCGCCATCTTTTCATGCTGCCTGCAATCTTCGGACCGGCGCATCGCCGATGGGGATGTGCACCAGCGCGGCAAAGAAGCCGAGCGCAATCGACAGGCCCCAGGCGGCATTATAGCTGCCCGTTGCATCAAAGATCAGCCCCGCCATCCACGCCCCGAAAAAGCTGCCGATCTGATGGCTGAGAAAGACGATGCCATAGAGCATCGACAAATAGCGCACGCCGAAAATACGTCCGACAATCCCGCTGGTCAGCGGCACGGTGCCCAGCCACAAAAAGCCCATCGCCCCGGCAAAGACGAGCGCGCTCATATGGGTGAGCGGCGCGATCAGGAACAGCGCGATCACCGCCGAACGCGCGGCATAGAGCCAGGCGAGCACATATTTCTGACGCAACATGTCGCCCGCGCGGCCAAAGACGTAGGAGCCGAGGATGTTGAACAGGCCAACCAGCGCGAGCACCTGCGCGCCTATCTCGATCCGCAGCCCCTTGTCATCGAGATAGGCGGGCAGATGCGTCGCAATGAAGGCGATGTGAAAACCGCAGACGAAAAATCCGGCGTTGAGCAACCAATAGCCGCGATGGACGGCGGCTTCGCGCAGCGCCTCGCGTGTGCTTTGTTCGCCATTTTCGGTGGTCGTCGCCGCGCCGCCACGCCCCGCCACGCCAATGGCCAGCAGCCCGCTGAGCGCCACCGCTCCCGCCATCAGCCACAAGGTCTGATGATAGCCGATATCGCCGAGCAGACGAGAGGCGATGGGCACCACCAGAAACTGGCCAAACGACCCGCCAGCCGTAACGATGCCAAAGGCGCTGCCGCGCTTTTCGGGGCGGACCACCCGCCCCACCGCGCCGAGCACGACGACAAAAGTGGTCGCCGACTGCGCGGTGCCGATGAGCAGGCCAAAGCTTATGTGCAAGCCCAGCGCATTGGTCGCGAGCGCCGCGCCGACCAGCCCGACGGCATAAAGAAGCGCGCCTGCCAGCACCACGCGCCCCGCCCCATATTTGTCGGCCATCGCCCCGACAAAGGGCTGGGCAAGGCCGAACAGCAGATTCTGCAGTGCCATCGCCAGCCCGAAATCGGACCGGCTGATGTCGATATCGATGCTCATCTGCGGAAGGAAGAGGCCGAAACTTTGCCGTACCCCCATGGCCACGGTGACGATCAACGCCGCACAGAGGATGACGATCCACGGCCTTTTCATGGTGGAGAGGGTGGGAGAGGTCATGCCGCGTCGATGCGCCTGCCGCCGGGCGCCGTCAAGCAGGCTTGGCGATGTTCGGCATCGATGCCGCGCCTGTCGCGGGCAAGGTGCCAGCATCCTCTTTCGCGGCGGAGAAAAGCCGTTTAGAGCATTCTGATGACCAATCAGACTGCCCTCGACGATTTCAAGACCGTGCTGTCGAGCGTAGCGCGTGCCGTGACGCGCGACGCCGAAGTGGAAGTGGGCTTTACCGCCGATGCACCGGCGCGGATCGGCAAGGCGATCAAGGTGCCCACCCCGTCGCGCACCCTGCCCGCCGACCAGGTCGCCGAAGCACGCGGCTTTGCCGACAGTTTTGCGCTGCGCATGAAACATCATAATGAGGCGCTCCACGCGGCAGGGCGCCCCAGCGATCCGGTGGCCGCCGCCGCGTTCGACGCCATGGAGCGTGCGCGGATCGAGGCGCTGGGCGCGCGCCATATGGAAGGAATGCGCGGCAACCTGTCCGCCGCGCTGGCGATGCGGATGCGTTCCGACCCGATCAGCCGCGCCCAGTCGCGCGACGATGTCCCCGTCTCCAGCGCGCTCGAATTGATGCTGCGCGAGGCACTGACCGGCGACAAGCCGCCACAGGGCACCGAAACCGGCCTGTCACTGCTGCGCGAATGGATCGACAAGGAAGCAGGGGGCGATCTCACCGCCCTGTCGATGCTGCTCGACGATCAGGCCTCCTTTGCCGAAACCGCCAAGCTGGCGCTGCGCCACCTCGACCTGATCCAGGCGGACGAGCCGATGGAGGAAGGCGCCGAAGATGGCGGCGAGGAAGAAAGCGAAGCCGAGGACAGCGCCGAGGAACAGGAAAGCGAAGATGGCGGCAGCGGCGAAAGCCAAGTCGACGCCCGCGCCGAAATGGATGGCGACCAGGCCGATGACGGCGATGCAGACCCCGACGCGCAGGAAATGGATGCCGATGGCGAGCCTGAAATGGGCGGCGAAGGCGATGAAGGCATGCTCCCCGTGCGCCCCAATCGCCTGCCGACCGATGTCCCCGACTTCAACTACATCCGCTTCACCGAAAAACATGACGAAATTATCGCCGCAGGCGAGTTATGCGACGATGACGAGCTGACGCGGCTTCGCGCCTATCTTGATCAGCAGATGAACCATTTGCAGGGCGCGGTGACAAAGCTCGCCAACCGTTTGCAACGCCGCCTGATGGCGCAGCAGAATCGCGCCTGGGATTTCGACCAGGAGGAAGGCCAGCTGGACGCCGCGCGGCTGGCGCGTGTCATCGTCTCGCCTGGCCATTCGCTATCCTACAAGATCGAGCGCGACACCGATTTTCGCGATACGGTGGTGACGCTGCTCATCGACAACAGCGGTTCGATGCGCGGACGGCCGATCAGCATCGCCGCGATCAGCGCCGATATTTTGGCGCGCACGCTCGAACGCTGCGGCGTCAAGACCGAGATTTTGGGCTTTACCACCCGGACGTGGAAGGGCGGACAGAGCCGCGAGGATTGGCTCGCCGTCGGACGGCCCGCCCACCCCGGCCGCCTCAACGATCTGCGCCACATCATCTATAAGCCCGCCGACGAGCCTTATCGCCGCGCGCGCAAGTCGCTGGGGTTGATGATGCGTGAGGGATTGCTCAAGGAAAATATCGACGGCGAGGCCCTGATGTGGGCGCATAGCCGGATCGTCAACCGGCCGGAGGAACGCCGCATTTTGATGGTGATTTCAGACGGCGCGCCGGTCGATGACAGCACGTTGTCGGTCAATCATGGCGCCTATCTCGACCAGCATCTGCGGCAGGTAATCGACTGGATCGAGAATAAATCCCCAGTCGAACTATGCGCGATCGGTATCGGCCATGACGTGACCCGCTATTACAGCCGCGCGGTGACGATCATGGATGCCGAACAATTGGGCGGCACAATGGTCGAACAATTGGCCGGGCTGTTCGACGTGGATTAAACCTAAACAGACTTGATCCACTTTGGTGCCGAACCGGGGGGTGTCACCGATCCGCCGTCAAAAAGTCCTCAAACTGTCGCGATTTCAAATCTCATGCTGTAACAAAACTCCTGTCTAGGCCGTGGGCAGCCCAAGGCTGTTTACGGAGTGCGCCATGGCCTCGATTTCGACGCTGCCGATTCCCGCCCGCTTTCCCGATCCTTATCAGACCCAGCCGCATGTCCCCGAACGGGTGATCGGCGAACGGCGCAAATATCGCACCGTCTGGATCAGCGATATTCATCTGGGCACGCGCGGGTGCAACGCCCATCTGCTGATCGACTTTTTCGACCATGTCGATTGCGAGACCCTCTATCTGGTCGGCGATATCATCGACGGATGGCGGCTCAAGAAACGGCATTTCTGGCCGCCCGAGCATAATGATGTCGTCTGGCGCGTGCTGAAGCGCGCCAAGCGCGGTACCCGCGTCGTCTATGTACCCGGCAATCATGACGAGATGGTCAAGCCCTTTGACGGGTTCGACTTTGGCGGTGTCGAGATCCGGCGCGAGGCAGTGCATGAAACCGCCGATGGCAAGAAATTGCTCGTCGTCCATGGCGATGAATTTGACGCCGTGATGCTCGCACACCGCTGGCTCGCCTTTGTCGGCGATGCCGCCTACACCGCGCTGATGCGCTGCAATGTCGTCGTCAACTGGGTGCGCGGCAAGCTCGGCTTGCCCTATTGGTCGCTGTCGATGGTGGCAAAACACAAGGTGAAAAACGCCGTCCAGTTCATCGGCCGTTACGAGGAAGTCGTTGCGAATGCGGCGCGCTCGCGTGGGGTCGATGGGGTGGTGTGCGGCCATATCCACAGCGCCGAAATGCGCGAGATTGCCGGTACGCTCTATTATAATGATGGCGACTGGGTCGAAGGCTGCACCGCGCTGGTCGAGCATGAAGACGGCCGGATGGAAATTTTGCACTGGGCCGAAGAAGTAGCCGCACGCGACGCCCCGGCGAAGCTGAGCCTGCCCGGACCGGCGCGGGCGGCTTGACCGCAAACGAGACCGACATCATGCGGATATTGATCGTCACCGACGCTTGGGAACCGCAAGTCAATGGCGTTGTCCGCACCCTGCAGGCCACGACCGCGAGACTGCGCGCGGGGGGGCATGAGGTGGAGGTGATTTCGCCCGATCTTTTCCGGTCCGTTCCCTGCCCTTCCTATCCCGAAATCCGGCTCGCCTTTGCCGGGCGCCGGGCGGTCGGGCGGCGCATCGAGCAATTTGCCCCGCAGGCCGTCCATATCTCGACCGAAGGGCCGCTGGGGCTGGCGGCGCGGCGCTGGTGTCTGGCGCATGATTTTCCCTTCACCACCGCCTATCACACCCGTTTTCCCGAATATGTCGCGGCGCGACTGCCCGTCTCGCCCACAATAATCTGGCGTTTCATCCGCTGGTTTCATCGTCCCGCACGGCACATCATGGTCGCAACGCGCAGCCTCGCCAGCGAATTGGCCGGACAGGGATTGCATCAGACGATGATGTGGGAACGCGGAGTCGATCATGCACTGTTTCGCCCCGACCGCGCGCCGCACCCCGCATTTGAAGCGATGCCGCGTCCGATCCAGCTTTATGTCGGGCGCGTGGCGGTCGAGAAGAATATCGAGGCATTTCTGGGCAGCAAACAGCCCGGCACCAAGGTGGTCGTCGGCGATGGCCCGGCGATGGCCGAGCTGCCGCAGCGCTACCCCGAGACCCATTTTCTGGGCAAGCTTAGCGGCGAGAGCCTGGCCGCGGCTTATGCTGGCGCGGATATTTTCGTTTTCCCTAGCCGTACCGATACATTCGGGCTGGTGATTATCGAGGCGCTGTCGTGCGGGACTCCGGTGGCTGCCTTTCCGGTTCCCGGCCCCAGCGATATCCTGCGCGATGGCGCAGGCGCGCTGGACGAAGATCTCGATCATGCCATTGCGCGCGCGCTCCGCTGTGACCGGAAAGACGCCGCCGCTCTCGGTGCGCGCTATAGCTGGGACAGCTGCACCGCCCAATTTTTTCGCGCCTTGACCTTTGTCGCCGGCGAGGAGGAAAGCGCAGCGGCCGCGACAACTTGGCGCAGCGCCGCCTGAGCGGCTCCCCCCTTCATCGTTCTTAAAAGGATTTGCGCCATTCGAGCTCGATATATCGGCCCAAGGAGTCGATATAGCCGGGCTGATAGTTAAGCGGCACGGTGCCGGTGGCGTCGGTGATCCGCCGCTGGGCATCGAACAAATTGTCGACCGACAGGCTGAGACGCGAGCCTTTCAGGAAAGGCAGGTCATCGGTCAGCTTCGGCATCTGGTTGAGATCGGCGAAGAAGCGCAGGTCAAACGTCGCCAGATCGCCGAAATGCAAATCGCCGTTCGCGCCGCCGATCACGCGGCTGCCACTGTCATATTTGGCGCGAAGTCGGCCCCCAAAACCCTTGTAGAACATGCCAGCATTCCATTCGACGAGATGGCGGTTACTGCCCCCATCGCTGCCTGTTGCCGAGCCGTTGAGGAGATCAAGCTCGGGGATGCCCGGACCGATAATGACCTTGTCCGTAAGTTTCAGCGTATGATGGAGAGACATATGCCAGCGGCCGCCCCGACCGCCACCGAACATCGCGCCGCCGCGCCGTGTCATAATGGCGCCCCCGCCGCCGCCGCCGCCGCCGCCGCGGGGCGGACGGGGCGATGCGGATGCGGCACCGTCACCCGCTGGGTGCATGGGCGCCGCGGCGCCCTCAGGCGGCGGGGGCGCAGCACCCTCGCGCGCTGGCGGCGGGGCATCACCGGCGCCACGCGGACGCCGAACGGCACCACCCACCCCAGGCCCACCCGTCGACCGGCGCATCGCCGCAGGTTCCGCGGCCTTGGATTCGGCAAAGCTACCGCTGATGTTGAAGCCCCAGCGAATCTGCGAATTGGTTGCCCGATCAAAATTTACCGGACGCTGATCAAGCGCCAACAAAGTACCGTCGGGCGCGCGCGTCACGCGGTCGGGAAAAGCTGCCTCTATTTCGGGCGTCAGCAGCGGAAAACTGTTCGTCGTATCGTCGCTGCGATTATGATTATAATCGAGCGAGAAACGGAGATTTTCGACCAGCGGCACCTCCCAGTTCACGCCGACCTTGAAATCGCGGCGTTTTTCCGCGCGCAGCAAAGGGTTGCCACCGGTGGTGGTGGTAATTTCCACCGTCTGACCGGTCGCGAAATCATAATAGGTGACGCCCGGCGTTTCCAAGGGCGCCGCCCCAAGCTGAGTCATGCTGGGTGCGGCTTCATCATTCTTAAAACTGGTGATCAGCGAAAGCCGGTCGGTGATCCCCCAGTTAAGCGTTGCGCCCCAGCTGGTAAGAGCGGTGAAATCGCTCGGTCGTTCGGCCTGGGCATTGAGCGTCAACGACAGCCGACCGACATTGCCGACATCATAATCGGGATCAAGCAACGGTACAGTCAGCGAGCCAAAAACGCTAGGGGTGTCGCGCCCGAGATCGCTGGTGGTGACGGCCACATCGCGTTCAGCGCGGCTATCATAGCGTAGCCCGCTATAGCCACCGGTGATCGAGGTACGAAGCGGCCCCGCCCAACCCTCGATCACCTCACCCGAAATATTGGCGTTCGCGCCGAAACTCTGACTGCTGCTGTCAAAACGGTCGCGCGTTCCCCCCGCTCGATCGGTGAATGTCCGCGTGTCGCTGTCAGCATAATTGCCAGTCACCGACCAGCGCCAGTCGCCGAGCATCCCATTCACGCTGGCCGAACTGGTCCAATTTTGACTGCGATTGTTCCGGCGCAGTGGATCGCCCGCACCACCCAGATCAGGGCCGAGCAGGCTGAGGCTGTCAGTCTGGTCAAAACGCACGCTGACCGATGCCTCGGTGACCTTGTCGATATTGCGGACCAGGGTGCCGTCAATGACATATTCGTCGGCGCGAGAGAGCAGACTGCGAAACGGCGCTTCGGCCGCGCGATCAGGATCATCATACAGAAGGTCGCGATCGCTTTCGAGCAGCAGCCCCTTATGTTCCCACCCCGCATTGAGGTTCACCCGGCCATTGTCCCCGATGGCGGTAAAGGCAGGTTCAATTTCATGCTGGAAACGCCCGCCCTGGGTCGGCATGCCGCCTTCAGCTTCCAGCGAGACCTGCCGGAAATTGGGCTTGAGGACAAAATTGACCACACGCTCGGTCGCGGAATAGCCATATTGAAGCGCGACTTCTTCTGGAAAAATTTCCACCTTTGCAATGGCTTCTGGCGGAATATTGCGAATAGCGCCAAAGCCTGCGATGCGCCGACCATTGACGAGCATGACCGGTCGACCACCCCCGCGCCCGCGGCCCGAACGGGTCATCGGCTCCAGCGCTTCGAGCAGCTCGTCAATCGAAGAGGCGCCATAGCTGGCGATAGTGGCTTCATCGAGCTCAGCCTCAGCGGCTATATCGGTGTCCAGTTGGCCGCGCAAACGCGGCGCGGTGACGATGATCTCATCCTCCAGCGAGGCGATGCCTTCATCGCTGTCCGAACCGCCCGGAGGCACATCGGCGGGCTGGTCGGCGGTAGCGGCAAGCGATGTGACAGCCGCTGCCAGGGCGGGACCCGCCGCCAGGGAGGCGCTCGCAAGCAAGGCGGCGCGCATCGACAAAGACAAGGGTTTCATCATCGGGAGAGAAGCCTTCTATTCTTTCAATATTAATAAAATATTGGCCGGTCCGGCTGAACCGGCGCTGAAAATCTTCCCCTCGTCCCCGGGCGCTCTTCTGGAAGGAAATTGTCGCAAGAATGTCTCAAGATGCTCTGCGGCATTCCCTTGAGAGGCAAAAGCCGCACGCCCGCGCTGGACAGGGCGGCGCGCGACCCTTATCGGCCTGCCATGCCGACTCCAGACTCATCTTCCGCTCTTCCCGCCGCCGAAACACCCGAATCGATCCTGATCGTCGATTTCGGTAGTCAGGTAACCCAGCTCATCGCGCGCCGTGTGCGCGAGGCCGGCGTCTATAGCGAAATCGTTCCTTTCAGCGCCGCCGAGGCCGCGCTGGCGCGGATGCAGCCCAAAGGAGTTATTCTGTCGGGCTCGCCGGCATCGGTGCCCGCCGAGGGCAGCCCGCGAGCACCGCAGGCGATTTTCGACAGCGGCCTGCCGATCCTCGGCATTTGCTATGGCCAACAGGTGATGAGCCAGCAGCTTGGGGGCAATGTCGAACCCGGCGGCGCCGACGGGGCGCGCGATGGCGAATTTGGCCGCGCCTTTCTGACAGTGACCGAACCTTGCGTCCTTTTTGACGGGCTGTGGGAAGTAGGTGAGCGTCATCAGGTGTGGATGAGCCATGGCGACCGCGTAACGCAATTCGCCCCCGGCTTTCGCATTGTCGCCGTCAGTGACGGCGCCCCCTTTGCCCTGATCGCCGATGATGCGCGCCGTTATTATGGCACGCAATTTCACCCCGAGGTGGTGCATACCCCCGATGGCGCCAAGCTGATCGCCAATTTCGTGCGTCACGTCTGCGGCTGCACGGGTGACTGGACGATGGCCGAATTTCGCGCGACCAAGATCGCCGAGATTCAGGAACAAGTGGGTGACCAGCGCGTGCTCTGTGCGCTATCGGGCGGAGTCGACAGCGCGGTGGCTGCGGTGTTGATCCACGAAGCCATTGGCGAGCAGCTTACCTGCGTCTTTGTCGATCACGGCCTGCTTCGGATGAACGAGCGCGAACAGGTCGAGCGCCTGTTCCGCGACCATTATAATATCCCGCTTGTTGTGGTCGATGCCGAAGAGCGCTTCATGAGGGGCCTTGCAGGTGTCACCGACCCTGAGAAGAAGCGCAAATTCATCGGCGCGGAATTTATCAACGTCTTTGAAGAAGAAGCGAAGAAGATGGGCGGCGCCGATTTCCTCGCCCAGGGCACTCTTTATCCCGATGTGATCGAGAGCGTTTCGTTTACCGGCGGGCCCAGCGTGACGATTAAGAGCCACCATAATGTCGGCGGCCTGCCCGAGCGGATGAATATGAAGCTCGTCGAACCCTTGCGCGAATTGTTCAAGGACGAGGTTCGCCTACTCGGCAAGGAGTTGGGGCTTCCCGATATTTTCGTCGGCCGCCACCCCTTCCCCGGCCCCGGCCTTGCCATCCGCATTCCGGGTGAAGTTGCCAAGGATCGCTGCGATATTCTTCGCAAGGCCGACGCCATTTATCTCGATGAGATTCGCAAAGCCGGTCTTTACGACGCCATATGGCAGGCCTTTGCGGTGCTGCTCCCCGTCAAAACCGTCGGGGTGATGGGCGACGGGCGCACCTATGACCATGTCTGCGCGCTCCGCGCCGTGACCTCGACCGACGGCATGACTGCCGATATCTATCCCTTTGACGCCAGCTTCCTCTCCCGCTGTGCGACCCGGATCATCAACGAAGTGCAAGGCATCAACCGCGTCGTCTATGACTATACGTCAAAGCCGCCGGGAACGATCGAGTGGGAGTGAGGCGCGCCCTTAATCTCCCTTTATTCTGGAAATAGAGGCGCCTTGCTGACCATGGCGGGGAGCGGGCGGTCGATGATGTTGCCGAGCCAGCGGGCTGCTTCGACCAGAGGGTCGAGAGCAAGGCCGGTGGCGATTCCGCTGCGTTCGAGCAGATAAGTGACATCCTCGGTCGCGACATTGCCCGCCGCGCCGGGAGCGAAGGGGCAACCGCCCAAGCCGCCTAGCGCGGCGTCAACCGTTGTCGCGCCCTCCCCCACCGCCGCCCAGACATTGGCGAGGCCGCTGCCCCGTGTATTGTGAAAATGGACGCGCAGCGGTAGCCCTTCCACAGCCTCGCTTACTCGCCCTACCAGTTCGGCGACTTCCCCCGGTGTGCCCGCGCCGATTGTATCGGCGAGCGCAATTTCGCGTGGCCTGGCATCGGCGGCGCGCTTTGCCATATCGACAACATGATCCATCGCCACTTCCCCTGTAAAGGGGCAGCCGAAGGCGGTCGCGATGGTGATTTGCGCGGTGCGTCCTGCCGCCCTTGCCATCGCGACAATCGCCATCGCTTCGGCAAGCGATTCGGCCGATGTCTGCCCCTGGTTGCGCGTGCCAAAAGCATCGCTGGTGACGCAAACCGCACCCAGCTCGTCGATCCGCTCGCTCGCCAAGGCACGCTCGGCGCCGCGCCGGTTGAGCACGAGGCCGATATAGGTGACGTCATCGCGTTCGGGCAGCATGGCCACCAATTGTTCGGCGTCGGCCAGTTGCGGCACGCGGCGGGGATTGACGAAGCTGGTCACTTCGATCCGGCGCGCGCCATAGTCGATGGCACGGCGGATGAGCTCGGCCTTGTCGTCCGTCGGAACGACGATCCGTTCATTCTGAAGCCCGTCGCGCGGCCCGACCTCGACCATTTCAATAGTCTTTGCTGCAAGGGCTCTTGCCGCCATGATCCGCCTGCTTTCAATTAAGTGGCAATGTGGGTTGATAAATACATAGTATTCTAAGTATATCAAGGCCAGCGCAATGGGGCGTGGAGCGCGGCCTTTACGGCATCCGTATGAAGGGAATGAGATGACGCAGCAAGTTGGCGCCAAGGGGGCATTGGATGGCATCCGGGTCGTCGAAATGGGACAATTGATTGCCGGACCCTTTTGCGGCCAGCTTTTAGGCGATATGGGCGCCGAGGTTGTCAAGCTGGAGCCGCCCGAAAGCGGAGACCAGATGCGCCATTGGGGCCAGGGCGAGAAACCGAGCTGGTGGCGGGTGATCGCGCGCAACAAATATTCGGTCGCCGCCGATCTGCGGTCCGCCGAAGGGCAACAGCTTGCCCGCGACCTGATCGCGGAGGCTGATATCCTCATCGAGAATTTCCGGCCCGGGACGCTGGAAAAATGGAACCTTGCCCCCGCCGACCTGATGGCCGCCAACCCCGGGCTGATCGTCGTGCGGGTATCGGGCTATGGTCAGACCGGTCCTTATTCCGGGCGGGCAGGCTTTGGCGGCATTGGCGAAGCGATGGGAGGATGGCGCGGCATCGTTGGCTATCCAGACCGCCCACCGGCCCGCATGGGCGTCTCGATCGGCGACACGCTCGCCGCCACCTATGGCTGTATGGGCGCGCTTGCGGCGCTGCATCATCGCAGTCGCACGGGAAAAGGGCAGATCGTCGATTCCGCCCTCTATGAAGCCGTTCTGCAGGTCATGGAATCGACCATTTCTGACTATTCGGCGAGCGGCACAAAGCGTCGCCGTACCGGATCGACCCTGCCCGCCATTGCGCCGTCCAACGTCTATCCGTGCCGCGATGGCGAATATTTGATCGGCGCCAATCAGGACGGCGTTTTCGCAAGGCTGGCGGCAGCAATGGGGCGGCCCGAGCTGACAAGCGATCCCCGCTATGCCACCCACCGCGCGCGGGGCGAGCGGCAGGAGGAGCTCGACGCATTGATCGGCGAATGGACGCGCACGCTGACGATTGCCGAACTGGAAGCGCAGATGATCGCCGCCAGCGTTCCGGCAGGCCGCGTCTATGACGCCGAGGATATGATGGCCGATCCCCATTTTGCGGCGCGCGAGGCGCTGATTACCGTTCCCGACGCCGAATTTGGCGAGGTGACAATGCAGGGGGTGTTTCCCAAATTGTCGGAAACGCCAGGCCAGGTACGCCGCCCTGCCCCGCTGACCGTGGGGCAGGATAGCGATGAAATTCGTCGCCGCTGGCTGGACGAAGGAAGGGGCGAGACGGGAAACGCGGCCTGAACGCCGCCGCCTTCCCCGCCAGTCAATTCTTTCCTCAGTTCAGCAGATGATCTTTCCAGAACAAGAGCGAGGTCCAGAAGGCATAGTCGGCGTTTTCCTTTTTGGCGAAGCCATGGCCCTCGTTCGTGCCGATCAGATGCCAGGCGGTTCCGCCATTGGCACGGACTTTGTCGACAATTTGATCGGCCTCTGATGCCGGGACACGCGGATCATTGGCGCCAGTGACGACAAACAGGGGTTTGCGGATTTCGCCAGCGCGGGTGAGCGGGGAAATTTCCATCAGCTTTGCACGCTGCTCGGGCACACGTTCATCGCCATATTCGACGCGGCGCAAGTCGCGCCGATAATCCTGCGTATTTTCGAGGAACGTCACGAAATTGGAAATGGCGACGACGCACAGATTGGCGCGCAGCTTGTCGGCATAGTGAATAGCGGCAGCGTAACACATATAGCCGCCATAGCTGCCCCCGGTCAGGCCAAAGCGCGAAGCGTCAAGGCTTTTGTCCTTGGCAAGATAGGTGAGGAAGGCACCCATATCCTTGACGCTATCCTCCCGCTTGAAGGGACCATTGTCGAGGCTGACGAAGGTTTTGCCGTAGCCCGTTGAGCCGCGAACATTGGGATAGAAAAGCGCGACACCCAATTCGTTGAGGAGATAATTGTTGCGGCCCTGGAAACCAGGACGCGACTGGCCTTCGGGGCCGCCATGCACGTTCATGATCAGCGGGCGCTTGCCAGGAAATTTGGCCGGATCCGGACGATAAAGAAAACCCGAGACTTCCAGCCCGTCAAAGCTTTTCACCTTGACGAGTTCCGGCTCGACATTGCCGCTGACATCCAGCCCGCCCGTCTCACTCGCAGTCCAGCGGGTGACGGCCAGCGTTTGCGGATTGACGCTATAGGCATCGGCAGCGCTCCGCGCCGAGGTAAAGCTGATCCCAACATCGCCCCACGGCGCGATTTCCAAGCCCCCGATAATTCCGGCAGGCAAGGTATCGACGGTGCGAACCCCGCCGCTCTTGGGATCAAAGAGGCGCAGCTTGCTCATCCCCGCTTCGTTGACCACATAGGCGATGAAGCTGCCGTCTTCGGCAATGTCGAAATTGTCGACATCCCATTGTTCCGTCGGGCCGCGCGGAGTGAAGGCTCCGCTGGCGAGGTCGAGCGTTCCCAGCCGCTGAAAATCGCTGCCCTCGTCACTGGTCACCCAGATCGTGCCGTCCGGCGCAATGGTCGCGCCGCCCAGCGAGATGATTTTCGAATGATCACCAATCGGGGTCATCGCCCCGCTTGCAAGGTCGAGCCGGTAAAGATTGCTCTTTTGAACCGAGACATATTGGCCAACGAGCGCCCAGCTCTTGTCGGGGGCGAAATCGGCAAGATACCAGCCCCCGCCCTCTACCTGTGCCACCATGCGCGCGGACGCGGGATCGCGCGGGTCCATGACATAAAGGTCGGTGTCGCGGCCATTGCGGCGGGTGGAGCTGTAAGCGACAAGTTCGCCGTCCTTGCTCCAGGCCGACAGGCTGTTGCGGCTTTTGCCGTCGGTCAGCAGCTCGAGCTTTCCGTTTTTGAGTGCGTAAATCTGGTAGAATTCATTCCCGCCGATATCCTTTTGCACGAGCATGATATCGGCACGCTTGGGCGCCCAGCTTGCCCCGCGAACCGGTTCGGCTTCGAAGGTAAGTTGCTGACGGGCGCCCATCGGGGCGGCGACGCGGTGAACTTGCGCCGTGTTGGCAAAGCGGGTGGAAATCAGCATCGACCGGTCGCTGGGATGCCAGCCTGAAAAGCCCGCGCCGCGATTTTCCAGATAGGGGCCTGTCGCCGCCGCAAGATCAGCGGGCACCGCAGGGACCCCGTCGGCCACGAGCGCGGCGGGCTTTGGCTCGACCGCGCCTCCTCCCTCTTCGGCGGCAAGAGCAGGCGCAAGCGGCAGCGCCAGAGCGGCAAGCAAGGTGAGATAGCGCATTGAAGGTCCCCGTTTTAAATGGTCAGCTATTTTCCTAGACGGCGAAGCCAGCGCTTTCCGACCCCAATGTTTCGACCAACGCCCTGCCCGCTTCGACCAGCGGCGTTCCCGACCAGAGGGATGGAACAACAACGAACAGGCTTGATCGCGATTCGCAAATGACCTTCGCCCGCGCTCCCACGGGACCCCTGGCGGGGGCCGCTCAAGGGAAACCCGGCCCGATTCCGTCCCAATTTCGATGTCAGCCAGCATTTTCGAATCGAATCCGGACCTAAAGCAACCAATAATTAAGCGAATTGACGCATCACCCCCTTGACATGCCGGATTGTATAGCAATTCTCGCATTTCTCGGGATTCGCCCGCCGGGGAGGGTTTAATGGCTACGACGTTCGAGCCGCGTCTTTGGAACCGCGCAACCGCCAGCGTACCGCCGGCGCGAAGTCTTGGCCGACGAATGACCGTTCATGCGGCGATGGCACTGCTTGCTTTTGCAGGCTTGCAAATCTGGCTTGTCCTGAGCGCAGTGGACAAGGGCGCGCCAACAGCGCTCATCTTTATCGCGCTGGCGGTTCTGCTGGCGCTGGCGATTCCCATCACCCGCAAATTTGAACGCCGCTGGTATCGGCTAAGCCGCGAAGCGCTGGCAAGCTGGGGACTGCATGCGCGGTTCCGTCGCGATGTCCGCCGCCTGTGGGTAGTTGCCTTGACCCTGCCCTTCTTGTGGGTCAGCGGCGCGCTTGCAGCCACCGATGCCATCGCCGCGATCGTCGGCTGACAACTGATCGGACAAGTTAGATTTTGACGCTGCGCGCCGCCACGTATAGGGCGCGGCCATGCTGAGCGTATCCGAAGCCCTCGACCGCGCGCAATTGATGTGCGACGCCGCGACCAAAGCTGGCGCCGACGCCGCCGACGCGCTTTACTATTGCAATGCCGCTACATCGGTATCGATGAGACTGGGTCAATTGGAAGATGTCGAGCGATCAGAAAGCCAGGATATCTCGCTGCGTGTCTTTGTCGGACAGCGCAGCGCAAGTGTCTCCACCGGAGATATGGACGAGGGCGAACTCGCCAAGCTGGTAGACCGCTGCGTCGCCATGGCGCGTGAAGCGCCCGAAGATATTTATGCCGGCCTCGCGCCCGCCGACCTGTTGTTCAAGGGCGAGGCACCGGACCTCGACCTTGATGATGGTAGCGAAGCGGACCCGCAGGCTTTGCGCGAAGCCGCACTGGCAGCCGAGGAGGCCGCGCGCGCCATCGACGGTGTCACCAATAGTGAAGGCGGCAGCGCGAGCCATAGCCGCACCCGTTTCGCACTTGTCACGAGCCATGGCTTTGCAGGAGGCTATGGATCGAGTGGGCACAGCCTGTCGGCGAGCGTAATCGCGGGCGAAGGCGCTGCCATGCAGCGCGACTATGGCTGGCACAGCGCGCATCATCTAGCCGATCTGGAAAACGCGGATGAAATCGGCGCCCGCGCAGGGATGCGCGCGGTGGCGCGGCTCAACCCGGGCAAAGCGCCGGGCGGCAAGGTTCCGGTGATTTTGGATCCGCGCGTCGGCAGCAGCATCGTCGGCCATTTGCTGAGCGCCATAGCCGGGCCCGCAGTGGCGCGCGGCACGAGCTTTCTGCTGGGCAAGGAAGATCAGCCGCTGTTCGACAGTAGCATCGTAATCCGCGATGAGCCTCACCGTCCGCGTGGACTTCGCAGCCGCGCCTTCGATGGCGAAGGCCTGCCAACAGCGGCACGCGACATCGTTATGAATGGCAGAATCAGCGGCTGGTTGCTCGACACAGCATCGGCCAAGCAGCTTGGTCTTCAACCGACCGGCCACGCCAGTCGCGGTGGCGGCGCATCGGGGGTCAGTGCATCGAACCTGCACCTTGCCCCGGGCAGCGTCACCCGCGAAGCCTTGATGGCCGATATCAAGCGCGGCGTTCTGGTCACCGAACTGATCGGCCAGGGCGTCAACCCGGTCACCGGCGATTATAGCCGGGGCGCATCGGGTTTTCTGATTGAGGATGGCGCGATTGCCGGGCCAGTTGCCGAATTTACGGTGGCGGGCAATCTGATCGACATGTTCGCCGCGCTAATCCCGGCCGATGACTTGGAATTCCGGCACGGCACCAATGTTCCCACTTTGCGGATCGACGGCATGACCGTCGCGAGCAGCTAAAAGCGCAGCGCCTTGACGCCTGCCCGCAACCTGGAGGCCGTGATCGCCGCGACGCGCGAGGTTGGCGACATGGCGATCGCGCGCTGGCGCGGTGAGGGAAAGGCAGTCAATGTCTGGGACAAATCGCATAATAATCCCGTCAGCGACGTCGACCTGGCGGTCGATGCGCGGCTGAAAGCCGTTCTGGGCGCCATCGTGCCCGATGCGGGCTGGCTCTCGGAAGAAACCGCCGACAGCAAGGAGCGGCTGTCGCGCCGTGCCATGTGGTGCGTCGACCCTATCGACGGCACGCGCGATTTCATCCGCGGGCGGCCCGGCTGGGCGGTTTCGGTCGCGCTGGTGCTGGATGGGGAACCCGAAATCGGCGTCCTCTATGCGCCCGCTCTGGACGAGCTTTGGGTCGCACAGCGCGGCCAGGGCGCGAGCCTCAACGGCGAAACGCTGCACGCCAGCACGCGGCAACAGTTCAGCGGCGCGCGCGTTCCCGCCGACAGCCTGCCCAAGGTCGATCGCGATCTGGTCATGGTGACCAAACCGAACAGCATCGCGCTGCGGATGGCGCTGGTTGCCGATGATCGTGCCGATCTGGTCGCCACGCTGCGCTGGGGCTATGAATGGGACGTCGCCGCCGCAGCCCTGATCGCCGCCGAGGCAGGAGCGACGGTCACCGACGCCTTTGGCGCGCCGCTCGCCTTTAACACGCCGCGTGCACAGGCCTTTGGCGTTATCGCCTGCGCGCCCGCCATTCACGCCGCCGTGGTCGAGCGCCTGCACGACCGGGCAGTGACGCTTTCAGCCGCGCGCTGAGACGCAGCGGCCTGCGCCCCCCCAGCGCCGAAAAAGCCCGGTTGCGCTTGACATTCGGGCCGACTCGCCCTAACCGCCACCCTATTCCGACAACATGACCGGACGGCGAAGCGCGCCTGGCGCATTCGTGGTCCGTTTTTTGCGTTGGATAATCAGACGCTTTGAGATGGGGCCGTTGCCAGCGCGCCCTGTGGAGCAGGAGAAAGTTACCAATGGCACGTATCGCGGGCGTCAATCTGCCCACCAACAAGCGCGTAATCATCGCGCTCACCTACATCCACGGCATCGGCCGCAAGACCGCCGTCGACATTGCCGACAAGTTGGGCATCGACCACAGCCGCCGTATTCAGGACCTCAGCGACGCCGAAGTCCTCCAGATCCGTGAAACCCTCGACGCTGATCACACGGTGGAAGGCGACCTGCGCCGCAACACCGCGATGAACATCAAGCGCCTGATGGACCTCGCCTGCTATCGCGGCCTGCGCCACCGCAAGGGCCTGCCGGTTCGCGGCCAGCGTACGCACACCAATGCGCGCACCCGCAAGGGCAAAGCGAAGCCGATCGCCGGCAAGAAGAAATAAGATCCGCCGTCGCCCGCAAGGGCGATGCTGCTTATTTCTATGCCGGAGGCCGCCTTACCATGGCACCATCGGCCGTTTCAGGATTACAGGTTTAGGAATTCAACATGGCTCGTGAACCGCAGCGCCTTCGTCGGCGCGAACGCAAGAATATCTCGTCGGGTGTCGCCCACGTCAACGCCACCTTCAACAACACGATGATCACCATCACCGACGCGCAGGGCAATGCCATTGCCTGGTCGAGCGCCGGCATGATGGGCTTCAAGGGCAGCCGCAAATCGACGCCCTATGCCGCGCAGGTCTGCGCGGAAGACGCCGGCAAGAAGGCCGCCGAACATGGCGTCCGCACGCTGGAAGTTGAAGTCAAGGGCCCCGGCGCGGGCCGTGAATCGGCTCTGCGCGCGCTGCAGGCGGTCGGGTTTCACATTACGTCGATCCGCGACGTGACGCCGATCCCGCACAATGGCGTCCGCCCGGCCAAACGCCGCCGCGTCTGACGTTTTCGGATCGGCGGCCAGCGCGCCGCCGCGCCGTTATACTATTTCACGCTGGACCGGCCGACCGACCCCGACCCGTCCCGCCATCAGCAAAGGGAAGTCTATGACTGTCAATATCCGGAACTGGCAGGAATTGAAGAAGCCCAGCAACCTGGAAATCAAGGCTGGCAGCGACGGCAAGCGCAAGGCTACCTTCGTCGCCGAGCCGCTGGAACGCGGTTTTGGCCTGACGCTGGGCAACGCGCTGCGCCGCGTTCTCCTTTCGTCGCTCCAGGGTGCGGCGATTACCTCGATCAAGATCGAAAATGTGCTGCATGAATTCAGCAGCCTTGCCGGCGTCCGGGAAGATGTTACCGACATCGTCCTTAACGTGAAGCAGATCGCGCTCAAGATGGAAGGCGAAGGCCCCAAGCGGCTTCAGCTTTCGGCTACGGGCCCTGCGACCGTCAAGGCGGGCGATATCATGGTTTCGGGCGACATCAAGGTGATGAACCCGAACCATGTTATCTGCCACCTCGACGATGGTGCGACGCTGAACATGGAACTCGTTGCCGATACGGGCAAGGGCTATGTCCCCGCGACCGCCAACCGCCCGGCTGATGCGCCGATCGGCCTGATCCCGGTCGACTCGCTCTATTCACCGGTCCGTCAGGTCGCCTATAAGGTCGACAATGCCCGCATCGGGCAGGAGCTTGACTATGACAAGCTGAACCTGACTGTCGAAACCGATGGCACGGTCACGCCGGAAGATGCCGTTGCCTATGCCGCGCGCATCCTTCAGGACCAGTTGCAGGTGTTCGTCCACTTCGAAGAAGCGATGAACGACAGCGGCCTGATCGGCATGGCGGCACCCAGCCAGTCGAGCGACGAGTCCGACGCCAACCAGCTCAACCGCTTCCTCCTCAAGAAGGTGGACGAACTGGAATTGTCGGTCCGCAGCGCGAACTGCCTGAAGAACGACAATATCATCTATATTGGCGATCTGGTCCAAAAGACCGAAGCCGAAATGCTTCGCACGCCGAACTTCGGTCGCAAGTCGCTGAATGAGATCAAGGAAGTGCTCTCGTCCATGGGACTGCGCCTTGGCATGGATATCCCCGGCTGGCCGCCGGAAAATATCGAGGAAATGGCCAAGAAGCTCGAACAGGAGCTGCTGGGTTAAAAACCCTCCCCGCTTGCTGGAGGATCAAACGGGAATGGGCTCCCCCGCAAGTGGGCCTGGCTTGGGGTTCCGTCAAACGGCCCCTCTGACAAACGAAGGAATATACTATGCGTCATAAATCGGGTGGCCGGAAGCTGCAGCGCACGAGCGCGCATCGTACGGCAATGTTTCGCAACATGTCGGCTTCGCTCATCAAGCATGAGCAGATCACGACGACCGTCGCCAAGGCGAAGGAACTGCGCCCCTATGTCGAAAAGCTGGTCACGCTCGCCAAGCGCGGCGGCCTTGCCAATCGCCGCCTGGCGCAAAGCCGCCTGATGGACGACACACAGCTCAAGAAGCTGTTCGATGTGCTGGCCGAGCGTTACAAGGACCGCAACGGCGGTTATACGCGCGTCATCAAGGCCGGCATTCGTGCATCGGACGCAGCGCCGATTGCGATCATCGAATTTGTCGACCGCGACATCGATGCGAAGGGCCAAGATTCGGGCCCCGTCGAGCAGTATGACGAGGATATGGCCGAAGCCTGATCGGCAGGCGCCATAAAAGATAGAAGGGCGGCGTCCAAAAGGATGGCCGCCCTTTTCTTTGTCTCCTTTGCTCGCCAACGAAGATAGCAAGTCCCTCCTTCCCCCTTTCCAGCCACCCGTCGCGGCGCGGCGCTTTCCGTTTACGTAAAGTGATTGCGCGGGGCGCCGCGACGGGATAGTCAGGACCCATGCTTTTGGGTTTTCTCGACGAACTGCGCGCCGCCGGCATTCCGGCGAGCCTGAAAGAGCATCTGATGCTGCTCGAAGCGCTCGACCGCGAAGTGATCGACCGCAGCCCCGAGCAATTCTACTATCTCTCCCGCGCCATTTACGTGAAGGATGAAGGCCTGCTCGACCGCTTCGATCAGGTGTTCAACAAGGTCTTCAAGGGGATTCTGACCGATTATGGCCAGAACCCCGTCGATGTCCCCGAAGAATGGCTGAAGGCGGTCGCCGAAAAGTATCTCACGCCCGAGGAGATGGAGGGGATCAAGTCACTCGGCGACTGGGACGAGATTATGGAGACGTTGAAAAAACGGCTCGAAGAACAGCAAAAGCGCCACCAGGGCGGCAATAAATGGATCGGTACCGGCGGAACCAGCCCTTATGGCAACTCCGGCTATAATCCCGAAGGGGTACGGATCGGCGGCGAGAGCAAGCACAAGCGCGCACTGAAGGTCTGGGAAAAGCGCGAGTTCCAGAATCTCGACAATACGAAGGAACTCGGCACCCGCAATATCAAGATCGCGCTGCGCCGTCTGCGCAAATTTGCGCGCGAGGGCGCGGCGGACGAGCTGGATATCGAGGGTACGATCGACGGCACCGCGCGGCAAGGCTGGCTCGACATCAAGATGCGCCCCGAGCGGCGCAATGCGGTCAAGCTGCTGCTGTTCCTCGACGTCGGCGGGTCGATGGACCCGTTCATCAAGCTGTGCGAGGAATTGTTCAGCGCCGCGACGAGCGAATTCAAGAATCTGGAATTCTTCTATTTCCACAACTGCCCCTATGAAGGGGTGTGGAAGGATAATCATCGCCGCTGGTCCGACCGGACGCCCATGTGGGATATCCTCCACAAATATGGCCATGACTATAAGGTGATTTTCGTCGGCGATGCGTCGATGAGCGCCTATGAAATCACCCACCCGGGCGGCAGCGTCGAGCATTTCAACGAGGAAGCGGGCGCAGTCTGGCTCCAGCGCATCACCCATGTCTATCCGGCGGCCGTATGGCTCAATCCGGTGCCCGAGGCGCATTGGGGCTATACCCAGTCGGTGAAGCTGATCAAACAGTTGATGAACGACCGCATGTATCCGCTGACGCTGGCCGGGCTGGATGATGCGATGCGCGAGCTGACGCGCAAACATTGATCCCCGGCATCACTTTGGCGGTGACGGCCCTGCGCCGATTGGCTAATCCCCTGTCTGTCGCGTGAGGCGCGATGCCAACGAGCCTGGCTTTGGGCCCGCTGTAGTGGACGCTCCATGTTCGACCTGCCTCTTCTCACCATCTTGCTGCTCACCGGCTTTATCAACCTCATTGGCGCGCTGGCCTATGCGGCGCGGATTGCGGGGGTGCGGACGGGGCGGATTGCCATGTCTTTTGCGCTGTTCAACATCCTGCTGCTCTTTTCGCGGACGTCGAACAGCTTCCTCGGCCCCTTTCTTGCCAAGCGGATCGAGACGCGGATACATGATGGCACGGGGGCGACGCTGTTCCTCGACATGCAGATGGTTCTCGCCGCCGCGAGCGTGGCGACTTTGATCGGGATTCTGCTGGTGCCGACGGGCCAGCGCCTCTTTGCGGCTGCCATCGACTGGTATCAGGATCATCGCTCGACGACCCGGCTCGCGGTCAAGGCCGTCAGCCCCGGCGGACTGGCCACAGTGCGGCGTTCGCTGCGCTGGCCGCGGCTGTCGCATTTGCGGCGCTGGACGATGCCGCCGGGAATGGGCTGGGGCATATTGGTCGCCAATTGCCTGGCCCAGTCGCTGCTGGCGGTCGGGGTCGTCGCGTCGCTTTATGCCGGATATCTGGCGCCCGAATTTCGCGTCACCGCCTCGCAGCTTTCGGCGCTGATCAACGGCTTTGCCACCATATTGCTGTTCGCCTTCATCGACCCGCAATTGTCAGTGATGACCGACGATGCGGTGCACGGCAGCGTCGGCGAAGGCGATTTCCGGCGGGCGATCATGCTGATCTCTCTGAGCCGGCTGGCCGGCACCATATTGGCGCAATTGCTGCTGCTTCCCGCCGCCATGCTGATCGCGCTGGTGGCGGTCCATGTCTGAGTTTCCTCCCCTGCCCCGGCATAGCCGCTTTTATGCGGTTCGTACGCGGCTGGAGGCGATGGCGGTGGCGCCGGGGCCGCGTGGGTGGTTCCTCGAATTTCTGGTGTTCGGCTTCAAGCAGGGCTGGGCCTGCCTGTTCGGCGGATTGATGCTCGCGCTGCTGCTCGCGACCCATTTCTGGTGGCCCGAAAATGCGCCTATCCATCGTTATGACGCGATCACGATCGGGGCGGTGCTGATCCAGATCGGCATGCTTGCCTTTCGGCTGGAGACGCCGAAGGAGGCACTGGTCATCCTGATTTTCCATGTCGTCGGCACGGTGATGGAGCTGTTCAAGACGGCGGCGGGGTCGTGGCAATATCCCGAGGCGAGTCTGCTGCATATCGGCGCGGTGCCGCTGTTTTCGGGGTTCATGTACGCCTCGGTCGGCAGCTATATCGCGCGGGTGTGGCGTATCTTCGATTTTCGCTACACCCATTATCCGCCGCGCTGGGCCAGCTTTGCGCTGGCGGGGGCGATTTATGTCAACTTTTTTGCCCATCACTGGACCTATGACATTCGCTGGCTGCTCTTTGCCGCGACCGCGCTGCTCTTCTGGCGCTGTCAGGTGTGGTTCCGGCCGCTGCATGTGCATCGGCGCATGCCCTTGCTCGTCGGCTGGGGGCTGGTGGCGTTGTTTATCTGGTTTGCCGAGAATATCGGCACTTTTGCGCGCGCCTGGACCTATCCCAATCAGGCGAACGGGTGGGAGATGGTCGGGATCGAGAAGCTGGGGAGCTGGTATCTGCTGATGATCATCTCCTTTGTGCTGGTCAGCATTGTCCAGCGGCCAAGGGGGATCAAAGAAGGGGTGGAAGGTGGCAAAGGTGCACGTGAGCTTGCACGGGAAGGCAGCGCTTTTGATAATTATTATTAATTATCAAATGCCTATACGGAAGTTGAATGTTTCAGGGCGCCATTTTGGGGTCGGCAGGTTGCCGCGCGGGCGCGGCGGCGCCCCTGCCCTGCCGCACCAAAGGCGTTATGGATAGAGCAGCAGGTCGGCGGTCTGGTCCTGCCACGCCGCCTCGTCGGGGCGGGCGAAGGCGTCGAGGTCGCCGGGCGCCGCGCCCATATCATCGACCCATTCCCGCAGCATTGGCCCGCCGTTGATCACGTCGATGGCGAGCACATCATTGGTATATTCATATTTGAAATCGAGCCCGCGCCAGAGCGGATAGTCGGGGTAAAGGGTGCGGATCGCCTTGAAACCCAGCGCCTGCACGCGCCAAGGGCGAAAGGCGCGGTGATCATAATGCGGTCCCTCGGCATGGATGTGCACACCGCTGTTGAGCCGCCCGACATGCTTGTGAAAAGTGGGTTCGAACCAGCAATCGCGCAATTTGCACCCCGCCAGCCAGTCGGGCGCGAGCCGCTGCATTTCGGCAATTACCGCGCGCGCGTCCACATCGGGCGCGCCGAAGAGTTCCAGCGGGCGGGTGGTGCCGCGCCCTTCGCTTAACGTTGCGCCTTCGACCATCACCGTCCCCGCATAGGCGCGCGCCATATTGACATTGGGGGCGTTGGGGCTGGGGTTGATCCAGACGCGCGAGGACGGCCAGCCAAAGCCGGCGCCTTCGGGGTCCCACCCCTCCATTTCAATAACGCGATAATCGACGTCGAGGCCGAAATGGCGCAGGAACCAGCGGCCCATTTCGCCCATGGTCAGCCCGTGGCGCATCACCATCGGCCCGGCGCCGACGAAGCTTTCCCAGCCCGGACGCAGCAAATTGCCCTCAACCGGGCGCCCGGCGGGGTTCGGACGGTCGAGCACCCACACCGCCTTGCCATGGCTGGCGGCGGCTTCGAGCACATAGAGCAAGGTCGTCACATAGGTGTAGATGCGGCAGCCAAGATCCTGAAGATCGACGAGCAGCACGTCGAAACTCTGCATCGACGCATCGGTCGGGCGGCGCACTTCGCCATAGAGGCTGAAACAGGGGATGCCATAGAAGGGGTCGGTGAAATCGGGCGACTCCATCATATTGTCCTGGAGATCGCCGCGCACACCATGCTGCGGGCCGAAGACGGCGGTGATATTCACCCCCGCCGCGATCAGCGCATCGAGGCTGTGGGCCAGATCCGCCGTCATCGAGGCGGGATGGGCGAGCAGGGCGACGCGCTGGCCCTCCAGCGGCTGGCGGAGCGCAGGGTCGGCGAGCATGCGGTCGATACCGAATTTCACTGTCATGCTGCGTCGGGTGCCCCAAGCACCAGATGAAAGCAATCGGGATGATGAAAATCGGGCTTTCCGGGTGGGTGGCGCAGCGCCCAATAGCTTTTGGTGCCGTCCCTTTCCTCGATCACCGCCGACAGCCCGATCCGGGTCCCGCGTTCGGGGAAAATGCCGGGTTCGACATGCAGGCTGAAGCGGTCCGGGTGACGTTCGACGCGCATCGACCAGGGGGCGAGGTCATCCTCGTGCAAGAGCGAGCGATAATCGTCGAACTGGTAACAGGCCCAGCGGCCATCGGGGGCATAGTTGAATTCGGTATAGTCGGGCGCATCCTCTTCGGTCAGGAAAATCTCGAAACAGCTGCTTTGCCATAGCCCGTCGGTGGCATTGTCGGCGATGACCCGATCGCCGCCCTTTTCCGGCAGTAGCAGCGCATCCATCGCGCCGGTGACATGAAAGGCGAGCGCAAAGCCATCCTCGAACGACAGCGAGACCTCTGCCTCCACCGCCCGCACGGCGCGCGCCGGGGTATCGGGATGGCAGATCAATTCGGCGCGAATACTACCCAAATTCCAAACCCCGTGCTAAGCGCCCCTCCGCTTTCAAAGAGGCTGATATGACCCAATACCAATCCGACATGCTTCGCCTGCTCGATGAGCGTGGCTATATCCACCAGATGACCGACGCGGAAGGACTGGATGCCCTGGCCGCGAAGCAGATCGTGCCCGGCTATATCGGCTTTGACGCGACTGCGCCCAGCCTTCATATCGGCAGCCTGGTTCAGATCATGATGCTGCGCCGCCTGCAACAGGCTGGACACAAGCCCATCGTGCTGATGGGCGGCGGCACGACGCGGATCGGCGACCCCACGGGGCGCGACGAGAGCCGCAAGATGCTGTCGGACGAGACGATCAAGGCGAATATCGCGTCGATCTTCAGCATTTTTCAGCGTTTCCTGACCTTTGGCGACGGGCCGACCGATGCGGTGATGGTCGATAATCAGGACTGGCTGGGCGAGCTGGGCTATATCCAGCTGCTGCAGGAAGTCGGCACCCATTTCACCATCAACCGGATGATGACCTTTGATTCGGTGAAGCTGCGGTTGGACCGCGAGCAGCCGATGACCTTCCTCGAATTTAATTACATGATCCTGCAGGGGTATGATTTCCGCCATTTGTCGCGCGAAATGGGCGTGCGCTTGCAAATGGGCGGGTCCGACCAATGGGGCAACATCGTCAATGGCATGGAGCTGGGCCGCCGCATGGACGGTGCCGAGCTTTACGGGCTGACCACCCCGCTGCTGACCACCGCGGCGGGGACGAAGATGGGCAAGACGGCATCGGGCGCGGTGTGGTTAAACCCCGCTCAACTGTCCCATTTTGACTATTGGCAATATTGGCGCAATTGCGACGACCGCGACGTCGGCAAATTCCTGCGCCTGTTCACCGACCTGCCGCTGGACGAGATTGCGCGGCTGGAAGCGCTGGAAGGTGCCGAGATCAACGAGGCCAAGAAAGTGCTGGCCGACGCCGCGACCGCCCTGTGCCGGGGCGAGGAAGCCGCGCGGACGGCAGCCGAGACCGCCGCGCAAACCTTTGAAAAGGGGCAGATTGGCGGCGATTTGCCGCAAGTCGCCGCCCCCGCCGAGGGCATTGGCGTGCTCGCCGCGCTGCGCGAACTGGGCTTTGCCGCGTCGAACAAGGAAGCGCGGCGCAAGCTGGAGGAAGGCGCGGTCAAGCTGAACGGCGAAGTGGTGCGCGACCCGCATCTGACCATCCTGCCCGCCGATGAGGCCATCCCGCTGTCGCTGGGGTCGAAGAAGCATGGGCTGGTTATTCGCGCCTGATGTTTACGCTTTTTTCAGCCCTAGGGTTGATCGTCGCGCGCATATAAAAAGGGGTCCGCGACATGCGTAAGATCGACAAGGCCAAAGCCCATTATGAAGGGCTGGACCAGCGAATAGCGCCGCGCAGCGACGTTTACTGCCGCTTGCCCTTTGTCCTGCCCGACGGGCGACAGGAGATCTGCACCTGTGTCAATATCAGCGCCGACGGGCTGCTGATGCGCTATGAGCGCGGGCTGGAGCCGAGCGAACTGGTGATTTACCGCCTGCCCGTGATCGGCCGCGCCGCCGCCAAGGTCATCTGGTCGGTCGGCGGCAAGACCGGCGTGCAATTTGAAAAAAGCATTTCGGCGCAGGATTATATCGCGGTGCTGCGCGCGATGGGTGGGCGTGCCGACGTCAATTGAGATTTTTGGGGGTGGCGGCGGTTACGCTGTGCCCTTCCGCTCTGCGGCCCATCCTGTCCACCCCTCCTTCCGTTCGCATCGAGCGAAGTCGAGATGCGCTTCTACGTGAGAGCCCTAACGATAAGTGTCTCGACTTCGCTCGACACGAACGGAGTTAGGGGACGGTGGATTGGTGATGGCGCGGGGGAGTGACGGGGCCATCCCCCTTCCCTATCCGCTGCGGAGGAGGGGGACGGCGGCGTCGCGTTCGAAGAGGTAGAGGCAGTGGCGCACTGCTTCGCCGCGCTTTCCGCTTATGCCGCCGTCGCGTTCGACGAACAGGCGGGCGTCGTCATGGGCGAGCGGCAGGAGGCGGACGAGCTGTTCGGGGGTGGCGACGCGGTAATCGGCGTCGCCTGACTGTTTCAGCCCCAATAATTCGCCGCCGCCGCGCAGTTCGAGATCCTTTTCGGCGATGACGAAGCCGTCATTGGTGTCGCGCATCAGCGCGAGCCGCTCGCGCGCGGTTTCGGACAGGCTTTGCGAACGCAGCAGCAGGCAGACCGATTTCGCCGTGCCGCGTCCGACACGCCCGCGCAGCTGGTGCAGTTGGGCGAGGCCGAAATTATCGGCATGTTCGACGATCATCAGGCTGGCGGCAGGGACATTGACCCCGACCTCGATCACCGTGGTGGCGACGAGCACGCCAATTTCGCCCGCCGCAAAGCGGGTCATCACCGCATCCTTGTCCGCCCCCTTCATCCGGCCATGGACAAGGCCGACCGCACCGGCGCCAAAGCGTTCGCGCAGCATGGCGGCGCGATCCTCTGCCGCCGCCATGTCGCGCGTCTCGCTTTCGGCGACGAGCGGGCAGACCCAATAAGCCTGCGCCCCGGCGGCGAGGTGGCGTTCCAGCCCCTCCACCACCGCGTCCAGCCGCTCCACCGATATGACGCGCGTGTCGACGGGCGTGCGGCCGGGGGGCATTTCGTCGATGCGCGATACGTCCATCTCGCCATGATTGGCGAGGAGGAGGGTGCGCGGAATCGGGGTGGCGGTCATCACCAGCAGATGCGGCGGATAGCGGCCCTTGTCGGTGAGCATCAGCCGCTGGGCAACGCCGAAGCGATGCTGTTCATCGACGACAACCAGCGCAAGGTCGCGATAATTGACCGCCTGCTGAAAAATCGCGTGGGTGCCGACCAAAATGTCGATGCTGCCATCGGCGAGGCCCATGAGGGTCGATTCGCGCGCACGGCCCTTGTCGCGCCCGGTGAGGATGGCGATGTTGACTGGCAGGCCCGCCAGCATCTCCTGCAAGGTCGCATGATGCTGGCGCGCAAGAATTTCGGTCGGGGCGAGTAGCGCCGCCTGCGTTCCCGCCTCTACTGCGGCGAGCATGGCGCGCAGCGCGACCAGCGTCTTGCCCGACCCGACATCGCCCTGCAGCATCCGCAGCATCGGCTTGTCCTGTCCCATATCGCCCGCGATTTCGCGCCCCACCCGCTCCTGCGCGCCGGTGAGGCCAAAGGGGAGCTTGAGCGCGCCGGTCAGCCGTCCGTCGCCGACAATCGCCCGCCTCTTGCGCGCGCGCAGCCCTTCGCGGATCAGCATCAGCGCGACCTGGCTGGCGAAAATCTCGTCATAGGCGAGCCGGTCGCGCGCGGCTTCGTCGCGAGGGCTGGCATGGGCGCGTTCGAGCGCTTCGCTCCATGTGGGCCAGCCGCGCGCGGCGAGCAGGGGGGCGTCGATCCATTCGGCAAGCTCGGGCCGGCGGGCGAGCGCGGTGGCGGCCAGCTGTGACAGGCGGGCGTTGGTCAGCCCTTCGGTCAGCGGATAAACGGGCTCATGCTCTGCAATCGCCTCCCCCTCCCCCGGTTCGGTGACATGGTCGGGATGGACGATCTGGCGCATGTCGCCATAAAGGTCGAGCCGCCCCGAAATGCGGCGCTTTTCGCCGAGCGGGAATAATTTGCGCGCGAGGCCCGAGGTGCGGCCGAAATAGACGAGGCGGACATGGTCGCCCGCATCGTCAAACGCCTCGACCCCAAAGGGCGCGCGGGGGGAGCGGCCGGGGCGATAATCCTGCGCCGTCACCTCGACAATAATCGTCTGGCCCGCCTGCGCCTGATCGACCCGGTCGACGGGGAAGCGCGAGATCAGGCCGGTGGGAAGATGGAAGAGGACATCGAGAACCCGCTCCAGCCCCAGCCGCGCGAGCGGCTTGGCAAGCTGCGGCCCCACGCCTTTCAAATCGGTGAGGGCAGCAAAGAGCGGGTTGAGGATTTCGGGTCGCATGGCTAGGGCCTGTCTAGCCTCGTCTTTCCGTTCGTGTCGAGCGAAGTCGAGACACCCCGATGGCAACCGCCAGACCGATGGGCATCTCGACTTCGCTCGATGCGAACGGGCCGGGATTTGTTCGCGGTCTCTCACGCCGAATCAGTCTAGAAGAAGCGCCATGCAAGACCGCCTGAAACGCCTGAAATTTCGCGCCTGGCATCGCGGCACGCGCGAGGCCGATTATATGATTGGCGGCTTTTTCGACCGCTATTCGTCCGAATGGGGCGAGGATGACATCGCGTGGTTCGAGGCGGTGTGCGAAGAGGATGATGTCGATATCATGAGCTGGGCGCTCGGCACCGGCGAGCCGCCCGCGCATCTCGACCGCCCGGAACTGATCGCGGCGATGCGGCGTCTGGATTATATTCCGCTGCCATGACGCGACCCGCCGCCGATATTTTCGCCGCCATCGGGCAGGCGACCAAGCCGCTGACGCTCGCGCGCGTGGCGGACGGTTTCCTGCCGCTGTTGCTTGCCGACCTGGCGCGGGCCAGTGACAAGCGCCTCCTTTATGTCGCGACCGATGATGCGGCGATGCAGGCGATTGCCGATGCGGCGCCTTTCTTTGCGCCCGACCTTGTCGTCCACCGCTTTCCGGCGTGGGACTGCTTGCCTTATGACCGCGCAGGGCCGTCGATGCGGGTCAGTGCCGACCGGCTGGCGACGCTGTCGGCGCTCCAACAGCCGGCGAAACGCGGCGAACTGATCCTGACCACGGTGGCGGCGATCACCCAGCGCACGCTGACCCCCTTTCGCATTCGCCAGCTGGCCACGGCGCTGGGGGCGGGACAGCGGATCGACCGCGATTCACTCGCCGAACTGCTCGTTGCCAATGGTTTCAGCCGCGTCGATACCGTCGCCGACCAGGGCGAGTTCGCGGTGCGTGGCAGTCTGGTCGATTTGTTCCCGGCGGGCGAGGAAACCGGCCTGCGTGTCGATTTTTTTGGCGACGAGATCGAGAGCATCCGCCGCTTTGACCCCGCCGACCAGCGCAGCCTTGGCCCCGCCAAGGCGCTGCAATTGCTTCCCGCTGCCGAAACCTTGCTCGACGAAGCGACGATCAAGCGTTTCCGTTCGGCATACCGGGAGATTTTCGGGGCGCAGGCGACGAGCGATCCGCTGTATCAGGCGGTGAGCGAAGGGCGGCGGCAGGCGGGAATGGACCATTGGCTGCCGCTGTTCGAGGAACGGCTGTCGACATTGTTCGACCATATTGCGCCCGAAACCCCCGTGCTACGCGGCCACCGGACCGACGCGACCGCCGAAACGCGTTTTGAAGCCATCAATGATTATCATGCCAACCGCGTCGCCGCCGAGCGCGAGCAGCCGGGCAGCTATCGCCCGCTGACACCCGATGCGCTCTATCTGACCGGAAAGGAGTGGCACGATGCCGAGGCGGCGCGACCGATTCATATCGTCACGCCATTCGACGTGCCCGAGGCGGCGAACGTGCTCGACCTCGAAACCTTCGCCGCCCGCGATTTCACGCCCGAGCGCACCGCCGACCTCAACGTCTATGACAAGGTTGCCGACCATCTGGCCGACGAACGGCGCAAGGGACGTCGAACAATCATCGCCAGCTATTCGACCGGCGCGCGCGACCGGCTTGCAGGGTTGCTGAAGGAGCATGGGGTCACGGGTCTCGCGCTCGCCGAGACGTGGCCGGAGGCGCTTGGTTCAAGTTCCGGGGGTTCGCTTGGGACCGGCAATGTCGCCCTCATCGTTCTCCCGCTCGACCACGGCTTTGCCTCGGACGTGCTCAGCCTGCTCACCGAACAGGACATCCTCGGCGAGCGCCTCGTCCGCCGCAACAAGCGCCGCAAAAGTGCCGACGCCTTCCTCGCCGAGTTGGCGACGCTCAGCGTCGGCGACCTCGTCGTCCATCTTGACCATGGCATCGGGCGTTATGAAGGGCTGACCTCGATTCCGGTGGGCAAAAGCCCGCACGACTGCGTCGCGCTGACCTATGCGGGCGGCGACAAGCTTTACGTTCCGGTAGAAAATCTCGACGTGCTGTCGCGCTACGGCGGCGAGAGCGAAGGGGTCGCGCTCGACAAGCTCGGCGGCGAGGCGTGGCAGCGGCGCAAGGCGCGGATGAAGGAACGCATCCGCGAGATTGCGGGCGAACTGCTGAGCACCGCGGCGCTGCGCGCGCTTCGTCAGGGCGAAGTGCTGGCGCAGGACGCCGCCTATCCCGCCTTTGCCGACCGTTTTCCCTATCAGGAAACCGACGACCAGGACCGCGCGATCGGCGATGTGCTGGAGGATATGGCATCGGGACGCCCGATGGACCGGCTGGTGTGCGGCGATGTCGGTTTCGGCAAGACCGAAGTGGCGCTGCGCGCCGCCTTTGTCGCCGCCATGGCCGGCGTGCAGGTCGCGGTGGTCGTGCCGACCACGCTGCTCGCGCGCCAGCATTTCACCAATTTCGCCGAACGCTTCAAAGGCTTTCCGGTCAATATCGGGCGCCTGTCGCGCCTTGTCCCTGCTGCCGAGGCGACCAAGACGCGCGAAGGCCTCGCCAATGGGCAGATCGACATTGTCGTTGGCACCCATGCGGTGATTGCGAAATCGGTCGAGTTCAAGAATCTCGGCCTCGTCATCGTCGACGAGGAACAGCGGTTCGGCGTCGTCCACAAGGAGCGGCTGAAGCAGCTGAAGGCCGACGTCCATGTGCTGACGCTGACCGCGACGCCGATCCCGCGCACGCTTCAGATGGCGATGTCGGGGCTGCGCGAGCTGAGCGTTATCCAGACCCCGCCGGTCGACCGGCTGGCGGTTCGCACCTATGTCGCGCCGTGGGACCCGGTGGTTATCCGCGAAGCCTTGCTGCGCGAACATGATCGCGGCGGGCAAAGCTTTTTCGTGACCCCGCGGATCAAGGACCTGCCCGATATCGAGGAGTTCCTGCGAACCCGCGTGCCCGAAATCAAATATGTCGTTGCGCATGGCCAGATGGCGCCGGGCGAGGTCGAGGAGCGGATGAGCGCTTTCTACGACCGCAAATATGATGTGCTGGTATCGACCACCATCGTCGAAAGCGGGCTCGATATTCCGAGCGCCAACACGCTGATCATCCACCGCGCCGATCGCTTCGGTCTCGCGCAGCTTTACCAGCTTCGCGGCCGCGTGGGCCGGTCGAAAACGCGCGCCTATGCCTATCTGACCACGCCCGACAACGGCGCGATCACCGATACGGCGGAAAAGCGGCTGAAGCTGCTTGGCGATCTCGACACGCTGGGTGCGGGCTTTCAGCTTGCGAGCCACGACCTCGACATTCGCGGCGCGGGCAATCTGGTCGGCGACGAACAATCGGGGCATATCCGCGAGGTCGGGTTCGAGCTGTACCAGTCGATGCTGGAGGAAGCGATTTTGGTCGCCAAGGCCGAGGGCGCCGGCGTCGCGCCCCCGCGCGAAGCCTTGTCGCCCGTCATCACCGTCGACGCGCCGATTCTGATCCCCGAAGATTATGTCCCCGACCTGCCGCTGCGCATGGCGCTCTATCGCCGCCTCAACGAAGCCGACGACCGCGCGGCACTCGACGGTTTTGCCGCCGAGATGATCGACCGTTTCGGGCCGCTACCGCCCGAAACCGCGAACCTCATCCAGCTGATGGAGATCAAGGCGAACGCGAAGACCGCGGGCATCGCCAAGCTCGACGTCGGCACCAAGGGCGCGCTCGTCAGCTTCCACGGCGACGAATTTGCCAATGTCCCCGGCCTGATCGCCTATGTCGAGCGGCTGAAAGGGCGCGCGCGCATCCGCCCCGACAACAAGCTGTCGGTGAGCGGCGACTGGGCGAGCGCGGGCGCAAGGCTGAACGGCGCGCTGCAATTGTCCAAGGGATTGGGGAAGCTCGCGAAGCAGGCCGCGTGACGTCGCCCCCGCGCAGGCGGGGGCGCTATCGGCGTGGCGCGAGGCCGCGGGCGGCCGCGTTCAGAGGCACGTGACTCTAAAACGCCCTTCGCGGGGGCGACGACTATATGTTTATGGCATCAGCCCCGGCAATTGATCGCCGGGCACCGGCCCCGACCGCAAGAAACCCTGCCAACTGGCGACGCCGAGTTCGGCAAGCCGCGCAAGCTGGGTTTCCTTTTCCACCCCTTCGGCCACGACGAGCAATCCGAGCGCGCGCGCCAGATCACCGATGGCGCGCACGACGATGCGGTCGCGGTCGCTGCCGTCGATGGTGCGGGTAAAGCCGCTGTCGATCTTGAGATAATCAATGGGCAGCCGCGCGAGTAGCGACAGGCTGGAATAGCCCGTGCCGAAATCGTCGATGGCGATGGCCGAACCCAGCGCGCGAATCTGCGCAAGCTGCGCCGCCGCGCTCGACGGATCGCCCAGCATCGCCTGCTCGGTGAGCTCCAGCGTCAGGCGTTCAGGGTCCACCCCCGCCCCGCGGGTCATCGCGGCATAGCGGTCGGCAAATTCGGGATCGGCCAGATCGGCCGCCGTAATGTTGAGCGACACGCGCAAATGCCGCAGCGCATCGGGCCATCCGGCAACTTCCGCCAGCGCGACCCGGTGCGTATGTTCGGTCAATTCGGTTTCTAGCCGCGCGGCGCGCGCCGCCGTAACCAGCGGCCCTGCGCCCAAAAGGCCGAGTTCAGGATGGCGCCAGCGCAGCAGCGCTTCCACCCCCAGCATCTTGCCCGAGGCGACCGAATATTGGGGCTGATAGTGAATGACGACTTCATCGCGCGACAAAGCCGCATGAACCATCGCCCCGTCGCGCGCCGATGCGGGCCGCGCCAATTGGTCAGACGCCGCGCCAAGCTGGACCGGAATGGCCTCGTCGCGGGTGATCAGCGCAGCGGCGATGCGGATGACCAGTCGCCCGTGCGGGTCGCCCACCATCGGCTCGGCCAAAGTGACGTGCAGCGCCCGTTCGAGCGCCCGCAATGTATCGAGCGGCAAGGCTGCGGCCGGGACAATCAGAAAGCGCGGTCCGTCGAGGCGGTCGACATGGGCGCCCGGACCAAATTCATGCGCGACGAAATTTTCAAGCCTGCGCCCGACTTCGTCAAGCACGGCATCGCCCGCCGCCGTGCCCGCGCGATTGTTGATTCGGGCGAGTTGATCGACCTGTATCAGCAGCACGCCTGCATCGGCCTGATGCCGCCGATGGAGCGCGTCAATATGGTCAGCGGCTTCGGAAAAAAAATCGTCGGATTGATTCATCCGGACGCTTTAGCAGCGATTGCTTGCCAAACGCTTCCTTTTTGCACCAATATTGCTTGTGGTCTCAGCTCCCCCGCCTTTTTCCTCTTCCTTGACCGATGGATTCGGACGCCGGGTCGATTATCTGCGCTTGTCGGTGACCGATCGCTGCGACCTGCGCTGCCGCTATTGCATGGCCGAGGATATGGTCTTTCTGCCCAAATCGGCGGTGCTGAGCATCGAGGAAATGGCGACGCTCTCCGAACGCTTTGTCGCGCGCGGGGTGCGCCGCATTCGCCTGACAGGAGGCGAGCCGCTGGTGCGGCGCGGGGTTGATGAGCTTGCCGGACGGCTGGGCGGGCTGATCGGGCGCGGGCTCGACGAGCTGACGCTGACCACCAATGCGATGCGGCTGGCTGAATATGCGCCGATGCTGGCCGAAGCGGGCGTACGGCGGATCAACGTGAGCCTCGACACGCTCGACCCCGATGCTTTCCGTCGCATCACCCGCGTCGGCGATTTGTCGATTGCGCTGCGCGGAATCGACGCCGCGCGCGAGGCAGGGTTGGCGGTCAAGATCAATATGGTTGCGCTCGCCGGACTGAATGAGGATCAGCTGCTGCCGATGCTGGGCTGGTGCGCGGCGAGCGGATGCGACCTCACGCTTATTGAAACCATGCCGCTGGGCGAAGTCGCGGAGGACCGCAGCGATCATTATGTCGCGCTCCACCAGTTTATCGCGCCGCTGCGCGACCGCCATGCCCTGTTCCCCATCGACCGGCGGACCGGTGGACCGGCGCGTTATTTCGGCATAGAGGGAAGCCCGGTGACGCTGGGATTGATCACGCCGCTCAGCGACAATTTCTGTGCAAGCTGCAACCGCATTCGGCTGACGGTGGAGGGGCGCATCTATATGTGCCTGGGCCGCGACGATCATGTCGACCTGCGCGCCGCGCTGCGCGATGGCGGCGACGTCGATGGCTTGATTGACCGGGCATTGGCTGGCAAACCCCGCGCGCATGACTTTCAAATCGCGCGAAAGTCGCAGCCGGCCGTCGCCCGGCACATGAGCGCGACGGGCGGATAGAAACGCCGCAGAGGGAAGCAAAAATGCCAGGCAAGATCGCGCTCGTCGCATCGACCGCGCCCGCCGCGCAGGAGGCCGAGGCCGAGCTGCGCCCGCTCTATGATTTCGTCGACCTGGCCGAGGCCGATATGCTGATCGCGCTGGGCGGCGACGGCTTCCTGCTGCAAACGCTGCACCAGATGCTCGACCAGCGCCGCACCCTGCCCGTGTTCGGGATGAACCGCGGCACCATCGGCTTTTTGATGAACGAGTTTCGCGTCGAAAATCTGCTCGACCGCGTGGGCGTCGCGCGCCCCTTCCTCATCCATCCGCTGCAAGGCGATATCACCACGGTGAGCGGTGAACGGCATATATTGCCCGCGATCAACGAAATATCGCTGCTGCGCGAAACGCGGCAAGCGGCGAAGCTGGAAGTGCTGATCAACGAGCGGCAGATGCTGGAGGAGTTGGCTTGCGACGGCGTGCTGGTTGCGACGCCCGCCGGGTCGACCGCCTATAATCTCTCCGCCAACGGCCCGATCTTGCCGCTAGGGTCCGACCTTTTGGCGCTGACGCCGATTAGCCCGTTCCGCCCGCGGCGCTGGCGCGGCGCACTGGTGCCCGAATCGACCCGCATCCGCTTTAACATTCGCGAAGCCGCCAAACGTCCCGTCAGCGCGGTAGCCGACCAGCGGGAGATTCGCGATATCAAGACGGTGCTGATCACCAGCGACCGCAGCCGGCCGCTGACGCTGCTATTCGACCCCGACCACGGCCTTGATGAGCGCATTGCGATGGAACAATTCATCGTCTGACCGCGCAAAAGCCGCGCGATGCGGCGCGGGAGGAAAATATTCCCGAAACCCTCTTGATAAATGCGCGTATTGGCGGCAAAGGGACCGCCTTACCGCCATGGCGGTGTGTTCCTCGGTAGCTCAGCGGTAGAGCAATCGACTGTTAATCGATCGGTCGTAGGTTCGAATCCTACCCGGGGAGCCATTTCTCATTTTTGCCGATATTGGCGCTCGAGGCGCCCCCGCGAGCTAGAGCACGCGGCAGGCTTTCTGCAATAATATCAAATGGCTTGCGGAAGGTAGCGGTTAGCTGACCGTCGCTGTACGAGCAGTTCGATAGTAGATGGTGAAGGATATTTCTTTTGCCCGCGATATCGGCCTGCGCGAACATTCGGCGCGTATCCCTGGCAATGCCAAGCAGGGCAATGCCATCGTCGATATAGGCATGATCGGCTTCTGACAGACGCTCAAACTCCCGCGCCAATCCCTTGAGGTCTTCCCGGTAGTCGGCCGAGATACGCGCGAAGAGGCTTTCGTCGAGCTTGCCGTCGACATGGTCGAGATAGGCTTGCTTCATGCGCTCACGGATATCGTCCTGGTCGCGACGCAGGCGATCAAGTACCCGCGCATGTTCGGTTTCGACGAGGTCGCTGTTCTCCTTGAGTGCCCGCCCAAGCCACTGGTACATTTGCGGCGTCATCGAGACCTGCGCGATAATGTCCGTGAACTGGTCGAGCAGCTTTTCCTGACGGACATAAGGTTCCTTGCAATTCCCTTTGTAGCGGCTGCAGCGGTAGTAAATATATTTCTGCTTCTTGATGTCGCCGACAAGCATCCCGCCACAATGGCCGCAGCGAATGAGGCCGGGGAAAATAAAGTCTTTCTCCTTGTGCTGATCGCGCGTGTGGTGCCTGCCATCCAGAACTTGCTGAACCTTCTCCCAGAGATCGAGACTGACAAGAGGCTGATGCGAGCCCTGGTAGCGGCGCCCCGCCCATTCAAACTCCCCGGTGTAGATCCGCGAACGGAGAATTTTGTGGACAGTGCTTGCGCCGAGAGGCCTGCCGCTTTTGCGGTAGGCCATGCCCATTGCGCGCGCCTTTTTTCCGGCCTCTTTCACTGAATAGAGACCGGTGGCGTACCATTCGAAGAGCCGGGTCACGCCGGGCGCCGTAGCAGGATCGACCTCGATAATCTTCTTGCCGTTCGGCCCCATGACATTGCGATAACCAAGCGGCGCCATGCTCGGCCAAATTCCCTGTTCGGCCTTTTCGAGCATGCCCTTGCGCGATTCTTCGGAAAGATTGTCGATATAGTTTTTCGCCATCAGCACCTTGATGCCGTGCATGAACTTTTCAGACGACTTGGAATCGGGCGAGAGAATGACGCCTTCCTTGACCAGATGAACGTCGATATCGAATTCGTCGAGCGTCACCCAATCGCGCAAATTGCGATAAAGCCGATCCGTCTTCTCCACGAGAATGGTATCGACGGCAGGATGACGCCGGAGATAGGCGATCATCCGGTTGAAATGCGTCCGTCCTGCCGCTTTCGCGGTTTCAACATCGACAAATTCCTCAACGATCCGCATCTCCTTGTCGGCGGCATAACCGCGCAGCAGCTTGAGCTGGGCATCGATCGAAAAGCCTTCGCGATCCTGCTCTTTTGATGAAACGCGGGCATAGACAAGCGTCCTGCAGACAGCTGTCTGACAGATCTGAACGGGTTGGCCGGACCGGCGGGGTTTGCGCATATCGAAATCACTCCATCGATGATCGGAACAGCGCGAGGGCGCACCGGTCCGGGCTTGCAAGGACTGTTTCCGATATTGATGCCGCGCCCGCGCTTTCCCCCCCCGCTTTTTTTGCCTCATTTTTTCGGTCAGCGGCCGATCTTCGACAGAAGACGCAGGAAATTCACCATATTCTCGATGATTTCGCGCGCGTCTTCGTCGGTCAGCCTGTCAGCATAATAGGGCTGCCAGACCTGCTTTGTTTCGGCGATCAGCTCTGCCGAAAAACGGGCAATGGCGGGCCGAGGTTCGACCGCGCCATGATTATCGGGCAGGACGGGCGTACTCCACCGCGGCTTGTAGCGCGACCGGCGCGGCATGCTTCAGCCCTTTTGCCGCGCCATCCGGGCAAAAGCGCGGTCGCTGTCAAGAAAAGCCGCGAGCATGGCAGGAATGAGCGCGGCGACGGGTTCCTCGACCCCATAGGCTTTGGCGTAGGCCGCGGCATAAGCGGTCAGCCTGGCGTTGAGTTCGGGCATGACAGTTATGCCGATCTTCACCGGAGTGCAATCGGGCAGCCGAGCAAGCTTGAGACCGGTCACCGCGGCCCTCCCGCGCGCCATGGCCGAAGAATAATATCCTTGTGGACAAGGACCCGCAGCGGCCAGCCGGGCCGCACCCGCAAACTTGGCTGGACGTCGAGATTGCGGGCGACGAGTTGGTCGCCCGCGCGCGAGCCAGCCTGCTGCGCCGCCTCGCGGATCGCACGCGCAAGATCGCTTTCGCGCCCCCTCCACCCAAGTTCAGTGCCGACCCCGAGTAGTGTCGAAAGCGCCACGCCCTTGAGAAGCCGCCAGCTGTGGCGGTCGATACGATCGGCCAGCCCGGCATAGCCTTCGGTGTCGCTCGCGGGCGCATCATCGATCCGGATCGACGCGCCGTCGGGAAAGATGATCCGCTGCCAAATGACAAGCGCCCGGCTTTGGCCGAACGCCACGACATTGTCGTAACGTCCGATCAGCCGCGCGCCCTGTGGTACGAGCAAGATTCGGCCCGTCACGCTGTCATAGACATTCCCGGTCACCTGGGCCGTGACGATTCCAGGCAGGTCGGAGTTCAGGCCGGTGATCAGGCTCGCCGCGATCACGCTGCCCGCCTGCAGCGTCCAGGGCGAAACCGCAGTCTCGAGCCGGTGCGGATTAACGGAGGTGTCGCCATTGCCGGCGTCGGCAAGCTCGTTCGGGCGGCGCTGCGGCTTTGCACCCCTTGCATCGTCCAAGGCGGCGGTCATGCCGGGAGCAACGCCATCGATCGGCGGCCGCGACCTTTCTTTTCGTCGCGTCACGGGGCTGGAGAGATCAAGCATGACGTCCGATTCGCGAGCGGCGCGTTGCTCGCTCTCCATCCGCTGGCGCTCGGCCTCGGCATGCTGGGCCGCGCGCACTGCGGCCTGCGCATCGATCTCCGGCGCGGGGTCGATCCGCGCCTCGCTCTCCTGGCGCTGCCGGGCCAGGATCGCCCTGCCGAGATCGCCGGGAAGTGGCTCGCCCAGTGGCGGAACCTCCGCATAGCTGGTCGGTGCGCCGACGAGCGCGTCGGGAGCCGCTTGGGTCGCGGGGGTCCGGCTTTCCTCCGGGACACCCGGATTCGTTTCAGGACTTCTGAGCGCAAACCAGCCTATGATAACGAGCAGGATGACGCTCGTGCCTGCAAGGGCAATGGTCGGCATGCGGCGGAAACGCACGACCGGCGCGAGCCGGGCCCGCATGGCAAATTGGTACGGCGGCGCTTTTTCAGGCGCCGCGCTGTCCCGATCGGCCTGTCCTTTTCCTTTTTCGGCGATTTCAGGAGCGTCGCCGGAAGCGGCTGTTTCTGCGGTCATCTCCCCCTCCCCCGTCCTGTCGGCGCCTTGCCGGTTCGGGTGATCCGAACGATTTTCTGCTTCTTGCCGCCGAGCCGCAGTTCAGCGACCGCGAATAGACGGTCGACGATATAAAAACGCCCGGAAACCCGGTAATTTACAAGTTCAGCTTCACCCTCCTCGCCGCGGATGAAGAGCGGCGGCGCTTCACCCGTCGCGATATCTTCGGAAAACTCGATCCAGGTCTGGCGCCCGTCATCGAACGCGCGCACGGGCCGCCACGCGGGTCGGTCGCCGCTGATTGCGTAGCCGAATTCGAGATTCTCCACGGCGACACCGACCGACACCGGGCGTATCGCCTCACCCGCCGCGCGCTGCCGCGCGAGCGCGAGCAGCTCGTCGTCGGGGTAGGTCCAGCCGATTGCCGCCATCGCGGTGGATGCGGTGCTGGTCAGCTGGACATGATAGACGCGGCGGTCGGTCGCGATAACGAGGTTGGTCGACAGTCCGGATGAGAAGGGCTTGACGAGAATATGGGTGCGCTGTGCCGCGCCGCTGCCGCTCACCGTGTCGCCGAGGGTCCAGCGGGCGGTGTCACCTGCCGCAACCGAGGTCAGGTTTTCGCCGGGCTGGAGTGCAATATCGCTGACGCGCCCGGGCGCGGTGTAGAGACGGTAGAGCGCGCCTTCGGCATAAGGATAGAGCTGGACGGCGTTGCGGTAGGCCGCAGCGTCGGGTTCGCGGATCGCTGCCTTGTTGGCAGTGACGACAGCCGGTGCAGCGGATGTCTTGGCGTACGCCACGGGCCCGATCGCAATGAGGCACGCCGAAAGAATGAGATGGCGGATCATGATTATGCTCCTTCATGGCTGGAGGGCAGCGACGCCGAGGCGCCGGGGGCGACCGGCGAACCGTGACGCAGATCGCGCGGCGGCGATCCTGTCACCGGCATTTCGGAAGCTGGGCCCGCCGCGGCCGATGCCGCCGCCGGCAGGGCGGGTGTCTCGAGCTCGCGGCTCCAGTCGATCGCATCGACATAGAGACCGAGCGGATTCTTGCGCAGCACCTCAGCCGAGCGCGGCGGCCTGCTCCTGATCGTCACCACCGCGGTCCAGCGCGACGTTTCCGCAAGGCTTCCGCGCTCAAACGCCTGCTCGATCCAGTTGATGCGGAAGCTGTCGTCCGACGAGCGGACGATACTGAGGACCTGCACCGACACGGTGCGGCGACCGACGTCGGCGAAGGGGCTCACGGCGCGGGCATATTCGCCGAGGAATAGGGCGCCGCGTTTGGTCACGAAATCATAGGCCGCCAGCCAATTCTCGCGCATCAATACCGCATCGAGCGAGCGCGAACGGATATTGGTAATGAAACGGCCGAGGTGCCAGGCGATTTGCGCGTCGCTCGGCCGATAGTCAGCATCGGCGGGCGCGACGCTCCGCGCTTCGCCGAGCTTGTCGACCTCGACGACATAAGGAATGACGCGGCTCTGCATCGACTGCCAGACGAGCGCCGCCGCAAGGCCCGTCGCGAGCAACAGTCCGCCGAACGCCATCAGCCGCCAGTTCTTCGCCTGGACGCGCGCCGAGCCGATGCGCTCGTCCCAGAGCTGACCCGCGCGCTGATACGGCGTGTCGGGCTCGGGTGTTTGTCCATAGCGCTGTATTGGGCGTCTGAATGTCATGGGTTAATCCCTTTCGTGGATATCGGGAGTGATACCGGCGCCGCCGCGATCGCCGTCGCGGATCGCGTGGACGGCCATTTGTCGGCGGTACCGGGCGTTCTGCTGGTTCTGCAGCCGCTGCGCCCAAGCCGGCGCCATATTCTCGGGCGCCGCGCCGCCGCCTGACGCAGGCACTGCTGCGGCTGCCGTGCCCCCGCGCGCAGGCGCCGTGCTGTTGGCAGCATTCCACGCCGCCTGCTCGCCGCGCGCTGCGGCGATGTCGAGCGCGGCGGCGGCGCGCAGGCGCTGCCCAGCAGCGCCGCGCACGGCGGTCACAACGCCGCCAAGTCCTGCGCCGACGCTCGCCGATCCCGAGGTTTCCTCTCCGAGCTTGTATGCGGTCGAGGTCGCGCTCCCCATCGCGGTGCCGGCACGGACCGCGCCGAGACCCGCGGCACTCACGCCGCGCGCCGCAGCAATCGCACCCGCGCCGCCCATCGCAAGACCGCCGGCGGCGAGCGCACTGGTCGCGACCGCCGACCCGGCGCCGAGCTGCGGCGCGCCCGCGACGAGCCCCGATGCGATCCCCGGACCGAAGATTGAAAGGCCAAAGAGCGCGAGGCTCGCAAGCATCAGCGACACCGCCTGCTCGATCGTGACGTCCTCGCCAGCGAGAGCTCCGGTGAACTGGGCGAAATAATTGGAGCCTATGCCGACGATTACCGCGAGCACCATCACCTTAACGCCCGAGCTCACGACATTGCCGAGCACGCGCTCGGCAAGGAAAGAGGTCCGGTTCCAGAGCGCAAAGGGGACGAGCACAAAGCCCGCAAGGCTCGTCAGCTTGAATTCGAGGATTGTGATGAAGAGCTGGATCGCGAGTATAAAGAAGGCGGCGATGACGATGATCCAGGCGATGATCAGCACCGCAATCTCGACGAAATTGTCGAAGAAGGCGATCGGCCCGACGAGCTCCTTGGCCTGTTCGAGCAGGGGCCAGGCCGCCTCGAAGCCGGTGCCGGCGAGGCGCCCGGGCATCAGCAGGTCGTCGGGGCCGATCGCGCTGCCCCCGGCGGTGAGACCGAGTCCGGCGAAGGAACGGAAGATGATCTCGGACAATGTCTGGAAGCTGTTCAGAATCAGCGCGAAGACACCGACATAGAGGATCTTCTTCAGAAATTTGGCGATAACATCATCCTCGCCGCCGAGCGCCCAGAAGAGGCCTGCGAGCGTGATATCAATCCCGACGAGGACGCTCGTGAGGAAGCCGACATCACCGCCGAGCAACCCGAAGCCGCTGTCGATATAGGCGACAAAAGCGGTCAGGAACTGGTCGATGATATTGAGATCGTCCACGGTCGATGTCCTCAAACAAGGCCTTGGGGAATTTTGTCGCGGGGACCGGTGCCGGGCGGACAAGTGATCCGCTGGCCGCGGCCGTCCCCGCGACGGGGCAGCTCTCGGGCTGGGGAAGCGGTGCGGCCCGTCCTGCCCCGATCGGTCGAGCCGGTCAGCGCGGCGGCGTCCACGCCTTGCCGTCGCCGAGGAAGCGCTTCGCCTTTTCGCGCGCCTCGCGTTCGCCTTGCGCGCGCCGCGCGCGCTCGAGCGTCGTCTCGCGGAACTGCGCTGCCATCAGCTGCTGGATCTGGAACTGTTGCTGCGTAGCGAGCGCGAGCAGCTGGTTCGTTGCCTGCGCGGCCTGGAGCGCGCCTTCGGCGCCCTGGCTCCGTGCGACGATCGCCTGCAGTGCCGCGGCGTCGTCCCGGACATTCTCGACGATAGCGCTCTGCACCGCCATCGCATGCCGGAAAGACTCCATTTCAGCCGCAAGCTTCGCACGCGCGGCGGCGATGCGGGCGTTGCGCGTCACAACGTGGGCAAAGTCGGCGGGGAAGGCCGCGCGGAACTGTTCGTCAAGCCGGTCGACGCTGAAGTCGATGCCTTGCGCCTTTTGCATCAGCCGATCGATCTCCCCGAGCCGCTTCTCCAGCGCCCTCATTTGCGGAAAGTCGATCTTCGCCAGATTCTTCGCCTGGTTGACGAGCATTTGTGCTTCATTCTGGAGCGACTCGATCTGCTGGTTGATCTGCTGGAGCGTTCGCGCGGCAGTGAGCAGGTTCTGCGAATAGTTGGCGCTATCGAACACCGGGATCGCGCGCGCCGGGACCGTCGGAACCGTAGCGGCGATACTGCCAAGCAAAAACGCGATCATGACCTTCTTCATCTTCCTTCTCCTTCTGGGGGACTTGCGGACGGTTCAAAACGGGCGAGCAACTCGGCGGCCCAGCCAAGGCCGCGCTCGGCGAGGAAGCGCGCCGCGAAGCTTTCGGGGCCGTGCTCGGCGAGAATGCGGTCGATTCGCTTCTGGATGCGGGGATCGGACGCGCCGCACAGCGCGAGCGCGACGGGGCCGAGCCCGAGCTCGAACAATCGGTTGCCGCGCGCTGATTGCAGATAATAATGCCGCTTGGGGGTCGCGCGCGCGACGAGTTCGATCTGCCGCGCGTTGAGCCCGAAACGCGCATAGGCGGCGGCGCTTTGCGGTTCGACCGCGCGGTCGTTGGGAAGGAGGATGCGCTGCGGGCAACTCTCGATAATCGCCGGCGCCACCGCGCTCTCCGCAATATCGGCGAGGCTCTGCGTTGCGAAGATCACCGAGACATTCTTCTTGCGCAGCACTTTCAGCCATTCGCGAATGCGCGCCGCGAAGAGCGGATGATCGAGGAATACCCAGGCCTCGTCGAGGATCAGGAGCGTCGGTCGTCCGTCGAAACGTTCCTCGAGCCGGTGGAACAAATAGGTGAGCACGGGCGCAACGACGCTCGCCTGGGCCATCAGCGCCTCGGTTTCGAAACACACCATGTCGGCGAGCGCGAGATCGTCCTCGGCGGCGTCGAGCAACCGCCCGAATGGGCCTTCGAGCGTGTAGGGCGCGAGCGCGGCGCGGAGCGGCGCCGACTGCAGGAGCAGCGACAGCCCGGTGAGCGTTCGCTCCGCGGGCGGCGCACTCGCAAGGCTCGCAAGCGCCGACCAGAGCGCCTCCCGGACCTCGGGGGTGACCGCGACCTGCTCGCTGGCAAGAAGAGCAGCAAGCCATTCAGCCGCCCATGCCCGCTCGGCAGCGCGGTCGATCGCGCGCAGCGGCTGGAAGGCGATGCCGCCCTCGCCCGCCAATTCAATATCGCCCGACGTATCGTCCGCGCCGCCGAGACCGAGCGCATGGTGCCTGCCGCCCATCGCGAGCACCGCGGCCCGCGCCGAACCTCCCTTGTCGAAGATATAGACCTGCGCATTCTCGTAGCGGCGGAACTGGAGCACGAGCAGCGCGAGGAGCACCGACTTGCCCGCGCCCGTCGGCCCGACGATCATCATATGACCAACATCGCCCACATGCGTCGAAAGCCGAAAGGGCGTCGCGCCGCTGGTTTCGGCATGGAGCAGCGGGGGCCCGCCAAGATGCGTGTTGCGCGCCGGCCCCGCCCACACCGATGACAGCGGCATCAGATGCGCGAGGTTGAGCGTGTGGACGAGCGGCTGGCGAACATTGGCATAGACCTGCGCCGGGAGCGAGCCGAGCCAAGCCTCGACCGCGTTGACGCTCTCGCGGATCGCGGTGAAGCCGAGCCCGTTGACGACGCGCTCGACCGCGCGCTGCTTCTCCTCGACGCGCGCGCGGTCGGGGTCGGAAACGGTAATGGTCGTAGTCAGGTGCCCGAAGGCGACATGATCCTGCCCCAGCGCCTGGAGCGCGAGATCGGCGTCGAGCATCTTGTTGTCGGCGTCGCTGTCAAGAAGCTGCGCGGGCTGGTTGTACATCACCTCGCGCAGTAGCGCCGCGACCGACTTGCGTTTGTTGAACCACTGCCGCCTGAGCCGCGTCAGCGCCTTCGTCGCGTCCTGCTTGTCGAGCGCGATGAAGCGCGTCACCCAACGATAGGAAAAGCCGAGATGATTGAGCGCATCGAGGATGCCGGGTCGGCTGAGGTTCGGAAAGCCGCGAATAGTGACCGTGCGAAGATGCCGGTCGCCGAGCATCGGTTCGAGTCCGCCGAGGACCGGCGTGTCGGCGAGGAGGCCGTCGAGATAAAGCGGCGTCGCAGGGACGGCGACATCGTGCCGCCGTGCCGAAACCGTGCCGTGGAGATAGGTCAGCACCGCGCCGTCGTCGAGCGCGCGCACCTCGGGCATGAAGCCCGACAAGAGGTCGAGCACGCGGTTCGTCTCGGCGACAAAGGCAGCGAGCGCTTCGCGCCAGTCGCGCCGTTTTCCGGCGTCCGCGCGCTCGACGAACCACCGCCCTGCCCGCTCGCTGCGGTCGGCAGGCGGGAGGAAGGTCAGCGTCAGATAATAGGCGCTTTCATAATGGGCCTCGGCCTTTTCGAAGGCCGCGCGCCGCTCGGCATCGACGAGCCACGAGGCAGCGTCGGGAAAGCAGCTCGCGGGATAGCCCGGCGCGGCGCGGCGTTCGGCCTCGATATGGAGCGCCCATCCCGACCCGAAGCGCTTGAGCACATTGTTCGCGCGCGCGGCCACCGACACGAGCTCGGCCTCGGTCGCGCTTTCGAGGTCAGGACCGCGGAATGCCAGAATGCGGCTGAAACTGCCGTCCTTGTTGAGGAGGACGCCCGGCGCGGCGAGCGCCGCCCAGGGAAGATGATCGGCGAGGCGGTCAGCCTTGCGGCGATATTCGGTGAGGTTTAGCATGTAAGATGGCCTTTCTGGCGAAGGTGGCGCATCAGTACCGGCGCGAAATCGGGGTCGCGCTTCGCCGCGATCACCGCCGCGCTGTGCCCCAGCGCCCAGACGGCGACGCCCGCGATCCATTGCTGGAGGCCGAGCCCGAGCGCGGCGGCGAGCGTGCCGTTGAGGATAGCGATCGCGCGCGGCGCGCCGCCGAGCAGGATCGGCTCGGCGAGGGCGCGGTGGAGCGGCGCCTCGAAGCCTTCGATATGCGCGCTGCCACTCATGCGATCAGCACCCCGCCGCCGAAGCTGAAGAAGGACAGGAAAAAGGAGCTGGCGGCAAAGGCTATCGACAGGCCGAAGATGATCTGGATCAGCTTGCGGAAACCCCCGCCGGTCTCGCCAAAGGCGAGCGTCAGCCCGGTCGAGATGATGATGATCACCGCGATGATCTTGGCGACCGGCCCCTGCACCGACTCGAGAACCTGCTGGAGCGGTTCCTCCCACGGCATTCCCGATCCCGCCGCTCTCGCAGTGACGGCGAACAACAGTCCCGCCGCTGCTGCCGCAACAGACACCGCACGAGCGCCGCGCCGTCGTGAAGCCAATTCCCTGTCCATCAAAATATCTCCTTCTTTCATGATGTTGGAACGACATCTTCGATCGCGTAGCAGCCACCGGAGCGCAGCCCGGAAACGCGCGCGACGGTTTCGACGCGGCGCGCGAGCCCGCGCCCGGCGATGAAGACGATGATGTCGACCGCATCGGCGATCAGCGCGCGCGGCACGGTGATCACGGCTTCCTGGACGAGCTGCTCGAGGCGGTAGAGCGCGGCGGCCGCGCTGTTGGCATGGATCGTCGCGATCCCGCCCGGGTGGCCGGTATTCCACGCCTTGAGCATGTCGAGCGCCTCGCGCCCGCGCACCTCACCGACGATAATGCGATCGGGCCGCAGCCGCAGCGTCGCGCGGACGAGATCGGCCATGGTGACCGCGCCTGCCCCGCCCTCGCCGGGAGCGGCGCCGCCGCGCGCGCGCCGCGTGCGCAGCGCGACGACGTCGCGCGCGGCGCATTGGAGCTCGCGCGTATCCTCGATCAGGATCACCCGCTCGTCGCGCTCGCCCATCGCGGCGAGCAGCGCATTGGCGAGCGTGGTCTTGCCCGAGGAAGTGCCGCCTACGACAAGGATATTGCGGCGCTCGGTGACCGCCTGCGCCAAGAGCCGCGCCGTCGCCGCGGGCATGATGCCGTCCCTCGCATAATCGCCGAGCGTGTAGATGCGCGCGGCGGGCTTGCGGATCGCGAAACAGGGCGCGGTCGATACCGGCGGCAATATGCCTTCGAAACGCTCGCCCGCCCCCTCGCCGTGCGGAGGCAGTTCGGCCGAGACGATCGGCGATGCCGCATGCGCCTCGCTGCGGGCGTGCGAGGCGACGAGGCGGATGATACGCTCGACCTGCGCGGGCGCGAAAATTGTGCCGCTGTCGCTTCGCCCGTCGCCCAGGCGGTCGATCCACAGCCGCCCGTCGGGGTTGACCATGATTTCGGCGACATGCGCGTCGGCGAGCGCGGCGGCGATCGTCGGCCCCATCGCGGTCTGGAGCATCGCGCGGCTGCGCGCAGCGGAGAGACTCTCGCTCACGCCCTCCTCCCCGGCGCGCTGCGGGCTGCACCGAGCGTGTGCTTGCCGCTCGCCATCGCTTCGCCGACGCGCTCGACGAAGGCGTTGAACCGGTCGCGCCCGAGCGCGCGCGCGGCGTCGTCGCCCTCGGCGAGCGGCGCCTGGACCATGAGCTGGTAGCGCACAAAAAGCGCGAGGCTCTCGAGAAGAATATGGCCGTCGCGCTCGACCCGCCCGAGCGCGAGCGACATGCGGTCGAGCCGCGCGCTGAAGCGGTTCTCGAGTTCGGACACCGCCTGCCTGCCGAGCCAGGCGGTGAGCGCGTCGGTGAGGATGGCCGATTTGCTCGCGCCGGGCCGGGCGGCGAGCGCCTCGAAGTGTGCGCTCAGTTCCTCAGGGAGGAAGAGCTGGTAGCGCACCTTGTTTTCCTTGCGGCGCCCCATGATCAAAGGCCTCCCATCGGATCTTCGCTATCGGCGCGGTCGATCATATGCGCGCGCTGGATTGCGCCCGGACCGGCCGCTGCGCCGCGCACCCGGTCGATCGCGCGCTTGTCGGCGGCGGCGTCATCATCGTCCTTTTCGAACCCGAGCACGTCGAGCGATTTGGGCGGGTTGGCGGGTGCCCGCATCTCGTCGGCCATGCCGGGCGCGCGCTGCTGCTCGCGGCCGCCCTCGTCCCCGGCTTTGCCATCTTCGTCAGCGGCGCCGGCGAGCCGGATGTCGGGACGCTGCGCGAAACCGTCCCAGTCGTTCGGCCTCGGCCCGGGCCGGTCGGGCCAGACCCCGCCTTTGGCGGCGGGCGGGCTGAGCAAGCGCTCCGTGAAATTGGCGTCCTCGAAATAGCGCAGCTTTCTGGCGCGGATCGGCGCCATGCCCGCGACGAGGACGAGCTCGTCGTCGGGCGGCAGCGCCATCACCTCGCCCTGCGTGAGGAGCGGGCGCGCGGTCTCCTGGCGGCTGACCATGACATGCGCGAGCCAGGGCGCGAGCCGGTGCCCGGCATAGTTGCGCATCGCGCGCTGCTCGGTGGCGACCCCGAGCGCGTCGGAGATCCGCCGCGCGGTACGCTCGTCGTTGGTCGCGAAGGCGACGCGGACATGGCAATTGTCGAGGATCGAATTATGCTCGCCATAGGCCTTCTCGATCTGGTTCAGCGATTGGGCGATGAGGAAGGCGCGCACGCCGTACCCCGCCATGAAGGCGAGATTGGTCTCGAAAAAGTCGAGCCGTCCCAATGCTGGAAACTCGTCGAGCATCATCAGGAGCTGGTGGCGGCGCACCGACGAACGGTGGTCGTCGAGCTTTTCGGTGAGGCGGCGCCCGACCTGGTTGAGAATGAGGCGGACGAGCGGCTTGGTACGGCTGATGTCCGACGGCGGCACGACGAGATAGAGCGACAGCGGCGCTTTGCTCCCGACGAGATCGGCGATCCGGAAGTCGCAGCGCGACGTAACCTCGGCGACCGTCGGGTCGCGATAGAGGCCGAGGAAGGACATGGCGGTCGAGAGCACGCCCGAGCGTTCATTCTCGCTCTTGTTCAATAGCTCGCGCGCGGCCGAGGCGACGACCGGATGGACCCTCGGCTCGTCCTTCGTGCCGAGATGATTGGTGGTCATCATCTGCCGCAGCGTCGCGACAAAGGGGCGCTGCGGATCGGAGAGGAAAGTCGCGACGCGCGCGAGCGTCTTCTCCTCCTCGGCGTAGAGAATATGGAGGATCGCGCCGACGAGCAGCGAATGCGAGGTCTTCTCCCAATGGTTGCGGCGTTCGAGCGCGCCTTCAGGGTCGACGAGGATGTCGGCGATATTCTGGACGTCGCGCACTTCGTGCGTGCCGCGGCGCACCTCGATCAGCGGATTATAATGTGCCGACGCCGCATCGGTCGGGTTGAAAAGCAGGGTGTGCGAGAAGCGCGAGCGCCAGCCTGCGGTCAGCTTCCAGTTTTCTCCCTTGATGTCGTGGACGACCGCACTGCCCGTCCAGCTGAGCAAGGTCGGAATGACGAGCCCAACGCCCTTGCCCGAGCGCGTCGGCGCGAAGGCCATGACATGTTCAGGGCCGTCGTGGCGGAGATAGCGCGCACCGTGGCGGCCGAGAAAGACGCCCGCGTCACGGCGCAGCCCGGCGCGGCGGATCTCTCGCGCGCTGGCCCAGCGCGCCGAACCATAAGTGGTGACATGGCGCGACTGCCGTGCGCGCCACAGCGAACTGCCGATCGCCGCGGCGCAGCCGAAGAAACCGCTCGCGGCAGCGAGCATCCCCGCCTTGTCGAACACTTGGGGCGCATAGGCTTCATAATGATACCACCAGGCAAAGATCTGCCACGGGCGGTAGACCGGCGTGCCCAGAAATTCGGACCAGGCCGGGCCAAGCTGCGGCTGGTAGCCGAGCATCGCCGCCGCCCACTGCGTCGCCGCCCACAGCCCGGCGATCATGATCGCGAACACAATGACAATCTGACCGACAAGCAATTTGGTGGGTGTCATGATCTACTCCGCCCCCGGGCGACCGGTCGCCTCGGTTCATGAGCAGCGAGGATCGATAAAAGAGCACGGTTTGAACATTGCGGCCTCGCAGCGCCAAGCCGCGCCAATCAGCGCCAAATGTCCCACGGCACGCCGGCCTCGACCCCACAATAATTTATCGGGACGCGAGGCGGCCTTGCCCTGCTTTTCGTTTCCAGCATGAAAATGCAGGGTAATATCTTGAAAAACTCGGATTTACCCTGCATAATGAAGAAAATAGAAAAAGCAGGGCAACATGAAAGCCGTCACACCGTTCAGCGATGAGCAGGCGCGAAACCTGATCAACATTCGCCAGCAATATGAGGTATGGCGTGACGCCGAGCGCGCGCTCGCCGAAATGCCCTATAATCTGCGCATCAAGGAGGTGTCCGGAAACGCCTATCTCTATGAACTCACCGACCGGGAAGGCAATATGAAGAGCCTGGGTCGGCTGGACGAAGAAAAGCAGGCGCAATTCGATGCTTACAAGAGCGACAAGGAAGCGGTGAAAGCGCGCATCGAGGCCAGCCGAACAATGCTTGCCGAGCGCGCGCGCATCTATCGCTCGCTCAAACTGCCCATGCTCGATCCCGAAGCAGGAAAAATCCTGCGCGAGGCCGATCGACGCCGTCTTCTTGGCAGTCACCTCATGGTGGTCGGCACGAACGCGATGCCCGCCTATCATATCGAGGCGGGCGGCAGGATCCGCGACGTTCCGGAGGAAACGCTCGACTTTGATCTTGCATGGACCGCCGAGCCCCCCGCTGACGAAATTTCGTCGATCTGGATGATGCTGAAGGCTGTCGACCGAACCTATAGCGTCAACACCGAACGCCAGTTTCAGGCGCGCAATGCCAAGGCATATGAGGTCGAGATTCTTGCTGCCCCCAGCACGATCGACGGGATGTTCCGCAAGGACCAGCCGAGGCCGATCCCGCTCCCCGAGCAGGAATGGTTGCTGCTCGGGCGGCAGGTCGATCATGTCGTCATCTCCCGCGACAATGCGCCCGCGCGCATCGTGGCTCCCGATCCGCGCTATTTCGCGTTGCACAAGCTCTGGATGGCCGAGAAGGCCGGTCGCGACCCACTCAAGCGGCCCAAGGATGCCAAGCAGGGCATGCTGCTGCTCGACGCCGTTGCCGAAGCCATGCCCCACTTTCCGATGGATGAGGCGTTTGTCTCCACCCTGCCCCCGGCGCTCCTCCCGCATTTCGATCGTTGGCGCGCCCAATGGAAAGGAGAGCCCGCGCCATCCTGGTAGCGATCAGCCTCCCCGACAGCGATTGTCCGAAGGACTGCTTTGCGCCTCATGTCGGCCGTTCAACGGAAGTAGAGCGGACACCCTAAGCGGTCACTGATACAACGCAAGGCGGCCGCTGATCGCGGGCGGCTAAAACTTGCGATTACGGATGGGCCAAGACGATGCTGAATGAGGGCGATTGGAGAAAAATACAGGCTTTGGAAGACTTCAAATTCTCCGTCGGTGGCTTCTCATTGCTGTCGAATTTGCCGACAGAGAGGCTTCAGGTCGAGCGTGAGGCAGCACGCAGCTATCACGACGCCGCGGTTGTTTCGTACTGCCGACCGTTTACGCAATCCAAGGGGCTTCCGATTCTTTCCTTTAAGTCGATCGGAATTAAACCAAGCTCGACGGAGCGAGCGCTCCATGAGAGGCTTTTGGAGTATCGAAATAAGGTCGTCGCTCACACTGATGTGGACCGCATGAGCCTCGTGCTAACTTCGTCTAGGATTTGGGAAGGCGTCAGATACATGATGCCACATGTTTTCGAGGAAGTCGGCTTCGAGTTTATTGGGGACTTGGACGCGCTCGATGATTGGCTGCGAAAAATTATGACGCCTTTGGCGACGTTTGTATTCGACCTGATGCAAGAGCTTCCGCCCGGAACGCGGATCGACAAAGCTCCCAGAGGCGCCGATCGCCGATTTGGTCCCACCGATGCAGAAATTGTGGCTTTGGGAGAATTTCCAGGTCAATCGCTATGAGAGTTCGATTGGATAGACCCATGTGCGGCCAAGCCCTTTTCCAGTCTCACGAAAGTAGCGGTTGACCACGGGAAATATGACGCTTGATGCACTTCCTTCAAGTTCCTTAAGGTAGAACAGAGCGAAGCCTACGGCCTGCGGCTTTGTCGCCAAGGAGCTGAGGTAGAGATTAGATATGGGAAGCTTAGCTCGAAGCTTTTGGCACGCTTCGGAGAGTGTTGCGGCGGTTACGAATGGATCATTTGCGCTGCTGAAAAACGTCTGGTCTTCAGCGACGTCGGCAGTACCGCTTACGCGATCGAGCCTCAGGAGAGCCTCATGGTACATATCTGCCGAGAGCGACGGCAACGAGTGCACCTGCACAAGGCGCGCTTTCTCGCGGCTCAGAATGACGTGGGCAACAAGCGGGTGATCATAGCCACCTCCCATGATCAAAACATCGTTGCTCGTGTCGGTGGAGTGTTGCCCTTCGTAGCCAGCTACTTGTCGCACCATGCTTACCTCGCCTAGTGCGAAAGTCGTGTCCGCTTTGCGCGCATAATGCTCTGGTTCAGTGTAGAGCAGGCTATACCGAGGGATTTCTCGATCTTTCATCAATCTCATGATGAAGAAGATATGCTGTCGCATTAGCCCCGTGATGTCGATGCAGATGCTCGACGTCGGGTCATCGAGAAGTCCTTCAAAACCTTCCCGGATTAGCTCTGCTTCATGTCGCGACGCGAATTCGCGAACTTCAACTCCGTCGTTGGGAAGTTCTTCTTCAGTGTAGCCATATTCTGGGAGCGACCACCAGATTTTTCGCTTCGCCTTGACCCACGAGAACGTGTCGCGCACGCGGCTATTGTCGTTGAACGCGGAGATGAAGATATCCCATTCATCTGACGATTCCGCTGATAACGCCCGTTTAGCGTCGATATAGTAGTCGAGCGCCGGGATCATGGTTGAAACAGCTCGTCTTGATCTCCTTTGCCGCCGCTTGCGAAGCTTTCAGCTCGCATGCCCGCGACCCGCGCTCGAACTAGGCCGGGGAGAAGGTCTCGGCTATCCTTGTCGAAGATCGCGTTGGCCAAGTCAGGGCGAAGTTCTATATTTCCGCGACGATGCTCAGATATATCCCATTGCGGGGCGAGCATTGGTCCCAACTGATACTTTTGGCTGACTCCGCGGTCGTTTTTGTTCCGGGCGCCCTCACGGACTTGGATAAGGTACGACCAATTTTCGGCAAGCTTGAGGATCTTGCGCGACCGCAGCGAGAGGGTCTCTGTATCAACACTAAACGTACAGAGGTCACATTCAGCCGGTCTGTCGCTGAACCGCACACTACGAAATAGCAGCGCCAGCGCTTCAATCGCCTCGCGCACGTCCTCGCCATCGCCATCTGGTTGGGCATCTTCCCAAAACCACGCCGAGCTGTCGCGGACGCCATTCGATTGAGAGGTTACGCTTATCACGCCGCCGTCGAATGGAGCTTCGTTGGCAAAAAATGAGCGACGGTAGATGTACTTGAGGATTGTAAGGAAATTTCGAGGGATGCCTTGGCTAAGCTCCGTGAGCGTCTTCAGGCCTGCGAAGGGGACGCGTTGGCGGCAGTCTCGATAGAACTGGGCAATAAGGTCGGATCGAAAATAGAGTAGTGTCTTAGCCATCTCTCCGCGTCGATCGCCGCTTCGGTAGGCGCCCGCCTTCTGCTCGATGTTCTTTGCGAGGTTGAGTAGATTAGCCCTCTGCGATGGCCAGCGCCGGTACAACATGAAAATGCTTGTCTTTTCGACGATCGGATCTTCGTCCGCTCTGAGATGCTGAACGATGGCATCGCTCAGGTCGACATCCCCGGGAAAGGCCGCTTCGATATGCTTCCGCAACCGCTTGAAGTACGGACGCTCTCGATCATCAGCATCGTACTTCCTGGCGAGCTCGAGCATCGCCTGCCTCCATTCCTCTTCGCGGCTGAGGCTAACGAAATAGCTATCGAGCGCTTCCTGACCTCTAGGGGCGCGATTGAGGCGTCTTAAGCGCGTCGAAACCAAGCCTTTGATCAGCTTGGTGTATTCCTCTTCTTGGTCTCTCAAGAACTCATCCAGGATTACCTGATGATACTCCGCGTCTAGCTTGTTGGGTTCGCCTGACCCCAAGATCTCGTTGGTCCGAATGCCATACAACCTAGCCCCGACGCGGATGGTGGCGTTCCCCTTCCGATATCGGATTAAGGTGTTGAGGAATCTCTGCTGATCCACAGTCAGATTTTCGGCTTCATCGATCAGATATACGACCGTTTTCCCGGGCATAAAGTCGAGCAATTTTTCAAGAGCTTGCGGGACGCCGTAAATTAGCTTTCCGTGAGAGAACGGAACGGTCAGGCCATCCAAATTGCCTCGGAGAGAACTATTATTCACAACAACATCGATGTTCTTTCTGACCCGGACGAGATACTCGAGACCGTCCGTTAAGGTCCTAAAATTATTCGATACATCCTCGTCAAAAAGGTTGGCGATCTCTGAGGCCAGCGCTGCTTGGGAAGCGTTATCAATTTCATCGATTGCGTGGTCGATCACCGTCTCGAGTAAGGCGGTGACCAGCCAAAGCTCGAAATACATCGCGAAGATGTCGGCCCAAGCAGCGGCGCTTTGGCCCTTTTCCGCAAACCTATGAGGGTTGAGGGCTTCGGTAGGCACGTAAATCCCAATGAACCCCTCACGCTGAATAGCCTCCGTCAGCTTATTCTGATGCCGGGCTGCTTGGACCGGCGCAGAGCAATACCGAAGCAGGTGAGTTTTGCCGCTCCCTTTGCCGCCAAGCAGCATCATTGGTGTAATTTGCTTGGGCTGGAGCACGGACATCAGTCCGCCCTTGTCCTCCATGATATCAACCCAATAGTCCAAAACCTCGGTCACCGAGAAGTTGCTAGCCTTGCTCAGCTCGAATGGGTTCTCTGTGGCTGGAGGAAAGCTCATCTCTTATGCGACCTTTGGGTAGCGCCGGAAGGCGGGCGTCCAAGGGATCGACGATCCGTGCGATTCGTCCATCCAAATTACGGGGATCGTATTGTCTGGCGTATTGTGGTGGAAGCCCATCAAGAGTTCGCTGCCGAGAAAACCATTGGGATGGTTCGGCAGGAGTTTCTCGCCATAGGTCAACGCAACCTTGCGGACGGTGTCGGGCTCAATCTTGTCGGGAACGACTTTCAGATAGCGAGAATCCGCACTTAGGCATTTGTAAGTCTTGTCCAACTCGTAGACCGCGGCTGCCGCTTGTCCAAAGATAGACTGCTCCCGCACGGCCTTCATACCGTCGTCAGTGGAAAACATGGCCAAATATGACAAGGTGACCTCGTCCTTGCACTCCTTAACTTCGGTGAGAAAATCCTTCGAGTATTTGATGGCGGTGTCTCCGGATCCGCAGACATCGTCGACAAATATGTAGCGCTCTACATCGGGATACCGCAGCCGCCGTTGATAACTGCTATCCGGCAATAGATGGCGCTCAAGAATCTGAGCCGTGTCGAGGAAGTGCCTCTTCCGGAGTCCATTCTCCTGACGGAAGAAATATAGGAGGTGGACCCCACTTTCTGAGGGATTTCCGACACCTAGAAATCTCGTCTTTTCCAGCTCGGCCTCCACGAGCCCTCTCAGGAGGTTCGGATCACGAATCCCGTTGTGCTTCTCACGTACTTCCTGGATCAACGGGAGAAGAAACAGGTCACGATACAGAGCTTTAAGAAGAACGCGTATTTCCCGACTGCCGAAGTATAGGAATTGCGACAAAAGATACAAAGCGTGAATGCGCTCTTTTTGGATGTCCAAGCCGGACTCACCCGTGAAGTTCGACATCCAGCGTTCCACTAGATCCCACTTAACCCGACCCTCCCAAGCGCGCTCGCTTAGGATCGTGATGCGGGTGCGCAGCGTCTGCTTTGTTTCCTCCCAATCTGCGCTATCGTCTTCGTCGACGGCATCAAGGGCACGCAGTTCGTCGAGCGGACTCACAGTGATTCTACCGGCTTTTGAAGCAGAATGATCCATTCTTTCGATATCATACCTGCCGTCTTGTTCCGCTTGGTGATCAGCCCTCGTGACCGGATTTCATCAACGAGCCGCAATCTGGTCTGAAGCCCGAGGTCATTTAGAATCTGGGTGAGGTAGCGGGATGATGCAAATTCGCGTCCGCACACTTGATTGTCGCCAATGACGAGCACGAAATAGCCGCCCGGACGAAGCGCCCGCACGCTCTCTTTCAAAGCCAATTGCATCTCTACAAGGTAGGTCGCAACTATTGCTGCTCGACTGGAATTCTCGCGCGAGATCGCAGAGATCAGCGCGTCCGCCTGCTCCAATCCTGATTTCGGGATACGCTGCACTTCTCCCAAGTCGAGATGCTCGCGGCCTATGTTTTTCCGTTCAAAGCCTCTCAGCTCACGTGAGCCAGCCAATCCGAGCCAACCCAGACTAAGGCTCGACGCACGAATGTATTTTTGAGCGCCAGCGTAAGGTGGCGATGTGATAATCAGATCCACCGATGAATCTGGCAGCCGCTTTTTCCCAAGATCATCCCAATCGCTTGCCACGCGCAAGTCTCGCGCATCGTCCCCAACGCAGTGTCGCGCGCGCGATTTGAAGCCCATCTGGCGAAGACTGCAAAAACGCTCTGCATTCGCGAAGAACTGGTTCTCAAAGTGATCCCAAACAAGTGAGCGGGCGCCGACATCGCCAGTGCCGCTGTCTTTTCGACGCACTGGGACGGAAAACCGCGGGTCTGCATTGCTTACTCGGCGACAGACAGAAGAAAACGTGACGAGCAGAAAATCTCGCAAGGGCTTATGGCGTTCGCCAAGAACGGCTGATCGCAGCCGGCAAAGGGCGCGAATGTCGACAGCGGAGTACCAATACTCCAAATTCACCACTGAAGGAGGTTTGCCCGCTCGTGCGAGCTTGTAGCGGTTTTTGACGCCTTCGAATGCGTTGAGAAGTTCGTCATCTGACAGCACCCTGGTCTTAACTTGGGCGATCAGTCGTGCGAGGGGATTTGCGTCGGCGTTGATCGCGTTGCGTCCGGACAGCAGCGCTTCCAATGCTACGGTTCCCGTCCCTCCGAATGGATCCAACACCGTGTCACCTTGCTTGCTCAGTATGCTTGCAGCGAGGAAGAAATGAGCAATTTGAGGTAGAAGCTTCGCAGGGTATGAATGGAGATAGTGAGTGGCACGCTCGCCGACCTTGATCCACGGCACCATCTCTCTGAACGAGACCGCCAAAGCGGAATCTTGATATGTTCCGATCAAGCGGAGCAGTTCGGCCGAGGTATCTACAGGATAAGGATTAAGCGGGCGACGATCAGCCAACCTCGGTCGATTGGCTTTACGTCCTTTTCGCGGCTGCCTCATCGCCGCACTGCCGACCCTGTTCATTCACTGTCCCGCCCGAAATCATTCATTGAGGGCAGTTGCCATACGGATACGCCCCCAGCTAGCGATGTATCGTCGGGCCACTAAAATGCAATACTCCGCTATGCATTGGGGGCGCCCACGCTCACACTAGCAGCTCCAAATTTAGAACTGTGCAATGGAATCGGACCGGATGGTGAACGCAAAGAGCAACGTCCCAAAGAGGCATCACTTTATTCCGCAGATGATGCTGCGCCATTTTACTGATGCGGAAGGCCGCTTGTGGTTTTGGCGGCGAGAATTTGAAAAGGGCGACATCCGTTTCACGTCGACGCAGAACCTGTTTGTGCAGAAGGATTTGTACACAGTGGTGCTGCCAAATGGCGAAAAAGATGTCGCCCTTGAGAAATTCTTCTCATTGCTCGAGGATGTTGGTGTCAAGTTTATCTCAGATTTGGCTGCAATCGTACGAGACGGCTCGGTACCTGATCTCGATGAACGGGCTTGGCAGTTCTGGTCGGACTTCTTTTACTACCATCTTAAGCGCACTCCCGGGTTCATCGAGGCATTTGCCGCTCAAATGAACTTAGAAGGCCGAGTTAAAAAGGCTGTAGCGAAAATCGAGGCCGATCTTCAGGCTTCGGGGACGCAACAGAGCGATCCCGACCTCGCATTGAGGATTCGGCGCAATGCCATCGTTACAGCTCAAAGGTCCCCGCCAAGCGCCGAGGTTCGAGAAGCGTTCAGCAAGATGGGTTTGGCGATTTATGTAAACAGGGATCCCAAAAAGAGCTTTATTGTCGGCGACGTTCCTGGCGCCACGGTCGCATTCCGCCTTCCTGACAGGAGTTGGTCACGGCCAACACTATTTCTGCCTCTGACCTGGGACATTTGTGTTGGCCAGCTTGATCGGCGGAAGGAAGTCGAGGTTGTCGGTGTCGAGCCGGACCAAGTGCGACGCATGAATGAGGCTTCCGCAACGCGTTCCACACTGTTCGCGGGTCGCTCGGAGCAACTTATCGAATCCTTATCGCGCAATGCTGGGTACACGGGCGTGCTGCCGATCATCGAGGAGTGAAGGAGTTGGCCGTGATCGACGGCTTCCCCGTTGGCGCTCAAGAAGCTGGCAGTTCGCAGTCGGCCACTTTACTGCTTCACCTGCCGGTCATGCATGTGCCTCAATAATCGCCATTAATCCTATCGGCGCGTCCCTTCGGTGCGATGGCTGTAACAGAGGGAGTATTCAAGACGCATTTTTCTGGCTGACAGGGAGACTCTTCGTATGAGAGAAGCCGGTGACGGGGAACACCAGCAACGCCAGTGGGCGAGTCTGGCGAGCATTGAAGGGGCGGAAGTTGGGCTCAGAGCGCAAATCTAAGGTCGGGCAACGTACTGCCCATTTCGTGGATCCGATCACGATCGGATTCGATAGGCTTCAAATTCTGATTCAGGAGTTCGCGAAGCGCGTCTACGATCGGTTGTTCTGGGTGACGCCCTTGGCGGTCGCCATCACGCTGTTTGCGACTCTCATCGTTTCGGACTTCAAGGACAGATATGGACTAGAAGCTGACGACTGGCGAAATGGTACGATCTTTCTCCTAGTTGTCTTCTCGATTTGGACCGTAGTCGCCGGGGTGAGGGCGTTTGGGCATCAAAGCATTTCCGATTTGATGGATGGCATCGCAAGGGAGTCTCATTCGCCCGTCCGTAACTATGCGCTGACATACTTCCGCTCCAAGGATGAAAGCGGCGCAAGCCTTCTGCTCGTGTACTTTGACCCGATCTGGCAATGCTATCTAATGCCGTTCGTCAGTCTCCAGCCCGGGCAGTCTGACCCTTCGGACGTTTCGGAATATGCGACCCAGCGGTTCAGCTTGCCAAAGGAAGCGTTCACCGCTCATGAACTTGTCGGTCATGAAGTGCGCCATACAAAAACTTCCGAGGCTTCGCGCAAGTTGACCAACTACCGCTTCACCTTCTACCTGATGAAGATTGGCAAAAAGCACTGCGATCTCTTCCTGAAGCGCGAATTTGAAGAGCAGGAGCGCAAGTACAAATGGCTTACCATCGAGCAGCTCCTCTCGGACACGGTAAGCATGAAGCGCAACGGCGAGGTTTTCTCCTACATGCGCGACGAAAGGTCGAGCTTCTTCGCTGACCGTGTTCCCCGGTCGGTGGAAGAAGCGATCGGAAATTAGTGCGGTGAATCACAAGCAGGATCAGAGTCTCATCGAAGACTGTATCGATCGACTTGAGCGGCAAGGCTATAAAACCGGCGTACTTGAGGATGTCGGCGCGTGCGCGATTGGTACGGCCGCGGTGCGGTTAGCAAGGAGGATCGTCGCGCGAACATCGGTTGACTTAAGCCACCCACTGGGATTTGGGCGCGTTCCGCTCACATCATGGGCATTGGAGCGGCCGCGTGTCGCGGTGCATGTCTGGGACCGGAGCTCAATCAGCCCGGTTTCAGAGGACATCCACGATCACTGCTACGACTTTGTTTCAGTTTGCTGCGCCGGCCGGCTCGAACAACGGGTCTTCGGGCTGGAGCCAAGGTTGGGCGGCTTCTTAGATGCGCGGCCCCTCCTTTATTCGGCGGGCTCCTGCGACGCCGCAGGCTCGGAGGGCGGAGGAACGAACCTTGGAATTGCCGAAGTCAAAAGGTTCTCGGTCGAAGCACCCCAGATCTATGCGATCGGCGCGGACATCCTTCACTCTGCCAGGCCTACGAGCGAGCTCACCATAACTGTTCAGTTTCAGTCGCCGATCGTGAAGCCGCAAGCGCGAGTATATAGACTTGGAGCGCCGACGGTAGAAACGAATTCTTCGGCTCCGATGCCATTCACTCCGGAACGTATGAACCTTGCGCTGACGGAGTGGCGTTGATGCCAGATGGCCTGAAAATGTCAGACGTGGGTGAAAAGGCGTTTCTCGCGAAGCTGCTTCCGACGCTCTCTGTCGACCCAGCGTTCGTAAACGGATTCGGCCATGACGCGAGCGTGATGGACATAGGTCTTCCGGAAACGGATCTGGTCATGAAGATCGACCGGGCGGCCAAGCCGATCTCGGCTTTGAACGGCTGGTCCGACTACCGCGTGTGGGGACGGATGGCCGTCACCGCGAACTGCAGTGACATCTTAACCGTCGGCGGGAGGCCTCGAGGCTTCATGCTGTCGCTTAGCATGCAGGATGACACGCCAGTCGATGTTGCGGAAGCCATCGTGGCGGGAGCTGCAGAGGAATGCCAGCGCCACGGCGTCGCCTTTCTGGGAGGCGATACCAAAGAGGCTATGGGTATGAACGTGGTGGGCGCCGCTCTTGGCACTATCGACAAAAATCGCCATTTCAACAGGCGTGGCGGCAAAGCCGGTGACCTGCTCGTCCTTGCTGGAACCGTTGGTGGTTTCCTAGGTGCTTACCGAACGTGTCAAGCCGGCGGCTTTCCTGAACCAGATGCCGTTGAGTACTTGTCGCGTCCTCGAGCCGCTTGGAAGGAAGCATTGGCGTTAGCTTCACTGGAAGGCGTCAGGAGTGCCTGCGATCTTAGCGACGGACTAAGCTCCAGCGCACTAAGCGTGGTAGGCTCAGGGGCCGGTGCCGTGCTCAACTTCGACGCGCTGCCATTCCATCCTCTCGCGCGAGCGAGCGCGGCCACGAGGGGCGTAGACCTGCTGTCTTACGCTTTCGGTGTCGGTGACTGGGGGATACTCTATGCGGTCGACCCATCGGCTGGGAGCGCCATTGCGGACTTAAAGGCGAAAGGACTTTCGCTCGCGATTGTTGGCCTAGTGGAGTCCGAGCCGGGCCTTCGACTGAGGCGAGGCCACCTGTTCGCCATATCCGCTTCGGAGAATGAGCACTTCAGGCAGCGCATGGAAGACGAAGGGGACTATTTTGACCTTCAGGAAAGCAGTTTGGTTCTGACGTCGTTAGTTCCCTAGCCGCCGCCGGTGCCAGACGCAGCGTCGGCTTCTCCGCCTTTGCGCTTCAAAAGCCGCCAGTCGACTACCGGCCAATCGATTTGATCCGTGCGTTTCCCATTTTGGCCATTTTGGCCGCAGGAGAACGATCATGGGTAGGTCAGAATTCGACTATTTACCTCCACGACCGGCGTGGAATGCCGGTCGAAAGGTTGGCGCAAAGCGGCCGTTAAAACCACGGCAGATTTGGGCAATTCGCTTTCACTTAGATCGAGAGCATCGGCTTCGAGACAGGGCGCTGTTCGATCTTGCGATCGACAGCAAACTGAGGGGCTGCGATCTAGTGAAGATAAAGATCGGCGACCTTGTAGCCGGCGGTGAGTTGAGAACGCGGGCGATGGTGATCCAGCAGAAGACCAATCGGCCCGTTCAGTTCGAAATCATGTCGGATGCTCGCGGGAGCCTCTTGGCATGGCTTGAGCGGCGCGGCGGATCGATCGAGGATTTTGCGTTCCCCAGCCGGGTCGACCACTCCGCTCATATGAGCACGCGTCAATATGCGCGTCTCGTCGATGAATGGGTGACGGCGGTTGGCCTTCGAAGCGAAGATTACGGAACGCATTCGCTGCGCAGAACGAAGGCGTCGATCATCTACAAGGCGACCGGAAATTTGCGTGCGGTGCAGATTCTGCTCGGTCACACTAAGATTGAAAATACCGTGCGATATCTCGGCGTCGACGTTGAAGACGCCTTGACTTTGGCGGAAGGCATCGAAGTCTAACGATCAAATCTCGATAACCTAGAGAGCGAACGCTCTGGATTGCCTTGGAACGTCCGCTCTCTTTGTTTGGTCCCTGAAAGCCGACTGTCTCCAATCGGCCATGTCCTCCCTGAAAGCCCGCATCTCCGTGGCGGACATTCCGAAACAGATGGTCCTGCTGAAATCCGGGGGGCGGCCCTTCAGGCAGTGCCCGCAGCGATGCGTTCCATGAATGACGATATCAGCCTCACGCACGCAAGGCTGGCATTGGGGTTCCTTTTGGCGGCCCGTCCGTTCGGCATTCCGACCATGACGCCCCGGTGGGTCGACTGCTCGACATCGCAGAGCGAGACGCAGTTCAACCCGATAACGGGATCAGGCTTGTGAGCGAGCAACCGGCCCAATTGCCGTTCGGACGATATATAGCCCGTCATATCGGTAACGGAGCTGCCCTCGATCTCCATGGTGCCGTCCTGATCAACCACGCGGGCGGCCATCATCGGCTTGTGATTCTCGTCCGGTCCCCTGTCGTGAACGATCAAGTGCAGGATTCCGACATATGGGAAACCCGCTTCCAACAGACCATTGGCCTGCGTGATCCCCAACCGATCCGTGCTCTTGTTCCATCGAGGAGCCTTGAGCGACAGGCGCTTGATCTCGATCGCGGCAGCCTTGCCGAGGTGGAACTTGCTGCCTTGGTGCGGAATGATGAGAAGGTCGATATCTCCCGGTTGCCCCAATCTCGACAGCCCGAGGTCGGTTCGAGGAATGTTTCCCAGGAAGACATACTCCCATCCGTCTGCTGCCTTGAGGCCGTGCACATCGGTCATGACGAAGCCGAAAAACTCATAAAGCCGGGCCGAACCGAACAATATCTCGCTGACCAGCTCGTGTTCGGTCATGTCGTACAGCTGCTTGCCCGGCGTCCGCCTGAACCCGCTTCCTCCTTTCGAAGCCTCGCTTTCCGGCATGATTGATGAAAGCTCCCAGTTCGCCGCCCTGATTGTATATGTTTTCTGGCCCTGCAAGTCACCGAAGTCTAGCCAGTAAGGTATCCCAGAGCGAGCATTCTAGCCCGTAACGAAATGCCTGCTCTCTCTGTTCGGCTCCCAAAAGCAGACGGTCTTCAACCGGCCATTCAGTCAGGATATCGTCGGACCGCCGCGCTGACGACCCAGGGACCAGCTGATCGCCCCCTCCCGCACGATTCCCGACACGGGCTTGCCCACATGCCGGGCGAGCACAGGCCGCCACGGTACCAGGGTGAAATCGCGTGATCGCTCGACCAGCGCGAGGCGGCCGCTCGCCGTGTCGACCGGTCTGACCAGCCGGCCCTCGACCCGATCGCCTGACTTCGATTCGGTAAAGGGTTTGCCGAGTTCGTCCGCCAGTTGTCCGGCAAGGCGCAGAAGTTCGCGGTGCTGCAATCTGGCGAGCATGCCCTTTCGGTAAACGATGCGTCCTTCCCTCTCCTCTGCCAGTTGCTCGGCGAGCAACCATTGTCGGCGCTGCGCCAGAGCAGCCCGAAGCTCGCGGCCGAAGCCGGCGTCGCGAATGGCGGACGGTTCTTCATCCATAAGCTCCCGATCGAGCCAGGTCGGCGCGTCCATGGTCGGCAACTGTTCGATCGGTGCCGTGGACAATATCTCGACCTCGACAGGCCGGTCTCGAAGCCGACCTGTCTCGAACCTTTGTACCTTGTCGAGATGATCGGGGGTGATAATCCAGCTTCCATCGGGTTCGCGCTCGACGTTTCGCATCACCCGCCGCATCGCCTCGAGCCGCCGGACATGCGTCTCGGCGAAGCGCTCGCTCGCGGTCGGGTCGTGCCGCAAATGCGCGTCGATCGTATAACGCCCGCCATTGGCGGCGACTTCGACGATGGTGCGATCGACTGGACGCACATCGCAGGCGCGCGGAGCAATCCTGACGATGGCGTTGTCAGCTATCGGTTCGACAGCGTCGCCCTTACCAATCTCGACATAATGGGTGCGCCCGTCGATCACGTCGACCAGCAGATAATGACGGTCACTATGTTCATCGGCGAGACCGCGGACGACGACACGACCGACGATCGGCGATGCGCCCTCGGCCCCGGGATCGTAGATGACACGGTCGGCGGCCGCGCGGTCGAGATTTTGCGCCGTCAATTCGCGCTGCATGGTGCGGATGATGTCGCCGCGCTCGCCGATCCGGCGCAGCCGACCCACAAGATCGGCTTCGAGCCGCCAGCTGTCACCACCGAGATGGGTGGCCAACCCTAGGCGCGTGAGCTTCTGGAGACGCCCGGCACGGAGCGACTGGTGGAACGGATCAGCATCGCGGGCCATGACCAGCCGCGTGTCATCCATGCCGCGAACAAGCTGGCGATCAATGGAGGTCAATCTCTCGGCCGTCACATCGCTGCGCAAGCGCTCCTCGATCTCAAGGTCGGTGCGCGGGCCGAGATCTAGATTTACAATGTCGACGGCGCGCTGGCGAAGGCCGCTCGAAATATATTCGCGCGCGATCACCAGATCCTTGCCGCGATCATTCTTGCCGCGCAGCAGTATATGGCTGTGCGGATGGCGGGTGTTGAAATGATCGACCGCGACCCACTCGAGCCGCGTCCCGAGATCCTGTTCCATCTGCGCCATCAGCCGCCGAACGAAAGGCTTGAGGTCAGGAAACTGGTCGGCATCCTCCGGGGAAACGATAAAGCGAAATTGATGACGGTCGCCCGACGACCTTTCGAGAAACGCCTTGCCGTCGGCGACGTCGCGGTCGGCGGAATAAAGTTCCCCGGGCAGACCTTCGCGAGTGACGCCGTCGCGCTGGACGTAGCGGAGATGCGCGCGGGCGCTGGCCATGCCCTGCCCGGCCAGCTTCGCGAGCCGCATCTTGACGATGACGCGGCGGGAGCGGAACGCGGCCAGCCGATCGCGCGAGGAGAGGACCCGCGCAACGCTCGCACCGCGACCGATCCGGCTGCCGTCGAACCCCCCACGCGCCGCCGGGCGCTTGCCGCGCCGCCGCGCCGCGCGCACGACTAGCGCGAGATAACGCGCGTCCTTGCCGCGGCCGCCGATACGACCGAGGCGCGGGGTGAAATCGTCGTCGTCCGTCATGCGTCGTTCCCGAACGGATTGACGCTTCCCGCAGCCAAGATGGCAAATCGGCGGCATATGACAAGGAGTCTCGCATTTGCGCCCGATGAACGGCGGAAATCCGTGCATGCCGTGCCGCTTGTCTCGCGCCTACGCGGCGTATCTCGCGAAAATCGCGGAAAAAGGATGTGCAGACAACAGCTTACAATATCGCGAGATATTGCTTCTATCTTGCTTTCCCCGCCCCCATCCCAAACCGCCGGTCCAGATCGCCTGCGCCTCCCCCGCCACCCAGTCGAGGAAAAAAAGAGAAGCGACGCCGGTCCGGCGCCGCTCCTCGAAAATCGCATCGGCGTTCAGGCGATCGCGAACGCGGTGCGTGCTTCCATCTCGTCTGCAAAATTGCGCCGTCCCATGATCCCGTGCGCATGGCCCTCGCCATCGACGATCATCATCGCCGTGAACCATGCGCCTTCGATCCTGCCCAGGATCGCGATCCGGTCGAGCTCGATCTCGTCATCTTCGATGCGTTCATAGGCGCCGATCCAGCGTTCCCCGATCCGCGCCTCCCAGAGGAAATCGACCTCCTCGGCTTCGAGAAAACGCTGCGCCAGCGCCGACGCCGCACCGCGACCAAACTCGACTTCGAGCCCCGCAACGAGGCTTTGCAACACGCGATCCGATGCCGCGCCGATATGGTGACAGATGTTCATGACAGGCTCCTTCCATCGCCCCGAACCGTTCGAGGACCAGCCCCCGACGACGGGCGGTGGAGCGGCTGTCAGGGCCGCCGGAGCGCCAGCGAAGGCGCCGCGAAGCGGCGGCGGAGGAACCGATTTTGTTGCAGAAACAAGAAGACAAACGCGCGCGAAGCGCGCTCAATCGACAACAAAATTGGAGGGGCCGCCGGCCTTGATAGGCGCTCCGCCGGCCGTCACACTCGGACTTGCCGAGACGAACCCCTCCCCACCCCGCGTCTCAGCGCATCGGCCGCTTGATGAAGAAGATGGCGTCCTTCTCGGGCTCGGCGGGATGCCCATCGCGCACCTCGCGGCGCGGATCGACATCAATCGGAGACAGGCGAGGCACCGCCGGCGGGGGCGCGGCTTGGAGCCCGCCAGTCACGGCGTGAAGATAGGCAATCGTCTCGGCGGGAAGGCGCGCGCGCCCGGCAAGATAGGCCGCATACCGGCCGGGCCCGGCGTTGTAGGCGGCGAACATGCCGGGATATCCAAAGCGATCATACATCAGCCGCAGACAGAAGCTACCCGCCAGAATATTGTCGCGCGGATCGTGCGGATCGCGCCCGAGACCCAGCCGCGCGCGCATCTCGGCCCAGGTTCCCGGCATCAGCTGCATCAGCCCCATCGCGCCTGCGCGGCTGGTGATCGCACGGCCGTGGAGCGTCGTGCGCCCGCCGCTTTCGGCGCGCATCACGCGCTCGATCCAGTCGGCGGGAACGCCGAAACGCGCCGATGCCTCGGCGATATGCGGCTGCCACTGCACGACCGGATCGGCGCGTGCGGGCGATGCGCAGAGCAAGACGAGCGCTGCGACGGCGAGCTTCAGCGGAGCCACAGCGGGACCGCCTTGCCGATGATGTCGCGCCGCAGGGTGACACCAAAATAGCGTCCGTCGAACGAGTTGGGCGCGTCGATAAGCAACAGAATCTGCGCGTCGCCCAGCAGCTTGCAACCGTGCCAGACGGGCATGGCGCGTCCTGCCGCGTCGAACCGGCGGCGCGCCGCGACGGCCTCGCCGTTAACGAAGACCATATGGTCGTTCGCGCAAATATGGTCGCCGGAAACAGCGGCGACGCGTTTGATGAGCGGGACATTGGCGGGGAGATAATGGCGGCGCGCCGCGAAGCCGCGCCATGGCTGGGCGAGCCGCGCGGCGACCATGTCGCCGCGTCCCGGGGTCGCGTCGGGATCGATCGTCCACAGCCCGACGGGCGCGCTCGCGCTAGCGTTCCACAGGAGACGCAGCTGCGGCGGCCGCATCATTGTCGCGATCGATCCGCAGAGAAGGACAGCGACTCCGAGCATGGCGATGGCCCTACGCATCGCCGCCAGCCTCGCCCTGTTGCTGCGACCATCGGTCGAGATCGTCGATATGATAGCGAAGGTGGCGGCTGTGCCGGCGGTAGCGCGGGCCGGTGCCGGCGGTCCGATATTCCTGCAAGGTCCGCTCGGACAGGCCAAGATAGAAAGCCGCCTGCGCGGGGCTCAGGAACGGCGATTTTTTCTGCGCGCGGAGCGCGCGGACTTCGGGATCGTCATCCTTCGATAAAGACATGATCGGCACCTCGGATGTGGCGCGGCGTGTCACCGCAAGGCGCGCTTCAAGTCACACCGATTGCCGCCCGGCGGGAGGCTCGAAAATCGCACCGGCGAAATTCGATCCCCCCGGCTTGCGCGTTTGTTCCTTTTATGTTCTCATATATGTCTGCCGCCGCAGGGCGGGATTCGGAACGATGATGGAGACAAGACGTGCAGCATGATGTGCGCTTGCGCGCAGCCGCGCGCGCAATTTACGAGGCTTGCTATCCGGGCGAGGAATGGGCGCCGGTCGATTTCGAGGAAGCCGAACGCTGCGGCACGGTGCATTATAGGCAGGCAGTCGGCGCAGCGATCGAGGCGCGCGCGGCGCTCAACGAACCGCTCCAGCCCGAGCTTTTCAGCGCGCACTAACGATCATGCTGAGGGAAAAAGCAACCCTACAGGAGCTAGTACCTCGCCGAATTCGGCAGCATGGCGGACCTTGCTCTCCAAGAGCGTGTCGATCGGTATATTCCGATCCAGGGCCTCGTATATGTCTTTGCCTTCCATGCAAATGAGCTTCTTGCCCGCGCGTCCGAATCCATAAAGGCCTACGTCGGTAAAGCCGCCAAAGCTGACGAACAGACCGCGAGTCCATGCGGCTTTTTGCTCAAGCTTTCCATGAAATGCATGTAGTTCTTCGGCGCCGATCTTGTTCTGTTGCCATTTCGCTTCGAGCAGATAGATTTCATTGCCGAGCTCAAAGCTGCCATCGATTTGCTCGCCTGTAAGCTTGAACGGTCCGCGCGCCTTGAGGTGGAATGCGTCGAAAAGCTCCTTCAGATAGGCCTCAAAGGCATAGCCCCGCCGATGCGCATCCATGTCCCACAACTGATTTAACCGATCGCGAAACATCTCATAATTTCGGCGGTCGAAGACCGGCTGCGGCGGCTGACCGGAGCTTGGTTCGCCGCGCTCGAGCCGACCGATCAACGCAAGAAGCTGGCCTTCGCCGAGCGGCCTGATTGTCGATCGTCTCGGTTCCGGGAGGGCTTGGCGGTATTCATATAGGCGGCGCAGAACGCGCGCGGCCGTGCCGTCGTCGACCGCTTTTAGAAAGCAACGTAAGCGGTTTGCTTTCGAGGTGCCCTCGGCTTCGTAGTCACCGCCATAGAGGTCGATGTCGAATTCCAGTTCGAAGAATTCAGCAAAGGTGCGATTGGAGAAGTCCAGGATATAGCCCTTTTCGCTCCCACGCAGCACCTCGTCGACCATTTTCAATTCAGCAGGTTTGATCGAACTCACGGCGCCGGATGCTCTGCGAGAGCATTTTCGGCGATCGATTTCACGGTCGCCTGCAGTCTTTCGATGCGTTCGACGAGCCAGGCAAGCTCCTCGGCGCTGATCCTGTAATGCGGCGAGTAGCGTGCGTTGACATAGGCCTGCTGGAGCAATTCGAAGCAGCGGCGCGCGAATTTCTCGTCGCGCGGCCATATCGGAATGAGGTCGCGCGCGATGTCCTCGGCCTTGTCGCGCAGGAAATTGATCTTGTGCGATTTTGGCGAATAGAGGGTCAGGGTATTGAGCACCGTGTGGTAAAAATGCTCGGTAGCCTGGTGGAGCAGGAAAGCCGCTCGATTGTTATAATTTTGAGCGATGAAGTATTTGGCGCCGTCAAGAAACTCGCTCGCGCTCGCAAACCATTGCTCAAAATGTCCCTGCGCTTCTTGGTGCGCGAGTTCGGGCGACAGCGGCCTCGGTGGATCGAAGGAGTGCGTTCCGAACTCGTAGAGGATGATCCCGTCACGCACGATATCGATGAAGAAGGGCCGCCCGCGCGCGAGCTGGAAATTGACGTCGCCGAGGCTGTGAACGATCAGCCCGACGGGCGCCGAGAGCCGCTTGGTGATGCCGTATTCGCGCAGGAAAGCATCCTCGGCCTTGTACCAGTAGTCGACCGGGTCGGTGAGCCGCGCATCGTTGACGACGACGAGGATGTCGTAATCCGAATAATAGCCGCCCTTGGGATCGGCGACCCAGTCGCCGCGCGCATGGCTGCCATAGAGGATGATCTTGAGGATGCGCCCCTCTTTCTTCCATTGCTGCGTCGCAAGCGCGGTCGCTTCCTCAAACGCGGCGAACAGAATTTCGACGATGCGTTCAAGATCGCGTTGCTTGGCGGCGGGAAGATGGTCGAGATCGGTTTTCATCGGTCGCAGAATCCTAGCCGAATATCGCGCGGCGACAAGAGAAAGGGTGTGCCCCGCGCCCGCCGGGGCGAGCGCGGGGCGTCCTCTGTCAATCGTCGGGGTTCCAGATGACGGCATAGATATTGTCGTCGTCCTGGCCCGCGGCGCGGCCGAGGTTCGCATAAAGCCGGCGCGGCCCGAATTCGGGAGCGGCGAGGCTCAGCGATACATAGTCCTTGCCCGACACCTCGCCGGTGCGCACCCAGCCTGCACCGATTTCGACGCCTTCGGAATAGATACGGAAGTCAGGCTGAACGTCGCTCGCCTTGTTGCGGTTGGGCATGATCTCGATGCTCGCGCGGATCGAGAGCGTCTTGAGCTGGCCGGCAAAGCCCTTTTCGATCGTGCCATTCACAAGTCCGATAGCTGCCATGGTTCGTCTCCTTCATCGCCGCCGGAGACCATCTCCGGAGCGTGAGCGCAAAGCGGACGGGCGCACATAGGGGCGGCGGGCACCCGAAGGGCCGCAGCATCAGCGAAGGACCGGTATCCCCCGCTTTTTTGGCCGCGCAAAGCGCGGCGGCGCGAGGAGCCCTGCGGTACGCGGGGGCGGGGAAAAAAGGGGGCGGGATACCGGTTGCGCGGCGGCAGGCGCCCGGCCAGAAACGCTCACACAGGGCTCCGGATGGCTCCGGAAAAGTGAAGGAAGGGCTGCCCCGCGACTGGGTCGGGGCATCCTTCCCGGTGCTGTTGAAAATATCAGCTGGGATGCCGCTGATACAAGCGAGCCGCGCGGCGGGGGAGCGCCATGGGAATGCCGAGCAGTTCCGCCGAGGGCTGGTCTATACGATGCGCTTCCGCCTACTGAAGCCGAGCATCCGCGTGGCCGGTCGTGTTCAGCCGATCGGGCCGGGTCTGGCAGTACAGGCAGAAATAAGAAAGGGCGATCGGCGAATTATCCGATATCTGTTGTCCCCGGCCAGACACTCGATGGAGCAGGAAGAGAGCGATGATCGCAGGGAGAAAACTCCGATCGAATATTGTTTTTCGAAGGTTTCCGAGGTCCAGAAAACAGAATCCGCTACGGACATTGTATAGAAACGCCACAAGCGCCAACTTGGCCATTTTTCTGATTGATCAAGCGCGTAAAAATACTCAGTGCCAGCAAGTTGCATGGGCGGGTCTCGTTGACCGGTCGCTCGATCAGGTGGGATTTTATTCAGTCAGGATTGGTTTTTGGGCAGCGGAAGAATCCGCAGAATTGGAAACCCCATGCTTGGTCGTGGGATTTGTCTGAACGGCGTCAATCTGATGTTTACTTCCGCTTCGGAGCTTTAATCTTATGGGAAGCATGTTCAGCGAACCTTTTCTAATATCGCGGCGCGGCGTTTTTTTGCTGACATGCATGGTAGCGCCTCTCGCGCTGAGCGGATGCCAGCCCGGCGATCCGGGAAGCAGCCGGGTCTATTTCGATCCGATTCGCTATCGATTGACCGCAGAGGTGGAGACCCCCGCAGGCGTGAGAACGGGATCAAGTGTAATTGAAACGATCTGGGATCGGGGTTTGTCGGGCGCAACTGTTAGGGGCGAGGCGGTTGCCGTCGATCTGCCCAATGGGCAAACGCTCTTTGTGCTTCTCCGTACGGCGGATAATCCGGACTGGGCAGCAGGAGTTCCGGGAATCGACCCTCCTGACGATCTTAGGCGGCCAGTGAATGCGGATGAGCGCGAAGAGGAAGCTGGGCGACAGGTTGCGTGGATGTGACCTGCCCCCCATTTTCTCCACCAGTTGAAGTTAGAGTCCGACCTGAAGAAGGGACGGACAGATGAAGCGGAAGCAGTTTTCGGAAGAACAGATTATCGGCATCCTGAAGGAGGCCGAAGCGGGCGCGGTGGTCACGGATCTGTGCCGTCGTCACGGCATGTCGAGTGCGACCTACTATGCGTGGAAGGCCAAGTTCGGCGGATTGGAGGTGTCGGACGCCAGACGGCTTCGGGCGCTCGAGGAAGAGAACGCGCGCCTGAATCGGCTGCTCGCCGACACGATGCTCGACAATGCGGGTCTGAAGGACCTGCTTTCAAAAAAATGGTGACGCCCGCCGCGAAGCGGGAAGCTGTCGCGCATCTTCAGACGACGCTGGGGATGAGCGAGCGGCGGGCGTGTGCTGTCGTCGGAGCGGATCGCACGAGCATGCGATACCGCTCGTGTCGAGCCGATGATGGCGACCTGCGGTTGCGGTTGCGTGAGCTGGCGCAGCAGCGTCGGCGGTTTGGCTATCGCCGCCTGCATATCCTGCTCCGCCGGGACGGCATCACCATCAACCGCAAAAAGACGCAGCGGCTCTATCGGGAGGAAGGGCTGACGGTGCGCCGCCGGAAGGGACGAAGACGCGCCGTCGGCGCGCGGGCCCCTGCGCCGGTGCTGGCGCTTCCCAACCAGCGCTGGAGCTTGGACTTTGTCCACGATCAGCTCGTCACCGGGCGACGCTTCCGGGTGCTCAACATCGTCGATGACGTGACGCGCGAGTGCTTGGCGGCGGTGATCGATACGTCGATCTCGGGCCGGCGGGTCGTGCGCGAGCTGGGCGATCTGATCGCCAGGCGCGGTGCGCCGAAGATGATCGTCAGCGATAACGGCACGGAGCTGACGTCGAACGCGGTGCTGGCCTGGTGCGGCGATGTCGGGATCGAGTGGCATTATATCGCACCCGGCAGACCAACGCAGAACGGGTTCGTCGAGAGCTTCAATGGTCGCATGCGCGACGAGCTGCTCAATGAGACGCTGTTCTTCACGATCGGTCAGGCGCGCACGATCCTCGCCCGATGGGTCGACGATTACAACACCGAGCGGCCGCACTCCTCGCTCGGCTACGCCACCCCGGCGGCGTTCGCTGCCGAACTCGAAAAGCAACGGGCGGGGTTAACCCCGCCCGTTGCTTCGCCTGCGCTTATGCGCGACAACACCCCTCGGCCTCTAGTTGCAGCTGGATGAAAGATGGGGGTCAGGTCAGATGCGAGCCAACCGAGATTTGCATCATCTTTGGGGAAGCGGCGTACCCAAAGAGCGAGCTCAATATCTTCCGTACATGGTCCGGTTTAAGAACGTACAGGACCCCAGCAGTGTTGAACGGGTATTGCCCAACGATATCTCACGAAGCTTTGGCCCAGGTTATGTGCTGAGAGGCCTGACGGTCCAAATTACGAACGAACCAGTTACCAATCAAATCGAAGAGCGACTAAGTTGGCTGAGCCAATTTCCGGAACCGCGACTTGAGAAGATCCCTACGGGCGGAGTAGCGAATCCTACGTTTGGCCAATCCCTCTCGCATGGTGATTTCCTCAGGAGGAGCCGCAAATGAATCGCTCGGTCTTTCTTTCGCTGCTGGCAATGGACTCTTATCAGCGCGGAAGCGCTGTGGGCATAAGAGGAGTGACCGGGACCGCGATTGGAAAGGCGACGATTCGGGATCTTGAGCTGCCGGCGAACTCGCTCGCAATCGGCTTTTGTGCTTCTGATTATTAATGGAATTCGGAGTAAGTATAAGAGACGCTAAGAATGTTGGACAAGCATTCGTGACCTGACAGCGGTCGGCGCGCTTGAGGGTACATTCGCTTAATTTCCTTGCCCTTTCCGCTTGTTTGATAGCGGCCTCATGCGGTTCAGTGTAATCCAAGCCGAATTAGGAGACTAGCATTCGAATAATTGAGGGAAAATGCCGAGTGCCACTGGGCTCTGTCCGATTCACAAAGGACAATAAGATGACCGCGACCATCCTCCCGTGCTCTGGAGACAAGGAAATTAATTGTTTTATGAAAGAGATTGATCTTCTTTTTTCAGATCCTGTTATGTTATCCCTATCTTGCTGTCGAGAGGCCGGATGATGGCCGATCATCGATGGGCAACTATTTTGTTATTGGCACTATTATCCGGTTGCGGCGAGGAACGCGCCGTACCGATTGACTATTGCAAGCCCGAGGGAAGAAAGATATCAAATTCCGAGAGGATTTCACAAGTTTTAGTGACTTTAGCAAATAATGAAGATGAAATTTCAGATAAGTGGAAATTCGATGGCGGAGTTCATTTTCTGGAATGGAGGAGTAAATTTAAGTCAGAAAATCCGAATGTCTCAGATTTAGATATTTCATATGAATATTATTTGAATTTCCCGTCATGCTGCGAGGTTTTGCCTCCAGCCTATCTTGATCATGAGAATGTTTCAGACTTGGAATGGGATGATCGCATAGCAGAAAGTTTGAAAAGAAAACCGGGATTCTGGGTAGTAGACGTTAAGGTATCAAGAAAAATTCCCGTTCCCGCGTCACGTAAGCCAACAGATAGCATTGTACTCGGTCTATCTGACTGCAATAACAATGTAAATTACAGAGGATATCCGTATGGCTAATTCTACAAGCTTTGCGTTTTATGACGAAGTTTTGAAGAAATTTTTATACGGAACTGATGAGATTCAATTAAATCTTATCGACGATAAAATTATTCGACCTGATGGATTAAAGCCGGAATCCGTGGTGGTCGATAAGTTGGATTACATGCTAGGGCCGGGACGCTTTGCGCTTCCGAGTATGTTTGAAGTCGTGCAAGCGTTTTTCAACGTCAGCGGAAATGATCTTGACGCTGCTGGAGGTCGGACTTTTTCGCTAAGCGAATTGCAGGCTCAGCTTGGCCTGAGTGCGAATTCTCATCAGCTGAGCTTCAATCAAGCCTACTTTGACGACGGAGCCGATGACTACGCATATCGAGTATTTTTCTGGTCATCTAGTGCATTCGAGATTTCCGAAGGTGTTCGCTTCGTCGTAAATGCAGACGGCACCCGCTCGATTGAAGGCTTGATCATAAACCCGTTGGGTGGTGGTTCCGGGACCGACAACTTTGATTGGCAGGGTGGGCCATTCGCCCGAGATCTCAATCCGATTGTCCGCCCCTTGATCGATCCGTTCGCGATAGGAGGTGACGGAACGGCAGCAATGGATCGGACGGTGGCAATTGAACTGAACGGAACGCTCCCCGAGCGCACCTACACCCATACGAATTTCGACTGGGACGTCCATAATGGACCACTCACCGTGGGCGGAAATAATCCGTCGTTGGGTACATTTGGCGATGACCTGGACAAGGCAGCGGCGATATTGAGGCTCGGCATTGCTGGCGTGCCATTCGTCCGGGATCTTTATAACCGTGGTGTCATCAAATACGATCAAGATGGCTACGACATACTCTACGGGACAAATCACGATGACGTGATCAATTATCACGACGACTGGCCGCATCGTGTGATCAAACCGGGTTTTTCGCGGTGGCGGGCGGCCATCCTTGGCGGTAATGGCAATGATGAAATTACTGGAAGTATCGGCGACGACCGGCTGGACGGCGGGTCGGGGAACGACACGCTGGATGGTGGGTTCGGAAACGATCTGATCATTTCTGAGCTTGGCGACGGAGACGATATACTGGATGGCTCGTGGGATACCGATACCGTTGTCTACAAGTATGCGACCGGCGACTCTCTCATACGCCTAACCCCCATTTCCGGCTTCGCTCAGGGGGCCGGTGCGCTGGCGAGTGGCGATTTCGATCTCGTGATTACCGGGGCCCGCGATGCTAACGGCCGCAATACGACGGAGACCGAGGTCGGAGAGGGTGTAGTCGAAGTCAATGACATGACATTTGGCAATGATACTCTCACTTCGATCGAAAAGGCAGCCGTGGAGTCCGGTTCCGGTGCTGATACGCTAGTGCTTGCTCGAAACGGTGAAGGCGTAAACGACGATGGAATTGCATATATCGACCTAGGCACTCAGGCATCCGGGGCGTTTGATGCGATTGATCTGCGCGAATGGTCAAAAAAGGTTCTGATCGACCTTGAGGCTGAGGAAGTATCGTGGGTCGATGAGGATGCGATATTGGGCTTCATCGATGACGAGAGGTCGATCACGGTTCGTAAAGCCGAAGCTGCTTTCGGAGGGAGCGGAGCTGATTGGCTTCGCTCGCGAAGCGAAGTTGGAACGAAATTCTACCTCTCAGGTGGCGCGGGCGACGACACGCTCACTGGGCTCGGTGGCAATGATGTGCTAGATGGCGGCGCAGGCAATGACACCATCGTTTCGCTCGGCGGCGTCAACATCATAGTCGATCACGAGGACCGGAACTTCATCATTTCGCGCGGCGACCATGATACCGTCCTGATCGGCGGGAGTCGTTCGCACATCGAACTGGGATCGAAAACACTGGTCGTTGGAGCCGATACCGACGAGACAGTGAGTCGCTTCGGTATCCAGCTGCACGGCGGCGTTCAGCAATGGTGGAATGAATCCGGTACAGCAGTATGGTCTCCTTATAATGCGCTTCTAAGTGCATTTCCGTTTATTGGAGCGCAGGCGATGTTCTCGGCCGCCGCCATGGCCGCTGACACGCCCTATATGAAGTTTGCAAAATATCGGGTGGATGCTGAAAGCGGTGATTTGTTGATCGACTTAGGCTGGGGCCTCGGCGGGACGGCACGCATTACCGATTACGAACTCGACATGGCTACCGGCATGGGCACAGCGGGTCTCACCGTCTTCCGTCAGGGCCGGGTCAAGCAAGGAAGCAATTCTGGCATCAAGGCATCGAACGGTGTCGAGCAATATGTCAATCTTGCGCTCTATGCCGGCTGGGGCCGCGGCCTTGAGGGCTTCGACCCGTTGGTGCTCGATCTCGATGGCAATGGCTATGATCTGATCTCGCGCGAGTATAGCCAAGTCTATTTCGAATTTGACAGCGACGGCTTTGCCGAGAATGCGGGCTGGATCGGTGGGAACGATGCCTTTCTCGTCCGCGACCTCAACGGCAATGGCCAGATCGACAATATCACCGAGATGTTCGGCAATCGGACGACTTCGGGCTTCGCTGCGCTGGCCATACTCGATAGCAATGGCGATGGTGTTTTCAGCATCGCCGATGCTGATTTTTCGAGCGTCCGGCTCTGGAAGGATGCGAACAGTAATGGCGTCACCGATGCGGGCGAACTGATCTCGCTCGCCCATGCTGGCATCGCCAGTATCTCGCTCACCGCGACGACGCTATCCGATACAGACGTGCGCGGTAACGTCGTCGTACGCGAAGCAAGCTTTACCCGAACCGACGGCACGGCGGGCAAGGTCGGCGACATAGCGCTCGACGTGTCCGACACCGACACGCGCTGGACAGGCACGCAGACGCCGAGCCAAACGGCAGCGGCGCTGCCGCAAATCGCGGGTATCGGCGAACTCGTAAACCTGCGTTTAGCGATGACGAACGACGCGACTTTGCTGTCGATGGTCAACAGCTTCGTGGCGAATAACTCCGCAACCGTCACTCAATTGCGCGGCGAAATCGCGGATATTCTCTATCGGTGGGCGGGCGTTGACAACATTGCGGCCACTGCGATCGGATCGGGCGGCTTCGATGCCCGCAAGCTCGCTTTTCTCGAGAAATTTGTCGCCATTCAGCTGATGCCACGCGATGAGAACGGCGCGATTCTCACGAGCAATCTGGCGGAAGTTGAAGCACTCTGGAACAACCAGTTCAACCAAATGGCGTTCAAGCTGATTGCGCAAGGGCCGCTCTCGGCCAAATTCGCGGGCCTGACCTATTATGAATCGCACGACCTACTACGTGCGGCGAATGCCGATACCATCGCGACTGTTCTCGCTGGTTTCCTCGACGACATGCCGGCCAGCGCCGCGGCGGCGACAGATTACTGGGCCGATTGGGGACCGCTTCTCGGCGCGTTTGCGGGCACGGTCATGCGCACTTCGGGGATTGAGGTCGGGCGTGACTATTTCTTCGCTGAGCTGGTCAAGGCAGCTGACAGCAGGACGCTCGCGCTCGACATTGAGACGTTGGCGGGAGGACTTGCCATCGACGGACTAAAGATCGGGAGCGTATCGGCACTCACGCGCACTGCCAATGATTCGGGAACGCTGACTTATTTTTCGGAAATCGGAAGCCAGCAGTTCGTCGGCGGCGCTGGGCAGGACGCTTATGTCTTTGGCCACGCCATCGGCAATGCTGTAATCAACGATGATGAAGCCCGGGTGAGCGGCGACCGTATTCGCTTCGCCTTTCTGAGCCCCGATGACGTCACGATGGCGCATGATGGCAATGATTTGCTGATCACCGTGACGGGCACAGGGGAGACGGTCCGAGTGCTAGGCCAGTTTGCGCCGGTCACAACTCTTGGTGCTGATTATCTATTGAGTTCCAACAAGGGCGTGGAAGAAATTCAGTTTGCCAACGGTATGATCTATGAGGTGTCCGACATCGCGATCGCCGTTGGAAAAGGGAGTGCAGACAATGACACGCTTATCGGCACGATGCACTCCGACGTATTGCAGGGGCTTGCGGGCAACGATCTGCTCATGGGGGGTGACGATGGCGACATCTATGTGGTTAACGGGGGGGAAGGTCAGGATATCATTCGAGACGTCCAGACAACGCCTAGGCTGCGGGCTGCGGACATGCTCATCTTCGGCGAGAATGTCTCTCCCGGCGATATCCAATTTGTTCGCGAGGGCGCGGAATATGACGATCTGCGCATCAAGATCGGCACAGGCGGCGACAGTGTCATCATCGAAGGCCAGTTCGGTTATTCGGTTCTGGGCTACACGGGCCCTCTTGCACTGAATTCACGCATCGAAGGCTTTTCGTTCCGCCATTACGGTGCCGCCTGGTCGAGCAAGGAAATTGAGACCCTATTAATCGAGCGTGCCACAACCGCCGGAGACGATGTCGTACGAGGTTTTGGAAATTATGATCATTTCCAGATCAGCGCGGGGAATGACCTGCTCATCGGCATGGATGGCGGCGACGTCTATGAATTTGGTGTGGGCGCGGGGAACGATACGATCGACGAACAGTCGCGCTTCATCGATGTAACCGTTGATCTCGGAGGGCTCGCCAACAGCGCTGAGAACGACATCGTCCGTTTCAAGGTGCTGACCCTCGCTGACGTGAGTTTCAGGCGCGTTTCGGCCACGCCAGATCTTACCATTACTATTACCGCGACAGGTGAAACGTTGACCGTCAAAGACCAGTTCGACGGGTTCCAAACGGGCTACTTTGCAGCGCAATGGCTCCACCGCATCGAGCGTTTCGAGTTCGCCGATGGTGTTGTCCTCAACTGGCAGCAAGTTGCAGCAATTACTACAACCGGCGGCGATGGTGACGATCAGCTTTGGGGGGATCTCTACTCCGATCGCATGATCGGCGGAAAGGGCAACGATACGCTATCGGGCGGCGGCAAGGGTGATGAATATGTGTTCAATATCGGCGATGGCCAAGACGTTATATATGACAATAACAGCTTCATCCTCGGCGACGGTATTTTGAACGTCGACGACAGCCCGGATTATGTAACGCTCGGCGAAGGCATCGCTGAAGAGATGATCGCTCTTAGCCGATCAGGCAACGACCTGACGCTGCATATCGGGGCCTCCGGTGACAGCATCACTCTGAAAAATCAGAACAGCCTCCTCAACACGGGCGTGTTCGGAGTTTGGGGCCCTAGCCGGATTGAGGAAATCCGCTTCGTCGATGGCACTGTCTGGACGTGGGAAGGCCTCAACGCTCGCTGGATCGCCAATAATACTACTAGCGGAAACGACATTGTGGTCGGCTTTGCGCTTGCCGATACATTTGAAGCGAGCGAAGGCAACGATATCTTGTCCGGCGGCGACAGCGGCGACATATACCGCTTTGGCCTCGGATCGGGACAGGACATCATCCGCGAGAGCGTTGACAACGTCATGTATGGCGATGACGACAGCGTGGAATTCACCGATGGCCTTGCGCCCGAGGATATCCAACTCGCGCGCGTCGGAAATAATCTGGTTATATCGCTGTCTGATGGAAGCCGTCTCACGATCGAGGGCCAGTTTGCCTTTACGGCCTGGCATACGTGGCAGGATATCGAGTTATTCAAATTCTCGAATGGCGTCACCTGGACGGCCGCCGAGGTTCGTATGCAGTTCCTCACATCGACCCCGGGCGACGATATCATAACGGGCTTTGACAATGCCGATGTTATTGACGGCGGCACCGGAAACGACGTTCTGCGCGGAGGCAACGGCTCGGATGTGTATCATTTTGATTCAGGCTACGGGCATGATGTAATCGAGGAATCGGTCACCAATGCCAATCTCGGCGATGCGGACAGGGTGATCTTCGGCCCCGGACTTGTTCCCGAAGACTTGACCATCGCACGAAACGGCGACGATTTGGTATTCACGGTGATCTCCACAGGCGAGACGCTGACAATCAAAAGCCAGTTCGCATTCTCGAATTGGCTTGCATGGCAGGACGTTGAGCGCTTCGAATTCGCCGATGGCACAATATGGACTGACCATGATGTTGCGGTACGCCTGACAGGGGGAACGCCGGGGGACGACACCATTCTGGGGACGTTCCGATCGGACACGCTCGATGGCGGTGCGGGCAATGACATACTCATCGGCGGCGACGGGGCCGATATTTACATATTCGGGCGGGGGTATGGGCAGGAAGAGATTCGCGAGTCGCTATCCAACGCTAACCTTGCGGAAGATGACGAGTTGCGCTTCGGCGCCGATATTACCGTAGAAGATCTTACTTTCACGCGGGATGACCACGATCTCGTGATTTCAATAATTGGTACAAGTGACACTGTCCGACTGACCGATCAATGGCGTGTGACCAACATTTATCGCTGGCACGATGTCGAACGGTTCACGTTCGCCGATGGCAGTTTTCTGACAAATGGGGATATTCAATCGCGGGTATTGGCCGGGACGAATGGCGACGATCACATTGTTGGCTTTGTGACTGCCGATCGGCTCAACGGTGGTCCTGGCAATGATATTCTCGAAGGTCTTGACGGGGCCGATACTTATGTTTTCGGCTATGGATCGGGGCATGACGAAATTCGTGAAACCGTCGACAATGCCAATTTCTCGGACGACGACAGCATCGAATTTGGTCCCGGTATCGCTTGGGAGGATTTGACTTTTAGCCGAAGCGGGAACGACCTCACCATTCAGCTGCCTGGCGGGCAGGACACCCTTTTCATCGGAGGACAGCTTGGAACGTTCAGCAGTACAACGGGATATACTTGGCGCGACGTCGAATCCTTTAAGTTCGAGGACGGCACATTAAAGACTAAAGAAGACCTGCGCCTCGCCATACTCGCCGCGGCTTCGACCGATGATGACGATATAATCGACGACTTCTATACCAATGATACGCTGGTTGGCGGTCGTGGAAATGACACACTGCGGGGTGGCCGAGGTTCGGACACGTTCGTGCACAATGTTGGTGACGGTCATGATATCGTGTCCGATTATTTCGAATATTATGGTACTATCGGCGATCGCATCCTGTTCGGCGCTGGGATAACACCTGACGACGTGAGTGTTGGCGTGTCACCGTCCAATCCCGCAGATATGCTGCTCTCTGTTTTCGGCGGTCAAAGTTCCGTAACGCTCAAGAATCAGGTCGGTGCCAGCCACGAATGGGAAATTGACAGCGTCGAGTTCGCTGACGGAACGAGTTGGTCGGCACTCGAGCTATCTCGTCGTTTCGTGGAAGATATGGGAACGCCTGGTGATGACGTTATCAACGGAACGGGTAACGCCGACACGCTGGATGGCCGCAGCGGCAATGATGTAGTGTCTGGCGGTGGTGGTAACGATGAACTCTTGGGCGGCGCAGACGATGATGTGCTGAATGGTGGGGCCGGTCACGACCGTCTGACTGGCGGCCTCGGCAACGACCTTCTCCGTGGCGAAGCCGGAAATGACATATACGTCTATACGCCCGGCGACGGAGACGACATCATCGACGATCTTAGTGGTCAGAATGTCGTCCTTCTTGGTGCTGGTATTGCGCCCGACAATATCTATTTCTCGACCTCGGTTTCCAGTTCCAACGATATCGTTATCCGCTTTGCAGGCCATTCGGGATCGATCGCGCTCAAGAATCAATTCGCGGCTTCGAGCGCAAACGGGGTGCAGCGCCTTTCGTTCGCCGATGGGACTGTGTGGGACCAAGCGAAGATACGCGCCGAATATCTAACCCGCCAAGGAACAACAGGTGATGACTATTTGGGGGGCGATGATACCGTCAACATTTTGAATGGCGGCGCGGGCAATGATAATATCCGGGCGCTGGCAGGCGACGATCAGCTAACCGGCGGTGTCGGAAATGATCGCCTCGAAGGAGGAGCCGGCAACGACAGCTACCATTACGCGATTAACGATGGAAACGACGTCATCGCAGATGGCGGAAACGATACGGCAGACAAGCTTGTCTTCGGCGCCGGGATTTCGGCAGCCGACGTCTTGATTGATCCAGACCAGAACAACGGGGCGAATTTCATAATTGGCTTCTTGGGGCGGTCCGAGAGCATTGTGGTCGAAAAACAACTGACCGGAAACCATGGAATTGAGCGCATCGAGTTTGCCGATGGCAGCTTCTGGGATGCGACCGAAATCGCGAACCAATTTGCGCTGGGCGTGGCGCGCGCAGGCAACGAAACGATCAACGGAACCAGTGGAGCAGATATGCTGAATGGTTTCGGAGGTAATGACATCCTTTACGGGAATGCGGGCAATGACATTTTGATAGGCGGTACCGGAAACGACTATCTGCGCGGTGATACTGGTAACGACACCTATGTCTTTAATCTCGGCGATGGACAGGACACCATCTATGAGAATGAGAGCCAGTTCACCGTGGGCGGCACCGAAACCTTGCGCTTCGGATTGGGCATAGCGCTCGAAGATCTTATTCTCAGCAAGACCACTGCTGATTGGAACGATCTGCGAATCGCGATTTCCGGAACGACAGACTCTATCCTGATCGACAATCAGGATGTGAGCTATCAGGAGCGCTACTTTAACCGCATCGAGAATTTCGTCTTCCAGGTCCAGGGGCCGGATGGATCGGTCACCGAAACGACAGTCGGATGGCAAGCCATGGAGGCGCTCCGGATCGTCCAGAACCAAACGTCCGGAAACGACGTGATCATAGGTAGCACAGCAGCCGACACGATTGATGGCAGTGCAGGCAATGACACGCTTTACGGCTGGAGCGGCAACGATATCCTCGCCGGCGGCGAAGGTAATGACACCCTGGATGGCGGCGCAGGAATCGATACGGCGCTGTTTTCCGGGCTGCGGATCAACTATTCGTTGGTTACCTCGGGTGGCATGCTCAGCGTGTCGGACAACGCGCCCGCAGTCGACGGGGATGACGGAACCGATAGTCTTAAGGCAGTTGAAAAGCTGAAGTTCTCGGACGGGGAAGAGGTCGGCATCACCTCACCAATCATTCTCGATCTTGATGGCGGCGGTGTAAGCACCTTGTCAGCGAGCATCAGCAACGCGCGGTACGATATGGACGGCGACGGTTTCGCCGATGATACGAGCTGGGTAGGCAGCGGCGAAGGGATATTGTTCCTCGACCGCGATGGCAATGGCACACTTAGCAACGCTGGCGAACTCAGCTTTGTAGGCGACGTGGAAGGCGCAGCCTCCGATCTCGTTGGCCTGCGCGCTTTTGACAGTAATGGCGATAGCATGCTTTCTTCCGCCGACGATCGTTTCGCCGATTTCCGCATTTGGCGCGATGGCAACGGCAACGGCGTGGTGGGAGAGGGTGAGATTTTGTCGCTTTCCGGAGCAGGTGTACAGTCGTTGGGCTTGGCGGGAACGGCCGTAAACACCTCTGTCGCGCTTGGTGATGTGGTGACAATCAATACCGGAAGTTTCACGCGGACCGATGGAACATCAGCGATGTTCATAGATGCTGCCCTCACCTATTTCGCCGGTTCAGCCAAGACTTCCGGCTACGCACAGAGACCTACCCCTTCGATGTTCCGTCGCTGGTTTGGCGGACTCGATCGAGATGGTTTGGCTGCCGTCGGCCCTCACGGATTTCATATGGACCGGCGATATATCGACGATCCGATTGCTCACTGGCCGAAACTTGATGATAAAAGCTGGTGGTCAGGTCCATCGGCGCTGCCAATTCATGCGCTCGACGACAGGCGGGTGGCAGAGCCCGCATCTACCTCACAACTTGATCGCCAGCTGGCCATAATGGTACAAGAGATGAGCGTATTCGGCGTTCGGTCAACAGGTGAGAGCGTTCAGCTTTGGCAGCGTGAGAATGTACGACCGATCGACTTCTTCGCATAGGACGAAGTTTAGGCGATCTCTGACGGCAGTCGGTATCCTTCGGCGATCCGGAGCAGTTTTGGAACAGCCCCTTGATGACTAGCGAGGAGCATCCGGATTCTGCGACGCACCGGCTGCTCGGTCTTGGTAGGCCGCTGCATGCAATCTCCAGTATCAGCGCATTTATCCCTTCCTGTCTGGCTGGTCCCGGCGATGATCTCACCTGCCTCTGGGCTGTTCACTGGCGGGAGCTAATCCCGGCGACAGATAGCCCGCACCGGAGTAAGGTGCGCGCCCGTGAGAAGACGCCGCCTCCCCCACCCTCGCTTTCGCACACGCAATGCCGCACATGAAAAGGAGCGGGCATGACCGCCCGCCCCTCTTGCGTTTCACGCCGCGAGCGGGGGCGCTTTGCTGTCGGCGTCCGGGTCCTCCTTGCCTTCCCCAACACAGGTTTCGCCGCATTCCGCCGCGCTGTCCCGCGCATCGAGATCCAGCTGCCAAGCTTCGCAATCGGCGCGCAGGCGCCGATGCGCGCTCACACTCGCAACGCCGCCCCGCTCGCTGTAGCAGCCGGGAGGAAAAGCCATCCAGCGCGGCACCCATGAGGTGACGGCACTGCGCCCATTGGTGCCCTCGAGATGGTCGGCGATGATCGTCTTGAGCGTCTTCACCTTTTCCTTTTCATTGGCCCGCGCGACCGCTTCGCCAGCCATGTCACCAAGGATGGCGAGCAGGATTTCACGGTCGCGAAGCTGTTCGAAGAAAGCCGGGTCGGCGCGCCAATATTGGCGCATATCGGTGCCAAGCTCGAGTCCGACCACCTCGACCGCTTCATGGCCCGCCATAAGCGTCTCGCCCATCACAATGGCCATGATATCAAAAAGGGCCGGCTCGGGCAGTTTGAGCAGCCGCGCGAAGACCGCCGCAAAAGGAGGCCGGTGGCCGGGGGCGGCAGTGACGGTCGGCGTCTCGGGATCGAAACCAAGAAGGCCAAGCACCGCGCGGCGCCTTTCATCGAAGACGGCCTCGGCAGGCGCGGTTTCGAGGCTCTCGGCGATAGCCTCCTTCGGCGCGCGCTGCGCCTCGATGTCGGCGCGGTAATGGCCGCATCCCGTGATGACATGCGCGAGCATAGCCCGAAGCGCGACCCCGCCGTTACGCGCGAGATCGGCGCGCACCGCCGCATGGCGATGCAGGTTGATATAGGCATTCATCGCTGCGCTCAGCTCGGGCCGCGCGGGCTTGGGCTCGGTTGCCGACGCGCTGCGTTCGCCGCGCGCCGCTTCGCGCGCGGTGAGATAACCTTCGTGGAAGCTGACCTCGCCATTGTCGCGTATCTCGATATAGACGCGCCCGCCCTTGCGCTTGGCGATATGGGCATGATCCCATGACCGAAACCAGTCGCCCTTGGCCATGACGATGACATCGGACCAGCCATCTTCGATATAGGCACATTTGCGCGCCTCGATTTCGGCCATCTGCAACGTCCAGAACTGGTCGGCATCGGCGAAAAAGCTTTCCGCCCCGAATAGGTCGGACACGATAGCAGCGCCGCTTTCGGCGACATCGAACAGCGCGCGCGACACGGCAATGGCTGCCCCGCCGAACAGCCACGCCTTCAACTGATGCCCGGTCGGACAATAGGCTTCTTCGTCGCCGAACAGCGCCAGCCATGCGCTTTGCTGGCGTTTCGAGGCCAAGGTGAGATGACGCACGGTTGCCGCATCTATCGCACCGCTGCGATAGAGATTACGGATACGCGGAACAAGATTGCCCAGCGCGAGGATACGCTTCACCGCTGCCGGTTCGAAGCCGAAAGTCTCGGCAACCTCGTCGATGCTGCGTCCCGCTTTGACAAGGCCGACAAAGGCTTCCCACTGCCCAACCTCATCGGGCGTGACACGCGCCAGATTCTCGAGCATCGAAGCCTCGAGCGCGTCGGCATCGTCGCCGTCGTCGAGGATTGCGCAGGGCAGCGGAGGCACCGCCCTGCCCTCGCGCTTGAGGATTTGCGCCGCGGTGAAGCGCCGCCGTCCCGCGACAATTTCGAAACGCGCGCCGTCCGGCGCCTCTTCTCCTGTCCGCGCGCATCGCCGCACAAGCAGCGGCACCAATATGCCGCGCTTGGCAATGCTCGGCAGAATGTCGGCGACATCGGGGGGCTTGCCCTTGGACCGCATATTGCTCTTGGCGACCTCCAGCGTGTCGAGGTCGAGAAAATCAAGCTTCATATCCTTCACTCCATTGAGGCGCCGGTTCGGCGTTGCGGAAAAGTCGAACCGGCAGAGACGGCGAAACGCGCCGCCGCGTCAGCTGCCTTCGCCGCGCGCCGGTCCATCGGGACGGGCGGGCGGATCGGGCAGAAGCCGGTCGAACTTGCGGCGCAGAAGCGCCTTTTCGGCGAGGCTGATCGATCCCGTGCGCCGCGCCGTCTCGGTCCAGCGCGAGAGCGGCGCAAGCGGATCGAAATGGCGATCGCGCTCGATGCCGAGGCCGAACGGAAGGCGCACGGCGGCGATTTCCGCGAGCGAGAAACAGCCAAGTTCGGGACAGCCGAAACCGAGATCGGCAAGGCCGAACAGCGTATCGCCATCGCTGTCGATTTCGGTCGCAAGCCAAGTGGCGACACCGACGGGCGAGAAGAATTTGACGACCGGCCAGGGATCGAAAGGCTTTTCCTGCGCGCGGTGGATACGGCTCGCATGACCATTGGCGATCAGCGCGAAGCGAAGATGGGCGGGGAGGAGCGTCACGGCCTGTCTCCTGCCGAGACTGCGGCGACTTGGGGCGCGAAGCTAAGCAGATAATCGGCGGCCTTGCTCGCGTGGCTCGCGGCCTTGAAGATGGCGCGGGCATCGCGGTGCATGATGTCGAGCCAGCCACCGATATAATCGGCATGACGCACGGTCGGCTCGATAGCGAGCGCCGCGCAAAGAAAGGCGCTCGCCAGTTCGGCGCAAAGTTCCTCGCGCGCATAGGCCTCGCTCGCAAAGCCGCCCGTCTGGTCGCGGCCCAATCGCGAGGGGTGGCCGGTCCAGTGGCCGAGTTCGTGCAGCGCGGTGCGATAATAGTCGATCTGGTGGCGGAAGGCCTGTTGCGGAGGCAGCGCGACATAGTCGGCGGCGGGGCTGTAATAGGCCTCGTTCCCGCCGATGCGGACATCGGCGCCGGTCGCGACGATCAGCGCCTCGGCGCGCGGGACCGTCACGCGCGGCGGCATGGCGATGTCGGGCTGCGTGCAGCGATCGGGCAGCCCTTCGCACTGCGCGACATTGAAGACGGTGAAGCGCTTGAGGAAGGGGACCGAACGGTCTTCACCGTCCGCGTCGGGGGAACCGTTCCGTTCGTCCATCCCCGCTTCGCCCTTGGGTGTGAAGCGCGCGGCGTAGAAGATCGTCGTGCCCTTCTCGCCCTTGCGGACCGTGCCGCCCGCGCCCATGGCCTGCCGGAAGGTCAGCCAGCCCTGCGCCGGAAAGCCGCGCCGCGCGGCCTCGGCCCAGAGCATGAGAATATTGATCCCCGAATAGGCGCGGCGCGTGTCGGCGTTGCGCGGCAGGCCCGGCGCGAAGGCTGCGGTGTCCCACGGCTGCACCCACGGGACGCGCCCCACTTCGAGCTCGGCGACGATGCGCGCGGTGACCTCGTCGTAGAGCGCCGCGCGCGGCGCGGCGGAATGCTCCGCATCACCGCCGCGCCGGGCTGGCTTGCCGGTCGCGCCGCGAGTGCGGCAACGACGCGCGCCGCGCCCGTCCGCGCGCGCGCCAAGCCGCGCGCGTTCCAGCGGGTTGGTCTCGGTCGAAGGATTGGAGCTGATAGCCATCGGTGCATCTCCTCACGAATCAAATCCGCCGCGGCCGGCCCCGGACAGCGGGGCGGGCGGCGAGATTCGCGGACAAGGGAACCGCCGTGCGAGGCCGGTCCGCACCCGCAGGGCCGCAACGCCAGTGGAGGAGCCGGGCCGAAGCCCGGCTTGCGGACCGGCCGGGCGGTTCCATGGCCGTGCGCCGCCCGCACCGATGTCCGAGGTGCCGGCCCACCAAAGCGCCGCCGCGCCGCGCGCGGCGTCCTCCGCAATGCCCTTCGCGAACCCTTGGCATGGTCGCGCCCGTCCGGCGGCCCCGCCCTTTGCTGTTGCCGCCCGCCTGCCCCTCCCTCGGCGTTGATCAGCCCCGAAGGGCAGAGGATGGCGCCCTTGGCAAGCCGCAGACGCGGCGGCGTGCGCGTGCTCCCGGCCGGCGCTCCATGATGAAATAATCGATCCCCCGCACGCGCTGGGCCGACCGGGAGCAGGTGCCGCCGTCGCGGCAAGAAAGCGCGCCAAGAGCGCCCGCGCGGCCTCAGGATAATGGCGCGACCTCTGGCGGCGGCCTGCCGCCGCCAGTGTGCGCTCCTTCGAGCCGCGCTCCATTTGGGGATATCCGCTCAGGCGTCGCGTGGCGGTCTGCCGGTGCAAAGATCCATGACGGGGAATTTCTGGCAGGCCAAGGGCAGGTGGTTGCGGGCACGACAAGCTGGTCTGCCCATGGGAAGGGGCCTATGAGCTTTTCCCCTCGGGCGCAGGACTAGCTGCAAAGCGAGTGGCTCCGCGCGATGCGCTCGCTACAGAATGTTCGCCTGTTCAACTTCCCTGCGCACCGCCTCGATCAAGGCTATTCCGGAACATAGACGAGATTACCGTCGGGCAGTCGGTAAGTCGTCCCGGCCTTCACACCGCCGCCCTCGCCGAGCTGGTCTGTGGAGGTGTAGCGTTCCAGCTTCTCGCCATTTTTGATCGTGATGGTCATATCCTCTTCGCCGGGGTTTTCGACCACCATGACCTTGTCCGACTGAAAGGGGTTGAGCGGGTTGCGCACGATCAGCACCATCAGCACAGCGGTAATCACGAGGAACAGGTCGACCAGATTGACCACCGACAAAATGGGGTCATCGGCCTCGTCATCTTCGAGAAAGCGCATCACTCGGCCCCCTGCGCGCTTTCAATCGCGCGCAATTCTTCCAGCAGCCAGCGGCGGCGGATCGTATAGACGAAAAAGGAAATCGAGGCCGCGATCAACGCGATGATGACGGAGGAAAAAGCCACGACAAGGTTTCGGCCAACCTCGCCCGCGTCATTGCTGCCCAGCGCCAGCAGAGCCGGCCCCATCGGGATCATCGTCGCCACCAGGCCCAGCATGGGCGCACTGCGCGACACGATCCGTAGCCATTCCAGCCGCCGCATCACGACGAGTTCGAGGTCCTCGCTCGTGCATCCGCTACGCTTGCTATGCGCCGTAAGCGGCTGGCTGGCACGCCCCGACGCCCTGGCGGCGGCCTCGAGAGCAAAGCGACCAAGACTGATCAGTGCATAAGCAAGCGAGGCCAGGATCAGCAGGATCACGGGCACGAGGAACAGGCGGGACGCATCATAGAGGGTAGCTTCAAGCGCGAGCATTGGTCGTTTCCCATGGTCTGGAGGAGCGGCGGCTGCGTGCCTCAAGCAGCACGCCGAAAAGGAACAGCAGCGCCAGCACCAACGTCGCGGAGAGCTGATTGCGCAGGCCAGCTTGCTGCGGCGGGTCCGGAATCACCACCCGTTCAAGGATGCGACCGGTCGGAGCCGGAGCAGGCAATGCCGCCCTCTGTGCGGCGAAAGCAGGGGGGCTCGGCGCGGCAGCCCGAGCCGCCATTACGCCGTTCAGGCCGACTCCGCGGGGCCCGGCAGTGTCGCTGATGGGGTCATCGAGAGCGGCGCCCCTGTCTTGCAGCTCACGCAGGCGCCCGGCCAGCGATTGGCGCGTCGCTTCGTCAGCTTGCCAATATCCGCGTGCGATGGCCTCCTGCATACGCGCGATCATCTGCATCTGGGCATCGGGATGAACCCGCTCAAAAAAGCGATTGAGGCCCATCCGCCGCGCATCACGCACATAGGTGTCGTGCATGGCCTGCCACTGGTCGGCGCGCACACTGCCCGGATCGACGACTTGCCAGCCCCAGAGGTTGTTCACGATACCAAGAATCGCATTGGCCCCGGCATAGCCTTCTTTCTGCATCTCCCCGATCCACTGCGGATTGAGATAGCGCACGCGCAATTCGTCGGAGAGGAAGGAGGCAGCCGTGGTCATGCGCACCTCGCCCCCGCGCATGTCGGTGACATAAAGGGCAGGCGACCGGACCGTGAGATGCCGGACGGCCAGCGACAACCCGCCCAGATGCTCAAAAGGATGATCGGTCGACAAAAGGCCATGCAGATTGGATGAGCGGCTCATGACGGCAGCGTCCACATCGCGTAACTGCTCGGCGAAGAGATTGGTGCCTTCGAGCTTCACCCCCCAGTCGCGCGCGCCATAGGCATATTGCATCCGCTGGAGGAAAGGGTCGGCAAGAGCGCCGTCGTCTTCCCAGCCTGCGGGTCTGCCATCATCGCCGGGCGTAAGGGCGTCGGGAAGGCCCGTTACATAGTCGCCCGGGGCGTTGGTGAAGATGCGCAGGCGAGAAAGATCGCGCGCACGCTCCGGCTCCACCCCGCGCGCAATCAAGGCTTGCTCAATTTCGCGCGCGCCAGCGGCGGGGCCGCTCTCCTCTTCAAGATTGGCGAGGCGGTCGATCCCGTCGGCGAGCAGACGCAGAAAGCGATCAAACTGGTCGCGATAGACGCTGCTTGGCTGCATCACGACATCAATGCGCGGACGGCCAAGCTCCTCCAGCGGCACAATGTCGAGTCGCTCTACCCTGCCCCCGCGATCCCACACCGGGCGCAGTCCGAGCGCGTGAAGCATCTGCCCTTCCCCGATCCCCAATGTGCGAATGGTTTCGCCTGCGAACACCGAAAAGGCGATCTTGCGCGGCATCGTCCCATGTTTCGCCACATGGGCCTCGATCATCTGGTCGAGCGCCCGGCCACCCTCTTCATAAGCGGCGCGCGCGGGCACCTTTTCGGCCTCGAAGGCATAGAGGTTGCGCCCGCTGCGCACCTGCGGATTGCGGATCGGGTCACCGCCTGCACCAGCATGGACAAAGCCGCCGGCCAACCCCACGAGAAGCGCCTCACTCTCGCCCGGATCGGCGAGATTGCGCTCATAGCTGGCGGCGAGTTCAATTTGTTCGCGCAGCGCCGGGTCGGCGATTGCGGCGATGTCCCCACCCTCGCGCAGATAATAGGCGAGGGTTCGATAGGCTTCGCTCTGTCTGATCTCGTCGACGCCCTCCGCAAATGCCTCCTGCGGATCGAGGCCCAGAACGTTCAGATAATCCGGTCCCAGCTGCTGCATCACCGTGGTCAGGCGGCGGTCGGGCGAGGCAGGCGCACCAAAGACATGGAGACCGAGCGGGATCGACATGCGCGCCAACTGGTGCAGATGATCGTGGAGCGCCTGATAATAGCCGGGAAAGTCGCGCGTGATCGCCGCCTCGTCCCAACCCATGTCGGCGTCGAGCCGCGCGCTGTCGGCCTGTCTGACAATGGCCTCGGCCACGCGATCGCGCACCGTCCCCGCCTCCAGCTGAGCATATTGATGGATGAGCGCGTGAATATCGCGCAGTTCGTCATAAAGGCCCGACGGGGCGAAAGCCGGTGTCTGATGGCTGATCGTCACCGCTCGTCCGCGTCGCCGCGCCTGAATCGCCTCGGCGACATTATCCTGAATATAGGGATAGAAAACGGGCACGTCCCCCACGAGGAGGAAGGGATAATCCCCGGCCCACAGCCCGCGATCCTTGCCGGGGGTCCATTCCTGAGTGCCATGCGTGCCCATGTGAATAATCGCATCGGCACGTTGCCCTTCGCGCGCCCAGAGATAGGTCGCCAGATAGCGGTGGTCAGGCGGTGTGACCTTGTCATGATAGGCTCCGCGCGGGTCCCGGCCACGCGGCGGCTGCGGCAGGATAGCAAGCTTGCCCAGGGCAAGCCGGGGAATGATAAAATCTTCTCCGATCAGCGCCGGGCTGTTCTCGGGCGGCCCCAGCGCGGCGAGCAGCTCCTCGCGGCGCGCGGCTGGGAGCGTGTCGATCCAAGCCTTGTAGGTCGCAAGCGGCAGGCGCGCGGCAAGGTCGCGGTCGAGCAGGTCTTGCAGCGTTTCGGGGCGATAAAGCCCGCCCAGCATGGCCTGCCCCGATGTGATCAGCGTGTCGCTTTCCTCCGGCGCCACATCATAGCCCGCAGCTGCCAGATCCTGCGTAAGCTTTTCGAGGCTGAGCGGCAGATTGAGATTGGATGCGGCGAGATTTTTCTCGCCATGCGGATAATTCCAGAAGAACAGCGCAAGCCGTTTAGAAGCTGCAGGCGTTTTCCGCAGCGCCACCAGCCGCGCAAGCTTGGCGCTTAGCAGTTCAACCTGTTCAGCAAGAGGAACCGGCGCGCCATCTTCGACCGCGCTGAGAACAATGGGGTCGCTAACGCCCCAGGCTTCGGGACCCGTCAGCATGACCGCCGTGGACGTGCCGCCCACCCCCGAAACGCTTTCACGCCATTGCGCCGGTCTATTCGATCGGTCGTTGAGGCCTTGGAGAACGGGAATATCGAGCGCCTCAAACTCCGCCTTGCGCGCATCGCCATTCTGCATATGCGTGAGGTTGACGAGCGCATGGGCAGCAAGCGGGCGGATCATGCGCGTTATGCCCTCGGGATCGCGATCATCATGCCAGAAGAATATCGGCATCAGCCCGTGCGCAGCGGCACTTTCTGCCAATGCTTCGACCACTTCGGTCTGCATGTCGCGGATCGCCCCGCTGGAAATGGCAAAGGCGACCACCGGTCGGGCGTGCCACCCCATTTCTGCTTGCCAGCGCGCAATCTCTTCGGGTGCGGTGAACAGCTGCGGGGCCAGCGGATGATAATAGCCGGTTTCGGGCATGGATTGTGGCGGCGGCAGATGGTCCAGACTCTCTCCCGCCAAGGCGCGGGGCAAGGCCGCGACAAATGCCTTCAGATTATCGGCCCCGCCCCCGGCATAATAAGCGATCAGGCGCCGCGCGACGGCGGGAGGCAAGTGGCCAAAGCGCGGCGGCCCGCCACCAATGCTGAGCCAGGGAGCCGATAGGGAATCGAGCGCCCCCACCGCCTGCTGCGCGGCCGCCATGTCCGACGGGCGCGGCCCGTCGAGGATGAGAAAATCCGCCCCTTCCGCCAGATCAGCCGGTCCCTCATCCCCCTCACCGACCTGGACCCATTCGAGCCGATATCCGGCATCGCGCGCCCAGGCCTGCATTGGCTGGAACTTTGCCGGCAGTACAAAGGGCGTGGTCACAACACGCACCAATGGCTGATCCGGGCCTTGCTGTGCCGCGAGCCATGAGGGGCACAGCAGCAGCCCGAAAAGCAGAAGCAGACGCAGCATCACTCAGAAAGACACGCCAAGCCCCGCAAAGACCATACGACCGGGTTCGGCAACGCTGTATAGTGTCGATTCCTCCACCAGACGCTTCTTGAAAATATTATCGACGCCCGCCTTGAGCGTGAGCCTGTCGCCGAGCTCGTGACTTATATCGAACGACCAGAGATCATAACCGTCGAGACGCTGGGGCAAAGCATTGGCATAGACGGTCTGCTTGCCGATATAACGTCCGCGAAGGTTGAACTGTGTTGCATCGGTCATCTGCCACGCCATTTGCAGCTTTGCGCTGTGGTTGGGGCGCTCGGCCAATTGCTGATCGGCGGTCAAGTCGCGCGGATCGAGATAGCTATAGCTTGCGGACAGGGTCAGCGCCTCGACCGGCGAAACCTCGCCGCCAAGTTCGATACCGCGTATGCGCGCCTTGTCGACATTTAGATAGGTACGCCGCTCCCGCCCGCGAATGCCGCAAAACTCGACGCATTCGGTCTGCACGAGATTGGAAAGATCATTTTGGAACAGCGTGGCGCCTAGCTGCCACCCCGTGCCATGATAGGCGACGCCCGCCTCGTAACTCCTGCTCGTTTCCGGCTTGAGATCGGGATTGCCGGTGATGATGAACCGTCCTCCCGCAGCGACGGTGATATAGCCCGGCGAGAGCTGCTTGAGCGTTGCCGCCTTGAATGCTTCCCCCACACCGCCGCGGATGACCAGACCGTCAACCGGTTCAACCACCAGATAAGCACGTGGGCTGGTTTCCCAGCCATAGGCCGGATGATGGTCGAAGCGGCTGCCAAGGGTGAGCATCGCGCCGGGCATTAATTCCCACTCGCTCTGCACAAAAACGGCATTGTGGTTGACGCTATCTTCGCCTTCGGCGTTGATCGTGGCATCGCGAAGTCGTTCGTTGCGGTGCTCCGCGCCGAGGGTCAGGCGATTGCTGGCGAAAGGCACGAAGGTGAGCCTGCCGTCGACGACGACGTCGGTTGCCTTGGTGGGAGCGGTCGGCTGCTGCCCCTGATCGCGCTCATTCACCCGTTCAAGCACCGAGCGATAGGCGCTCAGATGAACATCGCCCCAGCTCCAGTTTCCGGCATAGCTGGCCAAGGCCCGCGACCGGGTGACATGGTCCTGATATTCATAATAGACCGGGTTCGAACCGGAGGTGACGGTAGCGCGGGCGCGATCATCGTCGCTGGCCATGAAACCGAGCTCGATGCGCTGGCCCTCGGCTGGTTTCCACCAACCGATCACGCTGCCGCTTAAGGCTTTGCGGGCTTCAAGTTCACTTTGCAGTGGGTCTTCTTCGCTTTGCGTGCGATCCCGGCGACGATTTTCGCCCCATGCAACAAGGCCGAGTTGTTCGTTGAGCGGCCCGCCGACCAGCGCGGCGACCTGGCTGCTATTGCCGCCCGAACCGTCACGAAAGCTCTGCAAAGCCAGACCGCTGGCCTCCAGCTTCTCTTCCGGGCGGCGGGTGAGAACATTGATGACCCCGGCCAGCGCCTCCGAGCCATAAAGGGCCGAAAGCGGTCCGCGTACCACCTCCACCCGGTCGATCGCGATACTCGGCACCCAGCCGAGATTGAAATCGACATGCGCCATGTTGGCACTGGCATCGTTGATGCGCTTGCCATCCACGAGAGTGAGGACATGCTCGTCCGACATGCCGCGGATCGAAATGCCCCGGCGCGACATGCCCACCGAGTTGATTAACACACCCGGTTCATTCTCCAGCGCCTCGGCGAGGTCCTGCGCGGGACGCCGGCGCAGATCACCGCCCGACACGATCGAGACGCTGGCCGGAGCTGTCCGGACGTCCGAATTGCTCTGGGAGGCGGTGACCACAATCGTGGCTTTTGAGAGGTCCCTTTCGGCGTCGCGCCCCGGCGCTATGCCCTGCTCTTCTGCACGTGCGACGGACGAAAAGGTGAATGCCGCGCAGGCCAGATATTTGATCGGTTTCATGAGTCTCTTCGGTTGATCACATTTATTGAAAGGCCGTGGGAACAGCAGCCGCCAGACGGGCGCCGTTATCGACCTTGATTCTCAAAACGTTATAACATCACGTTTCAATGAAGCAATATTGCAATCTCATGGGATCGACCGGTCTCCCACCTCCGCCATCGCGTATTTGCAAAGCAGGGCAGCAGCATAGAATGGATCACCGGGTGCACAGAATCGCAACTGGCTTGCCCTTCCCTTACGGCAGGCTATGCTGTCCGCGCATCGGCAGCACAGGCGCCAGGTGCCGGGTCGTAAGAAGCCCGCTTGAGAGTGAGACAAGATTGCCATCCTGCCGGGTGGCCGCTGCGCATGTCCAAGCCTTCGGGCCAAAGGCTGCGGCGTAAGCCTCAAGCTTATTCTTAACACCCGGCTTTCCGCCCCGCGCTATTTTCCCCCGATGCGCGGGAGGCAGACAGGCCGATGGAATTTGATGATGCTCCTAATCACGGCGCGCGCACCCTCGCAGCGAGTGAACCGCTCCCGCCCGAGGATTGGAGAGGATGCCAGCGAGGATCGACATCGGATGCGAGCTATGCTGCGCATGGTCCCATCCTTGCCCGCTATTTCCGCCGCCGGGTAATGGCCCAGGATGTCGGCGATTTCGTTCAGGAATGTTTTCGCCGTTTCGCGCAGTACCGCGCCTCGACCTCGGAACCGGTCGACCGGCCAGCGGCCTATCTCACGCGCACCGCGCGCAATCTTGTAGCAGAATGCGCGCGCGCCGGAACGCGCCAGCTGCCCGTGAGCCAGATGCCCTTTGACGATAATCTCCATGCCGGGCCCGACCCGCACAGCATGCTGGAAGCCCGCGAAACCATCCGCCAGCTCGAGGCGGTGATTGCGCGGCTGAAACCCAAGACGCGCACCATATTCCTGATGCACCGACTCGAAGGGCTGAGCTATGCCGAGATTGCAGCGGCACAGGGGATGAGTGTGAAGGGCGTGGAAAAACAGATGGCCAAGGCGCTGGGAGCGATCCGGCGGTCGCGGCAGGACGGGCAATGATCGGCCCGCGCAGCGCCGAAGACTGGCTCGCGCTGATGGAGGGCCCTGATGCGCCGCGCCACCGCAAGGCCTTTGAAGCCTGGCATAGCGATCCCGCCCACGCCGCTGCCTATGCCGAGCTCAAGCGGGCGTTCGACCTGTCGCCGCGCCTCTCTGCCGAACGCATCGCGCATCTCGCGCAAGGCCATGATGCCGCCCGCCGAAAAAACCGGCGCCAATGGGCCGCAGCAGCGGTGGTGGCGCTGGCGCTTTCGGCCGGGCTCGCCTGGACCCTGCTGGCACCTGCGTCTCCGGATGGCCGCCAGTCCCCCGCGGCGATAGCCCGCGAGCAACGCCTTGAGGATGGCACAAGGGTCGCCCTCGGCGACCAGGCCGTCCTGACGGCGCAATTCACCGCCCAGGCGCGTATCGTGACGATGACGCAAGGGCGCGCGCGCTTTACCGTCGCGCATGATCGCGCCCGTCCCTTTCGCGTGATCGCCGGCTCCTCGATCACGACCGCGCTGGGTACGATTTTCGAAATCGATCTGCATCGCGCCGCCCCGCGCATTCGCTTGATCGAAGGCGCGGTCGAGGTAGCAAGCCGATCGGGCGCGCATCGTGCCCTGCGCCTTGCGCCAGGGGAAAGCGCCGAAGTCGGCGCCGGGGGCCCGCGACGCATCGCCACCAACCGCGCTGCGCCGCGCGTTGAACTCGACGCCCAGCGCCTCGAGCTCGGCGCGATCATCAAGCGCGCCAACCGGCATAATAGCCGCCAGATAGGTCTTGCCGAGCCCGCGCTCGCCCGTCTCAAGGTCAGCGGACGATTTTCCATAGACGATGGCGAAGCGCTCGCCCGCAAGCTTGCCGCCGCGCTCGACCTCGCGATCGAGGCGGGGCCCCAAGGCCCCATTCTCCGGCAACATTAAAAAAACGGGGGGTCAGACGCCCGCGCGTCATCAAGCCACTCTGACAGCCCACCAATGCGGCTGCAAGGGAGGTATTGATGAAAAGATTATGGATGGCGGCCTTGCTGACGACGACAGGGTGCCTCGCGATCGCCATGCCGGACGCGGCCGCGCAGACGGGCGAGACAGACTATGACATTGCCGAACAGGAACTGGCCGATGCGCTGCGCGCCTATGCGCGGGCCTCGGGCCGCGAGGTCATTGCCGCAGCGCAGCTTCTGGAAGGCCGCAACAGCGCCGGCGTGCAGGGGCGTATGTCTGCCGATGCGGCGCTGGACCGGCTGATCGCCGGCACCGGACTCATCGCCGAGCGCGTCGACGGCGCCTTTATACTTCGCGCCCAAAAGCTGCCGCGTCCCCGCCCCTCGGAAGCGAACGCACAAGCAAAGGAGGCCATCATCATCACGGGGACGCGGATTCGCGGAACCGGACCGGTCGGCTCGCCCGTCACGACGATCGACCGGGCCGCGATCGAGCAGAGCGGTCTCACGTCGGTGCAGCAAATCGTCCAGACGCTGCCCCAGAATTTCAATGCCGGCCCCAATGAGGCAACGCTTGGCGCAGGCACGCGCAATGGCGCAGGCGCAAATGGCGGCTATGGTTCGAGCATCAACCTGAAAGGGCTCGGCGCCTCCTCGACGCTCGTCCTCATTGATGGCACGCGCCCCGCGCTCGGCGGCCTCGGGGGCGTCTTTGCCGATCTGTCGATGGTTCCGCTGAGCGCGGTGGAGCGCATCGAAGTGCTTACCGACGGCGCATCGGCCATCTATGGCGCCGACGCGGTCGCCGGCGTTGTCAACCTGCGCTTGCGCAACGCTTTCCGCGGCGCCGAAACCATGCTGACCGCAGGAAGCGCCGATGGCGATATGACGAACCGGATGGCCAGCCAGATTCTCGGCCATCAATGGGCGCAGGGGCATCTGGTCTTCGCCTATCAATATGAGGATCGCGGGCGGCTCGCAGCAGCGAAGCGCGCCTATATGACCGAAGATCTTCGCCGTTTCGGCGGCACGGATTCGCGCTCGACCTATGGCGTGCCCGGCACGCTTTATGTCGATGGAAGGCCCTATGCGATCCCCGCCGGCCAGGATGGACGCCAGCTTTCCGCCTCCGACCTTCTTCCTGACCGGGTCAATTATCATGATGCGCGCGCCGCGACCGATATTCTCCCGCATCAGCGGACGCATAGCCTCTATACAGCAGGCGAGATCCGGTTCGGCGGGGGCTTTGCCTTTCGGGCCAGCCTGCTTGCAGCGCAGCGCCACTTTGAAAAGATCGCGCTTGCCGAATCCTCGCGTCCGCTCACGGTTCCCGTGACCAACCCCTTTTATGTCGACGCCGCAGGCACCGGGGGTCCGGTTTCGGTGCGCTATAATTTCGCAAAGGAACTCGGCCCCGAGATCGACCGCGGGCGCGTGAGAGGTGCGACCGCCACGGCAACGCTCGAACGCGAGATCGGACGCTGGCGCCTCGCCATCGGCGGCGCCTATGGCCGACAGACCGAGCGCCGGATCGACCTGAATGTTCCCAACCGCGCGCGCATTGCCGAGGCGCTTGCCGATCGCGACCCTGCGACCGCGCTCAACCTCTTCGGCGACGGAAGCGCGAATAATCCGGCGACGATCGCCTTCATCCGCGGCAGCCGCATTGCGACAACGCGGTTCGACAGCCATTCGGCCTCGCTGCGCGCCGACGGGCCGCTGCTAGCGCTGCCGGCGGGAGAGGTCCGGCTTGCAGCCGGCGCCGAATATCGCCGCGAACATTATCGCGCCCATTCGCTTTCGGACGTCAGCGCGCTCACGCCGATCGAGAATTTCAACCCCGAGCTTCCCGGGCCGCGGCATGTCCGCTCGGCCTATGCCGAACTCAACATCCCGCTCATTGGCCGCGACATGGCCGTGCCCGCTATCCAGCGGCTCGATCTCTCGCTTGCAGCGCGGATCGAAGATTATAGCGATGTCGGGCGAACGACCAATCCCAAGATTGGTCTTCGCTGGGAAGCGCTGGAGGGCGTCGCCCTGCGCGCCTCCTATGGCCGCTCCTTCCGCGCGCCGAGTTTCGAGGAGCTGATCGGCCCGGCGGTCTCGCTCTATCTTGCGACCCAGGTCGCCGATCCCGCGGCGCCAGGCGGGCGGGCCAATATACTCGCGCTCTTCGGCTATGCGCCCGACATCCGGCCTGAAAGGGCGACGAGCTGGACGGCGGGTCTCGATTTCGCGCCGCGCGCGCTGCCCGCGCTTCGCGGCGCGCTCACCTATTATCATGTCGATTACCGCGACCGCATCGGCACCGCGAACGAGGATTTTGCAAATTTCCTCGTCCACCGGGACATATTCGGGGGCCTGGTCGAGGAACCCCCTTCCCCCGAGCGGCTTGCCTTTTATTTCGGGGAACCGAGCTTTTCCAACCCGCTCGGACTGGCACCGGGCGATATCCGCGCGATTCTCGACGGACGCATCCGCAATCTCGCCCGGCTTCGCCAGTCCGGTGTCGATTTCGATGTCGGATTTACTCCCGAACTCGCGAACGGAAGGGTCGAACTCGGTCTTGCGGGAAGCCATATATTACGTATCGACCGCGAGCTCGCGGCAGGCGCTCCGGCGGTCAATATTGTCGGCATGCTCGCCAGTCCCTCGAAATGGCGTCTTCGCGGGCGGCTTGGATGGTCACGCGACGGCTTTGCAATCAGCAGCCATGTCAATCATGTCAGCGGCTATCGCAACCAGCTGGCGACGCCAGCGCAGCCAGTCGAAGGCTGGACGACGTTCGATGTCCAGATTGCGCAGCGCATCGGCAGTGCATCGGGCCGCCATCTGCGCCTCGCCCTGTCCGCAATCAATATTTTCGACGCCGACCCGCCCTATGTCTCCAATCGCTCCAATATATCGGCATTCGGCTATGATCCCGACAAGGCCAATGCCATCGGGCGCCTCCTGTCGCTTTCGGCGACTATCCGGTGGTGAGATCGGCGTCCCGGAGGGCGCTGGCGCTTTGCGCCGCGCCCCTTGTCGCCCTGCCGCTCTCTGCCGCGGCATCGACGGCAAGCAAAACCGATCCGGCGATCCGCGCGCTCACCGAAGTGGCGGATATTTCCGGACTTACCGCGTCGCCCGACGGGCGCTGGGTCGCTTTCCGGATCGAGCGGCCTTCGATTGCCGCGGACCGGATCGATACCAGCTGGTATATTGCCGCCGCCGACGGGGCCGCGCCGCCGCGCCTGCTGGGCAAGGGCGGTGCGGCAAGCTGGGACTCGGCCGGGGTCATCCGTCCCGCGCGCGCGCAATGGATGCCCGACAGTCGCAGCCTGGTCGTCCGCCTGCGCGACGGGCAGCGCACCGCCTTATGGTCGCTGCCGGTCGCGGGAGCGCCCGCGCTTCTCTTCGCAGCGGACAGCGACATCGAGCGGTTCGCCGTGACCGGTGACGGGCAGATTGTCGCCGAACTCGCGCCGCGCGCCGCGATGGTCGAGCAGGCCGAGAAGGAGGCGCGCGATCGCGGCCTTCTGATGGACGCCGCCATCAATCTCGCTGACAGTCTGCTCGGCGGAGCCAGCAGCGCGGGCGGGATCAGAAGCGAGCGCTGGACGGGCCATTGGTTCGAGAGCGCGCCGCTGCTCTGGGATCGTCCGCGCCGGATGATCCGGCTCGATCCGCAGACCGGCGCGCGGCGGCCGGCGACGGCTTCGGACGCACAGCTTTTGCTGCCAGCGCCCCCGCCTGTCCCACCCGAGAAAGCCGTGAGCGCGGCGCTGGCGGCACCCTGCCGCCCAGCCCCGGCGCCATGCGCCACGTCGCGGCTCGCTGCAGCAACGCCGCTCGATCCCGCACGCCGCCGCTGGCTGATCACGATAATCGATGCTGGCCTTGGCCAGCATCTCTATATTTGGGAGGCCGCGCGCACGCGCCTCCGCCTGCTGCGATCAAGCCCGGGGCTGCTGAACGGCGGGCGCCAGGAAGCCTCTTCTTGCGCGGTGACCGGAGCGGCGCTCTTCTGCGTCGAGGCTACAGCAAGCCAGCCGCCCCGGCTCGTGCGTCTGCCGCTCGGCGGCGGAGCCCTGCGGGTGGTCGCGGAACCGAACCGCCAAAGCGCTGGCGGCAGCCTGATCGCCGAGCGGCTCGCGTGGCGGGTCGGCAGCCGCTCGGCGACAGGCTGGCTGCTGCACTCCCATGCTCCCGGCAAGCAACCGCTGTTCATCAGCTATTATCGCTGCACGGGCTATTTGCGCGGCGGGCTTGGCGACGAATGGCCGCTGCGCCTGATGGCGGCGACGGGAATTGCCGTGCTGTGCATCAATGCCCTGCCGCTCACCGATGCCGATGCCGAGACCCGCTATGAGGCGGGTCTGGCTGCCATCCGCGCGGGGGTTGACCTCCTCGAGCGGCGCGGGCTGGTTGATCGCCGCCGCATCGGTATGGGCGGGTTGAGCTTTGGCAGCGAGGTCACCTTCTGGGTTGCAGCGCACAGCGATCTGCTTCGCGCGGCCTCGATCGCCTCGGCCCAGATCGAGCCCACCTATTATTGGTTCAACAGCCTCGCCGACCGCGGGCGGTTCAGGCAAAATTTCCGGCGATATTGGGGTTTAGGATCGCCGGACGAGGATCCGGCGCGCTGGGCGCGCCTTGCGCCCGCCGCAAAGGTCGCCTCGATCGACGCCCCGGTGCTGCTGCAAATCCCCGAGAAGGAAGCGCGGCTATCGCCTGAATTATTTGCGAAGCTCATCAGCGCGCGCAAGGGAGAGCTTCATATCTTCCCCTTCGCGCCGCATATCAAGGTTTCGCCGCGGCAAAAACATGCGGCCTATGCGCGCAACCTCGACTGGTTTCGTTACTGGCTGCAAGATCATGTCGACCCCGATCCGGCCAAGACCGCTCAATATAAGCGCTGGGCAGCGCTCGCTCCGCCTGGCCGGGACGCGGCTTCGATCGCGCGCACCCAGCGCTCGAGATCGGCGATCTCGAGCAGCCGGAAATAGGCGAAATCGGGATCGACGCCGTCGCGGGCAAAATATCCTTCCATGGCCTTGCGGTCGAGCAGCCCCTGGCTGGCAAGGCGTCCACCCAGCAGAAAGGCAGCGAGATCTTCCCGCGCGCGTTCAAAAACCGCTGCGCACAAGGCCTCCAGACGCCCCTTGGTACGGCGCGCGATGATCGCTTGCGGAAGATAGGGTGCGAAAGCGGCCCGCGCGACCGCGCGGTCCCGGCCACCCGCGATCCAGTGCCAGCTCGGAATCGCAAGGCAGGTCTCGACCAGCGGCTGCGAAAGCAGGGGGGCGACAAGCTTCCGGTCATGCCAGCGGTCGGGCTTGTCCAGAAAATCGAGGATTCGCATCACGCCCTCGACATGCTGGCGCTTCCCTGGCGGGAATGTATCGGCGTCCGCTCGCCAGGGATGCGCAAAGGGCGCCGTCGGAAGCGCTGACCGCGCGGCAAATATGTCGTCGCGCGGCCAGTCCGGCCGCGCCGCCCCGCGCATCAGGCGGCGCGCAAGATATTTTGCCGCGTCCCAATAAGTGGTTCCGGCAACGACCGCGATGTCGCCAAGCAGCTGCGCGAGCGGCGCGCGCCATCGGAGCAGCAGCAGCGCATCGATGGCGGGGGACACCGAATGGCTGAAGGCAAAGACATTGTCGCCGCCGATCCCGCTCCAGAGCTGTGCACCTTCCTGGCCCTGCGCGATCGCGCTGGCGATCGCAGCGTCAAACCCGTCCAGGATGGCAGCCGCGGCGGGGCGCGACGTGCGGCGGGCGGGCGGCGCCAGCAGATCGGGGTCCGCATCGCCGATCCGCCGCTCAAACAGCCGGATCCCGCTCGCCGCCGCCACCGCGCGCGCAAAGCAGCGCTCGTCGCCATCGGGGGTGGCGGTGGCCGCATTCACGCCGGTAAAGGCGCGCCCGCATGCCGTGAGCGCTGCCGCGATGATCGAACTGTCGAGTCCCCCCGACAGTTCGACAAGAATCTCGCCCGGCCGCGCCGCCCATCGCTCGACGCACATCAGGCCGCATTGCCTGACCATCGCTGCGGCCCGGCTTTTGTCCACATCTGCGCCGACACTTGCATAAGGCCAGGGAAGCCAGAAACAATGGGTCGACGCCGCGCGGTCATGGATGGTCAGCCGCATGCCCGGAAGCAATTCGCTCACCCCGGCAATGCCGGTCCGCTCGCAGCGATAATTGCGGTAGGCGAGGCTGTGGCGGACGAAATCCCAGTCAATCGCAAGGGTAGGAAGGAGGTCTTCGGCGAGATGGAGATGCGAGAAACAAAGAAAGCCGCCCTGCCATCGCGCCCAGTAAAGCGGCATGCCGGTCAGCGGCGCGCGGTCGATCTGGCAGCGGGCGCGACCGGCAAAGACAAAGCGCAAATAATCGCCCCAGCGTTGCGTGCCATCAACCGGGTGCGGAAAGGCGTCGCCGATGATGATCGCCGCGCCCTCCCGGGTTACCGCCAGATCGGATCCCAGGTAGAAAGAACCAGCGGGCAGCGGCTGCGCGCGCAAGCCGTGGCGCCGCGCCGCGCCTTCGAGCAGCCCCGGTTCGTCCACGCCGAATGCCGCGAGGAAGCCGCGTGCGCTCACAGCACCAGTATCGGCGTAAAGTTGCGCGCCTCCTCCTGCGCGCAGGTGAGGATATGATGCCGGGTCTGGAGCCAGCAATGCGCGGCAAAGGGCTGGGTGCGGACTCCGAATATCAGCTCGGCGCCGAGCCCTTTCGCCAGCAACAGGCGCAGCAGCGCAACCGAGTCGATCAGGCAGCGCCGCGGAACCGGCACCAGCGGCCGCGCGGACAGGAAGCGAAGCGCCGCGCGCACCGCCGCGCCGTCCGCCTCGGGGATCCCCGCTTTGCGGCGCGACAAGGCCGCAAGGGCGCCATAGAGGCGGGAGGCAGCAATGGCGCGCCGAGCCCTGGTCACATGATATCCCGTCTCGAGAATGGAGCGTAGCGCAGGACGGGCGCGCTCGAGGCCCTCGATATCGCCGGGCGCAAACCGCGCCGTCACCGGAGATAGCGCTGCAGTGCCTTCTACACGCCTGATCAATCCTGCCTTTACAAACAGATCGGCGTCGCGATCCTCGCCCGTTCCGGCCAGAAGGCGCTCAAAGCGCGCGCGCTCGCGCGCGCCCAGCGCAAAATAGCGGTCATTGGGAAGGTCAAGAAAGACCAGTTCGCCGCCCGCGCGGCAGCAGGAAAGCCCGGGAGAAAGCCGAAAACCCATGAGTATCGCGCCTTGCCGGGCGCCGACCCGCGACGGGCCGACACCCGGTGCCGGCGTCTCAGTCGCTGATGCCGGTGACGGGAAGCAGGCCGGCGCCTTCGATCGGGCGACCATTATCGCCCTGGGTATCGCTGCTCACCTGGCCGAGCTCCTGCGTCTCGATGGCTTCATAATCTTGCATTTTTCTTCCTTTCCAAAAGTCGCGCAATTGCGACGGAGAAAAGGATAGGCGCCTGACCAGCTATAGGAATTTTATAATCAGATTATGCGCGGAATATAATGAGCTCATGCTTCGAGCAGTGGATCAGGCGGCCGCATCTCGGCAAGAACACGCCCCGCAAAGCGCATGCGTCGGCGATGAAAGCGCAGAATCTTGCTGTGCAACGTCTGGCGGCGCCCCGCGTGCCAGTCGCGCGCCATGGCGGCGATCGCTGCCTGGCAACGCGGGTCCACGCGCGCTTCGGCCGCCCGAAAAACCTGGCTGCGCTCGAGAAGATTGGCGATAGCGAGGCGCAATTCGCGGTTGCTGCTTTGGCTGGCGATGGACCGGAAGAGGCGGGAAAGCGCGGCCGCATAATCGGCTTCTTCGCCGCGATCGGCAAGCGCGAGGGGCGCACCCGGCGATACGGGCGCAGCAAGCGCCTGTGTCAGGAGCGCAGCAGCCCAGCCGTAAAGATCACACAGGTCCGCCTCGCCAAGCAGCGGCGCCCGAAAACCTTCATGATGCCCGCTCTCGATCAGCCGCTCGCCCGAAAGCCGGTGCAGCGCATCGCGCACCGGGGTCGCGCTGGTATAAAGATCCTGCGCGAGGCGCGCGGGATCGATCCGCTCGCCGGGGGCGAAACTCCCCTGCATGACGCGTGCCTTGATGTCGCGGTACACACGCGTCATCGTTGCCCCCGCACTCATTGGCGCGCCTCGAACGAGCGAAGCGATGAGATGGCAGGCGAAGCAAATGGCTGGCCCGGCGCCGCGGAAGCCATATCGAGCGCGAGCCTTACCTTCGCATCCGAGCGCAGCGCCGCTGGATCGCCGAGCGGGTAACATCGCCATCCGAGCGCCTCGAGACGGCGCCGCCGATATTCTTTGGCCCAACCAATAAAATAGCGAATGCCATTGGCTGCGGCGAAGGCGGCAAGATAGGAGAAAAGAAGCGCAAAACCCAGACGCTGCTCCCGATGCGCAAGGTCGGGTGACAGGCAGAGATGGGCAAGTTCCGCGGCGCCCTCCCATTTTGTTCCGTCCGGCGTATCGCGAGGGGCGATCGCGCGCGGCAATGGCGCAGCGATTGACGGGCGGATGCGCCCCGAGGCCCAATGAGCGTCATTGCCATCGAGAAGGATCAGATAGACCGCGTCGGGATCGTCGCCATCATCGACGACAAACCGGTCGGCAATGACAGGAAGATCCCGGTTCAACCGGTCAACCAACTGCCGCTTGCGCGCGGCGAACATCGCGCGAAGCGCCACATGTTCGCGCATTCGCGAATGCCGGTCGACGAACCGCGCCGAATAGGTCAGGCGATCCGCGCGCTGCGCTCCCCACAGCGCGGGCAATGGCATGGCGCGGCCGGCTGCGCGCAAATCCCGGCCATCCATCGCAACCGGGACGCCGCCCCAAAGCGAATCTGAAGCCTGCATGGCAAATCGCGGCAAGCCGTGCGGCGTCCTCAAGCCAACCGCTGCGGCATGCGCCCTTCAGGGCGAGCCGGACACCCTCTCAACCAGGCTTCGGCTCGGCATTTGCTCGCACTGCCCGAACGAGCGCGCGACGATCTCGGCAAGGCTAGCGCTGCTTCAATATATTGCCATTATAATCGCGCGGTTGCTCTCAAAACGAGAGTTGTTTTGCGCGGGCAGGCGCCTGTTCAGCGTCGCTGCCCGTCATGCTTCGTCCCGCCCGAAGCCGCTCGGTCGTTCGCCATCGGGGCTTGTGCGCCCGGGACTTTGTCACGAAACTGTCACGATGGAAGGAAAGCCACCGCCAGAATCGAGCGACCGGGCACGCTGGAACCGCCTCACCGAGAAGCAGCGCGCCTGTCTCGACCTTCTGCTCGAGCATCAGACCTCCAAACAGATTGCGCGGCGACTGAATATATCCAAACCCACGGTCGACCAGCGGATCACGGCTGCGCGCGCTATTCTCGGCGCGGCAGACCGGGCCGAAACGGCGGTGCGATATGCCCGGCTCAAATATTCATACGACCGGATCATATATGATCCGGTGCAGCTTCCACCTCCCTTGGCGCCTATGCCATCGATCATCGCTGACGGCGATCCCTGCCTGGCTGACAAAGCGCTCGGAAGCGGTGAGACAGGCGGTGGATTCTGGGCAGACGGCCAGCCGTTCGGGAAGCTTGGAAGCCATGGTCATGGCCTGATGCCGCGACTGGCGATTATGGCCGCAATGCTTGTGACCATAATCATCGCCTTGCTTGGCGGCCTCGGCATCGCCGAGACGCTGTCGCGGCTCCTTTCCACCTGAGCTTTCCCGCTTCGACAGAGCGCCGGAAAATTGTCCGGCAAAGGAGGAAGCATGGACGCGACAATCCCTTTTTTGGTACGAAAGCTCAACCAGCAGGTTCCCGCAGCCGAGACACATATTGATGATGCCCTGATCGCCCTGTCATCGCTGATGGCCACTGTGGTAACAGCCCGCCGCGATCTCGGAGGCGGCCAGCCAGCGCGCGAGCAGGGGACAATTTATCGCCTCGTAAAGGCGCAGATGGCGCTGGTCGATGCCAGCGGCGGGATGCTGCGCGTCCATGGCGAACTCAGCAGCATGGCGCGTGAGACGGCCGGACTTGACCTTCACGAATGCCCGAGCCGCGCCGCCCTCGACGAACCCCAGCGTCGCGCGGCCGGTTGACGAAAGGTCATCAGCATGATCTCTGGAGGAGATGCTGCGGATAGCCTGCTTTCTGCTTTTGATGCTTCTGGCCGTAGGCTATGCTCTTCGAAAGGGCGGTGGGCCCGAGCGAGCACTGGCCCTGATCCTTCTGGCGATGCTCGCTGCCGACCAGCTGCTGCACCTGGCTTTTCCGGTGGGCTATGCGAGCCTCGATGCCGGCCATCTGGTAATCGACCTGTTCGCGGCGGCGGCCACGATGCTGCTGGCGCTGTACGCGCATCGCTTCTGGCCGATGCTCGCAGCGGTGCTGCAGTGCCTGCCCCTTCTTGGACATGTCAGCCGGGCGATCGACATGTCGATGCAGCCGGCGGCCTATCTGACGATGCAGGTGGCCGCATCCTGGCTTCTCCCGCCCCTGCTCGCGATCGCCACCTGGCGCCATCAAAAGCGGCGCCAGGCCGGCGCAAACGAGCCCGGCTGGATCGGTTCCTTGCGCGCGTAGCGCGGGCTCAGTCCGGGAGAATTGCGCGCCCTTCTCGCGCCCGAAAGTGGCACCCGGCGCTTATCCTGGCCTTGTTCGCCAGGGCGCGCGCTCAAATGGTCGAGCGTCTCTCGGGACACTACATCTGGCGAGCCGGTCGCTCGATCGCCCCTCACGATCCGGGGTTCCTGCGCGATCTGGCCCGGGCGTTAGGAGCCTTTCGCGAGGAACGCGTGCATATTTTCTTTCTCGACGCCAATGCCAAGCTGCTGGCGGTCGAGGAGATTGCGCGCGGCGGCCCTCGCCACGTATATCTTCAACCGCGTGCGATCTTTCAGCGCGCGCTGGCGCTCAATGCGGCAGCGATCATGGCCGTTCACAACCATCCAGACGGTCATTGTGAGCCAAGCGAGGCGGATGTGCGTGCAACCCGGGAAATAGCCCGGCTTGGCCGCTCGCTTGATGTTGCCCTGCTCGCGCACATCATCATTAGCCGGAGCAACGCCCGATATATCGATCTGGAGGATCTGGCAAAAAATAGCGGCGAAGCGCAATCGGACTTTCTCCTGTTGCGCAGTGCCGGCAGCGGCGGCTCCTGCGAGCAGCGCGACCCTGTCTGCCGCCATATCAAGCGAACGATCCGCCGCCGCCTTCTGCGCCGTCAGCTGCTTGATCATGATGAACTTTTCGGAGAGCCGGCATGGGACATGCTTCTCGATCTTCTTGCGCATGAATGCGAGGAGAAAGCCCTGTCCATCTCCGCCCTGTGCGTCGCGGCCGCCCTGCCCGAAAGTAGCGCGATGCGTCTCGTCCAGCGGATGGTCGATGCCGGGATATTGGTCCGGCGCCCCGATCCGGTGGACGGACGGCGCAGCTTCATCCACATCGCCCCCGCCATCGCGCATCGCCTCCGGGCTTATTTTGCCGACAGCGCGGAATAAAGGCGCTGCGCTCCAGGGGCGCGCATTTTTGCTGACCGGCGCGCGGCGTAGCGGCGCAGGACATGCGCTCCGGCCCGGCCCCGAAAGGAAATAGCCGTGTTCCCACAAGAGCCCGGGCTCCGACCTTGCCGCGCTCGCAAGCAGCGGCGATGTCTAACGGTTTCGCAGCCCCCGCTCCCTTAAACGTCGACCTCACCTGCCGCGCGCCGAGGCGCAGGCCGCGTCCCGATACGGCTGAGCTTGCATGCCGCCATCCGAAATCGCAGGATATATTGCGTGAGCCGCAATGGGCCCGGCGCCGACTGGCAATCCGCCGCCGCCTATTCGGACCTGCTCTGCTGCGATCGGCGCTATTTTGCATGGGAATGGCTCCGGCGGAACCCAGTCTATCGCAGCCAGTGGCTCAAGCGGGCCCAGCTGCCGCGCAGCAAGCTGCGCGCGACGGGACTGCTCGACTGGGTCGATCCTGCGCTCGCGGCGCCGCTTGCGCGTCCCATTTGGGACGGGGACACCGACCCCGCAGTGCTCACGGGATATCCGGCAACGCCCCTGGCCATGGGAAGCATTGCAAAAAATCAGTTCGACATCCGGACCGTCGCCTCGCTGGCCTCGGTTGCCATCGGCAGCGGTGAGCATTGGCTGATCAGCGACGGGCACTGGGCCATTCGCCTCGATCTCTACGATGGAACCTTGCTCGGCGGCCCCTTGCTGATCGAGCATCGGATGACAGGACTGAATGCCGCCCGGCCAAAGCTTGCGGCCCTGCGGCGGCTGATCGTGCTTACCCAGAAAGGAAATTTGCCATCGTCGATGCAGCCCCGCGAACGCCGCGCCGCCCAGTGGATCGTGGAACTGCGCGTCGCCGACGCCCTGCTCGCCGGAGCAACCCAGCAGGAGATGGCGCGGAGACTGTATCGCAGCGCCCTTCCCCCGTCGGGCTGGCGGCTCGAAAGCGCAGCTTACCGATCCCGCATCCAGAGGCTGGTCCGCAAGGCACGCTTCCTGCTCGCCGAGCCGCTCGCGGGCCCCTGGTTTGACGGGTGAAAGACCGGCAGATAATGCCGATGAAGCATCAGCCTGCTGCGGCTTCCTTGATCGCATCGGCCAGTTTCTCACCCGCATCCGCCGCAACGCTTTGGACGACGCGCTTGCCGGTCACCGGGTCGGTCTGGTGAAACCGGAATTCGACGCCCTTGAGCGGCTTGGAGATCAGGTCGGCGATCATCATTTCGCGATGCTTATTTTCTGCGTTTGCGAACGGGGCCACCAGATCGACAAGCCAGACTTGGTCACCCGATTTCCATTCTTCCAGCGTCAGACGATTTTCCGGCTCGATCATGCCCTTGTCGAGCTTGGCAGCGGCTTCCGGGGTACATTTGGCCCACATGGCGAGCCCTACCGGCTGTTGCCCGTCCCGAAAGAGATAAAATTGCTGATGGATGAGCGCCGGCATGACCAGCCATTCCAGATCCGCTATCTGGAAGCTGCGATGCAGCGGCGACTGCGACAACAACCAGGTCATTTCGCCGAGAAGATGACTGACGGTGGGGGCCGCCGCCGCGTCTTCCCGGCCTCCTGCCCTTTGCCCTGTTTCTTTCGCTTTTTTATTCATGCCATCCTGTCCCTAGGCGACGACCGTAGTCAGCCAGTCCTGCGCGGACATCCCATCCCTGTTCCATCCGCGCAAGTCCCCCGTCGCCCCATCGACGCCGAAGTGGCTCATCGCCTGCGCCAGATTGGACGCCGCATGGGCTGCATAATGTTCATCAATTGAGGGCATTTTGCGCGGCCCTGCCGGCACATTCGGCAAGCGGGCGGGAAGCTTTGTCGCCTCGAAGCCGAGCGCGACATTGCCGATCGTCGCCGTCGTCCCATTCTCACGCTTGAAGGTTGCGGTCGACAGGCCGAGGTTGCGCCCAAGCTTGACGCTGTCCGTCGTCGTCATATTGCGCAGGCCGATTTCGGATATGCCGAGATCGGCGAGCGTCCTGATTTCGCCTTCCTGTGAAATGGCATCGCCATTGCTGTCGAGCCAGACTTTGAGGTCGCCAAAGCGGGCGTCGCTCTTGTCGAGCTTGCCATCCTTGTTGCTGTCAAGCGCGGCCAAGCCTTCCCAGCTGTTCCTCGCTTCCTCCTTCTCCGCAAGGAAGGATAGTTCCGATGCGTGCGTGATCCTGCCATCCTTGTCGCGATCAATAACGAGCATGCCATCGCCGCCGGATACCCAGCCCGTGTCATCACGATAGCCATCGTCATTCATATCGAACCAGGCCTTCGCCTTGCTGGCCCGCTTCGCTTCAAGCCCGTCGCCGTCAAGGTCGAGGAGGATTGTCGATAGCAGCCCATAATCCCCGTTCTTCGTCGAGACCATCGCTGCCGCGGCAATCTGACCCGCTTCGGCTGAGAGTGCGCCCTTCGGATAGCGCGGAACGACGCGTGCGACACCGCCGCTGGCGTGGAGGCGATAGGCCTTCGATTTTCCAGACCAGGTGCTGGTTTGAAACTCTATCTCGGGCAGGGCCGAAAGCGGCTTGAAGGCAAGGCCCGTGTCCAGGAGCTTGCCCGTTGTCCCGTTGGCGCGGGTGAAGCTGCCGGTATTATAAACGATATTCCTGCCGGTGATAACCTCATCACCGGTCGGCGTGCCCGCGAGCGAGATCGACGTTACCCCTGCCTGCGCGAGGCTCAGCAGTTCACCCGCATCGGTGATGCCATTACCATTATTATCGAACCAGAGACGAAATTCAGCAAAGCGGGCATCCTCGCCATCAAGCTTGCCGTCCGCATTGCTGTCAAACGCGGCCAGCCCCTCCAAATCGGTCTTGGCGCCTTCCTTGTCGCTGACAAAGGAGATTTCCCGAATATCGTCGATCTTGCCATTCCCGTTACGATCGAGCGCGAGGAAAGCGTCGCCCTGCTCGACCCAGCCCGTCTTGTCAGCAATCCCGTCGCCGTTCATATCGAAACGCACTTTATTCTCGGCGATTTCGGTGAGACTCTTCCCGTCGCCATCAAAATCGAGCACGATCGGCGGGGCGTTGCCGGAAGCATCCGGCGCGGCTGCCTCCTCCTCTTCGACAAGGACATATTGCCCGCTGTCCGGATCGTAGCGGTACTGCGGCCCCTCGGGATTTGCCGTATTTGTTTCGTCGGGCACGGGAATCCAGCCGAACCCGACATCGCCGACCTGACCCTGCGTGCCATCGCTCCGCCGGAAAACCGCCGTCGCACTGACGATGTTAGCGGATCCCGAAAAAGGGGTGGCAAGAACATTGCGTTCAAGGGAGATCGAAGAGATTCCAGCGGCTTCGAGCGTAAGCAATTCATTGGCTTGCCCAACGCCATCCTGATTATAATCGCGCCACATCAGGAAGCGACCAAAATCGGCATCATTTGCGTCGAGAAGCATGTCGCCGTTGCTGTCGAATGCCGTGAGCCCTTCAAGATCGGTGGTGGCTCCCTCCCTGTCTTCGAGGAAGCTGATTTCATTAAGGTCGCCGACCAATCCGTCGCCATTGCGGTCGAGCGCCAAAATAGCATCGGTCGCGGCGGCCCAGCCCATGATCTGACGCTGGTCGTCGCCGAACATATTGACGACAATTGAGCTATCGAAAGGACTGATGAGATCAAACCCGTCCCCCTCAAGGTCAAAAACCACTGGCATATAAGGACTGCCGAAGGGCGCACCGTAGAAAGAGGTATCGATATGCTCGTCGTCGGCGTAAAGCGTATAGGGCGGTGCCGGCCAAGGATTTCCGGGATTCCAGCGTTGGTTTGCCGTGTAGCCTGGCGCAGGCGAGCCGCCATGCGGGAAAGGACGCGACGTCTGCCCCTCATAACGATTATATTCGCCGAGATAGAGCAATACATTGCCAGTGGCTTTCTCGACCAACCAGGATTCATTGTACCAATCTGATCCCCAGCCGCCCCAACCGCCACCTTCTCCACTTCCAACATAAGTGTTCTGGAAGCGAACCTCATATTTTGTCGTATCCAAACTATTGTTGTTGTAAACATATTTGCGGACATTGGTGATGTTGATGCGAATGGTCGCGGTTGGAACATTTGAGCCACCGTCATCGGCAGCGATGGTCAGAAGTGCATATTTTCCATTGGCGTCGGAGAGCCAGTTTTCGGATTCATAATCGACGCCATTCCACGTCACGCTGAGCGCACCCGTGCCCGGGTTAATCGCGAATGCATTGTTGATATTCCCCGATACGATCCGGAAGGTAGGCTGGGTACCGTCCGCATCGGTCGCGTTCGCCTGGCCAAAGGTCAGCCCCGGCTGATAATTTTCGGGAATCGTCAAGGAGCCAGGCGCTGTCAAAATGGGCGCATTGTCATTTGCATTCACGATGAATGCCGTCAGGTTGACCCCATGGGCGCTCCGTTGTCCATTTGCCCATGCATAAACGGTGGGCACCGTGGTGCTGGTTTGCGCTTCATAATCAAAAGCCGAATTCACATAGAGCTGGTTGCCGTTAACAATCGAAAAATGTCCCGAAACCGTCCCACCATTTGCAAAGGCATAAGAAACGGTATCGCCATCAGGGTCAACGGCGCCAGAAAATATCAGCCCAGTGTTTCCGATCGTATTTTCCAAAATTGACACGTTTCCAGGTTGCGAAGGCGAACTGGGAGCCTCGTTCTTGTTCTCGATATAAACGTGATAGATGAAGGGATTGGATTCGAGACCCGCCGCATCCCGCGCCTTGAGCGTCAATGTTGCAACACGGATTTCCATCAAGCCATCGCCGTCCGTATCGTAATAAAAGCCAGCATCCTGACCATAGCTGCCACGCGTCGAACGAAGCCAGTCAGCGGTGAAATTGGAGCCAGCAAACAGGAGTTGTCCCGCCCCGTTGGTTGTGAACCACCCATGTTCATTGCCACCCACGATGACAAGGCCCGGCATTGTGTGATCCGGATCCGACATTGCGAAATTGGCGATCACCTGACCCGCATGTGGCGTATCGTTCCCGACTGTTTCCGAATGAAGGGTCTGGCTGGTAAGCACGAGGTTGTTTGGTCGTTCATTCACATCGCCGATGGCAATCGCGACGGTTGTCTGGGCCTGATTATAGCCGGCCGCACCTGCATTATCGCGCGCAACGACCGAATAGCTGCCAATGGCGGGTACAGCTTCGTAATTGATTGGCTTGGCGGTTCGAATCTGCCCCGTTTGGGCATCAATGGTGAAAAGGCCGTCGCTGCTCGTGGCGCTCACCGCCCCCCAATTCAAGAAGAAATAACGCTGCTGCCCGTAAGCGTGACTGCTGAAATCCGCATCGCTCGCCATGACCGCGCCGACCAGCGTCCCGACTGCAACATTTTCATTCACGGCCAAATCATATCTGCCCGGGAAGCTGTTTACGTCATTCAGATTGTTGACGCTAACTGATACCGTCTGGTCGCGATATTCACCAAAACTGTCCGTGACACGGATGGTCACGCTATGCGAGGTGCTGGCTTCATAGTCGAAGTTCGCGCCGGTCGCCGTAATCAAGCCGGTCACGGAATTGATCGCGAACCGCCCACCCGCGCTGTCGAGAAGCTGATAGCTATATTCGAGCTTCTCGATCGTCGGCTGATACCATTGCGCGCTGTAACCCGCATTGCCCTGATTATAATAGCTGAAGAAGCGCGCGCCTGTATCGGATGCGCCCGCTCCAAAGCGATAGGTGAACGTATCGGCCACTTTCTGCCCAGTTATCGTGTCGAAAACACCGCCAAAGGTTTCATTGCCAATTAAAGCTGTTCCCGTTGGCAGGACATAGCCCTCGACACGGTACCAGCGATCCTGAACCAGAGCGTTAGAGTTTCCGTAATAGAAATAGGGGTTGCCGTTGTACTGGCCATCCCAGGCGTTTTCGATATTGCCATATGTCCCGAAAAAGAGGCTGTGCCCCATATTGTTCTCAGGCTTGAAGTAGATGGTAAATTTATAAGCATTGCTCGTGTCAGCCGCACCGACGTTGAGCCAAGGTAGCCCGCCGCCGTGCGGGTCTCCCGTGTTGCCGTCTTGACCCGTTTCGACGACTTGCACCGTCCCGCCAAGCGGGCCGGTGGTCGTAACGATGCGTTCTTCGCCCCAGCTACGGAAAGGCAGTTGAGAGAGGCTGAGCGGCAACAAATTGCGATCGATGGAGTCCGGATCCATGACGGCGGCCGTTCCGACGGTCTTGCCGGTTGGATTATTCGTGGGCGTGTATTCGTTGATCCAGGGTGTCGCGCTTGTACCGAGCCCGCGAACAGCAATGCCGGTCGGCGCCGCATTGATAACAAGCTTGAGATTGACCGGCGCGCTGACCGCGGTTTGACCATTTTCGCTGGCCCGTGCAGTGGCAGTTAAATTGAGATCCTGGCTCCACCCCGCAGGTGCATGCACCTTCAGATTGGAGAGCTGGGCCGGCGTCAACTTCCATGCCCCGCTGCCGCTGTCATAACTACCGGCGCTCAGCGACACGCCCGCCGGAATGCCGGTGATCCAGATCTCATGGGTCTCCGACCCATCCAGGTCAGGAAAGCTCGAGCCCAGACTAAGACCAATGCCCCCGGCGTAACCCGACGTTCCGCCTGCGCTCGTGAACTGGGTAATAGTCGGCGTATCGGCAACGCCGCTGACCACGATATCAAATTCCCGGGTCGAGGAAACGCCGCCCGCGTCGGTCGCGGTCACGCGGATACGTGCGGTACCACTCGCATTGGCAAGCGGATTGACGATCATTGAGCGCACGCCATTTGCATCGGCAGCGCCGAAGCTGATCCCACCGTTGGTGACGATATGTGTTCCCGAGATCACCTGCGCCGACAACTGGATTTGCGCATTGGGCGTGATGTCGTCGGTCGCCGTCACGAGGATCATCCTCGCGCTGTCCTCGCTGGTAGATTGCGTCGCGATGACCGACAGGCTGGGTGCTGCATTGGTTCCCCAATGGGTCGCCCAATTTGCGCGATAATGGTGGTCCGCCATTAACATATCGCGTTCACCAGTCGTTGTCGGCTTTTGTTTCGTGGCCATCAAATCGGCGAGTGCTTCGATATTGATCGTACGGCTGAACCGCGTTCCCGCGACAATGAAATCAATCTTGTGATTGGCCCGGCTCGCAGCGTCAGCGACCACATACCAGTCCACAACCTGCACGCTCGACGTGGTGCCTATCACCGAAATCTTGAGATCATTGCCGACACGTTCGAACCAGAGGTCCTGATCGTTGATCGCACCCATCGCGTCCTGGAAGCCGATCACGTCAACATCGTCGCCCGACGGGTCATAATTCTGGATAATATCGGCGCCTGATGTTCGATTGACGATATAGGTATCGTTATCGATCCCGCCGTTCAGAATGTCGTCCCCTTCACCGCCATCGAGCAGATCGTCGCCCGATTCCGCGTAAAGCTGATCATTGCCGGCCCCTCCGCGCAAGACGTCATTGCCCGTACCGCCATATATGATGTCGTCGCCCGTTCCACCGATCAGTGTATCGGCGCCTTCACCGCCGCTGAGCCTGTCATTGCCTTCGCCGCCGTCGAGCGTGTCATCGCCGAGCCCGCCGCTCAGGATGTCATTCCCCTGCATCCCATAGATGCGGTTAGCGACTTCATCGCCCGTCAGCGTGTCAGCAAATGCCGAGCCGATCACATCCTCTATACTGGTGAATAAGTCACCATATTGATATGCCGTCTGGGGTTCCGCAGAGAAGGGTTTGACGGAAAGGTCGATCGATACACCTGCGGTAAAATTGGCGTAGGTGATCGTATCCCGGCCTTCTCCTCCATCAAAACGGTCCCACACGTCGCCGCCATCTTCATCGATGACGAAGAGATCATCGCCTTCCTGGCCATAAGCGAGATCGGCCCCCGCGCCTCCGACAATGGTGTCATTGCCGAGGCCGCCGAAAAGGCCACCATCCGCAACTTCGGTGTACCAAATACCATAGTCGTCACCATCGCCGCCTTCGATATAATCGTCGCCCGCGCCGCCTATGATACGGTCGACTCCGCTACCGCCGCGCAGAACGTCATTGCCATCGCCGCCTTCGATAACATCATGGCCTTCACCGCCATCAATGGTATCATTGCCCCCATAGCCGTAAATGAGGTCGCGTCCCGCCTGGCCTGACAGAATATCGCCCCCCGTACCGCCCTCCAGCACATCGTCGCGATCGGCGATCTGCAGGTTCAGGGTCCGCCCTATGGTGAATGGCGATCCGCTTTGGTCGGTTGCGACAATTTCTACGGAGACACTTGGTGTTGTTTCGAAATCAAAAACCGTATCGGCTTTGAGCCAGAGCATATTTCCGACGACTTCGAAGCGCGTGTCGTTCAGCGACAAACTGTAGGTGGCATAAGGAAAGCCAGCGGTATCGGGATCGGTTACGGACAGTTTGCCAATGGCGATCGCAGGGCGCGCCTCACCCGAACCGATCCGGTCGCGCTCGACTATATGCGCCACGAGCGGCGACCAGTTGAGGCTGATCGGGGCCTCATTGACGTCACCGATAGCAATTGTGACAGTGCTCTCAGCCTGATGATATCCCGGTTCACCGGCATTGTCGCGCGCAACAAGCTGATATTGCTGCGAGGGTGAAGCGCCTTCGAAGTCCAGCGCAGCATTCACCCGAATCTGCCCCGTCACCGCATCAATGATGTAGCGGCCATCCGCCGATATCGCCGAGGCGTTCGCGCCATCCCAAAAATAGTAACGCTGCGCTGCAAAATTGCCCGATTGGTCAAGATCGGTGGCGGCAACCGCGCCGACGAGCGTGCCAATCGCAACATTCTCGTTCACCGCGAAATCGTGACTTGCTGGCAGGCTATTCGCTTCATTGACGTCGCCGACGGCAACGCTGAAGTCCTGTTCACGCCATGCGCCATGTCCATCGGTCACGCGTACGCGGATCATGTGCGACGTTGACACTTCAAAACTGATTGCCCCCGGATCGGCAAGGAGAAGCTGACCCGCGGCATTGATCGCAAAGCGCCCGCCCGCATCGCCCACAAGCGTATAGGTCAGCGTGTCGCCTTCCACATCGGTGCTCTCGAACGCGCCGATGACCGTGCCCGGCGCCACGACGGCGCCCGGCGCAGCTTCGGATACGAACAGCGATCCACCGCCTTTTATCGAAATGTTGCGGGGGGCGTCATTGACCGCCGCTATGGTGACTGTGACCGGTAATTCGACCGCATGGCCATTTGCATCAGTGACGATGACGACAAAGCTGTCATTTCCATTGACATCGGCATTCGGCGTGTAGGTAAGCACCCCCGTCGCTGGATCGAACCCCGAAATCACGCCCTTTGACGGCCCCGCTCCCGGCTTCAGCTGATAAGCGCTGATGTCGTTATCATGGTCGATGACACCATAGTTTCCGTCCAGGACAATCGCTATATCCTCGGTCACTGCAATTGTTCTCGCGGTCGTAGGTGCGATAGGCTTGGCCTTGCCGCCCTGATGCCAATAACGCGTCTGCACATCGGCGATGGCCTGCGGCACCGCCGCAGGCGGGGTCGCAGACGCGGCCGTCATGGCCGCGATGAGGCTCAACGTGTCGGGATGATCCAGGAAAATCGCATGGGTCGACGTCTGAATCGATTTGATTCGGCTCGGCGACGAGGCTGCAAAGAAACCCGACACGGTGAGGACAGTGTTCTCGCCGATCACGCTGATCTTGAGATCCGACCCGGCCCGCGTCAGCCAAATCTGCTGGTGCACGATACCCGTATCGAACCCGATGATATTGGTTCCTTCCGCGTCGATAATGAGGTCCGCCCCATCATTCGACTGGACGAAATAATAATCGTCTCCCGCACCGCCCAGCAAGGTGTCGGCCCCCGAGCCGCCCCCGAGCCGGTCGTTACCCTCGCCTCCGATCAGATTGTCATTGCCCGCACCGCCATAGATTTCGTCGTCGCCGGCCCCGCCGTCCAAAACCGCATCATTGCCGTCGCCGCCGAGCAGCTGATCATTACCCGCCTCGCCCCGCAGCTGATCATCGCCGCCTCCGCCGACGAGAATGTCGTCATCGGCGCCGCCCCAAAGCTGGTCGTTTCCGTCGCCTGCCGAGATATTATCCTCACCGGCGCCGCCGCGAAGAATGTCATTGCCTGCGCCGGCGATCAGCACATCATTTCCGCCTCTGCCGTCGATGACATTGTCGCCGTCCAGTCCATCGAGGATATTGGCAGCGTCATCGCCGGTGATTCTATCGCCGCCTGTTTGCGAACCCACGACATTCTCGATACCGAACAAGGTATCGCCTTCGGCATCACCGCCCGACTGCGCTGTCGTGATCCCGAGATTGATCGTAACCGCCGAGGAATTGACATAACGAACCGTATCGCCGGCCCCGTCTGCGGCGTTGCCGCCGCCATCAAGACGGTCGGCACCTGCGCCGCCTTCGAGCACGTCGTCGCCGTCTTCGCCGTAGAGCTGGTCGTTCCCGGCCAGTCCGCTCAGCACGTCGTCGCCCGCCCCGCCGTAAAGAAGATCGCTGGCCACCCCCGTCTGACCAATCATCAGATCGGCCTGCGCCGTACCGGTCAGCGCTGCCTCGCTTGTTGCCGACAGGATGCTCGCGAGCGAAACAGAAAGCCCGTCGTTGAACTGCAGCGCTTCCACGCGGCCATAGATGGTGAAGTGATCCTTGATCGTAATCTGAGTCGCCGTCGATTCCTGATAGCGAATGATCAGATCAGGGCCGCTTGCGTCCATCACACCATTTGATGCGCGGATGAAGGTCAGATCGGTAAGGCTGATGCCCGCGGCGAACTCGATGATATCCTGATCGCCGCCGCTGATGCTCGTATCAAATTTGTCGCGCGTGACCTGCTGGCCGTTGGTCCTCGCAAATCCGTCCAACCAGCCCGCTGGGTTCCATGCCCCTGGGGGAGGCGTCGCCGTCCCGGCTGGATAGCTATATTGCGCATAGTCATAGACGAGTTCATTGCCCGGCCCACGGATTTCCAGGCGCCAATAATATTCATTGTCCCATGAGGGTTCACCCATATTTGTCCAGGTCGCCGTGTAGCCGACCGCCAGAACGCCTGCCGCGGATACGACTTCCTCGACTATGAAAGCGCCTTCACGGATGAAGTCACCACCGCTGGCGGCCGTCCAGACATAGGTGTCGTCGCCGGCTCCGCCCATAAGCAGATCGTTACCGGCACCGCCGGTGATTTCATTCTCGCCCTCATCACCGCCAAGGTTATCCGACGCCGATCCGCCAATAATATTCTCGATCGATGAATATTCGTCACCCGCCGCATCACCCGAATTGTTCGACGCGAAACCGAGACGCACACGGACTGCTCCGAAAGCCGATGCGTAGGACGCTGCGTCAAACCCGCTTCCGCCGATCAATATATCCTTGCCCGCTCCGCCATCTAGGATGTCATTGCCGGTACCACCGTAAAGCACATCGTCGCCTGCTTCGCCGCGCAACGTATCTGACCCTGAATTACCTGCAATAATATCGGCGCCGGCGCCGCCAGCCACGACGTCGTCCCCGGCTCCCGCAGTTATCCAGTCGGCAAGCGCCGTCCCCGCAAGGGGCGTCGTTCCGGTCCCGTCGTTCTTGTCCGTTCCGGCGACCAGGTTCCGACCGCTGGTCGATATATCCATGAGTCCGGTCGCATAAAAGGCCAGCTTCTCAATCTGGCCCGGTGCAAGATACCAGTCCTTGATCGTTATACTGTCCTTGATGGTCCCATAGTCCGCAACATCCTGGTCGTCTCCCGCGATGGCCATGACAAGGTCGTTGCCAACCCGCCGCAGCACGACGTCCTGCAGGTTGATACCAAGCGCGAATTCGATCGTGTCAACGCCCGCATTCGCCGTGATGGCAGCACCCGCCGGAGGGGTGAACAGCTTCAGCGTTTCGGTGATAATGTCATAATCGTAGCGCCCGAGCCACTGAAGGTCAGGAGCGCTTGCGGTGCCGATATTCTGGCGGATCACAACTCCGCCCGGGCCCGTCACCTCACCCGTTGTCTCATTGTAGAAATAACCCGCCGCGCTATTCCAGCCGCCGCTCCGCGTCCAAACGACATCCCAATGGTCTGCGAATTCATCGAAAACCATGTCACGCCCGTCGCCACGGGAGTATTTGAAGATATCGTTGCCAGCGCCGCCAACTATGAGATCGCCGTCACCCCGACCGCCGGACAATATATCATTATCGGCTCCCCCATAAATATCGTCTGCTCCGGCGTCACCCGATATGGCATCATTGCCCGCACCGCCGATCAATTGATCGTTGCCAAAACCGCCGATGATGAGATCGCGTCCGTCGTCGCCGGCGACCATATCATTTCCGGATCCGCCGTTCCCGACGTCATCGCCCTGAAGGAGGAAGAGCTGATCGTTACCTCCGCCGCCATAGACAAAGTCGTTGCCCCCAGTCCCGACCAGAACATCGTTACCCGATCCTCCGGCGATGAAGCTGGTTATATCGGCAATGCGGATTTCAGTGCCATCCGCGAACTTCAGCCACTCGATCCGCTTGAAGGGATTGGAGAACCAATCCCGGACCGTCAGCTGGGTGCCCGAGAAGCTTTCGACGCCATTGGCGTCTGTCTGCATGACCTGAATGATGAGATCGCTACCAGGCGCACCGCTCGTTCCCGATCGCTGTATGCGAATATCGCCGATGCCGATGCCGATGCCAAAGACAACCGCATCATCGCCGCCCGATATCACACCCTGCTGGACGCCGGCAGGTGCGCCGATCCAATCGGGGCGCATGGCGCCGGCAGCAAAAGGATTTGCCTTCCAAGCCTCGATGGCCGCCATGCGCTGCGAAATCGCATCGCCAGCTCCCTGCGACACTGGCGCGCCGGTAGCCTCCTCTTCAGCAATATCGGCACCGTCGCCGTGGCGAAGCAGATATTGATCGGACCCCGTCCCGCCCTTCAGGATATCCCCGTCGCCTGCGCCACCCGATAGAATATCGTCGCCGGCTCCACCAGTTATCACATCGACGCCGTCGCCGCCCTCGAGCCAGTCCGATCCTTCACGGCCGCGGATGCTATCATTGCCAGCGCCACCGTTAAGATAGTTACCGTCGCCGCCAAGGGCCAAGGGGTCGACCGTGCCTGCATCGAGAACATCGTCGCCATCGCCGCCCAGCAGCCAGTCATCGAGGCGACCGCCGTAGAGCGTGTCATTGCCCGCACCACCGAAGAGATTGTCGCCAAGGTTTGATGCATAGATTGTGTCGTCGCCGGCGCCACCATCAACGGTTGCGGCAATGTCGATATTCAGGACCCGGCGGTCGGCAGTCGAGAAGGTCAGACTACCGCTCGCGCCGCTCTTCGAGCGCGCGATCGAGAAGGTCGCCTGCCCGCTTGCCTCATCGACCACAACGGCATCGATCCATGCCAGAGTCAGCGTCCCCGTCGTCGCATCTAGGATCGTGCCTGTGCCGCTGGCAGTTACCGCGCCATCGGCATCGGCAGCGTTGGCGATCAGGTTAGCGCCTGCGGTAACCGTAGCGGTCAGCGTGAAGCGCTCATTGCCTTCGATGTCCAGCGTCTGCGGCTCATCGCCCCCGGCGACATAGTCGGGATTGGGGGTATTGTCGGCAAGCACCGCCGCGCGCACGAAGAGCTCGGTTTGCCCCGCAGTGAAGGTGGCGCTGGTCGCATCGCTCCAGGTCACGCCATCGTCCGAGACCTGGAGCGTCGTTCCAAGATCGACTCCGGTTGTGGTTGTCAGATCGGCAAGGCTGAGCGCAACGGAGACCACACCGGCTGCAGCTTTCGACAGCGAGATGCGGAACGTCGCGTAGCCATCGCCTTCCCGCGCATAGCTGCGTCCAACGACCAGCGTCGGTTCGGCGGCCGCCGCATCAATGATTGTCGCCTCGGCACTGCCGCCAACGATTGAAAGGTCCGTAGAATTTGATAGCTTCCCAATGAAGCTTTCCGTCGCTTCGGCCACGCCATCGTTCGCGATCGTTACCGAAACACTCCTGCGCAGATCACCCGATGCAAAGCTGATCACCGCAGTCTTTGCGGTGAAGTCCATGCCCGAAGCGGCAATGTCATCGTTGAGTTGACCATTGACCCTGTAGCCGCGCTGATCGGTCAGCTTGCCGGCACGCAGGTCAATGTTGTTATTGGCGCCATCTCCCTCAATCGTCGTTTGTCCAGCGATATCAATGGTATCGCCCAGCACATAGCGGCCTATGCCCATGAGGCGGCTAACTTGACCGCTGGCCGGGTCATAATCAAACCCGAAGTCGACGCCCGCTGCAGTCGTTCCCGCCTCTTGTATGAGGAAAGTGAAACCGCCGAACCAGTCACTCGCAGCCCGCTTCGTCAGCCCCAACTCCTCCGCGCGAGCAAGCGTAATCAAGGTCTCAATAGCAAAGGCGCTATTGGGCTCCGCTGCGACCAGCGCATTTATGACACCGGAATTGGCGAGATAGCTTTCGTACTGCTGCGCTGATGCCATGTTGCCGAGCAGCACGTTGCTGTCGAAATTTAGCGGATCAAGGCCGCCCAATTCAAAGGTGCGGTAGAGCGCGCGTTTGACATAGGTATCGCCGCCCGCGATCTGGAAATCTGGGTCGGTAAAGCCGGTGTAAACACCGTAGCCGATGAGGCGCATCGCCGCGTCTTTACCCGAGAATTTCTGCGTGATCGCATCGCTGTCGCGCGTTGAAAAGGGCTTGTAGACGAAAGCCTTCTTGCGCATCCCGTAATTACCGGATTGCACCGCACTGGGATTTAGCAGAGTGCCGCCGGTTGCAGAAAGAACCGCGTTGAACGTATCGGAAACCGCAGACGCAACCGAACGCGCAGCGTCCTTCGACCCACCTTTTTTTGACCAGACATTGGCCGCCACGAACTTCTGCTGGCTCGCATCCCAGACGGAATCCGCCCCTGAGCGCGGGGTGCCGCCGAAGATCGAGCCGATCAGACCGCCGACGATGAAGCCGACGAAGGCCCCGACAAATGCGCCGACCGGTCCCCCCAGAAGGGTACCCGCCTTTGCCAATTTGGTTGCAGCAAGAGCGCCCAAGGTCGACCCGACTGCCGCGCCGATTTGTCCGCCAACTGTGTCAAAGGAAACAAATTCTGAGGCGAGTCTTGTCCCCAGGAAACTTCCAATTGCATTACCCACAAGAGACCAGTTGACGCCAGTGCCAACCTGAAAAACCTCACCATTTGCAGCACCAGGAATCT